>NZ_AP024525.1:0-1471188 GCF_020886775.1 Sinomonas cyclohexanicum
GTCTCAGTACCCTCCTCCACGGCTGTGGGTATCCCTGTGGATGAAACATGTGATTCAGAGCGTGGGAGGCGACGGGTCGATCACACACGTAGAGGAGCACATGGGACCGGAGAACGCCAACGAGGCCAACACCCTTGGCAGTTCGTGGCGCCGAGTGGTGCGTCTCCTCGAGGAGGATGACCGCGTCTCGCCGCGCCAGCGCGGATTTGTCTCGCTCGCCCAGGCCCAGGGCCTCATCGGCTCCACGCTCCTCGTGGCCGTCCCCAACGAACTCACCCGCGAAGTCCTGCAGGGACAGATCAAGTCCGCGCTCGACGACGCGCTCCGCTCGGTCTTCTCCGAGGACGTACGGTGCGCGATCGACGTCGACACCGACCTCGTGCCCGTGCGGGAGGAGACCTTCGAGCCCGTCCCCGGTCCGGCGTTCCGCGAGGAGCTCCGGGAGGAGGTGCGCCCCGCCCCGACCCCGCCGAGCACGTCCCAGGAGTCGAGCCGGCTCAACCCGAAGTATGTGTTCGACACGTTCGTGATCGGGGCGTCCAACCGCTTCGCCCATGCCGCCGCCGTCGCGGTCGCGGAGGCCCCCGCCAAGGCATACAACCCGCTGTTCATCTACGGCGACTCGGGGCTCGGCAAGACCCACCTGCTCCACGCGATCGGGCACTACGCGCGGCGCCTCTACAACGGCATCCGCGTGCGGTACGTGAACTCCGAGGAGTTCACCAACGACTTCATCAACTCGATCCGCGATGACGAGGGCACGAGCTTCAAGACGACGTACCGCAACGTCGACCTCCTGCTCATCGACGACATCCAGTTCCTCGCCGGGCGCACGGGGACCATGGAAGAGTTCTTCCACACGTTCAACGCGCTGCACAACAGCAACAAGCAGGTCGTCATCACCTCGGACCAGCCGCCGAAGGCGCTGCACGGGTTCGAGGACCGCATGAAGTCCCGGTTCGAGTGGGGCCTCCTGACGGACATCCAGCCGCCGGACCTCGAGACCCGCATCGCGATCCTGCGGAAGAAGGCCAACAGCGACGGCCTCTCGGCCCCCGACGCAGCGCTCGAGTACATCGCCTCACGGATCTCCGCCAACATCCGCGAGCTCGAGGGCGCGCTGATCCGTGTCACGGCGTTCGCGAGCCTCAACAAGCAGCCCGTCGACGTGGCGCTGGCCGAGATGGTGCTCAAGGACCTCATCACGGACGACTCTGCGCTGGAGATCACGGCCGACCAGATCCTCGCGGAGACCGCAGCCTACTTCAAGCTCACGATCGAGGAGCTGAACAGCAAGTCCCGCACGCGAACGCTCGTCACGGCACGCCAGATCGCGATGTACCTGTGCCGCGAGCTGACGGACATGTCCCTGCCGAAGATCGGGCAGGTCCTCGGTGGCCGCGACCACACGACCGTGATCCACGCGGACCGGAAGATCCGCGAGCTCATGGCGGAGCGCCGGGCCATCTACAACCAGGTCACGGAGCTGACCAACAAGATCAAGCAGGCCCAGCGCGGCGCCTGATTGGCCACGGCGCCTCGCCCGCGCGTGCCTTATTAACAGGTGCATGTGGACAACCCTGTGGATAGTTAAGTGAACATCCGCATCCGATGGGGTTAAAACCCTCATCCACACTGTGGAAAGGGCGAATCACAAGAATCGTGGGATCCACAGGCGGTCCTCACCTTGGCCCTCGTCCATCAACACCACGTGAACACCCCTCAACCGCGTCAACTCGCGGCCGGAGGCGGTTATCCACAGTTTCCACAGCGGTTATTAACACCACTAATACCAAGAATCTGGAGATCGTTAGCCAACAGGAAGTCCGAACCTCCCGAACGCGCTTCCCACCGGCCACCGGTCACGCCCCTCCGGCTTGAACCCGCCAGTACGGATGGGGCTAAGCTGTGGTCAGCGCCCGCCGAGGGCGATGCCATGAAGGTGTGCCCCCGCGGCCATGACAGCGATGAAAGGCGGAACGCGTCCGTGAAGTTCCGAGTCGAACGGGATGTCCTCACTGAGGCCGTGAGCTGGGCGGCCCGCTCGCTCTCCCCGCGTCCCCCTGTACCCGTCCTGGCTGGTCTCCTCCTCAAGGCCCACGACGGCGTCGTGAGCCTCAGCAGCTTCGACTACGAGACCTCCGCACGCCTCGAGATCCCGGCCGAGATCAGTGACGAGGGGACCATCCTCGTCTCCGGCCGACTCCTCGCGGACATCTGCCGCAGCCTGCCGAACGCACCTGTGGACGTCGAGACGGACGGCACGAAGGTCACGCTCAGCTGCCGCCGCAGCTCGTTCCACCTCGCCACCATGCCCGAGGCGGAGTACCCCGCGCTCCCCGGCCTCCCGGCGATCCTGGGCACAGTTCCCGGCGACTCGTTCGCCAAGGGCGTCGCCCAGGTGATCATCGCTGCCAGCAAGGACGACACCCTGCCGATCCTCACGGGCGTCCGGATGGAGATCGAGAACGAACTCATCACACTCCTGGCCACGGACCGCTACCGCCTCGCCATGCGCGAGATCCAGTGGCAGCCGGCAAACCCCGGCACCTCCACCTCAGCCCTCGTGAAGGCCAAGACCCTCAGCGAGGTCGCGAAGACGCTCGGCGGATCGGGCGAGCTGAACCTCGCCCTGGCCGATGATGACTCCAGGCTCGTGGGTTTCGAGAGCGGCGGCCGCACCACCACGTCCCTGCTGGTGGACGGCGACTACCCCAAGATCCGCTCGCTCTTCCCGGAGTCCACCCCGATCCACGCCGTCGTCTCCACGCAGGAGCTCGTCGAGGCAGTGCGCCGTGTGTCCCTCGTTGCAGAGCGCAACACACCGGTGCGGCTCGCGTTCACCGAGGGCCTCGTGACGCTCGACGCCGGCACCGGGGAAGACGCCCAGGCCTCCGAGGAACTCGAGGCGCAGCTCACCGGCGAGCCCATCACTGTGGCGTTCAACCCGCACTACCTGATCGAAGGCCTCGCTGTCATCGAGACTCCGTTCGTGCGGTTCTCGTTCACCAGCGCGCCGAAGCCGGCCATGATCACCGCCCAGCGGGACCTCGAGGGCGAGGACGAGGACGACTACCGGTACCTCGTCATGCCCGTCCGGCTGCCCAACTAGGCGCCCCGCTCGACGTCGGCTGCCCGCTCATCCACCGCATGAAGGGACCTCGCACCATGCACATCGGACTCATCGGCCTGGGCAAGATGGGCTTCAACATGCGTGAGCGGCTCCGCCGCGCGGGCGTCGAGGTCACGGGCCTGGACCGCAACCCGGACATCACCGATGTGACGACGGTCGACGACCTCGTCGCGGCCCTCCCCATCCCGCGGATCGTGTGGGTCATGGTCCCCGCCGGTGAGGTCACGGACAAGGTCATCACCGAGCTATCGGAGAAGCTCTCCGAGGGCGATCTCGTGATCGATGGCGGCAACTCCCGCTTCACCGAGGACCAGCGCCACGCCGAGCTGCTCCGGAGCAAGGGCCTGCGCTTCGCGGACTGCGGCGTCTCGGGCGGCGTCTGGGGCCTCGAGAACGGCTACGGCCTCATGGCCGGCGGCGATGCCGCGGACATCGAGCTCGCCATGCCGGTCTTCGACGCTCTGCGCCCCGAAGGCGACCGCGCTGACAGCTTCATCCACGTGGGCGACGTCGGCGCGGGCCACTACGCCAAGATGGTCCACAACGGCATCGAGTACGGCCTCATGCAGTCCTACGCCGAGGGGTATCAGCTGCTCGCCGCGAAGGACATCATCAAGGACCTCCCGGGAACCTTCCGGGCCTGGCAGAAGGGCACGGTGGTGCGCTCGTGGCTCCTCGACCTCCTGGTCAAGGCGCTTGACGAGGACCCGGGCCTCGAGAAGATCGACGACTACGTCGAGGATTCCGGCGAGGGCCGCTGGACCGTCGAGGAGGCCATCGCGAACGCGGTGCCGGCCCCCGCGATCACCGCCGCGCTGTTTGCGCGGTTCGAGTCACGCGAGGACTCATCTCCTGCGATGAAGATGGTCTCCGCGCTGCGGCACCAGTTCGGCGGGCACGCCACCCGCCCGGCACAGTAGGCGGGGGCGCCGCCAACCGGTGTACGTCGAACGTGTCTCCCTGACCGACTTCCGCTCCTACGCCCAGCTCGACCTCGAGCTGTCCCCTGGGGTGACCGTGCTCGTCGGGCACAACGGGGTCGGCAAGACCAACATCGTCGAGGCGCTCGGGATGCTGTCGACCCTGAGCTCGCACCGGGTCAGCTCGGACGCTCCGCTCGTGCGCTTCGGCGCGGAGCGGGCGCTCGTGCGTGCCGGGTTCGTGCGGGGCCCGCAGCGCTCGATGCTCGAGCTCGAGATCAGCCCCGGCCGCTCGAACCGTGGCCGGATCAACCGCGGCAGCACCGTGCGCGCCCGCGACCTGCTCGGCATCGCGCGGACCGTCCTCTTCGCTCCGGAGGACCTCGGTTTGGTCAAGGGAGATCCGTCGGCGCGGAGGCGGTTCCTCGACGAGCTCCTGACCCTGCTGCTCCCCCACCTCGCCGGGACGCGCGCCGACTACGACCGGGTGCTGAAGCAGCGCAACGCCCTGCTCAAGAGCGCCCGCGCGGCGCGGTTCTCCCGGCGCGGGACCAGCGCCGGGGACTCGTCGGGTGCCACGGTCGAGTCGACCCTCGACGTGTGGGACAGCCACCTTGCCCGGGCGGGCGCCCGGCTGCTGGCCGCGCGCCTCGAACTCGTCGAACGCCTCGGCCCGCACCTCGACGCCGCCTACGCGCAGCTCACTGACGGGTCGAAGGTGGCCCGCGCGGTGTACCGCTCAACGGTCGAGGGTGCCGTCCCCGACGCCGAGGAGGATGTGCACGACGGCGACCGCGCGCCGTCGTCCGCCACAGCACCGGCGGCGGGGCCTGCCGCTGAGGCCGCCGAGGGAACGGCACCACGCGAGAGGAGCGACCTCGCCGGGCTCGGCGCGGACGCGATCGCCGAGCGGTTCCTCGCGGCGCTTGCCCAGGCGAGGCCGCGGGAGCTCGAGCGCGGGCTCACGCTCGTGGGGCCGCACCGGGACGACCTCGAACTGCTGCTCGGCGATGCCCCGGCCAAGGGGTTCGCCTCCCACGGGGAGACGTGGTCGTTGGCGCTCGCGCTGCGCCTCGCCTCGTACTACGTGATGCTGGACGACTCGGCCGTGGAGGGCGACGAGCCGATTCTCATCCTCGACGACGTGTTCGCCGAGCTCGACGCGACGAGGCGCGCGCGGCTCGCGGCCATCGTGGCGAGGGCGGAGCAGGTCCTCGTGACCGCAGCGGTCGACGGCGACATCCCGCCGGAGCTGGGCGGGCGGCGGATCCGCGTGGTGCCGGGGGCGATCGACGAGGTTTCGGCGGAGCCGGAAGATGCCTGAGCGGCCGACGGGAAGTGACCCCCACGAGGCGACCCCCGGGCCGGGGGATGGAGTAGACGCCGCGCGGGCGGCACTCAACCGGGTGCGGCAGGCGGCCGAGGTGCGCGGCGAGGTGCGTGTCAGGGCCACCGGACCGCTCGTGGCCGACCCCAACGCGCCGCGGACGTTCGCGTCGGGGTCCAGGCCACGGCGTCGGCCGACCGGAGGGTACAGCGGGCGCGACCCGCAGGGCCTCGGCTCCGTGGTGAACCGCATGGTCGCCGAGCGCGGGTGGAACTCCCCCGTCGCTGTCGGGTCCGTGATGTCGCGCTGGAAGGAACTCGTCGGGCCCGAGATCGCCGCGCACTGCACGCCCGAGAGCTTCGAGGGCACGGACCTGCGGGTCCGCTGCGACTCGACCGCGTGGGCCACGCAGCTGCGCCTCATGGCCTCGACACTCCTGGACCGGTTCCGGCGGGAGCTGGGCGAGGGGATCGTCACGAGGATCCAGGTCCTCGGGCCTGCGGCCCCGAGCTGGCGGAAGGGCCCACGGCACGTGCGCGGGCGGGGCCCGCGGGACACCTACGGCTGACACCCCGTCTGGGAGTCACGTCCCGGAGGTCAGCTTCCGCGGGCCGGGCCGAGTGCCGTGGACGGCGCGTGTGGCGCTCAGGAGGGCGGGACCCACACTGCCCCTTGGAAGGTGGCAGGCGAGCCGCGCCACGACGGGTTTGCAGGCCTCTCACCGGGCATTGGGGGTGGCGCTGTCCGTCCCCGCGCGGAACCGGTAGAATTGACACGTTAAGCCCGCCGAAACCTGAGCCGACATGAAGAGGGGTCGAGAACGCCTGTGGCTGACGAGAGTCCCGTGGACCCAAACACCCATCAGCAGCATGACACCCACGAGGGCGACGCCAAGCCCTCAACCTCCCGGCCGGATCCCGGGGAATACGGCGCCAGCAGCATCACCGTTCTTGAGGGCCTCGAGGCCGTCCGCAAGCGCCCGGGCATGTACATCGGCTCGACCGGTCCCCGCGGCCTCCACCACCTGGTCTACGAGGTGGTGGACAACTCGGTCGACGAGGCCCTTGCAGGTTTCTGCGACCACATCCAGGTGACCCTCCAGGACGACGGCGGCGTGCGCGTCGAGGACAACGGCCGCGGCATCCCCGTGGACATCCACCCCACCGAGGGCAAGCCCACGGTCGAGGTCGTCATGACCATCCTCCACGCGGGCGGCAAGTTCGGCGGCGGCGGGTACACCGTCTCGGGTGGCCTCCACGGCGTCGGCATCTCCGTGGTCAACGCCCTCTCGACCCGGGTCGAGACCGAGGTGCGCCGCAAGGGCCACGTGTGGCGCATGTCCTTCCGCGACGGCGGCCACCCCGTGGGCGGGCTCGTGGAGGGCGAGGCCACGGACGAGACCGGCACCATCCAGACGTTCTACCCCGACCCGGCGATCTTCGACGCCACCGACTTCGACTTCGAGACCCTCCGCGCCCGCTTCCAGCAGATGGCCTTCCTCAACAAGGGCCTGCGCATCACCCTCACGGACGAGCGCCGCGGCGACGAGGAGGAGAGCGAACTCGCGGGCGAGGACGGCGAGACGCAGCCTGCCCAGGAGGCATCCTCGGCCCCGAAGCGCCGGGTCGTCGACTACAAGTACGACGACGGGCTGCTGGACTACGTCCGCCATCTGAACTCCTCGAAGAAGATCGAGGTGATCCACGAGGAGGTCATCGCGTTCGAGAGCGTTGACCACGAGCGCAAGATGGCACTCGAGGTGGCCATGCAGTGGACCACCGCCTACGCGGAGTCCGTGCACACCTACGCGAACACGATCAACACCCACGAGGGCGGCACGCACGAGGAGGGATTCCGCGCCGCGATGACCTCCCTCATGAACCGTTACGCGCGTGAGAAGGGCATCCTCAAGGAGAAGGACGACAACCTCACCGGCGACGACGTCCGCGAGGGCCTCACCGCCGTCATCAGCATCAAGCTCGCCGAGCCGCAGTTCGAGGGCCAGACCAAGACCAAGCTCGGCAACTCGGAGGCGAAGGGCTTCGTCCAGCGCGTCGTGACGGACCAGCTCGGCGACTGGCTCGAGCGCAACCCGGGCCCCGCCAAGGACGTGATCCGCAAGGCGATCCAGGCCTCCGCGGCCCGCATGGCCGCGCGCAAGGCCCGCGACAACGCGCGCCGCAAGAGCCCGCTCGAGTCGTTCGGCATGCCCGGCAAGCTCTCCGACTGCTCGAGCAAGGACCCCTCGCGCTGCGAGGTCTACATCGTGGAGGGCGACTCCGCCGGCGGCTCCGCCAAGCGCGGGCGCAACCCCGAGACGCAGGCCATCCTGCCGCTGCGCGGGAAGATCCTCAACGTGGAGCGGGCACGCCTCGACAAGGCGCTCGGCAACGCCGAGGTCCAGTCCATGATCACCGCGTTCGGCACGGGGATCGGCGAGGACTTCGACATCTCCAAGCTGCGCTACCACAAGATCGTGCTCATGGCCGATGCGGACGTGGACGGCCAGCACATCACCACGCTTCTCCTGACGCTCCTGTTCCGCTACATGCGCCCGCTCATCGAGAACGGGTACGTGTTCCTCGCACAGCCGCCGCTCTACCGCATCAAGTGGTCCAACCACGCGCACGACTACGTGTTCAGCGACCGCGAGCGTGACGAGGCCATCCGCACGGGCATCGCCAACGGCCAGCGCCTGCCGAAGGAGAACGGCATCCAGCGCTACAAGGGCCTCGGCGAGATGGACTATACCGAGCTGTGGGACACCACGATGGACCCGGACCGGCGCACCCTGCTGCAGGTGACCATGGAGGACGCCGCGGCCGCGGACCAGACGTTCTCCGTGCTGATGGGCGACGACGTCGAATCCCGCCGCCACTTCATCCAGCAGAACGCCAAGGACGTCCGCTTCCTGGACATCTGACCTCGGGCAACGAGAGCGAATAGACAGGATTAGAGGAGAGAATCTGTGAGCGACGAGACTCCCGAGAACCCCACGCCCGGCGAGGACGACCAGACGTCGTTCGGGTCCGGCGACCCCATCACCGTCGACCGCATCGAGCAGGTGGACCTGCAGACGGAGATGCAGCGTTCGTACCTCGACTACGCGATGGCCGTCATCGTGGGCCGCGCGCTGCCTGACGTGCGTGACGGCCTCAAGCCCGTCCACCGCCGCGTGCTGTACGCGATGTACGACGGCGGCTACCGCCCGGACCGCGCCTTCAACAAGTGCGCGCGCGTGGTGGGCGACGTCATGGGAACGTACCACCCGCACGGCGACATGGCGATCTACGACGCCCTCGTTCGTCTCATCCAGGACTGGGTCATGCGGTACCCGCTCGCGCTGGGCCAGGGGAACTTCGGCTCCCCCGGCAACGACGGCGCCGCGGCCCCCCGGTACACCGAGACGAAGATGGCCCAGCTGGCCATGGAGATGGTCCGGGACATCGACGAGGAGACCGTCGACTTCCAGGACAACTACGACGGCAAGAACCAGGAGCCCACGGTCCTGCCGGCGCGGTTCCCGAATCTGCTCGTCAACGGCTCCTCGGGCATCGCCGTCGGCATGGCCACGAACATCCCGCCGCACAACCTCCGCGAGGTGGCCTCCGGCGTCCAGTGGTACCTCGACAACCCCGAGGCGACCCGCGAGGAGCTGCTCGAGGCGCTCCTGACGCGCATCAAGGGCCCCGACTTCCCCACGGGTGCGACCATCCTGGGGCGCAAGGGCATCGAGGACGCGTACCGCACGGGCCGCGGCTCGATCACGATGCGTGCGGTGGTGAACGTCGAGGAGATCCAGGGCCGCACGTGCCTTGTGGTCACCGAGCTGCCGTACATGGCCAACCCGGACAACCTCGCGATGAAGATCGCCGAGCTGGTCAAGGACGGCAAGATCGGCGGCATCGCGGACCTGCGCGACGAGACGTCCGGCCGCACCGGCCAGCGCCTCGTGATCGTGCTCAAGCGGGACGCCGTGGCCAAGGTCGTGCTCAACAACCTCTACAAGCACACCCAGCTGCAGGACAACTTCGCGGCGAACATGCTCGCGATCGTCGACGGCGTGCCCCGCACCCTCTCTCTCGACGCCTTCGTCCGGCACTGGGTCATGCACCAGATCGACGTCATCGTGCGGCGCACGCGGTACCGCCTGCGCAAGGCCGAGGAGCGCATGCACATCCTGCGCGCCCTGCTCAAGGCCCTGGACATGCTGGACGAGGTCATCGCCCTCATCCGCCGCTCCTCCACGGTCGAAGACGCGCGCGAGGGCCTCAAGTCGCTCCTGGACATCGACGACATCCAGGCGCAGGCCATCCTCGACATGCAGCTCCGCCGCCTCGCGGCCCTCGAGCGGCAGAAGATCATGGACGAGCACGACGAGCTCGAGGCGCTCATCGCCGAGTACAACTCGATCCTCGCCGACCCGGCCCGCCAGCGGCAGATCATCTCCGAGGAGCTTTCCGGCATCGTCGAGAAGCACGGCGACGACCGCCGCACCCGCGTCGTGGCGGGCTTCGACGGCGACATGAGCGTCGAGGACCTCATCCCCGAGGAGGAGATGGTCGTCACGATCACCCGCGGCGGGTACGTCAAGCGGACCCGCAGCGACCAGTACCGCCAGCAGCAGCGCGGCGGCAAGGGCGTGAAGGGCGCGCAGCTGCGCGGGGACGATGTGGTGGAGCACTTCTTCGTCACGACCACGCACCACTGGCTCCTGTTCTTCACGAACCTCGGGCGCGTGTACCGCGCCAAGGCGTACGAGCTCGCCGAGGGCGGGCGGGACGCCAAGGGCCAGCACGTGGCGAACCTGCTCGCGTTCCAGCCCGACGAGCGCATCGCCCAGGTCCTCGCGCTGCGCGACTACCAGCAGGCCCCGTACCTCGTGCTCGCAACGAAGGGCGGCCTCGTGAAGAAGACCCGCCTCGAGGACTACGACACGAACCGCGCCGCCGGCGTCATCGCCATCAACCTCCGCGAGGACGACGAGCTCGTCTCGGCCCAGCTTGTGAGCGAGACCGACGACCTCATGCTCGTCTCCCGCCACGGCCAGTCGCTGCGCTTCACGGCGGACGACGACGCGCTCCGCCCGATGGGCCGCGCCACGAGCGGCGTGACCGGCATGAAGTTCCGTGACGACGACGAGCTCCTCGCCGCCGACGTGGTGACCGAGGACGCGTTCGTGTTCATCGTGACCGAGGGCGGCTTCGCGAAGCGCACCTCGGCCGAGGAGTACCGAGTCCAGGGCCGCGGCGGCCTCGGGATCAAGGTGGGCAAGTACCAGGAGGAGCGGGGGCACCTCGTCGGGGCCCTCATCGTCCAGGAGGAGGACGAGGTCCTCGTGGTCATGGAGGGCGGCAAGGTGGTCCGCTCCGCGGTGGCCGGCGTGCCGGCCAAGGGCCGTGACACGATGGGCGTCATCTTTGCCAAGCCGGACAAGCGCGACCGCATCATCGCGGTGGCGAAGAACACGGAGCGCACGCTCGGCGAGGACGAGGAGTCGGAGGACGACGGCGGCCCGGTCCCGGACGGCGGGGGCGCCGAGCCGAACGACAGCGATGTCGCCGAGACGTCCGAGGAAGGCGTCGCCGGGGCTCATGCCGTAACGTTGGCTGCAGACTCTGACCAGGATCTGGGAGGTACCGAGTGAGCACGCCCGAGAACACGCCGTCGTCAGGCGGGTATCCGCAGGCAGCGCCACCGTCGCGCCCGCCGCAGCGACCGAGCGTTCCGCCGCAGTCGGCGGGCCCCAACGGCGGGGGCGGGCAGCGTCCGGCCACTCGGCCCGCTGAGCGCCCGCTCACCGGGGCCGCTGCCCAGCGCGCCTCCGGCCAGCGCCCCGCAGGCCAGCGCCCCGGGGCGCCCGGGCTCGTGCGCCCCGCCCCGAAGGCCAAGCAGCGCCGGGCCCGCCTGATCGTGAGCAAGGTGGACACGTGGTCCGTGCTCAAGATGGCGTTCCTGCTCTCCGTGGCCCTCGGCATCGTGACGGTCGTGGCGTCGATCGTGCTCTGGATGGTCCTCGACGTCACGGGCATCTTCGACAAGATCAACGGCCTCCTCGGCGAGATCGGCGGCTCTGAGAGCAGCGGCGCCCTGGACCTGAAGAAGATCGCCTCGCTCGGCCAGGTGGCTTCGTTCGCGACCATCATCGCCGTCGTGAATGTGGTGCTCCTGACCGCGCTGTCCGCGCTGACCGCGGTGCTCTACAACATCTCGGCGACCCTCGTGGGCGGCATCGGAGTGACCCTCACGGACGACTGAGTCCGATTTGGCCGCGGGCCGAGATGTGCTGTAGAGTCATGTCTCGGCCCGAGGGCAAGATCGGGTCATGTGGGGGCGTATAGCTCAGGCGGTTAGAGCGCTTCGCTGATAACGAAGAGGTCCCAGGTTCAAGTCCTGGTACGCCCACGGAACTTGGTTTCCGAGCCATGTGGAGGTGCCCGTGAAGAGACTGATTGCAATTGCAGTCGCCGCTCTCGCGGGTGCCTTCCTGTATCGGAAGGCCAAGGAATCCGAGGCCCAGAAGGACATCTGGAGCGGCTCGACCGACCCGGTCGAGTGACTCTGGTCCCAGGGCCACGGGGGCATGGCGCAATTGGTAGCGCACCTGCTTTGCAAGCAGGGGGTTAGGGGTTCGAGTCCCCTTGCCTCCACCCGATAGAAGAAGGCCCGAACCGCAAGACGGTTCGGGCCTTCTTCCTTGTGTTTCCGCGGATTTCGGCCCTGAGTGCGGCACCTGAGATGGCTTACGCGGGTATCCGCGGGCTCGCGGTGGTAGTTGATCCGATGGCGTAATGGTAGTAGTTGGTGTTGATTCGCGTGCGCCTCGTGCGCCTTAGGAAAAAGCGGAATCACGCGGGAGCGCGATGCCGATCTGGGCCATGTGCGCCCGGTGCGCCCTTGGCTAAGAGCCCGCTCTCTACCCTTCGCGTGGCCTGCGGTCTGGATCCCGTACGGTTGAAACCCAAGGCAGCCGGACGGTTATCGACTTCCTGCCGACCGTCGCCGGCGTCGTGGTGCTCTTGGTCGGCGTGGCTCAGGATCACGCGCCGCTGGGAACTGACATCATTCGGTGACGAGGACTGACGTCCTGCGCGCCCGGCAACGTGCCGGCTGCGCGCTGAAGTATGGCCGCCATCCAGGATGAAGGGACCCAGGAAATGGCACGATCCGTCCATGAGATAACTGCTGCCCTCGCACAACATTTCCCTGAAGGTCCGCCCGCCGACGCAACGGTGCAGAATCAGGGATTCGACTATCTGCCCAGTCACTGGACCAGCCGTTGGCCCGACTCGTTGCCCGTGCCGGAGGTGCTACTCGGCGGCGACCGAAGACACGTCAGTCGGCGTGACGTATTCGCCGTTTCCGCAGCGGCCATAGGCTCGGACGAAGACCTTGTGAACCTGTACGTCGCGATCTGCGCTTGGGGAACTGGGACGAAGGCCCAGCGTGTTGCGCGTGCCGTCAAACCCCTCCATGAGAAGGGAGCCGTCGACGCGCTGGCACGCTCGCTGGATGCTGCCAGGTCACTCCACCCGGTCGAGGCCTACCGGAGGCTGAATACGACCGGTGAGGACAGGATCAAACACTTTGGCGCTGCCTTCTTCACGAAGTGGCTGTACTTCTCCTCCTACAACACGAGGAGCGACCAGCAAGGTCCTGCGCCGCTCATCCTCGACTCCCGCGTTGCCAAGGCTCTCGGGTGGGGAACTCACGGCTGGAATTCAAAGGACTACGGGCGGTACCTGGAACTAGCCACTGACATTCAGGACGCGTGGTGTCCGCGCGACCTATCTCGCAGAAGCGCACCCTCTCATGTGGTTGAGTACGCGCTCTTCAAGCTTGGGGGAAGCTAGGAGCCATGGTTCGCGGTCAAGCCCCCGCAGCTTCGAGCGTTCCCGGCTCATCTGTCGGGCTACTGTTGGCGCATGAGCCCGCTCCCGGATCGTCCAGAGACTGAGCTGGCGGACGGCCTCTCTGAGAAGGCGTGGCCCCCTAGGACCGTTTGGCACTACACCGACGCTAAAGGGCTGGAGGGGATTCTTCGAGAGAACGTGCTGTGGGCCAACTCGACCGCCTTCATGAATGACCGGCACGAGCTTCTGACCGGAGCCATGCTGCTGCAGGAGTTGTTGGAACGACACAAGGCCTACTTGGAGCCCAAGGTCCTCGCTGACATTCGATCGATGCTGCGCTACGCCACTGCGAGAGATCGGTACAAGGCGTTCTTGGCATGCGCATGCGAAGACCCCAATAACCTCACTATGTGGAGGAACTACACGGGTAACTCGGTCGGCTTCGCCATTGGCATCGACAGCAGCAAGGCGCTGTCAATGCGGCGACAGCGCCCGATGACCAGCTCGATGCTGGACGAGCAAGGCTTCCATGACGACGCCGAGCGACGAGAAGTGCTCGAGAACGGACGAAGACCACTCGGCGCATTCGCATGGCAGGAGGTCAAGTACGACAAGGAGGATCACATCAAGTGGGCGTGGGGGCGGCTTCGAGAACTGGAAGGGGCCTCTCGCGCCCACCAGTCCAAATCCACTCGCAGTCCGAAGACCCGTCCGGAGCTCGATGTGATGTCTGACATCTACGAAGACCTTCAAACGATCAAAGACTCCGGATTCAAAGATGAACGAGAGACCCGGGTGCTTTGCTGGACGGCCCTGCATACAGACCTGACATATGTGAAGTATCGCCCCAATCAATACGGGATCGTGCCCTACGTGGAGCTTGGCATCCCAAGGTCTCCAGATTCAGTCCCGGGCCAGTTCCCCGAACCAATGGAGCAACTTCCAGTAGTCGGAATCGCAGTTGGACCCACTCCATACCCTGAGGAAGCAGCCTCCGGGGTACGTGAGCTTCTCCGCTCAGTCGGCCGACCAGCAGTCGCGGTTATCCGGCTCTTCGGATCTAAGCATGGTTCGGGGTTCTCCATGGGCGGTGGCCGCCTGCGGATAGCAGGCATCTGAGTCTGTAGTTTTCGAAGTTGCGGAAGCCGCGGGCGATGCGACGGGTGGTCTCGATGACGCCGTTGACGGCCTCGGTGGGCCCGTTGGATGCGCCCTTGGTGTCAAAGTAGGCCAGGAAGGCCTTGCGCCAGCGGCGCAGGGTCTTCCCGAGCCGGGCGATCTCGGGTATCGGGCAGGACGGGAACGCGGCGAGGACGTGCTCGGCGGTCCGCCTGCCGGCGGCAGGGTCGGCGGCTGTGTAGACGGACCGGAGCTGCTGGGCGCAGGCCCAGGCGAGCTCGACCTCGAAGTGCTCGCTGTGGGCGTCGAACGCTTTGGCGAGACGGCCCTTCTGCTTCTCGGTCAGCCGTTCGGCCCCGCAGCGCAGGGTGCGCTGGATGCCATAGAGCGGGTCGCCCTTGTGCCCGCGGTGGCCGAGGGTGGCCTGCTGGACGCGGCGGCGGACATCGTCCACCGCTGCGGTGCCCAGCTTCACGACGTGGAACGCGTCGAGCACCGCCACGGCGTCTTCGAGCTGGTCGTCGATAGCGTTCTTGTAGCCCTGGAAGGGGTCCAGGGCTGCGACCTTCACACCCCTGCGGAAGGCGTCGCCGCGGTCCTTGAGCCAGTCCCGGTAGACCGGCCCGGACCGGCCGGGCACGAGATCCAGCAGCCTGGCCCGGGGCTTCCCGTCCGGGCCGCGGGTGTGGTCCACGATGCCTGTGACCATCCCGGATCCGGGCGGGCCGGTGTGCGACCAGAGATGCTCGTCCACCCCGAGCGCGTCGATCCCGGCAAGCCGTCCAGGATCGGCGAGGCGCCGCCGGGTCTCTGCCGCGACCGCGTCCCAGACTGTGCCCCAGTCGACCCCGAGATGACGGGCCAGTGCCGAGACGGACGTGTCGTCGCGCTCGAGGGCGTCCGTAGCCCAGGAAACTGCCCGGGCGCTGAGCTTGGCCCGCGGGGCCGCGAACGGGTGGGCCTCGGAGAAGGTCTTCTTCGGGCACGCCGGCTCCGGGCAGCGCCAGATCCTCTTGAGCCATCGGATCCGCACCGGGGTCCCGAAGCAGGGCGTGTCCGCGACGGTGTGGACGCGGCGTCCGTGCCCGACAGCGACGCATCCGCATCCCGGGCACCCGCCGACGTCGGCGTCGGTCTCCACCGTCACCGTCAGGCTGAAGCCCCCGCCTGAATCGTCGGCGCACACGCCGAGCACGTGCAGGCCGGGGAAATGGAAGAGCGCATCAGCCCGTGCGCACCAGCGCGCACCGGGCCCACAAGTACAGTGGTCCACGTCGAGGTCTTCTCATCAGATTGCTTGGTCGCTTCTGATCCTGAAGACCTCGACCCCATCAGCCCCGCACCGCCACGCCGCCGGATCCCTCAACCATGCTTAGATCCGAAGAGCCGGTTATCCCTAGCAAGCTCCCTTTCCGCTGATCGACAGGTCATGCTGGGAATCAGAGAATCATTGGGCTGCCACAGAATACGATTATTGGGTATCTGCTTGGCTGAAGTTGGCGACGGGCCTCGCAGCGGTGGTGCCAGAAGACCTAAGCCAGAGTGCGCTGCAGATGCGCCCCGGCCGAGAGAGCGGAGGCCTGCATGGGAGAGCGCGTCACTGACCTGCGTATGGCGTCACTCGGATCTGCTGCGCGAGGGCCAGGGCAGCAGGAAGGTCGGCGCTGTTCTCCACGAGCGTCCGCCCGATGACGAGGACCTGCTTCCCGGGCGCGTCGAGGACGCTCATCCCGTGCGGGGCCGCGGTCACGTGACCCGCGGCCGCGATGAACGTCGTTCCGGGTGCTTTGAGGTTCGCGATCACGACGCCGGTCGCGGGTGCGACGATTTCGACGTTGTGGTAGCGGCTGCCCATCTCCGGGATCGTGAGCAGCTCGGGTCCCTTCGACAGATCGAGCCAGCCGACCGTGTAGAGCCCGTCCTGGTTCCCGCCCAGGAGCCAGTTGTTCCCGTGCGCAGTCTCGGGCGAGGCGAGGTACGGGACCGTGTAGAGCGTGTTGTCGGGAGTGTTCGCACCGTTCCCGAGGCCGGCCGAGATAGCCTTGTGCGCCGAGTTCAGCACGAGCGGCGGCGCGTACCTGATCAGGAGCGTCGTGCCGCCGGCGAGCGTCACGGCGACCGTCGCGAGGAAGATCAGCAGATGCTTCTTCCACGGCTTCATGCGGCGGCGCCCCGCACCGTCGACTGGCGCGGTCACGACTGCGCCTCGGTGACCGCCGGCGGGTGGTACGTCCCGTCGAGCACCGAGGGCCCCGGCTCGTAGGCGCGGAGCCAGAGAGCGTGTCAAGTTGTTTGTGTGAGTGGTCGGTCTCCGGTTTGGTTCAGAGGTAGGGGTTGATGCGTTCAGGGTAGGCCAGGGCGAGCTGGGCCAGGGCCTGCTTCCAGTTCGTGGTGACCTGGCCTTGGACGAGGCGCCCGTCGGCCTTGCGCCGGTCTGCAGGCAGTCCGCGCTCCTTGGCCCGTTCGCGGGCGCGCTTGTCCTCGATGTTGCAGATCGCGAGCCAGAGCAGCTTCACGACCGCGTCGTCGGAGGGGAAGTGGCCGCGGTTCTTGATGACCTTGCGCAGCTGGTAGTTCAGCGACTCGATCGCGTTGGTGGTGTAGATGACCCGGCGCAGCATCGGCGGGAACGCCAGGAACGGGATGAACCGCTCCCAGGCGTCCTGGAACGCCCGGACCGTGTTGGGGTTCTTCTTCCCCAGCTCGGAGGCCGCGAACTCCTCCAGGGCCGCCTTCGCGGCGGCCTCGTTCGGGGCCTGATAGACCGTCTTGAGGGCCGCGGCGACGGCCTTGCGCTGGCCGTAGGCCACGAACCGCATCGAGGCCCGGATCAGGTGCACCACGCAGACTCCCGCTGTCAACCCCTGGGGTCCGGATGGGGGTCGCGGGGGGCAGGGCTGATCGGCGGGCGGGGGCTTCCCGTCCGCTGGGGGTGTGCGTGGGCTCAGCTCGCGGCGGGCAGTGCCAGGTGTTCCTCTGCGGTGCGCTGGGGGATGGGGCCGGTGTCCTGGGCGTGGTCGGCGGCTTCGAGGGCCTGCCGGCGTAGGGGGTGCAGGGCCGGGTCGTATTCGGTGCGGTCGTGCCAGCAGCGCCAGAGGATGCGGACCCAGCGGGCTGCGACGCCGCGCAGTGCGCGGTGGTGGCCTTGGCCTGCGGCCCGGGCCCTTCGGTAGTGCTCGCCGGTGAAGTGGGGGTCCTCGCGGACGGCGACGAAGGCCCACCAGTCGATCGCGTGGCGCATGCGCTTGTTCGCCGCGTAGCGGAAGCGGACCTGGCGGGTGCGCCCGGAGGCGCGGGTGACGGGAGCGAGCCCGGTCTCGGCCAGCAGCGACGCCGCGGAGGGGTACCGGTCGCGGTCCTCGCCCATCCCTGCCAGGAGGGTCGCGGCGGTGACGGGGCCGACGCCGGGGAAGGCGGTGAAGATCCGGGTGTCGGGGTGGGCGGCGAGCAGTGCCCGGATCTCGGTGTCGTATTCGCGCAGGTGCCCGTTGAGCAGGGAGAGCTCCTCGGCCATCCGCACTGCGGTGAACGCCCGGCCGGCGCTGGTGCCCTCGCCCGCGGCGAGCAGGTGGGGGCGGAGGCGTTCCACGAGGGTCTCGGCGCTGGTGCGCCCGGAGTAGCCGTGGGCGGTGATGAAGGCGTCCATGCGCTTGACCCCGACGCGGGCGGCCTGGGCGGGCTGTGGGTAGCGCCTGATGAACTGCAGGGAGATGTCCCGGTCGAGGCTGGAGAACAGGTGCAGGACCGCAGGGTTGTAGGACTCCATCACCGCCCGGAGCTGGTTCTCCAGGTCGCGCTGGCGCCACACGAGCCGCTCGCGGTCGCGGATCACGGCGCGCAGGCGCATCAGGGTCTGGGACGCGGGTCGGATCGGGCGCCAATGGGTGTGTTCGTGGCGGAGGCTGTCGGCCAGGACGAAGGCGTCGAACGCGTCGGACTTCTTCGCGGCCATCCGGTAGCGCTCCCGGGACCGGGCGGAGACCTTCGGGGAGATGCAGTAGACCTCCACGGCCAGCTCGAGCAGCCGCTCGACCAGGAGCCCTTCGGCGCGTTCGATGGCGACCCGGACCACGCCAGCGACCGCGGCAAGGGCGGCGCACAGCCCGGCAAGGCCTTCGACGGTGTGCGGGAAGCGCTTCTGCAGCAGCGTGGCCCCGGTCGAGTCGACGAGGCAGAGCTGGTGGAACGCACCGCCCCAGTCCACGCCGGCGAACACCTCGGGGGTCCCGGCAGCGGTAGCCAGTTCAGTACTTGTCATACCGCAGGTCCTTCCTCTCGGACTGAACCCACCTGTGCCGGGGATGCGCGGCAGCCTCGCGTCAGGACCTCATCTCGGCGATCGCCGCACCGGCGTCGCATCTCCCGCTGGCTGATTCACGATTCTGCCCCGCGGCGGCCGAACGGGTCTGCATGTGGGCCTCGAGGGCGACGCGTCTGCAAGGGTTCTGACCGCCACGGCGCAGGTGGCTGGCCGAACGGTTCGGCCACCGCCATTGTGGACAGATGAGGTCTGCACCAGCGACTCGGGCCAGGTCGCCTCGATCGCCTCGGGGAAGCCGGTGAGCCCGTCGCAGCAGACGATGAGCACGTCCCGGACGCCGCGGTTGGCCAGCTCGGCGCAGACCCCGGCCCAGAACTTCGCGCCCTCGGCGGCCTGGACCCAGATCCCGAGCACGTGCTTGATCCCGTCCATGTCCACCCCGACCGCGATGTGCGCGGCCTTGTTGCGCACGTGCGCCCCGTCGCGGACCTTGACCACGATCGCGTCCAGGTAGATGACCGGGTAGAAGGACTCCAGCGGCCGGCGCTGCCAGGCCAGGACCTCGTCCAGGACCTCGTCGGTGACCTTGGAGATCGTCTCGCGGCTGACCTCGGTGCCGACCGTGGAGACGAGGTGATGCTCGATGTCGCGCACCGTCATCCCGCCCGCGTACAGGGAGATGATCATGTCATCGAGCCCGGACAGGCGCCGGGCGCCCTTGGGCACGAGCATCGGTGTGAAGGTCCCGTCCCGGTCCCGCGGGACCGCGAGCTCCACGTCCCCGGCGATCGTGCCGACCGTCTTCGGGAACGAGCCGTTGCGCGAGTTCGGGAACAGCGCCGCGTCCGGGTCGCCCTTCTCGTACCCGAGGTGGTCCGACAGCTCGGCCTGCATCCCGCGCTCGAGGCCGGCCTTGATCAGCTGCTGGATCAGCCCGTCCCTGCCCTCGAGCTGGACCTGCCCGGCATCGATCATCGAGTACAGCTCATCCAGCGCCCCCGACGCCTCGAGCGCTTCCACGCCCTCACGCTGGGCCCTGCGGCGCTCCTGCCGCTCTTCCTTGCTGACCATGCTCATCAGTGTCTCGGCTTTCTCTCAGGGACACCGCCCTCACACAAACCATCTGACACCCTCGAGCCAGAGCATGAAGCCGCCGCCCGGGGTCGGCAGCCAGTTCGCCTCGTGACCGGCTGGCGCGGTGGGCCGCAGATAGACATCGATCGAGCCGTCCGGGTTCTTTTGAAGGCCGGAGCGATCGCTGACGCTGTACCTGTGCGCCGGGTTCTCGACCATGAGCCGGTTCGAGTCGGCGATCGTGATCGACCAGAACGCGCTCACCGGCGGCAGGCCGCCCGCCGGGAAATGGATCACGTAGTCCTTGGAGCCGTCGAGCTTCGCGCCGTTCGCATCGACGGTCGCCTGCCAGTAGACCGCCTCTTGCGGGGCATTCACAGCGGGCAGGGTGTCCGCGCAGGCAGCCTCAACCAGCCAGCTACCGGGAACCCCGCATGCCTGCGTGGTCTTCCACCCGTTCACCGTCGTCATCATCGCCTGGGCCTGCACGCTGATGAGCGCGAACGCGAGCAGGAGGGACAGCCCGAAACCGATGAGCACGCCCTGGATGATGTCGAGCGGGATGCTGCGGCGCCAGAGGAAGCGGAGGACGTTCTGCCGCGGGTTCTTCGGGGCCGCTGCCGTGGTCATGCATCCATCCTCACACTGGGCGACGCGAGAACCGATGCGCCGAGTAGCGCGCGCTCCTTTCCAGACAGCGTTAGCCCACTACGCTTATCGTTTTCTCCAGCCTTTCCACGTCGCGCGCGGCATCTGCGGCGCCAAACCGGCAAGACCCCCGGCTAATTCAGCCACGCAGATACCCAATATACGATTTCAAGATGTCGCAGTCGCAGTCTGAGCCTGCAGGCCAAGGATCGGTCTATCTGGACATCGCCGTGGTCGCCCAGGGGCTCTGCGACATGCTCGGATCCAAGCTCGTCGCGTCGATGGCTGGGGTCAAAGGCCCGGGGCAGGTGCGCAAGTGGGCCCGCGGGGACCTCGAGCCCACCCAGCCGGCCCAGCAGCGCCTCCGCTTCGCCTACGACCTGCTCCACGGGGTCGAGGCCGCCGAGGGGCGCAATGTCACCCAGGCCTGGGCCACGTCCGTGAATCCGCGCCTGGACTACGGGACGCCGCTGAAGGCCATCCGCGAGGACCGCTTCCAGGACGCCGCCGCGGCAGCCAAGGCCCTGATGGAAGACGCCTACGACGGGTGAGGCGCAGACAGTGCTCCAGGACCGGCGCTTCTGGCCGTGAACTGTCACAGCAGCCCTCTAGTTGTTGCGGGTCATGAGGTTGCTGACGCTCGGGCGCGGGTCGGGGTGAAGGGGACGGGCCTTCCCCGGCAGGATGAGTAATCGCCAAAGAACTCGCCCGACCGAAGGAAGACCCGTCTATGACCCACGGTAATGCCCCGCTGTCCCTGGAAGGCCGCCGGCGCCTGGTGAAGCGCTGCCAGGACCGCCCCATCGCCCACGTCGCCGCCGAGATGGGCATCTCCCGGGCCTGCGCGTCCACGTGGGTCAACCGCTACCGCAGGCACGGCGAGCTGGGCCTGCAGGACAGGCCCTCGGTGCCCAGGCGCCAGCCCACCGCCACCCCGGCCGAAGTCGTGGTCCGGATCGAGGCCATGCGCCGGGAGAGGAAGTGGTCTGCGGCCCGCATCGCCCACGAGCTCGGCAACGAGGGCATCCGCATCAGCACCCGCACCGTGTCCCGGCACCTGGCCCATCTGGGACTGAACCGGCGCCGCTTCATCGACCCCAACGGCGAGTCCAACCGGGAACCGAAGCGGATCCACGCCCGCTGGCCCGGGCACATGGTCCACGTGGACGTGAAGAAGGTCGGCCGCATCCCCGACGGCGGCGGCCACCGCGTCCACGGCCGCGGCAGCGCCCAGGCCAAGGCCGCCGAGCGGGCCAAGGCCAAGGGAGCCCGGGCCGGGTACGTCTACCTCCACTCCGCCGTGGACGGCCACACCCGACTGGCCTACACCGAGGCCCTGCCGGACGAGAGGGCCGCCACCGCGATCGGGTTCGTCACCCGGGCCAAGGCCTTCTTCGCCGCGCACGGGATCACCTGGATCCACCGCATCGTCACCGACAACGGCTCCTGCTACCGCGCCCACGACTTCGCCCACGTCCTCCAAGGCGCCCGGCACCAGCGCATCACCCCGTACACCCCACGGCACAACGGAAAGGTCGAGCGCTACAACCGGATCCTGGCCGAGGAGTTCCTCTACGCCCGCGAATGGACCTCAGAACACCAGCGCGCACAGGCCCTCTCGGTCTGGAACGTCCACTACAACTACCATCGACCACACACTGCCGTGGGAAACCGGCCACCAGCCACCAAGGCCCGCACCCGCGTCACCAACGTCATGGCCTCATACATCTAGTCCGGTCTCCGGGGAGAAACTGTACGTCGGCCCCGCCGCTCGTCGTAGAAGGATCCTTCAGCGAACGCCTAGAGGCACGACCCGCCAAGCTTTCGATCCGCCCATTTCGCCTTGGTTACTTGTCGGAAAGGCACCTTGCGAGCGCTTCATTCCGCCTGAATCGCACTGCTGGACAGTACCTCTAGGTCGAGACTCTCTGTTGCGTTCAACTGCTTGAAGGTCATATCCACGTCGGATAACACCTCCACCTCGAAGGAGTGGACCTCCTCGAGGGCATCCGCGTTGTCCAAGGCCGGCTGGAGTAGCGTCTGCTGAACAGTTTGCCCAAACCGACGCCACAGGTGGAGGAGCGTCGTCCCGTCATGGGTAACGTTCTGCAGAATCAGTTCGCACACGCGATTTATCTCGAGATTCTTCTCAATCTCGCCCTGCTTCAGCCCCCGAACTCTATCAATCCCCCAAGCCCAAGCTGGATCAGCCTCGTCATCTGGGATCAGGTGGGCTTCTGGGACAATGATATGAAGAGTTAGATTCCTTCCGGGGGAGGCCCACTGGTCAGAAGAAACACGCATATCGGCGACTAAGTCGAGCACCTGTCCGAAGGCGCCTTGACTGCCGGCCCTGTCCTGCGCTTTTTTCCGCAGTCTGTTGAAGACAGGGTAAACCTCGTCTGGAAAAGGGAACCTGCTGAACGCACGTCCAATTCTCCAACCCAGTTTTCGGGCTTCACTGCTGCTTGCTTGTTCCACGCTCCGCACGAGCAGGCGCCGACCTACGAGTCGGGACTTCGGTACTGAAGTCGCCCTCTCCATGTCGGCTACATGCTGGGAACCAAGGTCCGCCGACTCAAGGTAGAGATGAAGTGGTTTTCGACCCTTCTTGGCGTCCGACACAATCTTATCGGTCGGTTCAAGCACGGGAGCGACGAGACACCGTTCTTTGCTGGCCTGCACGAGGTCGCAAGTTTGGCTTAGGATGGCCACCCCAAAGGGAGTTTCTTCAGAGTAATGGAAATCCTCACCCATGAAGACAAGGTCTTGCATGTCAACAATGTCCCCTTGCCGAAGGTTTAGGCAGCCAGGATTGACTAGTTCAATTATTTCCTCCGTGCTCACAGTGAAACACGATCACGCGCAGAGATTGCGCTTGCCTGGAGCTGGGCATCCGTGGGCAGGGTGCTGATCCACTGATGAAACAGACTCTGGCCCCCCGATGAGTCGAGTAAGGCTGCTCGACGCTGGAGAGGCGTCTCAGCAGGAAGCTTGCTGACCATATCCGTGAGGGTCGCAAGGCGCTCGGCATGTGCCGCGGACATCGCGCCACCGTTTAGCCAGTTGTGGACCGAGCGCCGGGAGACGCCCATGAGTCTGCCCAGTTGATCAACCGTCATACCGGACAGGATCCGCAATTCGGCGAGCAGCTTCGCAGGGGTGCGTTCCATCTCGGATCTTGTGACTTCAACCAGTTGAGGCTGCGAAGTAGTAGACCAGTGGTGCGCAGCTGGCTGCGGCCCGCCGGAGGTAACTGTCCAAGGGGATTCTGGCGGGACAATGTAGGACCCAGTGGTCACGGCGATCGCGAGTCCCCAAACCAGAGACACCGGCAGCTTCCTGCTGGAAAGGTGAGGATCATTCGTGGCTAATCCAGACGAGGTAATCACCCAGCACCTCCGAAGGCACTCACAAAGCCCTCCGTTATAACAAGCTTGAAATAATCGTATGCGGTGTCAGACAGCTTTCCTGCCACTTGAATTATAGCTTTCGGATCAAAGAGTATCATTTCCTCCGAGAAGGCATCTAGATCTAGAACCCAAGAGGGTGACGGGAGAGGTGAAACGGCCGGATCTACTGTTTCATTGGCGGGGAGAACGCCGGACCGAACTCGTAGCCCAATATCGCCAATTGCATATTGGACCTGATTGGTGCTGCTTGTGACGACGACGTCCCTCGACACGGGGGCGAGGGACGCGTACCCCAGAACTTCAGGTCTGACGTACCCACCCAAGTCAGAAAGGACGTCTGGGTTAGAAAGACGATTGACATAACGAACGCCCACTCGCTCAACGAGGGGAATTTTGACGTGGACAGCCACATTCTCAAGGAGATCTTGTAGCCGGCAAGCGAGTTCGTCGAATTCTTCATAGGTCGTGGCGAAGAGACTTACGAAGCGTCTGCTCAGCATTACATGCCATTTGCGGTCGACCGAGGTCCAGTGAAATAGGGTGTCTCCGGGATGTTGCTGGACTCCCTCAGGCGTTATTTGATAGGCCATCTCCCGTACTTCCTCGAAGATGGGGTAGTCGGGCAGAGCCGCTCCGAAGGACAGGGCGATCGACCTGAGATCTGTCTGAAGATGACCGAACTCTGGCCAGCGGATCTGGCAAAGAACAAGAGCTAGCGGGTTCGACTGGAGTCGGACCTTCTTGGATGTATCTCCGGTGAACGGGCGGAAGCGGTCCCTGTCTGTCATGGTTCACACTGTACTTCACAGTCCTGACATTTATCAGTGCCGGGCAGTCCCCAGACAATGGGGTTCCCGGCAGCCAGCCCGTCAACGCACTCAGCTCCACCAGACCAGCCCCACGCCGAGGCTCGGGCGAGCCGGAGGGGCCCATACCCCGTGCGATGAGATGCCGGGTGAACGTACCCCAAGTGCAACCGCCGCGCCGACTGTGGGGCGCAGGCCGGAAGACCAGGACCATGGCCGCCCCGTCGACCACCTACATGAACCCGCCAAAGTCATCGCCGCACTCGAAGAGCGAGCCGGCGGCCAATGGTGATCGGGCTGGTCGCGCCGTCCAGGTACCATGCTCCCGGCACAAGTCCCGTAGTTTCCGGGCAACCGAAGTAGGGTGATGATGCCGAGGAAGGGGACATCACGCAAGAAGGCCCGCAGGACCGCGCGGGCCATGTCTGCCTGGACATCGCCGCGGTGGCCCAAAGCCTCTGCGACATGCTCGGATCCAAGCTCGTCGCGTCGATGGCTGGGGTCAAAGGCCCGGGGCAGGTGCGCAAGTGGGCCCGCGGGGACCTCGAGCCCACCCAGCCGGCCCAGCAGCGCCTCCGCTTCGCCTACGACCTGCTCCACGGGGTCGAGGCCGCCGAGGGGCGCAATGTCACCCAGGCCTGGGCCACGTCCGTGAATCCGCGCCTGGACTACGGGACGCCGCTGAAGGCCATCCGTGAGGACCGCTTCCAGGACGCCGCCGCGGCAGCCAAGGCCCTGATGGAAGACGCCTACGGCGGGTGAGGCGCAGACAGTGCTCCAGGACCGGCCTCTCGATGATCAGGATCAGCCACACCTTCAGGGGTCGATCTCCCGCCTATGAGCGAAGGCTGACGCTTGCCTGCCCTCCCCGGATCAATGGGACGCCGGCACCTGAGGGATTTCTTCAACGAATCGGAAGACTATTCCAGTGTCGGAAGCTTCATCTGGGCCAGTCTCTTCACCGCCTCAGGGGTCGGCCGGCCGAGTTCAGCGTCCAGGACGACCCTCAGTTGTGCGGCCCGGACACCACGGCGCAGGTAACGGGCCACTTCCCTCCGTGATGCTGGATCCGTCCGCAGCTTCCCGTCCGGGGATCTGAGAGCGTCCAAGGGCGATGGCAGCGGCGGCATGGGCAGCTGCGCCAGCCGCACTACCGCTTCTGGTGTCTGACGTCCCCGGGCCTCGTCCAGGGCGACCCGCAGCTGGGCTGCCCGGATACCGCGCCGAATCCGTCGAGCGGTCGCTTCCCTCGACGTCCGGGATGACTCGCCAGCGGCCATTGGTTCACCCTCTCTGTACCTGCGTCCGTCCTGTTCCAGAGGAGCTTGGACAGCTGCGTGTGGCGTTCGTCAGCTGGATCGCTTGGCCAGTTCCTTGATCCACTCTGGGGCTTCCTCCCCGGCCTTCTTCATGGCGACGACGTAGACCTTTGCCGCCGCGGCACGGTTCGCGGCCTTCTTGGTCACGACCCGGCTGGTGGGCACCTTCCTGGGAATGGTGCCGGTCTCGTCGTCCATCGTGGCCAGCTTCTTGACCGACTCTGGGGCTTCCTGCCCGGCCTTCTTCATGGCCGCAACGTAGGCCTTCGCAGCGGCGATACGGTTCGCGGCCTTCTTGGACACGACCCGGCTGGTGTGCACCTTCTCGGGCATGCCGTCAGTCTCGTCGGACATCGCTGTTCCTCCGTCTCCTGCTGCTTGCATTCTGCGTGCCCCTCCCCGGTACCGTCCATGGTCTCTTCCTGGTCGCCGTCGAAGAGGAGCGGCCGCAGCGCCGCGGCTATGAGCTTCGGAATGAGGCAGGCTGGGGCTGCTACTCGAGCGGCGGCAGCTTCAACTGGGCCAGTCTTTTCACGGCCTCGGGGGTCGGCCGGCCGCGTTCCCCCTCCGAGGGCAACCCCCAGTCGCGCGGCCCGGATCGAACGGCGCAGGTGGAGGGCGGCTTCTCTGCGTGATGCCGGCTCCCGCCGGAGCTTCCCGGCCGGGGACTTGAGGGCGTCGAGCGGTGACGGCAGCGGGGGCATGGGCAGCTGTGCCAGTTGTACGGCGGCGGGCGGTGTTGGACGTCCCCGGGCCTTGTCTAAGGCGACGCGCATCCGGGCCATCCTGATACCGCGCCGTATCCGTCGGACCCTCTGTTCTCTGGATGCCTGGGGTCGCTCTTCACCGGCAGACATTGGCTTGCCTTTCGCCACACCATGGTTTGTCCCGTTCCGGAGGAGGTCGGACAGACTGTCATGGCTGGAGGGGCGGATTAAATAGCTTCATCATGGCCTCGCACCTTGGGCGCGATCAGACGACAGCCAACCCACCACCCTTCCTCGTGACGGCCCAGCGTGGGCCGAGCCCGGGGTCGTCCGTCGCCGTGATCGTCAGGCGCCCTCGCGACTGCTTCGCAGATCTTCGAGGTCGATAGCATCTACGTGGGCTGCGATCAGGGGCGAGAGGTAGTCAATGCCGTTGGTATCGAGGATCTGAATGATCTCTTTCAGCCTCTCTGCCCGCTCCAGGTCCAGCTTTACAGCGAACGTATGGCGCGGGCCCTTGGAAGGGCGGCCAGTGGGGCTTGGGGATGGTGTTGCTTGCGCTGCCATGGCCCCAGTATGAGGGTTTCACGATTCGTATCCCGCCGCGCTCAGTGCGCAATGAAACGGAATGCTCATAAACGAGTACAAAATCGCTCCGACTCATTTTGAAATATGCCGGGACCGCTGGAATTGCCCAATCCCTGCATGGGTCAGGCGCGCTGGGTAAAGCCGTTCGGGCATTACTCGCACCAGGTCCCTCTGAGAGGGACCTGGTGCGTCCGGTGGGGCCAGGTGTCCCTGACCGTACGAAGCCCGCGGGCTGTCGTATCTAAAAGGCCTGTCAGCTGGGGGCCGCCTCACGCTGCAAGCAAAGCGTCACCTCTCGTAGTCGGGACCATCGTTCTGGCGTTCCATGCCGGCAATCCGGCCGGAGAGCGTCGCGGCCTCGATCTTCCTCTGCATGTTCAGGCTCCGTTCCTTCCACTGGTCATAGTTGGGGCCGCTGTTTTCCTGCCGAGGGGGTCGCTGCCGCGGGCCTGGTGCGCGGCGAACTCCCGGCGGCCATATTCCTCGGCCTTGTCCATGAGGAATGTGCCGTCCTTGAACTTCGTGCCCTTGAGGAACATCACGTACACGTGTGACTGGGCTGTCTTCCCGGTTCCTGCAACGCCGGCGACAGCCAGGCGGCGCGGGCGGCACGGGAGGGGGGTCATTGTGGCATAGCACGTACGGATGGTAGCGAACGTCTATGTCGCTAGTCCTTCCAAGGAAGGACGTTCCTACGCTCTTTGGCCAGCTGTTTTCATACGTTGGCGGTAGGCGGCTGCCTTGGCCCGGTCGCCGCAGCCTTTCATGCCGCACCAGCGGCGTCTGTGGCCGTGTGACCTGTCGAGGAAGGGGCGGGTGCAATTCTCGTCCGCGCACCAGCGCAGGAGCGCCAGGCGCGGCCCTCCGAGGAGCTCCAGGCACTCCCTCCCCAGCAGTGACAGCACCGAATTTACCGAGCCGGTGCGGCTGATCGTTCGGTCGGTGACGGACATGGCCACCAAGGGCGGTCCACATCTCTCATCCCACGCCATTAGTGACATTATGACGTGGGATGGGGTCACGTCGCGGGACCGCATACTTTTCAAGGCAATCCGGCACCTCAGGCCCCTCTCAGCCAGACGACCTTCCGGGCACGACGTGATCCCTCCGCGCCGGTATCCTAGGCTGTCCAAATGAGCGTCAGCGCAGCGCAGGCAGCCGTCTTCTACGAAGAGATCGTCGAGCACGGCCAGGCGTGGACGATCCGCGATTCGGGAGGCGTCCCTGCTCCCCTCAACGGTGACGGCCAGCGCAGCATGCCGTTCTGGTCCCTCCGGAGCAGGGCAGAGAAGGTCATCTCGAATGTGCCTACGTACAGCGCCTTCGGACCCACGGCCATTCCCCTGGAGGAGTGGCGGACCCCTGGATCGATGGCCTCGAGCGCGACGGGATCGTCCTGGGCCTCAATTGGAGCGGCGCCCGGATACTTCCCGCATTGATGAAGGTAGGGATGCGCGAAGAGGCCGCCGTGGAGCAGATCGCGCGCGTCTGCGCGGCAGTAAGTTCGGCTCCTCGACGAAGAACGACCGTCCTCGAGCCTCTCCGTCCGGCACGCGACGTCGATGAAGTCCCCGAACATGCCAGGCGTCAGCGCACAGCTTCGTGGACATGAGCATCAGGAGGAGCCCGGTCCTCGAGGGGCAGGCCTCGATCGAGGACGTGCTCGTCCAGCCCCCGCCCGGTGGCTGTGACTCCGAGCACTCCCACAGCAGACTCTGTCCGGGCTCAAACCCGGTGGGAGCCCCTCGGCTTTGGCAAGACAAGATGCGGGCCCAGCAAACTGGGGACTGGTGGGCCCGCACCTGGGTGACTGGTGGGCCCGCACCTGGGGGGATTCGTCGCTGATTTGCAAAGCCCGATTGGCCGTCCCTGACGGGCGATGCCGGGACGGGATCGGGGCTGGCGCCGCTGCACGAACTGCCTTCGGCCCGCCACCCTTTGGCGCCGTTGGCGAGGCTTCCCCGATTGCCGTCGAAGAGGACGTCGCCTTCGGTCAGTCGGAGTAGCACGCGCGGTAAGCGATGGCCTCCACCAGTTCGTCCCGGGGGAATCCGTGATGCTCCGCGGAGGCCCGCCGTCGCCCAGGCCCTGCTACTGGATCGGCGAGCCCCCGCACAGGAGGACTCCATTAAAGGAAATCTCCGGAGGCAAGCGGAGTCCCAGACTGTCAAGGAAGCCCGAGCACACCCTCACACTGTTGGCGCCTCATCGCGTGAAACGGGCCCGCAAGTCTGCCCTGCGTCGCCTCGCCGCCACCCTGGCGAAGATCCATTCGCCAGCGTTGGTGCAGTCGGAGCGGATCGCCCTCGGGAGTTGAGGTGCCGCGGACCGCATCGGCGCGGCACGGCACTCCGACTCGCTGGAGGTGGCCGGCTCGACGATACCGGGTGCTGGCGCGACACGTTCAGGGCCTAATTCATTCTGCGGGCAGCGCCCCGACTGTTGGCTATACTGCGTCCACGTGGCAGATCGCTATTGGGGGGACTTGGTATGCCGCAGCAACGACAGTCAGGTTCTTTCTTCATAAGCTTCGCATCCCACGACCATGCGATCGCCGCTGAACTCGCAGGGCGCCTGCAGGAACAGGGGCTCCTAGCATTCTTCGCCCCCCGTGACATCGGCGCGGGTGAGAACTTCGCGCTGCGAATAGTCCAGGCGATAGTCGAATGCGAAACCGTGGTCGTGCTGCTGTCCGCATCCGCGATCTCCTCGCCCCACGTGCGTCGGGAAGTCTCACTCGCCATCGACGAACGGCGTCGGCTGGTGCCGGTGAGTCTGGGGGGCATCCGATTTCCCCAGGACTTCACGACGGAGTGGTCCTACTGGCTCAGTGCAGTGCAGGTGCTTGGTTTCACGACGGTCGACGACCTCGTCGGCGTCCTGGCTGTCGGGCATGTCCCCGACCTCGACCGGCCGCACTTCGACCCCGGTAACAGGCTCCTCGAACCGGGTCTGCCAGAGCCGAGTACTAGTACGCCGGACGCGATCTCGCCCGTCTCCCTCCTGCGCCCCGAACATTCGATCGTGCCATTCGCAGGCCGTGAAGACGAGATCGCGCGCCTCTCTTCCTGGCTTGACCGCAAGGAGCGGTTGAGCATTCGGCTGTTGACCGCTCCAGGAGGCCACGGCAAGTCCCGGCTAGCGCAGGAATTGATGGCCAAAGCTGAAGGCACCGGATGGGATGCCGCCTTCGTCCGCGACTTCGCGTCCGTGGCGTTCCGCCATGTCTCGAAGCCGAGCCTGTGGGTGGTGGACTACGCGGAGACCAAGGGGCCCGAGCTCGCGGAGATGATCCAGCAGCTCTCCCGTGTCCGCCTCAATGTGCCGGTGCGGATCCTTCTGCTCGCCCGGAGTGCTGGCGACTGGTGGCGGACTCTTGGTAGCTCGAGCGCTGAGGTGGAGACAGTCCTGACTGAAGCGGTCGTGCAGGAACTGGCACCACTTACAAGAGATCCCGCGACTGCGAGTGATCTCTACCGGGCAGCCGTCAGCTCCTTCGCCGATGCCCTCGGGGTTCGGATTCCCGACGTTGGGATGCCGACGGAGGAAAGCGATTCCATCGTCGATCTCCTGCAGAGGGCGCTCCTTGCGGTGCTCAGCGATTCGCAGAGCGAAGACTCTGAACGGGTCATCCAGCGGCTGCTCGGCCATGAGCGACGGTATGTCCGCGTCGCCGCCGCGGCGGGGGGGCTCGAGCACTTCGACGACGTCGACTTCGACCGGATGGCTGCCCTGTTCTCGCTCTTCCCTCCCCGGGGAGTCTGAGGCAATGGGTCTGGCAGCTATAGCGCAGCCCAGCGCAGCACCGCAAGACCATCGCCGGCTCGCACGCCTGCTCCGACGCGTGTATCCAGGTGTAGGGGGCTACTCGAGCGGCCTGAAGCCCGACGCGGTCGCCGAACTTGCGATCGCAGGGCTTGTCGCCGAAGACGGCGGGATCCCCGGCGGGCTGGGCACTTGGGCGCTGATCGACGACGACCGATACGAGAACGGTTTGCGCATTCTGGCGCGAGCCGCAGTGACGGCGCCGTCGGCTCAGGCCGAGCTGGAAAAGGTCGTGGGCGGCTTGGGAGTGCCTCGCCTGAAGATCGCGCTGGAGGTCGCCCTCCAGGTCGAGTCGCCCTACGCGATGGCATCGATAATCTCGTCGGCCGCGATGGCGGGCCGGTTCGACGATGATCTCGACAGCGCCTTCGGCCTCCTCCCGGAGGAGACTGTCGCCCTGTCCGAGGTCGCCGCGGTGCTCGCCGAGCGTCTCATGAAACGGTTTTCCCCGTCGGATGAGCGCGCCCCGAGGAATGGATTCCTGTTGGTTGGGGTGTCTAGTCGATTCAGCGACGCCGGGTGGAATGCCAAGGCGCTCGAGGCCGTTTCGGCGGGAATCGCAGAACTGCGTCAGGATCCGTCCGAAGAGGCCCGCCCAGAGCTTGGCCGCGCGCTATCGAACCTGTCGAATCGCTTGTGGGAGATGGGCGAGCTGGAAGCATCCCTCGCCCCGGCCGCAGAGGCTGTCGAGCTTCTCGCCTCCGAAGCGGACCGGACAGCCTTGCTGGGCGCGCGCAACAATCTCGCCTTCCGCTATATGGAGGCCGGACGCTATGGTGAGGCGCGCACGCAGTGCGAGCTAGCCCTTGAAATGGTCCCCGCCGAAGGCCATATGGCCAGCCGAATCCGCCCCAGCGCCCTCGCGATCGAGAACAATCTGGTGTGTCTGGACGCCGCGACCGGCGGGTGGGAGCGTGCCGCCGACCGCGCGGCTGCCCTCATTGAGCAACGGCGGTCGGACTATGCCGTCCACAGGGACAGGAACATGGCGTACCTCGCACGGGCCCTCGCGAACTCAGCCATCCCCTTCGCGGCAGTGGGCGAGGCAGAACGTGCGGGAACGGCGATAGCCGAAGCCCGGTCGTTGCACCGCATCACGGCCGCCCGTGCACCCATCTTTGCATTCGAAGCCGCGGAAAGTGCGCTCATCGACGCCGTGGTGCGCGCCCTCGCAGACTCCTCCCAGAGCGCCCTGGAGGCGTTGGACGACGCCGGCAAGACCGTGGGCGGCGTCCGCGCGGAGGTGGGCCCCCTCGCCGAAAGAGTCGCCAAAGCGATCGCGACTCTGGCAGCTGGCCTGGGCGGCGGATCTCAGCTGGCCTGTAACGAGCTCGCCGCCATCGGCGGCGACGAAGGCAGCCGGGTGCGCTTCCCGGTCCTGCTCGAGTACAAGGACCTGTAAGGGTGGCAGCGACGGTAGGGGTCTCGCCGCGGATACTGGAGCGGGGCACGCTGCCCGCCCACCAAGGCCTTCGGTTCGTGTCCTGGGACGGACCACATGACGCCGAGATCCTATGGCGGCGGGAGGGCGACCCCACCGCGGAGCTCCTCGCAGCGGCCGCTCGGGGCACGGCCGTCCGCTGGGTCCACCTTGACACGGTCGGAGTGGACCGCCTGCCCCTTGCCGCGTGGCGGGAGCGAAGCATTCGCGTGTCCAACGGCCGGGGCCTGAGCACGGTCCAAGTAGCTGAATGGGCAACAGCGGCAATGCTGCTAGCCGTCCGGAGGCTCCACGAGACAGTGAGGCTTTCGGATCTTCGGCGGTGGGAGCCCCCGACAGAACCCACTGGTACCGTGCACGGGCGGCGAGTCGTCATCCTCGGCATGGGCGCCATCGGGGCCAGAGTGGCGTACTTGGCCGGGGTTCTCGGCGCCACAGTGACGGGGATCATCAGCTCGAACCCTGCTCCGCACGATCCGCGCCATGGGCTGGTCGATGCCCTCCTGCCAGCCGAGCGGTTCCGAGAGGCGTGCCGCGACGCCGAGCTTCTGGTGCTCTGCGCACCCCTTACTGAGACGACTCGGTCAATCGTCTCGGCCGAGGTGATCTCCGAGCTGATGGGTTCCGCATGGATCGTCAACGCAGCCCGGGGTGGTCTGGTCGACGAGGCAGCACTCGCGGAGGCCGTGCGCTCCGGCCGGCTCGGAGGAGCAGTCTTGGATGTCACCTCGCCGGAGCCGCCCCGGGCAGACAGCCCCCTCTGGGGGCAGCCGAACATCATCCTGAGCAGCCACGTGGCAGACCGTCCCCGTGCGCCTAACGAGGAGTCCGGTCGGCTCTTCCTAGCCGAATTCGAACGCTATCTGCGACGCGAGCGGATGCACAACGAAGTTGACCTGACGAGGGGGTACTGATGACGAAGATTCCAGTTCCATGGCCCGTGTACTCGGGCACCGCTGCAGACCGCGTCTCCGACCTCGTCCGCTCTGGGGCAGTCTTCGATTACACGGGACGGGGCCCCGTGGCCGACCTCGAGCGCCGCCTCGAGGAGCGCTACTGCGCGGAATACGCGCTCACCCTCAACTCAGGTACGAGCGCCATCTTCGTTGCCCTCTCGGCCCTCGGCGTCGAGCCGGGCGATGAGGTCGTCGTGGCGGGCTGGACCTTCCTGGCTGCCGTCACCCCTCTGCTGTGGCTGGGTGCCGCCCCCGTCCTCGCCGACGTGGCACCCGGTCAGCCGGTGGCAACGGCGGCCACCATCGCCGAAGCGATCACCCCGCGGACTCGCGCTGTTCTCGTCACCCATCTCTACGGCGAGCCAGTCGACACCAAGTCCCTGCACGAGTTGTTGGCACCGCTGGATATTGCGCTCATCGAAGACTGCTCCCACGCCCACGCCAGCGAGGTCGGTGGGCGCCCTCCTGGCGCTTGGGCCGACGCTGCAATCCTGAGCCTCGGCGCCCGCAAGCTCGTCTCTGGGGGGCATGGGGGTGCGCTTGTGACGAGAAGCCGCCGGCTGTACGAGACGGCGCTGATGGTAGGGCACAGCAAGCCGCGCACCCGACGCGAATTCGCAGGTGCCCCCGAGGCGCCGCACGCCGAGCTTGGACTCGGCGGGAACCTGAGGATGTCGCCTCTCGCCGCCGTTCTCATCCTGGACCACCTCTCCCGTGTGGAGGAACTCTCGGACGCCCGGGTTGAGAACGCAGGGGTGCTCGAAGAGGCTCTCGCACCTTTGGCCGTCCCGCTCCGATCGCAGGCCCCGGGCGAGAATCGCACCTACTTCGATCTCGTATGGGTGCTGCCCGCCGGCGACGGAGCGGAGCAGAGGGATGCCGCCATCGCAGCGTTGAACGACCTCGGCGTTCCGGCCCGGCAAGTGTCAACACGGCCCCTGAGCCGGACACTGCGCAATATCGAGGCGAAGGGCGAGGCGCACCCGGGCCGGTTCTGGCCCGAGCTGGAGGCCTGGGCCACCGGCTGCCGTCTGCTTCCCGAGGCGGAGGCCCTGCACGACCGGGCGATCAGCCTCCCATCCGAGTTCTTCTATGAGGCCGGGGCACCCTACGCCCGCCATCTCGCCGAGGGCCTCGAGCAGGCAAGGGCGGAAGGCATGCTGTGGGCGACCTGACCTTGCTTGCCCCGACGAGCGTGACTGTCTGGTACGAGCCCCTCGGCGGAGATCCCGCGTCGATGATCCCGATCGGCGAGGGCGGTCCGGTGCCTGTCGAGAGGGTGCAGTCGATCGCTGGCGCAGCAGCCGGGGGAGCAGTCCGCATACATTCAGGTCACGACAGCCTCTTGCGGGATTCTGATTTGGCCGGCGAACTCCGCAGACAGGGCGCGGAGGTGCATGCTCAATCTTCCACCGCCGTCGCAGCAGGACGGGACAAGTCCTGCGCACGGATCCTGATGCGGGAGGCGGGGGTCCCTCTGACTCCATGGGGCATTGGACAGGTCCCCGACCGAAGCGACGTGCTCGTGAAGGCACGCGACTCGACGCAGAGCCGCTCGATCCGCTGGGCCGGCAGTGCCGGTCCAATCCAGCCCGACAGCTACTGGGAACAGTGGATCGATGGTTTCGAATTCTCAGTCACCGGATACCGGGAGCGGGGCCTCACTCTGCTGCCCATCGTTGCCAAGGGAAGGACCAGGCGGGACCTGCTGCCGCCGTGGCGCAGGCTGCGCTGGGTGCGGTCGGGAGATCAGGTCCCACTGGCCGACGCGATGTACGAGGCCGCTGGGCGGGCCGCAGAGGCGCTCGACATCTGGGGCTTCTTCGAGGTCGAGTTCGTCGCCAGAGAAGGCGTCGCCCTCGTGATCGAAGTCAACCCCCGCATCAGCGGAACGCTGAGGCTCGCGGCGATGGCCGCAGACATCGGGATCTTCGCGCCGGGCGTATTCACCGCCAACCCCACTGTCATCCAGCCCGTGCTCTCGGGAGTGGAGATCCCGTTCAAGGGGAACCCGATCCTCGAACCAGGGCTTATCGCGACCTCTCGCCTGACCTGTGTCGGCGAGTCCATCCAAGAAGCTCTCAGGAGAGTGGCCGCCCATGTGCCCGAGACGGCTCGCATCCTGGAGGACTTCGACCCGGAGGCAACAAAGTGACCGACTACGATGCCCGGGGCTTCGCTCCCAGGTTCCGCGCGAGCAGACCCCTCGACCCCCAGACAGAAGAGCTATGGGTCAAACTCCTACGCGCAGCCATCCCCGAAGAGGTCCTCGTCCGCACAGCACTCGACCTCGGCGCGGGCACAGGAAGGTTCTGGCCAGCCATTCGGCGTGCCTGGCACCCTCATCGCATCATCGCGGTCGATCGGTCGGCGGCGATGCTCACTGCGGGCACGCAGGCGGAAGATGTCGAAGCAGTGGTCGCCGATATCGACGACGAGACGATCGACCGATACCGTCCCAATGCGGTCCTATGCTCCATGTCGCTCCACTACAGCGCCCACCCTGGCCGCCTCTGCCAGCGGTTGAAAGCCATGCTGGCGCCGCATGGCGTGGTTTGCGTGCGCACAGCCTGCCAAGAGACGACTTCCGCCAACACCATCCTCAGGTTCTTCCCCACGGCCCGCCAAGCCGAGCTTAGAGCATTCCCCGAGCGGGGCGTCATTGAAGGATGGCTCTCAGAAGCAGGTTTCAGGGTCCGATCAGAAGTGGTGCGGACCCCCGCTGCGCCTGTATACAGGGAACTGGTCCGGCGAGCCCTGCGCCGCGGGCTGCCGTCGCTGCAGTTGGTGTCGAATTCGGAGTTCGCCCTCGGCATGCTGAGACTCGCGGGTTGGGCGGCTGGCCGAGCAGTCCGACGTCTCCCGGTGCCGCACGACGAGACCCTCCTAGTGGTAGGCCAGGCCGGATGACCGCCTGGGTCTTCGTTGCTCGCGCCGTCTCCCATGGGACGACGCGGGATGAAGAGTATGCTCGGGCCATCGAGCGCCTGGTCGCCGGGGGCGGCTACGGCGTGCGCCTGGGGGGCAGCGCAACCCCTGGAGAGCCGATGGCCAAGCTTGTCGCACAGAACATCAACGCGGTCGCCCAGGCTGCAGTACTCGTAGCCGTTCTGCCCGAGAGCACGGAGACCATTTCGAGCGTCTGGCTCGAAATCGGCATTGCCTTCGCCGCCGCGCGGCCCATGGTGATCGTGGCGTGGACCGGGACGGAGCTCCCCTTCCTAGTCCTCGCCTCGGCGGATGCAAGTCCGAAGCGGACCGTTGTCGTCCCGGCCGCATCGACCGCCCATGAAACGGCACAAGCAGTGCTCAATTCGATCAGGGAAATCCCGTATGCCGGCCCGACGACCTGAGTACTTCATTCCACCGGTGCGGCTCCACTTCCGGCGGCAAGAACGCGGAGCAGGCTCGGCACACTTCGAAACTTCCCGCCCGCAAAATGCCTCCTGCAGCAAGTCACAGCCCGTCACGACAGCCATTCCAACGGCTCGGTGATTCTCGTGAGCCCAGACGATATCGTGACCTCCGTGACGCAGCTGCCGCGGAACCAAATGGTTCAGATCATCCGCCTAGCCATAGCCGGCGCTGCATCCGGCGTCTTCCTTGCAGCGGTGCTCCTTTGGACGGTGATCGGCTTCGTTCCCGAACTCGCCGGCGGCCTTCCAGAGCCCCTTGCGGAGTTCGGCGCCCCAGGTGCCTGGTGGCCGCTGGCGGTGCTCATCGCCTCGATCGCCGTCGGCTTGCTGACCGCCAAAGACCTTCTCCCTCCCTCGGTCCCGCTGGCCACTGTTGCGGTGGGCGCCTGCGGCTCAGCGGCAGCGCTCATGGGCGTTGCCGGATACTGGCCGTGTTCCGGAGACCAGTCCCCCGGCTGGACTGCGCTGCGACGGACCTTTGACATCTTCGGCGGCACAATGGAGACCCCGTTCGGGCAGGTCCGAGGCTGTCCCTCCGCGATGCCCCTCGGACTCCAGGCCTCCCGCATCCTCGCACTCTCGGCGATCGTAATCCTGGCCGCCAAGGCCATCTCCCTGCTGTTCTCATCCGGGGTCCATGCGTTCAGAGCCCGTCAGGCGAAGCATCTGGTCCTGTTCGCCGGCCTCAGCGATGAGACCCTGCCTGTTGCGAAGGCGCTCCGGCTCTCGCTCACCGAGAAGGAACAGCTCATCTTGGTCTCAGCGGGCGAAGACCCTCAGAGACTCCATGCCGTTGCACGCGAGATCGGTGCGCTCGCCCTCGCGCTCGATGTCGGTGACCGAGCCTCTGTCCAAAGATTCCTGGGTTCGCGCCGTCCCGGCTGCTTGCGCGGCGTCTACCTGATGTACACAGACAATGCGCTCAATCTGAGGGCAATGGACCACTTCCTCGCAGCCTCCTCGTTCACCGACCACACAAGCGAGATCCCCGGCCGCCTGGTCGTGCGCATTGACAATTCGTGGCACGCCGAGGACTGGAGGCGGACGGCCATGACCACGTCCGAAGGATGGCTCCTCGACGCGGTGAGCTGCCATGAGCTGGCGGCTCGACATACGGTCCAGCGGCTGCAGGAGGAGAACATCGACCAAGTGATCGTCTCCGGCACATCGGCATTCGAGCTTGCGGTGCTCGCTGAGCTCGCGTTCCAGCACAGGGTGCAGGCCACCGTCAGACATTCCCGAGCCGCTGTCGTCCCTCGGGCGACGATAGCCGGCCCACGTGGCAACGAGATCGCTGCGCATTTCGCCGCCCAGCTCGAACGCTTCGGCATCCGCTCCCACCCCTTCCTAGAGTCGAGCGGCGAACCGATCGAGCATCTGATGGCGCGCGATGCCGTGGCATTGCTGCAGTCCGGCGACGGAGAGGGCGAGTCCACATTCCTCGCGGCACGGCACCCGTCATGGCGGATCCTCGTCTGGGACGAAACGGTGCGAGGGGTCAGCGCACGGTTGGTCGGAGGGATGTCGAAGGTGGGCCCGACTTTCGATCCCGTGCCCGGCCAGGGAGTCGACATTTGGGACTGGCTGGGCCGCATCGCGCACCAACGCTATCTCGCGATCTGGAGGAATGGAACGCCGACCGTGGGGGACAGCGTCTGGGGGCGATGGGACGAGGATCTGAGTGCGTTCACCAAGGAAAGCAACATCCGCTCGTTTGTCTCCGTCTCGCGGGCCCTTGGCCGGATGGGACGGGTGTGGGCGACCCGGCTCGGAACGGCCCCCAGTTCACAGGAAGCAATCCGTCTCACCGACGACGAGATGACCTCGCTCGCCCGCATGGAACATGATTCCTGGCTGCGTCACCACGAAGAGTATGGATGGAGCTATGCGGAGGAAAGAAACGATCGCCTCAAGCGCCATCCGATGATGATCCCTTGGGAGGAACTCGACCTCGACGCCCGCCGAAAGGACGTCGAGGCGGTGCAAGGAGCAATCGAACTCTTCACGGCCCTCGGTTTCGTGCTCGCCCAATCGAGCGCCACCCCGGGGGCATGAATGACCACCGGCCCAGACCCGGAAGAGCAATGTGGTCAGCTCTTTGAACGCGTTGGCGTGGTGCGTGCGGTCCAGCTCGCGGAAGACTGGACGTGGACGACAAGGCGAGGCAGCACGCTCCGGGCCTCGGCAGGCGACTGGCGCATCCTTGACGGGACGGTTTCGTGGTCCGTCAAGGACGAACTGTTCCCCGCCGCCTACGAACACGTTCGGGGAGACAACTACAAGCGGGTCGGCCTCGTCAGGGCACGACAAGCGTCGAGCGAGGAAACGATCAGAACTCTCGAAGGCCACGCCACGGCTCTCCCCGGAGACTGGGTAGTAACAGGGGCTCTTGGCGAGAAATGGCCCGTGAGCGACCAAGATTTTCAAGCACGATATCGCCTCCACGGGGCCCCATAGCTCCCTGGCCCCCTAAGGTCCCTCCCGCTCAGCCGTCACGCGACGATCTGCCCACATCCTGCCCTGAGTGCTGGCTCTCGCCGCACGCCGCCCCGTCGAGTGTGACGATGTGGGCACCGAACTACGGCGGTAGCTACCCATTCTGCGGCGGCCAGTACGAGGCCCAGAAGGCACCGCCGATTTCCCCGCCCTAGACACGAACCACGACGGTGTCGATGTGCGTGTGTAGCCGTACTTCATCGCCTGTTCCTCCCCAACCGCGTCGCGGCTTCGTCGAGAGCTGCCTTCACCCACGCCGTCAGTCTCCATAATCCGAACCCGGCACCAGTGACGAGGCTGGCGAGACCGATCCCGGCAGTGATGTCCAGCCACAGCTCCCAGTGCTGGGCAAGAGCCCACTGGATGCCGACGACCAGCGTCCAGACTGTCTGCACGCCCATCAGCAGCACCACGGCAACGGGGAGCAGGACGAGTCCCATTCGGGCTGCGGCAGCCCATCCCAACGGCTTCTGGAGGCGCTCGGCGACGGCAACGAAATGCTCCGCGCTCCGCCTGGCAGCATCGAGGCGTCCGATGGCCGCATCCACCGGTTCCGCGGCCCCGTCTGCAGCTGCGGAAGCCGTCTGTTTTATTGCCACTACCGCCTGCTCCCTCGTCGTGTTGATGGACCGCCCAGCAGCGTTGAGAGCCCGCTCGTACTTTTCGACGAACTGGGCAGCCTGTTCAGAGTTCCATGCCGTCGTCTTCTCGACCCGAATCGTGGCGGTCTTCAGTGACGAAACGGCGGCGCCGATCTGCTTCCCGTCGATCGCGCTGACGAATGCGCTCAGCGTCCTCCCGATCTCGTGCAGCTCTTTCCTCATGCTCTCGCTCGTCGAGGACTCGCTGGGCGCGGGCGCGGATGCCGCCGTGATCGATTGCCGGAGCCGCTTCTCCATGGCCTCGATCTGCCTGCCCGTCTCCTCGTCCATGACCTTCACGTACGAGGCGAGTTTCTGCTGCCGCTCCGCCATTCCCGCGAGCCGGCTGTTCTGCGCCTCGACGGCGGCGAGGAGTGAGGTCAACAACTCCATCGTCTTCTCTTCCCGCGTCTCGGACTGCGCCTGTTGCGCGTCGTGCCGCTTCAGCCGTTCGAGCGCTGCGCTCATGGTCCTGCCCCTTCTGAATCTGGTTCTGCTGGTGGTAGTCGAAGAACGCCTGGGCGCCCTCGGGGGTGAAGTCCGCCGAGAGCACCGAGGTGCGCTTGCGACGCTCGGCCCGGCCCGTCTCACCGCGCCGGTCTTCGATGTAGAGCGTCCAGGTCTCGAGGCCTTGACGTTTTCCCTTCTTGGCGACGGATGTGTGGAGCCGTATCCGCGGCACGAGCTGCCCGTGGTCGCCGGGCGACTGATTCTGCTCGTCGAGCACTGCGGTGAGTCCTGCCTTGCTCGTCGAGCGGGGGTCTTCGAGAGCGGCCATCATGCGATCGCCCATCTGGCGGTCGAGAGAGCCTTCTGCGAAGTCCTCGCGGCGAAGCTCCCAGTCCTTCGGCTGATGCTCCATGCGCTTGACCACCGAGAGGCCGTGCTCGAGCATCAGCTCGTCGTTGGCCGACTGCACGCCGCGCTGGTCACCCGCCTTTCGGTCGTGGAACGTCCGGTACTGCGAGAGTGCCCTGCCGGTGGCATTGTCGTGGTTGATCACGATGATGTGGTTGTGCGCCTTCCCGCCGCGGCCGTCGATGTGCGTGACGACGAGCGCGTCCGCGTTCGGGTGCATCTTCTTCGCAAGTAGGTATCCGAGGTCGTTGACGCGCAGGACGTGCTCGGTGTTCTCCGGATCGAATTCCTCGTCGCTGAATGACTGCCGGTAGTGCAGCGCCTCGACCTCACGGCGGGTGTTCTGCGTCAGTGCACGTGCCCGTGCGGCGAACGCGCCTGGCGGCCCCGGCACGTCGCAGGTGACTGCTGCACCCCGCGTGTCGTCCTTCCCCCTGACGTACCGCTCGGTGTCGGCAGCGCTGTTGCTCGGGCTGTAGTGCGTCGTGCTCACTGTGCCCTCCGATCACCCAACAGCTCTCGGACCTCGCGGAGCAGGCCGATGAGTTCGGGGATGTCGACGCTGAGGGAGACTGCTTCACCTGCACGGGCACGGCGGTCGAGGTCGTTGACATTGATGGCCAGAGGCCGGATCTGCGCGGCCAGTGTCCTCACGTCCGTGGATGCCTGTGCCCGCTGCTCGCCGCCGATGAGGGCCGCTGCAATGGCAGCATCGAGCTCATCCGTCCGTGACGCGTGGAGCGCGTCACGGACGACGGCCTTCACCCACACGCCGGGCTGGAGCCCGAGGCGGTACGCGCGAGCGCGCACCGCTGGAAGGGTCGTGTGGCCGAAGTCCACGTCGAGCTTCGCTCGACTGCCACGACGCTTCGCGCCGTGACTCTGACGGACAGCTTCCGCAGCATCCCGACGGGCGTTGCTTTGGGTGTCGGGCTGCTGTTTCACCTGTACGTCAGAGCGGCAAGCAGTAGCCCCGTCAGACACTTCGCTGGCGCTCGTGTCTTCCGGTGCTGCTTGCGAGGGGGCTGTGCCCCCTTCGATCCCCCGGAGGGAGTCGTGAACTCGTGGTCCATCATTCCCCCGCTCCGAAGGTCCGAGGTGGGTTGAAGTAGCCCGTCGGCGCTGATGAGTCTGCCGACGCCGGGCGACGCATACTCTTTGCGCTCTTGCCCTTGGCGGCTGCGAGGGCATCGACGGCCTGTCGGGCGAGCGCTTCATGCAGGGCCGGTTCCTGCTCGCGGAGCAGTTCGATCACCTTCGCGTCGATCTTCTTCTGCTCGGCAGCGGCCTCCCGCTTGAGCTTCGCGATGCGTTGCGCGGCCTGTTTCTTGGCTTTGGCGATCTCGGCGTCGAGGTTGGCAGTGATGGTGTTCGTCATGATGACCTTCCGTTCCAAGGTGCTGTTGTGCGGAGCCGATCCCGCGTTGACGGCGACCGCCAATGAGGCGGTCCGGGCTTTGGTTAGTACGGCGGGCGGTCGGCGTCGCCGGGACTGGCTCCGACCGGCATCGCCCTGAGCGGGCAGCCCGGGACGCAGTGGCCGTACAGAGTCGCTTCGCTCTGGAAGATCTCTTCTCCTTTGGGGAGGTTATTGACTGTTGGCGGCGACCATTGCGGCCGCGCGGTCGAGAAGGAACGGTTGGCCGTTCCGGCGCTCGTGGTGCTTGGCGCGGCTCGGGATCGCCGCAAGTGCCGCTTGGTAGAGCAGCCAAGCTTGGTCGCTCGCCGAGTACGACGTTCGGCGCAGGAAGCCGATGACGACCAAGTGGTGGTGCATCTCGCGGAAGAGGGTTCCAAGGACCGAGAACTCCCAGCGCGAGTGGTCGTCGGCGAAGTCACCGAGCTGCTTCAGCCTCGGCCGTGCACCGTCCAGCGTGCGCTCGACGATCTGCTGGCCCCCATTGATCTCCGGAAGCTCCCCGCTGGTGGGCACCGCAGTCACGCCCCCGCCCGGCGACGCCTTCACCTTCGCCGCCAGTGACGCGTACACGCCTTCGATCGAGGCGAACGGCGCGGAAGCCCTGCCTGTCTCTCCAGCGCGGGCCAAGACACCCTTCCCGATGGGCTGCCGAGTGAACGTCACCCAATGGTCCAGCAGGAGCTCGTACCAGCCATGCTCCTCCCGAAGGACGCGCTTCGAGGACGCGACGGTGTGGTCGTAGAAGTTCTCCGGCAGCGCTGTCATGAGGTGGTATCCGCGGCCGGACATCGAGGTCTCCGTGTAGACGAGGCCAGGGAGTCCGAGCAGGTTGGCCGCGATCTCCGCGGGGCAGTCCGGCTCGATGTCGACCACCATGAGGCCGTCGGTCTGGGCCCGAAGGTAGAACGCATGGTTGGCCGCGTCCGGTAGCCGCTCGGTCAGCTCGCGCAGGGTGACCAGGCATTCCTCGCCGATGGTCCACGCCCCGCGCACCCTGCCGATATCTAGCAGCGCGCGCATGTCTATGGGCACCTTGCCCCGCCCTCCGGGGTCTCCGAGCCGTCCGGAGACGGTCCACCGGGCGGCGTCGGCGAGGGTTCCGATCGCCGGGTTGCCGTAGAAGCCGAGGAACTGTTCGTAGAGGCGGGCCGTGCTGCCCATCACTGCACCTCCGCGGTCGTGTCGCCAGCCTCGCCGAGCTGGTCGAGCTCGGCGAGGGTGAGGCCGAGACGGCCCAGATCGTCGAAGAGGCGCTGGTCGATCGCCTGGGAGGTCACGGCCATCGCCTGGAGGTCGGGGTGTCCGTTGAACATCGGGCTCCCGCGGAGCACTGACGCCCGTTCGGCAGCGATGTCCGGCGCCATTCCGTCGGCGAGGAGCCGTTCGACCCACCGCTGCATGTCGAGGTCGTGCAGCTGGCGGGCGGCCTTGAGTGCGGCGACGTCGGAGGCGGTGACACGTGCGGTGCCGGGAGGCACCAGGACCCACGTCTTGGGGCGTTTGCTCTTCGGGTCGGGGACGACCTGCTCGACTACCCAGCCAGCCTTGCGCAGGTCAGGGGCGACCTTCTTCAGCTTCCCGCTGACGCCCCTCTGCTCGGGCCAGAACCGGTCGTCGACGGGGCGCGGCAGCAGGTCGTACAGGGCCTTCCCCGTGCCCTCCCAGCGGCGGGTGACCTGTCCGGAGATCGCGGCGAGGAACTTGTCGGTGGCCACGATCTCCTCGGAGACCAGCTCGTGGGACAGCATGTAGTGCTCGAGGCCATTCGTGCCGATGGCGAGGTCGATGGCGGCCGGGACCTCGGCGAAGTCCGCCATGCGCGGCTTCTCGGCGAGGTTCACCTTCGGAAGCATCCGCAGGGTCTGGGCGACGAGATCGAACAGGCCGCCGACCATGGAGGGATAGGCCTCGTTCCACAGGGCATTGAGCTCACGCTCCGACCGGCGCTCCGTACTGGGGATCACGCTGAGCTCGGCCCAGACGCACCGCTCCGCAAAGTCGCCCGCGAGGGCACCGACGTCGATGCCGGTGAAGCCGACCACGCACTGGAACTCGATGATGCGCTGTTCGTCATCCGTGTACAGCGCCCGGTCAACGTCGGACCCTCCGGTGACGGCCTGGCAGAAGATGTCGCTCTGCCACTTGGGGATGGATGAGAGGTTGTCGAAGCCGTTGGCGCGCGAGCTGTTCAGGGAGTGCATGAGCTTGGTGGCGTCCTTCGGGGGCATGCGGACCTCGGCCTTGGAGGGGTCGAACAGCTGGAACGTGCGTCTGAGTGCGCTCGACTTGGCGGTGCCCTGTTCGCCGAGGAGGGCAAGGATCGGGCAGGGCAGCCCGACCAGCACCACGGCACCGACGAGCCAGCCGCGGATCACCTGACGGTCGTGGTCGCGGGGGGCGTTGACGAAGGTCCAGAGCTGATCGAGGTCGCCGCCCGGCTCCGGGGTCGGCAGTGGGAGGGTGAGAGAGGTCCGTCGGAAAAGCACGGGAACGTCCGCGTCGCCGTCGAGGACCTCCCACCTGTCGGGGGTTATGCGGACGACCTGCTCCGCCTGGTTGCCGAGGTCGACGTAGACCTCGTCGTCGTTCGGGCGCGCCACACGGAGCGAGAGCTTCACAGGCTCGGTCGCGGTTGCCAGGCACTCGAGCACATCCATCGCCTCGGCAAGCGCGTTCTGTGAAGCGGTCTTGCCGGTCATACGGTAGTAGAGGCCGCCGAGTTCCTTCCGGACTGAGCGCTTGTCACCCCTGAGCGAGCGGGTCACGTGGCCGCCCTTTGCTACGGCGAACGGCTTGTCATTGGTGTCTACGCCGAAGTCGAAGCACTCGAGCGCCAGCTCGACGAGCTGCTGCGCCACCGACTTCTTCTGTTTCGACCTGGCCGCCGCGGGGAGGTTCTCGTTCTCCTGTGGTGCGTTGTTAATGGAGTCAATATCTGACTTGATTGATCAATGCCTTTCGGATCGTCTACGAGCGGCCACTCGTGATCTGCATCGGTGGAGTTTCTTGGAGAGCCCTCGCCTCGGCGGGGGCTTTCTTCATCTGGTTCACGTGCCGGAAAGAAGCAGCACCTCATCAGAAGTGAGCCCACGGGGCCCGGTCCTGATTCGGACGGTTTGTCGGTGCGATGCGGAGTCGCGGAACTGCGGGAACTTCCCCCTGACTTCTCTTCCGGCACCCCACAGCTCCTTCTTCTTCGACCTACAAGGAGAGAAGTAGGGGGATTCCGTCCGCACCTCCGCAGGCTCGGGCCTGCCTTCTGCGTGTCCACCGGGGAGAGGACCGCGCGGACGCTCTGCGGAACCGGGTGTGGCCCCTCTTCCGCATTAGGTTCCGCAATGCTTCCGCAACACACTCCGGCTTCTTGACGAAGGTGAGCCGGGTGTCCGGCGATCTGCACGGACCGCATCGGCCGCTGGCTCCGGAGCATGCAGGCCACGGGAACTGGTCAGCCGACAAGGTCGCGCGGCCTGTTTTCCCGTTCACGCATCCAGGCATTCAGGTCTTCGGGGTCAATGCGCCAGCGCGCGGCCTTCTCAGGGCCGCCGACGTTGATCGCCCGGAGGTCGCCCTCGGCGATGAGCTGGCGGATCCACCAGGGGGTCACGCCGACAACCAGCGCTGCGTCCTTCACTTCCAGGAGTGAGTGTTCGCGGCCGATGCTGTCAAGGATGCTGGTCAGGGTTGTGTGAACGGTGCATTGCATAACGGTGCCTCTCGGACTTCGACCTGAAGTTCCGATGCCCGTACGCGTCGGGCGTACGTCGGCCCCCGTACGGCCTCCTGGCCGGTTTTACTCGCCTCGTTCGAGACGCGCGCAGCACATGCGGCTGCGCCTAGGGCGTGTCTCCTAATAGGGTTGCCCAGATGAGGGCGGCGTGGAGGACTGCGCCGGCGCGGTAGGTGATCGCGAGTTTGTCGTAGCGGGTGGCGATGCCGCGCCACTGCTTCACGAGCGCGAATGATCGTTCGACGACGTTGCGGTCCTTGTAGGCGTCGGCGTCGAAGCCGGGCGGCCTGCCGCCCTTGCTGCCCTTGCGTTTGCGGGACGTGATCTGGTCGCTCTTTTCCGGGATCACCGCCCGGATGCCGCGGGCGCGGAGCATGCGCCGGTTCACACCGGACCCGTACGCCTTGTCCGCCAGGACCGCGGCCGGGCGTGTGCGTGGACGTCCGCCGCCGGCCCGGGGGACCCGGATGTCGTCGAGGACCCGCTTGAGCATCGCCCCGTCGTTGCGCTGTCCGCCGGTGACGACGATCGCGAGCGGGAGCCCGTTGCCATCGACGGCGTGATGGATCTTCGTCGTCAGGCCGCCACGGGAGCGGCCGATGCCGTGACCGGCGGGCTCAGCTTCCTCAAGCGGCAGATTCTTGTGATTCGACACGGCCCCCTGTGTCCTGGTCGGGGCGGGTGGTGTTCGTCGCGTGCTGGTGCGCACGCGCGATCGTCGCGTCCACGGACACGTCCCAGTCGATCAGCCCCGCCGCATCCGCCTGGGAGAGCAGCACGTGCAGCACCCGGTCCCAGGTCCCGTCTCCGGCGTAGCGGCGGTGCCGCTTCCAGACCGTCTGCCAGGGCCCGAACTCTTCCCGCGGCACGTCCCGCCACGGCGTCGAGGTGCGGAACCGGTAGATGATCCCATCGACAATGCGGCGATCGTCACCGAACGGGTGACCACGCCGTCCAGCGTTCGAGGGCAGCAACGGCCCGATCAACGCCCACTGCGCATCCGTCAACCGGCGATTACGAGAGTCCACAACAGATACCACCCACCCACAATCTCGCGTCAATCACGAGGCATATGGGAGACACGCCCTAGACGGTTCGGCTCCGTGGAGCCTGGCGCTTGCAGCGTATCAGATGAGTATCGACGTGTATATCGACGTGTAGTAGTGTGCGGGGATGTGAATACTTCTTCCACTCCTCATCCAGAACTCGAGGTGCCGCCCGAGAGCACAATGCTCAAGGCGGCCTATCGGAAATCCGGGCTGACAGTTGCCGATCTCGGAGCAGCCGCCGGCCTGAGCGTCGCTGCCGTACACATCGCACTGAACGGCATCCGATACCGCGACGGCAAGGCCAGAGTCGCGATCCCGACGGATCGCACGTTGGTCAAGCTGGCCTCCACGCTGCGCATCCACCCGGACGTCCTCAGGGCACACGATCGCCCTCGCGCGGCCGACCTGCTCGTCGAAGCCAGTCGCGTCGAGGCCGGACAGGACGTCTCCTTCGCATCCGAGCAAGAAGCCCGAGTGGCCGTGGCGGCCCGCTCGGTCCTCGCAAGGCAGATCCTCGCGGTGTTCTCGGACGAGGAGCTCCGCGCCGAACTCGAGCGCCGTGACCGGATCGAGCACAATCTCATGAAGCGCGAGTCCGAGGTGGACCTCGCCGAGACCCTGACGACCGAACGATGGCCGCTATGACGGTCCATGACCTCTGGGCAGGGCTGTCTAGGGCTGAAGTCGCCCAGAAGCGCGCACGCAACGCCCCGCGCTGGCAGAGGAGGTGGCGGGAGGGCGTCGGCCGGGAAGCGCCTCAGCGCAAGCAGTCGTACAAGGAGCACCAGAAGGCCCAGGCTTACCAGGATGACGCCAACCAGATGGGCCTCCCCAAGGCCCGAGCGGTACGTGCAGCCTCAGTCACCGTCGGCACCCTCCTGGACCGCCATCTGACTGCCAAAGCAGACCCCGGCAGCTCCCCAAACACGGTCAGCACGGATCGTCACCACGCAACGGCAGTGCGGGAGGCGTTCGGTGACCGCGTCGTGTCGACCCTCGACACCACCGACATCGAGATCTGGTCCCGGCGTCCCGGCCTCGCCGCATCGTCGCGGAAGAAGCAGGTCGAGATCCTCCGTGCCGCCTTCAAGCGAGGCGTCCACGACAGGCTCGTGGACACCGACCTCACCGAGGGCATTGTCGTGTCCCTCGGCCACGTAGAACGCCCCTATTGGTCGTCCGAAGAGCTCATGGCCGTCATAGCTGCCACACCGAAAGTTGCAGACAAGGCTCTCTTGGGGGTCTTGGGCCTCATGGGATTGCGTTCAGGCGAGGCACGGTCGCTGCTTGTCGGGAACCTGATCGAAGGCAGGCTTTGGGTGAGGAACTCGGGGTCCGGCACGGACACGACAAAGACCCGTGCGAGCCGACGCAGACTCCCGGTGCCTGATACGGTGCTGCCTTGGCTGCATCAACACGTCGGCGACCGTGCCGGTTCAGCTCCTCTGTTCGAGAGTCCCCGCAAGCCTGGCGAGCCGGTCCAAAAACGGTATGTCTCTGATGTCCTCACACGCGGTGTCACCAGAGCGAATGAAGGCCGGTCCGAACAGATCGCGCGTATCAACGTCCACGGGCTCCGGCACACCTTCGCCGCCATCGCGCTGTCCGAGGCCGGCGGCGATATCCTGTCGGTCAGCCGGGCACTGGGGCACGCCAAGCCGTCGACCACACTCAACGAGTACGGCCACCTAGCCCCCGCAGGACTCGAGCCCCTCATGGGCAGGATTGACGAGATCGTGGGCGGGAAAGGAGCGTAGGCGTGGCTTCTCTCATCTGTCCCGCGCCGCCCGGAAGAGAGCGAGCCGGATTTTGCTTGACTTTGTCGTTCGCTGACGCCACCTGCTGGCTTCGCCCGACCCCACGGCGTCTTCGTCTTAAGTAGGCATTCCGAGACTCGACGCCAGCCCCACCAAGCCATAGAAGAAAGGGTTCTGGGGTAGCGGGCTCTTCTTCCCGAGGATCTGTCCCTCTACTCCGCCCGAACCTTCGTCCCCTAAAATCAGACTGATTCGCTCGAGGTTGACATCTTTCAGGGGGCTTAAGCCTTGATCCACCGATCGGGTGTTGGGTCCGGCGGTCCTGTGCGGGCGGTGGATGATGGATGTTTCGGGCAGGGGTGGGGGCGCGGCCTCGCTGCCGGCGGTGTTCCACTTCTGGTGCTGTTCGGGGCCTCGCGGGGCCAGGCTGCGTCTTCCTAGGGCATGGACGGCGGGGCGTGGGCGGCGGTGAAGAGCTGTTCCCATGCGTTCTGCCAGGGCCAGTTCGCCGGCAGCCGCAGCCGGATCTTCCGGGCGCTGGCGGCGATCCGGGCCGGGAGGTTCACGAGCTTGCGGCGGATGGTCCCGGTCCTGGCTTTCGCGAAGGGGCCGGCGGCCAGGGTCCCGGCCGCGCGGGCGAGGTTGAAGGCCATCACCGCCGCGACGAGCCAGGCCGAGTTCGCCGCGAACTTCCCCGAGGGCAGGTGCGCCAGGGCGCTGTCCTTCAGGTCGGCGTGGACCTGCTCGATGACCGCATGGGCACGGTGCGTGGCATCGGCCGCGACAGTGCCCAGGTCCTGGGCGGGGACGGTGGTGAAGAAGGCGTGGTGCCGGTGCGTGTCGAACAGGGTCCCCTGCCCGTCGGGGGCCTTGGGGTTCAGGTCCGGGATGCGGCGCACGACGAGCCGCCCGGTGACCTGTTCGGCCTTCTTCCGCGAAGCGAAGGCGGTGAAGGGGACCTCGGCGACCTCCGCCCGGGAGATCCAGGTCCCGGCGGCCTGGTCGAAGACCGCATCGGTGTACTCGATCGCCGTCCAGGCCTCCGATGGGATGGCGGCGATGGCACGCTTAACTGCCGGGTCCAGGCGCACCGTGACCGAGACCTCGGCCCCTGCCGCGAGGGCGGCGGCGACGGTGGGGTGCCCGTAGAACGCCGAGTCGGCCCGGACCAGCGCCCTCCCCGGCGTCCCGGCGCGGCGCAGGGCGGAGAGGGCGTCGGCGACCAGCCGGGACGCCCCGCGCGGGGACGCCGCAGCGCCCTTGCGCAGCCGCTGGGCCAGGATCACCGGCGCGCTCTGGGCCGTGGTGGCGGTGGCCAGCAGGGCGTTGAGCCCGCGGACCCCGGAGTACCCGAAGCCAGCGCCCTGCTTGGCGTGGCCGTGGACCTCGATGATCGTGTCGTCGACGTCCACGAACACGAACTCCCCGACGGCCGGGGCGTCCAGCAGCGGAGCCCGCGCGGCGAGGTTCGCCAGGAAGCGGGCGGCGACCGCGTCGAGCTGGCGGACGTGGCCGAAGGCGAACGCGCGCAGGAAGGAGCCCAGGGTCGAGGGCGCGTAGCAGGCCTTGAAGAGCCTGCCCATCCCGCCGTGGCGCAGCAGGGCCATGTCATCGATCGAGTCCGCCCCGGCGACCATCCCGGCCACCAGCGAGGCGATCTTCAGGCCCGCGTTCGCGCCCTTGTCCGTCGGCACGCTCAGATGCGCGTCGGTCAGGGCCCGGAGCCCTGCGGCCTCGGCCAGGCGCATCACCGGCAGCAGGCCTGCCGCGGAGACGAGGTTCGGCTCGTCGAAGGACACCGCCACCGCGGCCTGACTGTGGGAAACTTGCACCTACGAGATGCCCTCTCATCCTCAGGGAACTGGTTCTGTCGCAAGTCCAATTCTCCCCGGGATGGCGGGCATCTTGCCCTTAATTACGCCACGCCGCCACGAACCCCATCGGTGGATCAAGGCTAAGTGGATGCTGCATCGGACACCGAGGGCAATCTCGAAACCGGCCGATACGTCGCCGACACCCATCTGTCGGTGGAAGAGAGCACGCACGCCCAACCTGCACGCCGCGCTCCACGTCGTTGGCCCTATGTTGTGGCAATTGTCTTCCTGGCCGCGGGTTTGGTCACATTCGGAGCTGGCTACGCCTACACCACAAACTCTGCCGAGCAATGGCGCTTAACGTCCGAGAAGACATCGTCAGACCTCGCCTCGATGACAGGCGATCGCGACAACATCGCGCAGAAGAACAAGACCCTGACCTCACAGCTCGGCGACACGACCAGCAAGCTGAACGACACGACGACTCAACTCAACTCGGCCAACGACCGGGACTGCTGAAGGTTCGGTTGACTCCTGACTCCAGAGGTTCTGAGGTTCCTCTGGTGGGAGGATGTGAACCATGGCGAGGCCGTATCCGAAGGAGTTCCGTGACGATGTCGTGGCCGTGGCCCGGAAGGGCGAGGCGCCGCACAAGCAGATCGCGAGGGACTTCGGGATCAGCGAGGCGACGCTGTTCAACTGGCTCAAGGCCGCCGACGCCGCTGATGGTGCCCGGCCCGGCGCGGGCCCGGAGCAGGCCTCGGCCGAGGTGAAGGAGCTGCGCCGGCGGGTGCGGCTGCTCGAGCAGGAGAACGAGGTCCTGCGCCGCGCGGCCGCTTACCTCGCCGCCGGCACGCTCCCAAAATGATGTACCCGCTCGTCCGCGAGCTGGCCGCCCCGGAAGCGCCCGTGAGGGTACCGGTGGCGGTGACGTGCCGGGTGCTGGGCTTCTCCAAGCAGGCCTACTACCAGTGGCTGAAGGGCCCCGTGACGGACCGGGACTGGAACGAGGCCCACCTGGCCAACGCCGCCATGGACATCCACACCGACGACCCAGCCTTCGGGTATCGGTTCATCGCCGATGAGCTCGCCGAGGCCGGCTACCAAGCCTCGGAGCGGCGCGTCTGGAGGGTCTGCTCGGCGCACGGGGTCTTCAGCGCCTTCGGCAAGCGCAAGGGCCGGCGCCCCAGGCCCGGCCCGCCGGTGCACGACGACCACGTCCGACGGGAGTTCACCGCCGAGGCCGTGGACACCCTGTGGCTGACCGACATCACCGAGCACCGCACCGGCGAGGGCAAGCTCTACCTCTGTGCGGTCAAGGACGCCTGCTCCAACCGAATCGTCGGGTACTCGATGGATTCGAGGATGGAGTCCTCCCTCGCCGTCGCAGCCCTGCGGATGGCCGTGCACCAGCGCGGACCTGTAGGCACCATCGTGCACAGCGATTAGGCCGAGGTTCTCGTTATGCCGAGGAAGTGTGGTCTGGCCTGTGCCGGGGCGGGTCCGTGACGGTTTCCTCGGCTTAACGTTTGTGCCTATCGGAGGCTGTTGAGGACGCCGATGGCCTCTTCGGTGAGCCGGGCCGCCGGGGCTGTGGGGGTGGCGGCGTTGATCGCGTCGCGCATCATGTCCAGGGTCGCGAAGGCGTAGAACGCGTTCGTGGTCGAGGTGTTCTCGTGGCCGAGGAGCCGCATGATGATCGGCAGTGGGATGCCTTGCTGGTAGAGGTCCATCGCCTTGGTCTTGCGCAGCATGTGGCAATGGACCCGTGCCGGGATCGAAGAGCTGACTGCGCGGGCGGTGTCGGCGGCCGCGGCGAGTATGTTCGCGACGGTGTCTGTCGACAGTGGGACGGGCTGGCCGTGGCGGAGACTGTAGAACAGTGGCCGGCTCGCCTGCAGACTGGCGTGGTCCGGGTGGAACTCGTCGAGGTAGACGCGCAGGTGCGCGACGGTGGTGTCGGTCAGCGGGACGACGCGGGTCTTGTTCCGTTTCCCGGTCAGTGTCACCCGGCCGGGGGTGGCCAGGCTGATGCTGCCGAGGGTGAGGCCGGTGATCTCGCTGACGCGTGCGGCGGTGTCGTAGAGCAGGATGAGCAGCATCCGGTTCCGGCGTGACTTCCCGGTGCGGCCGGTGTGCGCGGCGAGGATCGCCCGGGTCTGGTCCTGGTCGAGATACTCGATAGGGGCCTTCGGCGCGGCGGGGGCCCGGAGCGTGGCCGCGGCGTTGCGCACCGCGACGAGGGTGATGTCCTCGGCGGCGGCATAGGCCAGGAACGCGCGGACCGCGGTGAGGCGGAGCGTGATCGTGCGCGGCGCGTAGCGCTGGTGCTCGTTCATCCAGGCGATCCACGCTTTCAGGTGCGCCCGGTCGAAGCAGTCGAAGGTGACATCGTCACGGTCGATGCGCGCGGTGCCGGTGAGGAAGCTCAGGAAGCATTCCAGGCTGATCCGGTATGCCTCGATCGTCTTCACTGACGCTCCGCGGACGGTGGGCAGGTAGGCGTGGAGGAAGTCTCGGGCGAATGCCCAGAAGTCGGGGGCGTCGGTGACGGGGTGGCGTTTCATTCGAATCCCACCTCCGGCAGCAGGATCCTGCTGCTCTCGCGGGTGATCCCGGCGTAGGCGTGGAGGAAGTCCGGGGAGGTGTGCACGTAGTAGTAGGTCGAGTCGATGCTCGCGTGGCCCATATAGACGGATAGGTAGGGCAGCATCGCGGCCACGTCGGTGCCGTCGGTCATCCAGCGTTCCAGGTTCGCGTAGGCGAAGTGATGCCGGAAGTCATACGGGCGCGGCTGGGTTCCGCCGGACGGGCGCGGCAGGCCGGCCTGGTCCCAGATGCGGTGGAAGATCACCCCGACCGACGCCGCGGTCACGGGTGTCCCGGCCGCGGAGACGAAGAACGTGTCTCGTCCGCGGAACCGCTCCCGTGAGACCTCGTCGCAAAGGCGGAGCACCGTGGTGACCTCGTCGGTGACCGGCAGCCGGCGGCTGCGTCGTCCCTTGGACTCGACGATCGTGACATGCCCGGTTTCGAGTTCGACGCTTCCACGCTGCAGTGCTCGGGCCTCGCCGGTGCGTATCCCGCAGGAGTGCATGAGTGTGAAGAAGGCCACCGCCTGCCACTGCCACGGCGATTCCGCCGTCACGTCGGCGGCGGCCGTGAAGAACCGCTCGATCTGCGAGTTGGTGAGCAGGAATGGGTGGGCGCGGACGAACGGGGCTTTCCAGGCGCTGCTGAGCACGTACGCGTCCGGGTCGCGGTGGGCGGCCAGCCACCGGCCGAAGTCACGGATATACGACATCCACGAACGGTAGGTGCCGCAGCTTTGCAGCTGTTCTGTCACCCATCCTTCGACGGTGGCCCGGTCCAGGGCGGTCGCGCCGTGGCGGGTGCAGTACGCGTCGAAGCGCTTCAGATACCAGATGCGGGAGCTGCCGGTGAGGCCCATCGCCTCCTTGAACGCGAGGTAGTCCTCCAGAGCCGCCGCGAACACGCTGGTGAATCCGTGGCCGCTCATGATCGTGGCCCCGCCGGGGCCGGCAGCACGCAACCGCGCAGCCGCTCATCGTCGAGGGTCAGGTAGACCCCGGTCGATTCCTCGCTGGCGTGCCCGAGCACCGCGGAGATCGTCGGCAGCGGCGTCGCCGCCCGAAGCAGCCGGGACGCGGCCGTATGCCGCAGCAGGCGTGTCCCGGCCCGCGGATCGACGGCACCGGCCGCGGCGAACACGACGGTGGTGATCCGATGAATCGTCGCGTGGTCGGCCAGCCCTGTGTGCGGGGCCACCTGCCGTAGGAACACATGATCCACGCCGCCGGCGGGCCGCTCGGTCAGGACGTAGTCGGCAAGCCGGGCTGTGAGCAACGGCGGCATCGGCAGCGTGACCGGGTTGCCGGTCTTGTGCTGGATGATGCTGATCGTCCCGGCCCGCCAATCGACATCCCGCAGCCGGAGGCCGATGATGTCGCACGCCCGCAGCCCCGTCAGCAAAGCCAGCAAGGTCACGGCCGCGTCCCGTGCCGTCACCACGCCCGGTGCCGTGCACGCGTCCACGACGCGGCGCACATCATCATCCGCCATGACAGGCATCACTGGGTGCGGACGGCGCACCCCGGCAAGGCTCACCGCATCGACCAGGTCCCGGCGGCCGGTGAACACCAGGAACGGGCGGAAGTTCGACACCACCCAGAACAGCGAGGTCTTCGCCCACCCGCTCTCCAGCAGCGACTCGAGAAAACCCGTGACCGTGCCCGCCCGCGCCCGGACGAGGTCGGTGACCCCATGGTCCTCGAGGTAGACGAGGTAGCCGCGGGCGACCCGGCCATACGCCTCTCGCGTCGCATCGGCCAGAGCGCGCTCAGCCATGTCGGCCGCCCACGCGGCATCAACACCGACGAATCCCGCCGACACCGGGTAGCGTCCTCCACCACCGCGCCTACGCGGCTGAAGCGGCACTTCCCCGGTGTCGATGAGCGCGTCGAACAGTCCCACCAGCCGCCTGTAGTCGAAGCGGCGCTGCGCACTGAACCGGCCCGTCCGCGGGCTCGTCGTCAACGACGCGAACACCGCCCCAAGCTCGCTCGTATACGCCCCGCCACGCCCAGCGATGAACACCCCGAGCGCGCGGATCGTCTTCTGGTACTGCCCGATCGTCAGCTCCGCATACCCCGCCGCCCGCAACGTCGCGACGACGAGACCGCCAAGACGAGCAACTGTCGTATCCATCACCGTTGTCCCTTCCATAGCCGGATGGATACGGCGGACACTACGTCGGCCAGCCCGACGTCGTTAAGCCGAGGAAACCGTCACGGACCCGCCCCGGCACAGGCCAGACCACACTTCCTCGGCATAACGAGAACCTCGGCCTAATCCGAGTTAAGCCGAATTCGGCTTAACTCGGACAGGGGCAGCCAGTTCAGGTCCAAGAAGTACGTCCGGCTCCTGCGCTCCCACGGCCTGAAGGGGTCAATGGGAAGGGTCGGGGCGTGCGGAGACAACGCGGCCATGGAGTCATTCTTCGCCCTGCTGCAGAAGAACGTCCTCGACACCCGCACCTGGGCCACCCGAGGCGACCTCCGCCTCGCGATCATCACCTGGATCGAGCGCACCTACCACCGACGCCGGCGCCAGCGCAGGCTACGCCGTTTGACCCCCATCGAATTCGAAGCAATCATGACCAAGACCGCCGCAGAGGCGGCATAGCCGAAGAGTCAACTAAACCTTCAGCAGTCCCACCGTATCCGATCCCTTGCTAATGAGAAGGCCCAGATCGGGGATCGTGCAGCCGTCCTCGCAGAACTCATTGCCGACTCGCAGAAGGTGACCAACGAGACGGCCGCCTGCATCCACCAACACCAAGACCTCGAGTCATTCCTTAGCGGCCCACGGCCGTACGACCAAGCATCGATGCTGAACCGCTCCAAGTCGGTTGACTCGGTATGCGAAGTGGCTTGGAAGGACACCAACAACCTCACCAGCTCGATACAAGGACTGAGCAAGTGAGTCGCGCTTGCACCCTCCGAATCGCCACAGTGAGCTCCTTTGTCGTACTTTCTCTAGCGGGTTGCGCACTCGCCCCGGTGCCACCGCCCCCATCCGACTTCCGGCCAGCCCAATCGCCGATGGCAGCGTCCGTGTCCGGCTCTACGGTAGCTGCGCCCGCACCGGCCGTGACAGCGGCCGGTTTCAGCAAGTACGAGAAGGCTGCCTTGCGCGTTCGCAACATCGGCTGCGGCGTCTCATCCGGATCCGGGTTCGCCATCGCAGACCATGTCTTCATCACCAACCGCCACGTCGTGGGTGGCGCCACACTGCTCCAGGTGAGCACATACGACGGCAGAGACATCACCGTCAACGCCGTCGGCGCCGTTGTAGTCGCCGACCTCGCCCTCGTCTGGACACAGGAAGCGCTCCCAGCTGCAATCCAGCTAGCACATTCAAACCCAGCCGCAGGCACGGAGGTATCGGTGGTGGGCTACCCGCTCGGAGGTGAACTCACTACCACCAACGGCCGCATCGTGAAGTACGGACCCGATCCGATCGGATGGTCTTCGCTGCCCATGATCTACAGCGACGCCCCCATCGCACCCGGCAGCTCCGGGAGCCCAGTCGTGGATGGCTCAGGCCTCCTCGTGGGCGTCGCCTACGCCGGCGGCGCAGGTCAGGCGATCTTCGTACCAGTCGAAACCCTCGCCCAGGTCATCAAGGACCCAGCGAAGTATTCAAACCGGTCGAAGTGCGACGGAGCGCTCTGAGAAGTACGCAGCCTACCGACGCCGTCGAACTCATGCGCCTCTCGAACAGGTGCGCCCCAGATGCGCCCTGGACCGGAGAAATCTGCTGATTTTCAAGCACAAACGGCGTCTACATCCATGCTTTGCAAGCAGGGGGTTAGGGGTTCGAGTCCCCTTGCCTCCACCGAAGGACAAGAAGGCCGGCTCCCTCTCGGGGAGCCGGCCTTCTCTAGTTGCCGTACGCGGCGTTGAACTCGGCCAGCGCGTCGTCGAGGAAGCGCTGCGCCACGCCGTCGCCTGTGGCGGGGATGGCCAGCCGCCCGTCGGCGAGCTTGAGCCCGAGGGCGACCGCGCTCCTACGCGAGGCGGTGAGCGCCGCCTCGGCGCTGCGGGCGGCCGCCTCGTCGTTGCTCCGCACCGCGGCGAGCATGTCCAGCGCGTGGGCCATGGCGGCGCCGTAGTCCGCGGCCGCGGCCGACCACGGCGCGACGTCCGCCGCGTACCCCTCGCCCCCAGGTCCCTTGAGCTGTGTCAGCAGTTCGGGGACCTGCTGCAGGATCCGGGCGCGGTCGGCGAGCCCCGAGGGCAGGGGCGTGCCGCCCCGGTAGGCGGACCAGAACGCGTCGACGTCGCGGGACAGCGCGGGCGCGGGGTGCACCAGGTCGTCGAGCTGCCAGTTCTGGTTCAGGTCCGTGAACGCCCGTAGCGCAGAGAGCGCGGCGGAGTCGCCTCCCGCGAGTGACACGAGCGCCGCATCGAGCGCCTCGTAGGGCCGGTAGTCCGCCCCGTTCCATGTCATGTCCGCGAACGTCGCGATGCCGGGCAGGGACGCGTACGCCTCCGGCATGGGGTTCGACACCATTCCGACGACGTACTTGTACAGGTCCGGGTCGCGTCCTTCGACCGGCGCCAGGAACAGATGCTCCGGCGCGAAGTCGTTGACGGGGAAGTTGTCCCAGATGAGGACCGGGCGCCGCTTGCCGGGCCCCCCGTACACCGTCTGCGCCGTCTGTGCCGCGTCGCCCGAGATGCGGTGGGAGACGACCTCCGGGCCGGTCCACTGGACGACGATTCTGGGATCGAGGTCGCGCCCGAGCCGTGTCTTGTAGGCGTCCTTGGTGGTGCCGCTGTAGTTGGTGGGGACCATCTGGAGGGGCGAGAGGTCGGGGTGGTCCGCGGTGAGGCGGTCCCGCAGGCTGTTCAGGAAGGACGCCTGCGCCTGGGCGAGCGCTCCCCCGTCGCCGGGAGCGGTGAAGCGGGTCTGGTCGGAGCGGCACCTGAAGGACCCGCTGATGTCGTCGAACGGCACGATGAAGGTGCGGATCCCCAGATCGTAGAGTGAATCGATCTTGGCCACCGCCGCGTCGAGGTCGGACGCTCGGGAGTAGCAGATGTCGAGGCCGGGCGAGAGGGCGTATGCGACGTTGATGTGGTTCCGGGACGCCAGGGCGACCACATTGCGGAGGCCGGCCGCGCCGTCGGACGTGTAGAGGTCGCGCCAGCGCTCCCGGGCGAACGGGTCGTCCTTGGGCGAGTAGAAGAACGTGTTCATCTTGGCGCGGCCCATGGCGCTGAGCACGTCGCTGCGCGCCTGGTCTGTCCACGGGGTGCCGTAGAACCCCTCGATCACGCCGCGGGTGGCCATGAGCGGCCAGTCGGCGACGCTCACGGCCGCAAGCCGTCCCCCGGCCAGCAGGTCGCGAAGTGACTGGACGGCGTAGAACGAGCCGTGGGCGTCGGCACCGGCGAGGATTGCCGCGGGATGCCCCTCGAGGGTGCCGGTCGCGAGCACGTAGCCCTCCGGGCGGCCGAGGGCCTCCTTGCGCGGTCCGTCCTCCGCCGCCGCCTTCACGGAGTCGAGCGCCGTGGCCAGGGGCCCGCCCTCGGCCCACGTTCCGACGAGGATCACCGTGGAACCGCTCGCAGCGTCGGCGGCCGACGGCGCCGTCCCCACCTCGCGCGCGACCTCACCCAAGAGCGCGGTGAGGGAATCGACGGTCACCGGGTCGGCGCCGTCGGCCGCGACGACCGTGACCCGGCCCGAGAGGTCGAGGTCGATTCCGCTGCCCGAGATGTGCTGCGGGGCGGGGTGCAGGGCTGGCCCGCTGTACGGGACCGGGGCCGCCTCGTGCCGTGTGGCGATCCAGGCCGTCACGATTCCCACGGCCACGAGAGCCACGACCACGGTCACAATCCACGCGCGCAGGCGCCGCCGTCGCCGGGCCTTCGAGGGGGTCTCCACGTCACCAAGGGAACCACATCCGCCCCGCGCGCCACGAACCGCCCGTAGAGTGGGCTGGTGATCCCCCTCCTCGTGGTGCTCGGCGTTCTGGGCGTCTCCGCCTCGGGTCCGCTCATCGCCGCCACGCTCGGCGGGACGTCGGTGACCGCCCTCGCCATCGCGTTCTGGCGCAACGCGCTCGCCGCGGTCGTGATGGCCGCGCCCGTCGCCGTGCGGAGCCCGGGGCAGTTCCGCCGGCTGGGGCGCCGCGAGTACTTCTGGTCCGCCGTGGCCGGGGTGGCCCTCGCGTTCCACTTCGTGTGCTTCATCCTCTCGCTGACGCTGACCTCCGTCGCGGCCTCGACGGCCCTCGTGTGCCTGCAGTCCGGGTGGATCGCGGTGTTCTCGCTCGTGCGGGGGCGCAGGCTGCCGGCTGCCGTGCTCGTGGGCCTGGGTCTCGCGTTCGCCGGCGTCGTTGCCATCACGGGCCTCGATCTCGGGTCCTCCCGCGAGGCTGTGCTCGGCGACGTCCTCGCCGTGGCCGGTGGCATCCTTGCGGGCCTCTACACGATGGCGGGCGGCAAGGCCCGCCAGACCATGAGCACGGGCACGTACACGACCGTCTGCTACAGCGTGTGCGCGCTCCTGGTCGCGGTCATGGCGCTGGCCACGGGGCAGCGGCTCACCGGCTTCGAGCCGATCGGCTGGGTCGGCATCGCGGCGATTACCCTCGCGGCGCAGATCGTGGGGCACACGGCGTTCAACTACCTCGTGGCGACGCTGAGCCCGCTCGTCGTCTCGATGTTCATCCTGCTCGAGATCCCGGGCGCTGCGCTGCTCGCGGCGGTGTTCCTGCACGAGGTCCTGCCTGCCGGGACCTACGCTGGGCTCGCGCTCATCCTGGCCGGCCTCGCCGTCGTCGTGCTCGGGCAGCGTCGGGTCCGCCAAGGGAAGGGCGCGACCGCGGCGCTGGAGCCTGAGCTCGGGGCCGACTGACCGCGGTCAGACTCCCCCGCGCTTGGCGAGCGGCTGGTTCGCCGCGTGGATGGCCCGCAGCAGCTTGGCCGGGTAGTAGACCGAGAAGATCACGGCCATCGGTGCGCGCAGCGCGATCTTCTTGATGTTGTGCGCCTTGTACGTGCGGTCGAACCGCTGCACGTAATACCGGTAGTCCTTCGGCGAGTCCTCGAGCCGCCGGGCAGACATTCCGGAGACCATCTCGGGCCAGTACTGGATCCGCAGGCCCTGCTCGGCCAGATGCAGGGACAGGTCGATGTCCTCGTGCATCTCGTCCCGCTCGTCGCGGCACGTCCTGGCGCGGATGGCCTCCCACGCGGAACGGCGCAGCGCCATGTTCGAGCCGAACAGGAAGTGGTACTCGTGCCGCGAGAGCTTCAGCAGCAGCTGGCGCACCTTGTCGTCCGCCTTGAGGCCGAACCGGCGCATCGGCATGTCGTAGTAGATCACCGGACCGGTTGCCGCCTGGACGTTCCGGTCGGCGAAGGCCCTCTGGACCTCCTCGACCCAGTCCGGCTCGAGCAGGGAGTCGGCGTCGATGCGGCCCAGGACGTCCCCCGTGGCGTGGTCGAGGCCGAAGTTGCGGGTCGGGATCAGGCCCTGCTCGGCGTCCTGGGTCAGCAGGCTGATCCGGGATTCCGGGTACTCGGCCTGCAGCTGGCGCACGATCTGCGCCGTCGAGTCCTTGGACATGTTGTCAACGACGATGATCTCGTGCGCCGGGACCGACTGGTAGATGGCCGCCGTGACGCACTGGCGGATCACGCTCTCCTCGTTGTACGCCGGGATCACGATCGAGACGCTCGGCGCCGCCGACGTCGGAGCGGGCGCGGCCGTCGCGTCGAGGAGAATGGTTTCCGGGAGCATCAGCACCAAATCTAGCAAGCTCTCCCTCGAGGCCGGCTCGTTGTGACGGATCCGTGTTGCGGTCTTGCGGCTGCAGCGCACGACGGCGGCACGCAAGAGGGCGCGGGAGCGCACCTTGTGCGTCTCCCGCGCCCTCCGGAGCTCGGGCCCTGGCGGCCGGGCGTCAGGCGCTCGGCGCCTGCGTGTCCTCGCCCTTGTTGCCGTTCGAGGCGGCATGGATGTTCTTCATTGCCGTCGCGGGGTCCTCGGCCACGTGCTTGCCCTCCGCGGCGCCGGACTCCTGCTCGGCGTCCTCGAGCACCGCCGCCTGGCCGGCATCGAGAGCCGCCGAGGCATCGGCATTCGCCTCGTCCTCGCCCTTCGGAGCCGCGGCGCCGGACCCGGCTGCGCCCGCCTCCGGCGCTGCGGGGGCCGGCTTCTCCGCCGTGATGACGGGCTCGCTGGCGGGGGCCGGGGAGGCCGGGACCGGCGCCGGCGTCACGGCGGGCGTCGTCGTGGTTGAGGACGTCGTGGTTGAGGACGTCGTGGTTGAGGTCGGCGCGGGCGGGACGGGGGCCGGCGGAACCGAGGCCGGCGTCTTCCACGGGTCCTCGACCGGCTTCGCGGCCTTCCACGCGGCGACGCCGGCGGCGACGGCCGCGGCGATCACCCCGAAGACGAGGAGGCCCCGTCCCTTCTTCTTGGGTGCGGGCAGCGAAGCCTCGTCCGCGGCCCTCCGCACGGCCTGCTGCGCGGCGACAACGGCCTCACGCGTGGCCGCGTCCGCCTGACGCACGACGCCGGAGTCCGCGAGCCGCTGGGCTACCGCGTCCACGTGCTCGGGGGCCGTGGCGAGGCCGCGGTTGACGGACTCCGCTGCGTGCGCAATGCCCTCGGAGAGCTTGGGCAGGTAGGTGTCGGCCGCGTCCTTGATCGCCGGTCCGGCCTTGTCCACGACCTGATGGAGGCGCGGCGCGGCGCTGTCCACGGCGTCGGTGATCCGGGGCGCGAGCTGCGAGAGACCTTCCTGGATCCTCGGCGTCACCACCGCCACGCCCTCGGCAAGGTTGTGGGCTGCTGACTTCAGCCCCTCCTGGATGCGCGGCGAGGCCGAGTCGAGTCCCTGCTGGATCCGCGGCACGGCCCAGTGCACGGCCGCATCTACACGCGGCTGCGCCCACTCACGCGCGCTCTCCACCCCCGAGGCGACGTTCTGCTGGACGTCGCGGGCGATCGACTCGGTCGCGTTCAGGCTTTTCTCCACTGGTTTCTTCACGGTATACCTCCGGGAATCTGCTGGAACCAACGCCAGCCTACGTGCCGTGGGTGGCGTAGGCTACGGTCACACGGCCGAGGTTGCCGAGAGGTTCCCCGATTTCACCGAGCGCGGAACGTCCGGGACCCCCGGTAGACGCTTGGCGCGCCGTGGAAGAATGGCCGCCATGAGCGCAATCGCAACCGCAAAGGCAACCATCCACACGAACCACGGCGACATCGTGGTCAACCTGTTCGGCAACCATGCGCCGAAGACCGTGAAGAACTTCGTGGGCCTCGCCACCGGCGAGCAGGCCTGGACCCACCCGGAGACGGGCGAGGACAAGACCGGCACCCCCCTCTACGACGGCACGATCTTCCACCGCATCATCAAGGACTTCATGATCCAGGGCGGCGATCCGCTCGGGAAGGGCATCGGCGGCCCCGGCTACAAGTTCGACGACGAGATCCACCCCGAGCTGACCTTCAAGGACCCGTACAAGCTCGCGATGGCCAACGCTGGGATCCAGGCGGGCCGCGGCACCAACGGCTCGCAGTTCTTCATCACCACGGTGGACACCAGCTGGCTGAACGGCAAGCATACGATCTTCGGCGAGGTCGCCGATGACGCCTCCAAGAAGGTCGTCGACGAGATCGAGGGCGTCCGCACGGGCATGCAGGACCGTCCGGTCGAGGATGTCGTGATCTCCTCGATCGATATCGAGAACCTCTGATTTCCTCGAGGCTGCATAACCCGTGAGCAATGGAAGCCCGGCGGCCGGCCCCGACGCCGTGCCCGTCTGCCCCCGCCACCCCGATCGCGTCTCCTACGTAACGTGTCAGCGCTGCGGGCGGCCGGCGTGCCCCGAGTGCCAACGGCCGGCCGCCGTCGGCTTCCACTGCGTGGACTGCGTCCGCGAGCTCGCCGCCGCGCGCCAGGGCCGCCAGCCGCGGAACGTCTACGGCGCGACGGCGCGCCCCGGCGGCCGCCCGATGGTGACCTTCGCCATCATCGGACTCTGCGTCCTTGTCTATGCGCTGCAGTGGCTCATCCCCAACGATGAGGTGTTCCAGGACTTCGCCTACGCGAACTCCGCATCCCTCACCGCGGCGGAGCCGTGGCGCATGCTCACGAGCGCGTTCCTTCACTCGCAGGGATTCCTCCTGCACATCGTCCTGAACATGTACACGCTCTGGCTGTTCGGCCAGGCGCTCGAGCCGTACCTCGGGAGGATCCGCTTCCTCGCGGTCTACCTGCTCTCCGCGGTGGGCGGGTCCGTGGGCTTCCTCCTGCTCGCTCCGGGGCCAGGGACGGCGGTCATCGGCGCGTCCGGCGCCATCTTCGGGCTCTTCGGTGGGCTCTTCGTCGTGATGCGCCAGCGGGGCGGCGACGTGCGCCAACTGCTCGTCCTCATCGCGATCAACGCCGTGCTCGGCTTCGTCATCCCGGGCATCGCGTGGCAGGCGCACCTCGGCGGCCTCGTCACCGGTGCGGCGGCCACCGCCGTGATCGCGTACGCGCCGAGGGGCCGGGCCCGTGCGGCGGTCCAAGCGGGCGGCCTCGTGGCGGTCGCCGTCGTGCTCGCCATCGCGACGGTCGTCAAGGTGTCCAGCGTCCCCCTCACGGGTGGGATCTCCCTCTAGCCGTCACCACACCCGGCCGTCGCCCGCCTTCTGTGGGTCACCTCCTGAAGACCACCTCCTGTGGGTCAGCTTCTGGAGGTCACCTCCTGTGGGTCGAGCCGCGGGACGTGACCCCGGGACGTGACCTTCAGAGGCAGTTCTCCACAGGGGTTTTCCACACTGTGCACAACTTACAGACCTGTAGTTACCTGAAATCGGCGGTCGCGTACCCCGCGATCCCCATGCTGTGGACAACTTCGCCCGAGACCTGTGGACCGCTGTGGATTCCCTACGCGGCGCCGGACGCGAGGAGCGCGTCGAGGCGCTCGTAGCCCTCATTCATCCCGTCGGTCATTCCGGCGGACAGCATGGCGTCGCGGTCCTCGACGGCCTGGAACGTCGAGTGGACTCTCAGGCGGCAGCGTCCGTCCGGCAGATCCTCGAGCTCCGCGATGTCGAGGGAGACGTGCCCGGGCGCGCCCGCGCACTCGAAGGTCTGGACCATGCGGTTCGGCTCGGTCATCTCGTGGAACGAGCCGTGGAAGGCGTACTGCGCGCCGTCCTCGCCGGTCTGGGTGAACCGGTACGAGCCGCCGCTGCGGGCGTCATAGTGCTCGATCGTGGTGGCGTACTTGCGTGGGCCGACCCACTGGGCGAAGAGCTCCGGGTCGGTGTGCGCGCGGTACACGCGCGCGGCAGGTGCGTCGAACTCGCGGACGACGTCGACGAACGGGAGTCCCGGCTCGGCGGTCACGCGGGTGGTCTGGGTGGTGGTCATGGCTGTGTTCCTCTGCTCTGCTGACTCTCCTGGGCCAGCACGGCGTCGAGGCGGCGGTACTTCTCCTCCGCTCGCTCGGCGTACGCGTCGATCCAGGCGGTGAGGGGCCCGAAGGCTGCGGGCTCGAGATGGCAGGGGCGGCGCTGGGCGTCGCGGCTGCGGGTGATGAGGCCTGCGTCCTCGAGCACCTTGAGGTGCTTGGACACGGCCTGGACGGTCACGGCAAACGGTGCTGCGAGCTCGTTGACGGTTGCGTCTCCGAGTGCGAGACGGGCCACGAGCCTGCGGCGGAGGGGATCGGAGAGCGCCGCGAATGCCCGGTTGAGGCGGTCTTCGTCCGGCTCTGCCGGAGCGGTGGCGGTGATGCCCATTGCTGTCCCTCCGTTGATTTCTATCAATATCTTGGTTGTTCAACTAAAAGGTTGAATACAATCAGCGTAGGCCGGGGTCTCCGTTGCGTCAAGACCCCTCTGTCCACAGCGCTTGTCCACAGTGTGGGTAACTTACAGCTGTGTAGTTCACGGTCCGTTCACGCGTCAGACCGCCGCCGTCCGCCTCTCGGGCCACTGAACCCCGATGGTTGTCCCCAGCTGTGGATAACTCTGGGCATAACGCTGTTGACAGCGCGTCGTGTGCAGCCGTTTGTTCATCCTCGGTCAGTACCATGGCTCCGGGCGGCACGATCGGAGCCGCAGCAGGCAGACGAGGAGACCATGACGGCACCCCATCCGACCCGACGCGCAGCGATCGCGGCCCTCTCCGCAGCCGCGGGCTCACTGCTGGCTGGCTGTGCCGACTCCTCGACGCCCATCGCCGCACTGCCAGGCGGAACGCCAGCGCCCGGCGACCCCTCGCCGTCGGCCAGCGCCACGCCGTCGCCCGCTCGCCCGACGCCGACCCCGGTGCACTTCCCCTCGGACTACGTGATCCCCGCGGCACAGGGCGGCCTCGCGCCCGTCATCACCCGGGTGGCCACGAAGCAGCCGGTGGTGTTCCTCACGATCGACGACGGCGCGACGAAGCACCCCGAATCGCTCGCGCTGCTCGAGGAGCACGGCTACCCGGCCACGCTGTTCCTGACGAAGTCCGCGATGGGCGACAACCCGGGATTCTTCAAGGGCTTCGCGGAGCGCGGCGACCACGTCCAGGACCACACGATCAGCCACGACACCACGATGAGCACCAAGCCCTACGCCTACCAGCTCGGCGAGATCAAGGGCATGAAGGACTACATCGCCACGACGTACGGGACGGCTCCCACATTGTTCCGACCGCCCGGCGGCGCGTACTCCGCCGCCATGCGCAAGGCGGTCGCCGATGCCGGGCTCAAGGCGATCATCGACTGGGAGGCCAAGGCCAACGCCGGGTCGATGCAGTACCAGTACGGCAGCTCGCTGCGGCCCGGTGACATCGTGCTGATGCACTTCCGCCCCGAGTTCGCGGCAGACCTGGCCGCGTTCCGCGCGGCCCATCTGGCCGCGGGACTGACGGTCGTGCGGCTCGAGGACTTCATCGGCGCGTAGGCGGCCACCGGGCGCCTCCCGAATGTCCGCGCCCCGGCGTAGGCTCGCCCCAGGAGGTGCCGCATGAGCAACCTGGAAGCCGACCCCGTCGAGACCCTGTGCGCCGACAGGCCCGGGGGGCCCGGAGTCGAGGTCATCGCGCCCCGCGACGTGCCGCTCGGCGGGCCCCGGGCGATGCCAGTGCGGCGGACCCTGCCCTCGAGGGAACGCTCGCTCGTGGGCGCGTGGTGCTTCCTTGACCACTACGGTCCCGACGACGTTTCGGTCACCGGCGGCATGCGGGTCCCGCCCCACCCGCACACGGGACTGCAGACCATCAGCTGGCTGTTCACCGGTGAGGTTGAGCACCGCGACAGCGCGGGGAACCGGATGATCGTCCGACCCGGCGAGCTGAACATCATGACCGCGGGGCGCGGCATCAACCACTCCGAGTACTCCACACCCGCCACCACCGTGCTGCACGGTGTGCAGCTGTGGACGGCGATGCCGGAGCCGTTCCGCGCCGCGCCGCCGGGCTTCGAGCGGTACGTGCCACGCGCCGTCGTGCTCGAGGACGGTGAGGGCTCCCGCGCGGGCGAGCTGCGCGTGTTCCTCGGATCGCTCCACGGGGCCGCCTCGCACGTGCGGACCTACACCGCGCTGCTGGGCGCCGAGGCCACCCTCGAGGCCGGCGCCACGGTCGAGTTCGAGCTCTCCGGGCAGTTCGAGCACGCGTTCCTCCCCGACGGCGGCGCGCTCGAGGTCAATGGCGAGGCCGTGCCGGAGGCCCACCTCGCCTACCTCGCCCCGGGAAGCCGGCCGGTGCGGCTCGGAAATCCCGGGGACGCCACGCTGCGGGTGGTGATCCTCGGGGGGCCGCCGTTCGACGAGGAGATCACCATGTGGTGGAACTTCGTGGGACGCTCGCACGAGGAGATCGTCGCGTTCCGCGAGACGTGGAACCGGCAGCTCGGCGTCGAGCCCGGCGGCGCGGAACCCGAAGCGCCCGACGGCGCCCCCTTTGGGCCCGTCGTGGAGCTCACCGGGGGCGAGCGTCCCCTCCCGGCGCCGCCGCTGCCGAACGCCAGGCTCCGACCGCGACCGCGGGCGCGGCAGGGGGAGACCAAGGAACAGAGAGAGGCACCGATGACAGTGCAGGAATCAGAGAAGCAGGCCGGGCACGCAGAGTTCGTCCATGCCGAGCAGAGGCACCGCTACGAGGTCCACGTAGGAGGCGTGACGGCCGGATTCACCCAGTACCGGGTGAAGGAGGGCGGTGCCGTCCTCGCGTTCGACCACACCGAGGTGGCGGACGGGTACTCGGGGATGGGGCTCGCGAGCAAGCTTGTCACCTTCGCGCTCGATGACGTCCGCGCCAAGGGACAGCACATCCGCCCCTACTGCCCGTATGTGCGGGCCTTCCTCAAGCGCCACCGCGAGTATGCGGACCTCGTGGAGGAAGGGTTCACCCCTCCGGAGGACTGAACGGCCGTTTGTCCACAGGCTTGTCCACGCCGTGGATAACTGCCGCACGCGCTATCACAAGTGACTCGCCAGTATCCACGGCCTTTCCCACAGACTGTGGATAACTATTCCCCGGAAGTTCACAGGCGGTGGACATCGGGGGCCCTGCCCGCGGCGCCCTCGATGCTAGCGTGGGCTCACCAGCCGCCCGACGCCCCGGCCTGTGCGAGGAGCACGCATGAGCATTGTGTGGAAACCCATCGAGCCCGACCACGCTCCCGCTTGGGCGGAGCTGAGCAACGTCTTGGCCCGCAGCGACGACACGGACGAGTTCTACGAGCCCGAGGACCTCGTCGAGGAGCTCGGTGAGCCCGGGGTCAACCCCGTGACGGACACGCTCGGCGGGTGGGACGGCGACACGATGGTGGCATACGGGCAGCTCCGCGTGGCCTCCAGCCTGACTGATCGGGAGACCAAGGCGTCCCTCGCCGGCGGTGTCCACCCTGGCTGGCGGGGACGCGGCCTGGGCCGCGCCGTCATGGACTGGATCGAGCCGCGCGCGGACGGGCTCGCCCAGGAGCGCTACCCGGGCGCGCCGGTGGTGTGGTCCGTGTGGTGCGGCAAGCCCGGCTCGTCTGCCGAGCGGCTGGCGTCCAGCCGGGGGTACAGCCCGGCGCGCTATTTCCGCGACATGCGCCTCGACCTCGGCGCGTGGGAGGCCCCCGCGCCTGCGGCTGCCGCAGCGGTGGGGAGCCCCGTCTCGCCAGGGATGGCGGAGGCGCTGCGCCGCGCCCACAATGAGGCATTCGCGGACCACTGGGGATCGAGCGAGCGCAGCCCGGCCCTCTGGGCGGACCAGCTCGCCGCCCGCAGCTTCCGGGCGTTGATGAGCAGGGCCGCCCTCTCCGCGGACCCCGCGTTGGCGCCGGAGGACGCCGTCGATGCGTACGTCCTCTCGAGCGAGTTCGTGACGGGCGAGCTGTACATCGCGCTTGTCGGGACCCGCCGGCGTGCCCGCGGACGCGGGCTCGCCACCGCCCTCCTGACCGAGGTGCTCGCGGCCGCCCGGGACGCGGGCTACCGGCAGGTGGACCTGGGCGTGGACTCCGCCAGCCCCACCGGGGCCCTCGGGCTGTACGAGCGGGTGGGGTTCTCCCCCGTCCGGACCAACGTGGTCTACGAGTGCAGGCGCTAGGGCCGCAGTGACCGCCGACCAGTCCCGTGATGACCCGCGGCGAGGAGACCCCCAGCACCGGGAGGGCCGCCCGCTCGCGCTCCTGACCGGCGTCGGGCGCGAGGCCGGAATCGGCGCGGGCATCGCCCGCGAACTCGCCCGCCAGGGCTGGGACCTGGCGCTCTCCTACTGGCGGCCCTACGACGCGCGCATGCCGTGGGGTGTCCAGGAGCACGACGTCGGGCGGCTGGCCGGGGAGCTCCGCGGACTCGGCGCTGTGGTCGCCACGATCGAGGCCGACCTCTCAGATCCCGCCGTGCCTGCGCGCCTGCTGGCCCAGGCCGGGTCCGACCGGCCGGTGCGGGCGCTCGTGCTGAGCCACGCGGAGTCGGTGGACTCGGGGCTTCTCGACACGGACGTCGAGTCCTTCGACCGGCACGTGGCGGTGAACGCCCGCGCCTCCTGGCTCCTGGTCGCGGCGTTCGCCGAGCAGTTCCCCGAGGCGTGGCACGGGCTCGGGCGGATCGTGGCGCTCACGTCGGACCACATCGTGGGGAATATGCCGTACGGGGCAAGCAAGGGTGCGCTCGACCGGATCGTCGTCGCCGCGGCCCGCGAGCTCGGGCCGCGGGGGATCGCCGCCAACGCCCTCAATCCCGGCCCGATCGATACGGGATGGATGGACGCGCCCACCCGCGCTGTCCTGGCGGCCCGGCAGCCGTGGGGCCAGCTCGGCACGCCGGCCGACGTCGCGGCGGTCGTGGCCTTCCTCCTGAGCGGGCCCGGAGGCTGGGTCAACGGTCAGCTGCTTCATGCGGACGGCGGTTTCTCCGCCCCATAGACAACATGCCCCTTAAGGAAATTCCGACCGAGGCATGTGTCAGTGGTGGGACGGCGTCGTCTCCGGTGCGGGAACGGTCCCGGCGGCCGCGCGGCGGGCATCTTCCGGAGTCCGGTTGCGCAGGAAGGCCGCAAGCACGATCGCGGCGGCTCCCGCGACGGCCGCCACGAGGAACGCCGCGCGGAAGCCGGCCATCGCGGCGTCCGCCGCGGGCTGCGTCGCGGCGGCGCTGTGCGCGGTCCCCGCCATGACCGCCACGAGGAGCGCCGTGCCGGCGGCACCCGCCACCTGCTGGAGAGTGCTCAGGATCGCCGACCCATGGCTGTACAGGCGGGGCGGCAGCGGGTTGAGCCCGGACGTGAACGTCGGGGTGAACAGGAGCGCGAGGCCCAGGGACAGCGCCACGTGCAGGCCCATGACGAGCCAGACCGAGGTGTCCGCTGCGAGGAAGCTCAGCCCCACGAGCACGGCCGTGATGAGCGAGGTCCCGGTCAGCGTGAGCGGCAGGGGACCGACCCGGTCGAACCACTTCCCCACCGTCGGCGCGAGGAGGCCCATCACGAGCCCGCCGGGCAGCAGGAGAAGGCCTGTGCCCAGGGTATCGAGGCCGCGAAGCTGCTGCAGGTACAGCGGCAAGAGGATCACCACGCCGAACAGCGCCATCATGCCCACCATGAGCAGCGCGGTCGCCACGGTGTACATCGGGTAGCCGAACGCGCGCAGGTCCAGCAGCGGCGAGCCCGAGCGCTGCAGGGCCAGCTGGCGCAGCACGAAGGCCATCAGCGCCACGGCACCCACCACGAGCGGGACCACCGGGCCGAGGCCGCCGGCGGTGCCGCCGAGCTGGCTCAGCCCGTACACGACTCCCCCGAATGCCGGAACCGAGAGCAGGACCGAGAGCACGTCGAGACCCGGCCGCTCGCCGTCGGCCGCCCCGCGCAGCTTCGCCGCGCCGAACAGCAGCGCGGCCACCGCGATCGGCAGGACGGTGAGGAACATGAACCGCCACGAGAGGTACTGCAGGATGATCCCGGACAGCGTCGGCCCCACGGCCGGGGCCACCGAGATCACGATGCTCACCGTGCCCATGACCTGCCCGCGCCGCGCGATCGGGATGAGGTTCAGGACGCTCGTCATGAGCAGCGGCATCATGATCGCGGTGCCCGAGGCCTGGACGACCCGGGCCAGGAGCAGGACGCCGAAGCCGGGCGCGAGCGCCGCCAGCAGAGTGCCGGCGCTGAACAGGCTCATCGCGAGGATGAAGACCGTGCGGACCGAGAGGCGCTGCAGGAGGAACCCGGTGGTCGGGATGACCACGGACATCGTGAGCATGAACGCGGTCGAGAGCCACTGGATCGTCGTGGCGTCGACGCGCAGCTCGCCCATGAGGCGCGGCAGCGCCACGTTCATGATCGTCTCGTTGAGGATGACCACGAAGGCCGCGACGACGAGTACCGTCACGACGAGGCGGCTCCGGGGGTGATCTGGTGAGCGTCGCGGCGGTCTCCGGGGTTTGCGGCGGACGACGGCGAGGGGTGCTCGGGTGCGGAAGGCAAGGGGACTCCTGGAAGGGTGGTTCAGGGAGACGGTGCGGCCGAAGCGTATGGGGTGTGCAACCGCGGCCCGGGGCTGACGATTCCCGATCGGCGGCGGAATCCTCAATTTTTCCAGAATCTGGGCAAAACCGGTACTGCGTGCACGTGTGAACGCGTCCGCGCCGGTCAGGGCGTGCGGATGTTCCGCACCCTGTAGCCCACGAACCCCGCCGCCACGAGCGCTGCGGCGATGGCAAGGGTCCACCACACGGGCGCCCAGTCGGCTGTCGCGGAGGTGACCCGCGGGACCACGTAGTACGGGCTCGTGTTCAGCAGCCAGTCCGGGGCCTTCAGGAGCGGGCCGAAGAGCGTGAGGATCAGCCAATACACGGTCAGCAGCCACGCGATCCAGCGGAACGGGGGATAGACCCCGACAAGCGTGAGGCCGACGGCGGCCGCGAGCCACAGCGCCGGGATCCCGGCGAGCGTCTGGCGCACCACATCCCCCACGCCGACCTGTGCGCCCGTCGCGGCCGCCGTGAACGCGAGGACGACTCCCCCGATGGACATCGTGACGGCCGGCGCCACGAGTGCGGCCACCGCGGACGGCGCGAAGTAGCCGTGACGCGAGATCCCGGTCGAGAGGACCCACTCCGCCCTCCGTTCTTCCTCCTCGCTCGCGAACCGGGCCGCGATCTGGATCCCGAAGGCGCCCCCGATCAGGGCGAGCATGAGCAGCAGCACCGCCACGAAGGAGAGCGTGAGGTCCGCCTCGGTCGCAGCACGGGCCGCGAGCATCTGGCGGATGAAGGCGTTGCCCTCGTAGAAGTCCCGCAGCGTCCCCGTCACGAGCCCGAAGACGAGGCCGAGGAAGGCGAACGTCGCCGCCCACGTGAGCGTGGGCGGGCGGTTGAGCGAGGCCGTGAGCCTCCAGATGCCTGCGCGCCAGCTGGTCCTGCCGGGCCGCTGCTCCACGAGCCCGCCCCCGAAGTCGCGGCGGCGTGAGAGCCATCCACCGGCCAGCGCCGTCGCGGCCCCCGCCAGCGCGAGGAGCACGAGGGGGAACGCGTTGCGCTCGGCGGCCGGCCGCACGAGCTCGGCCCAGCCCATCGGGCTGGTCCACAGGAGCCAATCCCCGCCCGTGAGCGTGTCGCCGAGGCCTCTCAGCACGTAGCTGACCACGAGGGCCCCCGCCGCGAGAGTGTTCGACGTGCGGGCAAAGGAGCCGATCTGGGACGTCACCGCGGCCGCCCCGGCGAACGCGAAGCCCATGCCCCCGATCTGCCCGCCCAGGGCGAGCGACTCCTTCGCCTGAGCGCCCGACGCCGCGAGCGTCCCCGCGATGACGAGTGCCAGCACCGCGGATGCGAGCCACGCCACGAGCACCGCGGATGCCAGCCGGGCGTGCGGGCCCACCGCGCCGGAGTCGATGATCTCGGCCTCCCCCGAGTCCTCCGCGCCCCGCGCGTGCCGCGTGACCGCGAGGATCGCCATAAGGGCCGTGAAGAACATCGCGAAGACCTGCACGCGCCAGGTCGTGAACCCGAACGGGTCGTCGAGGTGGTGCGCCGGACCGATGAGCAGCATGAATGCCGGGTTGGTGCTCAGTGTCTGCTCGAGCGCCCTCGCCTCCTGCGGCGTGGCGAACACTGTCGAGTAGCTGTTGTACACGGCGAACGGGAAGAACGCGATGATGAGGATCCACGGCGCGAGCTTGAACCTGTCGACCCTCAGGGCCAGCAGGAACAGCCGCCACGTCCCGACGAATGCCGTCATTACTCCTCCCGGGCTGCTGACGCGGCAGGGAGCCGGTCGCCGTAGTGCTGGAGGAAGAGGTCCTCAAGGCTGGGCGGGGTGACCGTGAGGGCGCGGAGGCCGTGGGAGGCGAGAGCTGTCATCGCGGGGGCGAGGCCGTCCGCCGCGACGCTGAAGCGCACGCGGTTGCCCTCCACGCTCAGGCCGGTCACGCCCGGGAGGGCGGAGAGGACGCCCGTCGGGGCAGCCTGATGGTCGATGGTCGCTTCGACGTTGGTGCGGGTGTGGACGCGCATCTGCTCGAGCGTGCCGGTCTCCACGACCCTGCCCTGCCGGATGATGCTGATGCGGTCGGCGAGGGCCTCGACCTCGGAGAGGATGTGGCTCGAGAGCAGCACGCTCCGCCCCGCGGCCTTCTCGCGCCGGATCTCCTCGCGGAACAGCGCCTCCATGAGCGGATCCAGGCCCGCCGTGGGTTCGTCGAGGATGAGCAGCTCGGCGCGCGAGGCCAGGGCCGCGACGATCGCGACCTTCTGCCGGTTGCCCTTCGAGTAGGTGCGGCCGCGCTTGGACGGGTCCAGCTCGAACGTGGCGACGAGCTGCGCACGGCGCTCCTGGTCCAGGCCGCCGCGCAGGCGGCCCATCAGGTCGATCGCCTGACCGCCGGTCAGTGACGGCCACAGGCTCACGTCCCCGGGCACGTACGCAATCCGGCGGTGGAGCTCCACGACGTCCCGCCACGGGTCGCCGCCGAGCAGCTCGACGTGGCCGGCGTTGGGGCGCAGCAGGCCGAGCAGGATGCGCAGCGTGGTGGACTTCCCCGCCCCGTTCGGGCCGAGGAACCCGAGGACCTCGCCCTCGCGGACCTCTAGGTCGAGGCCGTCGAGCGCGCGCACGGATCCGAAGGTCTTCACGAGGCCAGTGATCCTCACCGGGGTGCTCATGGTGTGATCGTAGGCCGGGGCGCCGACGCTCGGGAGGGGCCGCGCGCCGTCGTGCGTCACCTCGCCTCAGGCGAGGTCGTAGACCGCGATCGTGGTTCCGGGCTCGAGGCGGGCTCCGGTGGAGCGGTAGGCGGCGAGGGCGGCCTCGTTGTCGTGCTCCGTTCCCGTCCACATCCCGTAGCAGCCCAGTTCGCGGGCGATCTCCGCGAGGAAGTTGATCAGATGGGTGGCCACCCCGCGGCGTCGCCAGTCCTCCGCGACGGCGAGCTCGTAGAGGAACATCTCGGTGCCCTTGTCCGGGTGGGTGGTCTCGACGCCGCTCACGAAGCCGACGGCGCGCCCGTCCGGATCCTCGGCCAAGAGGAGATGGTGGCTGGGCTTCGTGAGGAACTCGCGGGCGCCGTCCTCGGTCACCGGGTGGTCGAAGAGGTCCGAGGCAGCCACGAGTCGGTGTGCGTCCGCGTGCCCGAGGCGGCGGAGTGTGATGTTCGGCGCGCTGTCGGCGTCCACGGCCCAGAGCCTACGCCGATCGGCGCCGAAGGTGAACGCCGGGCGAACCCACCACCAACGTCGGCTTGCTAGACTCGAACAGCTGAGTCCCCCACAGGCTCGCTACCCCACATACCAGTCCGGAACGGACGCGGACCTTGCTGCGCGCCCGAGACCGGCGTGCGCCCGAAAAGAGGAGATCCCCGCCCTCATGACAGCCTTGGCCGAGCCCGACTACTACGACGACTCCGACTACCGCTCCGAGCTCGATGCGAAGTACGAGGAGGGCTTCGGCTTCAGCCCCCAGGCCGACGACGACGAGGATGACGGCCTCGACGACCTCTTCGCTGGGCTCTTCGACGACGAGGACGACGACGAGGACTTCGAGCCGGTCAAGCCCAAGGCGGCCCCGAAGAAGGCCTCCGCGAAGGCCGGGACGGTCAGCGTGGGCGCCGGGCAGGCCGCCGCGTCCAACGCCGCCGCACCCGTCAAGCGGCTCCCGAAGGCGTCCGAGGTGGTCATCAGGCGTGTCGCGCCGCAGGTTCCGGCTCCCGCTGTCGAGGATGTTCCGGCGGAGGCTCCGGCTCCGTCAGAGCTCGGTCAGACGCACGACGCCGGGCTGGCAGCTGTCGTCGGGGCGGCGCCGGAGCCCGGGGTCGACGAGAGTGTGGCCGTCGCGGGTGGGGCCCGCGTCGGCGAGGACGGCGCTCGCGAGGACCGCGTCGCTCAGGCGCGTGCCGCCGTCGAGCGCGCCAAGGCGGCTGCGGGGGAGGCTGCCGCCACGGCGAAGCGGGCTGTGTCCGAGGCCGTAGCGAAGGCCGCGGCGGCCAAGGCGGCCGCTGCCGAGGCGTCCGCCGCGGAGCAGGCCGCCCAGGAGGCGCTGGCCGCGTCCGCCGAGGCCGAGAAGGCTGCGGAGCTTGCCGCCGCGGAGCTTGAGTCGGCGGAGCTCGAGTCCGCGACCGCGGAGGCTCAGGCTTCGACGTCGACGGCCCCGATCTCGGCGTCCCAGGCCCCGATCTCGGCCGATCCGAACTTTGCCCCGCACATCGCTCCGGTGAACCAGCACGTCGAGTTCCTGCGCAAGCTGCGCCCGGGCTTCGAGGTCCCGTTCGTGGATCCGATGCACTCGGTCGACGAGGCCCGGATCGTGAGCCTCTTCTCCAATACGGGCGAGGCGAGCCCGCGCGGCTACGTGTGGGCCGGCGACGATGCCGCCGCCACGCGCCTCCTCGGCCTCCAGTACCAGCTCGGCCTGCGCCCCGAGTGGACCATGCCGTGGAACGCATATCCCTGGTTCACGCCGGGCGAGCCCAATGGCAAGCTCACCCCCGAGCAGCTGCATGCCGGTCTCAAGCCGCTCATCGCGTTCTTGAAGACCGTGCCGCGCGTCTCCGCGATCGTGGCCCACGGCACCGAGGCGAACCGCCTCGCGCAGATGCTCCTCAAGACGGACAACCCGCTGATCTGGCGTCGCGGCCTCAAGGTCTACAAGGCCCGTTCGCTCCACGGCCGGGCGTTCGCCGGCTCGAAGGAGCGCCAGACCGAGTGGCTCATCGACATGGGCCGCGCCTACGCGGACGCGATGGCACGCGCGGGCCTCAAGAGCGGCCGGTAGGTCCCGGGAAGCACCTCAAACGCAAGGAGGCGGACGACGGCGGCCACCCGGCCGGCGTCGTCCGCCTCGCTCTGTCTGGGCTACTTCAGGGTCTTCAACGTCCCTACTTGCTCCGCGGCTTGCGCAGATGCGCCACGGGATCCGCGTCGAGGGCGACGGCCCTCTTGGCCTTCTTCGCCGCGCGCTGCTCCTTGAGGGACTTGGAAGGCTTCTTGTGGGTTTCGGGCTGGTGAGGCTGCTTGTCAGGCATGTCTGAGCTCCTTTGGTCATACCCCCGGTGCACATGACGATACGCCGGTAAGATGCTGGGCACCATGCCCCCTTCGAACGCACCCGCCTCCGTTCCCTCGGCAGTCCGGATTGACTCCTGGCTGTGGGCGGTGCGCGCCTTCAAGACCCGCTCGGCCGCGACGGCTGCATGCCGTGCTGGGCATATACGGCTCAACGGCAACCCGGTCAAGGCGTCCCAGACCGTCGTGCCGGGGGACACGATCCGCGTGCGGCAGTCCGGATTCGAGCGGATCCTCGAGGTCCACGTGCTGATCGTCAAGCGCGTGGGCGCGGAGGCGGCGTCCAGGTGCTACACCGACCACACGCCCGAGCGGCCGCCCGTACCGTTCCTCGGCCTCCCCCAGCGCGATAGGGGCTCCGGGCGGCCCACCAAGAAGGACCGCCGGGAGATGGAGCGGCTGCGCGGGGAGACCCGGGGCGACTGAGGCGGCGCGGCCTCTCCGGTAGGAAGTCACCCGGCACACTCTTGCCGCCACCTGTCTCGGGTCTTGGAGACACCGCCCGGCGTCCGCCTCGAGGCGCGGCCAGCGACCCAGTCTCGGGCAGCCCCCGGTGTCAGGACAGGGCCGGGGCCGGGACAGGGGCGGGAGCGGTCCGGAGGTCAGCGTCGAGGAGGTTGGCGGCCAGGGCCGGCGCCAGGCCTGGTGTGAGGGGAAGGCGCGGGACGAGGAGGCAGTGCATGAGGTGATAGATGTCCGCTTTGCCGTCCCAGACGGATGAGGACACGGAACCGTTCTCGTCGAGTTCCTGCCACCAGGAGCCGTTCTCATAGTCAATGAAGTGCTCGCGGACGTGGTCCCAGATGCGCTCGTACCACGCGGCATAGGCGGGGTCGCCTGTCGCCTTGTAGAGCGCTGCTGCGCCGCCGATGGCCTCGACGGGCACCCACCGGATCCGCGAGGTCACGACCGGCTGGCCCTGCCAGTCGACGGAGTAGACGAATCCGGGGTGGCCGTCGGGCTGCCAGGCATCCCGGCAGGCGGCATCGAAGAGCCCGCGCGCGTCGTCGAGCAGCCATGAGGGCGCGTCCATGCCTCGTGCTTCCAGGCCGGCCTTCACGTGCAGGAGGAGACGGGCCCATTCCGTCCAGTGGCCGGGGGTGCTGCCGTAGGCCCGGAACCGGTCTGCTCGGTGGTCGGTGTTGTACTCGGGCAGCGGGTTCCAGTCCGGGTCGAAGTGCTCGAACACGCGGTAGCTGTTGTTGCGGGCGAACCGGTGGATGAGGACTTCTGCGATGTGCAGCGCGCGTTCGAGCCATCGGGTCTCGCCGGTGACGTCGGTGACGATGAGGTATGCCTCCACCGAGTGCATACTGGCATTTCCGCCGCGGTATGCCTCGGTCTGGGTGAACTCGCGGTCCCAGGAGTCGAAGCACATGTTCGCATCGTGGTCCCAGAACTTGCCGTCGGCGATGGCGAGCGCGTCCTCCAGGAGTTCCGTCGCGCCGGGCCGGCCGGCCGCGACGGCGCTGGCTGCGGCGAGCAGCACGAAGGAGTGCGCGTAGCCGGATTTGGCGGTCTCAACAGGCCCCTCGTCATTGACTGACGCGAACCAGCCGCCATGGTCGTCGTCGTGGAAGGCGGTGCGCAGGGCGTTGATCCCGTGGTCGACGAGTGTATTGGCTCCGGGGCGCCCCATGAGCCCTGCGAGGGCGAAGACATGGGTCATCCGGGCCGTGATCCACAGCTGTGTGGGCTTCTCGGCCACGACGTTGCCGTTGTTGTCAAGCCATCCGAAGCCGGTGTGGACCCGGGAACGCCGGCCGAATTCGAAGATGCGGTCGGTTTCGGCCTCGAGCCAACGTGTGTGGGCGGCGTTGTGGAGCCAAGTCATGGTGTTTGTCCTCTCGCTTGGTGATGGTGTTGGATTGTCAACTTCTTCGCACTGCCACGCTGCCAGATGTGCGCATGTCAGGTGAGCGCAATGACGCCCTTGAGGAGGAGCATGATGGCGCCGAGGAACGCAAGTACGATCACCGCGGCTCTGCTCACCCTTGCCGGGATCCTCGGTCCGAGGAGGTTGCCGAGGACGATGCCGCTGACGAGCGCAGCACCGCATGAGAGCCATTGCCACGCGTCCAGGGCTGGCAGCGAGTGCTTGGCCGCGAGCGAGGCCAGGCCCACGCAGGCGAAGTAGAGCTGGATGCTGGTTGCGAAGGCCACGTGCTTCCAGCGGGTGGCAAGGGCATAGGCGGTGACGGCCGGGCCGCCCACCCCTGCTGTGACGTTCATGAATCCGGAGATGAGCCCTGCGGCAGCGGCCCCGAACCTCCCTTGGAGGAAGGAGGCCTCGCGCACGGTCAGGCTCGCGGCCAGCGCGAGGATGACCATTGTCCCTATCAGGATGGACAGGACGTTGGATGGGACGTTCGCGGCCACCCAGGCACCGGGTATCACGGCCGCGACAGCGGGGATCATCATCGCCAGCACACGCCGGTACTCAACCTGCCGGAACACCTGGGCGAAGACGAGCAGGGCCGTCAGGGTGCCGAAGACATTGACCACGATGACTCCGTTGAAGGGGCCCAGAATCATCACGAGGAAGGGCGAGGCGACGAGGGCGAAGCCGACACCGCTGATGCGCTGGGTCGAGGCGCCGAGGAAGGTCGCTCCTGACAGCGCGGCGAGGGACCAGAGATAGCCGGGGTTCACGGGTGTCAGGGGCGCCAGGCGAGGTACTTGGGCTCGGTGAATTCCTCCATTCCCAGGCTCGCGCCCTCCCGGCCCAGGCCCGACTGCTTGACCCCGCCCATCGGTGCGAAGGCAACCGACGGGAGCGGGTCGTTGATTCCGACGATGCCCGCCTCGAGGGCCTCGGCGATGCGCCAGCAGCGCCCCGCGTCCTTCGCGAACACATAGGCGGCCAGGCCCATCTCCGTGTTGTTCGCGCGCGAGAGGAGCTCGGCCTCGTCCTTGAAGGGGAAGGCGGCGGCCACGGGGCCGAAGACCTCCTCGCGCGCCAGCGCGGCCTCTTCGGGGACGTCGGTGAGCAGCATGGGCCGGAGGAAGGAGCCCTGCGCGGGGACGTCGCGCCAGGAAGTTCGCTCCTTCGCGCCGAGTCCGAGGGCTTGGTCGACCATGCGCTGGACGCCGGCGACGCTGTCCTGGTCGATCATGGGCCCTAGGTCGGGCACGGGTTCGGCCGAGCCGTCGCCGATGGAGAGGGCATCGAGCCTGGCCGCCAGCCGGGTCACGAAGTCTTCGAAGATGCCCTCTTGGACGAAGAATCGGTTGGCTGCAACGCAGGACTGGCCGGTGTTGCGGGTCTTGGCCAGGACGGCGGCGTCGACGGCGGCTTCGAGATCCGCGTCGTCGAAGACGATGAACGGGGCGTCCCCGCCGAGCTCGAGCAGGGGGCGGACGACGCGCTGCGCGGCCGTCGCCATGATCTGCCGCCCCACGCCGGTGGAACCGGTGAAGGTCACGACGCGCACGGCGGGGTGGGCCAGCAGCGTTTCGGTGATCTCCCGCGCGGGGCCGTGGACGAGGTTGAGCACGCCGGGGGGCAGGCCGGCGTCGTCCAGCGCCCGGACGAGCTCTGCGGCTGCGAGCGGGGCGCGCTCCGAGACGCGGGCGACGACCGTGCACCCGGCCGCCAGTGCGGGGGCGAGCTTGCGAGCCTGCAGCGAGCAGGGGAAGTTCCACGAGGTGAGGGTCAGGACGACGCCGGCCGCGCTCCGGGTGGTGAGGTGGCGCCGGGCAGGGTCCTCGCTGGGGATCACGGTTCCGAGCGGTCTGCGGGCCTCTTCGGCGAACCACCGGAGGTATTCGATCGAGAAGCTGATCTCGCCCAACGCCTCGGGGAGCCGCTTGCCGGCCTCTGCGGCGAGGATCGCCGCGATGGCCTCTCGCCGCTGCAGGAGGAGGTCCGCGGCGCGGAACAGGATGTCCGCGCGCTCGCGAGGGGGCGTCTTGGACCAGGTGCCGAAGGCCGCGGCGGCGGCATCGGCGGCTTCCGCGGCCAGGGCCGCGTCACCCCAGCAGACCGTTCCGACGGTGTTCCCCGTGGCGGGGTTGCGGACCGGCCTGCGATTGGCGAGTCTGCGCCACTGGCCGTTGATGAGGGTGGTTTCTTCTGTCATGGCAGGAGGAGCCTTTCGTGGTGGCGGTTCAGGCCGAGCGGGGCTGCCGGTTCCCGGCGGTCATGCGTCATGGTCGACGACGTCGAACGAGGCCGGGTCGGCGATCGAGCCGTCGAAGCCTGTGAAGGCCGGGATCGGTCCGAGGTCGTGGCCGAACCGGTGCACGACCCAGGGCTGGTCCGCGAGGTCCTCGGTGTTCCGGGTGTCCTCGGGGACGGGGAGCGTCGGGATGCTTGCCCCGGGCCTGACCAGGACCGGCATGGCGTCGAGGGGGAAGGTGGCGGTGTGGAAGCCCGCCTCGTAGGCCGTTCCGGTGTGGAGGTCGGTCCATGTCCCCTTGGGGACATAGAAGGACCGGGATGCCGGTGCGGAGGAGTCGTCGAAGATCGGGATCACCAGGAGGTCGTCCCCGAGCATGAACTGCGAATCGATGCCCACGGCGGCCGGATCCTCGGGGAAGGAAAGGTGGAGCGGGCGCATCATCGGAAGGCCGTCCCTGACGGAGGCCGTGGCGGCCTGCCAGAGGTAGGGGAGGAGTCCGTAGCGGCGCCGGATCCACGTCCTTGCGATCTTGAGCGCCTCGGGGCTGAACGCCCAGGGCTCTCTCGGCCGTAGCCCGTGGGCGCGCATGAGGGGCGAGAACGCCCCGAACTGGGTCCACCGGACGTAGAGCCCGTCGGTGAGCTCCGGGCCGAAGAATCCGCCGATGTCGTGACTCCAGAACCCGGGTGCGCCGAGCGCGTAGGACAGGCCCCCGCGCAGAGTCGCCTGCATGCCGGCGACAGTCGATTCGGCGTCCCCTCCCCACTGGCCGGGATAGCGGTGCGACCCGGCCCATCCCGAACGGCCCCACACGAGCGGGGTTCGGCCGGTCGCCTCCGCGATGGCCTCGCTGGTGGCGCTGTTGTAGCGCAGGGGGTAGAGGTTGTGATGGTGGGCCGCGGGCGTGTCCTCGGCGAGGACGCCGTCTGCGGGGAACCCTTCGCCGAAGTCGGTCTTGAAGACGGCGACGCCGTCATCGAGGAAGGCCCGGTGCTGTTCCTTCCACCAGGTCCGGGCCTGTGGATTGGAGAAGTCGATGAGGGCTCTGGGCCGCCCATCGGGCGTGGGCGTGCCTCCAAGGTAGGCGGTGGCGCCGTGGAGGGTCTTGACGAAGAATCCCCGCTCCTGAAGTTCCGCGTACAGGGGGGACTTCGGGTCCACGTAGGGCAGTTCCCAGACCGAGAGCCGCTTGCCCTCGGCGGCTAGGTCGGCGACGAAGTCCTTCCTCTTCCCGAAGCGATCCTCGTTCCAGATGAAGTCGGTGTTGAGCCGGTCCACGACCAGCCAGTCGGGATCCAGGTGCAGCACGTCGCACGGGATGGAGTGGGCGTTCATGGACCGGGCGACCTCGAGCATTTCGCCGCTGCTGTGGTAGCGGCAGCGTCCCATCCAGTAGCCGAAGGCCCACAGGGGAGGTCGTTGGGAATGCCCCGTGAGGGCTGTGTAGTCGGCCAGGCGCTGGGCCGGCTCCGGGGAGACGAAGACGAAGAGGTCGAGCGCGTCGTCGTCGAGCTCGAGCGAGAGTACGCTGGGGCGTTCGTGGCCGACGTCGGCAGTGACCGTGGCACCGGTGTTGAGGAAGCCCGCATATCCGGCCGTCGAGTGCCAGACCGGTACGGGCTTGTACGCCATGCCGGTCCCGGTGCCGAGCGCGTCCTCGGATCGGAGTGTGAGCTTCTGGCCGTTCTTGACGAGTCTGCCGAACTGCTCGCCGAAGCCCAGGATGTCCTCCGAGGCTGCCAGTTCGAAGCTGACCGCCGTCTTGCCGTCGTGGTGCAGGGCTGGGGGCGCCATGGGGAAGCCCGCGACCTGGCGGAGCCGTTCGGCGGTTCGCAGGACGGTTCGGCCGTCACGGTCCTCGACGCGGAGGCTGAACGGGGAGCGGGCGACGACGACGGTGAACTCGTCGCCGGAGAGGCGGGCCTCCTGGCCGTTGAGGGCGGCCTCTGCAGGCACTGGTCCGTCAGCGGTGACGATCCCGAGCCAGCCTGGGCGCTCGTCGAAGACGCGGTGGCCCTCCGGCGCGAGCACGATCCGTGCGGTCCTGGGGCCGTGGGCCGTTACGCGGAGGCGCCACGGCGTGGGGGAGAGCTCGGGCCGCTGGAGTGAGGGGAGGTTCGGCATGCTCACCTCGATCCCCTGGGCCTCCAGGGTCTCGCCGGTGATCCAGCCCGGCATGGGGCTCAGCTCGATGGCAGGGAGCGCCGTCATGGCCAGGTCGAGGTGGCCGCCGTCGGTGGAGCCGCCTGAGGCGTGGCGGAGGATCACGGTGTCCGAGGGGCCCGTGGGATGGGACATAGTGGATCAGCCTTTCACAGCGCCCGCGGTCATGCCGGCTACGAAGAATCGCTGGAGGAATACGTAGGCCACGACGACGGGGATGGACGCGAGGATGACGCCCGCGAACAGCAGCGGGTAGTTGGTCTGGAACTCGCCCTGGAAGCTCAGCAGAGCCAAGGGCAGTGTGCGCTTGTCGGGCGATGAGATGAACAGGAGCGGGTACAGGAGGTCGTTCCAGTGCATGACGAAGAGGAAGATCCCGGTGGCCGCGATCGAGGGCATCGACAGTGGCACTGCGACCGCGTAGTAGGTCCGGAAGGGCCCGGAGCCGTCTACGGTGGCCGCCTCGAAGAGGTCTGAGGGCAGAGTCCTCATAAAGCCGCCGAGGATGAAGACGGCTACGGGGAGCGTGACGACGATGTTGATCAGGATCAGGCCGAGCCTGCTGTCCAGCAGGCCGAGCTGCTGGAAGAGGACGTACTGGGGGATCATGTTCGCCTGCGCCGGCACCGACATCCCCAGCACGATGAACCCGTAGATCGCCCAGCCCTTCCATCCTCGGATCCTGGCCACGCCGTAGGCCGCCAGCGAGGCTATGAAGAGGGTGAGCGTGACTGAGGTGAGTGTCACCATGGTGCTGTTCAGGAACGCGGCACCCAGATTCTGGCCCGTGAGCGTCTCGGCGTAGTTGTTCAGGCTCAGGCTGCCCGGCGGGGCGAAGGGATTGGCGAAGAGCTCCGGGGTGGTCTTGAAGGTGCCGAAGAGGACGACGAGGAGCGGAATGACGATCAGCAGGCCGTAGACGGCCAGCACTGCATTCTTGGAGAGCCTGGCGATCATGGCTCAGCCTTTCTGTACGAGTCGGAGGACCCTGCGCAGCGTGAAGGCCATGACTCCGATGAAGAGCATGAAGAGGATGGACTCCGCCGCCGCGTAGCCGAACTGCGAGTTGGCGAACGTCGTGTAGATGCGGGTCGACAGGATGTCCAGGCCCGACCCGGGCGGGTTGCCGCCCAGGCCGATGATCAGGTCGAAGGCCTTGAACGACTGGATAGTGGTGTACGCGACGACGATCGACGTGGCCGGGGCGATGAGGGGCCAGGTGATGAGCCGGAACTGCTTCCACTTTCCGGCACCGTCCACCTCAGCTGCCTCGTAGAGCTCAGCGGGGATGGCCTGGAGCCCTGCGATGAACACGACGATCATCTGCCCCGTGTGGGCCCAGGTCTGTGTCAGGGCCACCCAGAAGATCGCGCTGCCCGGGTCGCCGAGGAACGACGATCCCGGCAGGCCCACCGCATGGAGGCCCTGGTTGATCAGGCCGAAATTCGGGTCGTACATGAACTTCCACACGAAGGCCACCGAGACCGAGGAGAGGATGGTCGGGAAGAAGTACAGCGCCCGCAGGAAGGTGTTGACCTTCGTGTTCTTCACGAGGAAGACCGCCAGAAGCAGGGAGAGGACGGTCTGGGCGATGACGACGACCGCCATGAACTTCAGGTTGTTGGTCAGGGCGTTGCTGAAGAGCAGGTCGCCGGTGAAGGCCCGCACGAAGTTGGCGATGCCGAGGGTGCTGTAGTCCGCGCTGTACCCGTTCCAGTCGGTCACCGAGTACTGCACGGCCTGGAGGGAGGGGATCGCGAAGAACAAGGTGAACAGCACCAGCGCCGGGAGCGGGAAGAGGAACATCGCAAGCGGTGTCCTGGTCGCCCGCCTCCAGCGGCGCGCCGCGTCGAAGGGGCGGCGGCGACCGGGCCCTTGGGCGGTGCCGGGCCCAACGGTCCGGGGTCCTGCCGGGACGCGATTGCGCCGCAGTTGGAGGTTAATTGGTCTTGACACGCTGATCCACGACCTTCTGGGCGTCCGCCGCCGCCTGTGCCGGATCGGTCCCGCTCAGTACGCGGACCGCTGCTGCCTCGACCGCGTGCTCCATGTCCAGATCCGTGAACTGGTAGCGCGGCGCGAGGATCGTCTTCTTCTCTAGCCAGGGCTGGAGCCTCTTGAGGTCCGGGTTCGTGTACTGGATGCCCTTGACGGGGGAGAACTGGGCGGTGTCATTGGCATAGGTCCCGGCGTTCGCCGGTTCGCTGAGGAACTGGAGCCAGGCCAGGGCCGCGCCCTGGACCTTCGATGCCGAGTTGATTCCGAGGATGAAGGTGGCGTTGTAGGTGCCCTCGTACTTGGCCTTGCCCTTCGCTGCCGTGATGGGCGGGGCCAGGTCGATCGGGAATTTCGCGCCGAGCGCCCGCACGGCTGCGATGTGGTAGCTGCCGGTGGCCAAGATTGCGGCCTTGCCCGTGGCGAAGAGCTGCTCAGCGGGCTCTACGGCGGTACCGGCCGAGTTGGGCTGCACGAAGGGAGCGAGCTGCTGGTAGTACTTGAGCATCTGGACGAACCAGTCGTCCGTGCACTTGTACTGGCCGGACTGGATCTTGGCGCACATGTCGTCCGAGGGCGCGACGTTCATGATCATCGAGTTGAAGAGCTGACCTGCGTTGCCGGCGTCCGCCCCGGGGAAGGCGATCGGCGTGATCCCCTTTGACTTGATCGCCTCGAGCATGGAGAGGTAGGAGTCCCAGTCGGTGGGGATGGTGCTGATCCCGGCCGAGTCAAGAATGTCAGTGTTCGCGATCGGCATGGGGAGCACGATCTGGTACGGGTATCCGTACTGCTTGCCGTTCGCGGCCCCGCTGCTGATGAGGTTGGCGGTGTACTTCTCGGTCAGGCCGCTGCTGCTCAGGTCTGTGAAGAGGCCGGACGAGACGAAGCTGTCGAACTGGGAGCCGCGGAAGGCCGGTGCGACGTCGCCGATTGCCCCGGAGCGCATGCGCTGGAGGGCCTGGGCCTGGTAGTCCGTGGAGGTGGAGATGTCCTGAGCGACCTCGATGCCCGGGTTCGCCTGCTGGAACTGTGTGATCAGCTTGGCGAAGACGTCCTTGTCCTCCGCGCGCCAGTGGGCGAAGGAGACCTTGCCGGTCTTGTTGGCGGTGTTGAGCGAGCTGGCGGCAGCGGGTTTCGTGGATCCCGGGCCGGCGCAGGCCGCGAGCGATGCCGCGGTGCCGGTGACAGCGAAAAGCTGGAGCAGTCCGCGGCGGCTCATGGGGGTTGTCTTGAAGTCGGACATGGTTGGTGCAACTCCTTGTTTCTTCATCAATCGATGACGGGGATGCCCAGGGGGCCCGCTGCGGTTCTGGGCTGGGGGCGGAGGCGCGCGTCGGGCCGCGGCTTCACGCCTTCACGTGGGTGTCGACGACATCGCAGAGACGCTGGAGCCTGCGCACGGCGTGGGTGCGCAGGTCCTCTGCGATGTCGGGGCTGGCGATCGAGGAGGCCCAGACGGCGCGCCCGGCCAGGAATCCGGATGCACCCTCTTCGCAGGCCCAGGCGACGGCCTCCGGGAAGACGTCCTGGGGCACGCCGGAGGACAGCACGACCCAGGGTCCGTCGATGGTCCGGCTCAGCTGCCGGCAGTCCGCGCGCACCTCGTCCTCCGCGGCCTGCCCGCGGTGGGGGACCTCGGCCTTGTACAGGTCGGCCCCGAGGCGTCCGAGCTCCTTCGCTGCTGCCAGGACTCCCGCGTTCCAGTCCCACTCGCTCCCGTCGAGGGCCTTCCGGGACACCGGCTCGATGATGCTGACCAGCCCGGCGTTCCGGCAGAGGTCGATGAACTCTTCCGTCATGGCGATCCGCTCCGCCGCTCCGCCGTCCGGGCGGTAGAGGACCAGGAGCTTCATGGCCACCGCCCCGCTGGCCCGGAGCGCGGCGGGGTCGAGGGCGCGGTCGATGTTGACCGTGCCGACGACCTCGCCGTAGGCCGGCTCGAAGTGGTCCGCCGCCGCGATGAGGCCGCAGCCGGGGGCGACAACGCCCTGAGCGATGGCCTCCTCGAGCGCGAACTGGCGGTCGATCAGGACGGCGGACGCATGGGGGGTGAGGATGCGCGCGGCCTCAAGCTTGAAGTCCCGCACCTGCTCGTCGGTGACGTCGGTGTCCTGATGCTCGGCCATCATGTTGCGCAGCGCCTCACGCTGGTCCACGGCGAGCATGGCGAAGGCGCCCGAGGGCCGCCGGAGGTCGGCGAGCGTCGCTGGTGCCGTCGAGGGAGCGGGGGCGGAGTACTCAGAGGACAAGGTCTTCTCCTTGGATGGATGTGGCTGTCGAGTCCGCGACGTGGCGGATCGCCTCGTCGTGGTCGGGGATTCGGGACCTGCCGTCGATGCCGCGGCAGGAAAGGGACGCGACCGTGGTTGCGTAGGCGAGCACCTGGTCCAGGCCGCTCAGCTCCCCGCGTTCGGATCGGGCAAGGCCCGCGAGCAGGGCGCCGTGGAAGACATCGCCGGCCCCAAGAGTGCTGGCGATCTCGGCGGCGGGGGGAGTGGCGCGGACAAGGCTCTCCGAGCCTTCCTCGACGCCGAAGCTGCCTTCGCCGCCGCCGGTGGCCACGGCGATCCCGGCGCCGTCGGCCAGCGCGCGTCGGAGCAGCGCCAGGGTGTCGTTCGGGCCCCCCGGCGTTCCGTACCTCGCCTGGAGGGCCGGGATCGTGGGAGCGTACAGGGCCGTGCCCGGCTGCGTGTATCCAGGGATCGGGTTGCCGGCGTCGACCGAGAGCCGAGGCCGGTGCACCAGCTGGCCGAGGTGCCGGTGTACGGGCGCCCAGCCGAGCTGGTCGACATGGACCCAGTCCGCCGCGCCGATCAGGGACTGTGCGGTGGGGTTGGAAGCGAGATCGATCTCCGGGCCCGGGCGATTGACGATCGCTCGGGTCCTGTGTGGGCCATCGATGATGACCAGACTGCGCCCCGAGCGTTCCCCGGGGATCCGCGCGACGCCCGAGACGTCCACGCCTTCGGCTGCGAGCCCCTCGACGATCCGCTCGCCCTCCGCGTCATCGCCGACTGCGCTCACAATGGCGGCGTCCATTCCGAGCCGTGCTGCCGCGACGGCGGCGGTCGCGGCTGGGCCGCCACCGGCGAAGAGGACGTCCTGGGCGACGATCCGCTCGTCTGCCTCGGGGAACCTGTCAACGAGTGCAATGGCGTCTGCCGTTGCCACTCCTACGAAGACCAACAAGGGAATCCTCTCTCGGGCCGTGTCGACTATGACTTCCGTCACATGAAAGAATCTAAACATCGTTTGTTGGAAAGTCAACACCCTGAGGGCGGAACTGATAATATTGGGACAGACATCGGACGCCGAGGCGGTGGGAGATCGTCGTGGCGTCCCTTCCCGAGGGGGTAGCAGTGGCTGCTGGAGCCGAAGCAGGGGCGAGGGCCTCGAAGGAGAGCGCCCGCGAACGCCAGGACCAGATCCTGCGTCAGCTGCGCAGTTCGCCGTTCGTCTCGGTCTCCGAGCTCGTGCAGAACCTCGGCGTCTCCGACATGACCATCCGCCGTGACCTCAAGACCCTCTCCGCGCGGGGGGAGGTCAACGTCGTCCACGGTGGCGCGTCCCTCCCCTACGGGACGCCCGGCACGGTGGACTTCTCCCGCCGTGCCAAGAAGCTCTCCGAGGCCAAGCGCAAGATTGCCCAGGCCGCTCAGGCGTACATTCCCGAACGAGGGGTGATCGCAGTAGACGCCGGCACGACTGCCTTCGCGGTCATCCACGAGATGTCACCCGAGTTCCGGGGCACCGTGATCTCGCACTCGATCCCGGTCCTGCAGCACATGCTCTCCATGCCGAATGCGAGGGTGCTCGGCCTCGGGGGCGAGCTCCTCATCGAAAGCCAGGCCCTGGTCGGCCCTCGAGCCGTCGAGGGCCTCGCCGGCCTCAAGGCTGCCGTCCTGTTCCTGGGGGCCGCCGCCGTCGATGCCGACGGCGTGTATGTGGCCACTGATATGGAGCGACCGGTCAAGATGGCGCTGATCGACAGTGCCTCGCTCGTTGTCCTCGTCGCCGACCACGAGAAGTTCTCCGGGTCGGCTGCAGTCAGGCTCGTCGATTTCTCAGCCATCGACGTCGTGCTCACCGATGCGCCTCCGCGCCAGGACGTCAGTCTGCGGCTGAAGGCTGCGGGCACCGAGGTCGTAGTGTGCCGATGAAGCGATCACTGATGGCCCTCAGCTGACGCCTGCTGTCCGCGGGTAAGGGGCGGCCCGCGGCGGAGTCAAGCCCCCGGGTATGGTCCGGTTTACCTGCTCGCCGATCACGCCAGAGGTGCTTCAGGCATCGAGAGCCAGGAGAGCCCGGGCCGTAGCCTCGTCGAGGACGAGTTCGGTAGCGAGGCGCGCGTTGAGCGCCCCGCGCAGGGCACGGGCCTTCGAGGGGCCGGAGACGACGCAGAAGCGATGTTTGACGCTGCGGAGGAGCGCGTGGTCGGTCTCGCGGTCGCCCGTTCGTTGAGAGCGATCCCCTCCGAGCTTCCATCCTCTCGGAAGAAGACGGTTGCGACATCGCCCACGACCCGCTCCTCAGCGAGGGACCGGAGGTCGGTGGGGTCCAGGTAGCCCCCGGTGTAGACGTGGCTTGGGACGTCCGCGTCAAGAGCGCCTATTCCGAACACCGCGAGGGACATCCGGGCCTGGAGGGCGAGAACACGGCGTACGCTGCGCTCGCTCCACATGAGCCGCTTGGCCTCCGCGCGGTCGAAGAAGGCCGGGACGGGGAACTCCTCGACGGCGGCGTCATAGGCAGCCGCGAACCGTCGGATGATCTCGCTTGCGTAGCCGAGTCCCATGGTCTGGGTGTTGGCAGCGCCGTTGAGCTGGACGACGGTGCTGCTGTGGGTCGACTTTCGATTGAGGTAACGGCTCATCGCGGTGAGCGTGGAACCCCACGCGACCCCGATCACGGCCTCGGACTCGACGAACGGCGTGAGGGTGCGCGCAGCGTACATCGCGACTCTGTCGAGTGTCTCCGTCTCGTTGAGGTGTGAGGGGTGGGGGACCACGTTGACGCGGACGCGATAGCGGCGCGAGATGGCCGATTCGAGCTCGGCCGAGGATTCCAGGGGGTTCCGGATCTGGATCTGCACGAGCCCGGTCTCCCGGGCGAACGCGAGCAGCCGCGAGACTGTCGAGCGCGATGTCCTGAGTTCCCGCGCGATGGCATCCATCGTGAGGTCTTGCAGGTAGTAGAGCTGCGCCGCAAGCAGCGCATCGCGCTGCTTGGGCGAAATGGGCGTTTGTGCGGATCCCCCGTCGCCGAGGAGCTCGGAATCCGGGCCGGACATGGGCATGCACGCCATTCTTGCACATTTGTGCATAGTTCTTGAATATCCTCTCAGGCCGGTCAAACAATGGTGCGAGATCCCCGGCCCGCCCAAGGAGGAAACCTGTGGCTTCCAAGCCGTACGCCACCGTCCCTGCTCACCCCGCGCCCTCACGGGCTGCCGTCTCCCGGCTCCGCGCGCGTCCTCGCGCGCAGGTGCTCATTATCGGTGGGGGCATCAACGGCGTCGGGACGTTCCGCGAGCTGGCCCTGCAAGGCGTCGATGTCGCCCTCGTCGAGGGCGGAGACTACTGCCAAGGGGCATCGGGGGCGTCCTCCCACATGATCCACGGTGGGATCAGATACCTCGAGAACGGCGAGTTCCGCCTCGTGCGAGAATCGGTTGCCGAGCGGAACCGGCTCTTGCGGATCGCACCGCACTACGTGAAGCCGCTGCAGACCACCATCCCGATCTTCAGCACGTTCTCCGGCATGCTCAACGCGCCGCTGCGATTCCTGACCCATCGTTCCGGCCGGCCGGGGGAACGGGGTGCCGTGCTGATCAAGATCGGCCTGTCCTTGTACGATGCCTTCTCCCGGCGGGGCGGCTCTGTGCCCCGCCATCGGTTCGTGGGACGGAAGGGTGCTCAGGCCGAGCTGCCCCAGCTGCGCCACGACGTGAAGTACGCGGCGACCTACTTCGATGCGTCGGTGCACAACCCCGAACGGCTCACGCTCGACGTCCTCCGCGACGGCCTCGAGGCGTCGCCCGGGGCGCGGGCCGTCAACTACGTGCGGGCGGTCGGAACGAACGACGGCGCCGTCCGGCTGCGCGACGAGCTCACCGGAGGCGAGTTCGACTTCGCTGCGGACGTTGTCGTCAACGCAACGGGCGCGTGGACCGACCTCACGAACGGCGCGCTCGGCGCCCGTACCAGGTTCATGGGCGGGACCAAGGGCTCGCACATCGTCCTCGACGCCCCCGAGCTGCTAGCGGCGACCCGGGGGCGCGAGATCTTCTTCGAGCACAGTGACGGGCGCATCGTCCTCATCTACCCGGTGGGGGACAGGGTCCTGGTCGGCACGACCGACATGGACGCCGGCGACGACCTGACGCCCACCTGCACCGATGCCGAGGTCCAGTACTTCTTCGACCTCATCCGCCATGTCTTCCCCGACGTCCCCGTGCGGCGCGAACAGATCGTCTACACGTTCTCCGGAGTGCGCCCGCTGCCGCGCCACGAGGACACCGCGCCCGGCTTCGTCTCCCGCGACTACCGCATCGAGCGGCAGGCGGACGGCGCTTCCGGGCCAGTCCGGCTGAGCCTCGTCGGCGGGAAGTGGACAACGTTCAGGGCGGTTTCGGAGCACCTGTCCGACGAAGTCCTCCGCGAACTCGGGGCGAGCCGGCGGACGAGCACTGCCGAGCTCGCGATAGGCGGCGGGGCCGGGTATCCATCGGAGGAGGGCGAGCTCGGCCAGTGGCTCGACGCTCTCGTCGGGGACGGCATCGATCCCACGAGGGCTCGAGTGCTCTTCGAGCGGTACGGGACTCGCTCGTCAGAGGTCGCCGCCTTCCTCCGCGCTGGGGACGACAACGTCCTCGGGGGCACGGGTGAGTTGAGCGAACGCGAACTGGCCTACATGGCCGAGCACGAGCAGGTTGGGCATGTGGCCGACGTGCTGATCCGCCGCACGTCCCTCGCCTTCCGCGGCCTGGTCACGGCCGAACTCGTCCAGGCGGTGGCCGACGCCCTCGCACCCCACCTGGGGTGGGACGGTGAGCGCATCACGGAGGAGGTCCGCCATGCCGTCAACACCCTTGTGGAGGGACACGGTCTGGCGGCCGATTCGCTCGTCGGTTGATCCCCGGGTCGGCATTTCATGAGATGGAGGAACCAGATTGGCTGAGCAGGCGGGCGCGGCGCGGTACGTCATGGCAATCGACCAAGGCACGACGAGCACACGGGCCATCGTGTTCGACCACGGCGGTGCGATCGTCTCCTCCGGCCAGCTCGAGCACGAGCAGATCTTCCCGCAGGCCGGCTGGGTCGAGCACGACCCGAGGGAGATCTGGGACAACACACGCGAGGTGATCGGCCAGGCGCTCGCCAAGGCGAACCTGACGCGGCACGATATCGCCGCCGTCGGGATCACCAACCAGCGCGAGACCACGGTCGTGTGGGACAGGACGACAGGCGAGCCCGTCTGCAACGCGATCGTCTGGCAGGACACCCGGACACAGCCCATCGTCGACGAGCTTGCAGCGGAGGGCGGCGTCGACCGCTTCAAAGACAAGGTCGGCCTCCCGCTTGCCACCTACTTCTCGGGGACGAAGATCAAGTGGATCCTCGACAATGTCGACGGCGCACGCGTGAAGGCGGAGGCGGGCACGTTGCTCTTCGGCAACACCGACGCCTGGCTCCTCTGGAACCTCACCGGCGGAGTCGACGGCGGCATCCATGCGACGGACGTGACGAACGCGTCGCGCACGCTCTTCATGGATCTCGAGAGCCTCGCCTGGGACCAGGAGATCCTCGACGCGTTCGGCGTTCCGGCCACGATGCTGCCGGAGATCAGGTCCTCCTCAGAGGTGTACGGCACCGTCCACAGCTCGCAGCTCCTGCGCGAGGTCCCCGTGGCCGGCATCCTGGGAGACCAGCAGGCGGCCACGTTTGGGCAGGCGGCCTTCGCGGCGGGCGAGGCGAAGAACACGTACGGAACGGGCTGCTTCGTCATCGTCAACACGGGGGAGGAGATCGTCCGCTCGCGGAACGGGCTCCTCACGACCGTGGGATACAGGCTCGGCGACGCGGAGCCCCACTACGCGCTCGAGGGATCCATCGCGGTGACCGGTTCGCTCATCCAGTGGCTTCGCGACAACCTCGGACTCATCACGTCGGCACCGGAGGTCGAGGACCTCGCCCGCTCCGTCAAGGACAATGGCGGCGTCTACATCGTGCCGGCCTTCTCCGGCCTGTTCGCGCCCCATTGGCGCTCCGACGCCCGCGGGGCGATCGTCGGCCTCACGCGGTACGCGAATCGAGGCCACATCGCGCGGGCCGCGCTCGAGGCGACGGCGTTTCAGACCCGTGAAGTCCTCGATGCGGTCAACGCCGATTCCGGCGTTCCGCTGACAGAGCTCAAGGTCGACGGCGGCATGGTCGCCAACGACGCGCTCATGCAGTTCCAGGCGGACATCCTCGGCGTCGATGTCATCCGCCCGAAGGTCATCGAGACCACCGCCCTTGGCGCGGCCTACGCCGCGGGTCTCGCCGTCGGCTTCTGGAACGACCTCGGCGAGCTCGCGGCGAACTGGGGCGAGGACAAGCGCTGGAGCCCCCGCCTCGACGGCGCCGAGCGGGAGCGGCAGATGCGGCTGTGGAAGAAGGCCGTGACGAAGTCGATGGACTGGATCGACTCCGACACAGTGACCGCCTGATCTGCCTCCCGGCCGGGGGCTCGAGCGCTCGCTCAGACGATCGCCGCGCGGAGCTCGCGGGCGGCCTCGGCCGGGTCAGCGGCGCCGTAGATCGAGCCGCCGGCCACGGCGACGTCCGCCCCCGAGCGCTGGACCGAGGAGATCGTGGACGCGTTCACTCCACCGGCCACCGCGAACGGGACGCGCGCGAGCTCCCCGGCAGTCAGCAGGACGCTGAGGTCGTAGCCGGGCTTTGCCTGCTCGTCGAGGCCCGCGTGGAACTCGACGTACTTCGCGCCGAGCTGGCGGGCCTCCTTGGCGCGGGCCACCTTGTCCTCGACCCCGATGAGGTCCACGACGACGCCCTTGTTGTGCGCTCGGGCGGCCTTGACGGCGCCGGCGATGGTGGAGTCGTCCGCGCTGCCGAGCACCGAGACGAGGTCGGCGCCGGCGGCGAAGGCCAGCTCGGCCTCGAGCTCGCCGGCGTCCATCGTCTTGAGATCCGCGAAGACGACCTTGTCCGGGTGGGCCTTCTTGACGGCCGTGACGGCGGAGAGGCCGGCGTTCTTCACGAGCGGGGTGCCGAGCTCGATGATGTCGACGTGCTCGGCGACCTGCTGTGCCAGCGTGAGGGCCTCGTCGACGGTGAGGACGTCCATGGCGACCTGGAGCTTCATGGTGGTGTTTCCTTCGAGTAAGTAGTGGGATGGGTTGGTGGTCCTGCGGGGGCTATTCGAGGTTGGCGTGCCGAAGCCAGAGCTCCTCGGCGGCAGAGCCATCCGCCATCCACAGGCTCTGGAAGACCGCCTCGGCGGCGAGGAACAGCGTCTGCTCGAAGAGGCTGCCCGAGTACTGCCGGGACACCTCCCCGCCGTGGTCGGTCTTCTGCGCCGCGGGGATCACGACGACGGCGTCCGCCCGTGCGGCCAGCGGGGACGATGGGGCCGTCGTGTAGGCGGCGATCCGCGCGCCGACGGCCGCTGCGGTGCTCTTGCTCTTCACAACCCCGGCCGTCCGGCCCGAGCCCGAGGCCGCGACCAGGAGGTCCCCTGAACCAATGGCGGGCGTGGTCACCTCGCCGACGACGTGCACGTCGAGGCCGAGGTGCATGAGGCGCATCGCGGCCATCCGCAGGACGAGCCCGCTGCGGCCCGCGCCGACGACGAAGACCCGCCGCGCTTCCCGGACCATCCGGGCGACGGCGGCGAGCTCGCCCCGCTCGAGCGCGCCGGCGGCGGCAGAGACCTCCGCCTGGATGAGGCCAAGGCTCTCGTCGACGTCCTCGGCTTCGGTGCGGTGCCGCGGAGACGCGGTCTCAAGGGTCATGCGATGCTCCTCTGGTGACGTGCTGCGGGGTGATGCCTCCAGCATGCCGCCATCCCATTGGGTGGGTCAGCTGCCCGTCCAGGCGGAAGCAACTGCCCAAACGGGCAGGCAGTTAGGAGGTAGGTCGCCTACACTGGGGCGATGCCCGAACTCCACGGAGCCGTCACCGCCGAGACCCTCACGCTGCTCGACGCCGCTGGGGAGCTCGCCGAGGCGCCCCTGACGCAGATCGCCGCGAAGCTCCGCCGATTCCTGGCCCCCTACGTCCGCTGCTCGGCGCTCGTGATCTTCACCGAGGACTGCACGGGGCGCCCCCAGAAGAAGGACGGCGCCGAGGAGATCATCTCCAGGGTCTCCCTCGACGAACTCGAGCACGTCAGGGCATCCCTCGAGGGCCTCGAGCCTGCCTGGACGGCCGGCGAGGTCGGTGGGCGGACGCGCCCCCTCCTGGCCCTGCGGTCCCTGACCGGGGCCCTCCTCGTCCTGACCGACCCCGCGCCCGTGGCGCGGTCACGGACGGAGGTGGGGCCCGTCGTCGTGCGTCTGTGGCACCTCGCGGCGGTGCGGATCAGGGACAAGGTGGCGGAAGCGCCGGCCTCCTACCTGCGGGAGTCGCGGGCGGCGTCCGCGGAGCGTGCGCGGATCACCGCCGAGCTCACTGACCTGCACTCGACCAGCCTCGAGACGATCCTGACGGCCCTGCGCTCTCCGGGCCAGTCCGACGCGGCCGCGCGCGCCTCCGCGACCGAGCTCGCAGCCGCCGCGCTCGTGCGGCTGCGCGGCTCGGCGGACCGCACCGCCGCGCTCCTGGACGAGCCGGTGGCGAAGGCGTTCGAGCGGCTGCGCACCGACCTCCGGCCGCTCGAGCGTTTCGGCGGGGTCGACGTCCAGTTCGTCGAGCCGCCGGCGGACGGGCGTGCCCTTCCGGGCGAGGTCGCGCACGCGGCGCGGGCGATCGTGCGATCGCTGGTCCTCGCGATGGTGGAGCAGGACAGCGTCCACCGCATCCGCGTCCAGTGGGACTGTGACGGCACCAACCTGCTCGTGAACATCCGCGACGACGGCAAGGGCCAGCTCTCCCTCGCCGAGGACGGCGTGCGGAGGATCGAGGAGCGCGTCCAGGCGCTTGACGGCCGGCTCCGCATGGAGGTCATGGCGGGCTGGGGTGCCGACGTGTCCGTCGCCCTGCCCCTCGACGTCCAGCGGACCGCCGCCCGCGAGCACACCGAGTGGGGCCTGGCCGCGCGCGAGGAGGAGGTCCTGCAGCTCCTCGGCACCGGCATGCCGAACCGTGGGATCGCCGCCGAGCTGCACATCAGCGAGAACACCGTGAAGTTCCACCTGCGCAACGTGTTCCGCAAGCTCGGGGTGTCCTCGCGGGCGCAGGCGATCGCTCTCCTCGGCGAGGTGCAGACGGCTACGTGAGCGCGGCCGGACGCCGCGCGGCCGATCCAGCTCGACACACGCGTCCCCGCAACACCCACGCTGCTATCCACATAGGGACCTTGGCCGGGTGCGGACGCACGACGCCGGTGCGTAGGCTGGCGCTGTAGGCCCGCCGCGGGCCGCACGCAACGAGGGGGAACGGTGGGGGCACAGGGATGAAGTGGCTTTCGCGACTGCTCATGGCGGCCATCGTGGGCGCAGCGGTGCTCACGTCGATGCTCGGCGGCCTGAACCCGCCGGCCGCCCTCGCCGACCCGCCCACCTCGGTGGTGGTCGAGGACACGGCGGGGGCCTCTACCGGCCTCAGTTGGATTCGGCACTCGCGAAGATCTCGTTCTACGTGCCGACCAAGGTCGTCATCTTCACCCGTGCCGGCAAGGCCGGCGACAACCTCAACGAGGCCGTGCTGCAGTTCGCCAGGGCGAACCACCCGGAGTGGATCAGCGCCGACGGGCAGAAGTGGGCCGATGGCCTGTTCATCTTCGCCCTCGACACGACCGGCAGGCAGGTCGGGACGTACTTCGGTGAGGACCGCAAGGTGGGCCTCGACGAGCAGAGGGCCATCCAGGACGACACGAAGGACCTGTTCCGCGCTGCCCAGTGGACCGACGGGACGATCGCCGGGGTGAAGTCCGCCGCGTCCCGCATCGCGCGGCCGTGGTACCTGTCCCCCGGCGCACTCATCGGCGCCGGTGCCGTGGGGCTCGTGGGACTCGGGGGAGCCGGCACGTGGATCGGTATCCGAGCATGGCGGCGCAAGAAGTTCGACGAGGCCATGAAGTCCGGCGACTCCTCGTACTCCTCCGTGACCCTCAAACTCGAGGAGACGGAGCTCAACGCGTCCACCATCCCCGAGTCCTCTTCCTACGGCGGACTCGTCCTCGAGAAGTGGCACAGCTTCAGGGCACAGCACCGCGAGGCGACCCAGCTGAGGGACCGGCTCGAGCCCATGGGCCCTCGGGAACGGTCCCGCAGGTCCAGCCTCAAGGAGGCCAGACAGTACGAGGAGATCGCACAGACCCTCGACGGGCTCGACGACGCCATCGCGGACACCAACTCGATCCTCAACCTCGACTCCCGCTGGCGGACTGCATGGCGCAACCAGACGGACGATCTCATCGAGCAGCTCGACGGCATCGATGGCATGCTCGCCCAGGAGCGCACCGAGGGCACTCCCGAGACCGCCCAGGCGCTCCGGGCGGGGGCGGGGCTCTCCCGTGCCCAGATCGAGCGCCTCGGGGCCGGACTCGAGGACCGCAGCGTCACACCGGAGGGCGCCCTGGACGGGCTCAGGGCCGAGAGGGAGAAGCTCGGCGAACTCCTCGACCGGCACGCGGTCGCGGTCATCGACGAGCATGCGAAGAACCAGAAGGAACGGGACCTCATGCGGAAGAAGCTTGACGCATCGACCTCGTCATGGCGCTCAAGCCATCGGACCCGGGGCAGCATCCTCGATGTGGCGTACCCACAGCTGCCCGTGATCAGCATCGTGAGCTTCAACAGCGGCATCTCGGCGGGCTACTCGGCGGTCGACTCCGCCCGCTCGTCATCCAGCACGGGATACGGCGGGAGCGGGGGGAGCTTCTCCGGCTCGGGCAGCTCATCGGGCTTCTGACCCCGGCCCGCAGGACACGCCGCCGCGCCCGGGGGAGGGGCAGCAGTCCGCGCCGATGCCCGTTGCCCGGGACTACGCCCCCTGGAACCTGAGGATCCTCGCGATGGCCTCCTCGACCGCGGCCTGCCCCGCGGCGAAGGAGAGACGCACCGCGCGGCCGCCGTGCACGGCATCGAAGTCGGTGCCCGGCACGAGCGCCACGCCCTCGGACTCCAGCAGCTGGCGGGCGTACTCGCGCGAGTCCCCGAACCGGGCGAGTTGGTCCCCGAGCTCTGCGTACAGGTAGAACGCTCCGTCGGCAGGGGCGGCCGGGCCCCACCCGAGGGAGGGGAGGAAATCGAGGAGGGTCTGCCGCGTGCGGGCGTAGCCGGCGACCCACGCGTCGGCCTGCGCATACGACTCCGGCGAGAACGCCTCGACTGCGGCGAGCTGCGACGGCGCGGGCGGGCACAGTGCCACGTTGCCCGCCAGGGCATCGACGGCGCCCACGAGCTCGTCCGGCAGGAGCGCCCACCCGAGCCGCCAGCCCGTCATGCCCCAGTACTTCGAGAAGCTGGAGATGACGATCGCCTCCCGGGCGGATTCCCCGGCCAGCTCCCACGCGCACACCCCGCGCGGGCTCCGCTCGTCGGCGCCGGCGGCCCCGGGGTACGTGATGCCGTGGTAGATCTCATCGCTCACGAGCCGCGCCCCGTTCGCCGCGCACCAGTCCGCGATCGCCGTCAGCTCGTCCCGGCTGACCATCGTCCCCGTCGGATTGGCGGGCGAGGCGAGCACCACACCGGCGAGCGGCCCGCGCTCGGAGGCGGCGGCGTCGAGCATCGCGGGGGTGGGCTGGTAGCGGGTGTCGGGCCCGGCGTCGAGCTCGACGACCTCGCACCCGAGCGCCGTGAGGATGTTCCGATATGCCGGGTAGCCGGGGCGGGCCAGGGCCACGCGGTCACCGGCCTCGAATGAGGCGAGGAACGAGAGCACGAACGCCCCCGACGATCCTGTGGTCACGGCGACATGGCCAGGATCGACGTCGAGCCCGTACCAGCGGCGGTAGTGGCCCGCGATCGCCGTGCGCAGCTCGGCAGTGCCGAGGGCCGGCGTGTACGTGAGTGCCCGCCCGGACGCGTGGATCTCCGCGGCGCGCGCCGAGACGGCCGCCGGCGCGCCGCCCGAGGGCTCGCCGGCGCACAGGCTCACGACGTCGCGGCCCTGCGCCCGGAGCGCATCGACCCGGGCGAGGATGTCCATGACCGCGAACGGCGGCACCTGGGAGCGGGACGAGGGCGCGAGGCGGCGTGGGCTCATAGGCCCCAGCTTGTCACAGCGGTGCGCCCCGCGGCAGGCGGAAGGGAGGCAGGCGGAAGGGCCGCACGCGCGAGGGAAGCAGGCCAGGCTCGGGCCGCGGACTAGGCGAGGCTGAGGAACATCTTCTCGAGCTCGGCCACATCGCCGCCGCGCTCGGGGTTCGTCAGGCACTGCTGCAGGTTGGTGGCGATGATGCTGAAGCCAGCCCGGTCCACGGCACTCGAGACGGCCGAGAGCTGTGTGATGATCGACTTGCAGTCCTGCCCTTCCTCGAGCATCCGGACCACGGCGTTGAGCTGGCCCTGAGCGCGCTTGAGGCGGTTGACGGCGGACTTCATGGACTCGGGTTCAACGTTCATGGCGTCTTCTTTCTGTGCACGGGGTGTCCCGAGGGAACATTCCATTGTACCCCTCTGGGTATTTTGACATACCCCCAGGGGTATTGCACACTTAAGAGGCGTTCAGAACCGACAGACCCCGGAGGAGCCACACATGATCGAGGCCACGACCGCTCAGACCGCCGCCGCCGGCGAGACCGCCCAGGTGATCGACGTCCGCGAGGACTTCGAGGTAGCCGAGGGCATGGTCCCCGGCGCGCGTCATATCCCCATGGGACAGATCCCCAGCCGCCTCGACGAGCTTGACAAGGCCCGCCCCGTTTACGTCGTGTGCCGCTCCGGCAACCGCAGCGGCCGGGTCGCGGAGGCCCTCGGGTCGCTCGGCTTCGAGGTCTACAGCATGGCTGGCGGCATGATGCAGTGGCACGACGAAGGCCGCCCGGTCGTGAGCCCGGCCTGATCGGGCCCCCGGGCAATTGGCCGGCCCGGGGCATGGTTTTCCCCGTTACCGTTGGGTAAACTAGTGAAACCCCGCGGGGTATCGAGCCATGGTGGGGTCCCCCCTTCCCACCATGGCCCGATACTCGGCGGGGTTTCGTGTGCCGTCGGGGAAGCCTCGGGGTAGCGTGGGCGCTATGCAGCAGGTTGCACTCGTCACCGGCGCGTCGAGCGGGATCGGCGAGGCCACCGTCCGCGCCCTCCTCGGCGTGGGCTACACCGTCTATGCCGCAGCGCGGCGCGTGGAGCGGATGGAGGCCCTTGCGCACGACGGCGCGCGCCTCCTCGCGCTCGACGTCACGGACGACCCGTCGCTCACCGACGGTGTTCGGAAGGTCCTGGCCGAGGCCGGCAGGATCGACGTGCTCGTCAACAACGCGGGCTACGGCTCGTATGGCTCCCTCGAGGAGGTGCCGCTGGAGGAGGGCAGGCGGCAGTTCGAGGTCAACGTGTTCGGCCTCGCCCGCCTCACCCAGCTCGTGCTGCCCGGGATGAGGGAGCGCCGCTCGGGGACCATCGTCAACGTCTCCTCGATGGGCGGGCAGTTCTACGAGCCGCTCGGCTCCTGGTACCACGCCACGAAGTTCGCGGTCGAGGGCCTCTCCGACTCCCTGCGGATCGAGCTGCGGCCCTTCGGGGTGCGCGTCATCGTGATCCAGCCGGGGTCCATCAGGACCGAGTGGAGCGGGATTGCGCGGGAGGGGCTCCTCGCGACCTCCGGAAGCGGGCCGTATGCGAAGAATGCCCGGCGCGTGGCGGGCGTCATGAAGATGGCGGACAGGCGCGGAATGGGCTCCTCGCCCGATGTGGTCGCGAGGGCGATCGTCGAGGCGGTCCGGTCGCCCAGGCCCGCGCCACGATACCGGGCCGGCGCGGGTGCGAAGCCGCTGCTGGCCCTGCGCAAGGTCCTGCCGGACCGGGCCTACGACCTACTCGTCCGGGCCATATATCGCCACTAGCGCATATGAATGTATTCCGAATCGCACATGAAGGGGCGCGGCATGGACGAGCTTGACGGCCAGTACGCGGAGGTGGAGGGACGCGGCGCGGTGACGTTCATCCGGTCCTATCCGGTGAGCGCGGAGCAGGCCTGGGCGGCCGTGAGCACACCGGAGGGGCTCGACGGGTGGTTCCCGTCCGCCGTCGCCCTCGATCACGAGGCGGAGACGGTCACGTTCAGCGGGGATCCGAACGCTGGCGCGGAAGCGCCAGCGAGCACCGGCCGGATCGTCGCCTGGGAGCCGCCGCGCCGGTGGGCCTTCGAGTGGGGCGGCGACCTCATGGAGTTCCTCGTGGAAGGCTCGGACACCGAGGTGGAGCTGACGCTTCGGAACTGGCTCGCGGACAATTCGTCGGCCGCCCGCAACGCCGCCGGCTGGCACGTGTGCCTCGGCGAGCTCGCCAAGAAGCTCGGGGGCGTGGTCCCCGCAGGACCGCATGCGGCTCCCGGCCCGGACGGGCCGCTGGACTGGGGTGCCCTGTACGAGGGGTACGTCGAGGCCGGATTGCCGAGCGGCGCCCCGATCCCCGGCCGAGACGCCTGAGGCGGCGCTCCCGGGGCGGTCAGTTGTCCCGGGACGCCTGGGTGACCACTACGGCTTCTTCGCCCTGCCCTTGCCCTTGGTCGGCTCGGGGGCCGGCGTGGGAGTCAGGTCCTCGGTCGGCGTCGGCTCGGCCGTTGGGGCCGGGGCCGGGCGGGCAGCCGATTCGAGGGTCTGGAGATCCGAGCGCACTGCCGCGATGGCGTCGAGGATCTGCGACGACCGTTCGGCGCTGATCTTCCCGCTCCCCGACGCGGCCTTCGCCTCCCGCTCCAGGGAGTCGAGCTGGGCCATGCCCTCTCCGTAGCGGCCGGACGCGGCATCGGTGCGGAGCTGCTGCGCGGACGTGGCCAGGCGCGAGGAGACATCCGGGCTCACCGCCGACTGCGCGGGGGCACACCCGGCCACGAGCGTCGCGGCGAGCCCCAGGACGGCGACGGTCCGGAGACGACGGGCGGTCACGGCCGCACACTCCTCTCGAGCTGGTCCAGATCCGCACCGAGCTGGCCGGACACCGACGGGGAGCCCGGCAGCGGCGGCAGGTCCGGCGGCGGAGCCGGGGCGGCCGCCCGGAGCGCGAGCGGCACGATCACCAGGAGCGCCGAGACGACGAGCACGGCGACGGCCGCCCAGACCAGGCCACGGCGTGGCGCCCGTGTGCCCGGGGCGCGCCTTCCGTTGCGCGGTCGCGTCGGCGACGCCGCACCGTCGGCGACCTCGGGAGGCTCCGGCGCCAGCTCGGGCACAAGGCCCTCGGGCTGCCAAGCGCGCGTGTGGGGAGGGCCCTGCACCGCGCCCAGCGCGCTCGTCCGTGCCAGATGGGGTGTCTGTCGGGTCTGCGGTGCGGCCGCGGATGCGGGCATGACCTGTGTCGCCGAGCCCGTCGCGCCCCTGGGGGCGAGGGCCCGGGTGGGCACGGCGTCCCCGGCGGCGACCTCGCCGCGCAGGACGCGCGCCACCTCGGCGGCGTCCGGCCGGTCGGCGGCGTCCTGCGCCGTCATGCGCGTCAGGAGCGTGACCCAGAAGTCTCCGAGGGCGGCCGGGATCTGGGGGGAACGCATGAGGCGCGCCACGGCGGCCTCGACGGCGCCCCCCGTGAACTCCATGGACCCCTTGAGGGCCTCGAGAAGCACGAGGCCGAGCGAGTAGATGTCCGAGGCGGGGCCGACCATCTCGCCGCGCGCCTGCTCGGGGCTCAGGTAGTTCGCGGTGCCGATCGTCGTGTTGGTCTGGGTGAGCCTCGAGGCGTCGGTGAGGCGGGCGATCCCGAAGTCAGTGAGCTTCGCGGGCCCCTGGCGCCCGGACACCGCGTCGGCGACGAGGATGTTGGCCGGCTTGATGTCCCGGTGCACGAACCCGAGCGCATGGACGTACGCGAGGGCCGCGGCGAGCTCGCCGCCCAGCCGCCGGACGTCGTCGGGCGCGAGCGGACCGCCCATGAGCCGGTGCCGCAGGTCCGTTCCGACGACGAACTCCATGACGAGGTAGACAACCTGGGCCGTCCCGTCCGCCTGAGTGTCGGTGCCGGCGTCATAGAGCCGCACGAGGCCCGGGTGGTCGAGGCGCGCGAGGACCCGCATCTCGCTGCGGCGGCGCTCCTCATGGCGGGGATCCGGGGCGTGGGCGCGGAACGTCTTCACCGCCACATCGCGCCCGAGGACCTCGTCGTGGGCCCGGTGCACGGTGGCCATCGCGCCGCTTCCGGCGAGTTCCAGGAGGCGGTACCTGCCGCCGAGGAGGACAGGCTCCAACTCGGTGTCGCTCTCGGCCACGTCCCGCCTTCCCTCGCCCGCGGTCACACCCGGTCAAGCCTAGTGGACCCGGAGGGCAGCGGGCGCCGGCATCCACATGATGGAAGGTCCGGCGGCGCGACCTGCTGCGCGCCGCCGGACCTTCTGGTAACCCGGGACTCCTAGCCGTGGATGACCTGGGGCTGGCCGAGGGCCTTGAGGCCTTCGACGCCGAACTCGAGGCCATACCCGGACTGCTTGGCGCCGCCGAAGGGGGCCATGGGGTTCACGGCCCCGTGGTTGTTGATCCAGACGGTGCCGGACTCGAGGCGGTTGGCGACCTCCCGGGCGGCGGCCGGGTCCGCGGACCAGACGGAGGCGCCGAGGCCGACCTCGACGCCGTTGGCCATCTCCACGGCCTCGTCGATGGTGGAGTACCTGACGATGGGCAGGGCGGGGCCGAACTGCTCGCTCGCCACGAGCGGATTGGCGTTGTCGATGTCCGCCACGAGGGTGGTGGGGTAGAAGTGGCCCGGGTCGTCCTCGTCGGGGTCGCCGCCCAGGAGGACGCGGGCCCCGGCGTCCTTCGCGGCCTGGACCAGGGAGGCGACGATCTCGTACTGGGCCCTGTTCTGCAGGGGGCCGAGCACGTTGGCCTCGTCCAGGCCCACGCCCATGGGGACGTCCTTGGCGTAGGCGGTGAGGGCGGCGCAGACGGCGTCGTAGATGTCCTCGTGGACGTAGAGGCGCTTGAGGGCCGCGCAGGTCTGCCCGGTGTTGATGAACGCGCCCCAGAACAGGCCCTCGGCGATCGCGGCCGGGTCCGCGTCGGGCAGGACGATGCCGGCGTCGTTGCCGCCGAGCTCGAGGGTCAGGCGCTTCACGGTGTCCGCGGAGGAGCGGATGATCGCCTTGCCCGTGGCGGTGGAGCCGGTGAACATGACCTTGGCGATTCCCGGGTGGGAGGACAGGCCCGCGCCGACCTCGCGGCCGCCGGAGACCACCTGCAGCACCCCGTCCGGGAGGGCCTCGTTGAGGACCCGCACGAGCGCGAGCACGGACAGCGGGGTGTACTCGGAGGGCTTGACCACCACGGTGTTGCCCATCCGCAGGGCCGGGGCGACCTGCCAGACGGTGATCATCATCGGCCAGTTCCACGGCCCGATCGCCCCGACGACCCCGAGCGGCCGGTACTGCAGGACGGCCTTGGACCCGTCGGCCTCGACGACCGTCTCGGGCTCGAGCACGGTCGCGGCGGTTGCACGCAGCCACGCCGCGCAGGCGCCGACCTCGAACCGGGCATTCGGGCCGTTCAGCGGCTTGCCCTGCTCGCGGGAGAGCAGCCGGGCCAGCTCCTCGGCGTGAGCCTCCACCGCGTCCGCAGCGGCCAGGAGGGCCTGCGAGCGGGCCTCGTGGCCCAGCCCGGCCCAGCCCGGCTGGGCGGCCTTCGCCGTCGCGACCGCGGCCTCGAGGTCCGCCACCGTGTGCTCAGGGGCGGTGCCCACGGTCTCGCCCGTGGCCGGGTCCAGGATCTCCCGCCCGGGGGCCCCCTCGGCGGGGGCAATCGCAGCCAGAAGGGAATCGGCCAGCAGTGAATCAGTGGTCTGCAGAGTCTCCATGGGTGTCCTCCTCGTCGAGTCCAAGGTGTCCCTCCCAGCATCGGCCGCGGCGCGCCGTCGTGCTTGACCGCGGGTGCCGGGGACTTGTCGGAGAACGCACAGTTCGACCGGGCACATCGGCCCTAACGCGCTCGGAGGCACGCGCCTACGCTCGGTCTCGTGAACGGAGTGCCGGCCATCCAGGTCCGCGATCTGGTCAAGGCGTTCGGCGAGGTGACCGCCGTCGACCATCTGAGCTTCGACGTTGCGCACGGCGAGGTGTTCGCGTTCCTCGGGCCCAACGGCGCCGGGAAGTCGACCGCAATCAACGTCCTGTGCACCCTCGCTGCGCCCACCGCCGGCTCGGCGAGCGTGGCGGGGTTCGATGTGGTCCGCAGCGCGCAGCAGGTCCGGGCGCACATCGGCCTCGTGTTCCAGGAGACGACCCTCGACAAGCAGCTCACGGCCGAGGAGAACCTGCGCTTCCATGCCGTGCTCTACGGCGTGCCGCGGTCCGAGCGCACGCTCCGGATTGAGCACGTCCTCGAGCTCGTGGGGCTCGGGAGCCGCCGCAAGGACCTCGTCGCGACCTTCTCGGGCGGGATGGCGAGGCGGCTCGAGATCGCGCGGGCCATGCTGCACACGCCGGCAGTGCTGTTCCTCGACGAGCCGACCATCGGCCTCGACCCGCAGACGCGCACCGTCATGTGGGAGGACATCCTCGCGCTGCGCCGGGACGAGGGCGTCACGGTCTTCATGACGACGCACTACATGGATGAGGCCGAGGTGGCCGATCGGATCGGGATCATCGACCACGGCCGCCTCATCGCCTTGGGCACCCCCGAGGAACTCAAGGCCGCGGCCGGGGCCGAGAGCATCATCTTGCGCACCGCGGACGACGGCGCCGCCCGGCTCGCGCTCGAGGCCGCTGGCTACCGCTGCGGCTCGGTCGGGGCGGGGGTGTCTGTCGAGACGGCCGATGCGGCGACCGAGCTGCCCGCCGTGATCGCGCTGCTGGGAGGAAGCGTGCTGTCCGCGCAGGTCCACGAGCCGTCGCTCGACGACATGTTCCTGCACTACACGGGCCGGCAGATCCGCGATCAGGCAGAGCAGCCGCAGGGCTTCCCGCCCGCGTGGCGGAGCAGGAGGTAGCCGTGCAGGCACGCGGCGCGGTGTCCGCGGGCACCGTCGGCATGGTCTGGCAGCGCGAGCTCATCCGCTACGCGCGCACTCCCTCGCGGATCTTCACCGGTCTGGCCCAACCGCTGCTGTTCCTCTTCGTGCTCGGGTACGGCATGGGCGGCCTCGTCGGGTCCACCGGGGGCCTGGACTTCCGCAAGTTCGTCTTCCCCGGCATCGTCGCGATGAGCGTGGTCTCCACGTCCATCTTCAGCGCCATCTCGATCGTCTGGGACCGCGAGTTCGGGTTCCTGCGCGAGATGCTCGTGGCCCCAGTGCCGCGCTGGGCGCTCGTGGTGGGCAAGACCGCGGGCGGGGCGACCGTGGCGACCGGGCAGGGGACCATCATGCTGGTCCTCGCTCCACTCGTCGGGGTGACGCTCACCGCCCTGACGGTCGCCGAAGTGATCGCCCTCGAGTTCCTCATGGCCGTCTCGCTCACGGCGTTCGGTGTCTTCGTCGCGAGCCGGATCAGCAGGATGGAGGGGTTCCAGATGGTCATGCAGCTCGTGCTGCTGCCCATGATCTTCCTCTCCGGCGCGCTGTTCCCGCTCGCGGGCCTTCCGTGGTGGCTTGACGTCCTCACCCGCCTCAATCCGCTGACCTACGCGGTGGCCCCGCTGCGCTCCGTGGTCTTCGCGGCCCAGCAGCTTCCCGCGGCCGCGCTGGCACGCTTCCCGAGCGACGTGACGATCCTCGGCTGGACCCTGTCGATCTGGACCGAGGTCGGCATCACGGTCGTGTTCGCTGGAATCTTCGTTGCCCTCGCCGTGCGGGGGTTCGGCCGGCGGACGTAGGGACCCATCGGCCCGCCGCCTCGTCGTACCCTGTTCGGGTGTCCGAGTTCCGCCACCTGAGCGTCCCGATCGCCCTCTCGCCTCGAGCCGTGTCCGCGTTCGCGGGAAGTCCCGCCAACCTGCCCCGCTGGGCCGCGGGCCTCGCCGCGGGGATCCGCGAGGAGGACGGCCGCTGGCTCGCCGACTCCCCGATGGGCCCGGTCGAGGTCCGCTTCGTGGGCGACGTCACCGCCGGGATCCTCGATCACGAGGTCACCCTCCCGGACGGCTCAACCACCCTGAACCAGTTCCGCATCCTCGCCGACGGCCCCCACAGCCTCGCCGTGTTCCACCTGCGTCGCGCCGACGGCGTCGCGACCGAGGCCTTCGAGGCCGACGCCGCCGCGGTCCGGGCCGACCTCGAGGCCCTCAAGCGCGTCCTCGAATCCGGCGCGAGCGGAGGCCAGGAGCGCGCCCCCGAGGGGAGCGGCGCGTGACCGAGACGTCCGAGCGCGAGGGGCGGCCCGGCGTCGTGCGCGGGGCCGGGCGCGGGGGGCTGCACCGCGCGTGGCTCGTGGCGGGCGTGACGCTGCTCGCGCTCGTGGCCGCAGCGGCGTTCCGCTCGACCACGGGCGCGCTGTTCGAGCCGCTCGAGGCCGAGTTCGGCTGGACCCGCGCCGAGACGTCCGGCGCGGTGACCGCCAACCTCGTGGTCTACGGACTCGTGGCGCCGTTCGCCGCCGTGCTCATGGAGCGGTTCACGCTGCGCAAGGTCGTTGCGGCGGCGCTCCTTCTCGTCGCCGCCGGCAGCGGCCTCACCACGCTCATGACCGCCGCGTGGCAGCTGTGGGTCCTATGGGGTGCGTTCATCGGCGTCGGGACGGGCATGCTCGCCCTCGTGTTCGGCGCCGTCGTGGCCAACCGGTGGTTCGCCGCGCGCCGCGGCCTCGTGATGGGCTTCTTCTCCGCCGCGAACGCCTGTGGGCAGCTCATCTTCCTGCCCGTCGTGGTGCACCTGGCCGCGCACGAGGGCTGGCGCACCGCCGCCCTCCTCGTCGCCGTCTTCGCGCTCGCCATCGTTCCCCTGCTCGCGTGGCCGTTCGCGAACTCGCCCGCGGAGGTGGGGGCCCTGCCGTACGGCGCCGCGGTTCCCGCGGTGGAAGCGCACGACGGCGCCGCCTCGCCTCAGCCGGGCGAGGCGCCCGCCGTCGTGCGCCGGAACGCGGCGGCCGAGGCGCTCGCGGTGCTTCGGGAGTCGCTGCGCTCGCGGGCCTTCTGGATCCTGCTGTTCACGTTCTGGGTGTGCGGCTGGAGCACCAACGGGCTCATGCAGACCCACTTCATCCCCGCGGCCCACGACCACGGCATGCCCGCCACCACCGCGTCCGGGCTGCTCGCGCTCATCGGCGTGTTCGACGTGGTCGGCACCGTGGCGTCCGGCTGGCTCACCGACCGCGTGCGGCCGTGGATCCTGCTCGTGGCGTACTACGCGCTGCGCGGCGCCTCGCTTCTGACGGTCAACGCGCTGCTTGGGCCCGAGGTGGAGCCGCCGCTGTGGGTGTTCATCGTGTTCTACGGGCTCGACTGGGTCGCGACCGTCCCGCCCACGGTCGCGCTGTGCCGCGAGCACTTCGGGGTCGCGAAGAGCTCCGTGGTGTTCGGCTGGGTGTTCGCCTCGCACATGGTCGGCGCCGGCGTGGGCGCGTTCCTGGCGGGGTGGGGGCGCGAGGTGACGGGCACCTACATGACGGCGTGGATGTCCGCCGCGGTGCTGTGCTTCGCCGCGGCGGCGAGCCTGTTCTTCCTGCCGCGGGCGCGCACCCAGGAGCCCGTGGCCGCCTGAAGGGGTGCCGCCGAGCACAATTCGCCGCCCCGTTCGGCCCGAAACCGCCCGAAGAGGGCGTGGGTTGTGTCCAGCCGGACGTGCTCAGCTCTCCCGCCGGCGCACCATCTCGCCGATCCAGACCGGCGCGTAGGGGGAGAGGCAGCCCGGCGGGGTGGGGTAGTCCCTGAGGACGCCGAGGCGTTCGCCGATCGAGAGGGCGCGGGCGCGGAACTCGGGGTGCTCGATCCCGATCTGGGCCAGGCACGTGTTCATGGCCCACTGCAGGCGGTCCGGAGCGTCCTTCATCTGGGCCTCGATCGTGTCCAGGAGGGCCGCCAGGCCGAGCCCCTCGGGCCGTTTGGCCACCCGCTCGGCGGTCAGCGCCCACCCCGCGCTCGCGACCACGGGATCGGGGTCGGCGCTCCAGGCCACGCGCAGGTCCTCGGCGTGCCGGCCCTTCTTGACGATGTAGTTCACGAGCCAGTCGTGGACCTTCGGCGCCCGGGCCTCGCGCAGCATGGCGTCCAGCTCGTCCCGCCCGTACGCCGCGGGCCTGCTGACCAGGATCGCGAGCAGCCGTGCGGCCGTGTTCCCGGTGGCCCAGAGCTCGCGGGCGAGGTCCGGCTGGGTCTTGAGGCGCTTGGCCAGCGCCCGCAGGCTCCCGAGGTTCACGCCGTGGTCGTCGCCGCGCTTCTCGTTCGCCTCGCGCGCCCTGGGGTCCTCGAGCGCGGCCAGCTCGGCCATCACCTCGGACAGCATTGGAGTCGTCGTCATCCCCTGGCCTCCCATCGTCCTCGGTCCAGCCTAGGACCGGGCCGACGACGGGGGCTGCTGCGGCAGGACCAGGAGCTGCACCACCGTGGTCTCGGTGTCCGCCGGATCCGGCGCCGGGTCCCCGTAGATCTCCCAGGAGTGCCCGGCAGGTTCCCGGCCGTTCGCTGCCATCCACTCCTCGATGGCCAGATAGGCCTCGTTCAGGCGCCCGTACGGCCCGCGGTGGACCGCCACCGCGGCCTCGCCGCCGGGAGTCTCGGTCGCGGAGACCTCGCCCGAGGCCGCGAACGCACCCGTGACCTCGACGCCGAACTCGCACACGAGCGGCGCGCCCGGCGCCTCCGGCCGGTGGTACACGAAGACGTTGTGCCCGCCCGCCCACAGCCCGGGCCGTGCGCGCACGAACTCCCAGACCAGGCTGATCGCGGGCCCCCAGGCCGTCCGGACCTCGTCCGGCGGGACCTCGCGTCGGACCGCCGCGAGCGTGCGGGGAGGGACCGTTCGGACGACGACGGCGGGCGGCATGCGGCGATTCTAGCCGCCGCTACGGCGCGCTGCGGAGCTCCCCGAGCCGGTGCAGGTGCATCGCGACCTGGTGCTCGCCCCCGCCCTCGTGGTTGTTGAACGGCCACTCGGTGATGTCCTTGGGCGGGCGGGTGCCGGCGGGGGCGTCCTCGCCGTAGTTGTTGAACGCGGCGTAGACGGTCGACGGCGGGCAGACCTCGTCCCGCAGCGCAACCGAGAAGGAGGCCGGCGCCGTCGCCCACCGCGCCAGGAGCGCGACGTCGAAGTAGTCCAGCGTGCGCAGAGCGGTCTCCGCGAGGTCCCGGTGGCGCACGAGGAAGCGCTCGATCTCGGGATACGGGCCGGCGGTGGCGACGTCGAGCGCGCGGCGGAAGTCGGAGAGGAAGTTCACGTCCGGCAGGCACGCGATGATGCCCTCGATCCCCGCCCGCGCGGCGAGGGAGGCGGCGGCGATCGCGAGTCCGCCGCCCTGCGAGACGCCGTGCACCACGATGCGCGAGGCGTCGACGACGTCGAGCGACTGCGCTGCCTCGACCGCGCGCACGGCGTCCGTGTAGAGGCGGCGGTAGTAGTACTCGGCCGGATCGTGGATCCCGCGCGTCATCAGCCCGGGGTACGTGTTCCCGCCGGCGCTCGGATGCGGGTCCGGCGTGTCGCCTGAGAGTCCCCCATAGCCCTGGCCCCGCGTGTCCATGATGAGCATCGCCCAGCCGGCCTGCGCCCACACCGTGTCCTGGTGCGGCAATCCGCGCCCGCCCGAGTAGCCCACATACTGCACGACGGCGGGCAGCGGCCGGGCCCTCACGTCCCCCCGGGCGCTCGCGGGCAGGTGCAGCCAGGCCTTGATCCGGGCCCCGCTGAAGCCCGTGAACGTCACGTCGAAGGTGTCGACGAGCTCGAGGCCGGTGTCGACGGGCTCGAGCACGACCTCGAGCGGCAGCGCCCTCGCGTCGGCGAGTGTCGCGTCCCAGAAGTCTCCGAGGTCCTCGGGCACCGTGGCGGAGCCCCGGTACGTGCGGAGCGTGTCGAGTGGGAAATCGAGGGCTGGCATGGCCGGGCTGCTCCTGGAGGAGATCGGTATGGGGTGTGACCGAGCCTACTGGATCGGAGATGGGATGTGTTCCGTCGGTGAGCGGCGGGCCAGCCACGCGCCGTCGCGCGCGCTCGCCGTCACCCGCCGAAGGCGAGCATCGCCGCGAGGCTCCACATGAGTACGGCGACGAACCCGTCCAACACACGCCACGCCGCCGGCCGCGCGAAGAACCCGCTCAGCGCCCGCGCCCCGTACCCGAGGAGTGGGAACCACACCGCGCTTGCGGTCGCGGCGCCGAAGCCGAAGGCCCAGCGGCCGTCGCCCTGGGCGTTCGCGAGCGAGCCGAGCAGCACGAGGGTGTCGAGGTACACGTGGGGGTTGAGCCACGTGAGCGCGAGCGTCGTCGCGATCGTGGCCCACAGCGTCCCGTTGCCGCGGCCGGAGGCCGCGTGCAGTGTTCCGGGCCGCAGCGCGCGCTTGGCGGCGAAGAACCCGTACGTCACGAGGAACGCCACGCCGATCCAGCGGATCACCTGCAGCAGCGCCGGTGCGCCCTGCACGACGGCGCCGATGCCGGCCACGCCGGAAAAGATCAGGGCGGCGTCGCTGAGAGTGCACACGAGGACAACGGGCAGGACCCATTCGCGCTTGATCCCCTGCCTGAGTACGAACGCGTTCTGGGCGCCGATGGCCACGATGAGCCCGAGGCTCGCGCCGAGGCCGGTGAGGTAGGAGAGGAACACCCCTCCGACGGTACGTACGCCTCATATGAAGATCAACTCACGATATCTGAATCTGCATTAGCATCTCTTCATGGACTTGGAGCAGCTGCGGGCGCTGGCCGCCGTCGTGGACCAGGAGACGTTCGAGGCCGCCGCGGACGAGCTCCGCATCACTCCCTCGGCCGTGAGCCAGCGGATCAAGGCGCTCGAGCGCAGCGTGGGCAGCGTCCTGGTGCGCCGGCTCAAACCCGTGGTGCCCACTCCGGCGGGGGAGCGGCTCCTCCGCTCGGCCCGGCAGCTGGTCCTGCTCGCTGACGAGGCGCTGCTCGCGCTCCGCTCACCGGGCTGGGACAGCACAGCGCACGACGCCGGCGGGTCGCCATCAGCGGGGACCGTCACCGAGCGACTGCGGGTGCCGATCGTGGCCAACGCAGACTCCATTGCGACGTGGCTGCCGCCGGCGATCCGCGAGATCGCGCTGGGAGGGCGCATCGCCGTCGAGCTTCTCCGCGACGACGAGCACGCGACCGCGGACCTGCTGCGCTCCGGCGACGCGGTGGGGGCGATCACTGCGGACCCGCGGCCCGTGCAGGGGTGCAGCGTGCGGCCGCTCGGGACGATGGTCTACCGGGCCAAGGCCTCCGCGGAGTTCATCCGGCGCTGGTTCCCGGACGGCCCGACGCCCGAGGCGCTCGCGGCCGCGCCCGTCATGCAGTACGACCGCAAGGACACGCACCAGCTCGCCCTGCTCGCCCGGGTGGCCCCCGACGCGACGCCGCCGCAGCACTTCATCCCGGACTCCGTGCAGTACGTCGAGGCCGTGCGGGGCGGGCTCGGGTGGGGGATGGTGCCGGACCAGCAGGACCCTGACGGGGAGCTCGGGGAGCTCGACCCCGCCTGGAGCGAGGACCTCGAGCTGTACTGGCAGTCGTGGACGCTCGACTCGCCGGGACTCGAGGAGGTGAGTTCCGCCGTCGTGCGTGCATCCGCCTTGTTGCGGCGCCCCGGCGGCTGAGCGGAGTCGAAACCCCCGCGAATGTTGAGTTGAGCTGGGTACGGAGGCGCTTGACCCTGCTCAGCTCAACATTTGCGGACGGACCTCGGGATACCCACTGCAACCCCGACCAGAAGGCCAGCCCTTCAGCGGAGCTCCCCGGCCGCAAACACCAGTGCGATCGCTGCGTTGATGGCCGCGGCGCGGCGCCGCTTCGGATCGGCGCCCGCCAGCGCCGCCATCGTGACGGCGTGGACGATGTCGACGCCGCCGCCCAGGCGGTGGAGCGCGGGGCCGCCGCGCGCGGTCACGAGGGCCTGGAGAAGGTGCCGGGCCCCGAGGATTCGGATCACCGTCCGTGCCCTCTCGTCCGGCCGGTGGCCGAGGAGCAGGTGCTCCACCGCTCCCGGTGCGAGCAGCTCGACCGTCCCGTACGCCGCCCGGACAGTCTCCAGCGGCCTCAACGGGACCTCCGCAGGAGTGCGCTGGCGGCGGCGACGCCTCCGGCGAGGGCCACTCCCACCGCCGCGGCGGCCAGCCCGTGGTTCTGCGAGGCGAGGAGCTGGAAGCTGCGCGGGGAGGACTTCGCGTCGAACACCCCGTGCGCGCCGAAGTCCCGTTCGGCGTCGGCCGGCTCCCAGAGGTTCACCGGCTGGTCCGGGTCCCGCGGGTCCTGGGTCTGCTGTGCCTTGAAGCCCGTCCTGGCCAGATAGCGGTCCAGGACCCCGGGCATCACGGCGTTGGCGATGAGCGTGGCCGCGGTGCTCCCCCCGACCCAGTACTCGCGCCTCTTGGGATGCGCCGCGGCGTGGACGACTCCGCGGGCGGCGACCTCGGGCTGGTAGATGGGCGGCACCGGCTGGGCGTGGTTGGGCAGGCGCGAGAGCACCCACGAGAACTGGGGCGTGTTGACGGCCGGCATCTGGACCATGGTCGTTCGGATGCCGCTGCGATCGTGCAGCAGCTCGGTGCGGAGGGACTCGTTGAAGCCCTGGATGGCGTGCTTGGCGCCGCAGTAGGCCGTCTGGAGGGGGATGCCGCGGTAGGCCAGCGCCGAGCCGACCTGCACGATCGTCCCCCGGTCGCGCGGCCGCATCCGGCGCAGGGCAGACATGGTGCCGTAGACGAAGCCGAGGTAGCTGACCTCGGTGACCCGCTTGTACTCCTCCGGGCTGATCTCGTGGAAGGGCGAGAAGACCGAGGTGAAGGCGACGTTGACCCACACGTCGATCGGCCCGAGCTCCCGTTCGACCCGTTCGGCTGCGGCGTCGACGGCCTCGGCGTCTGCGACGTCGACGGGGATCGGCAGGGCCGTCCCGCCGGCGGCCTCGACGTCTGCGGCTGCCGCCGCGAGGCCCTCCTCGCCCCGCGCGAGGAGAGCGACGGCGTCGCCCTCCTTCCCGAACGCGACCGCCGAGGCCCGGCCGATCCCTCCGCTTGCCCCCGTGACGACGACGATGCGACGTGCTGCTCCCATCTGGACCTCTCCTTCGGTGCTTGCCAGAGTCCGAGGTGCGGGCGGTCGGGCCGCCGCACTGTGGCGGCCATTGCCTACCCCGCGACGACCATTGCCTACCCGCAAGTGGCCCGCGAAAACATGGGGCGCCGCGAGCCGGCACGCGTGAATCGTTGCGTCAGCGCAACCACGGTCCTAGCCTGCTGGCATGGTCGGTGGTGCCGAGGACTTCCCGCCCCACGTCCTCCGCGAGTACGCCATGATCGCTGACGGGCGGCGCGCCGCCCTGCTCGGTCCACGCGGAGACATCGCCTGGATGTGCGCGCCGGCGTGGCACAGTGACGCCGTGTTCTCGTCCATGCTTGGCGGACCGGGGTGCTTCGCCGTCACCCCCACGGATCCCCGCTACGTCTGGGGCGGGCGGTACGAGGATGGGACCCTCATCTGGATCAGCCGGTGGATCACGTCCGGTGGCATCATCGAGTGCCGAGAGGCCCTCGCCTATCCGGGCGACCCGCACCGGGCCGTCATCCTGCGCAGGATCCGGGCCGTGCGCGGGCCGGCCGAGGTGAACGTGGTGGCGGACGTGCGCGCGGGGTTCGGCCGTCACCGCATGTCCCGGCTCGCCCAGGACGGCGAAGACGCCTGGTCGGCGCGCAGCGGGCCACTGAGAATCAGGATCGCCGGAGTCCTCGAACCCGACACCACGGAGCGTGCCCTCGAGTTCACCGTTCGGCTCCCCGAGGGTGCGCACCACGATCTGGTCCTGGAGGTTTCCGACGCCGAACTGCCGACCGATCTCGTGCGCCCCGACGAGGCTTGGAGCACCACCGAGCGAGGCTGGCGCCAGCTGATGCCCCGGTTCGACAACACGATCGCGCCGGACAGTGCGCGCCAGTCCTACGCGGTGCTCCGTGGCCTCACCGGCACTGGGGGCGCCATGGTGGCCGCAGCCACCATGGACCTGCCCGAGCGCGCGGAGCAGAAGCGCAACTATGACTACCGCTACGCGTGGATCCGAGACCAGTGCTTCGCCGGCCTCTCGGTGGCGGCGTGCGGGGAGTTCCCGCTGCTCGACGACGCCGTCACGTTCGTCGCCGCGAGGTTGCACGAGGACGGGCCGAAGATGCGCCCGGCATACACCGTGGACGGAGGGCAGGTCCCCGACGAGTACGACGTCGGGCTGCCGGGCTATCCGGGCGGGTCCGGCCGGGCGGGAAACTGGGTCAACGGCCAGTTCCAGCTCGACGCATTCGGCGAGGCGCTCCTCCTCTTTGCCGCCGCGGCAGACCACGACAGGCTCGACCCCGAGCAGTGGAAGGCGGCCGAGATCGCAGTGGACGCGATCATGCAGCGCCACGGCGAGGCGGACGCCGGGATCTGGGAGCTGCATCCGCATCGCTGGGCGCACTCCCGGCTCATGTGCGCGGCCGGGCTGCGGGCCATCGGCCGGCACGCCCCCGCGGCCCAGGGCTCCCGCTGGACCTCACAGGCCGACGAGCTGATCGCCAACGTGACCAAGGACTGCCTGCACCCGAGCGGTCGCTGGCAGCGCGCCCCAGACGACGATCGGGTCGACGCGGCGCTGCTGCGTCCCGTGCTGCGCGGCGCGCTCGCGCCCGAGGATCCGCGCTCGGTTGCCACCTTGGCCGCTGTCCAGGAGGATCTCGTCCGCAACGGGTTCGTCTACCGGTTCCGGCAGGACGAGAGGCCGCTCGACGAGGCCGAGGGTGCTTTCATGTTGTGCGGGTTCGACCTCGCGATGACGCTCCACCGGAGCGGCGATCCCCTCCGTGCTGCGCGCTTCTTCGAGCGTCACCGGGCTGCGTGCAGCACCTCGGGACTGTACACGGAGGAGTACGACGTCGCACAGCGCCAGCTGCGCGGCAACTTCCCGCAGGCGTTCGTCCATGCCGCGATGCTCGAGGCCTCCCGGCGCCTCGCGGACGATCCGCCGCCGTGGCGCAGGCCGGGCGCCTGAGCCGCTCCGGCATCTGCATCAGCTTGGACTGGAGTTCCAGGCTCTGGAGGACCACGGCGAATCTGACGCCGGCTCGGGGCGGGAGCGGAGCTGCCCTGAACCGGACGTCCTGGAGCCGGTCGCGTCCGGGTAGCGCTCCCACATCGCCTCCACGTCCGGCGGCGCGGACGGGTGACCCAGATGCAGTTCCGGGTCCCAACGGGGCCGGGATCCAGCGCGGCTGGATCCCGGAGAAGACCAGCCCCGCGACGATCGACTTGTGCGCGTCCCGGCTGACCAGCAGGTCGCCCTTCCCGGCAGCAACGGCAAGGACCGCGGCCTTGATCGACAGGGAGCTGCAATCAACAAGGGGCGCCTCGTTCTGGTCCATCGTCCCGTTCTACCAGCGGGCACCGGCGCGCGGCGTCCCCAGGCAGTCCGGGCCTAGGGACCCGGCGTGCCACGTCGGGGGATCGAGCCGGCGCGGCGGTGCCCGTCGTGGTCCGGGTGCCCGCGCGTGTCGGGCCGATGGAGGTCGATGAGCGCGCGGGCGAGGCTTCGGGCGCGGGCCGCGGCCTTGTGGTCGCCTTCGATCGAGGCGACCATCGCGCCCTTGGTCAGGATGTGGAAGGACCAGGCGAAGCCCTCGGGGTCGTTCAGTCCCGCGGCGGCCGCGAGGGCGGCGAGGCGGCCGCGGATCGCCGCGAGGTGCTCCATGGCCGCCCGCCCGAGCGGGTGGTTCGGCCCGAACTCGATCACCACGTGGAGGAACGTGTTGACCTCGGCCGCGCCGCGGCTGAACCAGTCGTCGAGCACGTTGAAGGCCGCAAGCAGGGCGTCGTCCGGGCCGTGCGCGTGGGCTATGGCCTCCTCGATCGCGTCGTGGCGCACCTGGTACCAGCGGTCCATGTAGGCCAGCACGAGTGCATCCTTGGAGGGGAAATGCCGGTAGAAGGTCGCCTTCGCCACGCCCGAGTGCGCGATGATCTCGTCGATCCCGACGGCACGAATACCCCGTCTGGCGAAGAGCCCGTAGGCCGTCTCGAGGATCCGCTCGCGGGCCGGTCTGCGTGCCGTGGCCTGAGGGGCCGGGCCCCCGTCCAAACCGTCCATATAGACGATTCTAGCACCCTAGACAGACAGGTCTGTCTGGCACATTCTGATCTCGACGAACGGACGAGACAGACTGGTCTGTATCGTCCTGAGCGGGACACCGGCCAACGGGCCACGCATCCAGCGGCCCGTGGTGGACGGCTACAGACCGGGCGCCGCACTCCAGCGGCGCGGAGAGTGCAGGTCGCTGTGAGTTGGTCAGAGGGCCGGTTGCGGATCCTCACCGGTGCCCCGGGACACGGCCCGGCCCCGGGCGGGCACGGAGCGGGTGAGGAAGCCGCCGGAGGCGGCGAGAGCCCCGTCGAGCTCGTGCTCAAGTACCTGGGCCTCGCCGACGCGCTGGCCCGCCGGTACCGCGTCCCCGGCGGGGACGTGGAGGACCTGCGCCAGGCCGCCCGGCTCGGCCTCGTCACGGCGGCCCGGCGCTACCGGCCCGGGGCCGGGCACGGCTTCCTGCCCTACGCGGTCCCCACGATCACAGGAAGCATCAAGCGCCACCTGCGGGACACCTCTTGGGTGGTGCGCCCGCCACGCTCCCTCCAGGAGCTGCGCCTGCGGGTCAACCGGGCCCGGGACGGGATCGCCCAGGACCTCGGCCGGGAGCCGAGCCGGGCCGAACTCGGGCAGGCCGCAGGGTGCTCGGCCGACGATGTCACTCAGGCGCTCGGCGCGAATCGTGCCATGGGCGGCGTCCCGATCGAGCCCCTCGACTCCACAGGCGAGGCCGAGGACGTCCGGGCGGCGCACATCGTCCCAGTGGACGATCCCGGGTTCGAGGCGGTCGAACAGCGCCTGCTCGTGGCGGCGGCGCTCAAGGGCGCATCCGCAGACGACCGCCGGCTCGTCAGGCTGCGCTTCGTGGACGAGCTGACCCAGGCCCAGATCGCCGCCGTGCTCGGGGTGAGCCAGATGCAGGTCTCACGCCTGCTCCGCCGCCTCCTGGACAGGATGCGACTCCGTATCGCGGCCTGAAACCGGTCCGGACATCCAAATCGGCCCGTGACCCGGCAGGCGCTGGGCCCCAGTCATCGGGGCAGCGCCGGTCCACGGCCAGAGGGAGACAGCAGCAGTGGAAGAAGTGGTAGGAGAACGGAGGACAATGAGCAGCACCGCACAGCCCGAGGAGGGCCCGGGCGTGCCCAGGCATGTCGGCCCCGCAGACGCGGACGCTGCGGCCAGCGCCAGGGATCTGGTCGTGCAGCTTGCACTGACCGACGCGGCCCTGAGGAGCACGGCCGAGGCGGGGAAGCCGACGGCTGACCTGGCCCTCGAAGAGGACGTGCTCCTGGACGCGCTGCATGAGCACGGCCTGGACTTCCAGGCCCTCAGCGGAGCGTCTTCGCCCCGGGAGGAGCCCGCAGAGGAATCGACGGGCACGGACAGCGCCTGAACCCCAGGCCGGCACGGCCCCCGCCGCGCCCGTCCGCCGGCCCGGGCACCCGCCGGCATGAGTACCAGCTGTATCTCCCCGGCAGGTGGTGAACGGATGAGGTCTGGGAGGACCTCCGGGCAGGATGTGGGTTACCGCGGGCAACCCGCTCGCCGCCATGCTCACCGACCCGGATGGACGCGGCCTGATCGCAAACTTCCCCCTCCAACGCCTCTCCGCATTCCCCGGCAGCCCCCTCACTGGCCCCCAGGTCGCAGAACTCCTGGAAGCCGCCCGCTCAGCTGAGGCCCCTTCGTGAGCACCCGGGCATCCCACCCGCCGCCCGGGGGCCTGCTCACCTGGACGACCGCGCATACCCGACGCCAGACGACGTTGGGGCGCGATCCGCGCGTCGACGGCCGTGCGATGCCTGCAGGACCGCCACGAGCACCACGATGAGGGCGAGCAGTCCCGCGGCCACCGGGCCATCGCCCCAACCCAACCCGCCCGCGTCGGCCGCCTTGCCCGTCCAGTCGGCAAACGAGGCGCCGAGCGGCCGCGTGACCACGTACGCGGCCCAGAAGGCGACGGTCGCGTGGAGGCCCGCGCGGCGGGCCAGGACGGGTGCCGCGAACAGGGCCGCGAAGACCAGCCCTGCAGCGAGGAATCCGAGGTGCGCCGTGTACGCGAGGAGGTCGCCGGCGGCGGTGCCGAGCGCGAACGTCGCGCACACCGCGGCCCAGTAGAACGCCTCGCGCCGGGCCGTGGTGACCGTGTGGATCGCCACGGTCCCCTCGACCCGGCGCCACACGGCGAAGACAGCCGTGAGCGCCACGGCGAACCCGGCCGTCGAGAGCGCGTAGGAGACGCCGAGGACCACGTGCAGCACGTCCGCGGCCATCGTGCCGAACACCGCGACCATTGTGACGGCGAGCCAGTACACCCACGGGATGTACCTGCGGACCCGGAACTGCAGCGTCAGGGCCGCGGCGAACAGCAGGAACGAGCCGGCGACCGCGAGGTACGGGTCGACGTCGTTGACCAGGAAGTCGGACGTGGCCTCGCCGAGTGCAGTAGTGAGCAGCTTGACCGCCCAGAACAGGACCGTGATCTCCGGGACCTTGCTCAGGGCCCAGCGCGGGCGGCGGGCGGTGTCTGCGGGCACGGGCGATCCGGGAAGGGCCATGCGTCCCATGGTGCCCGCGCCGTCTCAGAGATCTCTAAGAATCTCGGCGGCCAGGAGGCGCGCAACGACGGGCGCACGACGGCGGGTGGGGCCCGCCGTCGTGCGCCCGGCCCTACGCGAAGGGCAGCACGAGCTTCGCGTAGCGCTCCTTCATCGTCTCGAGCGTCGCGTCGTTGTCCCCGTCCCAGATCTCCTGGTTGAAGATCTCCACCTCGATGAGCCCCGTGTACCCCGCGTCCCGCACCCAGGACGTGATGGTCGGGAAGTCGATCACGCCGTCGCCCATCATGCCGCGGGAGAGCAGGGCGTCTGCGGCGATCGGGAGGTTGAAGTCGCACACCTGGTACGAGGCCAGACGCCGCTCGCGGCCCGCGCGGGCGATCTGCTCGCGCAGCTCCGGGTCCCACCACACGTGGAACGTGTCCACGGCCACCCCGACGTCCTCCGGGGAGAACGGCGAGGCGAGGTCCAGCGCCTGGCCGAGGGTCGAGATGAGCGCCCGGTCCGCCGCGTACATGGGGTGCAGAGGCTCGAGGACGAGCCGGACGCCGTGCTCGTGAGCGAACGGCGCGAGCTCCCCGAGCCGGTCCGCGATCCGCTGCCGCGCCGCGACGACGTCCTTCGACCCCCCGGTGAGCCCGCCCACCACGAGGTACAGGTCCCGCGTGCCGAGAGCCTCGGCCTCGAGCACGGCGGTGCGGTTGTCGGCGAGGGCGGCGGCCTGCCCGCCGGCGTCGGCCGCTGTGAGGAACCCGCCGCGGCACAGCGAGGACACCTCGAGCCCGGCGGCCCGAATCATCGCCACGGCCTCGGCGAGCCCGGCCTCTGCCACGCGGTCGCGCCACGGCCCGATCGCGCCGATCCCGGCCCGGACGCACCCGTCCACGGCCTCGCGCAGGGTCCACTTCTTGGTCGTGGCGCTGTTGAGCGAGAGCCGCTCGGCGCCGGGGGCCACCTCTCCCCGGCCCACGCCGCCCGCAGTCACTGGGGGACTCCGTTCACCTCGAGGAAGGCGGACATGCGCCGGGCGGCGAGCTCCGGGTCGAGCAGGAGGCCCGCGGCGTCCGCGAGCTCGAACACCCGCACGAGGTGAGGCACGCTCCGCCCGGAGTGCAGCCCGCCCACCATCTGGAACCCCGCCTGATGCCCGTTGAGCCAGGCCAGGAATGCGATCCCGGTCTTGTAGTAGACGGTCGGCGCGCTGAAGATGTGCAGCCCGAGCTCGCGCGTGGAGTCGAGGACGCTCCGGGCGCCGGCTGGGTCGCCGGCGTCGTACGCCTGCAGGGCCGCCGACGCCGCGGGGTAGATCGCCGCGAAGATGCCCAGAAGCGCATCGGAGTGGAGCGAGCCGTCCCCGTCGATGAGCTCGGGGTAGTTGAAGTCGTCCCCGGTGTAGAGCCGGACGCCCTCGGGCAGGACGGCGCGGAGCGCTACCTCGTGGGCGGCGTCCAGGAGCGAGACCTTGACGCCGTCCACCTTGTGGGCGTGCGCGCGGATGAGCTCGAGGAACGTCTCGGTCGCCGCGGCGACATCCTCGGAGCCCCAGTAGCCGGCCAGCGCCGGATCGAACATGGTCCCGAGCCAGTGCAGGATCACCGGCTTGCGCGCCTCCTCCAGCAGGGTCCCGTACACCCGCAGGTAGTCGTCGGGCCCGGCCGCGGCCTTGGCGAGGGCGCGCGAGGCCATGAGGATCACCTTCGGCCCGGCCCCCTCGACCACAGCGAGCTGTTCGCGGTACGCCTTGAGCGAGAGCTCGACGCCGGCGGGCCCGGCCGGCACGGCCGCGAGGTCCAGCTGGTCAGTGCCGGCGCCGCACGCGACCAGGTCACGCACGGAGAGCCCGGCCACGGCCGGGACGGCGCCGGACGCTGCCACGCGGGCTGCTTCCGCCCCGACCCGCCGGATGAGCTCGCGCGTCGCGGCCCAGTCCAGGCCCATGCCGCGCTGCGCGGTGTCCATCGCGTCCGCCACGCCCAGCCCGTAGGACCACAGCTCGTGCCTGAAGTCCAGCGTGGCGTCCCAGTCGATCTCGGCCGGCGCTCCGGGCGTATTGTCCCCGGTCACCGCCGGGATCACGTGCGCCGCCGCGTACACCTTCCGCGCCGCGAACGGCGCCTCGGGGCGGGCCCACGCCCGAGCCGGGGCGAGCACATGGAGGCGCGTGCCGCCGTCGTGCGCGGGAAGCACGACGGCGGGTGCACGCCCGGGCGTCTCCGTCTCCTGCGCGCGCCGCGCGATCCCGGTCGCCGCGTTCACAGGGTGATCTCCGGGATGTCGAGAGTGCGGCGCTCGTCGTTGGACCGCAGACCGAGCTCTGCGAGCTGCACGCCGCGCGCGGCGGAGAGGAGGCCGTAGCGGTGCTCGCGGCCGGCGAGCACGTCACCGAGGAACTCCTCCCACTGCAGCTTGAAGCCGTTGTCGAGGTCCGCGTTCGCGGGCACCTCGAGCCACTGGTCGCGGAACGGCTCGGTCACCGGCAGGTCCGGGTTCCAGACCGGCTTGGGGGTGTGGGCGCGCTGCTGCGCGACGCACTTGCGCAGGCCCGCGACCGCGGAGCCGTGCGTGCCGTCCACCTGGAACTCGACGAGCTCGTCGCGGTAGACGCGCACGGCCCACGAGGAGTTGATCTGGCCGACCACGGGGTCGCCGCCGGGGGTCTCGAGCTCGAAGATGCCGTACGCGGCGTCGTCCGCGGTGGCCTCGTACTCGTTGCCCTGCTCGTCCCAGCGGGCCGGGATGTGGGTGGCGGTGAGCGCGTTGACGCTCTTGACCTTGCCGATGATGCCCTCGAGGACGTAGTTCCAGTGGCAGAACATGTCCGTGGTCATGCCGCCGCCGTCCTCCTTGCGGTAGTTCCATGACGGGCGCTGGGCAGGCTGGACGTCCCCCTCGAAGACCCAGTAGCCGAACTCGCCGCGGATCGAGAGGATGCGGCCGAAGAAGCCCTCGTCGACGAGGCGGCGCAGCTTCACGAGGCCCGGGAGGTAGAGCTTGTCGTGGACCACGCCCGCGGTCACGCCGGTCTCTTTGCCGATCCGCGCGAGCTCGATGGCCTCCTCGAGGGTCTCCGCCGTGGGCTTCTCGGTGAAGACGTGCTTGCCGGCGCGCATGGCCTTGCGGAGCGTCTCGGCGCGCAGGCTCGTCATGGAGGCGTCGAAGACGATGTCCACGGTCGGGTCGTCGATGAGCGCGTCGAGGTCCGTGGACCACTCGGCGACCTTGTGCTCCTCGGCGATTTCGCGGAGCTTGGCCTCGTTGCGGCCCACGAGGATCGGCTCGACCTGGACGCGGGTGCCGTCCGCGAGGAGGATGCCGCCGGCGTCGCGGATCGGCAGGATGGAGCGGAGCAGGTGCTGGCGGTAGCCCATGCGGCCGGTGATGCCGTTCATGGCGATCCGCAGGGTCTTCGGCTGGGTCGTGTCAACCTGGGGGGTCGCGGTCAAGGCCGCCTCCTTCGTTGGTGGTCCGTCTCGGTTGGAAAGCGCATTCCCATCACCCACTATGACGTGCGCCACGCCAGTTGGCAAGCGCATTCCGATTGGGGCCCCGGAATGCCATAATCGGCATAGCCGATACTCGGCACTCACAGGGGGAGGTTCCATGGCCGCGGTGAAGCTCAGCGACGTCGCCCGCGAGGCGGGGGTCTCGCCCGCCACGGCGTCCCGCGTGCTCAACGGGTCCGCCCGCACGCCCGCCGCGGAGATCGCCGAGCGGGTCCGCGCGGCCGCCGCCGCCCTCGGCTACATCCCCAACGCCCAGGCCCAGGCGCTCGCGCGCTCGAGCTCCGGCCTGCTCGGCCTCGTGGTGCACGACATCGCCGACCCGTACTTCTCCTCGATTGCCCGCGGCGTCCAGGCCGCGGCCCGTGCACACGGCAAGACCCTCCTGCTCATCAGCACCGAGGGCACCCCCGCCGAGGAGCGCGACGCCGTCGAGGCCTTCGCCTCCCGCCGCACCGACGCGATCGTCATGGCCGGATCCCGCTCCCTCCGAGAGGCCGACTCGGCGGACAACGACGCCCTCGCCCACGCCGCCGCGCGCTACGAGGAGAACGGCGGCACGGTGGTCATGGTCGGCTCGCCGCTGCTCCCCCCGACGCACGACGGCGGTGACGCGCCGCCCCAGCCGGGCTCGCCCGGCGCGGGGGCCGAGTCTGGGCCGGGCTCGGGGGCGCAGGTGCTCGAGATCCCGAACGAGGCGCTGGCCGCGGACTTGGCGCGGGAGCTCGTCGGGGCCGGCTGGTCGCGGTTCGCCGTGGTGGCCGGGCCCGAGGGCCTCGTGACGTCCGACCTCCGGCTCGCCGGCTTCCGGCGCGGCCTGCGCGAGGTCGGCGCCCCGGAGGCGGAGGTCCTGCGGGCGGCCTTCAACCGAGCCGGCGGGTTCGGGGCTGCCGAGGCGCTCGAGGCGCTCGCCGGGTCGGGATCCGGGGACGGCGGCGCGGCGGGGGAGCGGCTGTGCGTCTTCGCCGTCAACGACCGGATGGCCATGGGGGCCGTCGCGGGCCTGCGCGCCCGCGGGCTGAGCGCCCCGGACGACTACGGCATCGCCGGGTTCGACGACATCGACACCCTCGCCGACTTCGTCCCGGAGCTCACGACCGTGCACCTCGACCTCGAGCAGATGGGGCACGACGCGGCGTCGGCCGCCCTCGCCTCCGGCCATACGGGGGCCCGCAGCGCCGGATCGCGCGGCGCCGGGTCCCACGGCGGTGCGCTGCCCCCGGCGGTGGGGCGCGTCGTCGTGCGCGCGAGTACGGCCCGCTGACCCAGCTCGCCCCCCACTTCGCGAAATGTTGACCTGAGCAGGGTGCAGAGCCTCCGCACCCTGCTCAACCCATCATTTCGCGGGAGGTGCGGCCGACCGCTCCGTCGGGGACGCGGAGGTCGGGCGGCGGGGAGCACTAGCCGGGAATGCGCTTTCTTCTGTAGATTTTGCGGGGACCCCGAGCGCAGAAGGATGCCACATGACGTACGAAGCCGCCGATGACCGCTACGAGAGCATGGAGTACCGCCACACCGGGCGGAGCGGGCTCAAGCTGCCCGCCCTCTCGCTCGGGCTGTGGCAGAACTTCGGCACCGACCGCCCGGAGGTGACCCAACGGGCCATCCTGCAGCGGGCGTTCGACCGCGGCGTGACGCACTTCGACCTCGCGAACAACTACGGCCCCCCATACGGCCGGGCCGAGGAGAACATGGGCCGGTACCTGCGGGAGGACTTCGCGCAGTACCGGGACGAGCTCGTCATCTCCACCAAGGCCGGCTACGACATGTGGCCGGGCCCGTACGGGCAGGGCGGCGGGTCGCGGAAGTACGTGCTCGCGAGCCTCGACCAGTCGCTCAAGCGGCTCGGCCTCGACTATGTGGACATCTTCTACAGCCACCGCTTCGACGCTGAGACGCCCGTCGAGGAGACCATGATGGCGCTCGATACCGCCGTGCGGTCCGGGCGGGCGCTGTATGTGGGGATCTCGTCGTACTCGGCGGCCAAGACCCGCGAGGCCGCAGAGATCGCGCGTGACCTCGGCACCCCGCTGCTCATCCACCAGCCGTCCTACTCGATGCTCAACCGCTGGATCGAGGCGGACCTGCTCGACGAGCTGGACGCCCAGGGTATGGGCTGCATCGTCTTCACCGCGCTGGCCCAGGGCGTGCTCACGGACCGGTACCTGGGCGGGATCCCCGAGGACTCCCGGGCCGCCCGCGCCGGCTCGACCATCAAGGCCGACCACCTCGACGAGCGCACCCTCGGGCACGTGCGGAGACTCAACGAGATCGCTGCCGCCCGGGGGCAGAAGCTCGCGCAGCTCGCGCTGCAGTGGGCGCTGCGCGATCCGCGGGTCACCTCGGCGGTGATCGGTGCTTCCTCGGTCGAGCAGCTGGATGCGAACCTCGATGCGCTTGCCGGGCCGCCGCTGACGCAGGAGGAGCTCAACGCCATCGACCAGCACGCGGTGGAATCTGGCGTCAACCTCTGGGCCAAGCAGACGGCGGAGTAGTGCGGGGGAGGTCCGGCTCCTGTTGCCCGGTGCGGGTCCGTCGGGGGCGTCCGGGACGGGGCCGGGCCCCTCACTCGGTGGTCCTCTCAGTGCATGGACTGCTGGAAGCATGCGACGTCGTACTGCGAATTCGCCGCGTTGTAGTGCTGGCCCCCGGTGCCGCCGGCGGTGGTGTTGATCCCGGGCTCGTTGAACGGCGAGCCCGGGCTGGCCGAGGCATTCCCCGACGTGTTTGGTTCAAGCATCTTCGTGTCCTCGGGCACTGGCCCCCGTGGGCCGCGCGCTTGACAGTGACGCGGCCGAATTAATAAAATCGAATGAGAAATTGACGAGTCCGGTCTCGACCACCAGCGTCCAGGCCGGCGGCACCAGCCGAAGCCGGACAGGAATGCGCAGCGTTCGGTTGGAGACCCCTCCCGCCCCCGCGGGTCTTCTTCAGTCTGGGCGGCTTCGGGCCGCCGCGTCGAAAGGGCAGCCATGGCATCATGGGTGGCTCTCACGCACCAGCCAACGTTCCCGGTGGGAACGATGCTCCTGCTCACCGATGGCTCAGTCATGTGCCAGTCGGGCGACTCGAAGAGCTGGTGGCGACTCACGCCGGACGCCTCCGGCAGCTACGTGCACGGAACCTGGTCGCAGCTGGCCGACATGCATAACTCGCGCCTCTACTATGCCTCGGCGGTGCTCCGGGACGGGCGTGTCTTCGTGGCCGGCGGCGAAGACAGCGACGCGGGCGCCGACGCGGACGTCGCCGAGGTCTACGACCCCGCGACTGACACCTGGACGTCTATCGGCACTCCGGGATGGGGCGAGATCGGAGACGCCGCGTCAGCGATGCTCGCCGACGGGCGGATCATCGCCGGGAACCTCATCGACTCCCGGACCTCCGTCTACGACCCGACCACCAAGGCCTGGACCGCGACGGGGAACATGGCCGCCCGCTCCAACGAGGAGACATGGACACTCCTGCCGGACGGCTCGGTCGTGACCGTCAGCTGCGCCAACCATCCTCACGCGGAGCGCTACATCCCCTCGAGCGGATCCTGGATCAGCGCGGGCCAGACGCCCGTCGAGCTCGTCCAGGCCTCCTCAATCGAGATCGGACCGGCCCTGCTCATGGCAGACGGGCGAGTCTTCTGCACCGGGGCGACCGGCCACACCGCCCTCTACACGCCCTCGGGCGACTCAATCGGAACGGGCTCGTGGGCGGCCGGACCGGATTTCCCGGCCGATGGCCAGGGCCGGCTGCTCAAGGCCAAGGATGCCCCGGCCGCCCTCCTGCCCAACGGGCGCGTCCTGTGCGTGGCCGGCCCCGCGGGCGACGGCGCAAACGACTGGCCGCAGCCCACGATGTTCTTCGAGTTCGACGGCACCAACCTCACGCGCGTCCCCGACCCGCCGAATGCCGATCAGCGGATCTACCAGGGCCGCATGCTGCTCCTGCCCACAGGCGAGGTCCTCTACGGAGCCCAGACCGCTGCGCTCCACCTGTACCAGCCGGACCCGGGCGGTGACCCCTCGTGGGCGCCGACGATCGCCTCGGTCCCCACGAGCCTCGGGATCGACGGCACGTACACCCTCACCGGCACCCAGCTCAACGGACTCTCGCAGGCCGTGAGCTACGGGGATGACGCGCAGATGGCCACGAACTACCCCCTCGTCAGGGTCACGGCCGCCCACTCCGGCAAGGTCCGCTACCTCAAGAGCGCCAATCACTCCACCATGGGCGTGGCGACGGGTGCAGCCATCGTCTCGACCCAGTTCACGGTCCCGAACGACCTGGACTTGGGCCCGTACGAGCTCAGCGTCATCGCGAACGGGATCGCCTCCGCGCCCGTCCCCGTCACGGTGGGGCTCGGCTCCGGCCGCGCCGCGTACGTCGTCGTGGACACGTGGACGCCGAGTCAGGACGGCGCGCTGTGGGCCTACGTGAACGGTGCGTGGCGGGGGCGCCTGATCGGCCGGAACGAGCTCGTCGGCATCTCGCAGGACCTGTTCTCCGCCGACGCCGTCGACGTCTGGTGGGATTCCACCGGACTCGTCACCGCGCGGGGCTGGAAGTCCCCGCGCTAGGGCCCCCGCCCCCACCGCACCTGCTTCGCCACCGCAGCACACTCACCAAGGAGCACACCGTGGAAGAGCCAACCGAGAAGATCGTCGACGAACTCGACGCCGCAGCCCGTGCCGCGCGGGCGCCGTCGTCCGCATCCGCGCCGGAGGTGCCGCCCGAGCCTGGCTCCGCCCCCGCGAAGAGGCCGACCCCGGCCGCAGCACCTGCCGGTACGGGCGGGAACGCGACGACCCACTACCTCGTCCTCGACCACTACTTCTCGGGCGGACCCGCAGCGCTCTGGGCCTACGACGGCGCGGCGTGGCGCGCAGGTCTCGTCTCCGAACCCGGGGACGAGCAGGGCGTCGTCCAAGTGGCCTTCGCGGCCAACCGGGTCGACGTGTGGTGGGACGGAAACGGCTCGCTGAACGTCATCCGGTCCTGGAAGTACCTCTGACCTGGAGGGCGGGCGAGGCATGCCCCATCGTGCGCGATCGGCGCGCCACCTGCCGTCAGCCCCGCTCGGGCGCCGAGGCCGTCGTCGTGGGCGCGGGCCGGTGGTCGCCGCCCCTCATCCGCAGGGCCACCACGATGCCCGAGGCCGCGGTGATCGCGGCGACCACGCCGACGGCCGTGGGCACGCCGCAGGCGTCGGCGATCAGACCGGAGAGGAGGGCGCCCACCGCGAACCCGCCGTCGCGCCACAGCCTGTAGATGCCGACCGAGCGGGCACGCCACGAGGGGTGCGCCACGTCGCCGATCGCGGCGAGCAGGGTGGGGTAGACCATGGCGGTGCCCGCGCCGAGCAGGATGACCCCGGCCAGCCAGGGGCCGAAGCTGCTCGCTACGGCGATCAGGGCCAGCGCCGCGCCCTGCACCAGCATGCCTCCGGCGATCAGCGGCTTGCGCCCGTACCTGTCGGAGAGTGCGCCCGTGACGAGCTGGCCGGCGCCCCACACGGCCGGGTAGACGGCCGCCAGCACGCCGATCTTGTCGAGGCTGAGGCCGGCGGCGGCGAACAGCACAGGGAAGAGGCCCCAGGCCAGCCCGTCGTTGAGGTTGTTGACCATGCCGGCCTGGCTGACCGCGGACAGCGACCTGTCCTTGAAGCTCGTGAGCGCGAAGACCTCCCGGTCGCTCAGGCCCGCGTGGCCTCCGGGAAGGGTCGGCACGTGGGCGGCGGCCTCGGTCCTGGCGTGGTGGTGGGTTTCGCGCACCGTGAGCGCGGAGAGGCCGAGGCCGATCGCGATGAAGGCGGCGCCGAGCAGGAACGGGCCGGGGCGCAGCCCGTAGGTCGAGGCGATGTACCCGGTGGCCAGAGCGGTGCCTGCCACGCCGAGGTAGCCGGCGGCCTCATTGAGCCCCATCGCCAGGCCGCGGCGCTGCGGGCCCACGAGGTCCATCTTCATCACGACCGTGGTGGACCATGTCAGTCCCTGGCTCACGCCCAGGATGAGGTTGGCCACGACAATCCATCCCCACGAGTCACCGAAGATCAGGAGGAGGGGCACGGGCAGGGCAACGAGCCAGCCGGCCACGAGGACCGGCTTGCGGCCGTACCGGTCAGAGAGAGTTCCGGCGAGGTAGTTGGTGGCGGCCTTGGCCAGCCCGAACGCGAGGATGTAGGTGAGCGCGGACGTGTACTGGTCGAGGTGGAACACCGTGCCGGCCAGCAGGGGCAGGACGGTGCGCTCCTGGCCGAGGGTCCCGCCCACGAGCGCGTTGACGGCCACGAGCAGCATGAACTGCGCCGCATTCTGCCGCAGGCCGAGGCTGATGGCGGTCTGAGCCCCCTGCGGCCGGGGGGAAGGCTTGCTGCCGGGTCGCATTGCGCTCCTTGGACTTGGACGCACGACGGCGGCGGCCCGGGTTCTCCGGGTCCGCCGCCGATCGCTCAGGGTGCGGGTGTTGGTTCGGGGCCGAGGAGTGGGACCGGCTCAGCGGGCGGCTGCGGCCGACTTCTCGTGGTCGAGCCACGCCAGGTAGCTGCCGTCGAGCTCGACGACGTCGTAGCCGGCGCGGCGCAGGCCGCTGGCCGCCACGGAGTTGCGGACCCCGCTCTGGCAGTAGCTCACGATGGTCCCCTCGGAGGGGAGCTCGTCCAGGTGCCACATGACGCGGCCGCCGCTGAGCTGGTAGGAGCCGGGGACGTGGCCCGCGGCGTGCTCGGTGCGGTTGCGGACATCGAGCACCATGGCGGCGTCGAAGTTCGCCAGCTCGGAGGGCTGGATGAGCTTCGGGGTGACCATGGGCAGTCCCTCGAGGCCGGTCACGTAGCCCGCCACGTTGTCGATGCCGACGCGGACGAGGTGGTCCCACATCTCCTGGGCCTGCTCCTGGTCACCGGCCAGCAGCACGAGCGGGTTCGCGTCGGTCTCGGGGTTCACGACCCAGGCGCCGAAGCTCGCCACGGACTTGCCCGCGGGGATGTTCAGGGACCGCGCGACGGTGCCCTCGTGGACCTCGGCGTTGGACCGGGTGTCCACGAACGTGACCGTGTCCTTGGCGAGGTCCTCCGCGACGGATGCCTGGTCGAGTTCCGCCAGCTCGGGGCGCTCGCCCATGACGGCCGGGCCCTGCTTGTTCTGCCGCTTCATGCGGGCGAAGTAGGCGTGCGCGTCCGGCTGGCCGTCGAGGAGCTCGTCGATGAATCCCTGCTCATCGTTGGCCGCCAGGTAGGGGGCCCACCAGGCGTAGAGGCGCTCGTAGCCGACGGTCGAGGAGGGGATCGCGCCCAGGGCCTTGCCGCAGGCGCTGCCGGCGCCGTGGCCCGGGTGGACCTGAACGTAGTCCGGCAGGGTCAGGAACTTGTCCCGCAGGCTGGCGAAGAGCTGCTTGGCACCCTCGAAGCGGGTATTCACGCCCCCGGCCGCCTCGTCGAGGAGGTCTGGGCGGCCCAGATCGCCGGAGAAGACGAAGTCGCCGGAGAGCAGGTAGCCGGCCTGCTGGGAGAAGGCGCCGTCCGTGATGAGGAAGGACAGGTGCTCGGGCGTGTGGCCCGGGGTGTGCAGGGCCTCGACCGTGATGTTGCCGAGGGTGATCTTCTCGCCGTCGTGCAGGCGCTCGGCGTCGAAGCCGTACTGCCAGTCGGGGCCGCCCTCACCGGAGACGTACATCGTGGCGCCGGTCGCCGCGGCCAGCTCCCGGGTGCCGGAGAGGTAGTCCGCGTGGATGTGGGTCTCGGTGACCGCCGTGATCTTCATGCCGTTCTTGGCGGCGAGGGCCTGATAGACGGCGATGTCGCGGCGGGGGTCGACGACCAGGGCCTCACCCTTGGCCTGGCAGCCGATCAGGTAGCTGGCCTGGGCGAGGTCTTCATCGTAGATGCGCTCGAGGAGCATTGGGTTCCTCCTAGGAGATATGCGGGATGGTGGTGGCTCGTCGGCTGCTGCCCGAGGGGTGGGCGCCGGTGCTTGATGACTCGAGCTTATACCCCGGGGGTATTTCCGGCAAGTCGAGGGGCCAGTCTGAGTCAGGCGGTCACCGTGCCCACCGTCACCCAGGCGGCGACGGCGAAGATCAGCATGGCGAAGGAGATGCGAACATGGTGGTCCCTGAGGCGGCGGGCCAAGCGGGCGGCAACGATGGAGCCGACAATCGCGGGGACGGCAAAGGCCAGGACGGGGACCCAGTCAATGGTGTATCCGGCCGCGTGGGCGCTGAAGCCGGCGGCGGAGTTGATGACGATGATCGCCAGCGAGGTTCCGACAGCCTCCTTCATGCGCAGGCCAAGCAGGATCGTCAGCGCGGGGGTGATGAGGAATCCGCCGCCCACGCCGAGCAGCCCCGTCAGGAACCCCACGAGCACGCCGACCGCGACCGCCTTGGGGGCGCACGAGCGGAAGGCCCGGGTGGGCCCTGTGCTGCACGAGCCCTCGCTCTCCTTGGTGCGCACGAGCATCCGGATCCCGGCGATCACCATGATGGCCGCGAAGGCAAGCATGAGCATGTTCGGGTCCAGGAGCCTGCCGACGGCTGCGCCGCCCCACGCGGCAGGGATGCCGGCCGCGCCGACCAGCGCCACGACGGGCCAGTTCAGGCCCTCCTTGAACCGCGGCAGCAGGGCCGCCAGGGACGACGCGCCGACCACGAGCAGCGAGGTCGGGATGGCCTCGGCGGGGCTCATGCCGACGCCGTAGACGAGGGCGGGCACGGCGATGATCGATCCGCCACCCCCGACCACGCCGAGCACGATCCCGACGATGAGCCCCAGCGCGAGGGCGGCGATCATGCCGCCGTTGCCTCTCCGGGCGCGAGGGCGGGGTTCGGGAGCTGCAGGATCGCGCTCTCCTTGGTCGGCTCGGTGGCGGCCTTGTTCCACGGCATCGCCGAGATGGCCTTGCCCATGGCGCACGTATTCGTGGCCGCTGAGACGGCGAGCCCGCCGCCGATGGCACCGGCAAGCATCCGGATCTTGGGGGAGACGAACCGGCCGCCTGCCAGGCCCAGCACCACGAGCGAGCCGGCCGCCAGGCGGACCTGACGCTCCAGATCCCACCGGCTCTTGCCTCGGACCACGTCGCCGCCGGCGGCGGCGAAGCCGGGGGCCCCTCCGGTCAGGACGTACGCGGCGTTGATGCCCGCCGTGGCGAGCCGTTGGCGGGCCTGCTCTGCACGCACCCCGGAATGGCAGACGAGGACGACGCGGCTTCCGAGCCGGGCGGCGAGCTCCTCGGTGTGCTCCGAGAGCAGCGGGAGGGGGACGTTGTAGGAGCCGCGGATGTGCATGGATTCGAACTCGGCGGCCGACCGGACGTCGATCACCATGAGATCTTCATGCTTCTGGAACCACTCTCGCAGCGTGGCGGGTTCCAGGGAGGTCACGGTCGGGGACGAGTTCTCGGCCGAGGCCTTATCGGAGGTCATGGAATCCTCTCGGTGGGTGAACGGTGAATACCCTACCGAGTATTGCAGATACCCCTAGGGGTACTCCAATCGCCGCTGTCACCGCGAGGTCCGACGGCCCAGCTGCCTGCGGCTGGTGGAGTCAGTCTGGGGCAAGACTCGGAGTTCGCGCAGTCCCGGCCGGCGCCGTCGACTTCTCCGGTTCGTTCTGGGGTGGGGTCCGGTCCTCACTGCGTCCGAGTCGCGATGGCCACCAGAGCCGGCGCCCGAGGTCGTACGCCGCCGCCGGGACGAGCAGCGACCGGACGACGACGGTGTCCAGCAGGACGCCGAACGCGACGATGAACGCGATCTGGACGAGGAACAGGATCGGGATCACGGCCAGGGCTGCGAACGTCGCGGCGAGGACCACACCTGCGGAGGTGATGACCCCGCCGGTGAGGGCGAGGCCGCGGAGGATCCCGGGGCGGGTTCCGTGGGCGAGGGACTCCTCCCGCACGCGGGTCATGAGGAAGATGTTGTAGTCGACCCCGAGCGCGACGAGGAACACGAAACCGAACAGGGGCACGGCCGCGTCCGCGCCCGGGAACCCGAGGACGTGGTTGAACACGAGCGCGGACACCCCGAGGGCGGCCGCGTAGGAGAGGACCACGGAGCCGATGAGGATCAGCGGTGCGACGAGCGAGCGCAGAAGCAGGATCAGCACGACCAAGATCACCCCGAGCACGAGGGGGATGATCCTGCGCAGGTCGGCTTGAGCGGTGACGTTGGTGTCCAGGGCGATCGCGGTGACTCCGCCGACGAGGGCTTGGGGGTCGACGGCGCGTAGCCTCTCGCGGAGGTCCGTCACCGTGCGCTCGGCCTCGGCGGAGTCGGGCTGGTGGTTCAGGACTGCGTTGATGAGCACCCGACCGTCGCGCACAGCAGGCGCGCTCGCCGGGGCGCCCGGCGCGCCTGCCGCGCCGCTGTAGACCGTCGCGGAGCCCACGCCGGGTGTCGCCTGGACCTCCGCGAGCACGGCGTCGGCCCGGTCCTGCGCCGCAATCACCACGACGGGACTCCCGGAGCCCGCGTCGAAATGCCGTGCGAGCGCCTCCTGGCCGGCCACGGAGTCCGTGGCCGTGAGCACGAGCTGCGTCTGCTCGACCCCGTTGGCCTTGAGCTGCGGCAGGCCGGCCGCGCACGCCGCAAGGAGCACGAGCGCCGCGACCCACGTCGTGCGGGGCCGGTGGGCGATGAGCGTGCCGACGCGCCGCCACAGGCCGCGGACGCCCTCGAGTCCGGGCGCACCGCCAGCGGCGTCAGGAGCCCAGATGCTCGGTGCGGTATGCCGCGCAGGCGAGTGGCCGGCGTCGTGCGTGGGCCGCAGCGGCCAGAACGCCGCACGGCCGAACAGAACGAGCAGCGCCGGGAGGAACGTCAACGCGGACAGCAGGGAGAACCCGATGCCCACCGCCGCGATCGGCCCGAGGCTCCGGTTGGAGTTCAGATCCGAGAACAGGAGGCACAGGAGGGCGAGGATCACCGTGGCGCCCGAGGCGAGGATCGGCTCGAACGCCGCCCGCCACGCGCGCCGCATCGCGGCCCAGCGGGACTCGACCTCGTGCAGCGCCTCGCGGAACCGGGCCACGAGGAGGAGGGCGTAGTCAGTCGCCGCGCCTATCACGAGGATGGAGAGGATGCCCTGGCTCTGCCCGTTCAGCGTGATCCAGCCGGCCCGGGCGAGCCAGTAGATCGCGAGGACGGCCCCGCACAGGGCCGCGACCGCGGAGAACAGGACGACGAAGGGCAGCACCACGGAGCGGTACACGAGTGCGAGGATGATGAACACCGCCCCGACCGCCACGAGCAGCAGGATCCCGTCGATCCCGCCGAATGCCGAGACGAGGTCCGCGGTCAGCCCGGCCGGCCCGGTGACGTACGCGCGCAGGCCGTCCGGCAGCCCGCTGGCAGCGGATCGCAGGTCGGCGGCGACGGCGCGCAGCCGGCCGCTGTCCGCGATCGGGACCACGAACTCGGCCGCCCGCCCGTCCGCGGCGGGGATCGGCCCCACGACGCTCGACTTGGCGCTGGCGGCGGTTGGGGCAACGCCCTCCACCGAGCCGAGCCTTGCCGCGAGGGGGGCTAGCGCAGCCAGGTCGGTCGGGGAGAGCGCGCCGTCCTTCTCCACGACGACGATCGCGGGAATCGCGTTCGATGCCGTGAACTTCTCCTGCCAGGCACGCACCTCCGTGGATTCTGCGCTCGCAGGGAGGAAGGTGGCCTGGTCATTGCTCGACACGGAGGAGAGCTGGCCGAAGGTCGGCCCGCCGACCCCGGCCAGGGCGAGCCAGACGATCACGAGGAGCAGCGGGACTGCCCAGCGGAGACCACGGCGCAGAGCCATCAAGGAAGTCCTCTCTGTGGGGTGTCGGATGGTGCCGGGGCGGAGGCGGCCGTGATCCTAGCCGCAGCCTCCGCCGCGGCGGTGATCCGTGAGGCCATACCACGGAAGATCACCCCATGGAAGGGGAGGACGGAGAGCCAGTACAGGCGACCGGCCAATCCGTGCGGGACGAACACGGCCCGCTGCGAGTACGAGCTCCCGCGTTCCGTGGGCTCCACGTTCATCTCAAGCCACGCGCGGCCCGGGACGCGCATCTCCGCGCGAAGGCGGAGGAGTCGTCCCCTCTCAAGGGCCTCGACTCGCCACCAGTCGAGGGCCTCTCCGAGTTGCAGTCGCCGCGGATGCCGGCGTCCACGCCTCAGGCCGACCCCGCCCGCAAGCTTGTCGATCCATCCGCGCACTGCCCACGCGAGGGGGAACGAGTACCACCCGTTTTCCCCGCCGATGCCCTCGACCACGTCCCAGAGCCGCTCGGGAGGCGCCGTCGAGCTCTCCGTGCGCACGTCGGTGTACACGGTGCCGCCGGACCAGCGGGGGTCGCTCGGGAGGGGGTCGCCCGGAGCGTCCAGCGGAGACGAGCTGGCCCAGGTGGTCTCGACCTCGCCCCGCGCGATCTTCCCCAGGGCGAGCTCGACGGCGCGCACGTACGTGGTCAGTCCGCCCGGCGGCGGCGCAATGAACTGGTCGATATCGTGCTCCCGAACCACGCAGTCATTCTGCAGCGACTCGACGAGTGGGACTGCGAGGGAGCGCGGAATGGGCGTGACCAGGTTGACCCACTGGGCGGCCAGCCACGGTGTGAGCACCGGGAGGGCCAGCACCAAGGGCTTCCGCAGGCCGGCGGCACGCGCGTAGCCCCGCATCATGGCCGCGTAGGTGAGCACGTCAGGGCCGCCGATGTCGAAGGTGCGATTGACACCGTGCGGAAGGTCGGCGGCCGCTTCGAGGAAGTAGAGTGCGTCCCGGACAGCGATTGGCTGGACCCGGTTGAGCACCCAGCGCGGCGCCGGCATGAGCGGGAGGACGTCGGTGAGGTGGCGGACCATCTCGAAGCTCGCCGATCCGGACCCGATCACGAGGCCCGCCTGCAGCACCGCGGTGGGCACCTCGGACCCCAGGAGGATGCGTCCGACCTCGGAGCGCGAGGCGAGGTGCCGGCTCAGCGCCGTGCCGGGATTGAGTCCGCTCAGGTAGACGATGCGCTGGACACGCGCCGCGCGCGCCGCCTGCCCGAGGACCTCGGCGCAGGCGCGCTCGCGGGCGGGGAAGTCTTCTCCGGCGTGGGCGCCCATGGAGTGCACGAGGTAGTAGACGACCGCGGCGCCCTCGCACAGCGACGCGGGGGCCGCGGCGTCGTCGAGGCTCCCGGTGACCACCTCGACGTCGCGCCCCCACGGCACGTCGCGGAGCTTGGAGGCGTCCCGGGTCAGGACGCGGACTCGGTTCCCCGTCGCGAGGAGACGGGGCACGAGCCGCCCGCCGATATAGCCGGTAGCGCCCGTGACCGCGATGAGCCTGCTCATGCGTGCGCCTGCCTTGTCCGGGGTGGCACCGGACGGCGCTGCCCGGAGCGGAGCCGGACTGCCACGCCCGCACCGAGCACGACGGCGCCCGCCGCCGCCGCGACGACTCCTACCTCGGGCATCGTGAGGGGTCCACCGAGACGCGCCGCGGCGATCCACGCCAGCCCCCATGCCATCGCGATAAGGGGTGTCCAGCGTCGCGTCCGCGCGAGGGCGATTCCGATGCCCGCTGCTACGGCGAGCACAACGACGGCGACCACACCGGCGGCCAGGCCTGCGGGGAGGGCGGGCGACGCGTCACCAGGTCGGATCCCCAGGACGAACGCAATCAGGGCCGCCGCGTTCGCAGCCGTCGCGACGCAGATCCACCCCAGGTAGAGGCCGAAGGTGCCGTCCGAGAGGATCCGCTCGGCGAGGGACCCGTGCCGCGTGCCGAGGTGGAGCGCGAAGAGGCGGCACAGAACGGCCAGCAGCACGAGCATGACGACCATCGTGGCTGGCAGGGCCACAGCTGGATCGGCAATCTGCGCGGCCCACAGCCACGCGGCGTTGAGGAGCATCGAGGCGGCGGCCCACGGCCTGACCGCACGCTGGCGATGGCTGTGCCGTGCCGCGGGGAACAGCTGCCACACCGCGTAGCCCAAGATGCCCGCGTAGACCGCGCTCCAGATCGAGAAGGCGGACCCTGCGGGCGAGACGGGGGTCGCGGTCGCAGAGAGATAGCCCCCCGCGGCGTCCTGGACCGGCGTGCCGCCGAAGGCGCCGCTGCCCCACGCCGCGAGGGTGAGCGCGACGATGCTCGAGGCGGCCGTCAGGACCGAGGAGGCGAGCCTCGGCGGAGCCTGTCGTGCGGGCCGGATTCTGGGCTGTTCCATCGCTGTCTCCCCTGCGTGAATCTGGTGGGCCTTTACTTCTGAACCAATCTCGCCCATCATATTTCTCGATAAGTGAGATATCAAGGTATCGAGATTTTCCAGGAGGTCCGCATGCGAACCGCAACGACCGCTACGAGAACCGAGCAGGCTCCCGCGCTCCCGAGTCTCCTGTGGGACGACGTGGGGGTTCTGGTCGACCGCGTCCTGGCCGACTGGGTGTCAGCCTCCCGGTCGGCGGCGTCGACCGGGAGCGTGCGTCAACTCTGGGAACGAGTGGGCACCGGGCTCGAGGGAGGAAAGCGCGTCCGGCCTCAGCTCGTCTTCCACGCCTACAGCGCGTTCGGGGGGACGGACCCGCAGGCCTGTGCGACCCTCGGCGCGGCGATCGAGCTTCTCCACGGGGCCCTCGTCGTGCACGACGACGTGATCGACCGGGACTTCGTCCGGCGCGGGCGTCCGAACATCTCGGGGCTCTACAGGGACGATGCTGCATCCCACGAGCTTCCACCGGAGGAGGCGGGCCACCGGGGCGCTTCCGTGGCCGTCATCGCCGGCGATCTCCTGCTTGCCGGGGCCTTCCGCCTCTGCGACCGGTCCTCCCTCGACGCAGACGTCCGCGAGCGGCTCTCGGAGGTCATGCACACCGCCGTCGTCGACGCCGCCGCCGGGGAACTCGAGGACGTCCTCATGGCCCATGATCCGGGACGGACGCTCGAGGAGGTTCTCGAAATGGAACGCCTCAAGACGGCCGCATACTCCTTCGCGGCTCCCCTGCGTCTCGGCACGATCCTGGCCGGCGCGCCGGCCGCGCGCGCCGCCGACGTGGCCCGTGTGGGGATGCTCGTCGGAACCGCCTACCAGGTGATCGACGACGTCCTCGGCACCTTTGGCGACGAGCACCAGACAGGCAAGCCCGTCACCTCCGACCTCCGCGAACGGAAGCTCACGGTCCTCACCGCCTATGCGCGAACCCATCCCGAGGTCGCCCGGCACCTCGCCGGGGGAGCCGAGGACGGAAACACCGGCGTCGACCGCGTCCGGTCGGTCCTCCGCGAGGTCGGCGCTGACACGCACGCACTGACCCTCGCGCACACATTGGCCACAGAGGCCCTCGACGAGGCCCGACGCTGCGATCTCCCCCCTGCCCTGCGGTCCGAGCTCACTCGGATCTGCAACCACGTCCTGCACCGGGAGCACTGATGCATACGCAGGCGCTCACACCCCTCGAGCGCTACTCGGACACCGCCGAGGCGGGCTCGGCCGCCGTCATACGCCGCTACTCCACGTCGTTCGGGCTTGCATGCCGCCTCTTGGATCGCACGATGCGCCGGGACATCGAGAACGTGTACGCGCTCGTCCGGGTGGCCGACGAGGCCGTGGACGGCGCCGCCGCGGAGGCCGGACTCACTGCCGCAGCGATTGTGGACCAGCTCGGCCGGCTCGAGGAGGAGACCTTGAGCGCGCTCTCGTTGGGCTACAGCACGAACCCGATGGTGCACGCCTTCGCGCAGACGGCACGGCGTGCCGGGATCGGCGCGGACCTGGTCGCGCCCTTCTTTGCCTCCATGCGCCGAGACTGCGACCCTCAGGGGCACTCAGCAGCCTCCCTCGGGGACTATATCTACGGGTCCGCGGAGGTCGTAGGCCTGATGTGCCTGCGGGTCTTCCTGTCCGGCCTGGCCGTCCTGCCCGCGGAACGCGCCCGCCTCGAGCACTCGGCCCGACGCCTCGGCGCCGCCTTCCAGAAGATCAACTTCCTGCGCGACCTCGGCCAGGACGGCAACGAGCTTGGTCGCGCCTACTTCCCCGGGGTCGACCCAGCACGTCTCACCGAGGCGCAGAAATCCATGCTCCTCGCCGATCTCCGGGCCGACCTCGACGCGGCCCTCCCCGGCCTCCGTGTCCTTCCGGCCCGGCCCCGTCGGGCTGTTGCCCTCGCCTACGGGCTGTTCTCGGAGCTCGCTGACCGGATTGAAGCCTGCCCGGCGGGCGTCCTCGTGACCAGACGGGTTCGCGTGCCAGCAGCGGTGAAGCTCGGCCTCGCCGCGGCCGTACTCGCCGGAATAGGCCCGGCCTTCGCGCGTGACGGCGACCGGCCGGCCGCGCAAGCCGAGGGGAGGGCGGCATGACGCGGCCTCATGCGAAGATGCGCGCGGCCAGCGCGACCCATCCGCTCCCCGGTCGCCCGCGGCAGCCGCTCGCCGTGACGGTGATCGGCGGAGGCATCTCCGGCCTCGCGACGGCTGGCCTGCTTGCGCGAGACGGCCACGCCGTCCAGCTCCTCGAGCAGAGCGGCACGCTCGGAGGACGAGCGGGCCGCTGGGAGTCAGGTGGCTTCCACTTCGACACCGGTCCTTCGTGGTATCTCATGCCCGAGGTGATCGACCACTGGTTCCGCCTCATGGGCTCCAGCGCAGCAGACGAGCTGAGGCTCACGCGCCTTGACCCCGGATACCGGGTCTTCTTCGAGGGCCATGACCAGCCCGTGGACGTCCCCGCCGGTCGCGCGGGCGCCGTCGGGCTCTTCGAGTCGCTCAGCCCGGGGACCGGTGAGGCGCTCGCCCGTTATCTCGATGACGCCCAGGACGCCTACGTCGTGGCACTCGAGCGGTTCCTCTACGACGACTTCTCCTCCCTGCGCGGCCTCGCCCACCGGGACGTGCTCCGCCGCGGGCCGCGCCTCGCCGCGATGCTCGGGCAGTCGTTGCACGGGCGCATTGCGCGCCGGTTCCCCGACCGGCGGGAGCAGCAGATCCTCGGGTACCCCGCCGTCTTCCTCGGCACCACGCCGTACCGGGCACCGGCCCTCTACCAGCTCATGAGCCATCTCGACCTCTCCCAGGGCGTCCTCTATCCCGAGGGCGGCTTCGCCGCGCTCGTGGACGCCATGGTGCGGCTCGCGGTGGCCGCGGGCGTCCAGATCCGCACGGGTGCCCGCGTCACTCGCATCGTCACAGGACCCGCGCCGGGCGGGCCCCGGGTCGAGGGCGTGGTCTGGACCGACGACGACGGCCGCGAGCACCGCAAGGGCGCCTCGATCGTCGTGGGCGCTGCGGACCTGCACCACCTCGAGACGGAGATCCTCCCCGAGGACCTCAGAACGCACCCCGAACATGTGTGGGACCGCCGCGACCCAGGGCCAGGGGCCGTCCTCGCCTGCCTCGGCGTGCGGGGTCCCCTGCCGCAGCTGGCCCACCACAGCCTCTTCTTCACCGGCGACTGGCGCGACACGTTCCAGCGCATCGACCGTGGCGCCGCCCCGGCCGAGGCCACCTCGGTCTACGTCTCCCGCACGAGCGCGACCGACCCCGGGGTGGCTCCCCCGGGCTGCGAGAGCCTCTTTGTCCTCGTCCCCTCTGCGGCGGCGCCGGAGTGGGGGCGCGGGGGAGTCGACGGCGCCGGTGCCCCCGGCATCGAGGCCGTCGCCGACGCCGCCGTGCGCCAGATTGCGGCCTGGGCGGGCATCCCCGACCTCCCTGAGCGGATCGTGGTCCGCCGCACGTACGGCCCGGCAGACTTCGCCGAGGGCGTCAACGCGTGGCGCGGCGGGGCCCTCGGGCTCGCCCACACCCTCGCCCAGTCCGCTTTCCTGCGGCCCGCCAACGTGAGCAGGACCGTGGACGGACTCCTCTATGCGGGGGCCTCCGTGCGGCCAGGCATCGGGGTCCCGATGTGCCTCATCAGCGCCGAGCTCGTGCTCAAGCGCGTACGCGGAGTGCGTGCCCCGGGGCCGCTCGGGCCCCCCGTCGTGCCTCTCCGCGCGTGCGATGTCTCCGAGGCCGCTCCTCCGGCCCACGACCGGGAGGGGGTCCCATGGCCTACCTGATCGTGCTGCTGGCCGCCGCCGCCGGAGTCCTGGTGCTCGACTCCCGATTCCGCCTCGCCTTCTGGCGTGCCCCGCGCGCAACCGCCCTCACCGTGGCGGCGGGGACAGTATTCTTCCTCGCGTGGGACGTCGTGGCGATCGCCGCGGGAGTCTTCCGTCACGGGAACTCGCCGTTCATGACCAGCATCATGCTCGGACCCGAGCTGCCGCTCGAGGAGCCGGTGTTCCTCGCCTTCTTCTCGTACACCGCCCTCGTCCTGTACGCCTCGACAGAGCGCGTGGCGACGGTCGTCGCTCGCCGCAGGAACCCCGGGAGGACGCCGTGACCTACGCCCTGATCGACGTCATCCTCCTCGCGTGCGCCTCGCTCGCAGCCGTGCTGCTCTCCGTCCTTGTCCGGGACGCACACGGCAGCGGCGCGGGCGGCCGGGACGCACGACGTCGGGCCCGCAGCTGGGTGCCGGCCCTGGCCGCAGGAGTGGCGCTGATCGCGCTCACGGCGGTCTTCGACAACGCCATGATCGCTGCTGGGCTGTTCGGGTACGCGCCCGAGGCACTCCTCGGCCCGGCCGTGGGTCTTGCACCGGTCGAGGACTTCGCCTACCCGCTCGCCGCCGCCGTTCTCCTGCCGGTCCTGTGGCGCAGGCTCGCCGGCGGCGAACGCGCACGGCGCCCGGCGTCCGGCAGCGGCAACAGCTGGGACGCACTGACCGCGGGGGAGCAGCGGTGAGCGCCGCGCCAATCCCGACGCGCGCCGTCGTGCGTCCGCCGCTGGGCCGTGCGCTGCTCGTCTCGTCCCGCCCGCTCTCGTGGGTCAACACCGCCTACCCGTTCGCGGCCGCGTACCTGCTCGCGGGCGGCGGGCTGGACTGGCGCATGGTGCTCGGCACCGTGTTCTTCCTCGTGCCGTACAACCTCGCGATGTACGGGACGAACGACGTGTTCGACTATGCGTCGGACCTGCTCAACCCGCGCAAGGGCGGCGCCGAGGGGGCGGTGCTGCCTCCGGCCCTGCACCGGCGGGCCCTGTGGTGGGCGTGGGGCGGGTGCGTTCCCTTTGTCGTGGCGCTCGTGGCCGGTGGGCCGCCAGCGAGCTGGGCGGTCCTCGCGGTTTCGCTCTTCGCGGTCGCCGCCTACAGTGTCCCCGGGCTGCGCTTCAAGGAGCGGCCGGTCATCGACTCGATGACGTCGAGCACGCATTTCGTCTCGCCGGCCGCGTACGGTGTCGCGCTCGCGGGCGGGGCCCCGACGGGTTCATCCCTCGCGGTCCTGGGCGCCTTCTTCCTCTGGGGGATGGCGAGCCACGCATTCGGTGCAGTCCAGGACATCGGGCCCGACCGCCAGGCGGGCATCGGCTCCATCGCGACGCTCTTCGGGGCCCGGGCCACGGTTCGCCTGGCCGTGGTCCTGTACCTCGCCGCGGGCGGGCTCATCCTCGTCCTCGCGCCCGACGCGCACGGCCCCGCCCGGTTCGCGGGCCTCCTTGCCCTGCCGTACGCCGCGAGCGCGGCGGCCTCCTGGTCCGTCACGGACCGCACCGCGGAGCGGACCCGATCGGGCTGGCGCCGCTTCCTCTGGCTCAACTACGTCACCGGCTTCCTCGTGACACTCCTGCTCATCTCCGTCTGGATGTACCCATGACCCCCACCGACATCACCGTCACTCCCACTGCCACCGAAGCGCCCACCTCGCTCGTCTGGTTCCGCGACGACCTCCGGGTCCGCGACAACCCCGCCCTCCGAGCCGCCCTCGCCCACGGCCCTACCGTGGCCCTGTACGTCCTCGATGAGGAGTCCCCCGGGATCCGCCCACTTGGAGGGGCCGCCAAGTGGTGGCTCCACCACGGGCTCGTGGACCTCGCGGAGTCGCTCGAGCACCTCGGCGTCCCCCTCGTGCTCCGCCGCGGCCCAGCGGCGGCGATCGTGCCCGATGTCGCCGCGCAGTGCCGCGCCGGGTACGTCGCGTGGAACCGCCGCTACGGCGGGCCCGAGCGGCGCGCGGACACGGCCGTGAAGTCGCTCGTGCGCCGGTCGGGACGGGACGCAGAGAGTTTCCAGGCCTCCCTCCTCCACGAGCCGTGGGACGTCCTCACCCAGCAGGGCGGCGCCTACAAGGTGTTCACGCCGTTCTGGAAGGAGCTCTCCGGCCGGGACCACCGGCACCCCCTGCCCGCTCCGCCCCGCCAGCGGCAGGCCCCGGAACTCGTCCGAGGCGGCGAGGACCTCGCCGGCTGGGACCTTCTGCCGCACTCCCCAGACTGGTCTGGGCCGCTCGCGGACGTCTGGACGCCCGGCGAGGAGACCGGCCTCGAGCTCCTGAAGGACTTCGTCGGGCCGGACACGGCGGGGACCGCCGTTGCCGAGTACCCCGAGGCCCGAGACCTCCCCGCCCGTGCCGGTACTAGCCGGCTCTCCCCGTATCTACGCTGGGGCCACGTGAGTCCATTCCAGGTCTGGCACGCTGTCGCGGACCGGCGGCGCGCCGCACCCGAGGGAAGCGCGGTGTTCGCTTCCGAGCTCGGCTGGCGTGAGTTTGCCTGGCACACGCTCTTCCACCACGCGGACCTTGCCTCTGTGAACCTCCACGCCCAGTTTGACGCCTACCCCTGGTGGCTCCCGTCCGGCCGGATGGGTGGCGCGACCTCGGGCGAGTCCCGGCACGGTGAGGGCCAGCGCGGCGCGCATGGTGCGCACGACGCCGGGCACCGGCGCGCGCACGAGGCTGCAGGCGCCGTCGTGCGCGGGGACGCGGAGGCGAACCGACTCCTCGACGCCTGGCGGCGGGGGCGGACGGGGTTCCCCCTGGTCGACGCGGGACAGCGGGAGCTGTGGGCCACGGGGTGGATGCACAACCGTGTCCGCATGGTCTCGGCGAGCCTGCTTGTGAAGAACCTCGGGATCCACTGGCGGCTCGGCGAGCGGTGGTTCTGGGACACCCTCGTCGACGCGGACCCGGCGAGCAATCCGTTCAACTGGCAGTGGGTCGCGGGTTCGGGCGCGGATGCGGCACCCTTCTTCCGCATCTTCAACCCGCTCACCCAGGAGAGGAAATTCGACCCGGACGGCGCGTACGTGCGCTCGTGGGTTCCCGAGGTCGGGACGGACGCGTACCCGGAGGCGTGCGTGGACCTCGCCGGGAGCAGGGCCGAGGCCCTCGCCTTGTATCGGGAGCTCGGCCGCGGCGCGGCGGGACGATCGGCCTAGAATGGCGACCGTGCAACGCAAGCCCCATCCGGAAGAGGAGCCCGCGGCTCCCGTCGGCGCCGCGGACCTAGCATGGCCGCACGAAGGGGTCAGCCTCGACCCAGAACCCCGCTCAGGTGAGGGCCGCGAGCAGCTGCGAAGCACTCCCGGCTTCGAGCTGTTGTTCCTCCTTCAGAAGTTCGCGAACGAGGCCGACCGCTACGCCGAGACAGTGCGCCGCCAGCATGGTCTGGCCCGCAACGACATCCACGCGCTCAACGCCGTGGTCGAGGCCGAGCGCGCCGGCGTCACGACCACGCCCGGGGCCCTCCGCGAGCGGCTCGTGCTGAGCTCCGCCGCGATGACGTCTGTGATCGACCGGCTAGAGGCCTCCGGGCACCTCGAACGGCAGCACTCCCGCGAGGACCGCCGGCAGGTCGAGTTGTCCTCCACCCCGAGCGCCCGTGAGACGGGGCGGGAGATGTTCGACCCGATGATCCGCCACATGCTGCCCGTCCTCGCCGAGTACACGCCCGAGCAGATCGAGCTCGTCACTGGGCTCATGCAGCGGCTGACCACCGCGATCGCCGATGCGCGCACCGAGGTCCAGCGCGGATAGCCCATGCGCGAACTCGTGGTCCTCGGCACCGCCTCACAGGTGCCCACGCGCACGCGGAACCAGAATGGTTACCTCCTGCGCTGGGACGGCGAGGGGCTCCTGTTCGACCCGGGCGAGGGCACGCAGCGCCAGATGATCCACGCCGGTGTCGCCGCGACCCAGGTGACCCGGATCTGCCTGACCCACGTCCACGGCGACCACTGCTACGGGCTCCCGGGCGTTCTCTCCCGCATGGCGCTGGACCGCGTCGAGCATCCTGTCCACCTGCATTACCCCGCCTCGGGCGAGCCGATGGTGAGGGCGCTCGTGGCCGTCTCGACGCCGGGGATCGACCTGCGCCTCGTCCCGCACGGCTCCGCCGGCGAGGTCGCGCCGGGGCTCGACGTGCGGCCCCTGCGGCACCGGATTGACGCGTTCGGGTACCGCATCACGGAGCCGGACGGCCGCAGCCTCGTTCCGCAGCGGCTGGCTGCGGCGGGGATCGCGGGGCCGGACGTCGGCCGTCTGCAGCGCGAGGGCCAACTCGGCGCGGTGCGCCTCGAGGACGTGAGCGTCCCGCGCCGGGGACAGGGCTTCGCGTTCGTCATGGACACCGCGATGTGCGAGGGCGCCGAGGCGCTCGCCGAGGACGTCGACCTCCTCGTCGCCGAGTCCACGTTCGCCGACGACGACGCCCTGCTCGCCGAGCAGTACCTCCACCTCACCGCCGGGCAGGCGGGGGCCATCGCACGCACCGCAGGCGCGAAGAACCTCGTCCTGACACACTTCTCGGCTCGGTACCAGGACGTGAGCGGGCTGGAAGGGGAGGCGCGGCGGCAGGCCGGGGGCGCCGTCGTGCGTGCGGCGACCGACGGCGACCGCTTCGGCCTCCCGAAGCGGAGGGGCGCACAGGAGGGGTCCCAATGACTGACGGGGAGCCCACGGAGCCGCCTCGTGGGGGGAGACGCGCGGTGACATGGGCCACCTTCGTTTGACCTCGACCATCGTCGAGGTTCTAGCGTGGTGGGTGTGACGCCCTCCCCGACTGCCCTCCCTCCCGGACCGCCCGCCTTCGCCGACTCCGCCCTCTTCCGGGACGCGTTCCGTTCGCATCCCTCCGGGGTCGCCATCGTGACGGCGGCGAGCCACGACGGGCCGGTGGGGCTCACGGCGTCCTCGGTCGCATCCGTCGCTGCGGACCCGCCCACCCTCGCCTTCTCCGTCTCGGGCGGCCGCTCCGCTGTGCACCTGGCCGAAGCGCTCACCGTGGTGGTGCACCTCGTCGACGCGGACCAGATCGACCTGGTCCGCTCGTTCGCGACCCCCGGCGCTCCGCGGTTCACTGAGGCCATGGACTGGGAGACGCTGGCCACCGGCGAGCCGTGGCTGCATGCCGCACCGTGGGCGCTGCGCTGCTCGATCGAGCACCGCGTGCCCGTGGGCCCGTCAGTGCTGCTCGCCGGGACGGTGCTGGAGATCCTGACGCACGACGGCGCCGGCGCGCCTCCCGTGCACGGCGCACCGCTCGTCTACCACGACCGTGCTTTCCACGCGCTGGGGGAGCACTCCCGCCTCCCGTGACGCCATTCTAGAAGTCACCTTCTGGGGGTCACGTCCTGCGGGTCAGATCCCGTGGGATCCCGCGGGACGTGACCTTCAGGAGATGACTCTCAGACGTGTGCGTCGAGTCTTAGACGTGTGTGTCGAGGGCGGCGAGGAGGCGCTTGACCGACCCCCCGAGGTTCCATTCCGTGACGAGGCGCTCGAGTTCGAGGCGGGCCTCGCCGTCGGGCGGGCTGAGCCTTGCGCCCGCCTCGGCGAGGGTAGGCAGCTCAAGATTCCGGACCACGTTGACCACGGCGGGCGCGACAGCGAGGTAGTCTGCGGCGGCGGCGAGCTTGGCCCGCATGGGCGCGGGGACGTCGCTGTCCGGGTCCGCGGCCTCGGCGAGGAGGCCCTCGAGGGTGCCGTACCGCCCAAGCAGGGTCGCCGCGGACTTCTCGCCGATGCCGGCCACGCCCGGCAGGCCGTCTGAGGCGTCGCCCCGCAGGGTCGCGTAGTCGGCATACTGCTCCGGCAGCACGCGGTACTTGCCCACGACGACGGCGTCCGTCACCACCTCGAGGTTCTTCATGCCGCGTGCGGTATAGATGACCCGGACGTCGCGGGCATCACTGACTACCTGGAACAGGTCCCGGTCCCCCGTCACGACGTCGACCGGCAGCTCGGCGGTGCTCGCGTAGGTGCCGATGACGTCGTCGGCCTCGTGCTGCGGCGCGCCCACGATCGCGATCCCCGCGAGGCCGAGCACGTGTCGGATGAGCGGCACCTGCGGCACGAGGCCCGGAGGCACCATCTCGACGTCCGGGCCGCCGGGCACGTGGCGCTCCACGCGGTGCGCCTTGTAGGTGGGGATGAGGTCCACGCGCCAGTGGGGGCGCCAGTCGTCGTCCCAGCACGCGATGAGGTGCGTCGCGCCGAAGTCCGTGGTGAGGCGGGCGATCATGTCCAGCAGGCCTCGGACCGCGTTGACCGGGGTCCCGTCGGCGCGCGCGATCGACTCGGGGATGCCGTGGAAGGCGCGGAAGTACATGGACGCGGTGTCGAGCAGCATGAGGCGGTCCGGCATGGGCCTATCCTGACACGCCTTCCCTAGCGCCGGGATGCGAAGACGGGTCCCGGCCAGCCGGGCCGCCGCCTGCCTCAGCCGCCCAGCCGCCGCCCGATCTCGCTCCGCTCGAACCCGTCAAGCAGCTCCCGCGGCGAGGCGGACACCTCGACGGCGCCCGCCTCGCGGAGCTCGGCCGCGCTGTATCCGCCGGACGCGAGCCCCACGGTCGGGATGCCGAGCGCGGAGGCGGCCTGGACGTCCCAGACGGCGTCGCCCACGAACAGGGCCTCGGACGCATCGAGCCCGCCCGCGCCGAGGGCGGCGACGAGGATGTCCGGGGCCGGCTTCGACTCCTTGGCGTCCGCCGAGCTCGTCGCGGCGTCAATGAACTCGTCCGCGTCGATTACCGAGCGCAGCACGTCGAGGTCCTGCCGCCGGGCAGAGGACGCGAGCACCACGGTGAGCCCTGCGGACTTGCAGCGCTCGAGGAGCCCGCGCGCGCCGTCGAACGCCCGCAGGTGCGGCCAGAACGTCGAGAACACTGCCGAGTGGGTGTCCATGATCTCGCCGTCCTGGGAGGCGTCTCGGCCCGGGCCGAGCACCTGCTCGACGATCCGCTGACCGCCCATGCCCACGCGCCGGTGAATCTCGTTCATCCGGACGTCATGCCCGAATCGGCGGAAGCCGTGCCACCACGCGATCGTGTGGAAGTAGGTCGAGTCAACGAGCGTGCCGTCCACGTCGAACAGCGCGCCCCGCAGCGCCGTCACCTACTGCGTCCGGTCCGCGAGCCCCTGCACCCCGCTGGCCTCAGCACAGTGCGCACAGCAGAACATGCCCTGGCCCGACTCGACGCCGTGCCCTAGGATCCTGCACCCGCAGTGCCCGCAGACTGGCGCGAATGCGTGGATGGCGCACTCGAAGCTGTCGAAGGTCCCGGACCTCTCGCCCTGGATGAGCCTGAAGGTCTTGTCGTAGTGGTTTCCGCATACGTCACAGGTAGCCATGGGCCAGTGGTACCCCCGGCGCCGCGGCTCAATCAAGGGTTCGCTCCGCCGCGTGCGGGACCGGTGCCGTGATGCGTGGCTGCGGTGCGAACCACCCGGCTGCTCGCCACGAGGTCGTACAGCGTCCGGCCTCCGACGAACAGGCCCACGCCGTACACGGCAGCCAGCACGTAGCATGCGACCAGGGCGGCGTACGCGGCGGGCTCGAGCGGCCCACCCGGGAAGGCGAATGCGTGCCACACCGCGAAGTGCCCGAGCTCCCACGGCACGAATTTCGTCACGTTCCGCACCACCGCCCTGCCCGCGGGGAGCCGGCCGCCCTCGCGTGCCACCACCGCCAGTCCGACGAGGCGCTTCCCCACGGTCCGGCCCGCGGCGGCCTCGCACACCGAGAAGTACAGGACTACCGGCAGAGTCAGGATCAGGAATCCCGCGAGCTCGGCCTTGCCCGGCTCGACGAACGCACCGCGCACGAGTGGAGCGAGCGCCACGAAGGCGAGCAGCGCGTACGTCACGATGAGGAGCCAGTCGACGAAGAACGCCGCAATGCGGCGCAGGGCGATCCGCGCTTCCGCCCGCGGCGTGCCCGCAACCCCATTCATGCTTGCACCCTAGCCGCGGAGCGCGGCGGGGGCGAGGCCACGGCTTGTACACGACGCCGGCCGGCGGCTCCCGCTCGGATGCGTCGGCCGTCTTCGCACGGCACCGGAGACCGGTGTCAGAGAACCGTCCGCGCCGCCGCGATGAACGCCTTGATGAGCCGCACGTCCTTGACGCCCCGAGAGGACTCGACCCCGCTCGAGACGTCCACACCACTCGGCTTGAGCGCAGAGACGGCAGAGGCGACGTTCTCGGGGGACAGCCCGCCGGCCAGGGCCCAGAAGCCCGAGGGCGCCGAGTCCAGCTCATCCTCGGAGAACCGGGCGCCCGAGCCCGGTACGGCGGCGTCGAGCAGGAGCCGGTCCGGCGAGGACCACCCGGCGGCGGTGCGTCGCGTGTACTCGCCGGCAGCGAGGGCCCGGATCACGCGGAATCCCGCGTCCCGCAAGGAATCCGCCACGGCATCCGGCTCGTCGCCGTGCAGCTGCACCGTGTCGACGCCTGCCTCGCGCGCCAGCCGGGCGATTTCCTCGAGCGACTGGCCGCGCACCACGGCCACGGTCTCGATCTCCTGCCCCGAGCGGTGAGCGGCCTCCCGGGCAGCGCCGACGAGCGAGGCCGCCAGCGCGGCGTCGACCGTCCGGGGGCTCCCCGGCGCGAGGACGAACCCGACCGCGTCCGCCCCCGCATCCACGGCCGTCTCGACGGCCTCTGGCGTGGACAGCCCGCAGATCTTCACCCAGAGCATCAGTTGGCCCCGTCCCGCCCACGCGGGGCGTGCTCGGCCTCGTACCGGACCTTGATGGCCCCGCGCTTGACCTTGACCTCGAGGATCCGCACCCCCGTGAGGTCCGCCAGCGAGCGAACGTGCGTGCCGCCGCACGGCTCTGCGTTGACGCCCTCGATCGTGACGGTGCGGTGGCCCGCCTCGTCCATGGACGCGGAGACGGCGCCACCGTTCGCGAGCACGGCGTCCATCTGCGCCTGGAACTCGGCGCGGACGGCCTCGCGCAGCGCGGGCGTCGCGAGCTCGTCCTCGTGCCCCGCCGGGTCGAAGTCGAGGCGCGCCTGCCCCGGGAAGTGCGAGTGCCCGGCGTGGACCCATCCGCGGGCCTCGCCGAGGTGCCCGAGGACGTGCCCGGCGGTGTGCAGCGCGGCGTGGCGGCGGCGCAGCACCGGGTCCACATGGCACACGACGGCGGCACCCACCTCTGGCGCGGCCGGCACCCCGCGCAGCACCACGAGCCCGTCGTCGGTGCGCGCGGGTGCGACCGGGGCGCCGTCGAGCGTCCCCTCGTCTGAGGGCTGCCCGCCGCCCTTGGGGTGGAAGATGTTCGGCGAGACCGCCGCCCAGGCGCCGTCCTGGTCGGAGCCGGACGCGATCACGGTCGCGGAGGCTTCGGTGAGGTAGGTGTCGTCGTTGTAGGCGTTCGTCTGCTGGGCGAGGGCTGCGGTCACCCATCAAGTGTAGGCGTGGGGCTCGGGCCCCTGCCTCTGGTTCGTGCGGGGGTGAGTGGGTACTGTCGAGGCATGTCCGCGAACCCCGAGGGCGCCACCGCGTACTGGACCACCGGGCCGTACTGCGGCGAACTCCGCCACGAGCCGCTCGCGCCCCTACGGGAGGGCGACGCGCTCGTCAGGACCCTCTACTCGGGCCACTCGCGCGGCACCGAGAACCTCGTGCATGCGGGCAATGTCCCTGCGCGCGTGGCCAAGCTCATGGAGGCACCTCACCAGGAAGGCCACTTCCCCGCGCCGGTGAAGTACGGCTACCTCTCGGTGGGCGTCGTGGAGGCCGGCCCCGGTGACCTCGTGGGCCGCACCGTGTTCTGCCTCTACCCGCACCAAGACCGCTACGTGGTCCCGGTGGGGGACCTGACCGCTGTGCCCGACGGCGTCCCTCCCCGCCGTGCGATCCTCGCCGGGGCGGTCGAGACGGCCGTCAACGCGCTGTGGGAAGCAGGTCCGCGGATCGGCGACCGGGTCGCCGTGGTGGGCTGCGGGCTGATCGGCGGATCGGTCGCCGCGCTGCTGCGGCGCTTTCCCCTTGAGCGCCTCCAGGCCGTTGACCGCGACCCGTCCCGCGTCGAGCTCGCCGCGGCGCTCGGCGTCCCGTTCGTGCTCCCGGAGGACGCCGCCGAGGACTGCGACATCGTCTTCCACGCCTCCGCGACGTCCGCGGGCCTGACCCGCAGCCTCGAGATCGCCGGCGACGACGGCGAGGTCATCGAGCTCTCGTGGTACGGCAGCGGGGACGTGAGCGTGCCCCTCGGCGCCGACTTCCACGCCCGGCGCCTCGCACTGCGCGCGAGCCAGGTGGGGCAGGTCGCCCGGCCGCGACAGGCCCGGCGCACGACGGCGCAACGTCTCGCCCTCGCGCTGGGCCTCCTCAGGGACCCCGTGTTCGACGCGTTCCTCGGCACGCCGTCCGACTTCGCAGACCTGCCCGCGACGATGGACCGCCTCGCGGGGGACACGGGGCGTGCCCCGGCTGGCCCGTCCGGCGCCTCACCCGGCCTGTGCCACCTCATCCGCTATCCGGGGGCGCCGTGACGTCGCCCGGTGTTGAGCGCCAAACCGGTCGGTGGTTGAGCGCCGTCGAACCCCGCACCCGAGGAGGAGCATGTTCACCCTGACGGTCCGAGACCACGTCATGATCGCCCACAGCCTCCCGCGGCCCGCGTTCGGCCCGGCGCAGGGGCTCCACGGCGCCACGTTCGTCGTAGAGCTCACCGTGCGCGCCGAAGCGCTGGACGCGAACTCGACCGTCATGGACATCGGCGAGGCCACGGAACTGCTCTCGGCGGTCCTCGATGGCCTGCGCTACCGCAACCTCGACGACCACCCGGACTTCGCCGGCCGGCTCACCACCACGGAGGTCCTCGCCCAGCATGTGGCCGTCGCCGCGGCGGAGCACTTCCGGCACCTCGGCCACCTCACCGCCGTCGAGGCGACCCTCCGAGAGCACCCCGACGCGTGGGCCTCCTGCACTGTCGAGCTGCCCGGCCGCCGGGACGGGCCGACGGCGGGCCGCGGCGGCCCGGAGCGCCCGGTGCCGGGCCCCGCGTGACTCCGCCCCCGGTGCTGCGGCTCGTGGTCCCCGGCAGCCTCGGCTACTCCTCTGGCGGCACGGTCTACAACGCCGCGCTGCTCGGCGCGCTGCAGAGGATCGGCGCGGCCGCCGAGGAGGTGGCCGTGCCGGGGGCGTGGCCGGTCGGGTCGGACGCGGACCGGCGCCGTCTCGCCGACGCGCTGGTCCCCACCGCCGTCGCGGGCGAGGCCGCACCCGCACACGCGCACGAGCGGCCCGACGCCATAAGCACCGCACCGCGGTCCATGCTCATAGACGGGCTCGCGGCCCTCGGCGCGCCGGGCGAGGTCCGCGCCGCCGCGGGGGCGTGCACGGACGCCGGGACCACACTCGGGATCCTGGTCCACATGTCCCTCGCCGATGCCCCGGGCCTCTCGGCGGCCGAGGCTGCCCGGCTGGCCGGCCTCGAGCGCGAGGCCCTGGCCGCCGCCGTGGTGATCGTCCCGAGCGAGTTCGCCGCGAGGAGGCTCGCCGAGCGCTACGGGCTGCACGCACACGTGGCGCGGCCCGGCGTCGTGCGCGCGCCGGAAGCGCCGGGCAGCGCGGCGGGAGGCGGGCCGCCGCACGTGCTGTGCCTCGCCGCCCTGCTGCCGGGGAAGGGGCAGCTGCGGCTCGTGCAGGCGCTCGGTGCACTGCGGGACGAGCAGTGGACCCTCACGCTCGCGGGGCACGACGCCGCGGACCCGGCCTACGCGCGCGCGGTCGCCGCGGAGGCGGCTCGGCTCGGCATCGCGGACCGTGTCCAGCTGCCGGGGGAGCTGCGCGGGCCCGCGCTCGAGGCCGAGTGGGCGAGGACGGACCTGACGGTCCTCGCGTCCGAGTCGGAGACGTTCGGGCTCTCGGTCGCGGAGGCGCTCGCCCGGGGCGTGCCGGCGATCGTGGGCGCGGGGACGGGGGCGGCCGAGGCGCTGGCCCTCTCGCTCGAGAGCGGTCTCGGGACGGCGGGGAGCGCCCTGGGGCCCGCGTCCGAGGGGACGGACCCGCTCACCGCCGAGCTCGCGCGGTGGCTCGTCGACCCCGGGGTGCGGGCGCGGTGGCGGGCCGCGGCGCGCGCGGCGAGGCCGCTGCTGCCAGGCTGGGAGGGGACGGCGCGCGCCGTCGTGCGGGCGATGAGCCCTACTGGCCTCGCCAGCGCAGGGTCATGAGGAACCCCGTGATCGCGACCGCGAACCCGATCATGATGTTCCAGTTCCCGAGCTCGGGCAACGGGAAGAGCCCCTGGGTCACGTAGAACGTGATGATCCAGAGCAGGCCCACCACCATGAGCCCGAACATGACGTACTTGTACCACTGCGGGGTGGGGCCCTGCGCCCGGGCGGCGCGGCGCTGGCGCTTGGCCTTCTTGGCGGCCCGGCGCGCGGCGTCCTTGGTCCCGGTGCCTTGCTGCGGCTTCTTCTGCTGCGGCTTGTCCGTCGACTCGGGCACTTAACCTCCTCGGGGCCCGCTCGGCACGCGGCGGGGCCCGCTTGGTATCCTGCAGACACCGCCGAAGTGCCGGGGCGCTGCTGCTGACTGCAGTGGGTTCACTGGTTTGCCAGCCAGTCTATCCCGGCGCGCCGGCCCGCCCACTCCACGATTGGCCCGATACATGTCCACGCGCATCCTCGTCATCGACAACTACGATTCATTCGTCTACACCCTCGTCGGGTACCTCCAGCAGCTCGGCGCGGAGACCACCGTGGTGAGGAACGACGACGTCTCGCTCGCCGAGGCGATCGAGCTCGCTGAGGCGCGCGACGGCGTGCTGATCTCGCCCGGGCCGGGCAACCCCGCGGAGGCGGGCGTGTGCATCGACCTCATCAGGTGGTGCGGGGACAACGCGAAGCCGATGCTGGGCGTCTGCCTCGGGCACCAGGCCCTCGCCGAGGCCTACGGCGGGACGGTGACTCATGCCCCGGAGCTCATGCACGGCAAGACGTCGCTCGTGGAGCATGAGGGCCAGGGCGTGTTTGCGGGGCTCCCGAGCCCGTTCACCGCCACCCGGTACCACTCGCTCGTGGCGGCCGCGGACACCATCCCGGACGCTCTCGAGGTCACTGCGCACACGCATTCCGGTGTGGTCATGGGCCTCCAGCACAGGACGGCGCCGCTGTGGGGCGTGCAGTTCCACCCGGAGAGCGTGCTCACCGAGGGCGGCTACCAGATGCTGGGCACGTGGCTCGAGTCCCTGGGGCTCGCCGGGGCCGCGGAGAAGGCCTCGCACCTCAGCCCGCTCATCACCGCAGGCTGAGCCCTGGCGTCACGGGCCGTTCCCGCCGCCCTTCTTGGTCGGCGTGGGGGAGGACGACGGCGTCGAGGTGGGGGTCGGCGACGGGCTCGGCGCCGGCGGCGGGGCCTTGGCCACGACGAGCGTCACGGTGCCCCCCTGATCGATGGTCCCGTGCGCGGCCGGCGTCTCATCCGTGACCGTCCCGGGCGCGACCACCTCGTTCACCTGCTCCTGGGTGGTTGCCGCGAGTCCGAGGGCCTTGAGCGCGTTCTGGGCCGCGTCGAGGGTCATGCCGCGCACATCGGGCACCTCGACCTTGCCGGTCGAGACCGTCAGCTCCACCTCGGAGCCGATGGCCACCGTCTGGCCCACCCCCGGGTTCGTCGAGATGACCGTGCCCTGCGGCGCCTTGGGATCATTGGCGAGGACCGCCTTCGGCTTGATCTTGAGCCCCAGCCCCTGGAGGGTCTGGCGGGCGCCGGCCTCCGTGGCCCCGATGATCGAGTCGGGGATGGTGGCGTTCGCGGGCCCTGCGGAGATCAGCAGTGAGATGGTGGAGCCCTTGGCCAGCTGGGCTCCGGCGTCCGGCACGGTCCTGATCGCCGTCCCCTTGGGGATCGTCGGGTCGTTGGGCCTGTCGATGTTCGGCTGCAGGCCCAGGCCCTGGAGCTTGAGCGTTGCCTCGGTCTCGGTCATGTTCGCGACCGACGGGACCGGGACCATCTGCACGGCGGCCGGCTGGTTCACGTAGTTGTACAGCAGGATCCCGCCACCAGTCGCGAGGAGGAGGGCCGCCATGATGAGCGCCACGATCCACGTCCGGCGCCGCCCGCGGCCGCGCCTGGCACGCTCCTCGTCCCGTGCGTCGTCGAATTCGATGAGCCCCGCCGCCGGGGGCGGCACGACCGGGATCTCCCCGGTGTCGCCGAGGTGGGACGACGCCGGCCGCTCGTCCTCCGCAGCCTCGTTGCCCACCGCGTTGCTGCCGTCCGCTGCGGCGCCCGCCTCCCCGGCAGCAGCCCCGGCGCCGACGAGCCCGACGGCAACGGTGGGGACGCCGCCGTCGTCCGCCGCGGCCGAACCCGGGCGGGCCGGGAGCACGACGCCGGCCCGCGCCGCGCGCAGGGCGCGCTGGAAGGCCGCGGCGCTCGCGAAACGGGCGTCCGGGTCTTTCTCGAGCGCACGGTCGAGGACGCTCTGCAGTGCGGGCGTGACCTCGGGGTTGAACTCCGAGGCCGGAGGCGGCGCGGACTTGACGTGCTGGAGCGCCAGCGAGACGGGCGACTCGCCGACGAACGGCGGGCGGCCCGTGAGGAGCTCGTACAGGAGGCAGCCGGCCGAGTACAGGTCGCTGCGCGCGTCCACCACCTCGCCCTGAGCCTGCTCGGGGGAGAGGTACTGAGCGGTCCCTACCACGGCCTGGGCCTGCGTCATGGTCGCGGCCGTGTCCGCCGTGGCGCGTGCGATCCCGAAGTCCATGACCTTCACCGAGCCCGGTGGGCTGCACACCATGACGTTGGCCGGCTTGATGTCCCGGTGGACGATCCCCTGGCGGTGGCTGTACTCGAGCGCGGACAGCACGCCGAGCACATAGTCCACGGCCTCGTTGGCCGAGACGCCGCCCTCGCGCACCACCTCGCGCAGGGTCTTGCCCGAGACGAGCTCCATGATGATGTACGGGACCGCCACGCTGTGCGGAGACAGTGGGTCGGAGTTGTGCTCTCCCGTGTCGTACACCGCCACGATTGCGGGGTGGTTCAGGCCTGCCACAGCGCGCGCCTCGCGCTCGAACCGCGCACGGAACTGCCCGTCCCGAGCCATATCAGGGCGCAGCATCTTCACTGCGACCGCGCGGCCGAGGCGAAGGTCCTGGCCCTCGAACACGTCCGCCATCCCGCCCTGGCCGATGAGCTGGCCGAGCTCGTATCGGCCCGAGAGGACGATCGGAGCGGGCATGGGCGCGTCCTCTCGTTCCAGGGGCGGATGGGCGGAATGTGTCATGGTGTCAGTTGCCGGGGGCCGTGGGAAGCAGCGAGGGCAGGGCACCGGATGTCTGGGTCGGCGAGGTGTTCGCCGGCGGTGCGGGCGTCGACTGTGCAGGCGGAGGGGTCGTGATGGTCACTGGCGGCTGAACCGAGAGGTACGTGACCGTGATGGTCGATCCGATCGCCACCTCGCCTCCGGGTTCGATCCCGGTGACCTGGCCCATCGTCCCCGTCCGCGACTGCACGGGGTTGAGCACCACCCTCATACCGAGCCCCTCCAGCTGAGCCTTTACCTGAGTGTAGTTCTTGCCCAGGTAGGCGGCCGGGACGATGTTGACCGTGGCGGGGCCGGTGTCGACCGGCGTGCTCGGGGGGGTGCTCGACGGCGGCGCCGAGGACGCAGTGGTCGGGGGCGCGCTCGAGACGGTCGGGGCCTGGCTGCTCGGCGAGTTCGACGGCAGGGGCGACGGGCTGAAGAGCCCGGCGTTGGAGAGCCACACGCCGATCAGCACGAAAAGGAGCAGGAGGACCAGGCCCACGAGCGGCCACGTGAAGGGGCTGCGCTTGCGCGGCTGCCGGCGCGGCGGAACGTCGTCGAGCTGCTCGTCGTCCTCGACCGGCGCGTACAGCGGGTGGTCCGCGTCCTCGCGCGCCGAGGCGCCGGCGTCGGGATCCGCGGTGCCCACCAAGGGGAGGGCCGACGTCGCGGGCACACCCCGCGCTGCCGAGGCACCCGCGGCGGCTGCCGCCGCCCCGGCGGCCCCGGCGAGGCCGGCGCCGCCGACCACGGCGGTGGGGGCCGTGGCCTGCCGGTCCATCTTGCCCGTGGCCACCGCGCTCATGGCCTCGGTCGAGTCGTCGTGGAGGAGCATCCCCGGGACCGCGGCGTGGGCCGCCTGGACATCTCCGCGGCGCAGCGCCTCGGCCGCCTCCGCGAGCTTGATCGCGTTGGCGGGACGGTTGCGCGGGTCCTTGGCGAGCATGGACATGAGCAGGGCCCTCACGGGCGCCGGGATCTGGTCGGGCAGCGGCGGCGGGGCGTCGTTGACCTGGGCGAGCGCGATCGCGATCTGGCTTTCGCCCGAGAACGGCCGGTGGCCCGTGAGGCACTCGTAGCCGATCACCCCGAGCGAGTAGACGTCGCTCGAGCCCGTGGCCTGCTGGCCCGTGGCCTGCTCCGGGGCGAGGTACTGCGCCGTGCCCATGACCTGACCGGTCTGGGTCAGCGGCACCTGGTCGGCGAGCCGCGCGATGCCGAAGTCGGTGACCTTCACACGGTGTTCGGGTGTGATGAGCAGGTTGCCGGGCTTCACGTCGCGGTGCACGAGCCCCTGGCCGTGGGCCACGGCGAGGGCGCGCGCGGTCTGCGCGATGATGTTCAGCGTCCGGTCGGGGGAGAGGACGCGCTCCCGCTCGAGGATCGCGGAGAGCGGCTCGCCCGGGACGAGCTCCATCACGAGGTACGCGGAGCCGGCGGCCTCGCCGTAGTCGAATACGTTCGCGATCCCGTTGTGGTTCAGGAGGGCCGTGTGGCGCGCCTCCGCCCGGAAGCGCTCGAGGAAGCTCGGATCGCCCGCGTACTCCTCCTTGAGGATCTTGATGGCAACGATGCGCCCGAGCACCTGGTCCCGGGCGCGCCATACCTCGCCCATGCCACCGATGGCGATACGGCTCTGCAGCTCGTACCTGCCGCCCAAGGTGATGCCTGACGTCGGTCTCACTTGTTCAACACCGCCTTGAAGATCTTGCTCGCTGTCGGACTGGTCAGCGCGGCGCCCTGGTAGATGTCCACGCCTTCCATCACCACGGTCACCTGAACCTGGGGGTTGTCTGCCGGGGCGAACCCGGTGAACCAGGAATTGTTCAGCATCTGGCCCTTGCTGTCGGTCACACCGAGCTCAGCCGTGCCGGTCTTGCCAGCCACCTGGATGCCCGGCACCGCCGCCTTGCTCGCGATGCCCTGCGAGACCACGCTGGCCATCCAGGTGGTGATCTGGCGCGCGATCTCCGGCGTGGTCGCCGTGCGCAGCACCTCGGGCTTGGGCTGGGACACCACGCGCAGGTCCGGCGCCGTGACCTGCTTGACCAGGGACGGCTTCATCTGGACGCCGCCGTTGGCGATGGCGCTCGTCATGAGCGCGATCTGCAGCGGCGAGGCCTTGACGTCGAACTGCCCGACCGCGGACTGGGCGAGCTGCGCCTGGTCCAGCTTCTGCGGCCACACGCCCGGGGAGTAGTCGAGGTGGAGCTGGTCGCCGGCGTCCTGCCCGAAGCCGAACGCCGCGGCCTGCTTGCCGATCGCGTCCTGCCCGAGGTCCAGCGCGATCGACGCGAACGGGGTGTTGCACGACTGCTGGAGCGCGAAGGCGAAGTCCGCGGTGTCCCGCGTGTAGCAGTTGCCGCCCGCGTAGTTGGGCAGCTTGGTCGTGGTGCCCGGCAGCGTCAGCTCCGCAGGGTTCGGCAGGGTCGAGTCCTTGTTGTACTTGCCGGAGGCGAGGGCCGCCGCCGTGTCGACGAGCTTGAAGACCGAGCCGGGGGCCAGGAGCGCGCCCGTCGGGCCGCTCACGCCCTGGTTGAGGTTGATGCCCGGCTGGGCCGAGATCTGCTTCATCGCCGCCGAGGCTGCTGCCTGGTCCTGGGTGGCGATGAGGTTCGGGTCGTAGCTCGGCTTGGAGACCATCGCGATGATCGCGCCCGTCTTCGGGTTCGTGACTACGATCGAGCCGCGCTGGCCGTCCGGGATGAGGTCGTACGCGAGCTTCTGGATGGCCGGGTCGATGGTGAGCTCGACGGAGGCGCCCTTGGGCTGCTCGCCGAGGAAGAGCTGGCGGATCTTGTCCAGGAGCAGCTGGTCCGACGTCCCGGTGAGGGTCGAGTTCATCGAGTTCTCGAGGCCCGAGGAGCCGTACACGTTGGAGTAGAAGCCCGTCAGCCCCGCATACAGCGCGGCGTCGCCCGGGTAGGTGCGCTGGAACTTGCACGAGTCCGAACCGCTCGCCACCGACTGCGCGATCGGCTTGCCGGCCACGGTGATGGGTCCGCGCTCCTGGCAGAAGGTCTGCAGGATGGCGCGGTTGTTCTGGCTGTTCTTGTTCAGCTCGTCCGCGCCGATCACCTGCACGTAGCTGATGGCGCCCATGACGAGGGCGAACATGGCGGCGATGGCCACCCATGCATTGCGGATCGCCTGGTTCACTGGGTCGTCACCGCCTGGGTCGTGGTCGTGTCTGTGTGCGCGTTCCGCCGTCTCGGCCAGGACAGCGACGCCTCCGGCCCGTCGTCCGAGGCGAACGGGGCGTTGTTGACCGGCCGCCGCGCGATGTTGGAGATCACGAGCAGGAGCGCCACGATGGTCCAGTTCGCGAGGAGGGACGAGCCGCCGGCGGCGAGGAACGGCGTCGTGAGTCCCGTGAGCGGGATCAGGCGCGTGACCCCGCCCATGATCACGAAGACCTGGAGCCCCACGGCCGCGGAAAGACCCGCGGCGAGAAGCTTGCCGAACGAGTCGCGCGCGCCGAGGGCCGCGCGGAAGCCGCGGGAGACGAGGATCGCGTAGAGCAGGACGATCGAGAACAGCCCCACGAGCCCGAGTTCCTCGCCGAAGGCGGCGACGATCATGTCCGAGTGTGCGAACGGGACGAGGTCGGGACGCCCCTGGCCGAGGCCGGTTCCCAGCAGGCCGCCGTTGGCCATGCCGAACAGGCCCTGCACCACCTGGTAGCTGCTGCCGTACGTGCGCCCGTATACGTCGGGGGAGAACGCGTTGAGCCAGCCGTCGATCCGGAGCCGGATGTGGGGCAGGACCACGCTCGCGCCCATGGCCCCGGCAAACATGAGCAGGATGCCGAGGATGGCCCAGCTGACGCGGCTCGTGGCGATGTAGATGGTGGAGATGAAGATGCCGAAGAACAGGATCGACATGCCGAGGTCGTGCTGGAAGATCAGGATGCCGATCGCCACGATCCAGGCCACGACCATGGGCCCGAGGTCCCGGAACCGCGGCAGCTGGAGCTTCCCGATCCGGCGCCCCGCCAGGAGGATCAGGTCGCGGTTCGTGGAGAGGTATCCGGCGAAGAAGACCGCGATGGTGATCTTCGCGACCTCGCCCGGCTGGAAGGTCGAGCCGCCGATCCGGATCCACACCTGCGCGCCGTTGATCTCGCCCGCGGTGATGCCCGGAACGAGGGGCAGGAGCAGGAGCACGGCGCTGACGGCCAGGGAGATGTACGTGAACCGACGCAGCACCCGGTGGTCCTTGAGGAACCAGATCACGGCGATGGCCAGCACCATGCCCACCACCGTCCAGCGGGCCTGGACGTTGCCGTAGTCGGTCTGCGGAGTGTCCAGCCGGTGGATCATGGCCAGCCCGAGTCCGTTGAGCGTCACCACGATCGGAAGGATGAGTGGATCAGCATACTTTGCCCGGAAGCGCAGCACTATATGAATCGCGAGGGATGGAAGGATCAGGAGCGCGGCCTGCTGCCAGAAGTCGCCCCCGAAGGCCGTGCCGTCCTGCAGGCCCTTCATCGTGTTCGCGCCGATGGCCACGGCCCAGGCCATGAGCAGCAGCGCGAGCTCCACGTTGCGCCGCGGCCTCGCCACGGTTTCCAGGCCGCTCATGGGGTGCCTCCCAGGCAGGGGTCGGGGGTGGTGGTGGGGCTCGCACTCGGCGAGGCGCTACCGGCGGCGGCGCCGCTTGGGACGGCCGACGGCGCCGGGCTGGCCGGCGGTGCAGGCGCACCGGAGGCGGTGGCGGGCGCGGTTCCGGACGCCGTGGGGCTCGCGGTGGCCCCGGAGCCCGGCAGGCAGCCGCGCGGATCGGCCTGGATGCTCTTCACGAGATCCTCGGCGGCCTCGAGGCCGTCGGCGGGGACGCCGGATCGGAGACGGGTCTGGGTGTACGGCGTGAGCGAGTCGATCGAGATGTTCGTGACCGAGTGCACGTGCGAGAGCGGGATTGGACCCAGCTGCTGCGAGACGCCGTTGTAGATCGCCACCCGGCTGTCGTAGACGCCGAGGTAGTAGCGCGTCTGCGTCCAGGCGTAGCCGAACCACGCCCCGAGGATGAGCACGAGTGCGGCGATCGCGCCGAGGCCGATCGTGAACCAGCGCCGGACCAGCCTGCGCCCCACGCCCGTGGCCCCCGGCTCCTCGACGTCTGCCGGGGGCTCGGGGCTGCGGTGGGTGAGGACCGTGGCCGCCCGCCGGGCGGCCGTCCGGCTCGCGACCGCGGGCAGGGACCCGCTCTCCGCGGCAGCCGCGGCGGCGCCGACAAGCTCATGCGGCCGCGAGTCGAGCTCGCGCCGGAGCACCTCGGCCGAGAGGTGAGCGCCGAGGTTGGGATCGGTGGGAGGCTCCTCGCGGCTCGGCGGCTCGACTTGGTCGGCGTCGGTGTCCGGGCCGATCGGGATGGGCGCTGCGGCGTCCTCGGCCTTCACCGGCCGAGCGTTCTCGGCGTCGGCCTTCGCCGACGGGACCCCCGCCGCCGCCCCCGCCGCCGGGGAGCTGGGACGCGGCGGCTGGGCTGCGGCGGCCGAGGTCACCGGAGTGCGCGCGGCCGCCACCGCGGTGAGCGGGGCGGCAGCGGCCGCCTGCGCGGGAGTAGCCAGCCCGGCGTCGTCCTCGTCCTCCGGTGCGGTGACCACGTCCGCGACGATGACTGTGACGTTATCCGGGGCGCCCGCGGCGAGCGTGAGCTCGACGAGGCGGTCCGCGCATTCCGCCGGGTCCTCGAACTCTCGCAGGGTCCGCGCTACGAGGGGCAGGGGCACGTAGTTCAGGCCGTCGGAGCACAGGAGCCAGCGCTCGCCCTCCACGGCGGGGAAGGTGGCAAGGTCCAGCTCGGGGCTCGCGTCCACGTCGCCGAGCACGCGCATGAGCACGTTCTTGTGCGGGTGGGTCTCGGCCTCTTCGGGCCGCAGCCGGCCCTCGTTGATGAGCCGCTGGACGAAGGTGTGGTCGGTGGAGACCTGCTCGATGTCGTTGCCGCGCAGGCGGTAGGCCCGGGAGTCGCCGATGTGCGCGAACGCGAAGTCGCCGCCCGAGAGCAGGAGCGCCGTCACGGTGGTGCCCATGCCGGCCAGGAGCGGGTTGGCGCTCACGAGCTCCGAAAGGAGCGAGTTCGCGGTCTGGATCTCGTCCGCGAGCTGGGTCGAGGCTTCCCCCTCGGCATACTCGCCGTGGTCGAGGTGGATGAGGTCCAGCACCGTCGAGGCGCTCGCCACGTCGCCGCCCGCGTGCCCGCCCATGCCGTCGGCGACCACCACGAGATGACGGCCCGCGTAGGCGGAGTCGTCATTCTTGGAGCGCAGGCGGCCCACATCGGACCGGGCCGCGTACCGAAGGATCAGCGGGGCGTCAGCCAAAATCAGGGCCTCAGCTCGATCACGGTCTTGCCGATGCGGATCGGCACACCCAGCTCGACCGGCTGGGCGCGTGTGAGCTGCTGGTCGGCGAGGTACGTGCCGTTCGTGGACCCGAGGTCCTCGATGAACCACCGGCTGCCTTGGGGGAACAGCCTGGCGTGGCGGCCGGACGCGTAGTCGTCCTCGAGCACGAGCGTCGCCTCCTGGGCGCGGCCGAGCAGCACCGGCGTGCCCTCCAGCGGGAGGGTCGTGCCGGCCAGCGGGCCCTCGACGACCACGAGCTGGCGGGCGTGCTGCCGCGCGGGCGGCTCGGCGAGCTCCGGGTTCCTCCGCACCTGCCGCGCCGTGGGGGCGCCGGTCTTGTTGCGGCGCCCGATCGCGAGGTCGCGGCGCATCGCGCCGACCACGCTGAAGACGAGGAGCCACATGAGCAGGAGGAAGCCCAGCCGCAGAGCGGTGAGCGTCAGGTCGTTCACGCGTTTCCTCCCCGGGGTGCCGGAAGCATGCGGAAGACGATCTTGGTGCGGCCCATCGTGATGGCCGTGCCGTCGTGGAGCTCGGCGCTGCCCTCGAGGCGCCGGCCGTTGATGTAGCTGCCGTTGGTCGAGCCCAAGTCCACAGCGTACGTGGTGCCTCCGTCCCGGCGGATCTCAAGGTGCCGGCGGGAGACGCCCGTGTCGTCGACCACGATGTCCGCCTCGTTCGAGCGGCCTAGAACCACGGAGTCAGCGTTCACCGAGTACCGCTGGCCGTCGATCTCGAGGACGGGCACGAGGGACGTGGGCTGCCGCGTCGGTGCGGCTGGGAAGCTCGGGCGCGATGGGCCCTTCTCCGTGCTGGAGACGACCTCGAACTCGCCGGCCTTGAGCGCGGCGTCGTGCCGGAACGTGAAGCGCACCGGGCCCTGGAGGGTGTAGCCCTGGGAGCGGGCGTGCTTGACCGCCACGTCGCACAGCTCCTCGGCCAGCGGCTGGCCCCAGCCGCGGGCGCGCTCGAAGTCGGCGTCGGAGAGGTGCGCCTCGAAGACGTTCGGCGCCAGGGTGCGGCCCTGGTCGATGGAGAACGCCTGGCGGTCCATTTCACGGCGGAGCCGACTCGCGATCTCCACCGGCTGCACCTGGCCCTTCGACCCCGTGGAGAAGACGCCGTGGACGGCCTTCTCGATGCCGCGCTCGAGCCTGTCGAGCAGTCCCATGTGCCCCTCCTTTCCGGTCTCCGCCCGCGTTGGTTCGCGGGCCTGGGCGTGCCTTGCTGCGCGTCCACACCGTCGCCGGAGGTGCACAGTCCTCTCCCGATAGTACTGGGACCGCCTCGGTATCACCTGATCGGCCCGCTCCGCGCCCCTGGGCCTTGACGCACGACGGCGCCGCCCTCCATCCTCCCCCGGCTCATCCTTCTGCGCCCGCCCCCCGAACCCGCTTCTAACCCGCTGCGCGGGCGCTGATTTCGCAATCCGCTTGTCGCTCGGCTATGCTGGTTCTCGCTGCTTTCGCGGGGTTCGGCTGCTGTCCGGACGCTGCGTGGGTGTTGCGCGCGAGTGGCGGAACGGCAGACGCGCTGGCTTCAGGTGCCAGTGTCCGAAAGGGCGTGCGGGTTCAAATCCCGCCTCGCGCACACATGGAAGGGCCCCGGTCGGGAGACCGGGGCCCTTCTGCTATCCATCAGGCCCTCGCGAAATGGTGGGTTGAGCAGGGTGCGGGCCGCCCGCACCCTGCTCAACCCACCATTTCCGGGACGTTCTCCTAGTCCCCGTCCCGCAGCCCGATCGGCCGGATGAGCACCCGCAGCGGCGTGATGATCCACCGGTTGCCGGTCTCGCGGAATTCGGCGTGGCTCGAGAACTCATACAGCGCGTTGCGCACCCGCACCCACTGCGGACGCTGCCCGTGGAACGGGTCCTCGCGCAGGAGTCTGAGCGTGGCCGGGTCGGCGCGCAGGAGCTTCATGAGGAACTCGTAGAACCAGTCCTCGTGCACCGTGCGCAGCGGAAGGAACCACATGAGCCAGTCGAGCCGCAGGTGGTAGGGCGCCCACTGCCGCGGGATCCGGTTGGCCTCGCCGGGCTTGCCGCGGAACCGGTACTCGCGCCACTCGGCGTCCTCCGCCGGCACCGTGTCCAGCGTCCCCTCCACGACGATCTCCACCCGGTTCCTCGTCACCGACCCGAATGCCCCGTACGTGTTGACGAGCTGCCACCGGTTGAAGGCGGCATTCATGAGCTGGTTCGAGGACACGAGGTTCTTGGCCGGCCACCACGACAGCGCCAGCAGGAGCAGCGACGCGGCGAGCACGACGGCGACCCACGCCCAGGCGACCCAGTCGCCCGAGGCGGGCCACGCCGTCGTGCGCCCTGAACCCCAGCCGATCGCCGAGGGGATGAACGGGAGCAGCCAGCGCACCGCAGAGTCCCCGACCGCGGCGAAAGCGAGCACGATCGCGGACCAGTTCAGCCACGCGAAGTTCCCCGAGAGCACGAGCCACAGCTGCGTCACGACCACCACGGCCGCGGCGACGGACCCGACAGGCTGCGGGAAGAAGAGCAGGAACGGGACCACGAGCTGCGCGACGTGGTTCCCGACCACCTCGGAGCGGTGCATCCACTTGGGCAGGAGGTGGAACTGGCGGGACAGCGGGCCGGGCATGGGCTGGGTCTCGTGGTGGTAGTAGAGCGCCGTGAGGTTGCGCCACTCGGACCCGCCCCGGATCTTGATCATCCCCGCGCCGAACTCGAGGCGGAACACGAGCCACACGAGCAGGATGAGGATGGGGCGCGGGGGAGGGACCTGGTCGGAGCCGAGGAACGCGACCGTGAATCCGGCCTCGAGCAGGAGCATCTCCCACCCGAAGCCGTAGAACGTCTGCCCCACGTTCACGATCGACATGTACAGGCCCCACAGCACCCCGAACGCGATCAGCGGGACCCACCACGGCCCGATCTGCGGGACGCCGAGCACGAGCAGGCCGGAGACCACGAGTCCCACTGCGCACACCCAGCGGAACAGCCGGTCCGAGTACCGGTAGCGGAACAGGCTCGGGCGGCGGAGGCGATGGAATCCCGCGACGTAGTTCGACGCGGGCAGAAGGCCGTGCTCGCCCAGGAGCGCCGGGAACTGGTTGAGGGAGGAGAGGAACGCGACGAAGAAAAGGGCCGCCACCCCGCGCTGCAGGACCCAGCGCGCCACCTCGGAGTCGGTGGCGGCGAACCACGTCATGAACGCGTCCACGCTCCAACGCTACGCCGTGCGCCCCGGCCTCAGGCAGGGGCGGTAGGCTCTATCCGCCGTGACTTCCGACCCCCACGCCGCCCACCGCAGCCAGACGCCAGCCGGCCCCGCGCACGACGCCGCGGCCGCGCCTCCCGCTGCCCCCGCGCCGTCGCGCCTCACGGGGCCGTCGCGGCTGCCTGCCCCGGGGCGCTTCGCGCATCCGTTCTCGCCGGGAGTCCTCGCGCTCGTGTTCGGGGGCGGGGTACTTGGGGCGATGTCGCGGTGGGCGCTCGGGGTCGCGATCCCCGCGCCCGACGGCTGGCCGCTGCCGACCCTCCTCATCAACCTCGCCGGCGCCCTCGCGCTCGGTGCGCTGCTCGAGTCGCTTGCCCGACGCGGGCCGGACGTCGGCGTGCGGCGGCTCGTGCGCCTCACCGTGGGGACGGGGTTCTTGGGGGCGTTCACCACGTACTCGACGCTCGCCGTTGACGGCGCGCGCCTGTTCACGGGTGGCCGCACGGCCGACGGCGCGTGGTACCTCGCGCTGTCCCTGCTCGTCGGCGCGGCGGCCACCCTGCTCGGCATCGCGGGGGCGGCCTGGCTGCACCGCCAGGACCGGCGCGGGCTCGCGGCCGAGGCCCACGTCGCCGCGCACCCCCACGGCGGGCACCCGCACCCCGATTCTGAAGGTCACCTCCTGGGGGGCACATCACGTGACCCCCAGGAGGTGACTTCCAGGCGGGAAGGGGATGCGCCGTGACCCCCGCGGAGGCGCTCCTGCTGGGAGCGGCGGGCGGGGTCGGCGCCGTCGCGCGCTACGTGCTCGACACGGCGGTGAGCCGCCGGCTCAAGGGCCCCCTGCCGTTCGCGACGATCGGCATCAACGCCACGGGCTCGTTCCTGCTGGGCCTGATCGCGGGGGCGGTGATCGCCGGGGTCGCCGACCCCACGGTCCAGGCCGTCCTGGGCACCGGGTTCCTGGGTGGGTACACGACCTTCTCCACCGCGAGCTACCAGAGCGTGAGCCTCGCGCTGAGCGGTCGGTGGGCGGCCGCCGTCGTGAACGGGGTGGGGACGCTCGCGCTGTGCCTCGCCGCCGCGTTCGGGGGCCTCGCGCTCGGCGGCGCGCTCTGACGCGGGCCGCCGGGGGAGAGCGGCCTACTCGATCTCGCCGGTCACCACCATGACCGCGCGCCCGAGTGTGTGGAAGAAGATGTTGAAGCCGAGGTACGCGGGGGACGCGTCGGGGCCGACGCCGAGGTCCTCGACATCGAGGGCGTGGACCGTGATGAAGTACCGGTGCGGGCCGTGGCCGGAGGGCGGGGCGGCACCGACGAACTGGGCCGTGCCGCCGTCGTTCTTGAGCTGGAACGCACCCGCGGGGAGCTGGTCCCCGGCGGCGGTCCCGGCTCCCTCGGGCAGCTCGGACGCGGACGCGGGGATGTTCGCGACGGCCCAGTGCCAGAATCCCGATTGGGTGGGCGCGTCCGGGTCGAAGACCGTGACGGCGTAGCTCTTGGTGCCCTCGGGCGCACCGGACCACGACAGCTGCGGGGAGACGTCCTCGCCCCCGGGGACGTCGAATGCGCCGGAGTACTGGGGTGGCGGCCACGCGCCGCCATCCGTGACCGTGGTGCTCGTGACGGTGAAGCTGGCCGTGGGCGGGATGCGGTCAAAGGGGTCGTTGCCACTCATGGACCGATCCTAGGCCGCGAAATGGTGGGTTGTGCAGGGTCGAAGGCGGCTCGACCCTGCACAACCCACCATTTGCGGGACGGTGGCCGGGTACCTAGCCGCGCCGCAGGGCCCGGAGCACCATGACCGCTGCGGCGACCATGAGCGCGGCCCCGATCGCGGACGTGTACACGACGCCGGAGTCGAAGGCCCGGTGCGCTGAGTCAAGGAGCGTCGAGGCGGCGTCGGCGGGGAGGGACCGCGCAGCCTCCACCGCGCCCGCGAGCGTCTCGCGCGCCCGCGCCGCCTCTGCGGCCGTCAGCTCTGCGGGGACCTGGACCCCGGCGCGGAACGCAGCCCCGAGCACGCTCCCGAGGACTGCGGTGCCGAGGACCGCGCCGAGCTCGTAGGCGGTCTCCGAGATGGCGGAGGCCGCACCGGCCTTCGCGGGCGGGACGGCGCCGAGGATGAGGTCATTGGAGAGGGTCTCAGCGAGGCCGACGCCCGCGCCCGTCACGGCGAAGCCGGTGAGGATGGCCGCGAGGGAGCCGTCCCGCCCGAACGCGAGCACCACGGCATACCCGGCAGCGTTGAGCAGCAGGCCCGCGACGATGACGGACCCGGCCGAGAATCGCGCGGCGAGCCGCACCGCCGCGAGGCCCGCGACGATCGAGAGGGCCGTCCCGGGCAGCATGAGTAGGCCGGCCTCGAGCGGTTCCTTCCCGGCCACGAGCTGGAGGTGCTGTGCAAGGAAGTACATGAATCCCACGAGCGAGAAGATGCTCAGCAGGTTCGCGGCCAGGCCCGCGCTGAACGCCGGGCGTGCGAACAGCCGCACGTCGAGCATCGGCGGCACGCCGCGCCGGGCCCGGCCCAGCTGGCGCCTGACGAATGCTGTGCCGAGCCCCAGCCCGGCGAGGATCGCCCCGGCGGCGACTGGGCCGGCGTCGTGCGCGAGCTCCTTGATCCCCCATACGAGCGCGACGGCGGCGCCCACCACGAGCGCGATCCCCGCCGGGTCGACGGGCGACGGCGCGGGGTCGCGGGAGTCGGGCACGAGGACCGGGGCGAGGAGCAGCGCGGGGACGAGCATGGGCACGGCGACAAGGAACACGGAGCCCCACGCGTAGCGCGCAAGGCGCCGCCCACGAGCGGCCCGAGGGCCGCGCCGCCGGAGAACACGGCGGCCCAGACCGCGACGGCGAGGCGCCGCTCGCGCGCGTCCGTGAAGATGTTGCGGATCAGGGACAGCGTGGCGGGCATGATCATCGAGCCGAACACGCCGATGAGCGCGCGGGCCGCGATGAGCTGGCCCGGGGTGGCGGCGAACGCCGCGGCGGCGGAGACGAGCGCGAAGCCCGTGGCGCCGATGAGCAGGACGCGGCGCCGGCCGATCCTGTCCCCGATCGACCCCATCGGGACCAGAAGGCCCGCCAGGACGAGCGAGTAGACGTCCACGATCCACAGCATCTCGGTGGAGGTGGGCTGCAGCGCGAGCGAGATGGCGGGCACGGCGAAGCTCAGCACCGTGTTGTCCACGGCGATGAGCAGCACGGGGAACATGAGTGCCGTCAGCGCGAGCCAGCGGCGGGTCTTCGAGATGGTCGTGGTCCGTGGTGATGCCTGGACCTGGGCGGCCTGGTTCATCGGGGGCTCCTTGAGGCGGGAATGCCATAACTGTACCGTCTGGACGGTATTGGTACAACACGGTCCAGGCGGTACTGTGTCCCTATGCCAAGACCCCCCAAGGCTCGCGCGGCGATCCTGGACGCCTACCGCGATCTCCTCGTCTCCGACGGCGAGCGGGCGGCGACCATGGACGCCGTCGCCGCGGCCGCCGGCGTGTCCAAGGGCGGGCTGCTGTACCACTTCAAGAGCAAGGACGCGCTCGCGGACGGGCTGCTCGAGTGGCTCCGCGAGGCCGCCGCGGAGGACCGGGCGCGCATGGCCGCCGCCGAGGAGGGGCCGTCGCGCTACTTCGTGCGCACGTCGGTGAGCACGGGATCGGACATGGACCTGCTCTTCGTCGCGGCCGTACGGCTCGCGCAGGCCGGCTCCGCCGCGGCCCTGGCCGCTCTCGAGGAGCTCGACGCGGCCTGGCTCGACATCATCCGGCGCGAGGTCCCGGACCCGGCCGCGTCCGCCGCGATCATGCTCATCGGGGAGGGGCTCTACCACTATTCGTCGCTCGCCGGCACGTGGCCGGAGGCGGCGTTCGGGACGGGGGTGGACGGGCTGCTCGGCGTCGTGGACAGGCTGCGGGACGCGTAGGACGCCGCGCACGACGGCGCGTGCTCGCCGAGGCGGCGCCGAGCGGTCGGGGGCGATCCCGTGCCGCTCCCATCCACAGTGCATTTAATGCATCGTTATATTGAATCTCTAGCTTGGTACAATTTGCGGCATGGCCAAGAAGACCGACGCCGAGACCCTCTCGAAGCACCTCCACGATGCGCTGCGCCGTGACATCCTGGCCGGGCGCTGGAGCCCGGGAGCGAAGCTGCAGCTCACCGCCCTGTCGCAGCACTACGAGACAAGCAGCACCGTGGTTCGCGAGGCGCTCACGCGGCTCGTGGGGGACCGGCTCGTGCAGCTGCGCCCGAACCGCGGATTCTTCGTCCCCGAACTCTCGCTGTCCGAGCTCGAGGACATCACCGAGATGCGCTGCGTCAACGAGGAGCTTGCGGCGCGGCTCGCGATCGAGCGCGGCACCCTGGACTGGGAGTCCGAGCTCATCGCCGCCCACCACACCCTCGCGCGGACCCAGCGCCGCGACACCGTAGACCCGGACATCCACACCGAGGCCTGGAACGAGGCGCATCAGGCGTTCCACGCGAAGCTCGTCGAGGCGTGCGGGGTCCCGGTGCTGATCGACCTCACGTCGGTGCTCTCCGACCTCAGCCAACTCTACGGCCGCTGGGCAGGCGTCGCCACGCGCAACGCGGACCGCGATGTCGAGCAGGAGCACCGCGACATCCTCGCGGCCGCCCTGGCCCGGGATCCGCGACTCACGGCCGCGCTCCTGCGCGCGCACTACCAGACCACCATGGCGGCGATCCGCAGCGCGGGGGAGGTCGGCCTCAGGGTCGGTTAGGTCCCGGCAGCAGCTATTTTGCACTATCACTGGATAATGCAAAATCTTTGGGATAGTGTGTTCCTCAGAACGCCGATGACGGCCGAGCGAAGGAGCGCGCATGTCCTGGGGACTGATCAGCGAGATGGGCCACGTGGCCATCCAGACCACGGCCCTGGCCGCATCGGTGGCCGACGCCACTGAGCTGCTGGGCCTCAGGGTCACCGAGCGCACCTCTGACGGCAGCGTCTACCTGGCCGCGAACGCCGTGCACCACGAGCTCGTCTACGTCGAGTCGAGCCGCAACGGCATCCACGCCCTGGGCCTGATCGCCCGCAACGGCGACGCCCTCGCCGAGGTCCGCCGCCGGGTCGAGGCCGAGAACCTGCCGGTCCTCTCCGAGCGCCCGATCAGCGCCGGCGTCGCGGACGGCTTCGCGTTCGTGGGCCCCGAGGGCTGGATCTTCGAGGTCTACACCGGCATGCAGAAGTCGGATCCGGGCGCGCTCTCGTTCGGGCCCGACCGCTACGGGCACATCAACTTCCACCCGCAGGACGTCACGGGGATGATGAAGTTCCTCTCGCGCGTGTTCGACTTCCGCCTCTCCGACGTGATCGGGGACGACTTCGCGTACTTCATGCGGTGCAACCCTGACCACCACGGGATCGCGCTCATCAAGGGCCGCGGCACCTTCCACCACCACGCGTGGCACACCCAGTCGGTCGGGGACCTCGCGAAGCTCGGCGACCGCCTCAACCGCAAGGGCCGCGAGCTCATCTGGGGCCCGGTCCGCCACGGCGCGGGCCACAACATCGCCGCGTACTACGTCGAGTCCTCGGGCGCCGTCGTCGAGCTCTACACGGACCTCGAGCAGATCTACGACAACGACCGAGAGCCCGTCATCTGGGGCCAGGACGACAACTGGTACAACATGTGGTCCGACCGGCGCCCCGACGACTTCCGCACGTTCGGGATCCCGCCGGTCGACCACCGCTTCTGACCGCGCGCTTCTGACCCGCGCTCCCGGCCGCACACGCACGACGGCGCCGCCGCACCGCCCGCTGACACGTCCCGCCCGCTGATGCGCACAGCTCACTGACACTCACCTCCCACGAAAGGCTTCCCATGAACTACGTCTCCTTCACGACCCCCGACGGCGCCGCGACCTGGGGCGTTGCCCTCGACGGCCGCGTCCACGACCTCGGCCCGACCGGCGCGAACGTCGCCGAGACCCTCAAGGACCTCGTCGCGGACGGCCGCTTCGGCACGCTCGCCGAGGAGCAGGTACGCGAGGCCCCGGCGTTCGACGAGGCCGACGTCGCCCTCCTGCCGCCGATCACCGAGCCCGGCAAGGTCCTGTGCATCGGCGTGAACTACGTGAGCCACCAGCAGGAGACCGGCAGGACGAACCAGAAGGCCCCGACGGTCTTCATCCGCTTCGCCGACTCCCAGATGGGCCACAACGCCCCGGCGCTCATGCCCACCTCGACCACCCAGTATGACTACGAGGGCGAGATGGCCCTCGTCATCGCCAAGGACGCCTATCGCGTCAGCGCCGACGACGCGTGGGGCTACGTGGCCGGGTACGCCGCCTACAACGACTTCTCGGTGCGAGACTGGCAGCTCGCCGCGACCCAGTGGACCCCGGGCAAGAATTTCCCGGGGACGGGCGCGTTCGGCCCCTACCTCGTCCCCGCAGCGGACCTCGGAAGCGTCGACGAGCTCAAGCTCGAGACCCGCGTCAACGGCGAGGTCCGCCAGAGCGCGTCAGTCGCGGACCTGTACTTCTCGATCCCGCAGATCATCGAGTACCTCACCGCATGGACCAAGCTCTCCGCGGGGGACGTTGTCGTCACGGGGACACCGGGCGGTGTGGGCCTGTTCATGGAGCCCAAGGGCTTCCTGTCTCCCGGTGACGTCGTCGAGGTCGAGATCACCCGCCTCGGCACGCTCACCAACACCGTGGCCCTGGACGCCTGAGTGCCATGAGCGAGCCAGCCACCCCGGGACGCGCCGAGGAGCGCGTGGAAGCCGACGTCGTCGTGCTAGGCGCCGGCCCCACCGGGCTCACCGCCGCGTGCCTCATGGCCGACGCCGGACTGACCGTCGCGGTCGTCGAGCAGCACCCCGGCACCGGCGACGAGCCCCGCGCCATCAGCGTCACGGACGAGTCGCTGCGCATCATGCAGCAGCTCGGCGTCCTGCGCGAGCTGGCCTCCGAGACGCTCCTGGACACGGGCGCGCGCTACACGGGTCGACGCGGGCAGGTGCTCGCCGAGGTCCGGCCGCCGCGTCAGCGCCTCGGCCAGCCTGGCAAGAGCCAGTTCGACCAGCCCGTCATGGAGGGCCTCCTCTGGAAGGCCGCGGCCGCCCGCCCCGGGATCGTGATGCATTTCGGCACCGAGGCGACGGGCCTGGCGCAGTCCGCCAGCGGCGTCCAGCTCGAGGCCGTGCGTCGCGGGCCGCGCAGCGAGGGCTTCCGCGGAGACCTTGCCCAGGACGCCGCGTTCGCCGCGGAGTCCGCCGCCGGGGGAGGTGACGTGGTCCACGTGGGCGGCGGCGCGCCGTCGTCGGAGGGGACCGCTGCGGACGACGCCGCGTCCTCGCCCACGGCGGTGACGTTCCGGGCACAGTGGCTCGTCGCCTGCGACGGCGGGCGCAGCTTCGCACGGAAGGCGCTCGGGATCGGGCTCGAGGGGTCGACCCAGGTCGAGAAGTGGATCGTCGTCGACCTGCTCGACGCGGGCGAGGGCGAGCCGTACGCATCGTTCCACTGCAACGGTCGGCGGCCGGTTGTCGTCGTGCCCGGCGTCCACGGGCGGCGCCGGTACGAGTTCATGCTGCACCCGGGCGAGGACGAGGCCGCCATGCTCTCGGCCGAGTCGATCCGCGCACTCGTGGGAGAGCACCAGGACGTCGGCCGGCTCCGGGTGCGGCGCGCGGCCGTGTACACGGCGCAGCAGCGGCTCGCGGCACGGTGGCGCGACGGGCGCGTGCTCCTCGCGGGCGACGCCGCGCACCTCATGCCGCCGTTCGCCGGCCAGGGCCTCAACGCCGGGCTCCGCGACGCCGCCGCGGCCGCGTGGCGCGTGGCCGAGGCCGTGCACGGGCGCGCGGGGGAGGCGCTGCTCGACTCCTACGAGAGCGAGCGCAAGCCCCACGCGGGAGAGATGGTGCGGCTGTCGAAGCGGATTGGGTCGATCGTCATGAGCACCAACCCGCTCGTGTGCGCGGTACGCGACGCGGTGATCCCCGCGCTCGGGATCGTGCCGAGCGTCAAGACCTGGCTCACGACGATGAAGTTCCTGCGGCAGCCGCGGTACCACGAGGGGCTCGGGGTCCCCGTGGCGCCGGCGGTTCCGGCGCCTGCCGCGGACCTGCTCGGGCGGGCGCTGCCGCAGCCGGACGTGGTGCCGGCGGAGGGCGGCGCGGTCGTGAAACTCGACTCCGTGCTCGGGCGGGGCTTCGCGTGGATCGCCGTGACCGGGCCGGGGCAGCTGTCAGTGACGCGCCCGGGGCAGGCGCCTGTCGCGGTGCGCACGGTGGCCGGCGCAGTTGACGCCGCTGTGCTCGACGCCGCCGGCGGCCACGAGCTCCTCATCCGGCCCGACCGGTATATCGCCGCCGTCGTGGCGCCCGGTGGACGCGCGGGCGTCTATGGGGCGCTCGCGGACGCGCTGCCAGGGATGGCGGAGCACTTCGCCGTGGCCGCGGCGGCAGTGCGGTAGCCGGGCGCAGGCAGCGGAGCGCGCGACGGCGGGCGGCCGCCGTCGCGCGCGGTGTCGTCAGGCGAGCCGGACGGTCACCGTCTTCAGCTCCGTGTACGCCTCGATGCCCTCGCGGCCGTTCTCCCGGCCCCAGCCGGACATCCTGAATCCGCCGAACGGCAGGCTCGCGTCCATGCCCGCGGGGGTGTTGACGCGGACGTTCCCGGCCTTGACGCGCTCGGCGAAGAGCAGCGCCCGGCTCAGGTCCCGGGTCCACACGATCGAGTTGAGCCCATAGTCGGAGTCGTTGGCGCGGGCCACGACGTCCTCGATCGTGTCCTCGTCGGAGAACGTCTGCACCACGAGGACCGGGCCGAAGATCTCCTCGCGCACCACGGAGAGGGATGGCGAGTCGGTGCGGAGCACGGTCGGGCGCACAAAGAAGCCCGCGCCGTCGGCCGCGGCGCCGCCCGTGACGAGCTCGGCACCGTCCGCGAGCCCCTCGCGGACGTACCCGAGGACGCGCTCGCGCTGGGCCTCGGAGATGAGCGGACCGAGCTGGGTGCCTTCGGCAGTGCCGGCACCGATCCGCAGGCCCTCCGCGATCCGCGCGATCCCGGCCACGACGTCATCCGCGACCTTCTCGTGCACGTACAGTCGCGAACCCGCGGCGCACACCTGGCCCGCGTTGGCGAAGATGGCCTGCGCGGCGCCGGGAACCGCCTGGGCGAGGTCGGCGTCGTCGAAGATGACCACGGGGGACTTGCCGCCGAGCTCCAGGCTGATCCGCGTGAGGCTGTGCGAGACGGTGCGGAGCAGGTGCTGGCCCACGGCGGTCGAGCCGGTGAAGGAGATCTTGTCCACGAGCGGGTGCTCGGCCAGGGCCTGCCCGGCAACGGGCCCGAGGCCCTGGACCACGTTGAGCACGCCCGCCGGGATCCCCGCCTCCAGCGCGAGCTCGGCGAGCCGCACCGCCGTCAGCGGCGTGAGCTCGGCCGGCTTGAGCACGGCCGTGCAGCCCGCCGCGAGCGCCGGGGCCACCTTGGACAGCGCAAGCGTGAACGGCACGTTCCACGGCACGATCAGGCCGGCGACGCCGAGCGGCTGGCGCAGCGTGTAGGCGTGCCACGTGCCGGGCAGGGACACGTCGCGGGTCTCGCCGTTCAGCTTGGTGGCCCAGCCGGCCTGGTACCGGAGGATCTCGATGCCCTGGCGGATCTCGAAGTCCCGGGCGATCGCGAGCGGCTTGCCGCAGTTGAGCGACTCGAGGAGCGCGAGCTCGTCGAGGTTCTGCTCGAGCAGGTCCGCGAGGCGGTGCAGCCGCGCCGCGCGGGCGGCGGGCGCGAGGCGGGACCAGCGGCCGTCGTCGAACGCGGCGCGGGCCGCCCGTACCGCGCGGTCGACATCCTCGGCGGATGCGAGCGTCGTCTCTGCCAGTGCCTTGCCCGTCGAGGGGTCGACGACGGTGAAGTCGCCGCCCCTGCCGACCGTGAACTCGCCGTCGATGAACAGGCGCAGGGGCGCGTCGAGCAGCGCGGGGCGGGCGGTGTCAGTAGCGGTGGCAGTCATGGGACCTCTTCCTCGAGACATGTGACTCTTGCAACATCATCGTAGCGAAGATACATTGCTAATAGAGAAATACATTCTTAAGCGGATGATGCACATGGTCCGCAGAGAACCCGGGTTCCGCCCTTCCCAGCACCCGATGCGGCAACGCCGCCGAATCACGCAGGAGACACCACATGTTCACTCGACGCACGTTCCTGGCCCGCAGCGCGGCCGTCGTCGCCATCGCCGCCAGCGCGTCCCTCGGGCTCGCCGCGTGCGGCGGTGACGCCCAGTCCGCCGCGAGCGGTGGGACCACCAAGCTCAAGATCGCGGTCGCCCCGATCCAGTTCGAGACCGCTTACATCGCCCAGCAGCAGGGCTTCTTCGCCAAGCAGGGCCTCGACGTCGAGATCGTCCGCGGCGCCGACCCGGCCGCGCTCCTCGCGCAGGTGGTCTCGGGCGACGTCAACATCGCCATCGGTTCGTGGATCAACGTCGCGACCTCGGCCGCCAAGGGCGTGCCGGTCAAGGTGATCGGCGGCAACGGCATCGTCGACCCGAAGGCGGACAACTCGGGCGTCCTCGTCTCGAAGGGCTCGTCCGTCAAGAGCCTCAAGGACCTCGCGGGCAAGACCATCGGCGTCGTGGGCGTCAAGTCCGGCGGCGACATCCCCGTCCTCCAGGCCCTTGAAGCGGCCGGCGTCGACGTGAACTCGGTCAAGGAGGTCGCGATCCCGTACGCCGGCATGCAGGCCGCGCTCGAGCGGAACACGGTCGACGCCGTCGTCCCCGCCGATGCGTTCTACCACCAGATGATCTCGGCCGGCTACGCGAGCATCTCGAACCCGGTGCGCGAGTTCCAGGCCAACATGCCCGTGACGGTGTGGACCACAACCCAGCAGTGGCTCGCCCAGAATTCTGCGACCGCGAAGAAGTTCGACGACGCCATGACCGCGGCCGTCTCGTACTTCGATGACCCGGCCAACCTCGAGGCTGTGCGCAAGGTCAACGCGGACGTCAACCAGACGGACATCTCCAAGTCGCCCACGGCGCTCTTCAAGGCGGACGTGGCGTTCAACGTCAAGGAGGCCCAGGACGGCGTGGACGCCATGAACCACTTCGGCCTCCTGACGAAGGCCGTCTCGGTCAAGGACATCCTGTGGGACCAGGCCCCGCAGCGTGCCGCGGCAGGCAAGTGAGCCGACCATGACCCGCCTCTCGACCAACGGTGCGTGGCTGCTGGCCCAGCGCGTGCTCGCGATCGGCGTCCTGCTCGCGGTGTGGCAGGTGATCGTCGCCGCCGGCCTGGTGCCTTCGATGGTGCCCGGCGTCGGCGCCGTCGCGGCCGCGGCCGTGGCCTCGCTCGTGAACCCCGTGTTCTGGCAGGCCCTCGGCGGGACGCTCCTCGCGGCCCTCGCCGGGTGGCTCATCGCGACCGTGGCCGGGGTGGTGCTCGGCCTGCTCATCGGCTCGATCCGGTTCCTTGACCGCTCCACCTCGATCCTCATCGACTTCGGCCGCTCGTTCCCCGTCCTCGCGCTCATGCCAGTGGTCATCATGCTCCTGGGATCGAACACCCGCATGGAGATCGTGGTGGTCGCGCTCAGCGCGCTGTGGCCGATCCTCATCCAGACGACCTACGGCGCGCGGCGCCAGGAGGCCGCGGTCGCGGACACTGTCGCGGTGTTCCGGATCCCGCCACTCCTGCGATTCCGCCGCGTCCTGCTCCCCGGCGCGCTGCCGTTCATCGCGACCGGCGTGCGGATCTCCTCGGCCATCTCGATCCTCGTCGCCGTCGGCGTCGAGGTCATCTCCCAGGCCCCCGGCATCGGGCGCCAGATCACCCTCATGCAGCAGAACGCGAGCTGGGACCTCGCCTTCGCGTACCTGCTGTTCACGGGCTTCGTCGGGTGGACCCTCGCGGTGCTCCTGCACAAGGTCGAGGCCCGTGCGCTGACCTGGAAGAGGCAGATCGATGACTAGCACCACGCTCCGCGCCGCCGGTTCGCGTCCCGCGCGCACGACGCCGCGCCGCCCCCGCCGCTCCCGGCCCACCCTGGGCGGAGCGATCATCCAGGGCTCGTGGCTGATCGTGGTCGTCGCGGCCGCGTGGTGGTTCGCGACCGCGAAGAGCGCGAACTTCTTCATCCCACCGCTGCAGACGATCCTCCAGGCCCTCATGAGGGACCTCGGCAACGGGGTCATCGCGGCCGGGGCCGCGTACTCCCTCGGGAACCTGTTCGGGGGCCTCGCGATCGCCATCGTCGTGGGGATCGCCCTCGGCATCCTGCTGGGGGAGGCGAAGTGGCTGCGCGACGTCGTAGACCCGATCATCCACTTCTTCCGCTCGATCCCGCAGGCCGCGCTCGTCCCGCTCATCATCGGCACGTTCGGGATCGGCCAGGGGCCCAAGGTGGGCACCATCGCATTCGCGTGCCTGTGGCCCGTGCTGCTGAACACGATCGACGGCGTGCTCGGCGTCGAGCCCACCGTGCGCAAGTTCGCGCGAGTATACCGGATCCCACGCGGGCTGTACTTCCGCCGGGTCGTCCTCCCGGCGGCGCTTCCGCAGATCATGGCCGGCATCCGCGTGGCCCTGCCGATCGGCATCACGGTCATGGTCGTGTCCGAGATGTTCGCCTCGACCGAGGGCCTCGGCTTCTACATCCTCAATTCCTCGGCTACGTTCCAGGTGCCCGAGACGTGGGCGGGCGCGCTGCTCGTCGGCGTCGTGGGCTACATCCTCTCGATGCTGTTCGTCCTCGTCGAGCGCCGCGTCCTGCGCTGGTACCACGCCTCGGGCGCCCAATGAGCACGACGCCGTCCACCTCACCTCGGTCTCAAGCCACCCCAGGAGTTCCCATGACCATCCAGGACCAGCCCGTCCAGGACGCCACCGTCCTGTCGGCCCGCGCGCAGCAGGCGCCGGCGCGTGATGGGGACGTGATGACGGTGCGCGGGCTCAGCATGAGCTACGGCGCCGGCGCCTCGTTCAACCCGATCCTCGCCGACCTCGACCTCGACATCGCCGCCGGCGAGTTCGTCGCGATCGTAGGCCCGTCGGGGGTCGGCAAGACGACCCTCCTGCGCTGCCTGTCCGGGCTCATCCGGCCGCAGTCGGGCACCATCACGGTCTCCGGTGACGTCATCGACGGGCCCCACCCGGACCTCGCGGTGGTGTTCCAGGACTACAGCCGCTCGCTCATGCCCTGGATGACGACGCTCGAGAACATCGCCTTCCCCCTCCAGGGCAAGGGCATGGGCAAGGCCGAGCGGAACGCCGCGGCCGAGAAGAACCTCACGGCGGTGGGCCTTGCCGGCCAGGGCCACAAGTATCCCTGGGAGATGTCCGGCGGCATGCAGCAGCGCGTCGCGATCGCCCGGGCGCTCGCGTACGAGGCGAAGGTCCTGCTCATGGACGAGCCGTTCGCCTCGGTCGACGCGCAGACCCGGTTCGACCTCGAGGACCTCGTCCTGAACCTCCAGCAGGAGCTCGGCGTGACGATCCTCCTCGTCACGCACGACATCGACGAGGCCCTCTACCTCGCGGACAAGGTCGTGGTCATCGCGAACAAGCCCGCAATGGTCGTGGACGTCATCGAGACCGGGTTCGGCGACCAGCGCGACCAGCTCGAGACGAAGGCCGACCCGCGCTTCGCCGAGGCCCGCGCCCGCATCATGCACCGGCTGCGGAAGGACTGACGCCTCGAGAGACGCGCACTTGGGCGCAGCGGAGGGGCCGGGTCAATTCGACCCGGCCCCTCCGCTGCGCCTTCTGTTTCGGCGCCTCCTGTTTGTGCGCCTTCTGTTTCTGCGCCTCCGGCGCCCGGCTCAGAAGTCCGTGATGACGCTGCGGGCCACGCCGCCCGCGCGGAGGAGCTCGTAGCCGCGGTCGATCTCGCCGAGGCCGATCCGGTGCGAGACGAGCTCATCGAGCCTGAAGCGGCCCTGGAGGTACAGGCGGGCGTACATCGGGATGTCCACCTTGAGGTTCGTCGAGCCCATCGCGACGCCGCGCAGGCCCTTCTGCTTGCCGAGGAGGTCCCCGAACGGGGTCACCTCGATGGTCCGGCCGGGCTGGTGGACGCCGATCAGGTATGCGGTCCCGCCGATCTCGAGCATCGCGAGCGCCTGCTCGGACGTCTGCTTGAGCCCGATCGCCTCGAACGCGTGGGTCACGCCGCCCCGGGTGAGTTCGTGGACCTGCGCCACCGAGTCGCCCACGGCCGGGTCCACCGTGTCCGTCGCGCCGAACGTCTGGGCGAGCTCGAGCTTGGCCGGGTCGAGGTCGACGGCGATGATCCGCTCCGCGCCCGCCAGCGCTGCGCCCTGGATCACGTTGAGGCCGACGCCGCCGCAGCCGAGCACGGCGACCGTGTCGCCGGGGCGGACGCCGGCCGTGTTGACTGCCGCGCCGGCGCCGGTGACGACCCCGCAGCCGAGCAGGGCCGCCCGGTCGAACGGGATCTCCTCGGGGACCGCGACGACGTTCGTCGCGTGCACGAGGACCTGCTCGGCGAATCCGCCGACGCCGATGAACTGGGTGAGCGGCCGCCCGCCGAGGCTGAGGCGCGGCGTCGTGCCCTGCGCGCGTGATGTCGCCGAGGAGCGCGCGCACTGGTACGGGCGGCCCGTGAGGCACGCCCGGCAGGTCCCGCACGAATGGATCGGCGACGTCACGACGTGCTGGCCCACCGCGACGTCCGCGACATCCTCGCCGACTGCCGCGACGATGCCGGCGACCTCGTGCCCGAGGACCGCGGGCATCGGGAAGCCGGCGTCGGTCGTCGCGACGTGCAGGTCGGAGCGGCACAGGCCCGAAGCACGCACGTCGATGAGCACCTCGCCCGGGCCGGGGCTGTCGATCCGAACGTCCACGATCTCGAACGGGCCGCCGACGGCTTCGATCACTGCTGCGCGCATGGGTTCCTCCAGGATTCTGTGACATAGTCAATATAGAAAAATATAATCAATAATGATCTGCAATATCTACAGCCCGTTCGGGCGGACGGAGGAACCATGAGGGCAGCGGTCATCAATCGGCTGGACGGCACGTTCGACATCGAGGAGCTCGCCATCGGGCGGCCGCTCCGGGACGAGGTGCTCGTGGAGGTCGCGGCCGCGGGCCTGTGCCATTCCGACTACCTCGTCGCGTCCGTGGACAGGGGGCGGCCCGTGCCGATGGTGGCTGGGCACGAGATGGCCGGGACGGTCGTCGACGTGGGCGAGGGCGTGCGGGACCTCGCGGTCGGCGACCGTGTGGTGGCCACCGAGGTCGACTTCTGCGGCGTGTGCCGCGAGTGCCGGGGCGGGGCGCCCTTCCGCTGCCTCGACCCCGGCGCGGCCCGACGCCCGGCCGGCGCGCCCGCCCGCCTCACGCGCGACGGCGAGCCGGTCACCTCGTTCGGGGTCGCCGGCTTTGCGGAGCGGACCATCCTGCACCGCAACAAGCTCGTCAAGGTCCCCTCAGGGATCCCGTTCGCGCAGGCCGCGGTGCTCGGCTGCGCCGTCTCGACCGGCGTGGGCGCGGTGCTCAACAGTGCGGGCGTGCGGGCCGGGGAGACGGTCGCCGTGGTCGGGCTCGGCGGGGTCGGCCTGAACGTGGTGCAGGGCGCGGCGCTTGCTGGAGCACGCGCCGTCGTCGGCATCGACCTGCAGCCGGCCAAGCTCGGGCTCGCCCGCCGCTTCGGGGCGACCCACGTGGTGGACGCCTCCGCGGGCGACGTCCCCGCGGCGGTCCGGGACGCGACCGACGGCGGCGCGCACCACGTGTTCGAGGCGATCGGCCTCGCGACGACCCAGCGCCAGTCGATCGGCCTGACCCGTACAGGCGGGTCCGTGAACTTCATCGGCATCCCGCAGGGCGCGCCGCTCGACATTGACGTCATGCGGGACCTGCTCATGGGCCAGCGCACGTTCCGCGGCGTCTACATGGGGTCCACCGACCCGCGCAGGGATATCCCGTTCTACGCGGACCTGTACCTCCAGGGCCGGCTCAACCTCGACGACCTCGTCTCCGCCCGTGTGGGCCTTGACGAGATCAATGACGCCTACGCGCGGCAGGAGACCGGCGCGATCGCGCGGTTGGTCATCACTTTCTGAAAGGGAAGCGCCTGGGACGGGGAAAGGGGCAGGACGCCGTTCGCGTCCTGCCCCCGGTGCCCTTCCGCCGCGGTGTCAGACGGTTCCGCCGTGCCGGGCGATGACGTCGCGCGCGAGCTTCTTGCCGAACGCCGTGTGCGCGGCGAGGGCCTCCTGCGCTGCGTCGACATCGCGGGCGGCCAGGGCCTCCGTGAGGTCGCGGACATGGCCCGTCTCGAGCTGGCGCGACCACTCCTCGGCAGTCAGGGCCTGGCGCCACACCGTCCCGATGCCGAGGCGGCGGAAGGCGTCCGCGAGGGCCGCGGATCCGGCCACCGACACGAGCCGGTCGTGGTACGCGACGTTGAGGGCGAGGAACGCGTCGAGGTCGCCCGCCTCCTCGGCGCGCAGCGCCTCGAGCTCGGAGACGATCCGGCGCAGCTCCGCGACGTCGCCATCGGTGAGCCGGCGCAGATGGGAGGCGATGACGCCGGACTCAATGGTCGCGCGGCCGTCGTAGGCGGCGTCGGTCGTCTGGGCGGTGATGGGCTGAGGCTCGAGCAGTCCCTCATCGTTGCGGGACACGAGTCCCTCGGCGGTGAGCTTCACGAGCGCGTTCTGCACCTGCTCGGGCTCGGAGCGGATCGCCTCGCCGATGGCCACAGGGTCCAGGACCGAGCCGAGCGGGGTGCGGCGCTTGAGCACCCAGTCGCGCACGCCGTCGTACGCCTTGACCTCGAGGACCCGCTCGAGGCGGCCCATCGTGCCGCGGTAGTACGCGAGCGGCTGCCGGTCTGCGGCGCTCGCCTCGGCCACGAGGCCGAGGAACACCGTGTGGGTGCCGCCCGTGGCCGTCTCTGCGATCCGGCACTCGATCGTCGCGAGCGCACCGTCGAGCAGCGGGACCCCGTTCTCGGAGATCGTGTAGCCCACGCCCTCGAACTTGTCACCGCCCTTGCGGCCGAACTGGAACGCGAGCGCCGCCTGGTCCTCGGCGAGGATGTTGATGCCGAACACGCCGGCCTCGACCACGCGGTCGTGCGTCGACGAGGAGCGGTTGAGGCACGCGAGCATCATGGGGGGCTCCATCGAGAGCGAGGAGACGGCTGAGGCCGTCGTGCCGTACGGCTTGCCGTCCACGACGGCCGTGATGACCGTGACGCCGGAGGCGAAGTGCCCGACGACGTTGCGGAACACGACGGGATCGACGACGGGGCCGTCGGCGGTGAGGGGCTGGGCGGTCATGGTGTCCTCCTTGGGACAGGATTTCGGTTGATGAGGCTACGCCGAGGCAGCGCCGCGGCAACGCCGGTCACGGGAGCGTGATCGCGTCGAGGAGCCGCCCGACGCCGGGCGCGTCGGCGAGGTCCAGCGCGAGGTGCAGGGCTCGGCGGGCCCGGTCGGCGGGAAGGCCCGCGAACTCGGCGTTCGCGAGGAACTTCCCCTCGACCTGGGCCGGCGTGAGCGGGGTGTGGTGCCGGTCCCCGAGCGGCGCGTCGACGCGCTCGCGGAACGTCGCGCCGTCGTGCGTGAGGACCTCGACCTCGGCGGTGAGGTACTCGCCCGGGGCGAGCGAGGGGACGATCTCGACGGCGGCCGCGGCCGCGCCCAGCGCCGGGTCGCCGGCGCCGAGCAGGTGCTCGGGCCGCACGTTCCCGTGCGCGAGCGCCGCGACGGCCGTGAAGCGGAGGCTGAACGCGGCGTCGACCTCGGGGGTCCGGCCGGGGGCCCACTCGGCGCCCACGAACCCGGCTGCGGTGCGCGGCGTGACGTGGATGCGGACGCGGGCGGCGTCCTCGAGGCGCACACCGCGGGCGTGCAGCCGAGCGGCGGCGTCGAGGCTCGGGTGGCTTGCGCGGCACGAGCTCCACGGCTTGATGACGCGGTCGCCGCAGAACACCTCGCCGAGCCGCTCGAGCATGAGCTCGGGCCGCGGGTCCGCGCAGAACCGGTCGAGGAAGCCGAAGCGGCCCGCGAGCGGGTCGTCTTCGCCGCGGTACCCGATCGCCGCGAGCTCGACGGCGGTCACGCCCGCCTGCGCGGCGAACGCCATCGGCAGCCGGAACGCGGGCGCGTGGTCGAAGATCGGGGCCACGGATCCGCCGAGCTGCTGGACCGCGAGGCCCCACGCGTCCACGAGCCCGCGCTCGCCGAGCCCGGCGAGCCGCGCGGCCAGGGCCGTCGCGCCGATGCCGTTGACGGTTCCGGTGTTGTCCTGGCCGGAGTACACGTCGAAGCTGCTGCCGACGGCGAGCCGTGCCGTCACGTCGTCCGCGAGGACGAGCGCGTCGAGCAGTTCGGAGCCGGTCGCCCCGCGCCGCTCCGCCTCCGCGAGCGCCACCGGGACCGTGGTCCCCGTGATGTGCGCGGCGACCTCCTGCCCGCCGGGGCCCTCGGCGCTCACGGGCTCGAAGTCGAACGTGCGGGTCAGGACGCTGGCCGCCCACGCGGCGGTGCGCGCCGGCACCCTCACGGCGGTGCCGGGGATGCGCGCGTCCGGCCGGCCGCCCCAGTCCGCGGCGAGCGCCACGAGCTCGGCCGCCCCCGGCGCGCGGTGCCCCGCGAGAGCGCAGCCCACCGCGTCCACGAGGCGCACGACGGCGCGCTCGCGGGCCTCCGCGGGGATCTCACCCGGGCTGGTGGCCGCCACGTGGGAGGCCAGGCGCGAGGTGAGCTGCGCGCGGGCGGCAAGGGCGCAGTCGGGCGTCGTGTCCGGGGGCGCCGGGGATGGCGCGGTGTCGGATTGGGCGGGCGCGGTCATGGTCGTCTCCTTCCAGTGGTGGGGGAGCGGGGTCAGGCGGTCGTGGTGGCGAGGTCGTCGAGCTCGTCGGGGGCCGCGGGGACGGGCTCGATGCCCGCCTCGGCGAACATCGCCGCGTACGCGCCGGTCTCGCCCCTGGCCTGGGCCTTCTTGTGGTCGAGGGCGCGGGCGCGGCCCACGGAGCCGAGGTAGAAGCGTTCGTACAGTTCGATCCGGCTGCCGAGGGCGGAGCCGGCGAAGTCCCATGCGGTGCGGAAGATCCGGGCGCGCTCCTCGGGGGCGATCCCGTTGGCGCCGGGCAGGTACTTGCGCAGGAGCGGGCCGAGGCGCGGGTCCTCGAACGCGCGGGCGGTCGGGGTCGCGAGGAGATTGTGCGAGCCCATGGACTTGATGATGTCGTTGACGCGGGCCATCCAGACCGGCATGACCGTGCGCAGCGACGAGATGTCGTCGTGGCAGAAGAACGCCCCGCCGCCCCAGTCGGAGGCGCGGTTCTCGGCGTCGGCCACGACGGAGCGCGCGATGCGCAGGTACGAGTAGATCTCGCCGAGCATCGAGGCCGTCTCGGGCTTGCCCTCAGTGCCGGTCACCTTGGCCATCTGGGTGCACAGGTCGTAGGCGAACTCGAGCTTGACGGACGCACGGATCGCGGTCTGCTGCTGCGTGTTGCCGGTGGCCGTCGCAGCGTTGATCGCGTTGTACACGCCCAGGTCGCCGTCGATGAACACGCGGTCCCACGGGACGAGGACGTCGTCGAAGATGATCACGGCGTCCTGCTCGTCGAAGCGCGAGGAGAACGGCCGGTCCACGACGTCCATGTCGACCCCGTAGTGGTCGCGGCACACGGCCACGACGCCCGGCGTCGCGACCGGGATCGCGAAGGACAGCGCGTACTCCTCGTAGCCCTTCTGGATCGGCACGGCCGGGTAGACGTACAGCTCGTCGGCGATCGGTCCGAGGGTCGCGAGCATCTTGGCACCGCGGACCACGAGGCCCGCCTCGGTGCGCTCGACGACTCGCAGCGTCAGGTCCTCGTTGATGCCCTGGAGCTCGCCGACGCTCTTGTCGATCGCTGCGTGCACGATCGTGTGGGTGAGGGCGAGGTCCCGTTCCTGGACGAGGCGCCAGTAGGCCTCGAGTCGCTCGAAGTAGACCGGGTCGCCCGAGCGGTCGTAGATGTCCTTGCGGCTCGCGTGGCCGGCGAGGACCACGTTGACGTAGTCCGGGGTGCGGCCGAGCATGCCGTTCGAGTAGCGGGCCAGGCGATCGAAGGCGCGGTGGCGGCGGCCGATGTCCCCGGCGGTCCGCGGGCGCAGGAGCGAGACGTTGTGCTCCTCGCCGGTCTCCGGGTCCACCATGAGGCAGTCGTCCGAGTACTTGTGCTGGTAGTCGAAGTACGCCGCCATGCCGGCGATCGATCCCGCGAACGCCGGATGGGTCACGACGTCGATGCAATGGTCGCCGAGCCACACCTCCCGCGAGTCCGCGAGTCCGGCTCGGTACTGCTCTCCGGTCCGTGCTGCCACGGTGACCTCCTTGTGTCGTGCCCGCTGGGCAAAAATGCATTCTGTGGTCAAGATTACAAACTTGACGGAAGGGGTGCAAGGGGCCGCAAGCAAAGAGTTGCAGAATCGCGGAAGAATATTTTTTCAGGATCACAATGTTCTGTTGGGTCGTGATCTGTGTCATCCTGTGGTGAGACCGATCACCTTTCCCCGCAGAAGGCACCCCCATGAAGCACTCACCGTCGCGTGCCGAGCGCCCCTCCGACACGCTCAATACCAAGGACCTGCGCCGCATCCTCGCCTCGAGCGCCATCGGCTCGATCATCGAGTACTACGACTTCATCCTGTACGCCACCGCGGCGTCACTCATCTTCGACAAGGTCTTCTTCTCGAACCTGCCGCCCGCTGTCGGGCTCTTCGCCTCGTTCGGCACGCTCGCCGTCGGCTACATCGCCCGCCCGCTCGGCGGCATGGTGTTCGGCCACTTCGGCGACCGCGTGAGCCGCAAGCGCATGCTCGTCATCTCGATGCTCATGATGGGCTTCTCCACGGTTGCCGTCGGCTTCCTCCCCACCCAGGCGGCCATCGGGCTCGCCGCGCCGGTCCTCCTCGTGGTCCTGCGCATCATCCAGGGCATCTCGGTGGGCGGCGAGTGGGGCGGCGCGACCCTCATGGCCCTCGAGCACGCCCCCGCCTCCAAGCGCGGCCTCGCTGCCGCGTTCGCCAACTCGGGCGGCCCGGCGGGCGGGCTCGTTGCCACGTTCGTGGTCTCCGGCGCCTCAGCCCTGACGGGGCCCGCGTTCCTCGACTGGGGCTGGCGCATCCCGTTCCTGCTCTCTGCAGTGCTGATCTTCATCGGCATGGTCATCCGGCTCAAGGTCGCCGAGTCGCCGGTCTTCCAGCGGCTCGACGCCGAGTCCGTCGATGCCCATCGCCGCAAGACGCTGCCCGTGGTCGAGGTGTTTCGGAAGCATTGGCGCCCGCTGCTCCTCACGCTTGTCGCGTCGCTCGGCTTCTACACCTGCCAGGGCTTCCTGACCTCGTGGGGCGTCTCCGTCGCGTACGACGAGGGCGTGAGCCGTGAGGGCATCCTCAACGTCAAGGGCGTCGCTGCCGTCGTCACGATCGTGGTGTGCTTCGCCGCGGCCCGTCTCAGCGACCGGCTCGGCCGCCGCGCAGTGCTCGCCGCGGGCGGCATCCTCGGCCTCCTGTGGGTCTACCCCGCGCTCGTCCTCCTGCGCGACGGCACCCTCGTGGGCTTCTCCGTCGCTGTGATCGTGGGCAACGGCCTCATCCAGGGCGTCCTCGCCGGCCCGATCGGTGCGTACATCGCGGAGCAGTTCCCGGCCGCCGTCCGGTACACCGGCGCCTCGCTCTCGTACCAGACCGCCTCGACCCTCGGCGCGGGCCTCACCCCGATGCTCGCGGCCGCCCTCGCCATGACGGGCGGCGGCTCGTTCCTGCTCGTGGGCGTGGCATGGGCCGCCATCTTCGTGGCCGGGCTCGTCGCGGTCTTCCTGAGCCGCGAGGGCACGCGCCTCGGCTCCGACGGCGAGAGCGCCCCTGAGCCCGCCCGGGCCCAGAGCGTGGCTGGCGCCGCGAGCGCCCGCTGAGCGCGCGGCGTTAGCCATGGGGTGCGCTTGACGCGCACCCGTCCGTGACCTCGGCGCTTCCCCCGCCCCCTCCGCCCCTGCGCGCACGACGCCGCCCCCGCGGCTCGTGCGCGCAGGCGACGCCGCGCCGTCGTGCACCATAAAGACGATTTCTTAGAAGATCCCCTCCTGATTTCGATGGTTTACGAGACGAAGTGTCGCGGGCCACGATGGAAGGGATCACCGCGGCGATGCGCCCGGTACGCTGAAAGGAACTCTCGATGACCAACTCGCGCGGACACCACATGGTGCTCACCACGTTCATGCTGCCGGCGGGCTACCACAAGGACAGCTGGCGCATGGACGGCAGCCGAGCGGACGAGCTCGCCAACTTCGACTTCGTCGCCGATCTCACCCGCATGGCCGAGGCCGCCAAGCTCGACGCCGTGTTCTTCGGCGACATCGCCCACGCCAACACGGTGATGCGCGGCGACATCAAGATGAACGGCTTCTACGAGCCCATGACGACGCTCGCGGCGCTCGCCGCGGTGACGAAGAACATCGGCCTCATCGGCACGATCTCGACCTCGTTCTACGAGCCCTACAACGTCGCGCGGCTCCTCGCGGGGCTCGACCACATGTCGGGTGGCCGCGCCGGCTGGAACATCGTCACGAGCTCGGACGGCTTCCAGAACTTCGGCCTCACCGAGGCCCCCGACGGCCCCACCCGCTACCGCCGCGCGGCCGAGTTCGTCGAGGTCGTCCAGAAGCTCTGGGACAGCTGGGAGGACGACGCCGTCATCAACGACCGGGAGTCAGGCTGGTACGTCGACACCTCCAAGATCCACACGATCGACCACGTCGGCGAGTACTTCCGCGTCCAGGGCCCCCTGCCCGGACCGCGCTCGCCGCAGGGCCGGCCGGTGCTCGTCCAGGCCGGCTCGTCCGGGCCCGGCGTGGAGCTCGGCACGTCCGTGGCGGACGGCATCTACACGGCCCAGCCGCTCCTGCAGCCGTCCATCGAGTTCTACGCCGACTTCAAGGCCAAGGCCGCCGCGAAGGGGCGCGACCCCGAGCTCATCAAGATCATCCCCGGCATCCTGCCCATCCTCGGCGAGACCCAGGCCGAGGCCGACGAGCTCGCCAGGGAGCTTGCGCGCAACATCCACATGGAGAACGGCCGCAAGCAGGTCGGCGCCGACCTCAAGCTCGACCTCTCCTCCCTCGACCTCGACGAGGCCATCCCCGCAGGGTGGTTCAGTGAGGACCCCTCCCGCGGCTCGCGGTACCACATCTACCGCCGCAAGAGCGTGGACCAGGGCATGACGCTGCGCGAACTCATCGTTGACCTTGCCCGATCGACCGGGCACCAGTGGATGGCCGGCACCCCGGGCGCCGTTGCCGACCGCATGATCGAGTGGTTCGAGGCGCGCGCGTGCGACGGCTTCAACCTCAACGCCCCGTTCAACCCGGGCGGGTTCGCGCTCATCTGTGACAAGCTCGTCCCCGAGCTCGCAGAGCGCGGCTACTTCCGGCACGAGTACGAGGGCACCACGCTCCGCGAGAACCTCGGGCTCCCCTACCCCTCGTCCAAGCGCGAGTCCGCGCTCGCCTGAGCGGCCTCTCCGTGCGTCGCTCAGCCCGCGCCGGCCGCACCGGCCGCACCGCCGGAGGGCGCGCCGTCGGCCGCGCCGTCACCGGTGAACAGCTCGAGCGCGACGTCGATCCAGGCGCGCGCCCGCACCGACGGGCGCGTGCTGCGGGGCGCCGCGAGGGCTACCTGCACCGGGCGGGCCAGGGCGCCGCGCACGGAGAGCGGCCTCAGCCGCACGCCCAGCTCGGCGTATGGCGCCTCGAGCGCCTTCTGCTGGTACAGCACGGCGATGCCGCGGCCTACCGCCACGAGCGACCGCACCGTCGCGTAGGAGCGGGAGCGGTGCCGCACGGTCGGCACGGCGCCGGCCTCCTCGAACAGCTGCAGGACCCGTCTGCCGAGTGGCGGCGAGTCGAAGAGCACGAGCGGCTCCTCGGCGATGTCCGCGAGCCGCACGGTCGGCGCCTCGGCGAGCCGGTGGTGCTCAGGCAGGAGGACGTGCGGTGCGGCGGTAGCGAGGGCGACGGTCGTGAGCGCGGGGTCCACCGCGGCGTTGTACACGAACGCGACGTCGAGTGCGCCGGCGAGCAGCCGCTCCTGGACGTCCTCGTGGAAGCCCTCCACGAAGTCCACCTCGACCCCCGGGCACTGCCGGGCGAAGTCGCTCAGCATCGCCGGGATGATCGTGGGGCCGAGGGTGATGTCGCAGCCCACCGTGAGCGGGCCGCGCAGCTGCGAGCGGTCCTCGCGGGACAGTGCTGCGATCGAGTCGGCGAGCCGGAGCAGGTCCCGGGCCATGCCCAGGACCTCGCGGCCTGTGGCCGTGAGCGTGACCCCCTTGGCCCGGCGCTTGACGAGGAGCTCGGAGCCCACGGCCCGCTCGAGCTCGGCGACCGAGGTCGAGATGGCCGACGGCGCCATGTGCAGCCGGCGCGCGGCCTCGGCCAGCGTGCCGGACTCGGCGGCGACGACGAAGTGCCACGCCTGCCTCAGCGTGAGGGCGGGCTGCTGCTCGGGGATCACGCGCCCAGCCTAGCGGCCTCCCGGGGCGATTCCCCGGTCCGGCCGCTGAACAACTAGTGAGAACAACGAAGGAAGCGAACATGTCCAGCCACCCCGCCAGTGATCCCCGCGAGGAGTTCCTCAGCCGTGCCGTCGAGATCGTCGGCGCCGACAACGTGGTCCGCCCGGACGGGGAGGACGGCTACCTCGACCCCTACCCGCTCAACAGCGGCCGCTCCGCCTGGCCCGGCGTCCGCCCGGGGAGCACCGAGGAGGTCCAGGCCATCGTGCGCCTCGCCGGAGAGACCGAGACGCCGCTGTGGACGTTCTCCCGCGGCAAGAACCTCGGCTACGGCGGCCCCGAGCCGCGCGACCACGGGATGGTCGCCCTCGACCTCTCCCGCATGAACCGCATCCTCGCGGTCGACGACCGGCTCGGGTACGCCGTCGTCGAGCCGGGGGTGACGTTCTTCGACCTGTTCGAGTACATCAAGGAGCACGGCCTCAACCTCTGGATGAGCGTCCCCGCCCTCGGCTGGGGCTCGATCCTGGGCAACATGCTCGACCGCGGCTACGGAATGACCCCCCTCGGGGACCACGTCAAGAGCCTCTGCGGGCTCGAGGTCGTGCTGCCCGACGGGGATCTCCTGCGCACCGGCATGGGTGCCATGGCGGACTCGGACCTCGGCCCCATCTTCCAGGGCGGCTTCGGGCCCACGCTGGACGGGCTGTTCACCCAGTCCAACCTCGGCGTCGTCGTCTCCGGCGGCCTGTGGCTCATGCCCGCGCCGCAGGCGTTCGCGAACGGCGACATCATGGTCGAGCGCGAGGAGGACCTCCCTGCCCTCATCGACGTGCTGACGCAGCTGCGCCGGGAGGACATCATCCAGAACAACGCGCTGTGCGGCAATGTGGTCCGCGCCGCGACGATGCGCGGGGCGCGGAAGGACTTCTGGAACGGCGAGGGCTCGATCCCTGACTGGCGGCTCGACGAGATGCGCCGGGAGTTCGGGATCGGGCAGTGGAACGCGAAGTTCGGCCTGTACGGCGACCCGGGCCTCGTGCGCCGGCGCCTCGAGATCGTGCGCGAGCGCGTCACCGCCGCGATCCCGGACGCCGTGGTCGACGCGCGGATCTACGAGGGCGAGGAGGGGCGCGCGCTCGAGCATGAGCGCATCGCCGAGGCCGACCGCACCCAGATGGCCGGAGTGCCGACGCTCCGGCCGCTCTCGACCGTCGCGTGGGCGTCGCAGAACGGCGGCCACATCGACGCCGCGCCGATCATCCCGGCTCGCGGCGAGGAGGTCTACGCGTTCTATCAGGAGGCGAAGGCCCTCTACGCCGAGTACGGCTTCGACCTGTACATCGGCTACCACCTGTACCCCCGCCACATGGTCCACGTGACGATGATCTTCTTCGAGCGCGGCAACGAGGAGATGCTCGCCCGCGCCCGCGAGCTGTACGTGCGCCTCCTCGCCGCCGCCCGCGCCCACGGCTACGCCCCGTACCGCAGCCACGTCGACTACATGGACCGGATCGCCGGCGGATTCGACTTCAACGACCACGCGGCGCTCCGCTTCCAGGAGCTGCTCAAGGACGCCGTGGACCCGAAGGGCATCATCGCCCCCGGCAAGCAGGGCGTGTGGCCGGCCCGGTTCCGGGCGGCCCGCTCGTCCGACGCCGACGCGGCCACGTCGCTGGCCCCGGCCCGCTGACCCTCGCCGTAGGGACATGTCCCCTCAACCCAACAGAATGCATTTTTAATGAAAAATTACATTTCTTCCTCTATTATGGATCTAGACGTGACGCTGCTCACCCGGGCGGCCCTTCACACGAGGAGAGCACTGTGACCGAATCTCTGGCACCCGTCGACCTCGCCCACGAGGTCGACGACCTCTACACGCGCGAGCAGTACACCCCCATCACCGAGGACGACGCGTTCCTCGCGCAGACCATCAAGTCGGTCGAGCTTCCGGCGCTCATGGTCGCCCTCGCTGCCGCGACCGGGGACTTCGGCATCCTCCGCGACGACCTCCGCCCGCCGCAGCCGCCGGTCGACACCGTCGGCACGCCGCATGGAGGCATGAGCGAGAGGCAGCAGGCCGAGGCCCGCGAGCTCGCTCTCGCCGCGCTCAAACGGGTCCGCGACGAGCGCATCACCCGCGTCCGCACCCTCAGCGACGAGGAGGCCGACGCTGTGGTCGACTGGATCACCAACGGCGCCGACGCCGCGTACCGCCCGCTCCTCAAGCACGACATGGCCCTCGCCCCGCAGGCCAACGGCCGCCCGCGGTGGCGCGTCGACGAGGTTGCACCGGGCCGGACGTTCTCCGCGGCCGTGATCGGCGCCGGCGTCGCGGGCATGGCCGCAGCGTACCGGCTCAAGCAGGCCGGCATCGAGGTCAAGGTCTTCGAGAAGGGCCACGACGTGGGCGGGACATGGTGGAAGAACACCTACCCGGGCGTGCGCCTCGACACCCCCAACTACGCGTACTCCTTCTCGTTCGCCCAGCGCGACGACTGGCCGCAGCAGTTCTCCCGGGGCCACGAGATCCACGACTACACGCGCACGGTCGCCGAGCGCGGCGGGTTCCTCGAGGACATCGTCTACGGGGCGGAGGTGGAGTCCATCACCTGGGATGAGGACTCCCGCCAGTGGGACGTGCGCGTCCTCGTCGGCGGCACGCCCACCGTCCACCGGGTCAACGCCGTCTTCACGGCCGTAGGCCAGCTTGACCGGCCCAAGATCCCCGCCACCCCGGGCCGCGAGTCATTCACCGGCGCCCAGATGCACTCTGCCGAGTGGAACCATGGGGTCGACATTGCCGGCAAGAGGGTCGCGGTGGTGGGCACGGGAGCCAGCGCCTACCAGATCGTTCCTGCGATCGTGGACCGGGTCGCGTCCCTCACGGTCTTCCAGCGCAGTTCGCCCTGGATGCTGCCCACTCCGATGTATTACGACGACATGCCCGACGCCGTCCTCTGGCTCTCGGACCACCTGCCCCACTTCGGCCAGTGGCTGCGGCTGTGGCAGCACTGGCTCGGCGTCGAGGGGCGCCAGCACACCACGGTGATCGACCCCGAGTGGCCCGGCGAGGACTCGATCTCGGAAGTCCACCACAGGGTGCAGGAGTCGCTTCGCGCGATCCTGGCCGAGCAGTACGCCGGCAGGCCAGACCTCCTCGAGAAGGTCACCCCGGACTACCTGCTCGGCGGCAAGCGCATGCTCCGCGACAACGGCGTGTGGGCGGCCTCCCTCAGGAAGCCCCAGACCACCCTCGTGACCTCCGGGCTCGACCACTTCGTTCCCGAGGGCATCGTGGACGGGGACGGCACACTGCACCAACTCGACGCCGTCATCTATGCCACCGGATTCCAGGCCAGCGAGTTCCTTGAGCCGCTGCGCATCACCGGCCGGGCGGGCCGCGACCTCCACGCCTACTGGCGAGGCGATGCCAAGGCCTACCTCGGCATGACCGTGCCAGGGTTCCCCAACCTGTTCGTCGTCTCGGGCCCCAACACCGGCCACGTGGTCAACGGGAGCCTGTTCTCCATGATCGAGTACGGCCTCGAGTACGCGCTCGACGGCATCCGCCGCGAACTCGAGCAGGGCTGGGCTGCGCTCGACCTGAAGCAGGAGGTCCTCGATGAGTTCTACGAGCGCCTCGATGCCGCCAGCGCCACCAAGGCCTGGGGCCACCCGAGCGTGCACACCTGGTACAAGAACAGGTTCGGGCGGGTGTCCCAGATCTGGCCCCTTCCGGTGCTCGAGTACTGGAAGCTCACCCGCGAGCTCGACCCGGCCCAGTACGAGCCCCTCCCGTGAGCGCCGCTGAAGCCCTGCGGCGGTCCCGGACGTCCGACGCTCCCCGGGGGGCTGACGGCATCATCGTCACCCGCTGCCGGTGGGCTCGCCTCGGGGCGGCGGACGGGGGCGGCGGCCACCTCCCGCCGGCAGCGCCTGTCCCTCCTGCATCACCGGGCACGGTCGAGGAACAGGTGGTCTTCCCGCAGCAGCCGGGCGGACTCGACTGGCTGCTCGGCCCTGCGGCCTCGCAGGTCGAACAGGACGACGACGCGTTCCAGGTGAGCGTGTATGCCCCCGCCGACGCCGGTCCCGCCGCCCCCGTCGTCGTATTCCTGCCCGGCGGCGGCTACGTCTCGGGCGGCGCGTCGCTGCGATGGTACGACGCGTCCGAGCTCGCCCGGGCCACCGGCGCCGTCGTCGTGGTGCCCGCGTACCGGCTCGGCGCGGCGGCCTGCTTCACTCCCGGCGCCGACGGGACGGTGGCGGCCGTCGCCGACGCGATCGCCGCGGTCGAGTGGGCCCTCACGCACGCGGCCCGCTTCGGCGGAAACCCGGCGGACGTCACGCTCGCGGGCCAGTCGGCTGGGGCCTGGCTCGCGTTCGCCGCGGCGCAGGACCCCGCGCTCGCCGGTCGCATCCGGCGCCTTGCCCTGTACAGCCTCCCGTACCAGCCGCCGCCCGGGCCGGAGGGCTCCACCGCGAGGCGACGCGTCTTCGCCGAGGCCCTCGGCGGTGCGGCCGCCGGCGACGCGGCCGCCCTCCTCGCCGCCACGGCCGAGGTCAACCGGGCGTGGGCAGGCCGCGGTCTCGGCGCCCAGCCCCTCGCGGGCGGACGGCTCCGCGCTGACGTCCAGGACTGGCCCGCAGCGGTCGACCGGCTCCTCGGCGTCGAGCAGGTCATCCTGGCCACCACCGCCGATGAGGCCCGTGCCTTCATCCCGCCGGCGGCCGCGGCCGGCCTCCCGGGGCCGGCCGCGGACGGCTTCCGGGCCGCCCACTTCGCGCGGCCGGCCGAGCGGCCCGCCGGTGGGACCCCATGGGAGCGCATGACCGCGGACATGACCGAGTACCAGTTCGCCTCCGCAGCCCGCGAGCTCGCCGCCCAGGTCCGCGCGGCAGGCGTCCCCGTGCACGTCTCGCGCCTCGACGTCGAGGCCGCACCCGACGGCGCCGGCGCGGCCCACTGCTTCGACCTCCCGTTCCTCTTCGCGAACCGCGCGCAGTGGTACGACGCGCCCATGGTCGCGGAGATCCCCGCCGATGCGTTCGGCGCCATCGCCGCGGCCTGGCGGGAGCCGCTCGTGCGGTGCCTCTCCGGGGAGCTGGTGACCACGGCGCCAGGCGAGGTGCGCGCAGTGGGGTGCGTGGGCGGCGTCGTGCGCGTCGAGGAGGTGCCCGACCCCGCGAGCGGCGAGCCGATCCGGCGCGCCGGGCCGTGAGCATGGAGGGAGCCTCAGCGATATCACTCTCTTGACGCACGTCATGATCTTGATATCGTTGAGGTATGACCCAGCCCCAGCCGTCAGCGCCGACGCAGGAACCGACCAGCGGCGTCCGTACCATCGAGGACTCCGTCCGCACTGACTTCCACGGAGCCATGACGTACGGTCGCTACCTCGACCTGGACCGGCTCCTGAACGCCCAGCACCCCGTGAGCGTGCCCGAGCACCACGACGAGATGCTGTTCATCATCCAGCACCAGACGTCCGAGCTGTGGCTCAAGCTCATGCTCCACGAGCTGCGTGAGGCCCGAGCCCGGCTCGCCGCGGATGACCTCGGGATGGCGCTCAAGTGCCTCGCGAGGGTCAAGGCGATCCAGAAGCAGCTCACGGACCAGTGGACCGTGCTCGCGACCCTCACACCGCGCGAGTACGCGCAGTTCCGCGGCGATCTGGGGAACGCGTCGGGCTTCCAGTCGTACCAGTACCGCGCCGTCGAGTTCATCCTCGGCAACAAGCACCGCGGCATGCTCAAGGTCTTCTCGTCCGAGCCCGGGGCGCAGGCCATCCTCGAGGGCCTCCTCGAGGAGCCCACGGTCTACGACGAGTTCCTCCGCGCCGTCGCCCGCGCCGGCTACGCGATCCCCGAGGACGTCCTCGCGCGGGACGTGTCGGAGCCCTGGACGTTCCGGGAGGACCTCCTGCCCGTGTTCCGGCGCATCTACGAGGAGGAGGGGACCCCGTGGGGCCTCTACGAGTCGTGTGAGGCGCTCGTGGACGTCGAGGACAACTTCCAGTTCTGGCGCTTCCGCCACCTGCGCACGGTGCAGCGCACCATCGGTTTCAAGCGCGGCACCGGCGGCTCCTCCGGCGTCGACTTCCTCAAGCGCGCGCTGGACCTCACGTTCTTCCCCGAGCTGTACGCCGTCCGCACCGAGATCGGAGCCTGAGCCGTGGCCCATTCCGTGGATTCCCCCTCGACGCACGACGGCGCGGCCTCGCCGGCCGCGGCCGTCCTCGCCACGCTGGATGCGGCAGCGCTCGACGCCGCCGACCCGCTCGCCCGGTTCCGCGAGCGGTTCCTCGTCCCCGAGGGCGAGCCGGTGGTCTCGTACCTCGACGGCAACTCGCTGGGCCGCCCGCTCGCCGACACGGGGGACCGGCTCGCCGCGTTCACCGCGGGGCCGTGGGGCCAGCGGCTCATCCGGGCGTGGGACGAGGAGTGGATGGAGGAGCCGTTCCGGCTCGGCGACCGCCTCGGAGAGGTGGTCCTCGGCGCCGCACCGGGGCAGACCGTCGTGGCCGACTCGACGTCCGTGATGATCTACAAGCTCGTCCGGGCCGCCCTCGACACCCAGGCCGGCACGGGCCGCGACGAGATCGTGGTCGATTCCGAGAACTTCCCCACGGACCGGTTCATCGTCGAGGGCATCGCCGCCGAGCGCGGCGCCACCATCCGCTGGATCAGTCCCGACCCGGCCACAGGCGTGACCGCCGCGGACGTCGAGTCTGTGCTCGGGCCGCGCACCGCGGTTGTCCTCCTGAGCCACATCGCCTACCGCTCCGGGTTCATCGCGGATGCCGCCGCGATCACCGAGGCCGCGCACCGGGCCGGCGCGCTCGTGGTGTGGGACCTGTGCCACTCGGCCGGGTCGGTGCCGCTCGAGCTCGACGCGTGGGGCGCGGACCTCGCGGTCGGGTGCACGTACAAGTACCTCAACGGCGGCCCCGGCTCGCCCGCGTTCGGGTACGTGCGGCGGGACCTCCAGGACACGATCCGGCAGCCGATCTGGGGCTGGATGGGTGCGGCGGACCCGTTCGGGATGACCGAGTCGTACACGCCGGCGTCCGGCATGCGCCGGTTCATCACCGGCACCCCGCCGATCCTGGCGATGCAGCCGCTCTCCGCCATGGTCGAGCTCATCGCCGAGGCCGGGGGCATCGAGGCTGTTAGGGCCAAGTCCGTGCGGCTGACGGAATTCGCCGCCGCCCTCGTGGACCGGGACCTCGCGCCCCTCGGCGTCGAGTTCGCGAGCCCCCGCGATCCCGGTGTCCGTGGCTCGCACGTCACGATCAACCATCCGAGGTTCCGTGAGGTCACCGCCCTCCTGTGGGAACGTGGCGTGATCCCGGACTTCCGGCCGCCGCACGGCCTGCGGATCGGGCTGTCGCCGCTGAGCACCTCGTTCGAGGAGGTCGAGGCCGGGATCGCGGCGATCCGGGACGCCCTGGCCGAGCTCGCATGAGCCGAGCGAGCGCCGGCGAGGCGACGGTGGAGGCCCGCCACGCGGCGTCGTTGGCGAAGGTAGGGCCGCTGGACGTCGTCCACTCTCCGGAGAACGTCGTCCAGTCCCTGCCGCGGGTGGCCGACGACATGGTCTCCCGCCCGGGGAGCACCGTCTCCCTGCTGCGGACCGTGGTCGGGCTGTACCTGCGCGAGGCGGGCGGCTGGATGGCAGCCGACGCGTTCCTCGCGCTCCTCGGAGCCCTCGGGGTGCCCGTGCCCCAGGCCCGCACCGCGCTGAGCCGCGTCAAGCAGCGTGGCCTCCTCGACGCCGTCGTGCGGCGCGGCGTTCCCGGCTACGCGCTCGCGCCGGGGGCGGAGGCGATGCTCGCCCGGGGAGACCGCCGGATCCACGAGCCGCGAAGCATGGCGCCCGACGCCGAGTGGTGCCTCATCGTGTTCTCCATCCCCGAATCGATGCGGGACAGGCGCCACCAGTTGCGCAAGCAGCTGCGCTGGATCGGCTGCGGCTCGGTCGAGCCCGGGGTGTGGATCTGCCCCGAATACCTCCGGGACGAGGTCGCCGACGCCTTCGAGGACCTTGGTCTCGCAGGGCACGTGGTGCTGTTCACCGCGCGCGGCCTGCCCGAGGGACAGGGCGTGGCTGGGCAGGTGGGCCGGTGGTGGGACCTCGATGCGATCGCCGCCCTGCACCGCGGCTTCATCGCCGGGCAGTCCGGCGTTCCCGAGCGGAGCGCCGGGCCGGCCGAGAGCTTCGCCGCCTACGTGAACTGCATCGATGCGTGGCGCATGATCCCCTACCTCGACCCGGGGCTCCCGGCGAGCCTGCTCCCCGCCGACTGGCCGGGCCCAGAATGCATCGCGCTCTTCCTGCGCATTCGGGCGGCCCACGAGGGCCCGGCCGCCAGGTTTGTGCGGGGCGTCCTGGAGGCCGTGTGAGTACCTGCGGCGGTACGCTCGCATCATGCCCACCACCGCCGTGAACGAGGCGAAGGCCGTCGCGTCGCCCCGCCACCAGCAGCTCATTGTCACAGTGTTCGGCCTGTACGGGCGCGAGCATGGGGGAGCTCTCCCCGTGGCCGGGCTCGTGCGGCTCCTGGGCGACCTCGGCGTCGAGGGCGCTGGCGTCCGCTCTGCGGTGTCCCGCCTCAAGAAGCGTGGCGTCCTCGAGAGCGTGAAGATCGGCAGTGCCGCCGCCTACCGGCTCGGACCAGGGCTCGAGGAGGTCTTCTCCGAGGGCGACGAGCGGATCTTCTCCCCGCGCCGCGCCCGTCCCGACGACCCGTGGCTCCTGGCCGCCTTCTCGGTCCCGGAATCGGAGCGCGCCGTGCGCCACCAGATCCGGGCGGCGTTCACCCGGCTGGGCTTCGGTGCGGTCTCGCCCGGCCTGTGGATCGCGCCGGCCGCGCTCGAGAAGGAGGCCCGCCGCCAGCTCGCCCGTGCGGGTGCGGCGGAGTACGTGGAATTCTTCCGTGCCGAGTACGCGGACGATGGCGAGGGCCCGGGCATGCGCGGACGTGTCGCCGAGTGGTGGGATCTGGACGCGCTCGAGGCGACCTACGTCGACTTCGTCGAGGGCCAGCGCGGCGTGCACGAGCGCTGGGAGGGCCGCACGCCGTCGTCCGCGCAGGACGAGGCCGTCGCGTTCGCCGACTACGTCTCGCTCCTGACCCATTGGCGCCGCCTGCCGTACCTTGATCCGGGCCTGCCTGCCGAGTACCTCCCCGAGACGTGGCACGGGCTCGTGGCCGGGGAGCTCTTCGCGGACCTGAACGCGAAGCTCGCAGGGCCCGCCCGGCGCCATGCCGAACGGGCCCTCGCGGGGAGCTGAACTCGCCTTCTACTCAGATGCGGACCCCGAGCCGATCACGGCCACGCCCTTGATTTCGATCAGGGCCTCCTCCTGCCACAGCCGGGTGATGCCGATGCCCGCCATGGCGGGGTAGTCGCGGCCGGCCATCTCGCGCCAGAGGCGCCCGATCTCGCGGCCGTTGGCCATGTAGTCGTCCACATCGGTGAGGTAGATCGTCACGTCCACGAGGTCCTCGGGGCGCCCGCCCGCCTCCGCGAGCGTGGCCAGGACGTTGCCGAACGCCTGCTTGAATTGCTCGACGATCCCGCCGGGCACGATCTTCATGTCCGCGTCCAGGGCGGTCTGCCCGCCGAGGTACACGGTGTTGCCGACCTTGATCCCGTGCGCGTAGCCCGAGGGCTTCGGCAGCGATGCCGGGTTGATGGTCTCCTTGCGCGTCATCGTCGCCTCCATCGTGTCCTCCTACGGTCCGTTCCAGTGTGGGGCTAGTCACGTCCCTGTGAGCCGTGCTACGTTGAGCTTAGTTGACGAGCGTCAAGAAAGCGACATAAGAAATCCGAGGGGAAGATCCATGGACCTGGCGACCATCCGCACCGCAGAGGGCACCACCGCCGCCGTGCGCAGCGGCGACCGCTGGCTGCCGCTCGGCGCGCCGGACCTGAGCGCGCTCCTCGCCGATCCGTCCTGGCGCACGACGGCGGAGGCTGCCCTCGCGTCCAGCGGGCCGGACGCCGGGGTCGCCCAGGCGGACGCAGAGCTGGCCCTGCCGCTCCCGGCCCCGGCCAAGGTCATCTGCTGCGGCCTCAACTACGCCGACCACATCACCGAGATGGGCCGCGACCTGCCCGAGCACCCCACGCTCTTCGCCAAGTTCGCCGACACCCTCACCGGCCCCACGGACGAGATCGCGGTCCCGCCCGCTGCCCAGGGCGCGCTCGACTGGGAGGCCGAGCTCGCCGTCGTCATCGGCACGGAGCTGCGCGGCGCAGGCGAGGACGAGGCGCGCGCGGGTATCGCCGGCTACACGCTCGCGAATGACATCTCCGTCCGCGACTGGCAGAAGCGCACCCTGCAGTGGTTCCAGGGCAAGGCGTGGGACGCGACGAACCCCCTCGGCCCGGTCCTCGTCACAGCAGACGCAGTCGATCCCGAGGACGGCATCAATATCACGTGTGAGGTCAACGGGATCCGCCGCCAGACCGGCAACACCAAGACCCTCGTCTTCAGCGCCGCGGCCCTCGTGGCCTACATCTCCCAGTTCACCGTGCTCCGCCCCGGCGATGTCATCCTGACCGGCACCTCCGGCGGCGTCGGCATGGGCATGCAGCCTCCGCAGTACCTCGCCGACGGCGACACCGTGGTGGTCGAGGCCGAGGGCCTCGGCCGACTGGCCAACACCATCCGCTTCACCGACTGAACACCCACACACTAGAGAGACGGCAAAGGAGCCATCATGACGCAGCAGACCGAGACCCAGCAGACCGAGTACGCGACCGAGGGCGACAACTCCATCTACGCCCAGCCCGACGGCCGCGTCGTCCCCGTCGTGACGCGCGCCGGCCACGAAGACACCTCGACGATGCAGTCGGGCCAGTGCGTGCGCGTCTCGGGCGTCTCGATCCAGCACACCCCGGCTACCAAGATCTGGTTCGGTCAGGTCTCCAACGAGCCCGGCTACCGCTCGTTCCCGCACCACCACGGCGAGGCCGAGACCGGCGGGTACGTGCTCCGCGGCAAGGGCCGCATCTATTTCGGCGAGGGCTACAAGGACTACATCGACATGACCGCCGGTGACTGGGTCTTCGTCCCGCCCTTCATGCCTCACGTCGAGGCGAACATGTCCATCACCGAGGAGCTCGTGTGGCTCACGGCGCGCACGCCGGAGAACATCGTGGTGAACCTCGAGGACGTCGACGACTCCGAACTCGAGGGGTTCCGCCGGGCATGAGCACCGCGACCACTCACTCGACAGCGCTGCGCGCCTCGCTCACGCTGACGTCCACGGAGCCCGAGCACTTCGACCTCGCGTTCACCGCGACGACCCAGCAGTGCCCGTGGCCCAAGGCCTACGGCGGGGACATGGTCGCCCAGGCCGCTGCGGCCGCGATGCTCTCGGTCGAGGCGGACCGGCGGCTGCACTCCACGCACTCGTACTTCATGCGGCCGGTGGACATCGGCGCGGACGTCCGGTACGAGGTCGAGCTCCTGCGCGACGGCCGCGGCTACTCGACGCGGCAGGTGCGCGCGTACCAGAACGACAAGCCGGTCTACGTCTCCCTCGCCTCGTTCCAGGTCCCGGAGGACGGTGCCCAGCTCGCCCCGGCGATGCCGGCGGGCATCCCGGATCCGGAGTCGCTGCCCAGCTCCGCCGAGTACCTCGCCGCCATTGAGCCGGGAACCGGGACGCTCACGGAGGAGTCCAAGGCGTACTGGTCCGCTGGCCGCTCGTTCGACCACAGGCATGTCCCCGGCCCGGTGTATGTGCGCGTCGAGGGCGAGCACGTTCCGCACCAGGCGGTGTGGGTGCGTGCCTTCGAGTCGCTCGACCGCCCGGCCGCGTCCGGCCCCGGCGCGCTCACCGACGAGCAGCTGCACACGGCGGCCCTTGCCTACGTGTGCGACTACACGATCATCGAACCGACCCTGCGGGCGCTCGGCATCGCGTGGGCCGACCCGGGCCTGGTGACCGCAAGCCTGGACCATTCGATGTGGTTCCACCGGCCGGCTCGCGCCGACGAGTGGCTCCTGTACGCGCAGGAAGCCGCGGGCGCCCAGTCCGGGCGAGGCCTCGGCCTCGGCCGCTTCTTCGACACGGACGGGCGCCTCGTCGCGACCGTCGCGCAGGAGGCCATGGTCCGGCCCGGACGCTGACGTCCGCGCCTCCCAGGCCCCCATGTCCCGACCGCTATCTCCCGGAAAGGCCGCCATGGTCCTCTCACCCTCCGCCCACGCGGACACCTTCGCGCGGGACCACCTTCCCCCCGCCGAGCAGTGGCCCACGTTCGAGTTCACGCTCCCCGAGCTTCAGTACCCGGACCGGCTCAACGCCGGCGCGGAGCTGATCGACGGCGCCGTCGACCGCTTCGGCGCCGACCGCCCCGCGCTCCTGGCCCCAGACGGCACCCGCTGGACCTACGGCGAGCTGCAGGAACGCGCCAACCAGATTGCGCAGGTCCTCACGGAGGACCTCGGCCTCGTCCCCGGCAACCGCGTGCTCCTGCGCTCGCCGAACAACCCCTGGACCGTGGCCGCGTGGCTCGGCGTGCTCAAGGCCGGAGGCGTGGTGGTGACGACCATGTTCGCCCTCCGCGCGGCCGAGATCGCCCAGATCATCGAGCGCACCCTGCCGTCGGTGGCCCTCGTGGACCACCGCTTCGCCGAGGACCTCGACGCCGCGGTCGCGAGCCTCCCCCGTGCAGGCGACCGGCCCGCCGTCGTGCGGTACGGCGGGGACAGCGCCGACGACCTCACCCTCCGCGCGGCGGCCAAGAGCGGCACGTTCGACGCCGTCCCGACGGCCGCGGACGACGTCGCCCTCCTGGGGCCCACCTCGGGCAGCACCGGTGTGCCGAAGGTGACCATGCACTTCCACCGCGACATCCTCGCCAACGCGGACACCTTTGCGCGGTACGTCCTGCGGCCCACCGAAGACGACGTCTTCGCCTGTTCGGCGCCGTTCGCGTTCACGTTCGGGCTCGGCTCCCTCGTGGTGTTCCCGCTGCGCTTCGGCGCATCGGCGCTCCTGACCGAGCGCACGACGCCGGTCCAGCTCGCTGAGCTCGTCGCCAAGCACGGCGTCACGGTCCTCGCGACCGCGCCGACCGCCTACCGGGCCATCCTCAAGGAGGGCCGCGGTGATCTGCTCAAGGGCGTGCGGAAGGCCATCTCGGCCGGGGAACACCTCCCACAGGAGACGTGGCAGCGCGTCTACGACGAGACCGGGCTCAAGCTCATCAACGGCATCGGCGCCACCGAGATGCTGCACGTGTTCATCTCGGCTGCGGGCGAGGACATCCGCCCTGGCGCCACCGGCCGTTCGGTCCCCGGCTTCCGGGCCACCATCCTCGACGCCGACGGCAACGAGCTCGCCCCGGGCGAGCTCGGCCGGCTCGCCGTCATCGGCCCGACGGGCTGTCGGTACCTCTCCGATGAGCGCCAGCTCTCGTACGTGGTCAACGGCTGGAACGTCACCGGGGACACCTTCTACCGCGACGCCGACGGCTACTTCTACTACCAGGCCCGCGCGGACGACATGATCGTCTCCTCCGGCTACAACATCGGTGCCCCAGAGGTCGAGGCCGCCATCAACGAGCACCCCGATGTGATGGAATCCGGCGTCGTGGGACGGCCGGACGCCGAGCGCGGCACCGTGGTGTGCGCGTTCGTGGTCCTGCGTGACGGCGTGGAGGGCGACGACGCCAAGCGCCGCGAGATCCAGGACTTCGTCAAGTCCCGCATTGCCCCCTACAAGTACCCGCGCGACGTCCGCTTCGTCGAGGCCCTCCCGCGCAACCCGAGCGGCAAGCTCCAGCACTACCGCCTGCGCGAGCAGGCCGCCACCAACGGCACCCAGGTTTGAGAGGAAGACCCATGAAGCCCTTGAAAGTTGCAGTCATCGGCGGCGGCCCCGGCGGCCTGTACTTCTCCGCCCTCATGAAGCAGCTCGACCCTTCCCACCAGGTCACGGTGTGGGAACGGAACCGCGCCGAGGACACCTTCGGCTTCGGCGTCGTGTTCTCCGACGAGACCCTCGGCGGGATCGGCAACGCGGACACGGTTGTCGCGGAGTACATGTCGGAGCGGTTCGCCCGCTGGACCGACATTGACATCAGCCTCAACGGCGTCTCGCACACTGTGGGGGGCCAGGGCTTCGCGGCGATGAGCCGCAAGGAGCTCCTCCAGCTGCTCCAGCGCCGCACCGCCGAACTCGGCGTGGACGTCCGCTTCGCCACGATGGCGCCCGACGTCGAGGAGCTCTCCCGCGACTACGATCTGGTCCTCGCGGCAGACGGCGTGAACTCGGCCGTGCGCGCGAAGTTCGCGGACGCCTTCGGGCCGTCCCTGGACGTGCGCCCGAACAAGTACATGTGGCTTGGGACGGACCTCGTCTTCGAGGCGTTCCAGTTCTTCGTCAAGGACACCCAGTGGGGCACGATGCAGATCCACGGGTACCCGTTCTCCGACGAGGGCTCCACGTTCATCGTCGAGATGCACGAGGACGTGTGGCGGGCCGCGGGCTTCGACGAGACCGCGGGCACCGTGTTCCCGCCGGGCGTCTCCGACGAGAAGTCGATCGCGAAGATCCGCGAGATCTTCGCCGACGAGCTCGCCGGCCACGAGGTCCTCGCGAACAACTCGAAGTGGATCAACTTCACCACCGTCCGCAACACGTCGTGGCGCCACGGCAACGTGGTGCTCCTCGGCGACGCGGCGCACACCGCGCACTTCTCGATCGGCTCCGGCACGAAATTGGCCATGGAGGACGCGCTCGCGCTCGCGGCGTGCCTGCACGAGCACCCCACGCTCGAGGCCTCCCTCGAGGCGTACGAGACTGAGCGCCGCCCCGTCGTCGAGTCCACCCAGCGGGCGGCCCAGGCCTCGCTCGAGTGGTTCGAGAACATCGGCATGTACACGTCGCAGGACCCGGTGCAGTTCTGCTTCAACCTGCTGACCCGCTCGCGCCGCATCACCCAGGAGAACCTGCGCCTGCGCGACCCGGAGTTCGCGGCCGAGGTGGACGCCTGCTTCGCGGTCGCCCAGAAGGCGGCCGGCCACGGCGACGGCGCATCCCGGCCTGCGATGTTCCAGCCGTTCCGGATCGGTGGCCTCGAGCTGAAGAACCGCGTGGTCGTCTCGCCCATGGACATGTACTCCGCGGTGGACGGCGTCCCCGGCGACTTCCACCTCGCGCACCTGGGCTCGAAGGCCCTCGGCGGGGCGGGGCTGGTCATGACCGAGATGGTGTGCGTCTCCGCGGAGGGCCGGATCACGCCCGGGTGCGCGGGCCTGTACACGGACGGGCAGCGGGACGCGTGGGGCCGCATCGTGGACTTCATCCACGGCGCCTCGACCGCCAGGATCGGCGCGCAAATCGGCCACTCGGGCCGCAAGGGGTCCACGAAGCTCATGTGGGAGGGCATCGACCAGCCGCTCGAGTCCGGCAACTGGCAGACCGTTGCGCCCTCGGCCCTGCCGTATGGGCCCGGGAACCAGGTCCCCGCCGAGCTGGACCGCGCCGGGATGGGCGTGATCCGCGACGAGTTCGTGGCAGCCGCCCGGCGGGCGGGCGAGGCCGGCTTCGACCTCCTCGAGGTCCACGCCGCCCACGGCTACCTGCTCTCCTCCTTCATCTCGCCGGTCTCGAACCATCGCGCCGATGAGTACGGCGGGAGCCTCGAGAACCGCCTCCGCTTCCCGCTCGAGGTCTTCGATGCCGTCCGTGAGGCGTTCCCGGCGGAGCGACCCGTTACCGTGCGCATCTCCGCCGTGGACTGGCTCCCCGACGGCAATACCGCCGAGGACGGGGTCGAGATCGCCAAGGCGTTCGTGGCGCACGGCGCCGCCGCCGTGGATGTCTCGACGGGACAGATCGCCCAGGAGGAGAAGCCGGCGTTCGGCCGTTCGTACCAGACGCCGTTCGCGGACCGCATCCGCCAGGCGCTTGAGGGCACCGACGCCGCCGTCATCGCCGTGGGCGCCATCTCGAGCTACGACGACGTCAACTCGATCCTCCTCGCCGGACGCGCCGACCTCTGCGCACTGGGCCGTACCCACCTGTACGACCCGAACTGGACCCTGCACGCCGCGGCGGAGCAGGACTACAAGGGCGCCGGGGCCGAGTGGATCCCGCAGTTCAAGGCCGGCCGCCGCAAGCCGCCGTCGGCCCGCACCGACGCGGTCCGCCCGCGGCTCTCGCTCCTGCGCGAGCCCGACGGCGACGGCCTTCCGACGCACCTGCGCTGGACGCCGGCCAAGCGCGGGGTCCTGGCTGGCGCCTGACGCCCCTATCCCGTCCGCTAGCGTCTGAGGGTCACCTCCCGGAGGTCATTGTGAGGACATTGACCTCCGGGATGTGACCCTCAGGCGTTCTAGCCTGACCGTGCTACCAAGGAGGAGACCGTGACCGAGGCGAGCGGCGCCGTCGTGCGCGAAGAGGTGACCAGGACCGTGGAGTGGGTCGACACCGATGCGGCGGGCCACCACCACAACTCGTTCGTGCTGCGCAGCGTCGAGGCCGCGGAGGCCCGGCTGTTCCGGCGCCTGGGGGTCCTGCAGGAGTACTTCGGGGCCGCGCCGCGGGTGCGGCAGGAGGTGGACTACCTCTCGAAGCTGTACTTCGGGCAGGAATCGACCACGGTCCTCGAGCTCGAGGCGGTGGGGCGGTCATCGATGACCTTCCGCTTCCAGGTGTGGGGCGAGGCGCACGACGGCGGTCCCTCCGGCCGCGTCGAGCGGCGCCTTGCGGCGGCGGGCCGGTTCGTGACGGTGCACGTGCCCAGGGACAGTGAGTCGTCGGCCCCGTGGCCGGAGGCCATCAGGGCGGCCGTCACCGTCCCGGCAGCCGCCGAGTAGGGCCCCGGCGCACAGCACGCGGAAGGACCCCCGGTCCGGACAGAACCGCCGTCTGTGGCGCGTGGTTCTGTCCGGAACCGGGGGTCCAGTCCGTCCGAGGCTCAGCCCCTGAACGCGAACTTCTCCTGGAGCCGGGCCGCGGTGCGGTCCGGGTTCAGCAGCAGGACGCTGAGCGCCCCCACCGCGACGAGGTATGCGCCGATCATCCAGAACGACGTGTCCATGCCCGCCGTGAGCCGAGCGATCATCGCGGCGCTCTCCTTGACGCCCTTCGGTGCCGGCACGTATCCGGCGGCGTCCATGAGCGCCCCGACCATGGCGGGCGCAACGACGCCGCCGAGGGAGGCGAAGCCCGTGAGCGTCGCCATCACCGCGGCGCGCTGGCGCGACGAGACGCAGAACGCGACCGCTGTCGGCGCGAGCGGATAGATCATCGCGAACCCGGCGCCCACGGTCACAGCCACGATGGCCGCAGCACCGTGCAGTCCCGGCAGGAGCAGGAAGCAGAGCCCGGACAGAAGCAGTGTTCCGCCGAAGAGCGCGCCCAGGGCCCATCGCACGGTCACCCCGCGGCGCATCAGGAACCGCGACGCGTACCCGAGCACAAGGAGCGCGACTGCCCCCACGATCCATGGGAGCGTCGAGAGGGCACCGATGGCTTCGGGGGAGACCGCAACGACGGACGCGAGGTACTTGGGCGACCAGGTGGTGAGGAACCCCTGCGCCCAGAAGCAGCCAGCGCCGGCGAGGACCGCCACCGCGAACATGCGGGTACCCAGGATCCGCCGGATCGGCACGACCGCGAGGGCGTCGGCCTTCTCCGCGATGCTCGCCGAAGCGCTCGGAGCCGGCGCCGGCCCTGCAGTGCCTGTCCCCGCGGGAGGTGAGCTGACGGCCGACGGCGCGTCCCCGGCGTCGTGCGCGGCCCCACCGCCGCGGGCGGCGGCGTTCTTCGCCATGTGGCTGAAGGGGCCGTCCCTGCCCACGAGCAGCCACGCGAGCGACCATACGAGGCCGATGACGCCCAGGAATCCGAAGGCCCAACGCCAGCCGAGCTCGGGGTGCGCGATGATCCACGCGAGGATGGGGGCCGCGACGATCGGGCCGAGCGTGGACCCCGCGGCGACGAGGCTGCTGGGGAGCCCGCGCTCGGCGGGCGAGAACCACCCGTGGGCGTGCTGGAGCGAGATCGGGGTAGCGGGCCCTTCCGCCGCGCCGAGCAGGATGCGTGTGACGAGCAGGACGGCTGCGCCCCCGCCGGCGAGCATGGGCAGCTGGATGACAGCCCACGAGACTCCCATCGCTAGGAGGATCCATCTCGTATGGACACGTCCTGCGAGGAATCCCACCACGACCGCGGATATCGCGAACAGGAAGAAGAACGAGCTGCCGATCAGGCCGAACTCCCCGGCGCTGAGCCCCAGGTCCCGCATCGCGGGGTCCGCGACGAGTCCCAGGACCGCCTTGTCGGCGAAGTTGATGATCTGGAATACGACGAGCATGCCGGTGACCAGCCACGCGCGCCGGTTCATCCTGCCGTTCGCGATGGCCGCCCGGAGGGTGTGGTCGGCGAGCTGCGGTGCGGCGCTCATGCGAGGCTCCCGGCGAGCTCGGCGCGGACGACGCCGGGCACCGCCCCGCGCTCGAGGCGATGCACGCCGTCATGCGTGCCGCCACCTTCTGGGCCGGGCGGCTGCCCTACGCTGAAGACGTCGTTGTCCTCCGCTATGGCGACCGGGCCGGCGAAGTCAGCGCGGGCGCCCACGAGGATGGCATCGAGGTCTGCGGCGCCTGGAGTGTTGGGGACGATGTGGTGCAGCACCAGGCCGTGCACCCCCGCGTTGGCGGCGACCTTTCCGACCTCGCTGTAGGGCGTGTGGGACTCACGCAGGTGCACCTCGATGCCGGCGCGCGACGGCCCGTCCGGGAACGTCGCAAGGATCGAGTCGAGGTCGATGACCTCGTGCAGGAGCAGGTCCGCCCCCTCGGACAGGCGCTCCACGTTGGCGGAGGGTGCTGTGTCACCGGAGATCACCACCGAGCCGTACGCGGAGTCGACGCGGAAGGCGAAGGCGGGGTAGCAGAGGCGGTGGTCGGCGAGGGTCGCGGTGATCGTCACCAGCTCGTCGCGGTAGACCTCGAACGGCTCCAGCTCCGGATGACGGGTAGATTCGTCCGTGCCCGCCCCGCCGGGGACGGTGATGTCCTCGGCCAGGATCCAGGCACGGGGGTCTCCGCGGCCCTCGTCTTCCCGGCGCACCGCGATGTCCGAGCTGAACACCGTGCCGAGGAGGGCCTCGACAATGTCGGCGGTGCCTGTCGTGGTACGCCCGCGCTTGAGCGCCGCGCGGCCGGGGCCCAGGACGCGCACGGGCCGCGAGAAGGACTCGCCGGGGACTTCCCATCCGGTCACGAGGTAGGCGCCGAGGTCGTAGAGGTGGTCTGAGTGGTGGTGGGTGAGGAGGACGGCGCGCAGCTGGGCCCACGAGCAGTGCGAGCGGTAGTTGCGGATGCTGCCCATGCCTGCGTCGATGAGGTAGGCGGCGCCGTCCACGACGACGGCGGTCGAGGTGCCCGCGCGGCTCGCGGAGACAATGGGTCCGCCTCCCGTGCCGAGGGCGTGCACGGTCATGCCGCGCTTGGGGGCGGCTGCGCGGGGTGGGGAGGTCATGGCGTGGCCTTTCGTCGGGTGTCGGGGGAACGGTCCGCTGGCCAGCGTGTGAGCTACAACATATATAGCTAATTTGTCGATCGCAAGAGGTGTTGCATATTGCCGCCTGAACGTGCCATGCTGGCGGCACGTTCACGGATGAAGGTTCGACGAAAGGAACAGGCAATGGAGCCGACCAGCCAGGAGATCGTCCTCGGAGACCTCCCCAAGGGCATCACCCTTGCGAGCGAAGCCATGGGCAACAAAACGTGGAACGTCCTGGGCCACACGTACCTCGCCAAGGTCGAGTCTGCGACGAGCTTCGCATGGCTCTCCCTCGACCCCACCGGCACGGGCGTCCCGCCCCACGTGCATCCGACCCAGGACGAGCACATCTATGTCCTCGAGGGCGTTTACACGCTCTACCTCGATGGCGAGTGGACAACCGCCGGGCCCGGCGACACGGTCCGTATGCCGAAGGGGCTGCCGCACGCCTACTACAACCGGGCCGACCAGCCGGGGAAGTCGCTCTTCTGGGTCAGCCCGGCCGGCCAGCTCAGCAAGCTCTTCGACGAGCTGAATCACCTGACCGACCCCGAGGAAGTCGTGCGGCTCTCGGCCCTGCGCGATGTGGACTTCCTCCCGCCGGGCGCCGTCCCAGGCGCGTGAGCGGCCGTCACGGGGTCGGCCCGACGCCCGTCGTGGTGCGGTACGGCGACCACCCCGAGCAGCGGGTCGAGCTCATCGACCCAGCCCCGGGTTCGCGGCCGCGCGGCGTCGCGCTCCTCGTGCACGGCGGCTACTGGCGGGAGCGGTTCACGCTCCGGCTGATGGACCGGCTCGCGGCGGACCTCACGGCGCGCGGCTGGGCCGTGGCGAATGTCGAATACCGTCGCGGCGCCGCCGGTCCGTGGCCCGCGCCGGACGACGACGTCCGTGCGGCCGCGACGGCGATCGCCGGGGGCGCGTGGCGGCGGCGCTGGGACGGACCCCTTGTGGCGATCGGGCACTCGGTGGGTGGGCAGCTCGCGCTGCTTGCCGCCCGGGCTCCCACGTGCGGGGTGGACTCCGTCGTGGCGCTCGCCCCCGTGACGGACGCCGCGCGCGTGTGGGGCGAGGATCTTGGCGACGGCGCCGCCGCCGAGTATTTCGGCGGCTCCCCGGCGGAGCTGGGCAGCGTGTACGCCACCGCGTCGCCGGTGCGGGCGTTCGGCTCGGGGCGGCCCGTCCTCGTGGTCCACGGCGACGCGGACACGCGCGTGCCGCTCGCGCACTCGGTCGATTTCGTGGCGGCGGCGTCGGCGGCGGGGGAGTCCGTGGGACTGCTCGAGGTCCCGGGCCTGGATCATCTGGGGGCGATCGACTCGGCCGGGCCCCACTGGGAGGCGACGGTCGGCTGGATGGCGGGGGCCGCCGTCGTGCGCTGAGATCTAAGCGAGGGCCCGCCGCGCATGCTCCGCGGCGGGCCCCGCCAGTTCGGCGTGCAGGCGCAGGAAGGCAGCCTTCGCGCTGGGGGCCGGCCAGCCCTCGGGCAGGAACTCGAGGGGCAGGTTCGGGTCACGGTAGGGGAAACGGCGCCAGCGGGTGAGCATGGGCACGTAGACGGCAAAGGCGGCCTGGTCCGCCTCGGCGCCGTCGGGGCTGGGGCCCTCGATGGTCTCGTAGTCGGCGATGAAGGCGGCATACTGCTCATCGAGGCCAGCCAGATCCCACCATGCCGCGACCTTGGCCCGGATGTCCGCGCCGGTCAGGTAGTCGCCGGCGAAGCACTCGGTGAAGCCGTCCAGGCCCCTGGCCTCGAGGCGCTCGCGGGCCTGGTCCAGGACCGTCCGGGGGGCGATCGCCACGCCCGCCGCGACGAATCCGAAGCCGAGACTCACGAGCTCGGTGCGCAGCTCATAACGGCGGTTTCGCTGTGCCTCGGGGACCGAGAAGACGATGAGCGCCCACGGGTCCTGGGGCGTGGAACGCAACGGCGCGAAGATGCGCTCGTCGTCGGCACGGAACAGGTCCAAGATGCCGGGATTGAGGGAGTACAGGCTCGTGCTGCCCTCGCGGCGATGGCGCAGGATGCCCTTGCCCTTGAGGCGCGAGACCGTGGCGCGCGCCGCCTGCTCCTCGACGCCGAGGCCCGCCAGCAGGCGGATGAGGCCGGCGATGGGGAGCTCGCCGAGCTCCCCATCCGCGTACAGGCCATAGAGCGTGACCACGAGCTCCTGGAGGAGCGGATTCGTGCGGGGCGGCATGGACTACCTCGGGACAGGGACAGGAACCCTCACATCCTATGCGTCGGGGTCAGTGGCCCTTGAAGGCCTCGTGCAGCCACCAGGCGCCGCCGTCCGAGGCGACCTTCGCGTCGAGGACGAGGGGCCTGTCCGGCCTGCCGTGGCCCGTGCCAAGCCAGCGCTCGACGATGTCGAGATCGGCCACCGTGCGCACGGTCGCGGCCTCGCAGCCGATCCCACGGGCAATCGAGGCGATGTCCGTCTCGGGGAAGGTCACGGTGCTGACGTCGACCCCGGGGTCGCCGGCGGCGAAGTGGTGGACCTCCGCGCCATACGCGGCGTCGTTGTACACGATGCACACGAGGGGGAGCCTGAGCCGGGCGGCGGTCTCGAGCTCGGAGAGCCCCATGAGGAACCCGCCGTCCCCTGACCCCAGCACGGGCAGGCGGCCCGGCTGGGCGAGCGCCGCGCCGATCGCCGTGGCGAGCCCCAGCCCGATCGACTGGAAGGCCTGCGTGAAGCAGAACCCGAACTCGTCGGGGACGTCGAGGTACTGGCTGGGGTAGCCCATGAAGTTCCCCGAGTCCACGGACACGATCCGCTCGGCCGGCAGCAGCTCGTCGAGGCGACGGGTGAGGACGCGCGGGTCGATCCGGTCGAGGCCGTCGCCGCCCGGGCCGGAGAGGTCCTCGGTCTCAACGTCCTGCCAGCGCGAGGAGGCGGCAATGCGCTCGCGCACCTCCTCGCTCCGGTAGCCGGTGCGCGGCGCGTCCCCGGCCAGCGCTTCGAGGACCGCGGCGGCAGTTGCGCCGGAGTCCCCGAGCACGCCGAGCGTGACCGGCCGGTGCGCGCCGAGGGCGCCGTGGTCAAGGTCCACCTGCACGACGGCGGCCCCCTCGCCGATGAGGTTCCCGTGCCGCATGGTCCACATGTTCACGGCGCACCCGAACGCGACGATGAGGTCCGCCCCGGCGATGAGTTCCGCACTCGTGGGCGAGGAGAAGCCGCCGGAGATGCCCAGGCCGAACGGCTCCCCGGCGAAGAGGCCCTTGGCCACCGCGGAGGTGGCCACGAGCGCGCCGGCGTGCTCGGCGAGGGCCAGGATCTCCTTCCGCGCGCCGCGCCCGCCGCGGCCGGCGACGAACACGGGCCGCTCGGCCCTCGCGAGCAGCTCGGCAAACGCCCGCACGCTCTCCTCCGCCGGACGCACCGGGGCCGGCGGCGCCACCAGCAGCGGCGAGGCGGCGGACGACGGCGCGTGGCCGGCGTCGTGCGCTGTGGTGTGCAGCACCTGCGCTTGGACGTCGAGCGGCAGGTTCAGCACCACGGTGCGGCGGCCCTCGAGCGCGGAGCGGAACGCCCGGACCGTGTCAGCGACGGCGGAGGCGGCCGAATGCACCCGCTCCGCCACGGCCCCGACGGAGCGCGCGAGCCCGGCCTGGTCCATCGCGAAGTTCGAGTGGACGGCGGCGCCAGCGGCCTCGGCGGCGAGGACGATCATCGGGGTGCGGGACTTCGCCGCCTCCCCGATCCCGGTCGTGGCGTTGGTCAGCCCGCAGCCCTGATGGACCGAGACGAGGCCGACCCTGCCGGACATGCGCGCGTACGCGTCCGCCATGGTCGCTGCCCCGCCCTCGTGCCGGGCAGCGGTGAACGGCACGCCGTTCGCCACGAGCGCGTTCGTCACCGCGAAGTTCCCCGAGCCGACCACCCCGAAGCAGTGCCCCGCCCCCAGCCCGGCGAGGGTCTCGGCGACGACGTCGGCCACCGTCCGGGCCATGGCGGGCGCGGACGCCGTGCTCATGCGGCGCCGTCCTGGACGAACGCGAGGACGCGGGCGGGGGAGCCGGTGCCGCCGACGATCGGGAGCGGCGCGACGATGACGAGCGCGCCCGTGGCGGGGAGCTCGCCGAGGTTCTGCAGCGAGGTGATGCCGTACTTGTCATGCCCGAGGAGGAAATAGTGCATCGGGAACGGCGGCTCGAGGGTCGCCCCGGCGCCAGCGTCGATCCCCACCGTCTCGACACCCACCCCGGAGAGCGGGACAGACTCGGCGAGCCACTGAGCGCAGCGGGCCGTGAAGCCGGGGGAGTGCGGCCCATTCTCGTCAGCATTGAGGAAGCGCTCCCGGTCCGCGGCGTAGGCGTCCCAGCCGGTGCGGACCAGGAGCCACGCGTTCTCGGGCAGGGGACCGTGCTCGGCCTGCCACGCCTCGATGTGCTCGATGTCCACGAGGAAGTCGGGGTCCTCGGCCACCTGCGCGCTCACGTCCAGGACGCACGCTGGGCCGACGAGGCGGGCCGGCTCGATGGACGCCACGTCCTTGCCGTCCCTGCCGCTCGCCCAGTGGACGGGCGCGTCGAGGTGGGTGCCGATGTGCTCCCCCGTGGAGATGTTGTGGTGCTTCCAGAACGGGCCCGGCTCGTTGTACGCCGAGACCTCCTCGAGGCTGAAGTCCACGAGGTTCGCGAACGGCTCGGGCAGCCGCAGCGTCGGCGTCTCGGAGGAGAGCCGGTTGGTGAGGTCGACGACGCGGGTCGTCCCGGCGGCGAGCGACTCGATGAGGGTGGGCAGGCATGGTGGACTCCTTCGTCCGAACGGGCAGCGGCCGCCAACAGTCTTGCAGGTGGACGTGGGCTGCATCACGGCCTCCCGCAGGAATCGGACAGCAGACCGCAGTCAGCGGATAGCCGCCGCCCGCCGCCACCCGGGAGCATCGATGCCATCCCCGAAACCTACCCGCCGGGGCAGACCTCTGGAGGTCAGTCACCATGGAAACAGTCCTTGCACCGCCCGTCACCGCCCACGCGCTCCGGCAGACCATGCGCCACTGGACCACGGGCGTCACGGTCATCACCGCGCACCCCGAAGGCGGGCCCATCGGGCTCGTCTGCAACAGCTTCACCTCCGTCTCCCTCGATCCGCCGCTCGTCTCGTGGTGCGTGGACCGCGCGTCGACGAGCTTCGAGGCGTGGATGGCCTCGGACTCGTTCTCCGTGCACATCCTCGCCGCCGACGACGCCGCGCTCGTCCCGCGCTTCGCCGCCAAGGGCGCGGACAAGTTCTCCGGCCTCGCCTCCGCCCGGACCGGCCTCGGCACCCCGGCGCTCGAGGCCGGCGTCGCCCGCCTCGACTGCCGCGTGTGGCGGGCGTACGACGGCGGCGACCACGCGATCGTCGTCGGCCGCGTGGAGAGGATCGAGGAGCGCGACGGCGCGCTCCCGCTCGACCTCCGGGCGCTGCGCGGAGCGTGAGCGCTGCCCCGATCACACCCCAATCCACCCACCCAGCAGAACCAGCCCACCCCGAACGAAGGAGTTCACCATGACACGCAGCATCCTCGACGGCCGCGGATTCAAGCTCGGCATCTTCTCCCCCAACTGCTCCGGCGGCCTCGCCGTGACCAAGATCGAGGAGCGCTGGAGCGCGAGCTGGGAGGACAACCTCCGCCTCGCCAAGATCGCGGACGAGGCCGGCATCGACTTCCTCCTCCCGATCGCCCGGTGGATCGGCTACAAGGGCGAGACCAACTTCCACGGCCACGTCCTGGACCCGGTCGTGTGGGCCGCCGGCATCCTGGCCTCGACCGAGCGCATCAACGTGTTCTCCACGATCCACACCGCGTTCAACCACCCGCTCGCGATCGCCAAGGCCATCGCGACCCTCGACCAGATCGGCGGCGGCTCGCGCGCGGGCCTGAACATCGTGGCCGGCTGGAACCAGCCGGAGTACGAGACGATGGGCGTGGACATGCCCCAGGCCCACGACGACCGCTACGCCTTCGCGCAGGAGTGGTGGGACGTGATCCGCGACGCCTGGTCGCGCAGCGACATCTTCGACCACGCCGGGACGTACTTCAACCTGCAGCACATCGAGTCCGAGCCCAAGCCGCACGGGGGCCGCGTGCCTGTCCTCAACGCCGGGTCCTCGAAGCAGGGCCGCGAGTTCGCCGCGAGGAACTCGGACTTCGTGTTCACGATCATCCCCGACACCGAGACCGGCGCCGGGATCGCCGCCGGACTCAAGGCGCAGGCCCGCGCGGAGCACGGCCGCGACGTCGGCGTGCTGACCCTGGGGCACGTCGTCTGCCGCTCCACCCGCGCCGAGGCCGAGGAGTACGTGCACTACGCGGAGGAGAACGCCGACTGGGGTGCGGTCGACTACCTCATGGGCCTCCAGGGCCTGCACGCGCAGTCGTTCACCCCGGAGATGCTGGCGACGATGCGCAGCCGTTTCGCGTCCGGGCACGGGTCCCTTCCCATGTTCGGCACGCCCGACGACGTCGCTGACGCCATCGAGCGCGTGCACCTCGCCGGGTTCGACGGCATGACTCTCGCCTTCGTGGACTACGCGGGCGAGCTGCCGTACTTCGCGCAGGAGGTCCTGCCGCGGCTCGAGGCGAGGGGAGTCCGGCTGCCCAACGGTTCTCTCGCGACGTTGTGACGCCCGTCACGCTCCGGTAGAATCGACCGACTGGTCATTTCCGAGGAGGCACCGTGACTGCAGTGAGCCTGCCGCCCGAATCGTCCCCCGGCACCACAGGGATCCTCGGCGGCAGGCCACTCGTGCGCAGCCACTCGCCGAAGGTCATCCGCGAGGCCGTCGACGGCCTGACTCAGGAGCATCATGCCCTCCGCCTGCGCGGTTCGCGGGAGCTCTCGGGCGCGGTCGACGGCCTCGCGCTCGGCCCGCTCGGGATCGTCCACGTCGCGTACGGCGCGCCCGTGCTCGTGGACAGCCCTCCGTCCGGGCGGCAGGTCGTCGTCGTGCTCCCGCTCGGCCCCATGGACGTCCAGTCGAACGGCCACCGGTGGGTGGCCCGCGAGCCTTTCGCGCTCAGCTCCTGCCACGGCACGCTCATGGGCCCGGACCCCGGGCGCGGGGCCCTCGTGGGCTCCGTCGCAGCCGACGCCGTCGAGGCCCACCTCGAGTCCCTGCTAGCGCGGCCTCTCGGCGCCCCCCTCGAGCTCTCCTCCGAGCGGCCGCTGCGGCTCGCCTCCCCATCGCTCGTGCAGTCGGCCTGGCTGGAGGCGTGCCGCGTCCTCGGGGCGGGGGACGAGACCGACGACATCACCCAGGGCGCCCTGCTCTCCTCCCTCCTGTCCACGATGGCCATGGGCCTCGCGCCCCCCATCTTGGCGCGGCGGCCCCACGCGCCGTGGGTCCGGGCCCGGTGGCTTCGGGCGCCGGGGGCCAGGGGCCGGCGTACGTGCGCCAGGCCCGGCGCGTCATGGAGGCCCATCTGGGCGAGGACCTGCGGATCGAGGACATCGCCGCCGCGGTGAAGATCAGCCCACGCCAACTGCACACCGCCTTCGCCGAGCACGTCGGCATGCCGCCCGCCCAGTACCTGCGCCGGCTCCGGCTGGAGCGCGCCAGGTCCCTTCTCGTGGGGGCCGGGCGGGACGGCCGCACCGTGGCCTCCGTCGCCGCGCGGGTGGGCTTCAGCCATCTCGGGCGGTTCGCCGCCTACTACACCGAGCGGTTCGGCGAGTCGCCGTCGGCCACGCTGCGGGCCGGCTAGAGCCTCTTGCCGGCGCCGAGCGAGGCGGCCATGAACTCGGCGACGACCTTCTGGGAGATGGCGACGTCGAGGACGAACACGCCGTCCTCCCCGGTCGCGAGCCACTGCTCGAGGGCGGCGAGGTCGGCCAGGCTGCGGGCCTTCGCCCCGCGGGCGCCGAGGGCGCGGCCCAGCGCGGCGAAGTCGACCTCGTCGATCAGCATGGCCGTCGGGTCCAGCCCCTTCGAGGCGTACTGGTGCAGCTCGGCGCCGTAGGCGGAGTCATTGAGCACGACGACGACCCCGCGGCGGGTGGCCCGCACGAAGGTCTCGAAGTCCGCCAGGCCCATGAGCCCTCCGCCGTCGCCCGTGACGAACACGGTCGTGCGGTCGGGCCGGGCGACGGAGACCCCGGCCGCGGACCCGAATCCAAGGCCGATGCTCTGGAACGCGGTCCCGACCAGAACCATCGCCCCGGGGTCGGGGACCGACAGGTACATGGGGGCCCAGCCGATGAAGTGCCCGCCGTCCATGACCACTGACCGCTCCTTCGGCAGGATCCGCTCGAGCGCGGCGACGGCGGCGCGGGGGTTGAGGCGGCCGTCCGGGCCGAACTCGGCGGGGTCCTCGACCGGCTCGGACGAGCGGAACTCCTCGCCCGCGGCCTCGGGCACCCGTGCCCGCCACGTGCGGCCAGGCTCGGCAGCGGGGACCCGCTCGGCCAAGGCCTGCAGGGCGGGGGCGAGGTCGGCGCGGAGGTAGTCGGTGACCTGCGGGTGGGCCAGGTCCTCCGCCGGCTCGTTGTCGATCCGGATCACCCGTGTCCCGGGCGCGAAGAGGGTGCCGTAGCGGGACTGGAACGTGTTCAGGGACGCACCCGCGACGAGCACGACGTCGGCCTCCCGGGCGAGCTCGAGGCGGTGGGTGCGGGTGAACCCGCCTGCGACGCCGAGGTTCCACGGGCCCGTGACGACGTTCGCGGCCATGACGGAGGTCATGAACAGTGCCCCAAGCCGGTCGCCGAGCTCCTGAAGGGGCGCGGCGGCGTCGGCCAGCACCACCCCGCGCCCGGCGAGCACGAGCGGGCGCCGCGCGGCCGAGAGCAGCCCGGCGATCCGGTCGAGCTCGGCCGGATCGGCATTCCAGACCGGCTTGGCCGGAAGCGGGTCGAGACTGACCTGCTCGGCCAGCGGAGCGGTCCCGACGTCGTAGGGGATCGAGAGCACGACGGGCTGGACGGTCTGGACGGCGAGGTCGAACGCCCGGTGGGCGAGCGCGACGGCGTTCGCAGGGGTCGCGATGAGCGTGGCGACGCCGACGGCGGAGGCGGCCATGGACTGGTCGATGTCGAAGGGCCGCGCCCCGGTGCTGGGAGCGTCGCCGACCACGAGGACGAGGGGGATACGCGCCATCCGCGCCTCGGCCAGCGCGGTGTAGGTGTTGGTGAACCCGGCCCCGTAGGTCGTCGTCGCGGCCCCGACCTTGCCAGTGGCCCGGTGCCAGGCGTCTGCCATCGTGACCGTGGCGGCCTCGTGCCGGGCCGAGGTGAACGGGAAGCCCCGGTACGTGAGGTGGCTGATCAGGTGGGCGTTGCCGTTGCCCATGAGTCCGAAGAGGTGCTCGGCGCGCTCCGCGACCACTTCCGCGACCGCGGCGGAGACGGTGACCGCTGCGGAGACGGTGGCTGCGGTGGACACGAGGGCAGGGGCGGTACTCGTCATGGTCGTGGGTTCTCTTTCAGTGCTGGGGCGCGAGGAGCGAGGCGGCGGCGCGGGCGGTGCTGAGGACGCGATCGTTGGCCTCCGGCGTGCCGATCGAGACGCGCAGGCCCTCGCCGGGGAATGCCCGGACCGAAATGGCGCGCTCCTCGAAGAGACGTGCAAGGGCCTCCGTGTTGGCCCCGGCGTCCAGCCACAGGAAGTTGGCCTCGGAGGGCAGGACCGGCAGGCCGGCGTCGAGCATCCCCCTGTAGACCCGGTCGCGCTCGGCGACGAGGGCCTCGATGCGCTCCCCGAGCTCGTCCTCGGCCGCGAGTGAGGCGACGCCCGCCTCCTGCGCGAGGGCCGTGACCGCGAAGGGGACGGCGACCTTGCCGAGGGTCTCGATCAGCTCGCGGGGGCCGACGGCGTACCCGAGGCGCAGCCCCGCGAGGCCGTACGCCTTGGAGAACGTGTGCAGCACCGCGACATTGGTGTGCCCGCGGAACAGCTCGATGCCGACGGCGGTGTCCGGGTGGCGGTTGAAGTGGAGGTATGCCTCGTCGATGACGACCAGGACGTCCGAGGGGACCGCCCGGAGGAACTCGTCGACGGCGGACGCCGTGAGCACCGTCCCCGTGGGGTTGTTGGGGTTGCAGAGGAAGACGATTCTGGTGCGCGGGGTGATCGCGTCGGCCATGGCTGGGAGGTCGTGGGCGCCGTCGGCCGCGAGCGGGATGGGCTGGGGGACCGCCCCGGCCACCGTGGCCAGGATCGGGTACGCCTCGAAGGAGCGCCACGCGAACATGACGCTGTCCCCGGGGTCGGTGGTCGCGTGGATGAGCTGCGAGGCGACCTCCACCGAGCCTGCGCCAAGCCCGATGTTCTCGACGCCGACGCCCCAACGGAGCGCGAGGGCCTCCTTGAGCCGGTTCGCGGCGATGGAGGGGTAGCGGTGGAGGTCGGCCGCCGCGGCCGCGACCGCGGCAACGACCGACGGAAGCGGCGGGTACGGGTTCTCGTTGGACGAGAGCTTGTGCGGCTCGAGCCCGCCCGCCGCTGCGGGGGCGGACCCCTGCCGGTACGGCGGGATCGCGTCGAGTCCTGCGCGCTGGGAGATGGTCACTCCGGCCTCCAGTGGTGTGTGTGGCCGCGGGGGCCTGTGCATTGCTTGCCACGACCGTAGATGTGAGGGAGGCCACTGGACAAGTTACCTCTCTTGAGCAGCACAGAGTGTCGCTTCTGCTAGCTTGATACGGCTCTTGAGGTGGCAAATTGCTCACTACTGACCCGTGTCCTTTGACCTTGACGCAACGTCAACTCTTACGGTGGTTTAACGCAAGGAGGGAACACATGGACTGGAGCATCCAGGAAGTCGCCAAGCTCGCGGGGACCACGAGCCGGACGCTGCGCCACTACGGCAGCATCGGCCTGCTCGAGCCCACCCGCACGGGCCACAACGGCTACCGGTACTACGACGAGGACGCCCTCGTGAGGCTCCAGCGGATCCTCCTGCTCCGCGAGCTCGGGCTTGGCCTCGAGGCCATCGCGGACGTGCTCGCCCACCAGACCGATCCGGTGCACGCGCTGCGCACGCACTTGGACTGGCTGCGGCAGGAGCGGGAGCGGCTCGCGCGGCAGGCGCGGGCCGTGGAGATGACCATTCGGCAGATGGAAGGAGGTGGCCAGCTCATGGCACAGGACATGTTCGATGGGTTCGACCACACGCAGTACAAGGACGAGGTCGAGGAACGCTGGGGCAAGAAGGCCTACGCCGACTCGGATGCGTGGTGGCGGGGCCTCGGCCCCGACGGCCAGAAGGCATGGCAGGACCGCGTGGCGCAGCTCAGTGCAGACTGGCAGGCCGCCTTTGCGGCCGGGGAGCCGCATGACGGCGCCGCCGCCCAAGCGCTCGCGGCCCGCCACGTGCAGTGGCTCGCCGGCATCCCCGGCACGCCCGGCTACCCGGACGGCCCCGCGAAGGAGTACGTGCTCGGCCTCGCCGACATGTACGTCGCGGACCCCCGCTTCGCGAAGAACTACGGCGGGACCGGGGGAGCGGCGTTCGTCCGCGACGCCCTCCACGCGTACGCGGACAGGGAGCTGTAGCAGCTCGGCGCGCAGGGGCGCACGACGGCGGTCGGGAACCCGCCGTCGTGCGCCCCGTTGGCTGCCATTCCCGGCGGGTTCGGGAAACCGTCATAGGCCGTTCACAGGGACGTAAGGTCTGACCACAATGCTGGGCGAGGCTCGGTCCGGCCGTCACGCACCTTTCGCTCGGACCGCCTGGGGGTTCTATCCGGCAGTGCGCACTAGGAGCAGCCCATGACAAGCCTGAACCGCAGACGTTTCCTCCAGCTCTCAGCCGTGACGACCGCCGGCACTGCGGTCTCCCAGATGCTCGGCCAGAGCATCGCACGTGCAGCCTCGATCCCTGCGAACCGGGCCACCGGTTCCATCAAGGATGTCGAGCACGTGGTGGTCTTCATGCAGGAGAACCGGGCGTTCGACCACTACTTCGGCACGCTCAAGGGCGTGCGTGGATTCTCGGATCCGCACCCCGCGGTTCTGCCAGGCGGGAAGAGCGCCTTCTACCAGAACAACGGGACACGGGACGTCCTCCCGTACCACCCGACGGCCCCGAACCTGGGCATGCAGTTCATGGAGGACCTCGACCACTCGTGGAAGATGACCCATGAGGCCTTCAACGCGGGCAAGTACGACAAGTGGCTGCCCGCCAAGTCGGAGGCCACGATGGCCTTCTACGAACGGCGCGACATCCCGTTCCACTTCGCGCTCGCCGACGCCTTCACGGTGTGCGACCAGTACCACTGCTCGGTGCTCGGCCCCACGGACCCCAACCGCTACTACATGTTCACGGGAGGCGACGACCCGCACCGGCGGGGAGGAGGCCCGGACCTGTGGAACGGCGAGAACGGCTACTGGTGGAGCACCTACCCCGAAGAGCTCGAGAAGGCCGGGGTGAGCTGGAAGGTCTACCAGGACATCGGCGAGGGCCTGGACCCGGCGCACTACGAGGGCTGGACCGGCAACCCCTACATTGGCAACTACGGCGACAACTCCCTCCTGTACTTCAAGCAGTACCAGAACGCTGCGCCGGGCTCGCCGCTCTACGAGAAGGCCCGCACCGGGACGAACATCCTCAACGGGCACGACGACCTCTTCCGCATCTTCCGCCAGGACGTCGCCACCGGGACGCTGCCCCAGGTGTCCTACATCGTGGCGCCCGAGGCCTACACCGAGCACTCGAACTGGCCGCCGAACTACGGCGCGTGGTACGCCGCGAACATCCTGGACATCCTCACGTCCAACCCCGAGGTGTGGAGCAGGACGGCCGTCTTCTTCATGTACGACGAGAACGACGGCTTCTTCGACCACATCGTCCCGCCGCACCCGAACACGCCCCAGATCCCGGGCGCGTCCACAGTGACCACGGACGGCGAGTGGTACGACGGGACGCCGACCTCGTACGGCAGCAAGGACGTCCCCGGGCACTTCGGGCTCGGCGTCCGCGTGCCGATGATCGTGGTCTCGCCGTGGAGCATGGGCGGCTGGGTCTGCTCCGAGACGTTCGACCACACCTCGATCGTCCGCTTCCTCGAGACCCGCTTCGGCGTCGCCTCACCGAACATCACCCCGTGGCGCCGCGCGGTCTGCGGCGATCTCACGAGCGCCTTCGACTTTTCCGCCGCCGGCGGCACCGTGCCGGCCCTGCCGGACATGTCGGCGGACCACCCCAGCGCGGCCGACATCGCCAGTGGGAAGAAGTACCCGAACTACGTCCCCACTCCGCCCGCTGCGAACGTCATGCCCTCGCAGGAGAAGGGAACGCGGCCGTCCCGCCGGCTCGGCTACGCGCTCGACGTCGAGGCGACGCTCGACGGCGGGAGGCTCACCGCCCGCTGGACCAACCGCGGAACATCCGGCGCGCACGTGCAGGTGCGCTCCAACCTCCTGCCGCAGGCGCCGTACTCCTACACGATCGGTGCCGCCGCATCGCTGGACGCCGCGTGGGCTTTGGGCGCCGAGTATGACGTGCACATGCACGGCCCCAACGGCTGGTACCGCCGTTTCGCCGGCACGACGGCGGCCGCGGACCTCCGGGTGACGGTGACGGCCGACGGTGCCGCCCCTCATGCGCAGTTCCGGATCGAGAACGCCGGACCGGCCAAGGCCGAGCTCACGCTCAAGGACGCCTACGGCGCTGGGTCGCAGTCGCTGTCGCTCAACCCGGGCCAGGGCAAGACGGTCGTGGTCCCGACTCAGGGCGGATGGTACGACCTCACGGTCACCGCCTCGGCCGACCCCAAGCTCATCCGGGTCCTCGCCGGACGGCTCGAGAACGCCCGCACCCTCACGAGCGACCCCCAGCTGGGCCGCTGACCACGGTGCCTGGCAGGGGACCCCCTGCCAGGCACATGCTCCGACGCCCTTAACACATCCATGCCCCGCCTGCCCGGGGCACAACCCGAAAGGACATCCCCATGCTCAAGGTGCTCAAGAGCCGCGCCGCCGGGGCGGTGGTGGCGGTTGCCGCCGCCGTCACGCTGACCGGCACCGCCGCCGTCGCCGCCACAGCAGCCTCTGCTGGAGCTGCCGGCGCGCACGCCCAGAGCGGTCCGGACCACGTGTTCGTCATCATGATGGAGAACCACGGCCGCGACCAGATCGTCGGCAACACCGCAGACGCGCCGTTCATCACGTCGCTGGCCCAGAAGTACAACGAGGCCACCAACTACCACGGTGTGACGCACCCCAGCCTCGTCAACTACCTCGCCGCCATTTCCGGGGACTTCCAGGGCATCTGGGACGACTGCAAGGCCGGCGCCGACGTCACGTGCGCCCCGGAGGAGTTCGTCCCCGGCTCGGGCGACTCCACCGACACCGCCTCGCTCACGCCTGCCCAGATCGCCAGCGCCTCGGCCACGCCGCACATGTTCTCGGGCAAGAACATCGTGGACCAGCTCGAGTCCAGCGGGAAGACGTGGAAGGCGTACATGCAGTCGATGCCGTCTGCGGGCTCGAACGTCGAGTACGCGCCGACCGTCGCTACGCCTTCGGGACCGAAGACCGTCAAGCTGTACGCCCAGAAGCACAACCCGTTCATGTACTTCTCGGACATCGTGGACAACCCGGCGCGGACGTCCAAGATCGTTCCACTCGAGAACAACCTCTCGAAGGACCTCGCGGACAACACCGTGCCGAACTTCGTCTGGATCAGCCCTGACCAGTGCCACGACATGCACGGCGTCTCCCCGTCGAGTGCGGCGCTGGTCGGCTTGCCGTCCTGCGGCTACCCCGATTCGGGTCTCGACCACGGCGCGATCAAGCTCGGCGATGACTACGTGAAGCAGCAGGTCAACGAGATCATGGACTCGACCACGTGGAAGACCACCAACTCGAGCATCGTGCTCGCGTGGGACGAGAACGACTACTCCGGCTACTCGGGCGGCCCCGGCAGCCCGGTGGGTGCCAACGGCACGGTGCTCGGCGGCGGAGACGCCCCCTTCATCGTGATCAACTCGGCCCCCAGGGCCCGCACAAGACCAGCGGCAAGCTCGCCGACCACTACACGATGCTCTCCACGATCGAGCAGATGTGGCACCTCGGCTGCCTCGCCAACACCTGCTCGCCGACCACCTCCGGCACGTTCGAGGAGCTCTTCCGCCCGTGACCGGGGAGCGCCCCCAGCACACCGGCTGAGTGCAACTCCGCGAGCAGCGGATCACGACGGCCCGCCCCCACCTCGGGGGGCGGGCCGTCGCTCCTCACTCGTCAGGCATGCACAGCAATCGCCTGCTGGAGGCGGTAGGCGCCGAGCCCGCCGTCGACGCGGATGTCGCTGCCGTTGACCCAGCGCGCGGCGTCCGTGGCCAGGAAGGCGACCACACCGGCGATGGACTGGGGCGTCGCGGCCCCGCCGGTGAGGTTCATGGCTCCCTCGACCTTCGCCGTTCCGTGGTCCCGCTTGAAGTCATCAAGGATCGGCGTGTTGACCGGGCCCGGGCTGACAGAGTTCACCCGCACGTGCCGGGGGAGGGCCTCCGCCGCCATGGTCTGCGTCAGGACGCGCACGCACTCCTTCGAGAAGCGGTACGAGTTGTCAGTCACCTCGGCGTCGTCGGCGACGGACGCGAGGGCTTCCGCAGCGTCCGCGTGTCCGAGGAATGCCTGAATGGACGCGGTCCTCTCGGCCCAGCCGTCGGCCACGTTGGAGGCGAGGTTGGTGACGAAGCCGTTCTCGCTCACCGCGGGCAGGAGCGCGTCGGTGAAGGCGCGCAGGCCCAGGACGTTGACCCCGAGGACGGTCTGCCACGGCGCCGTGCCCGGAACCCCGGCGATGTTGGCGATGCCGTCGATCCGCGGCGCGAGCGCACGCACGGACTCGGCGGCCAGCGCGGCGCCCTCGGGGGTGGAGAGGTCGGCGCGCACCGTGTCAGCGGCGCCCTCTGGCACGTTGCGGTCCACGCCGATCACCCTCGCACCGAGGGCCCGCAGGGCCTCAGCGGTGGCCGCGCCGATGCCCGAGGCCGATCCGGTGACGACGACGGTCCGTCCAACGAGCTCGTGGTCCATGGGTGCCTCCTGGGGATGATGATCATGCGGCGGTGACCGCAGGTGGTGGTCTCTGCGACTACTGTCTCTGCGTTGAGACGGCCGGGCAATCCGGGTTTTCCACTGGACGGAGCGCCGCGATTGTCCCGCGGACCCGCCGCCGCGACGCTTGGAGCCAGAGAACGGCGGATGGCCCAAAGCGCCACCGCGCGGGTTTTCGCGGAAGGAGCCCTCATGACTGCGACCTACGAGGTCCACGACCCGGCAACGCTCGAGCTGGTCGGCACCGCGCCGATGCACGGGGCGGACGACGTCGACGCCGCCGTCGCGCGCTCCGTCGCCGCCGGTGCGGGGTGGGCTGCCGATCGCGGCGCGCGCGGCCGGGCGCTGCGGCTCGCCGCGGCGGCGCTGCGCGCACGCTCGGCCGACATCGGCCGGACGCTCTCGCTCGAGCAGGGCAAGGTCCTGCGCGAGGCCGTCGGCGAGGTCCTCGTCGCTGCGGACGTGTTCGACTACTACGCGGGGCTCGAATGGGCTGACGAGGAGGAACTCCCTCAGCGTCAGGGCCGTTCGCTGCGCGTCCAGCGCCGCCCCGTCGGCGTCGTCGCGGCCATCACGCCGTGGAACTTCCCGATCTCCCTGCTGAGCGTCAAGCTCGCCCCCGCGCTCGCGGCCGGCTGCACGGTCATCGCCAAGCCGTCCCCGACCACGCCGCTGTCCACGATCGCGCTCATCGACGCGGTCGCGGAGTTCGTCCCTGCCGGCGTGGTCCAGTGGGTCACGGGCCGGCGCGAGGTCAACCGCGCCCTGAGCGAGCATCCGCGTGTCCGCAAGATCTCCTTCACCGGTTCGACCGAGGTCGGCGCCGCGATCGCGGCGCAGGCGGCACCGACCGTCAAGCGGGTCACGCTCGAGCTCGGCGGCAACGACCCGGCCATCGTCCTGCCCGACGCGGACGCCGAGTTCACCGCCGCGGGCATCGTCGGCTCGGCATTCCGCAACGCCGGCCAGGTCTGCATGGCCGTCAAGCGCGTCTTCGTGCCGGCCGCGCGGGAGGCGGAGTTCGTCGAGGCGATCGCCGCGGAGGCGAGCCGGATCGCCGTCGGCCACGGCATCGCCGTGGGCACCACGATGGGCCCCATGCACAACCGGTCCCAGCTCGAGCTCGTCGAGGGCCTCGTCCGCGGCGCGCTCGACGCCGGGGCGCGCCTCGCCGCGGGCGGCGGCCGCGGCACCGACCTCCCGGGGTACTTCCTCGAACCGACCGTGGTGGCCGGGGCGGGATTCACGACGCCGCTCGTCGCACTCGAGCAGTTCGGCGCGGCCCTGCCCGTGGTCGCCTACGAGGACCCCGACTCCCTGGTGGCCCAGCTCAATGCCCAGGAGTTCGGTCTCGGCGCGTCGGTCTGGACCCCGGACCTCGAACGCGCCGAGGCTCTGGCCGGCACCATCGAGGCGGGCACGGTGTGGATCAACCAGCACACCCAGGTCGAGCTCGACGCGCCCTTCGGCGGGTGGAAGGCCTCCGGGATCGGCCGCGAGCGCGGGCACTGGGGGCTCGAGCCGTACCTCGAGCTGCGCACCATCAACGCCCGCGCCCACGCGCCCGCCCAGGCGGCAGCGCCGTCGGCCGCGGCCACTGCGGGGAACTGAGGAGGACTGCACATGGACAACGCAACCACGGGCCTGGAGGTCATCACCCTCGGCACCGCGGCCGGCCCCGCCATCCGCAGCGGCGCGCCCGGCATCGCCACGGCGGTAGTGGTCTACGGCGCGCACTACCTCGTCGACTTCGGCCTCGGCTGCACCCGCCAGGCCCAGGCCGCGGGGCTGCGCGGCAAGGATCTTCGCGCGGCGTTCGTCACGCACCTCCACTCCGATCACGTGGGCGAGCTGCCCGCGTACCTGCTCTGGAACTGGGGCGCGCCGGTCGAGGGATTCGAGCACGATGTCCCGATCTACGGCCCCGGGCCGGACACGTCCGCCATGGTGTCCTCGATCCTCGCGGCCTACGACTACGACATCCGCATCCGCATCGTGGATGAGGGCCGCCCGGACCTGAGGAAGATCGTGCGTCCCGTGGACATCCCGCTGCCCGCGGGCATCGCCGCGGCCGGCCCCGAGCACACCCCGGCGATGGAGCCGTTCGCCGTCTACGAGGATGAGTTCGTCACGGTCACCGCCATCCTCGTCGAGCACCCGCCCGTCTTCCCGGCCTTCGCGTTCCGCTTCGACACCCGGTACGGATCGGTGGTCATCTCGGGGGACACGACCGAGTGCGCCAACGTCGCCCGGCTGGCCCGCAGCGCGGACCTGCTCGTGCACGAGGCCGTCAACCTCGCGTTCTTCGCCGAGCGCGACTTCTCGCCCGAGTTCCTCAACCACCAGCAGATCTCCCACACCACCCCTGACGGGGTCGGTCGGATCGCGACGGCGGCGGGCGTTCCGCACGTCGTGCTCTCACACCTCGCCGGGGTCGCGACCGATGACGAGTGGGCCGACGGCGTGCGGACCGAATTCGCGGGCAAGGTCACCGTGGCGAAGCCCGGCCAACGATTCGCGCTCGCGCCAGAGCCGGCCCGCACCTGACTCCGGCCCGCGAAGGACGCCGTATCGTGGAAGAGCGCCCCTGCGCGAGTGGGGGCGCTCGGTTCGTTCCTGCGGCATGAGGAGGCGTGGTGGCCGGACACGCAAAGGTGGGCGGGCAGTCCGTGACCTCCCGCGCGCTCAACATCCTCGCGACGTTCAACCAGGCCCACCCCGTCCTGGGGCTGTCGGAGATCGCCCGCAGGTCGGGCACCCCGGTCGCCACGTGCCACCGCCTTCTCGGGGACCTCGTCGAGTGGGGGGCGCTGAGCAAGACCGCAGACGGCCAGTACCAGATTGGCCACAGGCTCTGGAGCCTGGGCATGCTCGCCCCGGTGCAGAAGGGCCTCCGCGAGGTCGCCGCGCCGTACATGCACGATGTCCTCTTCGCGACCCGTCACGTGGTGAACCTCTTCGTCCTTGAGGGCTCGCGCGCCCTCCTGCTGGAGCGCATCTCGGGCACCGCCGTCGGGCAGCCCATCGCCCGCGTCGGCGAACGCCTGCCGCTGCACACGAGCGCCGGCGGCAAGGTGCTCCTCGCGTACGCGCCGCCCGCCGTCGTCGAGCGCGTCTTCGGCGACCTCTCCCGGGACACCCGGCACAGCATCGTCGACCCGATGCGCCTGCGCCGCGAGCTAGAACGCGTCCGCGAGCGGGGCTACGCCACCACCGTCGAGGAGCACGCCCTCGGCACGTCCGGGCTCGCCGTGCCGGTCGCTTCCGACGGGCGGCTGCACGGCGCGCTCGGAGTCGTGTCCGTGGGCTCCATGCCCGATGTCGACCGCACTCTTCCGGCCCTCCAAGTCGCCGCCAACGCCATAGCGCGCACGCTGCGCGAGGGAGCTTGAGCCGCTTTTCCGTCCAGCGGTAAGCACAGCGTGCCGCGGCCCGGCCACGGATCTATCGTCACTGGTAGATCAACTCCGGTGATCCGGATCACGTGACACCGGTGCGGAAGGAAGGACAGTCCCATGACGGCACAGCTCGAGGTCGGCGTCGACCCCGCTGAGGACACCCTGGGCATGGCGTTCCCGGAGGTGCGCACCGCCGTGGTGGCGCGACGCGAAGAGGTGGCCGACGGCGTCGTGCGCCTCACGCTGCGCCCGGCAGACGGCGGCCTCTTCGATGCGTGGGACGCCGGCGCGCACATTGACCTCCACGTCCCCGGCCAGGTGCGCCAGTACTCGATCTGCTCGTCGCCCGAGGACCGCGCCCAGCTCCAGGTCGCCGTCCTCCGCGCCGAGGACTCCCGCGGCGGCTCCGCCTACGTCCACGAGGCACTCGCCGAGGGCGACACCATCGAGGTGGGCGGCCCACGGAACAACTTCTCGCTCGCCCCCTCGCGCAAGTACCTCTTCGTCGCCGGCGGGATCGGCATCACCCCGATGCTGCCCATGATCGAGGCAGCCGAGGCAGCCGGAAAGGACTGGCGGCTCGCGTACGGCGGGCGCTCGCTGTCCACGATGGCGTTCGCGCTCGAACTCCGCGAGAAGTACGGCGACCGGGTTCTCCTCTACCCCTCGGACGAGACCGGCCGGCTCGACCTCGAGTCCCTCCTCGGCGTCCCGCGGGCGCTCATGCTCGTCTACGCGTGCGGTCCCCAGCGCCTGCTCGAGGCGATCGAGGACTACTGCCTGGGATGGCCCGCGGGCGCCCTGCACCTCGAGCGCTTCGCGGCCTCCCCCACCGGCGGCGGTGCTTCCGGCCCCTTCTCAGTTGAGCTGCGCCGCACCGGCCGCACCGTCGAGGTCGCCGCGGAGAGCACCGTGCTCGACGCCGTCGAGGCCGCCGGGGTGCGGGTCCTCTCTTCCTGCCGCCAGGGCGTGTGCGGCACGTGCGAGATCCCCGTCCTCGCCGGGGACGTGGACCACCGCGACGCCGTGCTCAGCGCCGAGGACCGCGCCGCCGGGACCACGATGCTCGTGTGCGTCTCCCGCGCCGCCGCCGGCTGCGGCAAGCTCACCCTCGACCTCTGACCCTCTCCTCCCCACCTCCTTCTGATCGCCGGAGCCCGCCATGACTGTTCTGACCCACCGCGAGGCCCCCGTCCTCGACGTCGACCCCTTCTCCCCCGAGAACCTCCTGAACCGCTACGCGCTGCACGAGACGATGCGCGAGACGGGCCCGGTGGTCTACCTCCCCGCCTACGGCGTGTACGCCGTGACGCACTTCGAGCCCGTCCGGGACATCCTGAGGGACTTCGAGACGTACTGCTCCTCGGGCGGCGTGGGCCCCACCGACATCCGCAAGGAGGCCGAGTGGCGCCCCGCGGGCATCCTCGAATCTGACCCGCCCACGCACACCGCGATGCGACGCGGTCTCTCCAAGGTCATCCACCCGGGGTCGGTGCGCGGGCTCGCCTCGGCGTTCGCTCCGCCCGCGCGGGAGCTGGTGGAGCGTCTGGTCGCCGCCGGGACGTTCGACGCCGTCACGGACCTCGCGCAGGTCTACCCCCTGCGCGTGTTCCCCGACGCGGTCGGGATCCCGGACTCCGGGCGCGAGAACCTGCTCCCCTACGGCGCGATGGCCTTCAACGCCTTCGGCCCGCGCAACGAGATCTACCACCGCGCCTTCGAGAACGCCGAGTCGGTGACGGCGTGGGTCGAGTGGGCATGCTCACGCGGGAGCCTCCTGCCCGGGGGCTTCGGCGAGAAGATCTGGGAGCAGGCCGAGCTCGGCAACATCACGCCGTCGGAGGCCTCGCTGCTCGTGCGCGCGCTCCTCTCGGCGGGCGTCGATTCGACCATCGGCGCGATCGGGAACACGATCCTGTGCCTGGCCCGCGAGCCGGAGCAGTGGGAGCGGCTGCGCCGCGAGCCGCACCTCGCGAAGTTCGCCGTCGACGAGGCCCTGCGCCTCGAGTCCCCGTTCCAGATGTTCCACCGCACCGCCACGGTCGCCTCCGAGGTGGCCGGGGTCCACATTCCCGCGGACTCCAAGATCCTCCTCTTCATGGGCGCCGCCAACCGCGACCCCCGCCGCTGGGGAGACACCGCCGAGACGTTCGACCTCGACCGCAGTGCCGCCGGCCACGTGGCCTTCGGCATGGGGCTGCACCAGTGCGTGGGGCAGCCCATCGCGCGGCTCGAGATGGAGCTGGTCCTCAAGGCCCTCATCGACCGGGCCGAAACCCTCGAGCTCAACGGAGAACCCGTCGAGGAGCTCCACAACACCCTGCATTTCTACCGTTCCGTCCCCCTCAGGGTCTCCGCCGCGGCGGAGACCGGTTCTACGAAGGAGTAGTACCGAGATGACCCAGCTCGCCAACCGGCGCCAGCCTGCCGCTGTCCCTCGCCCCGTCCGATCCTCCGACCCTGCCGCGTGGAGCTATCAGAAGCGCCGACGGTACGGGTGGATCGTCACCGTCTCCCTGCTCTTCCTCATGATGCTCAGTTGGGCGGACAAGGCGGTCCTCGGGCTCGCCGCGGTGCCGATCATGAAGGACCTCCACATCACCCCTGAGGTGTTCGGGCTCGTCAGCAGCGCCATGTTCTTCACCTTCGGCGTTTCGCAGCTCATTGCCGCACCGTTGGCCAACAAGGTCCAGAGCCGGTGGATCCTGCTGGTGATCTGCATTCTCTGGTCCGTCGCCCAGGCGCCCATCCTGGTCTTCACCTCACTGCCGGCCCTTTGGGTGAGCCGCCTGCTCCTCGGCGCCGGCGAGGGGCCACTCGCCCCCGTCATGATGCATGGGGTCTACAAGTGGTTCCCGGAGAAGAAGGGCGCCACCCCGGCGGCGCTGGCCTCCTCCGGCGTGACCCTCGGAATCGTCGCCTTCGCCCCCGTGCTCGCCTGGGTGATCGGCTCCTTCGGCTGGCACATGGCCTTCGCCCTGCTCGCCGTCGTCGGTCTGCTCTTCGCCGCCTACTGGGCGGTGGTTGGGAAGGAGGGCCCGTACACGAGCCGGGCCGCTGAGCTGAAGCTCGACGGTGCGCCGACTGGGACGGGCAGCGGTCAGGCGGCCGGCTCGACCCCGGCCATCGAGGCCCGTGTCCCCTACTTGCGCACGATCCTGACGCCGAGCTGGATCTTCGCAGTGCTCACGTCGTTCTTCGGCTACTGGACCTTCACCCTCGCCATGTCCTGGGGCCCCGCGTACTTCCAGACCGTCCTCCACCTCACGGGGCAGCAGGCCGGAAGCCTCATCGCACTCCCTGCAGCCTGGGGCGCCATAGCCACCGTCGGTCTCAGTGCACTCACCCAGCGGCTCCACCTCCGCGGCGTCGCGACCCGAAAGTCCCGCGCCTGGATCCTCGGCGGTGGAGCGGTGTTCGGCGGCGCGGCACTGTTCGCAGCCTCCATCGTCCCTGACCCCGTCATCGCTGTGGGGCTCATGGTCTTCGGCTTCGGCACCGCTCCTGCCCTCTTCGCCCTCAGCTACCTCGTGGTCGCCGAGCTGACGTCAGTCGCGCAGCGCGGCGCCAACCTCTCGATCGCCAACGCAGTCTTCACCACTGGAGGCGTGTTCGCCCCGGCTGTCTCCGGGTTCCTCATCGGCGGTGCCGCATCGCCGGCGGCGGGCTACTCTGCCTCGTTCTCCCTCGCTGGAGGTCTCCTGCTGGCGTGCGGCGTGCTCTCCCTCCTATTCGTCAACCAGCAGCGCGACCGTCGCCGGCTCGGCCTCGACGCCCCCAAGGTGGGCGCCTGACGCACTGACCTGACACGCTGAGGAGCTGAGCGCACGACGGCGGGTGCCCACCCGCCGTCGTGCGCTCACGTCCGGTCGCGGGCCGTGCCCCAGTTGCGGGGTCCTTGGCGGGCGCTGCGCTGGCGGTCGCTCCCGGTCTGGGACTGAGGGCATCGCTCGGGGCTATCCTCGGAAGTGCTTGAGAAGCGGGCGCGACGACGGCGGGTGCCCACCCGCCGTCGTCGGTTGCAGCCCACCCTCCCGCAAGGACCACACCTTCTGGACATGGCCTCTGTCTACGGCGCGAGGTCTTGTCCAGAAGGTGTGGTCATTCCATCGCCCCCGCAGTGACGTGGCCCCTCAGCGCAGGGACGTGACCCCTCAACGCGGCCCGGGCACCATGGGCCCAGATCCATGCCGAGGCGGCGCAGAGACGGGATCCAGGTCCATGGTTCCGGCCCCCTCCGAAACGGGACAGTAGATACATCGGCAAGGAGATCCCGCCCGGTATCACCCCAGATACGGAGAACCCGCATGAAGTTCCGCTCGCTCTCGCTCGCAGCAGCTGCCCTCACCGCCGCGCTCGCCCTGCCCGCCGCGCTCCCGGCCTACGCCGCGGACGGCCCAGCCGCGGCCCAGACGGCCCCTGCCGCCCAGGACGATGCGAACCACCAGGGCCTCAACGCCCGGATCAACGCCAAGGACGGCGTGGGCCTGGTCTTCGAGGGCAGCGACTGGCACGCGGACCACGTGACGCCGCCGAGCAACATCCCCAACGGTGGCGGCACCAACTTCATCCTCATGCAGGACAACTCGCACTGGTCCACCGAGTACGGCGCGTACGGCACGGCGAAGGCCCGCATCTGGGACCACGGCAAGCCCACGGACTTCTGGATCAAGATGTACGCCTCGGTCTACTACTACCCGTACACGAAGGCATCCTGCACGATCTTCCGCGGAGACCCGGACGTGACGGGCAAGCAGATCGACTTCAGCCCGTATTCGTGCGATGTGACGTCGATCGACCACTCGGACCCGTGGCGCGTGGTGTTCAACGTGGGCCACACGGCCGCGGAGACGATCACGGACAAGGACACGCAGGCCCGCCTCCTCAACGACGCCTGCAAGGGCGAGAACGCCGAACAGAACTGCTTCTACACCCCGAAGTCGGTCGAGTTCATCACGGACAGCCCGAAGCCGTACGGCGCCCCCGTCGCGAACCCCTACGACTCGAAGATGACCATGGGCGTGAAGTCCGAGCACGTCGTCGGGACGTCGAACACCGTGGGCGTCGAGTTCTCGACGACGCTCACGCTCTGGAAGATCTGGGAGAACAGCCTGAAGGTGAGCTACCAGCACACGTGGACGGACTCCCGCTCGTTCAGCCAGTCGGTCGACGTGGACGTGCCGCCGCACACCGAGTACTGGTTCACCATCGCGGCGAGCCTGGACCGCGTCACCGGCGACTTCCTGGTCCGCGCGAACGGCAAGGTGTTCCGGATCGAGAACGCGACAGTGGTGCTGCCGGACAAGGAGAAGTCCGCCACGATCGTCGGCAACAGGGCGCACTACGCGGGCACCACGCAGATCGGTGAGGCCGTGAAGTAGCCCCTCACCAGCGAAGCGCACGACGCCGGGTGCCCACCCGGCGTCGTGCGCTTCCGTTTTGCTCCTCTCGTCCGAGTATTCTGCAGAGCAGAATGATTCGGCTGGAAATCGCTTCACCGGTATTCGAATTCTGCAGAACAGAACCTTTTTCGACCCGTGGGGTGCCGTACCTCACTCTGAGATGCATGTCACAGAACCACTCCCCGTCCGCTACCGGCAATGACGCCGCGCGCCCTGCCGTCGCGGACACCCCCTCGGGCCCGAGCCGCCGCGGCGCCATCATCGCCGTGGCGGTCTGCTGGGCCCTGGTCGTCTTCGACGGCTATGACCTGATCGTCTACGGCTCCGTGCAGAACAACCTCATCGAGAGGACGGGCTGGGGCCTGAACGCCGCCTCTGCCGGCACCATCGGCTCGATGGCCTTCGTCGGCATGATGCTCGGCGCGGTCTTCGCCGGTCGGCTCTCCGACAGCTGGGGCCGCCGCAAGGCGATCATCCTGAGCACCGTGGTCTTCTCGGTGGCGACGGTCCTGTGCGCGTTCGCCCCCGGGGCCCTCGCGTTCGGTGCGCTGCGCCTCATCGCCGGCCTCGGCCTCGGCGGCCTCGTGCCGTCGGCGAACGCCCTGGCCGCCGAGCTCATCCCGGCCAGATGGCGCGGCTCGATGGCCACCCTCATGATGTCCGGCGTCCCGATCGGCGGCACGATCGCCGCGCTTCTCGGCCTCGGCGCATGATCCCGGCCTTCGGCTGGCAGTCGATGTTCCTGGTGGCGTTCATCCCCTTGGTGGTCCTCGTGCCGCTCGGCCTGCGGTTCTTCCCGGAGACGCTCGGTGCGGCGCGGACGGCAGCCGAGGACGCGGCGTCGGCCTCCACAGCCTCCGAGGGCGCCCCCCGCGGCGGGTTCGCCGGCCTGTTCCGGAACGGATTCGGCTGGATCTCGGTCCTGTTCGCCGCCTCGACGCTCTTCACGCTGTTCGCCTGGTACGGCCTCGGCACCCAGCTGCCCAAGATCATGCGCGACTCCGGCTCTGACCTCGGCCCCGCGCTGACCTTCACCATCGCGCTGAACCTCGGCGCGGTCGCGGGCTCGATCGTCACCGCGTGGGCGGGCGACAAGTTCGGTACGGTCAAGGTCTCCGTCATCGCCGCCGCGCTCGCGGGCATCGGGCTCGTGGCCCTCATCGCGACCCCGGCCTCGAACACCGCGTTCATCTACGCCGCGCTCGTGGTGGCCGGCGTCGGCACGCACGGCACCCAGTCCCTCGTGATCGGCGCCATCGCCTCGCACTACCCGAGCGAACTCCGCGGCACCGCGCTCGGCTGGGCCCTCGGCGTCGGCCGCATCGGCGCGGTCCTGGCCCCGCAGCTGTCGGGCCTGATGCTGGCCACCAAGGCGGTTCCGCCGTCGATGAACTTCGTGATGTTCGGCGCGTCCGCGATCGTCGCCGCCGTGCTCCTCGGAGCCATCGTTGTCCGCGGCGTTCGCCGCCGGTCCACCGCGACGCTCGCCGTGGAGCAGGTCGCGTAGGGGCAGCGCACCTTCCTGACGCACGACGGCGCGTGGCCGGCTTCCGCACGGGGGCCGGCCACGCGCCGTCGTGCATCAGGCCAGAACCCTCACGCCAGAACCCTCACGCCAGGACGCTCACGGGAGAACCAGCACCCGACCGCGAACGCTCCCCGACTCGAGCGCCTCGTGGGCCCTGGCCGCCTCGGTGAGGTGGAACGTGGCGCCGATCCGGGCCGCGAGCCTGCCCCGGGCCAGGAGGCTGTTGATGACGCGGGCGGCCTTCGCCAGGTCGGTGACGGCGGCGTTGCTGATCGCGAATCCCAGCAGCTTGGCGTCCCGCGTGTACAGGGCCCCGACGGGCAGGAGCGGGGCTGCGCTCATGCCGGCCATGAGGATCACCCGTGCACCCAGGCGCAGGAGGGGCGCCGTGGTCTCGAAATCGTGGCGGCCGCTGCTGTCCCACCACACGTCGACCCCGTCGGGAGCGGCCGCCGCGACCTTCCCGGCGAGCTCGGGGTCGCGGTAGTCCAGCGTCACGTCTGCCCCGAGCGAGCGGCACCACTCGCCGTCGGCCGCGGACGCCGAGGTGACCACCCGGGCGCCCATGCGCTTCGCGAGCTGGACGACCGCGCCCCGACCGCCCCGCCGCCGCCGGCCACGAACACGGTCTCTCCGGGCTGGAGGCATGCCTCGCGGACGAGGCCCATGTATGCGGTGGCCGCAGCGTGCAGGACAGGTGCCGCGGCGGTGGGGTCGACGCCGTCGGGCAGCGGGTACAGCCGGTCCTCGGCCACGACCGCGTACTCGGAGAAGGCGCCCTGGCGCCCGGCGTGGCCGAGGCTGTTGGTCCAGACCCGGTCCCCCGGCGCGAAGCCGACCACGCCCAGGCCCGCGGCCGCGACCGTGCCCACGAGGTCGCGGCCGATCACGAAGGGGAACGGCGTCTTGGTCTGGTAGGCCCCCGAGCGGACAAACAGGTCCACATGGTTGACGGCGCTGGCCTCCATCCGCACGAGCACATCCGTCGGCCCGACCTCGGGCACGGGCAGCTGCCCGATCTCTATCCTGTCCGTCCCGCCGAGCTCGCGGACGAACGCCGCCTGCATCACCTGTGCTGCCTCCAGCATCGATTCCTCCTGACTGATCCGACGGTAGCGCTCCCCGGAGGGACAGCGCCCGTCACTCACGCGTGCGCCGTCGCGGCCGCCGGGCGGCCAAGGCTGCGCCCGGACGGCGCGGCTGGCCCATCAGCGTGTCCCGACCGGCGGCGGGTGGTGAGCAGGATGACGGCGAACGCCGCGGCGGCGCCGATCGTGGTCTCGAGCGCGCGGTCCGCAACAAGGGACACGGTGGACTGCGCGGCGATGAACTCGGTCATCATGAGGGGGACGGGGGTCATGAAGACCAGCGCGATGCTGTAGTGCCGGATGGTGAACACCTCGCCCACGAACTGGAGGACCGCGAGCAGGACGGCCAGCTGCAGGGGTGCCCAGTGGACGGCCATGAGCCGGCTGCCACGAGCACCCCGCCGTACGTGCCGACCACGCGGTGGACGGCGCGGACCAGGCCGCGGGTCGCGTCGGCTGCGGCGATGGGCGCTGCCGCGGCGATCATGGCCCAGTAGACGTGGCCCAGACCGGCCATGGCGCCGACGGAGCCGGCCACGCCGAGGGCGATCATGTACCGGCCCGCGTGGCGGAGCATGCGCGGCCACGGGGTGTGCGGGGCCTCGCGGAGCCCCCGGTCGGGGGTGGTCCGGCGGGCGTGCAGGCGCCCCGCGAAGCCGATGAGAAGCACGACGGCGACGCTCGCCACCGCGGTCACGGCGGCCTCCCAGAGGCTCCCGCCGAAAGGAACGGATGCGCTCGCGGTGAACGCGAAGAGGTAGAAGAACGGTCCGGACGGGCGCAGGCGGAGGGTATCGGCGAGGACCGCGAGCACCCCGGCCAGGACCGTGGTCACGGCGGTGAGCTCCCAGGGTGTGGGGTGGGCGAAGGAGTACGCGATCCCGCCGACCACGCTCGCGCACATGAGGATCCCCGCATACGTCTGGTGCTTGAGCCTGAGCCAGTGGGGCTCCACGCGCCCGTAGACGCCGGTGAGGGCGCCGAAGACGGCGTAGACGGTGAGGTCCGTCCTGCCGAGGAGGACCAGCACCACGAGCGGAACGGCGATCCCAGCGCCGATGCGCAGGGCCGGGATCCGGTGGCCGCGGGCGGACGGCAGGTGGAAGAACTCGCGGACGTGCTGCTTCACGGGGCGGGGTGCCCTCCTGACTGCGGGGTGGGTTCGAGACTGGCCAGCAGCGTGCGCAGGTTCTCCGCGAGGCCCTCGGCGCCTGCCGGCCCAAGGGCGGCGAGGAGGCCGGCCTCGAACGCCAGGACGGCCTCGAGGATGGGACGCAGCGCCTCGAGGGCCGGCGGTGCCATGCGGATGAGCGCGCTGCGGCCGTCCTGGGGGTTGGCCTCGCGCTCGACGAGGCCAGCGTCCAGGAGCTTCCTGATCCGCTTGGTGACACCGGGGCCCGAGATGAGCAGCTCCGCCGCGAGCTCGGTGGGTGCCATCGGCCTCCCTGTGCGGGCCAGGACGGAGAGCAGGTCGAACTCGGCCCGCGTGATGGCGTTCCTGGCCAGGACGGCATCGCTGCGCAGCTGGATGATGTGGGCGATGCGGTTGATCCGTCCGACGACATCCACCGGGCGAGTGTCCAGCCCGGGGAAGATGCGTGCCCACTGCCCTCGCACATGGTCGATGCTGTCGATCCGCTCGCTGCTCCCGTCCATGGCAATTTACTTTACCAGATAAGTAACTGGAAAACTAGATATCCCCGATCGGTGCGTGGGTACGCTTGACCCATGGCTGCTTCCGTTCCGACTCCCGAGACGAGTTGGGAACCCCTTTCTCCGCAGGCCGCGGCGGATCTGCTCGCGTCGTCTCCCGTCCGCTGGTGGCTCTCGGGCGGCGTCGCCCTCGACCGGTGGCTCGGAGGGCCCATCCGCGAGCGCCCCAACACGGACGTGAGCGTGGTGTTCGGCGACTTGCCGCAGCTCGTGGCGAGCCTGCCCTCGGGGTACGACGCGTGGGCAGTGCGCGATGAAGAGGACCTCGTGCCGTTCGCGGAGGTGCTGCCGGACGACGAGGTGCAGCCCGTGCTCGTCCGCGACGTCGAGAAGGACGCGTGGGTGCTGAGGATCAACGTGGAAGACGGCGCCCCCCGCGCGTGGGTCTACAAGCGCGACCCGCGGCTGCAGCTGCCCTGGGAGCGCGCGGTGCTGGACATCGGCGGCATCCCGACCGGCGCACCCGAGGTGCAGCTGGTCTGGAAGGCGCTGCGGCCGCGTCCGGAGGACGACGTCGACAAGGACGCGGTGGTGCCCAAGCTCTCCGACGAGGCGCGCGCCTGGTACGAGCGCTGCATCCTCTCGATCCACCCCCACTCCTCGTGGTCGATCCACGTGCGCAGCCCCTTCGCTCCGGCGAAGGCCAGCTGGAACCGCAAGCGCGGCTGACGCCGGCGGGTCCCCCGCGGGCGCCGATTCGCGTCTATTCGCGGACGGCGGCCAGAACAAGCGAGCGGAACCAGCGCTGGGCCGGCGTCAGGCTCGCGTCGCGCCGCGTGTACAGCGACACCGGAGTGCTGTGGCCGGGCCACGGCAGGTCCGCGATGCGCAGGCCGGGGAACCACCCGCAGAACACCTGGGCGACGTGCCGCGGCAGCAGGACGACGAGGTCCGTTGCCTCCAGCACCGCGGGCACGGTCGCATACTCCTCGACGGTCAGCACGACCTGCTGCATGAGCCCGTTGTCGGTGAGGACCTGCAGCGGAAAGACGTGCCCTCCGCGTGCGGAGACGCGCAGGAAGTGGCGGCCCGCGAACATGTCCGGCCCCGTCTCCGGAAGGGGATGGGCCGCCGAGACGAGGGCCACGTACTCGACGGCACGCACGTGCGAGCGCCACAGCCCCGGGCTGCCGATCATCGACACCGTCATCGCCAGGTCGATCGTTCCCCGGGTGAGCCCATCCTCGACCTGGTCCGAATCGAGCCTCTCCGCCTGCAGGTGGGGCCGGGCGCCCTCGCGGGCAAGCGCCGTCATGATCGGCGGCAGGAACGTCTGCTCGCCGATCGAGGTGAGGCCGAGCATCAGTTCGCCGCTGAATCCGGCCGGCTCGAACGTTTCCGGCTCGTTCACGGTCGCGTCGATCTGCGCGAGGGCCTCGTGGAGCGGGCCGAAGAGCTGGGTGGCCCTCGCGGTCGGCACCATGTCATGCCCCTCGCGCCGGAAGAGGTCGTCGCCGAACCGCGCCCGAAGCCGCCGGAGCGTGTAGCTGACGGTCGGCTGGGTGACGTGGAGCCGCTCGGCGACGGCGGTCACACTGCGCAGCTCGTAGAGCACCACGAAGGTGCGGAGCTGATTGAGGTCGGTGAACGCCATGTATTGATTCTATCTATGCACGGTAAGCTGAAGATCTATTCGACTATATGCGTGCGCCCTCCCTAGCATTGAGGCATACCAGTCTCCAAAGTGACAAGGACGACACTCGTTGATCATCGACATCCACGGCCACTACACGACAGCTCCGGCCCAGCTGGGCGCCTGGCGCGATCTGCAGATCGCCTTCACCGAGGGACGGGGTGAGGCCCCCGATCCTGCGGCCCTGCAGATCTCCGACGATGACATCCGCGAGACGATCGAGGCCAACCAGCTCCGGCTCATGAACGACCGCGGCAGCGACATCACGGTCTTCAGCCCGCGGGCCTCCTTCATGGCCCACCACATCGGCGACCTCGAGGTCAGCAAGACCTGGGCGCGGATCTGCAACGATCTGGCCGCGCGGGTGAGCGAGCTCTTCCCCGACCGCTTCCTCATGGGGGCCATGCTGCCGCAGTCGCCGGGCGAGGACCCGACCACCACGGTCGCCGAACTGACCCGCGCGGTCGAGGAGCTCGGCGCCGTCACCGTCAACCTCAACCCCGATCCCTCGGGCGGCAAGTGGACGGCCCCGGCGCTGACCGACCGTTCCTGGTACCCGATCTACGAGAAGCTCGTCGAGTACGAGATCCCCGCCATGGTGCACGTGAGCACCTCGTGCAAGCCGGTCTTCCACACCACGGGCGACCACTACCTGAACGCCGACACGACCGCCTTCATGCAGCTGCTCAAGGGCGACCTGTTCAAGGACTTCCCCGAGCTCAAGCTCGTCATCCCGCACGGCGGCGGCGCGGTGCCCTACCACTGGGGCCGGTTCCGCGGCCTCGCCATGGCGCTCGGCAAGCCGGAGCTCGAGGAGCACCTGCTGGGCAACGTCTTCTTCGACACCTGCGTCTACCACCAGCCCGGCATCGACCTGCTCACGAAGGTCATCCCCACGGACAACATCCTCTTCGCGAGCGAGATGATCGGCGCCGTGCGCGACATCGACCCGCGCACCGGCCACTACTTCGACGACACCAAGCGGTACGTCGACGCCACCGAGAACCTGACCGACGCCCAGCGCACGCAGGTCTTCGAGGGCAACGCCCGCCGCGTGTACCCGCGCCTCGACCGCGCCCTGACGGCGCGCGGTCTGTAAGAGAGAAGGAATCCCCATGCGACTGAACAACCTTGGTGTCGTCCACACGAACATCGAGCGCCCCGATCCCGCGGACGTCGAGCGTCTGTCCCAGTTCGGTGTCGCGACGATCCACGAGGCGATGGGCCGCGTCGGCCTCATGCGCCCCTACATCCGCCCTGCCTGGACCGGCGCCAAGCTCTGCGGGCCGGCCGTCACCGTGCTGCTGCAGCCGGGTGACAACTGGATGTTCCACGTCGCCGCGGAGCAGGTGCAGGAGGGTGACGTGATCGTCGCCGGCTGCACCACGGAGAGCGAGGACGGCTTCTTCGGCGAGCTGCTTGCCACGTCGCTGACCGCGCGCGGCTGCAAGGGCCTAGTCATCGACGGAGGCGTCCGGGACGTGGCCGACCTCGAGAAGATGGGCTTCCCGGTGTTCTCGCGTGCCGTCAACGCGAAGGGCACGGTCAAGGCCACGCTCGGCTCGGTGAACGTCCCGGTCGTCGCGGCGAACGCGCTCGTCAACCCCGGTGACGTGGTCGTCGCGGACGTCGACGGCGTCGTCGTGGTCCCGCGCGAGCTCGTCGGGGCGGTCGCCGACGCGAGCAGGAAGCGCGAGGACAACGAGGAGGCGAAGCGCCAGAAGTTCCGCGAGGGCGTGCTCGGCCTCGACATCTACGGCATGCGGGAGCCGCTCGCGGCCGCCGGCCTCGAGTACGTGGAGGACTGACCATGGCGCACGGAGACACCACGGGAGGGTTTGAGAAGTCCGCAGGCTGGCTGGACTGGTACGACGGCCCCTCCACCCCCACATTCCGCCTGCCCGCTGGCGCCGTCGACGCGCACTGCCACGTCTTCGGCCCGGGCGCCGAGTTCCCCTACGCCCCGGAGCGCAAGTACACCCCCTGCGACGCCTCGGCGGATCAGCTCTTCGCCCTCCGCGACCACCTCGGGTTCGAGCGCAACGTGATCGTGCAGGCAACGTGCCACGGTGCCGACAACCGTGCGCTGGTCGATGCTCTGGGCCGCAGCGGAGGGCGGGCGCGCGGCGTCGCGACCGTTCGCCGGGATGTGACCGAGGAGCAGCTCGCCGAGCTGCACGAGGCCGGGGTCCGGGGCGTCCGCTTCAACTTCGTCAAGCGCCTCGTCGACCGGGTCCCCACGGACTCGCTCGAGGAGATCGTCGCGAAGATCGCGCCGCTCGGCTGGCACGTCGTGATCTACTTCGAGGCGGCAGACCTGCCCGAGCTCTACGACTTCTTCTCCAGCATCAAGACCGACGTCGTGGTTGACCACATGGGCCGCCCCGACGTGACGAAGGACCCGAACGGCCCGGAGTTCGAGCTGTTCCTGCGCTTCATGCGCGAGAACCCGAACGTCTGGACCAAGGTCTCCTGCCCCGAACGGCTGAGCGTCACCGGGCCCCGCGCCCTGGACGGCGAGCAGCACGCCTACACCGACGTGGTCCCGTTCGCCCGTCGCGTGGTCGAGGAGTTCCCCGACCGCGTGCTCTGGGGTACCGACTGGCCCCATCCCAACCTCAAGGACCACATGCCCGACGATGGGCTGCTGGTCGACTACATCCCCCAGATCGCGACGACGGCGGACCTCCAGCAGAAGCTGCTCGTGGACAACCCCCGCCGCCTCTACTGGCCCGAAGGAGCATGACATGGCACTCGACAAGCCCTACAAGCAGGTTCCCGGCACGATCATCTTTGACGCGGAGATGGCCCGCAAGGGATACCACCTCAACCAGTTCTCGATGTCCCTCATGAAGCCCGAGAACCGCGAGCGCTACCTGGCCGATCGCGAGGCGTACCTCGACGAGTGGCCCCTCTCGCCCAAGCAGCGTCAGGCCGTGCTCGATATGGACCTCAACGCCATGATGGCCGAGGGCGGCAACATCTACTTCCTGTCCAAGATCGGCGCCACCCACGGCCTGAGCTTCCAGCAGATGGCCGGGTCCATGACGGGCATGTCCGAGGCGGCCTACCGCGACATGATGGTCGGCGGCGGCCGCCGCCCCGAGGGCAACCGTGCCAAGGACCTCGACGGCTGGACGCCGCCCGCGCCGCGCGAGAAGTCCGAGACCATGCGCGAGAACGCCCCGGCGAAGTACACCTCGGCGCTGTTCACCTCGCACGTTCCGGCCATCGGCGCCGCGATGGACCTCGGCAAGACCGAGGAGCCGTACTGGAAGAAGGTCTTCGACGGTTACGAGTGGACCCGCAAGTGGGCCAAGGAGAACACGCCCGACGTCGTCATCCTCGTCTACAACGACCACGCGACCGCGTTCGACTCCTCCATCATCCCGACCTTCGTGCTCGGCACCGGCGTCGAGTACCCCGTGGCCGACGAGGGCTATGGCCCCCGCCCGGTGCCGGATGTGAAGGGCTACCCGGAGTTCGCCGCGCACATTGCGCAGTCGGTCATCCAGGACGACTTCGACCTGACCCTCGTCAACGAGATGGTCGTGGACCACGGCCTCACCGTGCCGCTCTCGCTCGTCTTCGGCGACGTGAAGGAGTGGCCGTGCAAGGTCATCCCGCTGGCCGTCAACGTCGTCCAGTACCCCGTGCCGTCCGGACGCCGCTGCTACGAGCTCGGCAAGGCCCTGCGCCGCGCCCTGGACAAGTGGGACGGCCCCGAGCTCAACGTGCAGATCTGGGGCACCGGCGGCATGAGCCACCAGCTCCAGGGCCCGCGCGCCGGCCTCATCAACGAGGAGTGGGACAACGCGTTCCTCGACCACCTCATCGCCGATCCGCTGGGCCTGACCGAGTGGGACCACATGGAGTATGTCGACGAGGCGGGCTCCGAGGGCATCGAGCTCGTGGACTGGCTCATCGCCCGTGGCGCGATGGACGACCAGTTCGGCGGCGAGGCGCCCCGAGTCGACCACCGGTTCTACCACGTGCCCGCCTCCAACACCGCGGTCGGGCACCTCGTGATCTCGAACCCGGCCGCACCGCGCATCGAGTCGGCCGACGACGCGGTCGTGGCCGAGCCCGCGGATCAGGCGCCGGCCCCCGAGCCCGCGGAGACCGCGGCCGTTCCGAACGCCTGACACTCTCATCCGGATCCGCGAAAAGGAGTAACGAATGACCGACAAGATCCGCGTCGCAGTCGTCGGCGCCAACGGCGCCTTCGGCATGAAGCACCTCGACGGACTGAAGAACATCGAGGACGCCGAGGTGACCGTCGTCAGCGCCACATCGCAGGAGAAGGCGGACGGTGTGGCCGCGAAGTACGGCGTGGCGAACGCCGTCGTCGGGCTGGACGCCGTGCTCGAGCGCGACGACGTCGACGCCGTCATCCTCGCCACCCCCACCGGATTGCACGCGTCGCAGACCCAGGCGGTGCTCAAGGCCGGCAAGCACGTCCAGGTCGAGATCCCGCTCGCCGATTCCCTCGCCGACGCCGAGGCGACGCTCGCCGCAGCCGAGGCCGCAGACGCGTCAGGGCGTGTCGCTATGGTCGGGCACACCCGGCGCTTCAACCCGTCGCACCAGCTCGTGCACAACCGGATCGCCGCCGGTGAGTTCAACGTGCAGCAGATGGACGTCCAGACGTACTTCTTCCGCCGCACGAACACGAACGCCAAGGGCGAGGCCCGCTCGTGGACCGACCACCTGCTGTGGCACCACGCCGCGCACACGGTGGACCTGTTCGCCTACCAGGCGGGCAAGATCGTCCAGGCGAACGCCATCCAGGGCCCGATCCACCCCGAGCTCGGCATCGCCATGGACATGTCGATCCAGCTCAAGAGCGAGACCGGCGCGATCTGCACGCTGTCGCTGTCCTTCAACAACGACGGCCCGTTCGGCACGTTCTTCCGCTACATCGGCGACACCGCGACCTACATCGCGCGCTACGACGACCTGTACAACGGCAAGGACGAGCAGATCGACGTCTCGAAGGTCGCCGTGAGCATGAACGGCATCGAGCTGCAGGACCGCGAGTTCGTCAGCGCGATCCGCGAGGGTCGAGAGCCGAACTCCTCGATCCGCCAGGTCATCGACTGCTACCGCGTGCTCGGTGCTCTCGAGGAGCAGCTCGCATGAGCTTGGCCCTTCCGAAGATCGGCCTCGGCTGCATGTCGCTGAGCCACGCCTACGGCGTGCCTCCGACGGTTGAGGACGGTCTGGCCTTCCTGCGCACGGCGCTCGATGAGGGCGTGCGGATGCTCGACACCGCCACGCTCTACGGCGGCGGCCGCAACGAGGAGCTGGTCGGGCAGGCGATCGCCGGCCGCCGCGACGAGGTGCTGCTCGCCAGCAAGTGCGGGATGGCGATGGTCGACGGGGTCAAGAGGATCGATGGGCGACCCGAGACGCTCCGTGCCCAGGTGGACGCCTCGCTCGGGCGCCTCGGCGTGGACCACATCGACCTCTACTACCTGCACCGCTGGGACAAGCAGGTGCCCATCGGCGAGAGCGTCGGCGCGCTGGCCGAGATGGTGGCGGCCGGCAAGATCGGTGCCATCGGGCTCTCGGAGGTGTCCGTGCAGCGTCTGCGCGAGGCGCAGGCGGCCGCCCCGATCGCCGCGGTGCAGAACGAGTACTCGCTGTGGAGCCGCAACCCCGAGCTGGGCATGCTCGAGGCGACCCGCGAGAGCGGCGTCGCGCTCGTGGCGTTCTCGCCGCTCGCGCGCGGATTCCTCAGCGACGGCTTCGAGGACCCGGCCGAGTTCGCGCCCAAGGACATCCGGCGGGGGATGCCGCGGTTCCAGCCGGAGCACTGGGCCGCCAACGCGTCGCTGCTCCCGCAGTGGCGGGCGCTCGCCGCGGAGGCCGGCTGCACCCCGGGGCAGCTCGCCCTCGCGTGGGTGCTCTCCCGGGGCGACCACGTGGTGCCCATCCCGGGCACGACCCGCGTGGATCACCTCCGCGAGAACCAGGCCGCCGCGGACCTCTCGGTCCATGCGGACCTGCTCGCCCGCGCGGGCGAGCTCATCGGCACGTCCACCGTGTCTGGTCCGCGCTACGCGGAGGCCGCGTCCCGCGAGGTCGACGCCGAGTCCTTCGAGGATGCCGCGTGAGGGCGATCTCCTCGATGGCCACCCGCCACGTGCTCGCTGACCTGGGGGCGGCGGCCGTGGCGGCCGGCCTGCCCGCGGTGGAGCTCGAATCGGTCGGCGGCGTGGATGCCACCAAGCGCGTCGCGGGCGGTGAGCAGTTCGATCTAGTGTTCCTCGCCCAGGGCGCGCTCCAGCGCCTCGCCGGGGATGGGCACGTCGAAGCCGGGTCCGTGACGCCGCTCATGCTCTCCCAGGTCGCGGTGGCCGTCCCCTCGGGCTCGGACGCGCCCGCGACGCACGACGGCGCGGACGCCTTCCCGGACGCGGCAGGCCTCCGTGCGGCGCTCAAGCAGGCGGGCCGCATCGGCTACTCGACCGGGCCCAGCGGGGTCGCGCTCGTGAAGATGATCGACGGCTGGGGGCTGGGGGAGGAGCTCGGGGAGCGGCTCGTCCAGGCCCGCCCGGGCATTCCGGTGGCCCGCTCGCTCGCGGAGGGCGAGGTGGACCTCGGCTTCCAGCAGCTCAGCGAGCTCGTGGGGCAGCCGGGCGTCCGCATCCTCGGGGTGCTGCCCGCCGACTGCGCGATCGACACCGTCTTCGGCGGGGCGGTCGCGTCGGCGTCGGGCGACCGTGACGGTGCGCTCGACGTGCTGCGGTTCCTCGCCTCGGAGGCCGCTGCCCCGATCATCACGGCGCACAGCTTCGCGCCGGTTGCCTCCTAGCGCACAACGTTCGCGGACGACGGCGGGTGCCCACCCGCCGTCGTCCGCTCGCGTCTGTGCTCCGGCGGCTCAGTCCTGGCTCAGGTACTGCATGACGGCGAGCACGCGCCGGTGGGAGTCGGCGTCGACGGGCAGGCGGAGGGCGTCGTAGATGTTCGAGGTGTGCGCCACGACGGCCTTCTCGCTCAGGAAGAGCTCGGCCGCGATCCGCGCGTTGCTCTTGCCCTCGGCCATGAGCGCGAGGACCTCCTGCTGCCGCGGTGTGAGGCCTTGGACGGCGCTGTCCGAGTGCTTGGCCCGCGCGAGCATGACCGCCACGACGTCCGGGTCCAGCGCGGTCCCGCCGGCCGCGACGTTACGCAGGTCGGCGAGGAACGAGTCCACGTTCGCTATCCGCTGCTTGAGCAGGTACCCGACGCGCCCGCCCGGGGAGGCGAGGAGCTCGCGCGCGTAGCGCCGCTGGACGTGCTGGGAGAGCACGACGACGGCCGTCGCCTCGTGCGCCTCGCGGATCCGCAGCGCGGCGACGAGCCCCTCGTCGGTGTGGGTCGGGGGCATGCGGATGTCCGTGACCACGAGGTCGGGCAGCTGCTCGTCCACCGCGGCCACGAGGGCGGCCGCGTCCGGGGCCGCCGCGACCACGTCCATCCCGCCGTCCTCGAGCACGAGCTGTAGCCCGCGCCGCAGGAGGGCCTCGTCCTCGCCGATCACAACTCGCATGGGAGCTCCACTCTCAGATGGGTGCCGCGGCCGGGCTCGCTGACGAGCTCGAGCCGGCCGGCCAGGACGTCGACCCGGTCCGCGAGGCCGCGCAGCCCGGCGCCGCCGTTCGGCGCGGCGGTGCCCACGCCGTCGTCGTGCACCTCAATGCGCAGGACGTCCCCGTCCAGCGCCAGGCGCACCGCGGCAGAGTCCGCCGCGGCGTGCTTGACGGTGTTGGTGAGCGCCTCCGCGACCACGAAGTACGCGGTGCTCTCTACCGCGCGCGGAAGGTCCCCGCGGCCGGGCGCCGGGCCCAGGTCGAGGCGCGTGGGGATGGGCATGCGGTCGGTGAGGTCCTCGACCGCCGCCCAGAGGCCCTGCTCCACGAGCCCCGCGGGCATGATGTTGTGCACGAGCTGGCGCAGGTCCGTCGCGGCGCTGTCGATCTCGCCGCGCAGCGCGGAGGCGCGCGCCTGGACCTCGTCGGCGGCCGCGCTGCCCACCCGCTGCGCCTCGAGCCCGAGGAGCACGAGCCGCATCTGGATGCCATCGTGCAGGTCCTGCGCGATCCGGCGCCGCTCCGAATCGATCGCGTTGACGAGTCGCTCGCGGGAGCGCTGGAGTTCGGCGTGGCTCGCGCGCAGCTCGGCGGTGAGGCGTTCGCGGTCGACGGCGATCGCCACCACCCGCCCCGCGGTCCGGACGAGCTCTCGGTCGCTGATCAGGGCGGAGTCGTACGTGATGGCGCCGACGGGTGCGCCGTGGACGTCGATGGGGACCGCGTCGCGGCCGGGCGGTTGCAGCGTGCCCGGCCCGTCCTCGACCGTGCGGCCCGCCGCATCCACGAAGACCTTGCGTTCGGGGACCCAGTAGGAGACGCGCAGGGACGGGTCGCCGAGCGTCGCGGCGAGGGCCGCGCCGACGTCCGGCCGGCCCACGCCGGGGAGCCCGAGCCACGTGCCGAGCTCCTCGATCTCGCCGGTGCGCGCAAACCCGCCCAGCAGCACTCCGAGGGCGAACGCGATGGGGATCCCGCCGAGGACCGCGAACTGGAGCGTGCCGCGCGCCGTCGGCGGGAGGTGCAGGAGGCCTTCGAGGAGCGCCGAGCTGAAGGGGATGAACAGCACGGCGAGGAGGCCGTAGACGTAGACCGGGCCGAGCACGCGGCGCGGGCGCCGCCCCGCTCCGGCCCAGCGCCGCGCGAGCAGCACGGCCGTGGCGAGCATGACCACGGCGCCCGCCACGCGCTGTACGACCGCGCCCGCGGAGGCGAGCCCGGGGAGGTCGGCGATGACGAGCCACGGCGCCGGGCCCTCTGGGGCGAACAGGTACTGCGGGGCCTGCAGCAGCAGCGCCGTCCCGTACCCGGCGGCCACGGTGGCGACGGATGTCCGCCCCCGCAGCCTGCCGGAGGGGAACGCGTGCAACAGGTGCACGGCGGCCGCGAGCAGGAGTGTGGAGCAGACCGCGCCGATCGTCTCAAGGGCCCGGACATCGGTGTTCAGGAGGTTGCCCAGGAACATCGCACCGCCGGCGCCGACAATCAGGGCGCCCATGGCGTTGCTCGGCCGCCGCCCCCACGCGACGAGTCCGGTGCCGACGTACACGAGGAAGACGATCGGCAGCAGCACGAGCACTGTCGCGCCGGGCTCGTTCCATGGCATGAGCGCCGCGAGGACCACGGCAAGGAGTACCCCCGCGGCGGCCAGCGCCAGCAGCGACCGCCGGAACGACCGCACGAGCGGCGATCGCCGCGCAACCGACTGCATGTCCCCGATCATAGGGCGCCTCCCCCTCCTTCCCGTTGAGGGGTCATGTCCCCGTTGAGAGGTCATTTCCCTGACGGCCTGCTCACGACTTGGGGTTGGGCTTGAACTCGTGCCCGAGCGCCGCGGAGAGCGAGACGAAGATCCGGCCCGCCGGGTCCATGCAGGGCAGCTGCCTCGGGCCGCCCGGCAGGGTGGGCGTCTGGGTGCAGTCGCCGGAGAGGATGTCGCTGTTGACCATCACGGCGATGGTCGTGTCCGAGCGGGTGTCATAGTACAGGGTCGCGTTGAACCCCGGGATCTCGCCGGTGTGGCCGAGCCAGCCGTCGATGCAGCCCACGGCGAGCCCGTACCCGGCCGGCCCGGGAATCGAGGCGTATCGGAGGGCCTGGGTCCTCTCGTCGAGGAGGCCCTGGCCGGTGCCGAGCGCGCGGCCGTACACGAGCAGGTCGGAGGCGGTCGAGGTCAGCGCCCCGGCTGCCCATCCCCAGGAGGGGTTCCACGCGGTGGCGTCCTGCGGCGTCGTCTGCCCGTCCGGCAGGCCTTGGAGGGTGAGCCCGGTCGGGTGCGGCGAGGGGAGCGCGCCGTCGGGACCGGGCAACGACGTGCCGGTGAGGTGGAGCGGGTCGATGATGCGCGCCTTGAGCGCCTCGGCGTATGAGGTCCCCGTGAGCTTCTCGACGAGCCGGCCGAGGATCAGCGTGTTGGTGTTCGAGTAGTCGAACTCCGCACCGGGCTCGAACGGGCGGGGGAGCGCGAGGCCCATGGCGATCAGCTGGTCAGGGTTCCACTGCTTGGTGGGGTCCGAGAAGATCTCGCGCTGGAACGTCGGATCGAGCGAATAGCTGGCTATCCCGCTCGTCATGTTCATCAGCATCCGGACCGTGACGTCGTTGCCGCGCGGGATGTCCGGGAAGTACTTCCCGATCGGGTCGTCGAGGGACAGCCTGCCGTCCTGGACCAACTGGAGGACGAGCGTCCCCGTGAACGTCTTCGTCACTGAGCCGATGCGCGAGTACATCGTGTCCGACATCGGGGTGTTCGTCGCCTTGTCCGCGAGCCCGAGGGCCTTGATCCAGGTGCCCTGCGGGGTGCGGACCGCGATGATCGCGCCCTCGGTGGACGCGTTGAGGAGGCCCTCGCGTGCCGCCTTCTCGAGGGCTTCCGCTGTGCCGGAGGGCATCGGGCCCGCCGCCGCCGCGGGCAGCGCGCGTGCCGCGACGGCCCGCGGGTCCGCCACGCACGCGGCGTCCGGCGACGCCGTCGCGGTGCCCGTGGCGGTCGGCGCCCCGGTCTCCGAGCTGGTTGGCTGCGCCGACGAGCAACCGCCCAACGCGAGCGCCAGCACCACCGCTGATGCGCCCGCAAGCCAACCTTGTCCCATGGCCCAGCCTTCCCGTCGAGAGGTCCGGGCGCGGCGCGCCCAGACCCATTCTCTCGACGGCGCCGGCGCCGAGAACATAGACCTAGGTCCACTCCGTGCGCCCGCCGGGGCTGTCGGACCGGGGGAACCCTTGTGCACAAAATACCCCATGGGGTATTTTGTGAGTGGGGTCACTGCAGGTCTTTCGACGAGAGCAGCAGGCCCCATGACGAAAGGCATCGCAGCGATGGGCATCCACCACAAGATTCTGATCATCGGCGGCGGGAACGCTGGGCTGAGCGTGGCGGCGCGGCTGCGCCGTGCTGGCCAGAGCGACATTGCCGTCATCGAGCCCAGTGACAAGCACTACTACCAGCCCCTCTGGACCCTGGTCGGGGGCGGCCGGGCGCCGCAGAAGGAGTCCGTGCGGGACCAGGCCTCGGTCATGCCCCGTGGTGTCGCGTGGATCCGCGACGCGGCGGACCACATCGATCCCGACGCCAAGCTGGTCAGGACTGCGGGCGGCGCGGAGATCGGCTACGACTATCTCGTGGTCTCCCCCGGGATCCAGCTCGACTGGGACCGGATCCCAGGTATGGCCGAGGCCATCGAGTCCCCCGCGGCCTCCAGCAACTTCCGATACGACCTCGCCCCCAAGACGTGGGACCTCATCCGGGGGATGCGCTCGGGGACCGCCGTGTTCACCATGCCGTCCGGGCCCATCAAGTGCGCCGGCGCCCCGCAGAAGATCGCGTACCTCGCCGCCGACTACTGGCGCGAACAGGGGGTCCTCGACGACATCCGCATCGTGCTGGTGCTGCCGACCCCCGGGATGTTCGGCGTGAAGGTCTTCGCCGACGAGCTCGAGCGGGTCGTGGCGAAGTACGGGATCGAGGTCCGCAAGAGCAGCGAGATGACCTCCATCGATCCGGTCGCCCAAGAGGTGGTCATCGCCGACCATGCCGCCGGCATGGAGGAGACGCTGCACTACGACATGCTGCATGCCGTTCCCCCGCAGTCCGCCCCTGACTGGCTCAAGGCGACCGCCCTGGCCGACCCGAAGAACCCCGCGGGATACGTCGAGGTGGACAAGCACACCCTGCAGCACACCCGGTACCCCAACGTCTTCTCGCTGGGCGACGCCGGCTCGACGCCGAACTCCAAGACGGGCGCCGCAATCCGGAAGCAGGCGCCCGTCCTGGTCCAGAACCTGCTCTCGGCGATGGAGGGCCAGCCCCTCGAGGCCAGCTACGGCGGGTATGGGTCCTGCCCCCTCACGACGGCGCGGAATCGGATGCTGCTGGCCGAATTCGACTACACGCTTCAGCCGGCGCCGAGCATCCCCCTGATCGACACCACCCACGAGCGGTGGGACATGTGGCTCCTCAAGCGCTATGCCCTGCCGTTCATGTACTGGAGGCTCATCCTGCCGGGGAAGGCCTAGAGCGCTGGGTGAGCGCACGACGGCGGGTGCCCACCCGCCGTCGTGCGCTCACCGGTTCCGCCCGCGCGCCGCCACCCGCCACCGGTCTACGACCGCGCCTCCGCGGACCACGGCGACCTCGTCGACGAGGTTCACGGCGACGCACACGTGGTTCGGGACGGCGCGGACTCGCTCGCCGAGGGCGGGCAGGGGAGCGCCGTCGGGGAAGACGACCGTTGCGTGGTGCTCGGACAGGGCCATGATCCGGGCGGCCGGGTAGTCGAGGAGCCGGCCGAATCCGGTGGTCCACGCGGGGCGGTCGCCGCCGAGGACCTTGGAGCCGGCGTCGAGCACGATGCGCCGTGGGATCTCGGAGTCGCCCTCGTGGCGGCTCACGACGGTCGCGGCGATGGTCAGGGCGATGTCCTCGGGGGCGCACCGCTCGAGCTCGAGCTGCTGTGCGTCGCCGAACACGTACACGCCGGGCCTGACCTCGGTGGTGGTGCCGCCCTCCGTGAGCAGCGCGCTCGGCGTGGACCCGCCGCTCACGCGCGTCACATCGAAGCCCGCCGCCGCGAGCGCCCCGGCGGCATCGGCCAGGGCGCGCTGCTCCTGCGCCGCCGCCTCGGCCGGCATCCCCGGCGCGTACGAGTGCCCGGGGAACGTGAAGACCCCGGCCACGGGCAGCCCTGCGTCCGCCGCCGCGCGCGCCACCTCGACGGCCCGCGCGGGCGCGACGCCGCTGCGATGGTGGCCGCTGTCGATCTCGACGAGCACCTCGACCGAGCCGGCCGCGTCGCCGAGGCTCGCGCCCATCTCGCGGGCGGCCTCGATGGAGTCGGTGCCGACCGCGATCCGTGCCTTCTCCGCGAGGCCCCGCAGCCGCTCCGCCTGCCGCGGCCCGACCCACAGCGGGTACGCGATGAACAGGTCCGTGACGCCGTGGTCGGCGAACACCTCGGCCTCGCCGATCGTCGCCACGGTCAGCCCGACGGCTCCGGCCGCGAGCTGCAGCGCCGCGATCTCGGGGATCTTGTGGGTCTTCGCGTGCGGCCGCAGCGCGATCCCCTTCGCCGCGACGGCCTCCGCCGTCCGCGCGATGTTCCGCTCCAGGATGTCCCGGTCCACGAGGATCTCGGGGGTATCGATCTCGGGCGGGACGGCGGCCATGGGTGCTCCTGCGGCTGGGGGTGGGTGGAATCCCAAGCTTAGGCGAGCCCCCGCAACGTGGCGCGCTCGCTCAGGTGCGCGAGGCCGGCAGCACGTCGAGCGGGTGCGCGATCTCGTCCGACGGCATCCGCGCGGCGAGGATCGCCACGAGCCCCAGCGCCGGCCACACCGCGCCGGCCACGGCGAAGATGACCCACAGCGGCACCACCTGCGCGAGCGGCCCGGCCACGGCCATCGAGACCGGCATGAACGCGAGGGAGACGAAGAAGTCCAGGCTGGAGATTCGCCCGAGAAGGTGCGCCGGCACGCGCCGCTGCAGGAGCGTGCCCCAGATGACCATGCCCGCCCCGCCGGTGGCGCCCCACACGATGAGCGCCACGACGAGCTGCCAGAACCCGGTCATGGCGCCGACGAACGCGAGCGGCACCGACCCGATCCCCCAGATCGTGAGCATGAACGTCAGGTACCGCCGCGGCAGCCGGAATGAGGCCATCGCGAGCGACGCGACCGCCCCTGCCACCCCCATCGCCGCGAGCGCGGCGCCGAACATCTCGGACCCGCCGCCGAACTGGTCGCGCACCACGAACGGCAGCAGCACCTCGACCGGCCCGATCGAGACGAGCGTGGACACGCTCGCCCACAGCAGGGTCCACAGGAGCCACGGCGTCTTGACCGTGTACGCCATCCCCTCCCGCATCTCGTGCAGCACGGACTTGCGCACGACGGCGGTCGGCTCGCCTCCCGCCGCCGGCGCGCCATCCGCGGGGGAGGCCGCTGCGCGGGCGGCCGCTGGACGCCGGGACAGCGCGGGGTGCCGGCCCAGGAAGTTGAGCGTCACGAACGCGGTGAGGTGGCACACCGCGACGCCCGCCACGGCGTGCGGCGCGGACAGCGCCCCGACGATCACACCGGCCGCCGCCGGGCCCGCGGCCTGCTGGAGCAGGGGCCGCATGGTGCCCTCCATGCCGTTCGCGGCGAGCAGGTCCTCGGGCGGGAGGATCCGCGGCAGGATCGCCGAGAACGCCGGGAAGAAGAAGGCCGCCCCGACCCCGAGCGCGAACGCGCCGAGCGCGATTCCCCAGACCGCGAGGAGGCCGGTCTCGGCAAGCACCGCGACGGTCCCGACGGCCAGGAGGTTGACGGCCTCCACAGCGATGATGAGCGTGCGCTGCGGAATCCTGTCCGCCGCGACGCCGCCGAGCAGGACGAACGCGACGAGGCCCACGCTCATCGCCGTGGCCACGAGCGAGAGCTCGAGCGGGCCGCCGCCCAGCGCGATCACCTCGTAGACCATCGCCACCGCCCACATGCCCGAGCCGAAGATGCTCACGGCCAGGGCGGCGATGAGGACGCGGTACTCGCGGTGCGCGAAGGGACGGAGAGCGCGCGGTGCGTTCACCACAGAAGTCTAGGCCCGGCGTCGTGCGTTGTCGGTGGGCCTGCGTAGGCTGTGGGCATGAGGATCAAGATGTGCTCCATCCACGTCATCGACCCGGCCGCCGCGCATGCGTTCTACACGGAGACGCTCGGCTTCGACACGCTCCTGGCGATGCCCGAGGCACAACTGTTCATCGTCTCCTCGCCCGACTCGGGCGGCGTGGGCCTCCTGCTCGAGCCGAGCGCCAACCCGGTTGCCGAGGCCTACCGCAAGGGGGTGTACGACGCCGGGATGCCCGCCATCGTCCTCGGCTCGCCGGACGTGCGGGCCGACTTCGAGCGGCTCAGCGCGGCCGGCGTCGTGTTCCGCGGCGAGCCGGTCCAGGACGCGTCGGGGCTGATGGCAGACTTCGAGGACACCTGCGGGAACATCATCCGGCTCCACCAGGACTGACCCTCACACTGAGGTCACATCCCTGCGCGCCTCGGGGGCCACGCGGCGTCGTGCACAATACTGGCCGGATGAGACGCATCGCGGCGGCCATCGCCCTGACCCTCGCCCTCGCCGCATCCGTTGCCCAGCCCGCTCTGGCCGCGCCTCCCGGCGGGAAGGGCGGCTCGGGCACGGGCTCCGGCTCGACGCTCGGCGTCGACATCTCGTGGCCGCTGACTACAACGTCTCCTGTATAGGCTGACGGGCCCTCCCGCACGGCCCCATAGCGCGCGATACTTGGCGGCATGAAGCGACTCGGCGCCGCGGTTGCGCTCGTCCTCGGCCTCGCGGCACTCGGTGCTCCGCCCGCCCTCGCCGCGCCGGACGGCCCGGGCGTGAGCGGCGGGTCCACGCAGGCGGCGATCGGGATCGACGTTTCCTGGCCGCAGTGCGGGCAGAGCCTGCCGGCCGACCGTGCGTTCGGGATCATCGGAGTCAACGGCGGGAAGGCCAACACCACCAACCCGTGCCTTGCGGACCAGCTGCGCTGGGCGGTCGGGTCGCGGGGCGGCACGTTCCAGTCCACCGTGCAGCTGTACGTCAACACGGGCAACCCAGGTGGGTCCGCGCCGTCGTCCCCGTGGCCCAGCGGCGGGAGCACGCCGTACGGGACGTGCAACGGGTCCGATTCCCTCGCGTGCGCCTGGCAGTACGGCTGGGACCGGGCGATGGAGGACATGGCGGTACGGCTGGCCCCCGCCGCGCAGGCCGCGGGTCTCATGACAGCGCCGACGGCGTATACGTGGTGGCTCGACGTCGAGACCGGCAACACGTGGCAGTCGGACACCGCCCCGAACCGGGCCGACCTCGAGGGGATGGCCGCCGCATTCCGCCACGAGGGGGTCAGGGCGGGCGTCTACTCATCGCCCTACATGTGGCGTGAGATCGTCGGCACGGTCGACTCCTTGAGCCCCCTGTACGGGCTCAACAGCTGGCTGCCCGGGGCAATCTCGCTCAAGGGCGCCGTGGCGAACTGCGGGCTCGATCCGCTCACCGCGGGCGGACGCGTGGTGCTCACCCAGTACACGACTGATCTGGACTACAACTACTCCTGCTCGGGGTGACAAGGGCTCACCGTCCCTTCTGAACGCCCAGGGGGCGCGGCTAGGCTGGCGGTCAGCGTCACTACGGAAGGGGTCCGTCATGAAAGCTGCCCGCTACTACGACCGCAAGGACATCCGCATCGAGGACATTCCCGAGCCTGAGCTCAGGCCCGGAACCGTGGCGATCGACGTCGCGTGGTGCGGCATCTGCGGCACTGACCTGCACGAGTACCTCGAGGGCCCGATCTTCATTCCGCCCAAGGGGTCGCCTCAGCCGATCTCGGGGGAGGAGGCGCCGGTCACGATCGGCCACGAGTTCTCGGGGACCATCACGGCGCTCGGCGAGGGTGTGACCGACCTCGAGGTGGGCCAGAACGTCGTCGTCGAACCGTACATCATCCACGACGACGTCGACACCGGGCCCGGTCAGGCGTACCAGCTCTCGAAGGACATGAACTTCATCGGTCTGGGCGGTCGTGGCGGGGGGCTCTCGCAGAAGATCGTGGTCCAGCGGCGGTGGGTCCATCCCATCGGGGACATTCCGCTCGACCAGGCCGCGCTCATCGAGCCGCTGTCCGTGGGGCACCACGCGTTTGTCCGTAGCGGGGCCAAGGCCGGGGACGTCGCGATCGTGGGCGGGGCGGGTCCGATCGGCCTGCTGACCTCGGCAGTGCTCAAGGCCTCGGGGCTGACCGTCTACATCTCGGAGCTGAGCGAGGCCCGCAAGAAGATGGCGAGGGACACCGGCGTGGCCGACGCCGTGTTCGACCCTCGCGAGGGCGACGTCGCCGAGCAGGTCCGCGCGCTCACTGGCGGCAGAGGCGCCGACGTTGGCTTCGAGTGCAGCTCCGTCCCCGCGGTCCTGGACATGCTCATGGCCACGGTGCGGCCCGGCGGGGTGATCGTCAACGTCTCGATCTGGGGCCACAGGCCGCAGGTGGACATGCCCTCCCTCGTGCTCAAGGAGATCGACCTGCGGGGCACCATCGGCTACGCGAATGACCACCCGAGCACGATCGCGCTGGTCCAGTCGGGCAAGCTCGACCTCGCCCCGTTCATCACGGCCAAGATCCCGTTGGACGCCCTCATCACGGAGGGCTACGACCAGCTCATCAACAACAACGAGCACCACGTGAAGATCCTGGTCGACCCCAACGCCTGACCATTTCGTCCGATGGTGCCCGCGTCCCTCGTGCAGGGACGGAGTTCAGCCGCGGCGCCCGCCTCGCAGCGACCGCTCGGCCGCCGCGCCGTGCTTCGCCGAGGCGGACTTCGCGGCCTTCTCCTCCGCCTCGGCCTTGACGCGGCGGGCCTCCTCGCGCACGGCGGCCATGTTGGCCCGCTCGGACTGGAGCCACTGGGGGCGGTCCTCGAGCAGCGCGGCGATTTCCTCCGTGGTGAGCGCCTCCGTGATGCCGGCGCGGGCCAGGCCCGAGATGGTCACGTTGAGCTTCTGGGCGACGACCGGCCGCGGGTGCGGGCCCTTCTCGCGCAGCTCGGTGAGCCACGCGGGCGGGTTCTCGCGCAGGGCGTCGAACTCCTCGCGCGTCACCACGCCTTCCTGGAACTCCGCGGGGGTGGCGGGGAGGAAGATGCCGAGCTTCTTCGCGGCGGTGGCCGGCTTCATGGACTGGGACGCGCCTTCGGGGTTCGAGCTCATGGATCAAGGCTACCGTTGACCCATGCAGTCCGAGAGCGTTCCGGCCCTGAAGGTCGCCTTCGTCGCGGGCGTGGCCCCCGGCAAGTGGTTCCACCGGTGGGAGGAGCGCTTCCCCGAGCACCCGCTCGCCTCCGAGATGGTCGACGATGCCGAGCAGCTCGCCGTCCTGCACGATGGCCGGGCCGACATCGCGTTCGTCCGCCTGCCCGTGGACAAGGACCGCGAGGGGCTCCACGTCATCCCGCTCTATGAGGAACTGCCGGTCGTCGTCGCGCCCAAGGGGCATGAGATCCAGGCATTCGACGAGGTGCCGCTCGCCGAGGTCCAGGGCGAGCTGTTCGAGTACGACGGCGGTCCCTCCGAGCGCCTGGACCTCGTCGAGGGCGGGGCGGGGCTCGCGATCATGCCCATGTCCGTGGTGCGGCACTTCAACCGCAAGGAGCTGCGCTACCGCCCCGTGACGGGCCTCGAGCCCTACGGCGTGGGGATCGCGTGGCGGCGGGACAATGAGGCGGAGGCCATCCAGGAGTTCATCGGCGTGGTGCGCGGCCGCGGGGCGAACAGCTCGCGGCAGGCCTCGGTCCAGCGGGACCAGCAGGAGGCCGCGAAGAAGCGGCGTGAGGACATCTCCACCTCCCAGTCCAAGGAGATGAAGGCGCGGAACGAGGCTTCCCGTGCCGGGAAGGCCGCACGCGGCGGGAAGGCCGGTGGCCGGTCCGGTGGCCGGGGGCGGACCGCCGGTGGGAAGGGTCGCCCCGGGGCCGGACGCCGCCGCGGCCGCTGAGCCCGTGGCGGCGGCCCAGCGTGAGGACCGTGGTGGTCCCCTGCAGGGCGCATCCGCCCTCCCCAGCCGAGGCGTGGGCACCTAGAGTGAGCAGAATGGAACGCCCCTCAGAGGAAACCGGCCCTGAGATCGAGGTCGTGCCCGCCAACGAGGCCTTGTGGGAGGACCTCGCGGCGGTCTTTGGCGAGCGCGGCGACCCCTCGGGCTGCCAGTGCCAGTGGTTCAAGTTCCCCCGCAGCGAATGGAAGGCCCTGGACCGAGGGGCGCGCGAAGGGCTCCTTCGCGCGCAGACCGAGTGCGGTACCCCGGGCGCCGAGGCGACCTCGGGCCTCGTGGCGTACCGGGACGGGGAGCCGGTGGGCTGGGCAGCCGTCGAGCCCCGCACCGAGTACCCGCGGTTGGCAGGAATGAAGGTCCCGTGGGCGGGCCGCGAGGAGGACAAGGAAGACCCCGGCGTGTGGGCCGTCACGTGCTTCGTGACCCGCAAAGGCTACCGTCGGCAGGGCGTCAGCCGGGCCCTCACGGCAGCCGCAGTGCGCTTTGCCCGCGAGCGGGGGGCCCGCGCCGTCGAGGGCTATCCGATGCTCGTCGAGCCGGGCAAGGAGTACACGTGGGGGGAGCTGTTCGTGGGCGTCCGGGACGTGTTCGCCGATGCGGGCTTCCGGGAGGTCAGCCACCCGTTCCCGCGTCGCGTGGTCATGCGGATCGACTTCGAGTAGGGCCGCACCGGTGGGGGAGAGGGACCCGTTCGAGGGCATGCCGGCGTTCTCGATGGGCAAGGGCCCGCCGCTCGTGGTCCTGCCGGGCCTCACGCCGCGGCACACGGTTCCCCGCGGCCCGGCGTTCCTCGCCGAGACGCGCTCCCTGGGCCCGCTCGCGCGGCGCCGGACGGTCTGGTGGGTCAACCGCCGCGAGGGCCTCGACCCCTCTGCGACCATGGCGGACATCGCTGCGGACTACGCCGAGCGGCTCCCCCGCCTCGGTCGTCCCGTGGACGTCCTGGGCATCTCGACGGGCGGGACCGTGGCGCTGCAGCTCGCAGCGGACCACCCCGAACTCGTGCGGCGCCTCGTGCTCGTGGCCTCCGGCTGCAGGCTGGGCCCGGCGGGCAAGGCAGGCCAGCGTGCACTCCTGGCCAGGATCGAGGCCGGCGACCTCCGCGGCGCCGGCGCCGAGATGGTTCGGCTCGTCGGCGTGCGCCCCGCGGCACGGAGCCTCGAGGGGTGGGCTGGCTGGCTTGTGGGGCCATGGATGTACCGAGGGTCCACTGCGGACGTCGCGGCGGTCCTCCGAGCCGAGGATGACTTCGACCTGACAGACCGCCTCGCCGGGATCGGCGTGCCGACCCTCGTGATCGGCGGCGACGAGGACACACCCTATGGCCCGGCCGTGTTCCGCGACACCGCCCGCGGCCTGCCCCGCGGCCGGCTCATCATGTATTACGGCCGCGGCCACGTGGGCGTCCAACTCACCCCCGGCTTCACCCAGGACGTCCTAGGCTTCCTCGACGCTCCCTGAGCGCGTCCGCCTACGGCGCGTCGACTCGGCCGGCGACGGCTTCCGCGAGCCGTTTCGCGACCGCGGGCCCGCCGCACGCCTCGATCTCTGCCCGCGGCCCCACGACTACGAGCTTGGTCCGTGCCCGGCTCATCCCCGTGTACAGGAGCTCCCGGCCCAGCCCGGCGTGCCATCCGTTGACGGCGAGCACCACCGCGGACCGCTCGAGACCCTTGAAGCCCTGAACACTCGAGTAGAAGACGTCCCGGTCGCCGAAGTACCCCGCCCAGTAGCCGGCCTTCCCGTGGTGCCGGATCTGGTTCTCCTGCTCGGGGTGCTTGTACTTGGTGGTCAGCAGGGCGATCTGGCCGGGGTCCCAGCCGTCGGCAATCAGGTGATCGACGGCGTCGTCCGCGGCGGCCACAGCCTCCGAGGCGGGCACGTCGATCAGCTCGACGGGCTCACCGCCGAGCCCCGGCACGCGCTGACTGTGGCCCGTGAACGCGCCGGCGAGGTTGGCGATCTGCTTCGTATTGCGCAGGTTCTCCCGGAGCGAGAGCGGGACCATGCCCAGCGGGCGGACCGGGCGGCGGTGGTAGACGGACTGGTTGGAGTCGCTGAAGACGAAGAGGCCGTTGCCGCCGCGGTCCGTCAGGAGGGCGATCACCGCCTCCCACCACAGCGGGCGGAAGTCCTGGCCCTCGTCCACGACGATCGCGTCGAAGCGCTGCTCGCGCGGCAGGGACCGGGCCGCCCGGGTGAGCGCCTGCGGCAGGCGGACGTCCCAGAAGAGCTGCGGGTCGACGTCGTGCGCTGCGGGCAGCAGGTGCGGCGCGGACGGAACTCCGAGGAACTCCGCGAGGTCGTGGAACGCGCCGACGTACTCGGCGGGCCGCTTCCACCGGCCGGCCACCTCGTTGAGGTGCCCGGCAAGCCCCTGATTGAAGCAGAGCACGGCCACGCGCCCGCCGCCCTCGGTGAGCCTCCGGGCCTGCTCGAGGGCGAGGTACGTCTTGCCGCTGCCGGCGGGGCCCTGGATGTGGAGGCGCGGCTGCTCGGCGAGGACGTCGAGGAGGACTCGCTGGTTCTCGGTGAGGTGGTCGGCGTGGTCCTCGAGCTCGACGGCGCCCGCCCGCACCGGTCCGAGGTCCTCGGTGTTCGCGAGGATCGCCGTGATGAGGTCCTCGAAGGGGCTCTCGCTCGCAACCTGCGGGGTGGTGCCTATGCCTTCGGCATGGATCGCGGCCTTGATCTTCTCGGCGAGGTGGTCCAGGTCGTCCCTGCCGGCGAGGATCGAGAGGGGCGTGCCCGGGGCGTTGAAGTCGTGGCCCACGCGGGTGAACGGGAAGACGACGAGCTCCGCGAAGCGGGCCGCGTGCGCGTCCGTGCCCGCGAGGTACTCGCGGAGCTTGTGCTTCGCCGCGCGGACCTGCCGCACCGGGTCCTCGATGGGGTGGTCCTCGCCGCGGTGGCCGCGGCTGAACCAGCGCCCGTGGGTGCGCCGCACGGTGCCGCCCTTCACCTCGAGGACGGCCACCCCCACCCCGGGCCACAGCACGAGGAAGTCGATCTCGCGCTGACCGAGATGGGCGATCTGGAGGGAATGGAACACGGTGGCCTGCTCGGGCAGCTGCGCCATGAGCCGGTTCCAGATGAGTTCCTCGCCCGTGTTCCCGCCGAACTCCGGTGCCTCCGGGTAGCTCGTCGCCATGTCCCCTCCTCGACGCGGCGCCGCAGGGGAGCCGATGAGGCGAGTCTTTCACAGCGCCGCCCCTCGGCCCGCCCTACGCGAGCAGGCGGCCGAGCGCGTCGAGGAGCGGTACCTGGCCCTTGACGAGCTTCTCGCGGGCGACCGGCTCCGTGAACCATTCCGCGCGGTCCACTTCCGGCACGTCCAGGATGCGGCCCGACCCCCGCGGCCACTCGAGTGGGAACGTGTTGCTCACGATCTGTGCGGGCGCGAAGTCCGCCTCCGCGGTGAAGACCGTGAGCCGCTTGCCGGAGGGCTGCCGGAACTCTCCGAGGTGCTTGTACTGGACGTCAGGCGGCGGGGTGCCGATCTCCTCGGCGAACTCGCGCTGCGCGGCCGCGAGCGGGCTCTCGTCCTCCTCGTAGAGGCCCTTGGGGATGGACCATGCGCGCTCGTCCTTGCGCGCCCAGAACGGCCCGCCCATGTGGGCGATCCACACCTCGAGTCCCGCGGCGCCGCCGTCCGCGCTCGGCACGCGGCGGTACAGGAGGAGCCCCGCGCTGAGAACCGTCATGGGGTTCAGGGTATAGGTCTGCGTCGGGCATCCGGGTTCAGGACCAAGGCCCCTGTAGCCAAGCCACGAAACCTACGGTTCGAGAGTGGGCCGGAGAAGTGAGGGCGACGACGATGTCTGACGCGAAGGTTCGAAGAATCTTCGCGTCACCATGGTGCGCTCCGAAGGCGGCGCCCCCATGCTGAGGGTCATGTTCTGGAGGTCACGCGATGTGACTCCCAGAACATGACCCTCAGGAGCTGGCCTCCAGGAGCTGACTCTTAGAGGTGAACGGCGTCCTTTCAGAGGTGCACGGCGTCGATCACCGGGTTCGGGTTGCCGAACCGGTGTGCCGTGACAGAGACGGCCTGCTCGTGCACAAACGGCAGGAGCTCCACCCGCCCCGCCGAGACCACTGGGTGCGCGTAGACCGCCACGTCGGGGGTGCCGTCCACGGCGTCGGCGAGGTCGCGCTGGGAGGAGGCTGCGCCGTCGCCCGCGATGAGCCGCACACGCCCCGACCCGAGCCCCGCCGCGCGCCGACGCCACTCGGCCGCGTCCTCCACACTCACCGCGACGCCGTGCCGGCGCAGCACGTCTGCCGCGGAACCGGGAAGCACGACGGCGCTGCTCACCGTCACGCGCGATCCCGCCACGAGGCCCGCGGCCGCCACCCGCAGGAGCTCGGCCACGCCGTGGCCCGAAGTCCCCGACTCGAACCGCACGGTCACCGGCAGCGCACGGTACCGGAACACGTTGCGCTCGCAGGCCAGGCCCGAGACGTCCTTGGATACGCCGAACTCCGAGGCCCACAGTGCGGCGTCGGAAGCGAGCGCGGAAGCCAGCCACGCGGCGTCGTCCGCGGTGAGGCCCGCTCCGACGGCAGCCCGCGCCGCCGCGAGCAGTTCCCCGGCGGGCCCCTCGACCCGTGCGCCGCCGCTGACGGGCGCGTCCTCCCACGAGCCGAGCCCCGCGAGGTAGTTGGGGCCGCCGGCCTTCGCCCCGGCCCCGACGGCGGACTTCTTCCACCCGCCGAACGGCTGGCGCTGCACGATCGCGCCCGTGATCCCGCGGTTCACGTAGAGGTTGCCGGCCTGGATGTTCTCGGCCCAGTAGTCGATTTCGCCGGCGTCGAGGGAGTGCAGGCCGGAGGTGAGGCCGTACTCGATCTGGTTGACGAGGGCCACTGCCTCCTCAAGCGTCTCTGCGGTCATGACGCCGAGGATCGGGCCGAAGTACTCGGTGAGGTGGTACTCGGAGCCGGGCCGCACGCCCGCGCGGACGCCGGGGCTCCAGAGCTTGCCGGACTCGTCGAGCTGGCGCGGCTCGAGGATCCAGCGCTCGCCGTCGCCGAGCTGGGTGAGGCCGCGGCGCAGCTTCTCGCCCGGCGCCTCGATGACCGGCCCCATCTGGCTGCGCGGGTCCCACGGGTAGCCCACGTGCAGCGACTGGACGGCGTCGATGAGCTGGTTCCGGAACCGCTTGGACTGCGCCACCGAGCCCACGAGCACCGTGAGCGACGCCGCCGAGCACTTCTGCCCCGCATGCCCGAACGCCGAGTGCGCGACGTCCTTCGCCGCGAGGTCGAGGTCCGCGCTCGGGGTCACGATGATCGCGTTCTTGCCGGACGTCTCCGCGAGCAGCGGCAGGTCCTTCCGGAACGAGCGGAACAGCTGGGCCGTCTCGTAGCCGCCGGTGAGGATCACGCGGTCCACGTCGGGGTGCGCGATGAGCCGCTGGCCGAGGCCTCGTTCTGAAAGCTGGACCAGCTGGAGCACCTCGCGCCCCACGCCGGTCTCGCCCTTGGCCGCCTCGAGCGCCTCCCACAGGGCCTCGACCATGACGGAGCCGGAGCGGCGCGCCTGCTTCGCGGGCTTGATCACCACGCCGGAGCCGGCCGCGAGCGCCGCGAGTGTGGACCCCGCGGGGATCGCCACGGGGAAGTTCCATGGCGGCGTGACGACAATGAGGCGGCTCGGGACGAATGCGGCGCCGTCCACGGCATCGAGCTCGCGGGCCAGGGTCGCGTAGTAGTGCGCGAAGTCGACGGCCTCGGAGACTTCCGGGTCGCCCTGGTCGAGGGTCTTGCCCGCCTCGGACGCCATGGCCTCGAGCAGGTCCGCGCGGCGCCGCTCGAGCACCCGGCCCATCTCGTCCAGCACCGCGGCGCGCTGGGCGCCCGTGAGTGCGCCCCACCTCTCGCCGGCGGTCACCGCGGTGCGCACGACGGCGTCGAGCTCGCCCTCCGTCTGCAGCGTCGCCGCGTCCGCCGTGTCAATGCCGATACGGCTATATTCCGCACGGGACATGATGGAGCGCCCCCACGCCCGGTTGGCGGGCAGGTCGGGGTCGGTGTCGGGGGTGTTGGAGAACCCCGCTCCGGGCACATCCCGTCTGGGAGTCAGCTTCTGGGAGTCACGTGAGGTAACCTTCAGGAGCTGACCCTCAGACGGGGGCTGGGAGCGGTCCTGGGTCCGGTTCGGGCCCGGCACGGTGCGCCGTCCGGAGCGGTCGGCGAACGGCGCGGCGTCGAGCGCGGCGAGCGAGGCGAGGAAGCGCTTCTTCTCACGTTCGAACAACACGTCGTTGGAGTCCAACTCGAAGACCGCGGACATGAAGTTGTCCTGGCTCGCGCCCTCTTCGAGGCGGCGGATGAGGTACGCGATGGCGACGTCGAACTCGCCGGGGTGCACCACCGGTGTGTAGAGGAGGAGGTGGCCCACATCGGCCAGGACGGCCTGGGCCTGGGCGGACGCCATGCCGAGGAGCATCTCGAACTCGATGGGAGCCTTCCGCCCGGCCAGCTCTCCGTGCCCCGCGCCGGTCTCCACGCCGCGCGCCTTCGCGAGGTGCCACGCGAGGGCCACGTCGAACAGGTTGTGCCCGGCGATGCCCACGCGGACGTTCGCGAGGCGCTCGGGGTGCAGCGCGTAGTCGAGGACCGCCTTGTACGACGTGTCGGAGGCCTGCTTGGAGTCCCAGGTCGCGGCGGGCCAGCCGTGGATCTCGGCGTCCACGTGCTCCATGGGGAGGTTCGCCCCCTTGACCACGCGGACCTTGATGGGTGCGCCGCCCGCGGCAACGCGCGCGGCGGCCCAGTCCTGGAGGTGCATCATCGCCCCGAGAGCGTCCGGCAGGTACGCCTGGAGCACGATCCCGGCCTCGAGCCCGCGGAACTCGGCCCGCTCGAGGAGCCGCGTGAAGACGGCGATGGTCAGGTCGAGGTCCTTGTACTCCTCCATGTCGAGGTTGATGAACTTGGCCCGGTCCTCTGCGGAACCCGCGGCGGCGAGCCGGTAGAGCGGGGCAAGGGAGTCGATGATGTGCTCCACGGCCTCGTCAAAGGCCCAGTGGTTGTGCGGGGCCACCGTCGAGGAGACCTTGATGGAGACATAGTCCACGTCGTCCCGCGCGAGCAGCCGGCGGGTTCCCTCGAGGCGCCGCTCGGCCTCGCCCTGCCCGAGGATCGCCTCGCCGAGGAGGTTCACGTTCAGGTGGACGCCGGGCTTGCGGATCTTGGCGATTGCGGGCCCGAGCTTCTTGTCGGACGCGTCGACGATGAGGTGGCCCACCATCTCGCGCAGCACCCGGCGAGCGATCGGGACAACGACGCCGGGCATCGCCGGCGCGAGCGCCCCACCGAGCGCGACCGCCTGCCGCATGGGCCAGGGCAGGAAGGCGGGGACCTTCGGCGCGAGTTCGCGCAGGTTCCGCGCGGCGACGGAGAGGTCCTCGGGTCGCACCACGCCGTCCACGAACCCCACGGTGAACGCGAGCCCATTGGGGTCCTTGAGCACGCCCGCGAGCTGGGCGGCGGAGGAATCGACGGGGTAGGTCGCGGCGGCGTCGAGCCACGTGCGGACCTGGGCGATCGCGGTCTCGGCGAGGTCCTGTGGGCGCACGCTCGAGGTCGGGGCGGGGGCTGGTGTTGTCATGATGCCAGTATGTGGCGCGGAACACGGAAGGAGAAGCAACGATTTATGACCGATAATGGTCAGGAATGCCGATGATTTCCGAGCCCCCACGGAGGCACCACGATGCTTGAGATCCGCCGCCTCAGGCTCCTGCGCGAGCTGAGCATCCGCGGCACCCTGGCCGAGGTCGCCGAGGCTCTCGCGTACAGCCCGTCCTCGGTGTCGCAGCAGCTTGCGCTGCTCGAGAAGGAGACGGGGGTCGAGCTCCTGCGCAAGTCCGGCCGCGGCGTCCTGCTCACCCCGCAGGCGCAGGTCCTCGTGGCCCACACCGAGGCGCTCCTCACGGACCTCGAGCGCGCGGAGGCGGCGCTCGCGGCGAGCCAGAGCGAGGTCAGCGGGACGGTGCGCCTGGCGGTGTTCCAGACGGCCGCGCTCGCCCTCATGCCCGCCGCACTCCGCATGCTGCGGGAGCGCCACCCCCAGCTGCGCGTCGAGATGGTCCAGCACGAGCCCGAGACCGCCCTGCGGGAGACGTGGGCGCGCAGCTTCGACCTCGTCGTCGCCGAGCAGTACCCCCACCATGCCGCGCCGCACTACCCGGGGCTCGACCGGCAGGGGCTCACGCGGGACACTATCCGGCTCGCCCTCCCGCCGGAGGGCTCGGGGACCGAGTACGACGCCGCGCGCCGGCTCCGTGACGCGGCGCACCTGCCGTGGGTCATGGAGCCGCACGGGGCCGCCTCCAGGCACTGGGCCGAGCAGGCGTGCCGGTCCGCGGGCTTCGAGCCGGACGTGCGGTACGAGACTGCGGACCTCCAGGCCCACGTCCGCCTCGTCGAGTCCGGCAACGCCGTGGCGCTGCTGCCGGATCTCGTGTGGGTGGGCCGGACGCCGTCGGCCCGGCTCGTGTCGCTGGACGGCGCGCCTCAGCGCACCGTGTTCACGTCGATGCGGTCCTCGGGGGTCGCGAACCCGATGATGCTCGCCGTCCGCGGCGCGCTCGAGGAGACCGCCCGGGAGCTCCTGCCGGAGTGAGCGTGCGCTCCCGGCCGGCCGTCACTTCTCCTTCTCGGAGCGCGCCATCCAGGCGACCGTGCGCTCCTGACCGGGCAGCGGCCTCCGTGCGAGCCATGCAGCCACGACGGCGCCGGAGAGGTTGTGCCACACCGAGAACACCGCGGAGGGCAGCGCGGCGAGCGGCGTGAAGTGCGCGGCGGCCAGCGTCGCGGCCAGTCCGGAGTTCTGCATGCCCACCTCGAAGGCGAGGGCCCGGCGGGCCTTGTGGTCGAGGCGGCCGATCCTGCCCGCGAGGTAGCCGAGCCCCAGGGCAGGGCCGGCAGCCCCTTCGCCACGGCCTTCTTGAGGAACGCTCGCGCCGGCCGCAGCGCACGACGGCGGGTGCGCACCCGCCGTCGTGCGCCCGCCGGGCGTGGTGCATAGCCAGGCGCTGGGCCGCGCGCGTAGTGTCGGGCGGTACGGACCGCACCCTCCCGCAGCACCCCGGCCACGACCGGACCGACGAACGGAGCACGCCATGACGGACCCTACGAAGAGCCCCGACGCGACCGAGCCGAGCATCCCGCTCGCCGGATCGGAGCGGCCCCCCGCACCGGGGCTGAGGGCGGCCAAGCCCGCGGACCCCTCGGAGCGGATCGAGGTGACGGTGGTGCTGCGCCGCAAGGCCCCGCTGCCCGAGCAGCCGTCCGCCCACCTGACCCACGAGGCGCTCGCTGAAGGCCACGGCGCAGCGGACGCGGACCTGCGGCTCGCCACCGAGACGTTCACCCGGCTCGGCGCGGAGGTGATCGAGTCGGATGCCGCGTCCCGGCGCCTGCGGCTGGCCGGGACGGTCGGGACGCTGAGCCGGATCTTCGGCACGAGCCTCGACTCCGCGACCAGCACCGGCCCCGGCGGGGAGGCCGTCTCGCACCGGCACCGGACGGGCGGGCTGAGCGTCCCGGCGTCCCTCGACGGCGTGGTGACAGCGGTCCTGGGGCTCGACAACAGGCCGCAGGCCCGCCCGCAGTTTCGGCTGATGCCCCTCGCCGCGGCCGCCACGAGCTACAGCCCGCCGGACCTCGGCACGATCTATGCGTTCCCCACCGGCACCGACGGGTCCGGCCAGACCGTGGCGATCCTCGAGCTCGGCGGCGGGTTCGGCCAGGCAGACCTGGACGCCTACTTCTCCGGGCTCGGCCTCGCCGCGCCCTCGGTGAAGGCCGTGGGGGTCGACGGGGCCACGAACCAGCCCGGCAAGGACCCGCAGGGCGCGGACGGCGAGGTGCTGCTTGACATCGAGGTGGTGGGGGCGCTCGCGCCGAAGGCCTCGATCCTCGTGTACTTCGCGCCGAACACCGATGCCGGGTTCCTCGACGCCCTCGCCACCGCCGCCCACGCCACGCCGTCGCCGTGCGCGATCAGCATCAGCTGGGGCCAGAGCGAGGACGACTGGACCGCCCAGGCCCGCAATGCCTTCGACCAGGCCCTCGCCGATGCCGCCGCGCTCGGCGTCACCGTGACCGCCGCCGCCGGGGACCGGGGCAGCACCGACGGGGCCAGCGACGGCCACGACCACGCCGACTTCCCCGCCTCCAGCCCCCACGCCCTCGCGTGCGGCGGCACCCGGCTCCAGGCCGACCCGTCCACGGGCACCATCACGTCCGAGACGGTCTGGAACGACTCGCCCACCACGTCCGCCACCGGCGGCGGGTACAGCGACGTCTTCCCCACCCCCGCGTGGCAGGGCGCGGGATCGGCGGCGCACCGCAAGCCGAAGCCCGGGCCCAACCCCCCGCACGGGCGCGGCGTCCCCGACGTGGCAGGCGTGGCCGACCCCCAGACCGGCTACCGCGTCCGCGTGGACGGCTCTGACATGGTGATCGGCGGGACGAGCGCCGTGGCCCCGCTGTGGGCGGCGCTCATCGCCCGCCTGGCCCAGGCCACGGGGAAGCGGTTCGGGCTCTTCCAGCCTGCCCTCTACGCGCAGCCCGGTGCGTTCCGTGACATCACCGTGGGCAACAACGGCACCTACCACGCCGGGCCCGGCTGGGACGCCTGCACCGGTCTCGGCTCGCCCAACGGCGCGGCCCTGCTGAAGGCCCTCGGCGGGAAGGCCGGCTGACCCGGCCCCGCGCGGCTGACTGACGCACGACGGCGGGTGGGGCCCCGCGCGGGCCGGCCCACCCGCCGTCGTGCGCGCCGCAGGGAGGGTGGGCGCCGACCCGCCGTCACATCAGCCGGTACCGCTCGATCTGCTTAAGCCTGCGCTGGAGGGAGTCGCGCCGCGGGTGGGGCCCGGCGTCGGCCGGCTCGGCCGTGAGCTCGATGTGCCCGCGGCCGTACACCCAGAGCAGGAGGTCGTCGAGGAGGCGGTCCGGGCCGGGGGAGTAGCGGTGGTCGAGGGCCTTGCGGACCTCGGTGATCCGCTCGGAGTCGAGCAGCTCAACCAGCTGGCGCGTCTCGGTCAGCCCGTGGGCGGCGACGAGCTCGGCGGCCCAGCCCCAGTCGTCGTCGACCTTGCGGTCCACGTGCGGAAGGAGCGTCTGCCACACGTCCCGGATGCGATCCGGAGTCAGGGGGGCGGCGCCCTCCCCGTCGGCGGCCCAGTAGCTGACCACAGTCTCGTAGCGGTCGTGGAGGTCGGCGAACTCCTTTTCAACCACCTCGAGCATCGCAGCGGTGGCCGTGAACTGCCGGTCGAACTGCGGGCTCCACGCGCGGGGGTCCTGGCCCTTGAAGCGGATGTCGTGCTCGATCTCGCTCCACGCGTGGGCGAACACGGTGCGGATCTGGCACTCGAAGAAGTAGGACCCGTTGGCCGGCAGCTCCGGGTTGAACGCGGCCTGGTAGGCGCGGACGGCGTCGTTGTGGATGGTCCGAAGGATCAGGTGGCGGCTCGAGTAGCCGTACGTTCCCGATTCGATCGAGCCGATGGCCTTCTCGCGGTCTCCCCGGCAGTCGAAGATCTGGCGCTGCCGCTTGATGATGTTCGCGACCGTGGTGTTCTCCGCAGGCAGCTTGGTGATGACGCGGACGCCCACCATGTCATTGAGGGTGCGGAACGGGTCCGGGAACTTCAGGGTTGGTTCCTCGCCGGGCACGGCCGGCGGGTCGAGGCGGGAGATCTTCTCCCGGAACGACTCGACGGTCTTAGTGCGCCCGGTGATGAAGAGCGGGTCCACCTCGGAGTCCTTGAACATCGCGATGAGCGTCACGAGCATGTCCTTGGTGACGTTCTTCAGCTCGGGCCGCACCCGCTCGTACGTCGCGACGGACGCGTCCACGAGTGCGCGCTGCCCGGCGTCGAGGCGGTCGTAGTTGGGGGCCATGGTCAAAACGGTAGCAATCCGCACCGACAGTCGTGCCCCAGGCACCCCGCCGAGCCTTTGGGCCCTAGCGCGGTGCGCCCCCTCTGCCGAGAGTGGTGGGGAAGGGCCCACACTGCGTGCACAGACGAGGGGATTCCCCATGAGCGCCCAAGCATCCGCAACCCATCCCGTGAAGCCCGCCGGCACCATGAATCCGGGGCATTGGGTCCTGCTGGTCCTCGGCGTGGTTCTGGCCGCCGTCGGAGGCGGGCTGACCGCCGGCGGATCGGTCCTCCTCGGCGGCGCGGCGGCGCAGCACGACGGCGGCTACGTGCTCTCGGGCACGGAGCGCCTCCGCACCACCGGGTACGCGCTGACCTCGCCCTCGGCGCGGATCGACCTCGGGGGCACTGGCGCCGCCGGGGCGCCCGGCATGCCAGCCCTCGGCGACCTCGCGGGCGTGGAGGTTCGGGCCGCATCGGCCGTTCCGGGGCAGGCGATCTTCGTGGGCATCGCGGACTCTTCCAAGGTCTCCGACTACCTCCGCGACGTCCCCAGCGCATCGGTGGGGAACGTCTCCTGGTCGATCGACGGACTCCGGCCCGGCAACCGCGTGCCGTCGGGCTCCAGGGCCAACGCCGGCGAGATCCAGCCCTCCCGGGGAACCGCACCCCCGCCGCCCCCACGGCGCAGGGCTTCTGGGCCGTCTCGGCCTCCGGGACGGGGACGCAGTCTGTCGCGTTCGACCTCAAGGAGGGCAGCTGGAGCCTCGTGGTGATGAACGTGGACGGGAGCCGGCCGGTGTGGGCGGACGTCCAGGTGGGCGTGCGGTCCAGCCTGTTCGGGCCCGTCGGCTCGGGGCTCCTGGCGTCTGGGCTCATCGGCGTGGTCGTCGGCATCGTGCTGCTGCTCTTCGGGGCCGCGGGGCTGGGTCGCGACATCGGCGCCCCGACGACTGCGGCCGATCCCGCCGCGGTCTATCCCCTTCGCTTCACCGGATACCTTGATCCTCACCTCTCCCGCGGCCTGTGGATCGTCAAGTGGCTGCTCGCCATCCCCCACGGGATCGTTCTCGCGATCCTCTGGTTCGCGCTGTTCGTGAGCACCATCGCGGCGGGATTCGCGATCCTGTTCACGGGCCGCTACCCGCGGTCGCTGTTCTCCTTCAGCGTCGGGGTCATGCGGTGGACGTGGCGGGTTGGCTTCTACACGTACTCCGCCCTCGGGACGGACCGCTACCCTCCGTTCACCCTGGCTTCGGCGGACTACCCGGCCGATCTCGACGTGCCGTACCCCGAGCGCCTCTCCCGCGGCCTTGTGCTGGTCAAGTGGTGGCTCCTGGCCCTTCCCCAGCTGCTGATCGTGGCCGCACTCACGGGCAGCGCCGGCAGCCGCGGCGCCGGGGTGTGGTGGGACACGGGCGCCGGATCGGTGGGCGCCAACGGCGGGGCGCCCCTCCTGGGCCTCCTCGTCCTCTTCGCCGCCGTGGTGGTCCTGTTCACCGGACGGTATTCGCAGGAGCTCTTCGCCTTCGTGGTGGGCATCAATCGATGGCTCTTCCGGGTCTGGACCTATGTGCTCCTGCTGCGGGACGAGTACCCGCCCCTCCGGCTCGATCAGGGGCCCACAGACCCCGCGCCCGCTTCCGGCCCGAGCAGCCAGGGCCCGAATGGCGCGCCGCCCCTGTAGCCTCGGCACGGTGGCTGCGTGACGTTCACATCGGTCTCGGGATCGGATCCCACGGGTCCGCTCGTGTGGCTCGCGGCGGATCCGATCACGTTCAGCGTCATGATGGTCGACGGGCAGGTCCAGGGCGGCATCACGACCCCGTGCAACAGCGGCGGCGGACCGGCTGCCCTCGACGGCGGGACGCTCACCTTCGACCGCACCCGGTTAGTCCGCAGCGCCAAGGCCTGCACCGGTCCCGCGGCCCAGTACGAGGCATGGACGTTCGCCCTCATCGGGGAGCCGGTGGCCTACACGTTCGACGGGACCATGCTCACGTGGTCCAACGCCCGCGGGACGGTCGTATTCCGGCGCGCGTGAACGCCGTGCGGGCGATCCTGCTCGGGGGGCGATCCTGCTCGGGCTCGCCCGCCCAAGACACAGATCACCGGCGTGCCATCGCGTGGCACGCCGGTGATCGTCGCCGGTCTGAGCAGAATCGCACGCCCGCCCGGCCCGGAGGGGTCTGCGGGCCTACCTCTTGTGCACGAGGTAGATCGCGCCGGTGGTGACGTCCTCCTCGAGGGCCTCGAGGGTGCGGCCGCGGCTCTCGGGGACCTGGGTGATCACGAAGACCAGTGCGAGCGCTCCGACGACTGCGAAGAGGAAGAACGTGCCGGTGATGCCCATCGCCGCGACCATCGACGGGAAGTACAGCGAGAGGAAGCCGTTGACCACCCAGAGGGCGAACACCGCGACGCCGATGCCGAAGCCGCGCATGTGGAGCGGGAAGATCTCGGAGAGGTAGACCCACACGGCGATGTTGAGGAAGGTCTGCATCGACCCGACGAAGGCGACCACGAGGAACAGGATCACGAACGGGCGCACCGGGTTGCCGACGGGCAGGGCCATCGAGGCGATGCCGATGAGGACGTGGCAGGCGGTGGTGAGCGAGAGGCCGATGATGAACGTCTTACGGCGGTCCAGACGGTCCATCATCTTCAGGGCGATGATGCCGCCGACGACGGCGATCACGCCGGGTGCGACGTTGGCGATGAGCGCGCCGTCCTTGCTGAAGCCGGACTCGGTGAGCACGGTCTGGCCGTAGTACATGATCGAGTTGATGCCGGTGAGCTGCTGGGCCACGCCGAGGCCGATGGCGACGAGGAGGATGCGGAACAGGTTCTTGTTCGAGAAGATCGCGCGCCAGCCGATCTGGTGGCTCTCGCGCTCTTCCTTGGCGACCTGCTCGACGTCCGCGAGCTCGGCGACGGCACGGTCGTCGGCGCGGATGGTCTTCAGGACCGCGAGGGCCTCGGCGTGGCGGCCCTTCTCGACGAGCCAGCGCGGGGACTCGGGCATCCGCAGCATGCCGAAGAACAGCGCGATCGCGGGCAGGGCGCAGATCGCGAACATGATGCGCCAGACGCCGTCGAGGTGGCCCAGGGTGTTGCCGATGATGGCGTTGATGACGAACGCGGCGAGCTGGCCGACGACGATCGCGAGCTCATTGCGGCCCGCGACGGAACCGCGGATCTCGTAGGGTGCGAGCTCGGCGAGGAAGACCGGCACGACCGTCGACGCACCGCCGACGGCGAGGCCGAGGAGGATGCGCCCCATCACGAGGATCTCGAAGTTCGGCGTGAAGACGACAGCGAGCGTCCCGGCGAAGAAGAGCACGGCGAGGAGGATGATCGTCCTGCGGCGGCCCCACGCGTCGGAGAGCCGCCCGCCGAAGATGGCGCCGATGGCGGCCGCGAAGACGAGCGAGGCGGTGACGACGCCCTCGGTGATCGGGGTCAGCCCGAGTTCCGTGGACATCGGGCTCAGGGCGCCGTTGATCACGCCCGTGTCGTAGCCGAAGAGCAGTCCGCCGAACGTCGCGACGAGGGCCACGAGGCCGAGTCGCTTCGAGTGCGGGCCGGACGTAAGGGGCGGGAGATTCGCGGCTTGCCTGGAACCGGAACTGTGCGTTGCCTTGGTGGCGGACATCAGGACTCCTTTGTCGTGCGGTTGCGGGCCTGTGACCCGCGTCTCCCAAAAGCCTAACGCGCGAAAGGCACATATGTAAGGTCATATGGACAAAATTCTCAAAGATCCCGTGATGCGACGATAGGACCATGTCCACACCGACCCGCCCGGGCCCGCGCCGCCCCGCCACCCAGGCCGACGTCGCGCGGGAGGTCGGCGTCTCGCGGACCCTGGTCTCGTTCGCGTTCCGCAACGCTCCGGGGGTCAGCGAGGAGACCCGCCGCGCGATCCTGGAGGCCGCCAAGCGCCTCGGATACCGGCACAACGCGGTCGCCGCCCAGCTCGCGCGCAAGCGTGCCTCCTCGATCGGCCTCCACCTCCTCGACCTGCACAACGAGGTCTACGCGGACATCTTCGTCGGCGTCCGCGAGGCGCTCGAGGGCTCGGGCGCCCGCATCATCCTGAGCGTGGCCGAGGGGGACGCGGCCGCGGAGTCCGGCGACGCCGAGCTGGGCCCGCTGCTCGAGGCGAGGGTCGGCGTCGTGATCGCCGCGACGATGACGGGCCCGGACGCCGCGGTGCGCGAGGCCTCCCGCCTGGTCCCGATCGTCAACGTCGCGCGGCGGGTCGAGGGGGTGGACAGCGTGTACTCGGACGACGGCGCCGGCGCCCGCGCCGCCGTCGAGCACCTCCTCGCGCTGGGCCACACGCGCATCGTCCACGTCTCGGGGCCGTGGTTCGAGGGCCGCCACGCGCGCCGCCGCGCCTACGAGGACCTGATGCACGACGCCGGCCTCCCGCCCCGGGTGGTCGTCGCGCCGGGGTACTCGCTCGAGGCCGGGCAGGAGGCCGCGCTCCGGTTCCTGGCCGCGGCAGACCGGCCGACGGCCGTCTTCGCGCACAACGACCAGCTGGCCCTTGGGGTGCGCGAGGCGGCGAGCGCGCTCGGTCTCGTGGTGCCCCAGGACCTCTCGCTCGTGGGGTACGACGACTCGAGGATCGCTGGCCTGACCGGGATCGACCTCACGTCCGTGGACCTCCATTCCCACGAACTCGGCCGCGACGCCGGCGCCGCTGCGCTCGAGAGGCTGCGCTTCCCGGATGCCCCGCCGGTCGACCGCTGCACGCAGCCGCGCCTCGTGCTGCGCGCGTCCACAGCACCTCCTGCGCCGGGGGCTTAACGTCCCGCCCGCCCATGCCCGCCGGGGCCCTCGGCTGTTACCGTGAATCCCATGCTGACAGTCATCGGCGAGGGGCTCATCGACGTGGTCCGCCGCGCCTCGGGCACGGAGTCGCACCCGGGCGGGAGCCCGCTCAATGTCGCGGTGGGCCTCGCGCGGCTCGACCATCCGGTGCAGTTCGTCGGCCGCTGGGGCGATGACGCCAACGGCCGCCTGCTCGCGGAGCACCTCCGGGGCGCGAACGTGCTCGTCCCCCTCCCCCCGGATGACAGCCCGACGTCGGTCGCGACCGCCGAGCTCGACCACCGCGGCGCCGCAACCTACCACTTCGAGCTGGACTGGCACCTGCCCAACCTGCGGGACCGCCTCGACACGCTCCTGAGCGCCACGACGCTGGTCCACACGGGCTCGATCGCCGCCGTCCTCGAGCCCGGCGCGGACCAGGTGCTGCGCATCGTGGAGCGCGCACGCCCGCGCGCTACGATCGGCTTCGACCCGAACTGCCGTCCCACCATCACCACGGACCCCGAGGTGGTCCGCGGCCGCGTGGAACGCTTCGTGGCGCTCGCGGACGTGGTCAAGGCCTCGGACGAGGACCTCGCGTGGCTCTACCCGGGCGTCGACCCGCTGGACTCCGCACGCCGCTGGCTTACGCTCGGCGCCCCGGAGGGCCCGGCGTTCGTGGTCGTGACCCGCGGCGCTGAGGGGCCGTGGGCGGTGGGGCACGACGGCGAGGCCGCCGTCCCCGCCCCGTCGGTCAAGGTCGCCGACACCGTGGGCGCCGGCGACTCGTTCATGGCCGCGCTGCTCTCCGCGGTCGTGGACCGGGAGCTCGACGGCGCGCAGCGGCGCTCGGAGCTGCGGCGCCTCGATGCCCGCGAGCTCGCCCGGATCCTCGACTTTGCCGCCCGCGCGGCAGCGGTGACCGTGTCGCGCCCGGGCGCGAACCCGCCGTCGCGCGCGGAACTCCGGGCCGGAGCCCCCGCGAACAGCCCACAGAACGGAGGTGCACCATGACCGACGCATCACACTTTGTCCTGACAAGCCAGGATGTCACGGAAGGCGGCACGCTGCAGCAGCCGCAGACGAGCGCGTACTTCGGCCTCGACGGGCGGGACCTCTCGCCCCAGCTGGCCTGGAGCGGCGCGCCGGAGGGCACCCGCAGCTTCGCCGTCACGCTCATGGACCCAGACGCGCCCCGGGCGGGCGGCTTCTGCCACTGGGCCGTGGTCAACATCCCCGCCGCGGTGGACGAGCTGCCCGAGGGCGCCGGCGGCGCGCCGGACGGCATGGGGCCGGCCGAGACGGACGCGGGCCTGCCCAACGGCTCGCTCGAGCTGGTCAACGACGCCGGCTTCACCGGGTACGTGGGCGCCGCGCCGCCGCGGGGGTCGGGACCGCACCGGTACGTGTTCACAGTGCACGCCCTCTCGGTGGCCATGGTCCCGGGCACCCCGCGGAGCAAGGGCTCGCGGGTCCTGAAGGACATCACGGCGCACGAGCTCGCGTCCGCGAGCCTGACGGCCACGTTCGAGGTGCGCTGAATGCGCGAGATGCGCCTTGACATGCGACTCGTCGCCAGCGACATCGATGGAACGATCCTGCGCCGCGACGGCAGCATCACCGAGCGCACGGTGAGGGCCCTGCACGCGTGCGAGGCGGCCGGCGTCGAGCTCGTGTTCGTGACCGGGCGGCCCGCGCGGTGGCTCACGCCCCTGAGCGAGCAGCTCGGGCACGCCGGGACGGTGATCTGCTCGAACGGGGCGCTCGTGTACAGCCTCGAATCGATGTCGGTGGTCTCAGCGGAGGGGATCCGCAAGGAGACGATGCTCGAGGTCCGCGAGATCGTGCGCGGGCTGTTCCCCGAGACGGCCTTCGCGGCGGAGACCCCGGCGGAGTTCGTCATGGAGGACGCGTTCGCGGAGCCGCGGCACCGGCGCCTCCTCGCCGAGGTGCGGCACGGTGACCTCGAGGACCTCGTGGTGGGGGACGAGGTGGTGAAGTTCATGGCGAAGATCGAGGGCATCACCGCGGACGAGTACATCCGCGCCGTCGCGCCGCAGGTCTCCCACCTCGTGTCGGTGACGCACTCGGCGGTGGACATGACGATGCTCGAGATGGCCCCGCTCGGCGTCAACAAGGCCGTGACGCTCGCCGAGTACGCGCACGCGCTGGGGGTCGTGCCGGCCGAGGTGGTCGCGTTCGGGGACATGCCGAACGACGTCGAGATGCTCGCCTGGGCAGGGGAAGGCTACGCGATGTCCTCGGGCCACCCCGCGGCCCTCGCGGCGACGGAGCTCCACGCGCCGGGAATCGAGGACGACGGCGTGGCCCAGGTTCTCGAGCGGAAATTGGCACTGCGTCTGCAGGGTCACTGACCCGGCGAGTGGTGGTCTAATGGGACGCAGGCCCCACACTTAGTGGAACCGCGGGTGAGGGAGGGCACCGATGGCCTTCACGGTTTCGGCCGCAAAGAACGAGATCACGCCGACCATGGACACGAACCCGTACCTCGCGGGGTACGGGTCGGCTGACGGCGGGCGCACGGTCTCGACCGACACCCCGTACGAGCCGCTGTGGTGCCGGGCCTTGGTGATCTGGGAGGACGGACACCCGAACCTGATCATGAGCACGGACATCCTCGACCTTCCGCGCTCGATGCACCAGAACATTCGGCCCCGGATCCTGGCCCTCGCGAGCTGGGGCTCGAGCGACCTCCTGATCCAGTCCACCCACACGCACAACGGCCCAGTGCTCGTGGACACCCTGCAGCCGTTCATGGCGTACGGCCTTGCGGAGATGGACCAGATCAGGTCCTACAGCTCGTGGCTCGAGGACACGATGGTGCAGACCGCGCAGGACGCCCTCAACGCGGGCCAAACCTCGATCAGCCTCGACTACCAGTTCACCACCCAGACCTGGTCCGTCAACCGCGCGGGCCTGACCTACAACGAGACGGACGTGCCCGTGCTCGTGGCGCGCGACTCGGGCGGGAGCCCCGCCGCGATCGTCTTCAGCTACGGCTGCCATCCGGTCGCCGCCGGGGACCAGGACCAGTACGACGGCGACTACCCTGCCGGGGCGTGCAACTACATCGAGAACAACTCGAACGCGTTCGCACTATTCATCCAGGGTCCCGCCGGGGACCAGAACCCGGCCAATGCGCCATCGTGGACCCTGCGGGACCAGGACGGGGACTCCCTCGGCACCGCGGTCCTCAACGCCGCCCAGACGGCCGGGCGGGCGCTGACCGGCCCGATCACTACGCAGTACCAGGAGGTCCAGCTCCCGTTCGACATCGACACCTCGGCCGGGAACCTCGCCGCCGTGCGCGCCGACTACGCGAGCCGGTTGCCCAACCCGAACGGCCAGCCTGCCTGGTACCAGCGTCACGCGCAGGTGATGCTGGCGCGCATCGACAGCGGCAACGTGGCCTCGGGGCTGCCCTCGCCGTTTCAGGTCTGGACGATCGGCAGCTCGACTCCGCTGCAGATGGCGTTCGTCGGCGGCGAGCTGGTGAGCGGCTACGGGGTGTACTTCCGCTCTCGTTATGGGGGCAGCAGCGCGCTGTGGATCGGCGGCTACGCCAACGAGTCCTGCGCCTACATCCCCTCGAACGAGTTCCTCCCGCCGAACATGCCGCTGGGCTCCTACGAGGGCGGGTGGGAGCCCGACTACCCCGGCCTCGCAGGCGGCAGCATGACCGTGTACGGCCACATGGCCCACTTCCTGGCCGGCTCGAACGGCGTAGAGACGACGCTGATCAACGCGCTGACCTCGATGCTCGGGTAGCCCAGGCAGCCCGAGCGCCTCCGCGGTGCCCGTCTCCCGCGCTCCGATGGTCCCTGCTAGGCTCGCCAGGTGACCGGCGCCGACCCCGCCCAAACGCAGTACACCCCGCCCACCGAGGCCGAGGCCGCCTGGATGGCGGGCCACGTCCAGTGGCTCGAGACCGCGGCGACGGCATGGCCGTGCAGGGCCTCGTCCTGTACCCGGCCAACGCCGTGGCCAAGCGGTGGGTGAAGGGCGAGGACGGTGCCTTCATCACGTTCATCTGGGCCGAGGCCGCCCGCGTGCTCACCATCGTGGCCCCCGAGAATAGCCGTTTGTGACGCACGACGGCGCGTGTGACTGGCTTCTGCGTCGATCAGCCCTCGTGCTGGATGCCCCTCTGTGATGTAATGAGCGCGGTTCCAGGTGTGCTGGTACCGCAGGGGGACTCGAGTCCGATGGGGTGGGCTCTCCTTGCTCTGAGTGTGAGGAGTGCTTATGGCCTTCACCGTGGCGACCGCCCAGAACGAGATCACGCCGACCATGGCGACGAACCCCTACTTGGCGGGATTCGGCTCCGCCGACGGCGGCCGCACCGTGTCGACGGACACGCCCTTCGAGCCGCTGTGGTGCAAGGCTGTCGTCATCCGTGAGAACGGCAACCCCCACCTGATCATGAGCGCGGACATCCTCGCCCTCCCGCGCGCCATGCACCAGCGCATCCGCGAAAGGATCCTGGGGCTCGCGTCGTGGGACACCTCGGACATCCTGCTCCAGTCGACCCACACCCACAACGGGCCGGTGCTCATCGACTCCCTGCACCCGTTCATGGCGTACGGGCTCGCGGAGATGGACGAGGTCCGCGACTACAGCTCGTGGCTCGAGGACACGATGGTGGGGACGGCCCAGGACGCCCTCGACGCCGCCGAGACGTCCGTGACCCTGGACTACCAGGTCGCGACCCAGACGTTTGCAGTGAACCGGGCCGGGCTGCCCTACGTCGAGCGGGACGTGCCGGTCCTCGTGGCGCGCCAGCCCAACGGAACCCCGGAGGCGGTGGTCTTCGGGTACGGCTGCCACCCAGTGGCGGCGGGCGACCAGGACCAGTACGACGGCGACTTCCCGGCGGGCGCCTGCAACTACATCGAGAACAACCTCGGGGCGTTCGCCCTGTTCCTCCAGGGGCCGGCCGGCGATCAGAACCCGGCGGATGCCCCCTCGTGGGCACTCCGGGATCAGGACGGCGATGCGCTCGGCGCGACCGTGGTCGCCGCGGCGCGGAACGCGGGCCGCGCCCTCACGGGACCGATCCTGACGCAGTACCAGGAGGTCGATCTGCCCTTCGACATCGACACCTCGGCGGGGAACCTCGCCGCGCTCCGCGACTGCTACGCGAGCAGGCTCCCGAACCCGAACGGCCAGCCCGCGTGGTATGCGCGGCACGCACAGGTGATGATGGCCAGGATCGACAACGATGACGTCGCCACGAGCATGCCGTCTCCGTTCCAGGTCTGGTCGATCGGCAGTTCGACCCCGCTGAAGATGGCGTTCGTGGGTGGCGAGCTCGTGAGCGGGTACGCGGCCTACTTCCGCTCACGCTACGGCGGCAGCAACGCCCTCTGGATCGGCGGCTACGCCAACGAGTCGTGCGCCTACCTCCCCACGGACGAATTCCTCCCGCCGTACATGCCGGCGGGCTCCTACGAGGGCGGGTGGGAACCTGACTTCCCGGGGATTGCCGGCGGCAACATGACCGTGTACGGCCACATCGCCCACTTCAAGGCGGGCTCCGGCGGCATCCAGGACACGCTCATCAACGCCCTCACCTCGATGCTCGGCTGAGCTGCCGCTTCCGAGACCCGGCCTAGCCCCCCGCCGTGGCCGCGGCGACGATCAGCTCGGCCACCTCGGGGTGCCGGATGTCCGAGTGCGCGCCGGCGAACGAGGACTGCGAGGTGTCCTTGATGACGCCGTTCGCGTCGGCCCGGTAGAACGTCCCGGCCGCGAGCGGCGTCCCGGGCGGCAGGGGGAGCGCGAGGTCACCGCTCGGTGAGACGCTCTGATAGCCATCCGAGCCCATGCCGCCCCAGCGATCCGGCGTAGCCACGTCCTGATTGTCCTGCTGTGCCAGGAACGAGGCCCGCGGGTACCACTTGCCCACGGCCCAGTCCGCCGTCGTGAAGGTGGACAGGAGCGGTCCCGCCACCCGGTCGGCCACCGAGCACAGGGCCCCGGCCTCGCCGAACGGGCTCTCGGCCGCCTGCGTGAAGGACCAGTGCGAGAAGGCGCCCTGCAGGAGCGTGAGCGAGGCAACCGGGCTCTCGGCCAGGGTGCCGAGCCCGCTGAGCGCGAAGGAGACGAGCCGCGCCCCGAAGCTGTGCCCGATCAGGTGCACCCGGAGGGTCGGGGCCGCGGCGTGCAGCTGCGCGAGGAACGGGCCCAGGCCTTTCGCCCCGACGGTCCCCGCACGGCCCTTCATCTGGTAGAACGAGGCCACCCTCAGCGCGTCCTTTGCGCCGTTCCAGATCGGCCCGAAGATGTCCCCCAGGCCCTCGGCATCGCCGGCGGGCGGGGCCGTGCCCATGGTGACGGCGAGGGATGCGTAGTCGCGCTTCGGGTCTTGGCTGGCTATGAGAGCGCCCTCGCCGTCGTCCTCGGTGCTCGCGGTGGTGTCGCCGAACACGCCCTGCAGCAGTCCGTGGAACTGCTCGACGGCGGCGCCCTGCTCGGCGGGCGTGGCCGTCCCCGCATCCACGTGTCCGAGCCCCGTGTCGATCAGCGCGCCCATCTGCGCGAGTGGAGCCGCGGCCGCGGGCACGCTCCGCGCGAGCGAGGAGGCGATCTGGGCCCCGGACAGCGCGGCGTCCGTGGCGCCGGCCGGCGGGTCGGGAAACCAGATGGAGGGCCAGAACACGCCGAGATAGCGCGAGCGTGCCGGAACGCCGGGTGCGTCCGCGATGAGCGGGAACATCGCGGAGTACAGGCTCTCGGCGTCCCCCTCGGAGTTGTTCCACCCGTGGCTCATCACGAAGAGGTCGGTGGCCCCGGCCGCGGCAATCTGAGTGACCAGCGAGGCCGCCTCCGGGGCCATGCCGTTCTCGTCGAAGTGCAGCTGCCAGTAGCTGCCGGCTGATCCGTCCACGATGCGATCCCTTCAGTAGTTCCTCAGTAGTTCAGCAGCATGGCCATCGCGTCAGCGAGGCCCGCGCCCTGCCCGTTCCTGTCGCGTCCCAGATCCAGTGCGGTGCGCATGAGAAGCGCCTTCACGTCCGCCGCGCGCCCGATGTACTCGGGCCGTCCGGACAGGAAGGCGGCGATGATCCCGGAGACGTGAGGCGCGGCCATGCTCGTGCCAGACAGCTCCGCATAGGTGAGGGACGCGTCGTCGCCCGTGACCGAATCGAGCCCTGCACGGGTGCGGACCGTCCCCGACGCCGCGGAGCAGATCCACTCTCCAGGCGCGACCACGTCCGGCTTGGCCCGTCCGTCCAGCGTGGGGCCCTTCGAGGACGTCCAGGAGACCCCGAACACGTGCGGCGCGTCGCGGTGGGTCGACCCGACCGTCACGACCGCCTCCGTGTGCCCCGGCTCCGTGATCGACGCGAGGACTCCGGTGGACTGGTTCGCGGACTGCGTGGCCGCGGCGCTGCCGTTGTTCCCCGCGGACACGACGACGTTCACGCCCGTGGAGACCAGCTCCGTGAGCATCTGGTCCAGCGGCGACTGCCCGGCCGCGTAGTGGCTCGGGTCCCACTCGCAGCCCAGGCTCAGGTTCACTCCGTGGACCCGTGGCGGCTGGCGGCTCACGTTCACCTCGGTGAGGATGTGCTCGATCGCGGCGATCACGGCGGCCGAGGACGTCACCGGCACGCCCGCAACGCGCCGGAACACCTTGAGGCTCACGAGCTCGCACTGCGGCGCCATGCCGCTCAGAGACCCGGTGTGCGCGCGGGGCACGAACCCGCCGTCGGCCGCCTCGTCCGAGGAGGCGACATGCGGGGTGCGTCCGTCGGGGCACACTCCGGAGATGATCCCTGCTACATGCGTCCCGTGCCCCTCCTCGTCCACGAGCGGCCCAGCGGGGGCAGTCGGCAGCCCGAGGCTCGGGCGCACGAGTCCCGAGAAGTCCCGGTGGAGGCCGCCGGTCTGCGGCGAGGGGGCGGCGCCGGGCATCCCCTCCCGGGCGAGCTCGAGCGCCGAGAAGTGGGGGTGCGTCGCGTCGATCCCCGTGTCGATCACGGCCCACACGATTCCCTCCCCGAGCGCGCTGAACGAGCGGCGCGCGGCGTCGATCTTGACGGTCGGCGCGGAGCGGTCGATGTGCGGGTACAGCTCGTAGTCCGGCCAGGCGCGGAAGATGATCCGCGCCCCCGCTGGCCCCGGTACGTCCATCTCGAGGAGCACGGCGAGCGTGGCCCGCGTGAGCACGCACTGGTACAGCTTGCGCGAGATCCTCGTCGTCTGGAACAGCACCCGCGGCACATCATCCTTCGGAGCGGCGCGCTCCGTGAACCGCTGCCACAGCCCCCTGAAGGCCTCGTGTGCCGCGCTCGCCGGCCCGGGGTACCGCGCGTTGAGCTCAAGCACGACGTCGACCGCCTCGTCCGGATCCGGCCCGTCCAGACCGCGGGCACCCTCCGGCGGCATCGTGAGGTCGCCGATGATCCTCGACTTGGGCTTCTGCTCGGCCCCGGCCGTTCCAGACACCATCCTGACCGCCCTTAAACGTGCTGGCTCCCGTGGCAATGATCGCCACGGGAGCCAGTCAGTTCAAGGGTTCAGACCCAGTCAGTTCACGGGGGTCAAACCCTGCTGCGGCCTCGGACAAAGTGCAGGATCAAGAGGATCACGGCCACGATGAGAAGGACGTGCACGACCAACCCGAGGCTCGGGAGCGCGATGAATCCCAGCAGCCAGAGGACAACCAGAGCGAGGGCGATCCAGAGAAGCATGTGTACTCCTAGGTCATTAGGAATGGCGCTTGTGCCATTCTCAGTACGCCCCGGATATTAACCACTCGGCCGCCGACTGAAACATTTTGCCTCGGGAGCGCCTCAGCCAGCCGGCCGAGCGAGCTTCATCGCCCCGATCGCCAGGAGGATCACTGCGGCCCACAGGAACATGAAGATGCCGCCGCCGATGTTGACCAGCATCCCGAGGATGAAGATGACCAGCAGCGCGAGGCCCCAGATGAACAGCTTCATTGTGCACTCCTTCTCGAGCAACTACTTGAGCAACCACTGAGCGTGGGCAGCCAGTGAGCACATTGTGTGCACGCGGGCGCGCTTCTGACCATGGGACGCGCACTGGTCGCCGCGCACCGGCCGCCCGGCGCTGTTCGCCTGGCGCGATATCCGGCATCGCCGCGGCCTGCACGGCGTTGGGAAGGGCATGACTGAGAATCGTGACGCCGGTCACGTCGCGGACGGGCCGGTTTCGGACGAGCAGGCGCTGGACGCCTACTCCCGCACCGTCAGCGGGGTGGCCAGGCACCTGACGCCGCGCGTCGCCTCGGTGCGGACCGAGCGGGGGGCGGGGAGCGCCGTCGTGCTGACGAGCGCCGGGCACCTCGTGACGAACGCGCACGTGGTGGGCCGGGCCAACCGCGGGGAGGTCGCGTTCGCGGACGGCACGGGCGGGCCGTTCGCAGTGGTGGGGCGCGACCCGCTCTCGGATCTCGCCCTGCTCCGCTGCGGGATCGACGTGCCCGAGCCGCCCGAGTTCGGGGACGCGGACGCTCTGCTCGTCGGCTCGCTCGTGGTCGCGGTGGGCAGCCCACTGGGGCTCGAAGGCAGCGTGACCGCTGGAGTGGTGAGCGCCCTGGGCCGGTCCCTCCCGGCGCGGGGGAGGACGGCGTCGCGCCTCATCGAGGACGTCATCCAGACCGACGCCGCCCTCAACCCCGGCAATTCCGGCGGCGCGCTCGCCGACTCCCGCGGGCGCGTGGTGGGCATCAACACCGCGGTGGCCGGGTTCGGGCTCGGCCTCGCAGTGCCCGTCAACGCCACGACCCGCCGCATCCTCGACGCCCTGCGCGAGGACGGCCGCGTGCGCCGCGCCTACCTCGGCCTCGTCAGCGTGCCCACGCCGCTCGACGCCGCGTGGGTCGCGCGCACCGGGACGCGCCGGGCGCTGCGGGTCGCCGAGGTGGTGGGCGGCAGCCCGGCCGAGACGGGCGGGATCCGGGCCGGGGACCTCCTGCTCGCGATCAACGGTGCCCCGCTCAAGGACGCGCAGTCGCTCCAGCGGCATATGTTCGCGGACGCGATCGGACGCCGCACCGAGATCACTGTGCTGCGCGGGGAGGCGATGGTGGACGTCGTGGCCGAGCCCACGGAACTCGTGGACTGAGTGGGCGCCCCTCGGGCTACAGGACCTCGACGCCGTCCTCGAGCTCGAGAGTGCGGGCCTCCGCGAGTCCGGTCAGCGCCGCCTGGATGTGCAGCGCGCCGTGGTCGCCGAAGTAGTCCTCGAACTCCTCCGGCCCCACGAACCGCCACTCCGTGAGTTCCTCCTCCTGGAGGGTGACGCGCGCACCGTCGGGCAGCGAGCCGCCGTCGTACAGGAAGCTCAGCCCGTCCCCGATCGGGTCCGGGAACGCCGAGTGCGCGATCAGCAGCAGCGCCCCGGGCTCGATGTCCAGCCCCAGCTCCTCGCGGCCCTCGCGGCGGGCGGCCTTGCGCGGTGCCTCGCCCGGGTCCACGGTGCCGCCGGGCAGCAGCCAGCCCTCCTTGTAGTTGGGCTTGACGGCGAGGACGCACCCGTCCTCGTCGCGGATCACGAGGCCTGCGGCCACGCGGCGGCGCGGAAGCGTGCGGAAGTACTCGCGGCTCACCTCGCTCAGCTCCATGCAGCCAGCCTACCCGCGGTACCGTGGGCGTGTGGCGTTCCTGCACTCCGCGCCCATGGCGTTCGCACACCGCGGCTTCTCCCTCGGCGGCCTCGAGAACACGCTCACCGCGTTCCGCGCCGCCACCGCGCTCGGCTTCACCCATCTCGAGACGGATGTCCGCGCCACGCGGGACGCGGCGCTGGTCGCCTTCCATGATGACCGCCTCGACCGCGTCACGGACCGGACGGGCCTGCTCGCCGCACTGGACTGGTCCGAGGTCGCCGCCGCGCGGATCGGCGGCCCCGCGGGCGGACCAGAGCGCATCCCCCTGTTCTCGGAGCTGGCGGAGGAACTGCCCGACGCGTTCTTCAACGTGGACGTGAAGGAGGCGGGCGCCGTCGTGCCTTTCGCCGAGGTGATCGAGAGGATGCGGCTGCACGAGCGCGTGCTCGTCACCTCGTTCTCCGACGCACGACGCCGCGCGGTGCTCGCGCGCCTGTCGCGCCCGGTCGCGTCGTCGGCGGGGGTGGCGACGGCGGCGGCGTTCCGGCTCCTCGGTGCTGTGCCGCACGCGGCGCTCGCACGGTCGCTGCGGGACGTGCAGGCGCTGCAGGTGCCCGAGCGGTACCGGGCCGTGCGGGTGGTCACGCCCCAGTTCGTGGCCCGCGCGCACCGGCTCGGGCTGCAGGTGCACGTGTGGACGGTCAACGAGCCAGCGGACATGGAGCGGCTGCTGGACCTCGGTGTGGACGGGCTCGTGACCGACCGGGCGGACGTGCTGCGCTCCGTGCTCGAGACGCGCGGGGAGTGGCCGCCGGGCGCCTGAGGCGCTGTTCGCTCCGCCGGCGACCGGCGCGCCGCCCTCAGGCGTCGCCGTCGCCGGTGCTGCCCCCCGCGGCGACGGCGCGCTCGATCCGCCTGTCCGGGATGATCCACAGCGCCGCGACGGCCACGTACGCGGCCACACTGATCCACACCGAGAGGAACGCCCCGGCGCAGCCCACCACGTACAGGCCCATGGACCACTTGCCCTTGGCATCGTTGCGAATGGCGCGGGCCAGACGGCTCCCGGCGCCCTGGATCTTGATGAGCCGCGACTGCAGGATCGTATACGATATTGCGGCGGCCAGCAGATTGATCCCGTACACGAGCACGGGCAGCTCGGCGAGGTTGCTCTCGTCCATCCAGCGCGTGGTGAACGGCACCACGGACAGCCAGAACAGCAGGTTGAGGTTGGCCCACAGCGCCGCCCCGTCCACGCGTTGGGTCAGGTGCATGAGGTGGTGGTGGTTGGTCCAGTAGATCCCGATGTACACGAAGCTCAGCACGTACGTCAGGAGGGTCGGCAGGACCGCGGCCAGGCCGTGCAGGTCCGGGGTCTCGGGCGTCTTGAGCTCGAGGACCATGATGGTGATCGCTATCGCGAGCAGGCCGTCGCTGAATGCCTCGACGCGGTTGGTCTCCACGGGGACATTGAAACACTCCACATGGTCCGGGCGGTGCTGGCAGGATATGGGAATGCGCATTCTCATCGCCCCGGACAAGTTCAAAGGCTCCCTCACCGCTGCCGAGGCCGCCGACGCCATGGCCGAGGGCGCCCTCGCCGTCTACTCCGACGCGGAGGTGGTGCGCATCCCGATCGCCGACGGCGGCGAGGGCACCCTCGAGGCGGCCGTCGCCGCCGGCTTCGAAGAGCGCATCCGCGCCGTGACCGGGCCGCTCATCAGGCCGGTCGGCGCCGCGTGGGCGCTGCGTGGGAGCACCGCGGTGATCGAGACCGCGCAGGCGTCCGGGCTCGCGGCGCTCGGGTCGGAGCCCGACGCCGAGACCGCCGGCCGTGCCCACTCCTACGGGGCGGGCCAGCTCATCGCCGCTGCGCTGGACGCGGGGGCCACCGAGATCGTGCTCGGTGTGGGAGGCTCCGCGATGAGCGACGGCGGCTCCGGCGCCCTCCGTGCCCTCGGACTCCGGCCCCTCGACGCCGCGGGGAACGTCGTCCCCCTGGGCGGGGCCGCCCTTGCCGACGTGGTGTCGGTTGACGCCTCCGCCCTCGATCCCCGGCTCGCGGCGGCGCGGCTGAGGATCGCCGTGGACGTTCGCAACCCCCTGGTCGGGCCGGATGGCGCCGCGCGGGTGTTCGGGCCGCAGAAGGGCGCGGACCCCGCCATGGTGGAGGCGCTCGACGCCGGCCTGCGCACCTGGGCGAAGGTCCTCGCCGAGGCGACGGGCCGCGACGTCGACGTTCCCGGCGCCGGCGCGGCCGGAGGCTTCCCGGCGGCGTTCCTCGCGTTCACGGGGGCGACGCTCGAGAGCGGGTTCGACCTCGTCGCCGAACTCGTGGGACTCGACGCCCAGCTGGACGGCGTGGATCTCGTGATCACGGGCGAGGGATCCCTTGACGGCCAGTCGCTCACGGGCAAGGCACCCATCGCGCTCGCGGACCGGGCGCGCGACCGCGGCATCCCCGTGGTGGCCGTGGCCGGCCGGATCCTCGCGGCCCCGAGCAGCTCGCCGAGCACGGCATCGAGGCCGCTGGGGCGCTCGTCGACCTCGCTCCGAGCGCCGCGGACGCGATCGCCAACGGCGCCCAGTACGTCCGGCGAGCGGTCGCGGAGCTCCTCTCCGGAGCCTGACGGAAAACCCCGCCGCCCCTCTGCGCACAGCTGCGCCCCTCTGCGCCAACAGCCGTCTCGGGTACGCCAACTCGCGCCCCGGGCCGTCTCGGGAGCGAGTGGTCCGCCGTCGTCGGCTGCAGGCTACCTTCTGGTGATTCCGTCGCTGCCGCAGGGACATGCCCCCTCAGCGCACGCGTCAGCGCCCCTGTGCCGCCAGCGCATCGAGCTGCATGACCAGCCATGGGCTGAACGCGTACGGCGCGGCGGCGACCGCGGAGCGGAAGTCCCCGACGTCGGACCAGGCCCACTCGGACACCTCGTCCGGATTCGGCGCCGGGTCCGCCGAGGCCACCGCCCGGAACACCGGGCAGACCTCGAACTCGACGATTCCGGACGCGTCGACGGCCCGGTACCGGAAGTCCGGCAGCACCGGCTCGATCGAGGCGATCGAGAGCCCGAGCTCCTGCTGCGCGCGGCGGCGGATGGCGTCGTCGAACGCCTCGCCCGGCGCGGGGTGCCCGCAGAACGCGTTGGACCACACGCCCGGCCATGTCCGTTTCGACAGCGCGCGCCGCGTCACCAGCACCCGCCCGTCGGGCCCGAACACGTGGCACGAGAAGGCGAGGTGCAGGGGCGTGTGCTCGGTGTGGACGGTTGCCTTGGGCGCGGTGCCGAGGGGCGTGCCGTCGTCGTCCACGAGCTGGACGAGTTCTTCGGTCATGGTCCTATTCTGCGGCCACCGCGCGCCGGCCACGCTGCGGCGCTATTCTGCGGCCGCCGGAGCGGCCTCCACGGCGTCGTCGGTGGCGGTCCCGCGCCAGCGCGCGAGGGCGGTCATGCCGTGGTAGATCACGAGCGCGGCGGCGGAGCCGAGCGCGATGCCAGCGAACGCGAGGTCCGCGATCTTCCACGTGTAGTCCGCGATGCCCACGATCAGCGCGACGGCCGCCGTGGTGATGTTCACCGGGTTGGAGAAGTTGACCCGGTTCTGCACCCAGATCTTCACGCCGAGCACGCCGATCATGCCGTACAGCATCGTCGCGGCGCCGCCCAGGACGCCCGCGGGCACGGTCGCGATGAGCTCGCCGAACTTGGGCGAGAAGCTCAGCAGCAGCGCGGCGATGCCCGCCACCCAGTACGCGGCCGTCGAGTACACGCGGGTCGCGGCCATGACGCCGATGTTCTCCGCGTACGTCGTGGTGCCGGAGCCGCCGCCGATCCCGGCGAGGACGGTCGCGGCGCCGTCGGCCATGAGGGCGCGGCCAGCCATGTCGTCGAGGTTCGCACCGGTCATCGCGGCGACGCTCTTGACGTGCCCCACGTTCTCGGCGACGAGCACGAGCACCACCGGCACGAACAGCCCGAGCACGCCGAGGTGGAACGAGGGCGTCTGGAAGTGCGGCAGCCCGATCCACGCGGCCGCGTCGATCTTGGAGAAGTCCACCTCACCGCGCCACACGGCCACGAGGTACCCGACCACCACGCCGACGAGGATGCTCAGCCGCCCCACGATCCCGCGGAAGAGCACCGAGACGAGGATGATGGCGAGCAGCGTGACGAGCGCGGTGACGGGAGCGGCGTCGAAGTTCTGCTTCGCGGCGGGCGCGAGGTTGAGCCCGATGAGCGCCACGATCGTGCCGGTCACCACGGGCGGCATGACGATGTTGATCCAGTGCGCGCCGAACGCCTGAACCACCGCCCCCACTGCGGCGAGCACGACGCCGGCCACCACCACGCCGCCGAGCGCCCCCGCCACTCCGAACTGCTGCTGCGATGCGAGGATCGGGGCGATGAACGCGAACGAGGACCCGAGGTAGCTCGGCACCCGCCCCCGCGTGATCACGAGGAACAGGAGCGTGCCGATGCCGGAGAAGAACAGGGTTGTGGCCGGAGGCATGTGCGTGAGGATCGGCACGAGGAACGTCGCGCCGAACATCGCCACGACGTGCTGGAGCCCGATCCCGATCGTGATCGGCCACGCGAGCCGCTCGTGGGGCGCCACGACCTCCCCAGGGCGGACGGAGCGGCCGTCACCGTGGAGGGTCCATCTGGTTCCGAGCAGGCTCATCGGGCGCCTTTCGAGCGTGGGGGTGCGGGGATGCCGGGGGCCATCATACTCGGTGCCACCGCGCGGAACGATGGGGGCGAACGACGCCGCGGCGGGGCTCGCGCGGCAGGGGGCGGGCGGCGTCGTGCGGCGGTCCCGGGGGTGTGCCCAATGTCACCGAGCGTCACGGGATGCGGGACGTGCGACGCCGGGTTGTCACCATTGTGAGGGCGGCCGCCGGGCCGCCGGGAGGAGACACATGAGCATCGCCCACCAGGAAGCCGCGCTCGACGACGCCGCCGTCAACGCGCTCTTCGTCGAGGCCCGCACCGCGAACACGTTCACGGGCGAGGTCACCGATGAGCAGGCGCAGGCGATCTACGAGCTCGCGAAGTTCGGCCCGACGGCGTTCAACAATCAGCCGCTGCGCGTCACGTACGTGCGCTCTCCTGAGGCGCGAGAGCGGCTCGTGAAGCACATGAGCCGCGGCAATCAGGACAAGACGCTCTCCGCGCCCCTCGTCGCGGTGCTCTCGTTCGACACCGAGTGGCATGAGCGCTTCGACACGTTCCTCCCGGGCGGCGCGGAGCGCCTCAAGGGCATGTTCGACGCCGACGACGCCCTCCGCTACGGCACGGGCCGCGACAACGGGCATCTGCAGGCCGGCTACTTCATCCTCGCGGTGCGTTCCCTCGGCCTCGCGGCGGGCCCGATGACCGGAGCTGACTTCGCCGCGATCGATTCCGAGTTCTTCCCGGAGGGCGGACGCAAGAGCTTCCTCGTGGTCAACATCGGCCAGCCGGGCGAGGACGCGTGGGGCCCGGCCAAGACCAAGTTCGCGTACGAGGACGTCGTCGAGACCATCTGACGCGACGCGGGTGCGACACCGCACAACAGGTGGCCACTCAGCATTGAAGGTCTGGCCACTCGACCATCCAGCGGTCGAGTGGCCGGGCCTTCTTGATTGAGTGGCCACCTTTCAGCGTTGAGGGGTCATGTCCCTGGGGTTGCGGGGTCTCTGGCCGCCCGTTGCGGGGTCAGCTTCCTGCGACCCGGGGTCAGGGGCGGGGTGCGGGCGCTCCCCGCCGCGGCTGGTCCGGCCTCGGCGGCACGATGGGATGCTGTCCGGTTGCCATCGGCGTCCGAGCGGTCCGGGTGGTGCTGCGCGCCGCGGACCCGGACCGTCCCGCGAGAGGCGAGCGGCCGGCGTCGTGCGCAGTGGCAGGTGACCCCTCAAGGCTGGGACGTGACCCCTCGTTGGGGGGTACCACCGGGAGCGTCCCCGTGGCGACCTGCTCGGCGCGCCGGGCGGCCCAGGCGGCGCGGAGCTGGTCGCGGAGCGTGCCATCGCCCCAGCGCGCCAGCGCCCAGATCCCGATGGCGCCCGCCGCGAGCGCGGCGAGGCCGCCGGCGAGCAGCGCCCACCGCGTCCCGACCGCGTTCGCGAGCCACCCGACCAGCGGCGCGCCGATCGGGGTGCCGCCCTGGATCACCGCCATGTACAGCGCGAGGACGCGGCCGCGATACTGCCCGTCGGTGGTGAGCTGCACGATCGTGTTGGCGCTGTTGAGGAACGTCAGCGCGGTCACGCCCACGAACACGAGCATCACGGCGTACGTCACGTAGTTCGGCATGGCAGCGGAGACCATCGTCGCGACGCCGAGGCCCACGGCGGATCCGACGAGCAAGGACAGCCGGGGCTGCTTCCGCCGCGCGGCGAGGAGCGCACCGCCGAGCGTGCCGATGGCCTGGATGGACCCGAGGAGGCCGTACGCGTCGGCGCCGGTGTGGAAGACGTCGGCGGCCATGAGGGCGTTGGTGACCTGGAAGTTCAGGGTGAACGTGCCCACGAGGCCGGCCATGATGAGGATCAGCAGGATCCGCGGCTGCGTGCGCACGTACGTGATGCCGGCGAGGACCTGCCCCTTGCCGCGCGGCAGCGGGGGACTGCGGTGCAGCAGGCCCACGTTGAGGCGGGTGAGCGAGAACAGGACGCCCACGAACGTCACGGCGTTGAGCATGAACACCCAGCCGGTGCCGATCAGGCCGATGAGCACGCCGGCCACGCCCGGCCCCGCCATGCGGGCGAGGTTGAACGAGGCGGAGTTGAGGGCGACGGCGTTGGGCACGTCTGCGCGGCCCACGAGCTCCGAGACGAAGGCCTGGCGCGGCGGGGCGTCGAACGCGCTCGCAACGCCGAGGGCCAGGGCGATCGCGTAGATCTCCCACAGCTGCGCCGCCCCGGTCAGGACGAGGACGCCCTGCAGGAGCGCGAGGAAGCCCATCGCGGTCTGGGTGCCGAGGAGGAGCTTGCGCTTGTCGAGCCGGTCGCCGAGCACGCCCGCGTAGGGGCCTAGTACGAGGATCGGCAGGAACTGCAGGCCGGTGGTGATGCCGACGGCGGCGCCGTCGTGGTTCGTGAGCTGTGTCAGGACGAGCCAGTCCTGCGCGACGCGCTGCATCCACGTGCCCACGTTGGAGACGAGGGCGCCGGCGGCCCACAGTCGGTAGTTGGGGTGCTGGAGGGCGCGGAACATGCGGCTCTTCACTTGGCGCTCATCTCCAGCAGGAGCTCGGCGGCGCGGTGCAGCGTGTCCCTGTCCGCGGGCGGCAGGCCCTCGAGGCGCCCCGCGAGCCAGACGGCGCGCAGCCTGCGGGACTCCTCGAGGACGTGCCGTCCGATATCGGTGAGCGAGACCACGACCTGGCGGCCGTCCGTGGGGTGCTCGGCGCGGGCCACGTAGCCGCCCTCGCACAGGTGGTTCACGGTGCGGGTCATGCTGGGGGCCTGGACGTGCTCGATGTCGGCGAGCTGCCGCATGGTGAGCGGGCCGCGCTTGTTCAGGAGGGCGAGGACTGTGATCTGGCTCGGGCTCACGGCCTCCCCGCTGGCCTGGGTGCGCAGGATCCGCGACGTGCGCATGATGGCCGCACGGAGCTCGGAGGCGAGCTCGAGGATGTCGGTGGGCGCGTTCGCGTCGGTCTCGGCGGAGTCGGGGTTGGCGTCAGGTTCGGTGTCGGTCAGGTTCGGGGGAGTCATCGATACTTAGCATAGCTCATTACCCTTGCTAAGGATATGACCGTGGTCACCCACCGCAAACGTCTGGAGGTCATGTTCTGGAGGTCACGTGACGTGACTCCCAGAACATGACCTCCAGAAGGTGGCGCTCAGGCGTCAGCCGATCACCGAGTCCACGAGCGCCTTGGCCTCGGCCTGGACCTGCTTGAGGTGCTCCGCGCCCTTGAACGATTCGGCGTAGATCTTGTACACGTCCTCGGTCCCGGACGGCCGCGCCGCGAACCACGCGTGCTCGGTGGTGACCTTGAGCCCGCCGATCTTCGCGCCGTTGCCGGGCGCCTCCGTGAGCTTGGCGGTAATGGGCTCACCGGCGAGTTCGGTGGCGGTGACGTCCTCGGGGGAGAGCTTGCCGAGCTTGGCCTTCTGCTCTCGGCTCGCGGCGGCGTCGATGCGGGCGTACGACGGCGCCCCGTACTTCGCGGTCAGCTCGCCGTAGAGCTCGCTCGGGGACTTGCCGGTGACGGCGCGGATCTCGGAGGCGAGGAGGTTCAGGAGGATGCCGTCCTTGTCGGTGGTCCACACGCTGCCGTCTCGCTTGACGAAGCTCGCGCCCGCGGACTCCTCCCCGCCGAACGCCCCCTGCCCGCTGAGCAGGCCAGGCACGAACCACTTGAACCCGACGGGCACCTCGACGAGCTTCTTCCCGAGGCCCTCGGCGACGCGGTCGATCATGGACGAGCTCACGAGCGTCTTGCCCACCACCGTGTCCGGGCGCCAGCCGGTGCGGTGCCGGTAGAGGTAGTCGATCGCCACCGAGAGGTAGTGGTTGGGGTTCATGAGCCCGCCGTCGGGGGTGACGATGCCGTGCCGGTCGGCGTCGGCGTCGTTGCCTGTGGCGATGTCGTAGTTCGCGCCCTGGGAAACCTTCTGGATGAGCGATGCCATCGCGAACGGGGAGGAGCAGTCCATGCGGATCTTCTCGTCCCAGTCGAGGGTCATGAAGGCCCACTGGGGGTCGACGGTCGGGTTGACCACGGTGAGGTCGAGGTGGTGGCGCTCGCCGATCTCGCCCCAGTAGTCCACAGACGCGCCGCCCATTGGGTCGGCGCCGATGCGAACGCCCGCGTTGCGGATCGCCTCGATGTCCACGACGAGCGGGAGGTCGTCCACGTAGGAGGAGAGGAAGTCGAACTGCCCTGTCGTGTCCGCCGCGAGGGCGTCCGCGAGGGGCACGCGCTTGACCCCGGAGAGTCCGCCCTCGAGCAGCTCGTTGGCGCGGTTGGCGATCCAGCCGGTCGCGTCCGTGTCCGCGGGGCCGCCGTGCGGCGGGTTGTACTTGAAGCCGCCGTCCGACGGCGGGTTGTGGCTCGGCGTGACGACGATCCCGTCCGCGCGGCCCGGGTCATTCTCGGCGCGGCCGGCGTTGTACTTGAGGATCGCGTGGCTCGCGGACGGGGTCGGGGTGTAGCCGTGGCGCGCGTCGACGAGGACCTGGACGCCGTTCGCCGCGAGCACCTCGAGGGCCGTGTTCGTTGCCGGCTCTGAGAGGGCGTGGGTGTCCTTGGCGAGGAACAGGGGCCCCTGGATGCCCTGCCCGGCCCGGTACTCGACGATCGCCTGCGTGATCGCGGCGATGTGCTTCTCGTTGAAGGAGGCCTTGAGGCTCGATCCCCGGTGGCCCGACGTCCCGAAGGCCACCCTCTGCCCCGGGTCGCCGAGATCCGGGGACACGTCGTAGTACGCGTCGAGGAGCGCGGTGATGTCCACGAGGTCACTGGGAAGGGCAACGGTGCCCGCACGGTTCGCCATGTGCCTAGCTTTGCAGAGAAGGCAACGAAAGGGTGTCGGCAGGGTAAAGATTTCGGCATGGCGTCACTAGGCGCCCTCGGCCAGGACCCGTTCCGCGAGCTCCCGCAGCGCACCGGACAGGTAGGTGTCGGGGACCTCGATGCGCTCCCGTCCGAAGCGGAGGGTCCACTGGAAGGCGTCCCTGACGCGCGACGGCGAGCGGGCGCCGTCGTCCGTCCCCTCGCCGGCGGCGGGGAGCAGCTCGCGCTCGCTGCGCGCCTGCCGGTAGAGCGCGGTCCACTCCGCGTCCGCCGGGTCCTGGGGCCCGCGCATGGCGAACTCGACGGCGCCGGTGCGGCGGATCCCCGCGACACCGCCCGAGCGGATGACCTCGATCTTCATCCCATGAACACCCCTGATGACGGGCCTGGCCTGTGCCCCGAGCTCCCTAGTCTTCCTTGGTCTTCCCGGCCTCCGTCAGCCGCACCGTGATCCCGACGCCCCGCCAGCCGGCGCGCACGGCGTTCTCCTCGGCGGACTCGCGCCCATACAGGGTGCGGGCCACACGCACAGTCTCCCGCGCGAACCCGCGGAAGTCGACGTCGAGCGGCAGCTTCCGCAGCGCGATCGTCTCGAACCACACCCTCCCGGCCCGCTCCCACGCGTGGCCGCCGAGCGCCTCCGCGGCGAGGTAGAAGGCGCGATTGGGGATGCCGGAGTTGAGGTGGACGCCACCGTTGTCCTCGCGCGTGCGCACGTACCCGTCCATGTGGTCCGGCTGGGGGTCCTTGCCGAGGGCCGGGTCGTCGTAGGCGGTGCCCGGGGCCTTCATGGACCGCACCCCCGCGCCCTTGATGCCGGGCAGGAAGATCCCGTCGCCCACGATCCAGCTGGCCGACTCAATCGTGTCCCCGCGGTGGAACTGCTCGACGAGCACGCCGAAGACGTCCGCGAACGACTCGTTGAGCGCCCCCGACTGGCCCTCGTACCTCAGGTCGGTGGTGTGCTGCATGAGGCCGTGGCCGAGCTCGTGGGCGATGATGCTCAGTGAGCTCGTGAACGAGGCGAAGACCTTCCCGTCGCCGTCGCCGAATACCATCCGGTACCCGTCCCAGAACGCGTTGTCGTATCCGACGCCGTAGTGCACGGTCCCCTCGAGTGCCAGCCCCGCGCCGTCGATGCTCGACTGCCTGAAGACCTCCTCGAGGAACCGGTACGTGGCCCCGAGCCCGTCGTAGGCCCGATTGACGTCCGCGTCCTCGACCGGGTCCTGACCCTCCTTGCGGACCAGCTTCCCGGGGAGCGACTCGGTCCGCTCGGCGTCGCTGATCTCGCGGCGCAGCGTGCCCGGCTCGGCGAGGATGCTGTGCTCGGGCTCGCGGGTGTGCGACGAGCGTCGTTCGCGCATGCGCTCGTCTGCGAGGAGCGTCCGGCGCGCGAGCTCGGCGACGGCCTCGATCCCGCGCGTGTCCTGGGCCCACCCGTTCGGAGGGCCCTCGCCGCGTAGAGCGCGGGCCCGCCGCTCGTCGCACGTTGCGAGGCGTTCGAGGAGGTAAGGAGGCACGACGCCGCGGTGTCGCCGCTGCCCGGATGCGGCGCCGACGGCATCTGGGACCGTACCGGGGTCAGAGCTGGCCGGGTCAGAGCTGGACATCGGCGAAGTCCCCGATCTCCCGCCAGCGCTCCGCGATGCCCCGCGCGCCGCGCGGGACCGAGTAGTGGTCAGCGGCCGTGAGGGGGCCGAGGTCCAGCCCCGTGAGCTGGCCGATGTCCGCCACGGGCACCTGGAAGGTCTTGAAGGGCCCGAGCGGCGGCGCCTCCCGGGCGCCCTCGTGGAGCACGGCGTCGAGCCCGTCCGACTGGTCGAGGATGTAACCGGTGCACGCGAGTGCGGCGCCGGTCTCGCCGGGCCCCGTGTTCCACGCGCCGATCTTGAAGAACTTGCGCGGGACCTTCGCGCCGCGGTACTCGGGATCGCCAACATCGAAGATGGGACCCGAGAACACCGACAGCCGCTGCTGGTCCGCGCCCGCATGCTCGAGGATGTAGTCCTCGAGCCCGAGCCACAGCTCTCGGCCCTGGTTGAAGTAATCCGCCTGCGGCGCGCACACCGTGTAGTGGAAGGTGTCCAGGTTCGCCTTCTCGGCCGTGTCCTGATCGCCCCACAGCGGGTCCTGCCTGCGCACGAGGTGCCCGCGGTCGAACCGGTTGTTCGAGTACAGCTCCGGACCCCACTGCTGGTCCTTGCCGATGCGCGGATCGAGGTTCCACGTCTCGCCGCCGCGGGCGATCTCCACGAGCGTGGGCCCGTCGATGTTCACGGCAGTTGCCGCGGGCATGCGCCGGACGGGGTCGTGGTGGATGGTGAAGTGCGTGTAGGTGAGCTCGAGCAGCCCCGGGCCAGTGGGCATCGGCACCGGCTCGGGCGTGCCGAGGAATGCCGGATCGTATCCCGCCCCGTCCGGGACCGGTGCAGGCCGGCGGGCTTCTTCCTCATGGGTGCTGGACATCGAGAGTTCCCCTTCCGCGCGTTCGTGCGAGATGCCTCCAGCATGCACCCCCCATCCGACACTTGAAGGCGTGCGGCGCGAGGGTAGTCTGGAGGAAACGTGCAGGTCGGGCCATGAATGTCAGGCACAAAGGTCAGGCACACACGTCATCAGGCACAGGTCAAGGGGGAGAGACGCCATGTCGCAGGATCCGGAAGAGCCCAGGCCCTCCGAACAGGACGGCGGTGTCCCCGAGCCATCCGCCTCCGGTGAGCCCGGCGACCACGACGCGGGGCGCCCCGAGCGCCCGACGTACACCCCGCCGTCGTACGTCCCGCCCGTCTCGCTCGACAAGGACCGCGACAGCGCCACCGAGCCCATCCCGCCCGGGCCGCTGCAGCCGGGCACGACGCAGCCACTCCCGCCCAGCGCGCCGCCGCTCCCCGGGACCGCGCAGCAGCCCGGCCAGCAGGGCTCGGGCCAGCAGGAGCCCCCGGGCTATCCCGCGACTGGCTACCCCGGAGCCCATCAGTACCCCGCCGCCCCCGCCCAGTACCCGCAAGCGCAGGGCCAGCAGTACCCGCAGGGCCAGCAGGGCTACCCGGGCCAGACGCCCTACGGCCAGGCGCCGGCCCCCTACGGCCAGGCTCCCTACGGCCAGCCGGCCCAGTACAACCAGGGCTACTCCCAGTACGCGTACGGGCCGCCGGAGCCGAAGGGCCTCAGCATCGCGTCGATGGTCTGCGGCATCGCGGTCTACGTGGGCTTCGGGTTCTTCATCCTGCCGCAGATCGCTGCCGTGGTGCTGGGACACATGGGCCTCGCCCGCGAGCCCGCGGGCCGCGGGATGGCCCTCGCGGGCCTCATCATGGGATACGTGGGGATCGCGCTGACCATCGCGTTCATAGTGTTCTTCGTCGTAGTGCTCGGGGTCGCGTCGAATCGGGGCTACACCTACTGAGCGCGGCCGCGGTCACGCGGCCCGGACTCACCCGCCCGGCGCCGCCACGTGCAGCAGCCGCGCGAGGCACAGCAGGGTCGCCTCGGACCCGGCATGCCCCACGGCCTGGACGCCCATGGGCAGCCCGGTCGCAGTCCAGTGCGTCGTCGCGACGACGGCAGGCAGCCCCGCGACGTTGACCCACGATGACCACGGTGCGAACTCGCACTGCCGGCGGTAGTCGTCGTCGGCGGTTGCGCGCCACTCGGGTCCGCTGAACCAGCCCACCGGCCGCGGCGTCTGAGCGAGCGCGGGGGAGAGCAGCACGTCCCAGTCGGCCAGCTGCGCGGCCATGTCCCGCTCGAACTGGCGCAGGAACGCGAGTGCATCCTCGAGCTTCGCGTGGGAGCGCTGCTGCGCGCGGCGGCGGAAGGAGCGCGTGAGCGGGGTCAGCAGGGGCTCCCGCTCGGGCCGGACCCGCGCCGTCCCCACGCCGGCGGTCCACGCCGTGGTGAACGCATCCGGGTAGCGGTTGTCGAACCGGACGTCGTGCTCCACGACGAGGTGCCCGGCCGCCGCGAGCGCCTCGGCTGCGCGCCGCAGCGCCTCGAGTGCGTCAGGCTCCGGCCGCACCTCGTACCGCGCGTCCCACGGGCTCGCGAGGCTCACCGCGACCCGGAGCCGCCGCGGTTCGCGCACGACGGCGTCCGCGTAGGTCCCAGCGTGCCTCGCCCTGTGCTCGTGGCCGGGACGCCGGCGGTCGCCGTCCCCATGGTCTCCGACGGCGGGGAGCCCGCCGGCGACCATCGCGTCCAGCAGGAGGGCCGCGTCCTCGGCGCTGCGGGCCAGCGGCCCGGCCACGACGAGCCGCGCCGCGTCTCCCGTGCTCTGGCCTTCGGGGATGAGCCCGCGCCCCACCTTGAGGCCCACGATCCCGCACGCGGCGGCCGGGATGCGGACGGATCCGCCGCCGTCGGAGGCGGGCGCGAACGGCACGAGCCCCGCCGCGACCGCCGCGGCCGACCCGCCGGAGGACCCGCCCGAGCTCAGCGCCGGCCCGTACGGGTTCCGCGACGGCGGCCCGATCCGGTTCTCGGAGTAGGCCGTGAGCCCGAACTCGGGCACCTGGGTCTTCCCGAGCGAGACCACGCCGGCGCCCCGCAGGAGTCCCACAATGGGCGAGTCCACGGGCGCGGGCCGGGCGTCCAGCGCCGCGGAGCCGTGTGTGGTGGGCACGCCGGCCACGTCCGTGAGGTCCTTGAAGGCCGTGGGCATCCCGTGCAGCGCCCCCAGCTCATCGGGCCGCCCCGAGCGGGAGAGGCGCGCGTGCCGGGAGTCGGCGGCAGCGGCGGCGTCGTGCGCGCGCTCCGAGGTGACGGTGAGGAACGCGCCGAGCAGCCCGTTCCGGGACTCGATCCGGTCCAGGTAGAACCCGACGGCCTCGCGCGCGGACACGTCGCCGGCCCGGAGCGCGTCGCGCAGCCCCACGGCGGAGCCCCAGGGCTCGGTGCCCGACGGGCCGGGCTCATCCATCGTCGCCGCGCTGGGCGAAGACGAGTGCCACCGAGCGGAGGGAGAGCACGAACCCAGCGAACAGCAGGAAATAGCCCATCATCGCGTGCAGGCTCACGCCCGGTGGGACGATGGGCCCGTTCTCGCTCGTGATGAGCATGATCGCACCGATCGTCGCGGCGCCCGCGAGGACCGCGACGATGAGCTGCTGCACGACCGCCGTGACGAAGGCGCGGTCACGGCGCTCGGCGAGGAAGCGCACGTTGACCTGGAACCGGCCCCGCTCGAGGCTGTCCGTGATCCGGTCGATCCGGCGGGGCAGCCGGGCGAGCATCGGCAGCGCCTGGATGGCCTTCGCCTCGAGCTGCTCCTTGAGCGCGCCCGGGCCGAGCTGGTCGTGCATGAGCCGGCGGCCGTGCTCGCGCGCGGTTCCGACCACGTCGAAGCCGGGCTCGATGAGCGCGATCGACCCCTCGAGCGCGCCGAGGGCCCGGAACGCGGCCGCGATCTGCCGCGGCACAGCGAATCCGTGCCGCATCACCATCCCGAACAGCTGCTGGAACATCTCCTGGCTGCCCGCGCCGGAGAATCCGCCGCGATACCGGGTGATGAGCTGGCCCACCTCGCGCTCCACGGCACGCTCGTCGAGCTCCTCGGGCCGGTCCAGGAGTTCGAGCAGGGCATCCGTGGCGCCCACGTTGTCCTGGTTCTCGATCGCGTTCAGCAACAGGCCGAGGGCCATCTTCGACTGCGGGTCCAGACGTCCCACGGAGCCGAAGTCGAGGAGGCCCAGGCCGCCGTCGGGCAGCACGAGGATGTTGCCCGGGTGCAGGTCCGCGTGGAACACGCCCACGGTGATCATCTGGTCGAGCGTGACGGTGAGGAGCCGGGTGGCGAGCGCGGACCGCTCCTCGGGCGCGAGGCCCGCGAGGATGTCCCCGGCGCGGGTGAGCGGCTGGCCGGGCATGGCCTCCATGACCAGGAGCGTGGGCCCGGACAACTCCGGGTACGCGACGGGCACGCGGACCCCGGACTTCCGGCCCAGCGCCGCCGCGACCGATCGCATGTTGTCCAGCTCCACGCGGTAGTCCAGCTCCTCCGCGAGTGAGTCCGCGAAGCCCCGCGCGAGGTCCTCCGCGCCCAGCTGCCGCGCCCACGGCGCGGTCCGCGAGAGCCAGCGGGCCAGGCGGACGATGATCTCGACGTCGCGCTCCACCTGCGCCCGCGCCGACGGACGCTGCACCTTGACCACCACCGCGGTCCCGTCCGTGAGCGTGGCGCGGTGCACCTGGGCGACGGACGCGGACGCGAGCGGCTCCCGCTCGACGCTCGCGAAGACGGACGACGCCGGCCGCCCGAGCCCGGCGTCCAGCGCGCCGGAGACGTCCTCCCACGTCTCGGGTGCCACCTGCGTCTGGAGGAGCGAGAGTTCGCGGATGTACGGCTCGGGCAGGAGGTCCGCCCGGGTCGAGAGCATCTGTCCGAGCTTGACGAATGCGACCCCGCCCTCCTCGAGTGCGAGCCGCAGCGACCGTGCGGTCCGGGCCTCTTGGCCGGCCGAGTCGCGCCGCCGGAATCCGCGGAACTGGGACGCGAGGCCATGGCGCGCCGCGATGCCGACCACCTCGGTGTACCGGCGGCCGCGGCGTCGCCGGGCAGCCCAGCCCGTGAAGAGCGAGCGGGCCGTGGGCAGGCTCCCGGTGGGCACCACGATCTCGAGGCCCACGAGGACGGCCACGCCGAACGCGAAGATCCAGAACGCGGCGATGACCCCGAACGCGAGCGCCACCCCGGGGTCGGTGTTGAGGCCCTTCTCGTTGCCGAGGTTCGCGGCCTTGAACAGGTACTGGACGGCCCACGCGAGGCTCGAGGTCATGACGATGCCCACCACGATCGAGCGCGGCCATCCCACCGGGACGCCGAGCACCCGGCGCGAGATCGCGGCCACGAGCCAGGACTGGAACGCGATCACGATCACCGAGAACACGCCGATGCCGAGGTTCGCGAGCACGTCGCCTGCCATGGTCCTCCTGTTCGCCGCGGGACTGGCCCGCCTGCGCGTCTGAACCACTATAGGCTGGAGGGAAGACCACTTTCGGAGGCTGAGGATGTCTGATTTCGAGACCGTGCGCGTCGACGCACTGCCCGCCGGCGGTACCCTCCTCGACGTGCGCGAGGACTACGAATGGGAGGCCGGCCACGCCGAGGGCGCCGTCCACATCCCGCTCGAGCAACTGCCTGGACGCCTCGACGAACTCGACCCGGACGACGACCTCCTCGTGATCTGCCGCACCGGCGGCCGCTCCGCCCGGGCGGCCCAGTGGCTGGTCGCGAACGGCTACTCGGCGTTCAACGTGGCGGGCGGGATGGACGCGTGGCTCACGGCAGGCAGGCCCATGGTCGCCGAGAACGGCCAGACCCCGACGGTGCTCTAGGCCGGGCCGCGACACAGTGACCTACACGTTCCTTGGCCCCGAGGGCACGTTCACCGAGACGGCACTGCTCAAGGTCCCCGGCGCCCGCGAGGCCCAGCGCGTCCCCGCGACCAACGTCAACGCTGCCCTGGACGCTGTGCGCGACGGCACCGCCGATTCCGCCATGGTGCCCATCGAGAACTCCGTAGAGGGCGGCGTCACCGCGACCCTCGACGCCATCGCCACCGGCCCCGAGCTGCGGATCGTGCGGGAGGAGGTCGTGCCCATCACGTTCGTGCTCGTCGCCCGGCCCGGCACACGCATCGGGGACATCCGCCGCATCTCCACCCACGGCCACGCGTGGGCGCAGTGCCGCGGCTGGGCGGCGGCGAACGCGCCCGACGCCGTCCACCTCGCCGCGAGCTCGACGGCCGCCGGCGCGCTCGCCCTCCTCGATCCGGCCTCGCGCCCCGGAGACGCCGCGATCTGCGCGCCCATCGTGGCCGAGGAGCACCCTGAGCTCGAGGTCCTCGCGACGGACATCGGGGACAACCCCGGCGCCGTCACCCGCTTCATCCTCGTCTCCCGTCCGGGCGCCCTCCCGCCCCGCACGGGCGCGGACAAGACCTCGGTCGCCGTCCCGCTGCCCGAGGACCGCGCGGGCGCCCTCATGGAGATCCTCGAGCAGTTCGCCGCCCGCGGCGTGAACCTCTCCCGCATCGAGTCCCGCCCCACCGGTCAGTACCTCGGGCACTACTTCTTCTCGATCGACGTGGACGGGCACGTCCAGGACGCCCGCATCGCCGACGCCCTCCGCGGCCTCCACCGCATCAGCCCGCAGACGCGGTTCCTCGGCTCGTACCCGCGCGCCGACGGCGCCCGCCCGGTGGTGAAGGACCACGTCACCGATGACGCCTTCGCATCCGCCAGCGACTGGGTGAACGGGATCCTCGGTGGCTGAGACCTTCCTGTCCGGCTACTTCGCCCGCATCGGCTACGACGGTGAGGCGGCGCCGACGCTGCCGAACGTCGCCGCCATCCACGCGCACCACACCCGGGCGATCCCGTTCGAGAACCTCACCCCGGCCACAGGGGGCGTCGTCGACATCTCCGCGGAGGGTCTCGAGGCCGTGGTCCTCGGCAGGAAGCGCGGCGGGTACTGCTTCCAGCACTCCGGTCTCATGGCCCGCGCCCTCACCGAGATGGGCGTGCCCGGCGTCGAGAACCACCTCGGCCGCGTGTACTGGGGCCGCGAGCCCGGCAGCGGCTCGCCCCCGCGCACGCACGCGGTCACCATCGTGACGCTCGACGGCGCGTCCCACCTCGTCGACGCCGGCTTCGGCGGGTTCAACCCGTCCGGCGTCCTCCCGCTGGGCCTCGCGCCCGAGGAGGCGGACCTCACGACGCCGCTCGGCACCTTCCGCGTCGTGAACGTGGCCGAGGCGGGGCTTCCGCCGGTCGATACCGCCACCATCGACCTCATGGTCCAGGGCCGCCTCCACGGAGCGTGGGCGAACCTGTACGGGGTCGACCTCCGGCCGAACGCCCCCGTCGACGTCCAGATGGCCAACTGGTACGTCTCGACCTCGCCCGCGTCGCGGTTCACGAACTCGCTCATGGCCGCGATCCTCACCGAGACCCGGCGCTTCACCCTCGCCAACCTCGAGCTCGGCGTGCGGGCCTATGGGCCGGACGGGTCCTCCACCGTCGAGAAGCGCACGCTCGGCAGCGCCGCCGAGCTCCGGGACGTGGCCCGTGAGCTGTTCCGCATCGAGGATGCCGCGCTTGACTGGGACCGTGTCTACCGGGTCGCGTCGACTGCGTGAGGCGATCGCGCGCCGTCGTGCGCTGAACTCTAGGCGACGCGAACGAGCAGGCTCGCCGGGTGCACCTCGACATCCACCCGCGTCGCCGGACCCACGACGTCGCCGTCCACCTGCGTCTCGATCGGCTCGGGCACGCGGATGGAGACCTTGCGGGCGCCGTAGAACTGCATGACCGGCAGCTGGCGCTTGTGCTGGACCATGATCTTCACGTACATCGCGATCCAGCCGATGAGGCTGCGCGGGCTCATGATCGCGACGTCGAGCACCCCGTCGTCGATGTACGCATCGGGGATGAAGTCCACGCCGCCGGGCAGCTTCGCGCAGTTCGCGAACAGGACGCTGCGGACGCGGCGGGTCTGGAAATCGGCGTCGTCGAGCGAGATCTCCACGCGGCGCCGCCGCTGGCCCGGCATGTGACGGATCCCCGCCTCCGTGTACGCCATCCAGCCGACCACGCGCTTCAGGTCCTCGCTCGTGTCGCTGAGGATCTCGGCGTCCATCCCGACGCCCGCGATCACGAGGAACGTGTGCCGAGAGGTCTCGCCGTCTGGGGCCGTGAGGGTCATGGTGGCCGTGTCGATGCGCCGCTGCCGCCCGAACACCGCGGTGTACACGCACTGCGAGAGGTGCGTGACGTCCAGGTCCAGATTGCGGGCCAGCAGATTGCCCGTGCCGAGCGGCACGAGGCCCACGGCGGTGTCGGTCCCTGCCAGCGCCTCCGCGACGACCCGCACCGTGCCGTCCCCGCCGCAGGGAATCACGACGTCGGCGCCCGCCTCGAGCGCCCGGCGCGCCGCCGTGTGGCCAGGGTCCTGCTTGGTGGTGTGGAAGACGAGCGGCTCCGGCCAGCCGGCGCCCCGGCAGGCGGCCTCGATGAGGAGCCGGGTCTCGTGGGCGCGCTGCTTGATGGGATTGAGCACGATGGCGACCTGCTGGGGTCCCGGCGGCGGCGGCGCGGCCGGCGCGGCCACCGCGCTGCGGGAGTGCTGCTCCTTGAGCCTGCGCACGTTCCACCAGCTGGCGACCGCGAAGCCGCCAGCTGCGGCTACGGCACCCGCTATGATCCAACCGCGCATGATGCTGTTACTCTAACCCGCCCGGCCGGCAGCCCGAGCCCGCCTCGCCACCCGCCGCCTCGCACCCGAGCCGGCCCTCCCCGACCCGCTAGTCTTGGACTCGTGATCGACGTCAAGGACCTTACCGAGAACCCCGACAAGTACCGTGCGAGCCAGCGTGCCCGCGGGGCGGACGAAGCGCTCGTGGACTCGATCATCGCGGCGGACGCGCGCCGTCGTGGGTCCCTGACCGAGTATGAGACGCTCCGTGCCCAGCAGAACGCGTTCGGCAAGAAGGTCGCCGCCGCGAAGGGCGAGGAGAAGCAGGCGCTGCTCGCCGAGGTCAAGGACCTCGCGCAGAAGGTCAAGGCCGCGCAGTCCTCGGCGGACGAGGCGCAGGCCGAGATGGACGAGCTCATGCGCGTGGTCCCGAACCTCATCATCGATGGCATCCCCGCCGGCGGCGAGGACGACTACGCGGTGCTCAAGACCGTCGGTACGCCGCGCGACTTCGCGGCCGAGGGCTTCGAGCCGCGCGACCACCTCGAGATCGGCGAGCTCCTCGGGGCGATCGACATGGAGCGCGGCGCCAAGGTCTCCGGCTCGCGGTTCTACTTCCTCAAGGGCGTCGGGGCGCGGCTTGAGATCGCGCTGCTCTCGATGGCCATGGACCAGGCCGTAGCGAACGGCTTCATCCCCATGATCACCCCCACGCTCGTGCGGCCCGAGACGATGCAGGGCACCGGCTTCGACGTGAAGCACGACGCCGAGATCTACCGCCTCGCCGAGGACGACCTGTACCTCGTCGGAACGTCCGAGGTCGCCCTCGCCGGCTACCACGCTGACGAGATCCTCGACCTCTCCGCCGGCCCCACGCGGTACGCCGGATGGTCCTCGTGCTACCGCCGCGAGGCCGGCTCGCACGGCAAGGACACCCGGGGGATTATCCGGGTGCACCAGTTCAACAAGGTCGAGATGTTCATCTACTGCGACCCCGAGGATGCCGAGGCCGAGCACGCCCGCCTGCTCGCGTGGGAGGAGGAGATGCTCGCCAAGGTCGAGCTGCCGTACCGTGTCATCGACACCGCCGCCGGTGACCTCGGCATGAGCGCCGCCCGCAAGTTCGACTGCGAGGCCTGGGTCCCGACCCAGGGGCGCTACCGCGAGCTCACCTCCACGTCGAACTGCACGGGGTTCCAGGCGCGCCGCCTCAACATCCGAGAGCGGGTGCTCGACGCCGACGGCTCGCCGAAGGGGACCCGCGCCGTCGCAACCCTCAATGGCACCCTTGCGACGACCCGGTGGATCGTCGCCATCCTCGAGCACCACCAGAATGCGGACGGCTCCGTCAACGTCCCGGCCGCCCTCCGCCCGTACCTCGGCGGCCTCGAGGTCCTCCCCGTCCTGTAAGTCACCAACGGCGGTTCACCTCAGGTTTTGGACATGACCACACGCCACGGCGCGGGGTCATGTCCAAAACCTGAGGTCACTTCCGTTGTCCACAGGTGTGCCGGTGCCGGTGGCGCCAGCATCGTGGCTCCGGTTGGGTGGTCCTATGAGATTCCCCAGCGTGCAGTTCGAGACGTCGACAGCCCAGCACCGGACGGGGCGCAGCTCGCGCGACCTGAGCCGCGCCTACGCGGCCGGGCGTCTTGTGCGGCCGCGGCGCGGCGTATACCTGCCGACGGATGAATGGCTCTCCGGGACCGCAGCTGACCGCTACGCCATCACGACGGCGTCACTCGCCGCAGCGGGACCGTCGCCAGTGCTGTGCCGGGAGACCGCGCTGATGGCATGGGGCGTGGAGTTTGCCCGGACGCCGACGCACGTCCGCTACCGGACGACGAGCCGGGCACGAAGCGGGTCGACCCGGCCGGCCGGGATCTACGGGAATGAATCAGTGGCGCTCAAGGCCTGGACCGCGTCCCGGCGGGGGCAGATGCTGCCGCAGGGCTACCCCGAGGCGAAGCATTGGTGGGAGCCCGTATCCGCCAACCGTCTCACGGTGCCCCATCTCGGGCTCTCGCTGGCTATGGAGCCCTTCGACGCGGCGTTCGCGGACACCATCCACCGCCTGCCCTTCACGGAGGCTGTGGTTGTCGTGGATGCGCTCCTCGCCGGGCGCGATGGGCTCAAGGTGCGGCGCACGGCCGGGCAGCTCCGCGCCCTCCAGGCTTCGCTGCCCACCGCGAGCGCTCGCGCACGGACCGGGGGTGTGCTCGACTTCGCCGATGCCGGCTCGGAGTCTGTGGGTGAATCGTTCAGCCGCGCGCTCATGTGGGAGCTCGGGTTCGAGATGCCGCAGCTTCAGGTATCGATCACGCGGGACGGGCGGTGGATCGCCCGGGCGGACTTCTGCTGGCCGAAGCTCAAGCTCGTAGGCGAATTCGACGGACTCCAGAAGTACCTCCGCTCACGGGAACTCTCGGGGAAGTCCGCGGCCGAGGCGGTGGTCGCGGAGAATCTGCGCGAGGACGAGATCCGAGCGGCCGGGTATGGCGTGGTGCGTGTACTGACCGGGATGCGGCGGGGGAGACCCGCAACCCACCGCACCCGAAGGTGAACACTCACACTGTGGGCGGGGCTGTGAATATTCACCCGAGCCTGTGAGTATTCACCCTGTGTTCACGGTCGGGGCGCCGGATTCCCCAGAGCCCCCCAGCGCGGGATGGTTCACTAGAGCCATGACAACAACACTGAACGCTGGCATCGATGACCAGCTCATCACCATGAATCGCAAGCTCATCGGCCTCGACGTGGACGGTACTCTCGTGGACCACTACGGCCACATGTCCCCGGCCATCCGCGAGGCCGGGGCCGCCGTCGTGGGCGCGGGCCACGAGGTCGTCATCGCGACCGGGCGCTCCCTCGGCGCGACGCTGCCGGTCGTCGAGCTCCTCGGCGTCGACCACGGGTACGCCGTGTGCAGCAACGGCGGTGTGGTCGTCCAGATCCATGCGGGCGCGAACGGCGGCTACACCGTGATCGACCGCCGCTCCTTCGACCCGGCCCCCGCCCTCAGGGCCCTCCGCCACCGCCTCCCCAACGCGAAGTACGCCCTCGAGGACATTGAGGGCAACTTCCTCTCCACCGAGCGGTTCCAGGACGCGAGCTTCGGCGTCGAGGCCCGCGGCGTGTCCTTCGGCGAGCTGCTCGAGGCCGAGGCCGTCCGCCTCGTCGTGTTCTCGACCGATGCCACGGCCGAGGAGTTCGGCGAGGCCGTCCAGTCCATCGGCCTCCACGGTGTGACCTACTCCGTCGGGTGGACTGCGTGGCTCGACATCGCCGCGCACGGAGTGACGAAGGCCAGCGGGCTCGAGCACGTGCGTAGCCTCCTCGGCGTGGACCGCGCTGACACGGTGTGCATCGGCGATGGCCGCAACGACATCGAGATGCTCCAGTGGGCCGGCCGCGGCGTCGCCATGGGCCAGGCGCCGGCCGAGGTCAAGGCCGCCGCGAACGAGGTCACTGCACCCGTCGAGGAGGACGGTGCCGCCGCGATCCTCCGGTCGCTGCTGTAGGCGCCCACCCACGATGGCGGCCCCTCGCCGCTGCTGGATCCCATGCGGTCGGTTGCGGGGTTCTGTCCGGTCAGTGAGCCGCGTCGAGCAGCCCGAGAAGCCGCGTGGCGGCCGGCCGGGCGGCCCATTCTTCGGGCCAGTGCGCGCGGGCGATCGCCTTTGACACCGCCTGGGTCGTGATGCCGAGGGCCTCCGCCACGGCCTTCTGCTGCCCCCGGACCCCCGGAGTCAGGAGGTCCAGTACCCGCCATTCCGCCGTGGTGCGTTTCACGATGGCGAGCCCGAGCAGGCGAAGCACCCCCTCGGCGTCGTGCGCGAGGGCAGCGTCCGGGCCCTCGACCGCGATCGCAGGCCCCTCGCCGCTCGCCTGGGCGCGCTCGACGGCGCGCCGCGAGTGTGCGAGCGCTGGCCCGCGGGCGTCGGCGACGCCGAGCGGCAGCGGTTCGTCGAGGCGCCCGACGCCGATTCCGACGTTCCAGCGCACGTCCCCGCACGCGTCGGGCCGCAGGGCGGTGAGGGCGGCGTCGACGGCGGGACCGGGGGCAGTGAAGATGGCCTGCGCCTCGTCGCCGACGGTCCGGTCGAACGGCACGTCCGGCTGCAGCCGGGCGAGGGCCCTGAGGAGTTCGGGGACGCGGTCCCCGGCGGCGCGGTCGCGCTGGTTGATCGTGACCGTGTACATGGCGAGAGCCTAGCGGCGGCGTCCCGCGGAGGGCGAGAGGTGGCCGCCGAACATGCGAGAGGTGGCCACTCGACGGGTCAGATCGTCGAGTGGCCACCTCTTCACTGCTGAGCGGCCAGCTTGGCAGCCGGTGTCCCTGCGGTCAGGCTCCGTGGTGTCAGTGGGCGTCGCCGAAGCGCTTGATGGACGCCTCGAGCTCGGCCTCGGCGGCGGCGCGGTCGGCCCAGCCGGCCGGCTTGACCCACTTGCCCGGCTCGAGGTCCTTGTACCGCGAGAAGAAGTGCTCGATCTCCTTGATGAGCCACTCGTCGAGGTCGGAGGCCTCCTGGATGTGGTCGAACCGCTTGTCGGCGGGGACGCACACGAGCTTGGCGTCGCCGCCGGACTCGTCCTCCATGTTGAAGATCGCGATCGGGCGGGCCTCGAGGACGATGCCCGGGAACAGGTCGACGTCCGGGTACCAGACGAGCGCGTCGAGCGGGTCGCCGTCCTCGCCGAGGGTGTTGTCGAAGAACCCATAGTGGGTCGGGTACTGCATCGAGGTGAACAGCACGCGGTCGAGGCGGACGCGGCCCGTCTCGTGGTCCACCTCGTACTTCACGCGCGAGCCGCGCGGGATCTCGATCGTCACATCGTGCTTCATGGTGCTCCTTGCCTGGCCCGGACGGGCCGGATGGCGGTCGGTTGGCGGCCGTCCGGCCCAGCTCACAGGGGCGGGCCGCGGCGGCGACTACCATGAAGGATATCTGCCCCGGGGTCCTCGATCTCCGTCCCGAGGCCACAGCACCCGAGGACGGAGCGCTTCATGACATCCGAGCGCGGCGGCCGCACGCTCCGCGGGAGCCTGTGGGCGCTCATCGCGTCCGCGCTGGCCGTGGCGGTGCTCGCAGCGGTCGGGATGCTCTCCTCGGGCGCGGCCACTGACGTGCACGGCCAGCTCTTCCCCGACCCCACGCCCACGGCGACGACCCCCGCGTGGCTCGTGCCGCCGTCGTCCGCCCCGTCCCTCGCGGGCGCCACGCCGCTCTCCACCACCGCCCCGGAGCCCGACTCCGCGGCCCTGTCCAAGGAGCTCGACGCCCGGCTCGTCCCCGGCTCCGGCAGCGTCGCGGGCACGGTCCTCGACGGCGCGACCGGCCAGACGCTGTACTCGCGCTCGGGCGAGCAGCCGAGCATCCCGGCGTCGAACCTCAAGCTGCTCACGGCCTCCGCCGTCCTCACGACGCTCGGCCCGGACGCGACGCTCACCACGAAGGTGGTGCGCGGCGCCGACCCGGGGACGCTCGTGCTGGTGGGCGGCGGCGACGTCATGCTCGGCGCGGGCGCGTCCCAGCCGGGCGCGGTCATGGGCCGGGCCGGGATGGCAACGCTCGCCGCGGAGACCGCCGCCGCGCTCACCGGGACGCACGACGGCGGAGCCTCGCCGTCCGGGGCGCCGTCGCCGGCCGCTTCGGGGACCGCCGCTTCGGGACCCGCCGCCCTGCCCAGCACCCTGACCATCCGCCTCGACGACACGCTCTTCACGGGTCCCGCGCTCAACCCGGCGTGGGCCACCGAGGACGTCGACGCCGGTGAGATGGCACCCATCTACGCCCTCGCCCTCAATGCCGGGCGCTCGGCCCCGGGCGCCAACGGGCCGCGGCCCAAGGACTCCGCGATGGACGCGGCGAACGCGTTCCGGGCCGAGCTCGCGAAGGACCTCGCGGCGTCCGGAGTGAAGGTCGCGGACGGGGTCGGGCGGGCCGCGGCGCCGTCGGGTGCGGCCGAGGTCGCGTCCGTGCGCAGCGCCACGATCGCCGAGCAGGCCGGCTACGCGCTGCGCGAGTCGGACAACTACGCCGCCGAGGTGCTCGGCCGTCTCGCCTCGCACGCCGCGGGCGGCCCGGCCAGCAACGACGGGGCGGTCGCCGCGCTCAAGGCCGCCGCCACGCGGATTCTCGGCAGCACGGACGGCTTCCAGCTCTCGGACGCGTGCGGGCTCGCCATCGCGGACCGGGCGGCCCCCGCGGCTCTCGCGGGCCTGGTCCGCGCCATGACCTCCGGCCCGGACGCCCGTCTCCGCGCTGCCCTCGACGGTCTCCCCGTCGCTGCCCTCGACGGCACCCTTGCCGGGCGTTTCGGCGGGACGACGACGGCGGGAGGGGCCGGCGTCGTGCGCGCCAAGACGGGCACACTCAACACGGTGACGGCGCTGAGCGGGTACCTCGTGGATGCTGACGGGCGGCTGCTCGTGTTCTCGTTCGTGGCGAACGGCCTCGACCCGGCGGCGCGCCAGCAGGCCGTCGCCGCGATCGACGCCGGCGTGGCCGCGCTGGCCGGGTGCGGCTGCCGCGGGTGACGGCCCGGGGGCCCGTGACCCGAGGTCGCTGATCGCCTGCCGCGAACGGGGCCGATCAGAGGGCCGCGGGCACAGCGGATTGTCGGCGTGGTGTGGTCGAATGGTGCCATGGATGCCCCGCAGATGGCCGGCCAACTGATCAACTGGGAGCTCGCAGCCTCCACGGCGGCCCGCCTTGCGCCGCCGGGGCCGTCGCTGAGTGCCGCAGAGGCGCGGGAGGCGGTCGAGAGCCTGCGCCGCCAGGCGGATGCGTCCGTGGACCACGTCCACCGGATCACCGGCCTCGCCGCGGCCGAGGACCTGCGCGACTCGCAGCTGCTCATCGTGGACCGCGCCTCGTGGGCCAAGGCGAACGCGCAGGGCTTCGAGGTCATGATGGGCCCCGTCCTGACCAAGCTCGTGGAGAAGAAGGCCAGCGAGCTGACGCCGGCCGCGGCCAAGGTGGGCGGTGCCATCACGGGCGCCCAGCTCGGCGTCATCCTCGCGTACCTCGCGAGCCGCGTCCTCGGGCAGTACGAGCCGTTCGCCGCGCTCGCGCCCGGGTCCACGCTGCCCCCGGCCGGGCGGCTGCTGCTCGTGGCCCCCAACATCGTCCATGTGGAGCGCGAGCTGCGCGTGGACCCCGAGGACTTCCGGCTCTGGGTGTGCCTCCACGAGCAGACCCACCGCGTCCAGTTCGCGGCCGCGCCGTGGCTGCGCGGGCACATGATCGAGCAGATCTCCAAGCTCAGCGAGAGCCTCGTCGGCAACATGGACAACCTCATGGAGCGCGCGACGGCGGCCGCCAAGTCCCTGCGCGACCGCACCGGCGGCGCGGCGGAGCTCCCCAGCAAGGGCGCCATCCTCGACCTGCTCCAGGACCCCGAGGAGAAGGCGGCCATCTCCCACCTCACCGCGGTGATGAGCCTCCTCGAGGGCCACGCGAACGTGGTGATGGACGCGATCGACGCGTCCGTCGTGCCGAGCGTGAAGACCATCCGCCAGCGGTTCCAGAGCCGCAGCGAGAACCGCGGGCCGCTCGAGACGTTCGTGCGCCGGCTCCTCGGCATCGAGGCGAAGATGCGCCAGTACACGGACGGGCAGAAGTTCGTCCGGCACGTCGTGGACGCGGTCGGGATGGCCGGGTTCAACCGCGTGTGGGAGGCCGCCGAGCACCTGCCGACCGAGGAGGAGATCCACGACCCCGCGGCGTGGATCTCCCGGATGGGGCTGTGAGCGCGGCCGGTCCCTCCGCTGCCGGCCACTCCGCGGACGGCGGGCCCGCCCTCGACCCTGCCCGCGACTCGGCCTCACCCGCGCGGCGACGGCTGCACCCGGCGGTCGGCACCGCGCGCAGCGCCGTGAGGGCGGCACTCGAGGAGGCCGGGTGGCCTGGGCGGGTCCTCGTCGCGTGTTCCGGCGGGCCCGACTCCCTCGCGCTTGCCGCGGCTGTGGCCCACTACGCGCGCCGCGGCGCGGTCCGTGGCCACGGCGGAGCGAGCCACCCGCTCGAGGCCGGGGCCGTCGTCGTCGACCACCGGCTTCAGGAGGGCTCCGGCGAGGTGGCCAGCACGACGGCGCGCGTGCTGGCCGAGCTGGGCCTGTCGCCGGTGCGGGTGGCCGCCGTGGACGTACAGCTCACGGGGGAGGGGCCTGAGGCGGCGGCGCGGACGGCCCGGCACGCCGCGCTCGCCGGTGAGGCCGAGGCGTGGGGCGCGGGGGCGGTGCTGCTCGGCCACACGCTCGACGACCAGGCCGAGCAGGTTCTGCTCGGGATCGCCCGCGGCTCGGGGCCGCGTTCCCTGGGCGCGATGCGGCGGGTGCGGGGGCTGCTCGTGCGGCCCTTCCTCGGGCTGCGGCGCGCGGACACGCTGGACGTGTGCGTCGCCGAGGGCCTCGAGCCGTGGTTCGATCCGACCAACGAGGACCCGCGGTTCATGCGCTCCCGGGTGCGCAGCGCGATCATGCCCTTTCTCGAGGCCGAGCTCGGTCCGGGCGTCGCGGAGGGGCTCGCCCGCACGGCTGCCCTCCTGGGCGCCGACGCGGACTACCTCGACGACGAGGCACGCCGCACCTTCACCGCCCTCGCCGAGATCGGGTCCGGTGACGCCGAGATCGGGTCCGGTGACGCCGAGATCGGGTCCGGTGACGCCGAGATCGGGTCCGCCCGCAGGGACATGACCCCTCAACACAGGGAGGTGACCCCGGGTGCGGGGGGAGGGGACGCCGTCGTGCTTCGCATCGACCTCCCGATCGACGCGCTCCGCGAGCTGCCGCCGGCATTACGCGGCCGGGTCCTGGCGCTCGCGGTGACGGAGATCGGCGGCCAGCCGACGTTCGAGCGCCTCGGCGCGGTGGAGCGACTCCTCGAAAGGCGCGGGTCGGCCGGCCCGGTCGAGGTGCCCGGCCACGTGAGCGCGTACCGCGGCCGCCCCGGGAGGCTAGTCTTGGTATCGCACCGCTGACCCACAGGAGCCGCACGTGGAATCGACAGACGTCCAGTCAGACCTCAAGCACGTCCTCAAGACCAAGGACGAGATTCAGAACCGCATCGCGGAGCTCGCCGCCGAGATCGACCGCGACTACGAGGGCCGCGACCTCCTCATCGTGGGCGTCCTCAAGGGCGCCGTCATGGTCATGGCGGACCTGGCCCGTGCGCTGCACTCCCACGTGACGATGGACTGGATGGCGGTCTCGTCGTACGGCTCGGGCACGCAGTCCTCGGGCGTGGTGCGGATCCTCAAGGACCTCGACACCGACCTCATGGGCAAGCACGTCCTCATCGTCGAGGACATCATCGACTCCGGCCTGACCCTCTCATGGCTCAAGACGAACCTCGAGTCGCGGGGCACGTCCTCGGTGGAGATCTGCACGGCGTTCCGCAAGCCGGACGCGGCCAAGGTCAAGATCGATGTCAAGTACGTGGGCTTCGATATTCCCAACGAGTTTGTGGTGGGCTACGGCCTGGACTACGCCGAGAAGTACCGGAATCTGGACTTCGTCGGCACGCTCGCGCCCCACGTCTACGAGTAGGCCCACCCGGGCTCCTGCCCGATGTGACGCGCGTCGTGGCGCCCGATGTGACGCACGACGGCGCGAGGTCCAGTTTCGCCCTCAGCGCACCGCGGAGATGATTGCGCCGGGAAGGGGAACTTTTGCGCCGGGCCGTGCGTGAACGGTTCCGAACAGTGTCATGCTGGTGGGCACAGCGCGGATGTGCACGGCCGGCGTGAGCGCAGCGGTGCATGAGGAGAAGGGACGGGGCACAGCCCCGAGTTCATGAAAGTCAAGAGCTTCGTCAAGGGTCCGGGAATCTGGATCATCGTCGTGATCGTCCTGCTCCTGCTGGCCTTCGGCACGCTCGCGCCGGGCGGAAGCACGCGCGTGGACACCTCGGTCGGCCTGTCCCTCATCAAGGACGGCAAGGTCGCGCAGGCCAAGATCTTCAATGGCGACGAGCGCGTGGACATGGTCCTCAAGGACGACTATGTCGTGGACGGGCAGGACAAGGGCAAGAACGTCCAGTTCTACTTCATCACGCAGCGCGGCAACGACGTCATCACTGCGATCAACAACGCGAACCTCCCGCAGGGCTTCTCCGACCAGCCCGTGGAGAACAACTGGTTCAGCTCGATGCTGTCCCTCCTGATCCCCGTGGTGCTGCTGGGCGCGCTGTTCTGGTTCCTGCTTTCGCGCATGCAGGGCGGCGGCAGCCAGGTCATGAAGTTCGGGAAGTCCCGGGCCAAGATGATCACCAAGGACATGCCGCAGGTGACGTTCGCGGACGTGGCCGGTGCCGATGAGGCGGTCGAGGAGCTCCACGAGATCAAGGAGTTCCTCCAGGAGCCGGGCAAGTTCCAGGCCGTGGGCGCCAAGATCCCCAAGGGCGTGCTCCTGTACGGGCCTCCCGGGACCGGCAAGACCCTGCTCGCCCGCGCGGTGGCCGGCGAGGCCGGCGTGCCGTTCTTCTCCATCTCCGGCTCGGACTTCGTGGAGATGTTCGTGGGCGTCGGCGCGTCCCGCGTCCGCGACCTCTTCGAGCAGGCCAAGGCCAACTCCCCGGCGATCGTGTTCGTGGACGAGATCGACGCCGTGGGGCGCCACCGCGGCGCCGGCATCGGCGGCGGCAACGACGAGCGCGAGCAGACACTGAACCAGCTCCTGGTCGAGATGGACGGCTTCGACCCCAAGACGAACGTCATCCTCATCGCGGCGACCAACCGCCCGGACGTCCTCGACCCTGCACTCCTGCGCCCGGGCCGGTTCGACCGCCAGGTCCCCGTCGAGGCCCCGGACCTTGTGGGCCGCGAGCAGATCCTCCGAGTCCACGCCAAGGGCAAGCCCATGGCGTCCAACGTGGACCTCAGGGCGGTGGCGAAGAAGACCCCCGGCTACACGGGTGCGGACCTCGCGAATGTCCTGAACGAGGCGGCGCTGCTCACCGCCCGGTCGAACGCCCAGCTCATCGACGACCGCGCCCTCGACGAGGCGATCGATCGCGTCATGGCCGGCCCGCAGAAGCGCTCCCGCGTCATGAAGGACCTCGAGCGCAAGATCACCGCCTACCACGAGGGCGGCCACGCGCTCGTGGCAGCGGCGCTGCGCAACTCTTCCCCGGTCACCAAGATCACGATCCTCCCGCGTGGTCGCGCACTCGGCTACACGATGGTGGTGCCGGAGGAGGACAAGTACTCCGTGACCCGCAACGAGCTCCTCGACCAGCTGGCCTACGCGATGGGCGGGCGGGTCGCGGAGGAGATCGTGTTCCACGACCCGTCCACCGGTGCCTCGAATGACATCGAGAAGGCCACCGGGACCGCGCGCAAGATGGTCACCCAGTACGGCATGAGCGAGCGCGTGGGGGCGGTCAAGCTCGGCCAGGGCGGCGGGGAGCCGTTCCTCGGCCGTGACGCCGCGCACGAGCGCAACTACTCCGACCAGGTCGCGTACGTCGTGGACGAGGAGGTGCGCCGCCTCATGGACCAGGCCCACGACGAGGCCTACGACATCCTCACGGAGAACCGCGACATCCTCGACCGGCTGGCCCTCCAGCTGCTTGAGCACGAGACGCTCAACCAGAAGGAGATTGCCGACATCTTCACGGACGTGCGCAAGCGCGACTTCCGCGAGATCTGGCTCTCCAAGGAGACCCGCCCGGTCCAGGACATCCCCCCGGTCGAGACCGAGGCCGAGCGGAAGGAGCGCGAGGCCCGCGAGGAGGCCACGGCCGCCCGCCGCGAGGAGCCGCTCGACGTCGGCCAGGCCCACCACCCGCATGGCGAGCAGGAGTATGCGAAGGATCAGCGCGACGGCGCCTGACGGCCCGTGACCGACCTGTCAGCCACGCACCGTTAGGATCATTGACGTGACCCACTTCGACGACGATGACGTGTCCGAGCTGCCCGGCCAGGGGGAGGGCATGGATCTGCCCCGCATCGAGACCGCAGTCCGCGAGATCCTTCTGGCCGTGGGCGAGGACCCCGACCGCAGCGGGCTGAAGGACACTCCGAAGCGGGTCGCGAAGGCCTACGCGGAGGTCTTCGCCGGGCTCCACCAGAACCCGGAGGAAGTCCTGGGTGTCACGTTCGACATGGACCACGAGGAGCTCGTGGTCGTCAAGGACATCCCGTTCTACTCGACGTGCGAGCACCATCTCGTGCCGTTCCACGGCGTGGCCCACGTGGGCTACATCCCCTCCCACGACGGCCGGGTGACCGGGCTCAGCAAGCTCGCCCGGCTCGTGGACATCTACGCGCGCCGGCCCCAGGTCCAGGAGCGCCTCACGAGCCAGGTGGCGGACGCAATGGTCCGGCACCTCAAGCCCCGCGGCGTGATCGTGGTCGTGAACTGCGAGCACATGTGCATGTCCATGCGCGGTGTCCGCAAGCCCGGCGCGCACACCGTGACGAGCGCCGTCCGCGGCCAGCTCCACGACCCGGCGACCCGCGCCGAAGCCATGAGCCTCATTCTCGGAAGGTGACCACCCCGATGGACTCTCTCGCAGCCGCGCCCGGAACCGGGCCCAACACTTCGCCCCTGCCCGTTCTCCGCAAGCCCCGCCCTCGGGCCACATTCGCGGGCCTGCCCCGCGACCGCGCCGTCGTGATGGGCATCCTCAACGTCACGCCGGACTCCTTCAGCGATGGCGGTTCCTACGCGACCACGGACACCGCGATCGCCGCGGGCCTGCGCATGTTCTACGCGGGCGCGGACATCATCGACGTGGGCGGGGAGTCCACGCGGCCCGGCGCCGACGAGGTGCCCGAGGACCTCGAGCAGGAGCGTGTGCTCCCGGTCGTGGAGGCGCTCGTGAAGGCCGGAGCCCTCGTGTCGGTGGACACGCGCCGTGCGGCCACGGCCGAGAAGGCGCTCGACGCCGGCGCGACCATCATCAACGATGTCTCTGGCCTCGCGGTGACGGACGAGATGATCAAGCTCGTCGCCGCACGGGACGCGTACTACGTCCTCATGCACAACCGCGGCGACTCGAAGGAGATGGACAGCCTTGCGACCTACGGCGACGTGGTCGGGGACGTCATCGCCGAGACCCTCCAGATCCGTGACCGCCTGCGCTCCGCTGGCGTGGCCGATTCGAAGATCATCCTCGATCCGGGCCTCGGGTTCGCCAAGAACGGCGCGCAGAACTGGGAGCTCGTGAAGCACGTGGACCGCTTCATGGGCCTGGGGCACCCGGTGCTCGTCGCGGCCTCCCGCAAGCGCTTCCTCGGGGAACTCCTGACGTCCGCGGGCAAGGCCGCCCCGCCGCAGGCCCGGGACGCGGCGACCGCCGCGATCACCGTCCTCTCTGCGGCGGCAGGCGCGTGGGGCGTGCGCGTGCACGACGTCGCCACGAACCTCGACGCCGTCAAGGTCGCCGCCCGGGCAAAGGCCTAGGACCCGGTGGGCGTCCGCGAGGGCGGCGGGCCGGCGCAGCGCAGCCGTCCCGACCTCATCACCCTGACCGGCGTGACGGCGACCGGGCACCACGGCGTGCTCGACTTCGAGCGCCGCGACGGGCAGCCGTTCGTCGTCGACGCGGTCATGCACGCGGACTTCGGCGCGGCCGCGTCGTCGGACAGCATCGACGCGACGGCCAGCTACGCCGAGGTCGCGGAGCGCATCGTCGCCGTCGTCGGGGGAGACCCGGTGGACCTCATCGAGACCCTCGCGGTGCGCCTGGCCGAGACGATCCTGGCGGAGTTCCCTCTCGAGGCCGTGGAGATCACGGTCCACAAGCCGAAGGCGCCGATCGCCGTCCAGTTCGCGGACGTTTCGGTGACCGTGTTCAGGGAGCGGCGGCGTGGAGACTGAGCACCACGGCTGGATCAGGGCCGTCCTCGCCCTCGGCAGCAACCTCGGCGCGCGGGCGGAGACTCTTGCGGAGGCCGTCGCGGACCTTGTGGACCGGCCCGAGGTGCGCCTCGTGGACGTCTCGCCCGTGGTACAGACCAAGCCGGTGGGCGGACCCGAGGGGCAGCCGGATTTCCTGAACATGGTCCTGATCGTGGAGACGACGCTCGGCCCGTATGAGCTCCTCGAGCACTGCCACGAGGTCGAGGCGAAGCACCACCGCACCCGAGAGGTCCGGTGGGGCCCGCGGACGCTGGACGTGGACATCATCACGTACGGTGACCTCCGCCTCGACGACCCCGACCTGACGATCCCGCACCCCCGTGCCGCGGAACGCGCGTTCGTGCTGTACCCGTGGGTCATGATCGATCCCCTCGCGGTCCTCGAGGGCCACCCCATCGTGGGGCTGCTCGCGGACTGCGAGGATGCGGAGGGACTCGAGGGATACGACCTCCTCACGGACGGGGGGAGCCAGTGAAGCCCCTCAAGCCGTGGGCGCTCGTGCTCGTCGCGATCGTGGTGGGCCTCGTGGGGGTCGCCGCCAACTCGCTCGCGATGCGGGCCTCGGCCGCCACCCCCGTCCTGCCCATCAGCGCGCTCGGGTCGATGGCCGTGATCGCCGTGGTCACGCTCGTGCTCGGGATCAGGGTGCTCCGGTGGCGCACCGGCCACCGCACGCACATGCTCGATCCGATCTTCGCGGCCCGTACCCTGGTCCTCGCCCACGCGTGCGCGTATGCGGGCGCGGTGCTTCTCGGGTGGCATGGCGGGGTGATCGCGGACCAGGTCCCGTTCCTGGCGACCAGGGCAGGCACGCCTCTGGTTGAGACGGCGCTGTTCATGATCCTCGGCGGAGTCGTCATGGTGGCCATCGGCTTCATCGTCGAGCGGTTCTGCCGGATCCCCCCGGAGGAGGGCGACGAGGACGAGGGGCACGCCGATGGGGGGCGAGCGCCGGATGCCGAGGGCGGACTTGCCTAGGACCCCGCGCCTGGCGATCGACCCAGCCGGGATCGAGTGGCGCCGGCTCGACCCGCGGTACCGGACGCTCCGACTGGCCACGGCGGCGCTGTCGACCGTCGTCTGGACGGCGATCGCCTGCATCCCGTGGGCGGCGACCTCCGCCAGGATCCTCTCGCTTCCGGCCTGGCTCACGCTCGGCCTGCCCGTCGCGGTGCTCGTGTGGGGAGCCGTTCAGATCGCGCTCACCCCACGACGGGTCCGCGCGATGGGCTACGCCGAGCGGGATGACGACCTCCTGATCCGTCGAGGCCTCCTCCTACGCCGCGTGAGCGTGGTGCCGTATGGGCGCATGCAGTACGTCGACGTGTCGGTCGGCCCCCTTGAGGGCGCCCTCGGCCTCGCCACGGTCAAGCTCCACACGGCGGCGGCCGCCACGAAGGCCGAGATCCCGGGCCTGCCCGACGGTGAGGCGGCGCGCCTGCGCGAGCAGCTCAGCGCCCGCGGCGAGGCCCGGCTGGCGGGGCTGTGAGCTCGCCCGCCGCTCCCGTGCCACCTTCGCAGTCCGCGGCCCCTCCGCCCACCGCGCCCGGCGGCGCGTGGCGGCGCGTGCATCCCCTCTCCCCGTGGGTTCGCGGCTGGATCCTGCTCGTGGCGCTGTTCGTGGGCATCGGCCGCGACTGGATGCAGTCGATCCTCACGGGCGAGCCGATGCGCGGCTGGTGGAGCGGGGTCCCCACCCCTGTCCTGGCCTGGGTGGCGCCGTGATCCTGCTCGTCGGCGGCGGGTTCGTGCTCTCCTGGCTGACCACGCGCTACCTCGTCGACACCGCGACCGTGCGGGTGAAGAGCGGTATCGTGTTCCGCCAGCACCGGCAGGCACGGCTGGACCGGATCCAGGCGGTGGACGTGGTCCAGCCGTTCCTCGCACGGCTCTTCGGCCTTGCCGAGCTGCGCTTCGAGGTCGCCGACGCGAGCGGGAACGCCCTGCGCCTCTCATTCCTGCCCGCTGCGGAGGCGCAGCAGCTGCGGGCCAGCGTGCTGGCCGCGGCCGTCGCGGCCCGGGCCGCCCAGCAGCCTGAGGTTCCGACGAGCCCCGGCGAGGCGGCACGCGCGGGCGGGGAGCCGCCGTCGTCCGTGCCCCCTCCGGCAGTGTCCGCGCCCGCCCCGGCACCGGTGCCCGAGACCCTCGTGGCGCAGGCCTCGGTGGCGCGGATCCTCGCCTCGACCGCGCTCACGCCCTTCGTCATCGTCGCCGCCGCAATCTCCGCGGCCGGGATCGTGCTCGAGGTGACCCTCGGCGTCCGCGCGCTGAGCGCCGCGTTCATCCCGGCCCTGCTCGGCGGCGCGGTCACCGTGTGGAACCGGATCAGCTCGTTCTGGAACTTCAGGGTGATGGCCAGCGGCGACGGGCTCCGGCTCTCGCGCGGGCTCCTCGAGACCCGCAGCCAGACCGTCCCCGCCGGGCGCATCCAGGCGATCCTCATCCGCCAGCCGCTCCTGTGGCGGCCGCTCGGGTGGTGGTCCGTCCACGTGAACGTCGCGGGATACCGGCACACCTCGGAGCGTGAGGGGTCCAAGTCGACGGTGCTGCCGGTCGGGACCGCCGAGGACGTGTTCCGCGTCCTCGGGCTCATCCTCCCGGATCCCGGGATCGATCCGGGCGCCGCGCGGGCAGCGTTCGAGGCGGGCATGACCGGATCCGGGGTGGACTGGGGCTTCGTGCACTCGCCGCCGCCCGCGCGGTGGGTGGACCCGTTCGCGTGGCGCCGCACGGGCTTCCTCGCCACCTCGACCGCGCTCCTGTCCCGCACGGGCGTGCTGGCCCGGAGCCTCGCGATCGTGCCGCACGAGCGGACGCAGTCGCTCGCCCTCACACAGGGGCCGATCGAGCGGTGGCTGGGGCTGGCCGGCGTCGAGCTCCATTCGACCCCGGGCCCGGTCAGGCCCGTCGTCCCGCACCTGTCCGTACCCGCCGCTGAGGCCCTGTTCGCCGAGCAGGCGGCCCGGGCCGCCCGGGCCCGCAGGCTTGGTCGGCCAGCACCAGGAGGAAACGCATGACCCTTCCGATCTCGCCCCAGCCCGGGGGGCGCTCCCAGCGGCCCGGACGGCTCGGCATCGGGATCATCGGCGCTGGCAAGGTGGGCGCCGTGCTCGGCGCGGCGCTGCGCGCGGCCCAGCACGCCGTCGTCGGCGTCTCCGCCGTCTCGGAGGCGAGCCGGGAGCGTGCCGAGATGCTCCTGCCCGGGGTTCCGGTCCTCGAGATCCCGGACATCGTCGAGCGGGCCGAGCTCGTGCTGCTCGCCGTGCCGGACGACGCGCTCGGGCCGCTCGTGGATGGCCTCGCGAAGCTCGGCGCGTGGCAGCCGGGCCAGCTCGTGGCGCACACGTCCGGACGCCACGGCGTCGGGATCCTCGCCCCCGTCCGCGCGGCCGGAGCGATCCCGCTCGCGATCCACCCCGCGATGACGTTCACCGGGATGACCCTGGACCTCGCCCGGCTCACGGACTGCTGCTTCGGCGTCACTGCGGACCCGGCGATGCTCCCCATTGCCCAGGCCCTCGTGGTCGAGATGGGCGCCGAACCCGTGGTCATCGCGGAGGGAGATCGCGTCGCGTATCACGCGGCGCTCGCGCACGGCTCGAACCACCTCGTGACCCTCGCGTCCCAAGCGGCCGAGATCCTCGGGCGGATCGGCGTCCCGGACCCCGCGGCCGTGCTCGGCCCGCTCCTGCGGGCCTCTCTCGACAACGCCCTCGCCGCGGGCGAGTCCGCGCTGACCGGCCCCGTGGCCCGCGGGGACGTCGGGACCGTGGCCGAGCACGTCGCGGCGCTCGGCGAGCTGGCGGGGGAGGCCACCTCCGGCGGTACCGGCTCGGCGGATATCCTTGAGGCCTACCGGGCCATGGCGCGCGCGACGGCGGTCCGCGCCGAGCGCCGCGGCCTGTTCGGCGCGGACGTGCGCGCGCGCCTCGAGGCCGCGCTCGATCCGAGCGACACCACCGGAGAGGAATCCTGATGCCCATCACCGTTGTCCGCACCCGGGCGGAGCTGCAGGCCGCGATCTCGCGCGCACTGACCGCGGCCGCGCTGCGGGCCGACGTCGCGCGGGATCTGGCGGAGGAGGCCGTCGCGGCGCCTCGAGCCGACGACGTCACTGTCCCGTCGCTCGGCCTCGTGCCCACGATGGGCGCCCTCCACGACGGGCACCGCCGGCTCGCTGAGGCCGCGGTGGCGGGGAACGACGTCGTCGTCGCGAGCATCTTCGTGAATCCGCTCCAGTTCGGCGACCCCGTCGACCTCGAGCGCTACCCGCGCACGCTCGACGCGGACGCGGCGCTGCTCGAGTCAGTCGGCGTGGACATCGTGTTCGCGCCCGAGCTCGAGGAGATGTACCCCGGCGGGGAGCCGCTCGTGCGGGTGACCGCTGGGCCGCTCGCGTCGAAGTGGGAGGGCGCCTCGCGGCCCGGTCACTTCGACGGCGTGTGCACCGTGGTCGCGAAGCTCCTCCACCTCGCGCTTCCGGGACCCGTTTCCGGTGTGCCGACGGCCTTCCGGGCCTATTTCGGGCAGAAGGACGCGCAGCAGGTCGCGATCGTGCGCCGCATGGTCAAGGACCTCAACTTCCCGGTGGACATCGTCTCGGTCCCGATCGTGCGCGCCGAGGACGGCCTCGCACTCTCGAGCCGCAACCAATTCCTGTCCGACACCCAGCGCGACGCCGCACTCGTCCTCTCGCGCGCGCTCCGGCTCGTCGAGGGGCGCGCGGCGGCGCACGAGCCGCTCCTGCCCGACGACGCCGTGGCCCTCATCGAGTCCCAGTCCGGCGTCGAGCTGGACTACTTCGACGTCGTGGACACCGACACGCTCGAACCGCTCGCATTCAACTGCCGCGAGACGCCGTTCACGGGCGAGGCCCTCGCCATCGTCGCGGCCAAGGTCGGCCCGGTCCGGCTGATCGACAACATGCCGCTGCGTGCACGCTGAGACTGCCTGCTGACCCCCGCTCCCGAAATGGGTCAGCTGGCGAAGAACTCCGCGAGCCGGTCGATGAGGGGCTTGGCGGGGCGGGTCGGGGCATCGTGCGCGAGCTTCGCCAGGACGTCGATGTCCGAGGCGGGCAGCACGCCGTCGAGCCTCCTCGCCGCCTCGGCGAAGTATTCGGGGCTCGCGCCGCCCACGAGGAAGAGCGTCTCGAGGGGCAGCTCGTCGAAGCCCTTCGCTTCGGCGTCGGCGGCCACGACGGCGCGGATCTCGGCGGGTCCCGTTGGCAGGAGCCGCGAGAGGACCTTGCCCACGGGCATGCGGCTGCCGATCCGGTTCAGCACGGTGAGGACGGGCAGGGGCAGCTTCGCGATGGGCCCCGCGGTCTGGAGGCCGCGCAGGAGGACGGCGAGGGCCTTCTCCTCGTCCTTCGCGGCGAGCGCCTCCTCGAACTCGGGCATCCACTCGGCCTTGATGCTGCCCTCGAACGAGATGATCGGGTCGTACACGGCGATCTGCCCGATCTCGAGCTCCCGCCCGGCGTGCAGCGCGATGCACCCGCCGTAGTTGTGCCCGAACACGGCGTCGGCGCCGGTCTTGTCCAGCACAGCGGCGAGGTCCGAGATCTCGGTGGCGAGCGAGTAGTCCGCCGGCTGCGGCGACGACTCGCCGCGCCCCCGCCGGTTGTACACGTGCACCGGCGCCCCGAGCGCCTCGGCGAGCCGTAGCGCGAACTCCTTGTACAGCTCCGCGGTCACCATGGAACCGTGCACGACGACGACGCCTCCGTGCGCGGTCGCCTTGCCTTCCGCCCCTTCCGCCGCGCTCGACCCCGCGGGCGCGGTGAACAGCTCGAGGCTGGCTCCGTCCTGGGTCGTGACGGTCGAGGCGGTGAGCTGGGTAGCGGCCATGAACCGAGCCTAGCGGCATTCACTGTGGCGCTCAGCGAACGGTCCGGCCGAAGGAGGGAATCGAGCCATGGCGATGGGGCGGCCGCGGAGCGCTGGTGGGGCCCGGGGAGCCTCACAGGCGGCTGGCCTAGAATTGAATGCTGTGACCGCAGAGAACGCCGCAGGGGAGCGCCCCGCAGGGAAGGGGCCAGCAGAGCCCGCCGACGCCAGCGAACAGATGCACATCCGCCGCGACAAGCGGGAGAAGCTCCTGGCGAACGGCGAGGCGCCGTACCCGGTGGCGCTTCCGCGGACGCATTCCCTCACCGAGGTGCGCGCCAAGTACCCCGATCTTAAGCCGGACACGGCCACGGGGGAGAAGGTCGGCGTGGTGGGCCGTGTCGTGTTCATCCGCAACACGGGCAAGCTCTGCTTCGCGACCCTCCAGGAGGGCGACGGCACCCGCCTGCAGGCCATGCTGAGCCTGGCCAACGTGGGCGAGCAGCGCCTCGCGGACTGGAAGGCGCTCGTGGACCTCGGCGACCACGTGTTCGTCTCCGGCGAGGTCATCTCCTCCCGCCGCGGCGAGCTGTCCGTCATGGTGGACGAGTGGCAGATGGCCTCCAAGGCCCTCCGGCCCATGCCGACCCTGCACGCGGACCTCAACGAGGAGACCCGGGTCCGGCAGCGCTACGTGGACCTCATGGTCCGCGAGGAGGCCCGGAAGATGGTCTACACGCGCTCCAAGATCACCAAGAGCGTCCGCGACACGCTCGACTCGCACGGGTATGTCGAGGTCGAGACGCCAATGCTCAACCTCATCCACGGCGGCGCGACGGCCCGCCCTTTCTCGACGCACCTCAACGCGTTCGACCAGACCATGACCCTTCGGATCGCGACCGAGCTGTACCTCAAGCGCGCGGTGGTCGGCGGGATCGAGCGGGTGTACGAGATCGGCCGGGTCTTCCGCAACGAGGGCGTCGACTCGACGCACAGCCCCGAGTTCACCACGCTCGAGTGCTACGAGGCGTACGCGGACCAGTTCACGATGGCGGACCGCATGAAGGAGATCATCCTCAACGTCGCCGACGTCGTGGGTATCCGCCAGATCGAGACGCCCGAGGGCACGATCGACCTCGACGGCGAGTGGAAGTGGCTCGGCGTGTACCCCGGACTCTCCGAGGCGGTCGGTGAGGAGATCACCCCGGACACCCCGCTTGAGCGGCTTCTGGAGATCGGCGATGCCCACGGCGTCAAGACCGACCCGCTGTGGACCCAGGAGAAGGCGGTCATCGAGCTCTTCGGCGAGATCGTCGAGCCCACGCTCCTGAACCCCACGTTCGTCTACGACTACCCGCCCTCGGCCCAGCCGCTGGCCCGCCCGCACCGCGAGGACCCCCGGCTCATCGAGGCGTGGGACCTCATCATCGGCGGCATGGAGCGCGGCACGGCGTTCTCCGAGCTCATTGACCCGGTGATCCAGCGCGAGCGGCTCACCGAGCAGTCCCGGCTCGCCGCGGAGGGCGACGACGAGGCCATGGCCCTCGACGAGGACTTCCTCCGCGCCCTCGAATACGGTGCGCCGCCCATGGGCGGAATTGGCCTCGGCATCGACCGTCTGGTCATGCTGTTCACCCAGGCCGGTATTCGCGAAACGATCCTGTTCCCCCTTCTGAAGCCCGAGGCCAACTGATGGATTACGTGTTTGCCATCCTCCCGCCACTCGTGGTGGGTCTCATTTTCTGGTTCGCGATGCGCGCGATCTTCAATGCGGACAAGTCCGAGAGGGAGGCCCTCGCGAAGGCCGAACGCGAGGCGCAGGACTCCTGACAAGAATTGATTTGCACGGGTCTTTTGACTCGTGGCCTTTTGGGCCTCCATACTGTTATTGCTCAGCAGGTGGTGGGCCTTGAGTCGGGGTTCGCCTGACTCGGCGGCTGCTGATTGCTTGAACTCCCATTTGCTTCGTCCCCAGGCGATGAGAAGAGAGAGAGCCACAGATGGCACAGAAGGTCCAGATCATTCTTGAGGACGACATCGACGGCGGCAAGGCGGACGAGACCGTCCGCTTCAGCCTCGACGGGTCAAACTACGAAATTGACCTCTCCACCGCGAATGCCGGCAAGCTCCGCGACGCGCTGGCGGAGTTCATTTCCGCCGGCCGCAAGGTGACGGCCGCCCGATCGGCATCTACGCCCCGCGTGCGGGCAGCCTCGTCCGGACGCAATTCGGATTCCGCGAAGATCCGCCAGTGGGCCCGCGACAATGGCTACAACGTAAATGCCCGCGGGCGCATCCAGCAGGAGGTCCAGGAGGCCTATCACCGGGCCAACGGCTGACGAAGTCAATAGCACGTGACGGCCGCCCCGCGCGGTCAAGGAAATCCCGGCGCCGTGGCGCTGGGATTTTCTGTGTCAGGGGTGCCGGCATTCCCGGTGATTCTGTTCGGAGGTGGCCCGCACTCTGTGTGTTGTGCCGCTCAGGGCAGCTGCGCGCGTGAGGCGAGCGGGCGTCGTCGTGCGCCATGCGACGCCTTGGGCAACCGGGGCCCGCGTTCACCCTGTGGCGAACACCCCTCGCCAGCGGCTCCACGGCACGTAGCATCGAACTACGCAGTGCACCCAAGCTAAACCGGGGAGTTCGAGCAATGTTCGAGAGATTCACAGACCGCGCCCGTCGCGTGGTGGTGCTGGCCCAAGAAGAGGCCCGCATGCTCAACCACAACTACATCGGGACCGAGCACATCCTCCTGGGACTGATCCACGAGGGTGAAGGCGTCGCGGCCAAGGCTCTCGAGTCCCTCAGCATCTCCCTGGACGGCGTCCGGGAGCAGGTGCAGGAGATCATCGGCCAGGGCCAGCAGGCCCCGTCCGGCCACATCCCGTTCACGCCGCGAGCCAAGAAGGTCCTGGAGCTCTCGCTCCGCGAGGCCCTGCAGCTCGGCCACAACTACATCGGCACCGAGCACATCCTGCTCGGCCTCATCCGTGAGGGCGAGGGCGTTGCGGCCCAGGTGCTGGTCAAGCTCGGCGCGGACCTCAACCGCGTGCGGCAGCAGGTCATCCAGCTGCTCTCCGGCTACCAGGGCAAGGAGACCGCGTCGACCGGTTCCGGCTCGGGGCAGCCCGAGGGCACGCCCGCCGGCTCCGTGGTGCTGGACCAGTTCGGCCGCAACCTGACGCAGGCGGCGCGCGAGAACAAGCTCGACCCGGTGATCGGACGCGAGCACGAGATGGAACGCGTCATGCAGGTCCTCTCACGGCGCACCAAGAACAACCCCGTCCTGATCGGCGAGCCGGGCGTCGGCAAGACGGCCGTCGTCGAGGGCCTCGCGCAGGCGATCGTGCGCGGCGACGTGCCGGAGACCATCAAGGACAAGCAGCTGTACACGCTGGACCTCGGGTCTCTCGTGGCCGGCTCCCGCTACCGCGGTGACTTCGAGGAGCGCCTGAAGAAGGTCCTCAAGGAGATCCGGACCCGCGGCGACATCATCCTGTTCATCGACGAGATCCACACGCTCGTCGGTGCGGGCGCCGCCGAGGGCGCGATCGACGCCGCGAGCATCCTCAAGCCGATGCTTGCGCGAGGCGAGCTGCAGACCATCGGCGCGACCACGCTGGACGAGTACCGCAAGCACATCGAGAAGGACGCCGCGCTCGAGCGCCGCTTCCAGCCGATCCAGGTCTCCGAGCCGTCCGTGGCGCTCGCGATCGAGATCCTCAAGGGCCTCCGCGACCGCTACGAGGCGCACCACCGCGTGACGATCACCGACGGCGCGCTGGCCGCCGCGGCGAACCTTGCCGAGCGCTACATTTCGGACCGGTTCCTGCCGGACAAGGCGATCGACCTCATCGACGAGGCGGGGGCGCGCCTGCGCATCCGCCGCATGACGGCGCCGCCGGAGCTCAAGGCCCTCGACGAGCGGATCGCGGGGCTCAAGCTCGAGAAGGAGTCCGCGATCGACGCGCAGGACTTCGAGGGCGCCGCATCGCTGCGCGACAAGGAGCAGAAGCTCATCTCCGAGCGTGCCGAGCGCGAGCGCGCCTGGAAGTCCGGTGACATGGACGGCGTGGCCGAGGTGGACGAGGATCTGATCGCCGAGGTGCTCGCCAACTCGACGGGCATCCCGGTGTTCAAGCTCACCGAGGAGGAGTCCAGCCGCCTGCTCCACATGGAGGAGGAACTGCACCGCCGCGTGGTCGGTCAGGACGACGCCATCAAGGCGCTCTCCCGCTCGATCCGCCGCACCCGTGCGGGCCTCAAGGACCCGAAGCGCCCGGGCGGCTCGTTCATCTTCGCCGGCCCGACCGGCGTCGGCAAGACCGAGCTGGCCAAGGCCCTCGCCGAGTTCCTTTTCGGCGAGGAGGACGCGCTCATCACGCTCGACATGTCCGAGTTCTCCGAGAAGCACACCGTCTCGCGGCTCTTCGGTGCCCCTCCGGGGTACGTGGGCTACGAGGAGGGCGGACAGCTCACCGAGAAGGTCCGCCGCCGCCCGTTCTCCGTGGTGCTGTTCGACGAGGTGGAGAAGGCCCACGCGGACCTGTTCAACTCGCTCCTGCAGATCCTTGAGGACGGCCGCCTGACCGACTCCCAGGGCCGCGTGGTGGACTTCAAGAACACCGTGATCATCATGACCACGAACCTCGGTACCCGGGACATCTCGAAGGGCGTCATGACGGGCTTCCAATCCGGCACGGACAGCAAGACCGGGTACGAGCGGATGAAGTCCCGCGTGACGGAGGAGCTCAAGCAGCACTTCCGCCCCGAGTTCCTCAACCGCGTCGATGACATTGTGGTGTTCCCGCAGCTGACACAGGAGGAGATCATCGAGATCGTCGATCTCATGATTGCCCGCCTGGAGCAGCGGCTCAAGGACAAGGACATGGGCATCGAGCTCACGCAGGCCGCCAAGGTGCGGCTCGCGACGATCGGCTACGACCCGACCATGGGTGCGCGGCCGCTGCGCCGGACCATCCAGTCGGAGATCGAGGACCAGCTGTCCGAGAAGATCCTCTTCGGCGACCTGTCTGCCGGGGACATCGTGGTGATCGACGTCGAGGGCGAGGGCGACGACGCGAAGTTCACCTTCACCGGCACCCCGCGCCCCGAGGTCCCGGAAGTCGTCTCGCTCGCCAAGGGCGGCAGCAAGGAGCTCGGCGCGTAGCGCTGGATCAGGGTTCACGCGCTGATCCACACGCACGACGGCGGCCCCTCACCTCTCTCGAGGTGGGGGGCCGTTGCGCTGCCCGCACCTCGCGAGGATCACAGGAACACCCAGAGGAAATTAATCCAATCGCTAGACAAACTACCTAAGTGAGGGTACTGTCTTTCTTGGTCTCGGATTCCATCGCATCCACTTCCCCAGAGAGACATCATGACCATCCAGCTCGAATTCATCACCCTGCAGGACCTCATGCGCGGCGAGGTGCTCGATCCGCGCGACGCCGGCTACGCCGGCGAGGCGGCGGCCTACAACGCCGCCGTTGCCCATCGTCCCGATGTCGTTGTCGCCGCGCTCGACGCGGCTGACGTCGTCGCCACGGTCCGCTGGGCCGCGCTCAACTCGGTCAAGCTCTCGGTCCAGGGAACCGGGCACGGCGCCGAGCGTGGAATCAACGGTGGCGTGCTCGTGAGCACCAAGCGCCTCCGTTCCGTGTCGATCGACCCGCAGGCCCGGACCGCGACCGTCGGTGCCGGCGCCCGCTGGCGCGAGGTCATCGACGCGGCCGCCCCCTACGGCCTCGCGCCGCTGAACGGCTCGAGCTCGGACGTCGGCGTCGCGGGCTACACGCTCGGCGGCGGGCTGCCTGTCCTGGGGCGCACGTACGGCTTCGCCGCCGACTCCGTCCTCAGCCTGGACATCGTCACGATGGACGGCGATGCGCGCACCGTGAGCCGCACCCACGAGCCCGAGTTGTTCGATCTCCTGTGCGGCGGCGGCCCCGGCCTCGCCGTCGTGACGGGCCTGACGTTCCGCCTCTACCAGGTCTCCGAGGTCTACGGCGGTGCGCTCGTCTTCGACGGGCAGCACGCCGAGGCGGTGCTGCGCACGTTCGCCGCGTGGGCGCGCACGCTCAAGGACGCCTCGAACACCGCCATCAGGTTCCTGCGCGCCCCGGACGCCCCGGATGTCCCGCGAGAGCTCGCCGGCAAGCTCACGGTCCACATCAACTTCGCCCACGTCGGCCGTGGCGGCGAGCAGGTCCTCGCGCCCATGCGGGCTGCGGCGCCGGTGCTGATGGACATGGTTGGCGTGCTGCCGTACTCGCAGATCGACCGCGTGTACTCCGACCCCGAGGAGCCGATGCCCTTCCTGGCCGGTGGGGCCGGGGTCGTGGACCTCGACTACCGTGCCATCGAGGCGATCCTCGCCCTTGCCGGCCCGGACGCGCAGTGCATCCTGCCCCTCGTGGACTTCCGCCTGCTCGGCGGGGCGATGGCGTCCGACGCCGGTCACACGGCCTCGGCGCACGGCCTCGGCTATGCGATGCACGTGGTGGGCGTGCTGGCCCCGCCGATCGCGGACGCGGTGCCGGGGGCCATCGCCGGAGTGCTCGCGGCCATGGCGCCGTTCGGCAACGGCCACTGCCCCCGCAACTTCCTGGGTGACCGCGAGGATCTCACGCCGGCGTGGTCGGACGAGGTCGGGGCGAAGCTCGCCGCAGCACGCGAGGCACTCGACCCACAGGGGCTCCTCGCGCATTGAGCCCGAACAGGCCCACCGCATGGGGCGCCCCCGCACCGCGAGGTGAGGGGGCGCCGTCGTGCGTGCAGTGGTTCGCGCTGTCCAAGTGTCTCCGGCCCGGGGTACGCTCCACAAAGACCCCGGCAGAGGCGTGCGGAACGTGCGGAGGAGCCACATGAAGAAACTCATCAATAGCCCACAGAAGGTGGTGGACGAGTCGGTGGAGGGCTTCAGCGCGGCACACGCGGACCTCGTGCGCCTCCACCCCGACCCGATGTTCATCTCCCGCGCGGGCGGCGCGGTCCCGGGAAAGGTCGGGCTGGTCTCGGGCGGCGGGAGCGGGCATGAGCCGCTCCACGGGGGCTACGTGGGCAGGGGAATGCTCGACGCCGCGGTGCCGGGCGCCGTCTTCACCTCGCCGACGCCGGAGGCGATCATCCCCGCGACGCAGGCCGCGGACGGCGGTGCCGGTGTGGTTCACATCGTGAAGAACTACACGGGCGACGTCCTGAACTTCGAGACGGCCGGCGAGATGTGCGCGGCCGAGGGCATCGACGTGCGCACGGTCCTCGTCAATGACGACGTCGCGGTCGAGGACTCCCTCTACACCGCCGGGCGCCGCGGCGTGGCCGGCACTGTGCTGGTCGAGAAGATCGCGGGCGCGGCGGCGGAGCGCGGAGACTCGCTCGACGCGGTCGAGGCCGTGGCAAAGAAGGTCGTGGCGAACGTCCGCTCGATGGGCCTGGCGCTGACCCCGTGCACGGTCCCGCACGCGGGCAAGCCGAGCTTCGAACTCGCCGAGGACGAGATCGAGATCGGGATCGGCATCCACGGCGAGCCCGGACGCCGCCGCGTGGGCCTCGAACCCGCGGACGCCCTCACTGAGCACCTGCTCGCGCCCGTGGTCGAGGACCTCGGGATCGGTTCGGGGGAGAGTGTCCTCCTGTTCATCAACGGCATGGGCGGCACCCCACTCTCCGAGCTGTACATCGTGTACCGCGCGGCGGCCAAGCTGCTCGCCGACCGCGGCATCACGGTGGAGCGCAGCCTCGTGGGCAACTACATCACCTCGCTCGAGATGCAGGGTTGCTCGGTGACCGTTCTGCGCCTCGACGACGAGCTCACCGAGCTCTGGGACGCCCCCGTCCACACCCCGGCACTGCGGTGGGGTGCCTGATGGCGGCGGCTGGCACGTCGGTCCTGGACAAGGCGTGGGCAGAGCGGTGGCTGCGCGAGAGCGCCCGCGTGATCGGTGAGCATCGCGAGGAGCTCATCGATCTCGACCGGGCGATCGGCGACGGCGATCACGGCGAGAACATGGACCGCGGCTTCAAGGCGATCGTGGCGAAGCTCGACGAGGCGTCCCCGGACTCCGTCGCGGCCGCGCTGAAGATGGCGGCCATGATGCTCATGAGCAAGGTGGGCGGCGCGGCCGGGCCGCTCTACGGGACGGCATACCTCCGCGCGTCCACCGCGGTGGGCGACGCCGAGGCGCTCGACGGCGCCGTGGTGGCCGCCATGCTCGCCGCGGCCCGCGACGGGATCGTGGCACGCGGGAAGGCCCAGTCTGGGGACAAGACGATGGTGGACGCGTGGACGCCCGCGGTAGAGGCGGCGGGATCGGCCGGTGATGGCCTCGCAGCACTCGAGGCGGCGGCCCGTGCCGCCGAGGCCGGCGCCGAGGCCACCAAGCCGCTCGTGGCCCGCAAGGGCCGGGCGAGCTATCTCGGCGAGCGCAGCGCCGGGCACGTCGACCCGGGCGCCGTCTCGACGGCGCTGATCCTGCGGGCCGCGGTGACCGCGGCGGCCAGCGAAGCAGCCGCAAGCGAGGCCAGCGCGTGAGCCCGGTGGGCCTGCTCATCGTCTCGCACAGTGCACGCCTGGCCGAGGGCGTGGTCGAGGTCGCGTCGCAGATGGCGGACGGCGTGCCGCTCATCGCGGCAGGCGGCACGGACGACGGCGGCGTGGGCACCTCGTTCGAGAAGGTCATGGACGGCATCGGGGCCGCGGACACGGGGGAAGGGGTCGTGGTCCTGACGGACCTCGGCTCGGCCGTCATGACCGCCGAGTCGGTGCTCGAGTTCCTCGACGACGATGAGCGCTCGCGGGTGCGGATCGCAGACGCTGCGCTCGTGGAGGGTGCCGTTGCCGCGGCGGTCGCGGCCAAGGCCGGCGCGGGGCTCGACGGCGTGGTGCGCGCCGCCGAGGAGGCGGTCAAGGGAGCCGAGGCCGAGGAGCCGCCGGAACTGAGCGAGCCGACCGAGTCCGCGGTGCTGACGCTGAAGAACCCCCTGGGTCTGCACGCCCGGCCCGCGGCCGTGCTCGCGGGGCGCCTCTCTGCGTTCGACGTGGGGGTGACCGTCAACGGCGTCGACGGCCAGTCCGTCATGGCGCTCATGGGGCTCGGGGCCGGTCAGGGGCAGCAGCTCGTGGTCGAGGCGTCGGGGCCGGACGCTTCGAGGGCGGTGGGGTTCGTCAGGGACCAGGTCGAGGCCGGCTTCGGAGAACTCTGAGGGGCATCTCCCGCGAGCCATGAACACGCTGGGAGATGCCCCTTCAGTGGGTGACGCCCAGAAATCGTGTGCCGTGCGGTCAGCGGAGCGCCGAGCGCACGGGGGCAGGTGCGCCCGAGAGGATTCCCTCCCACGTGCGGGCGAGGCCCCATGTGGAGCCCGCGCCACATGCCGCGAGGGCGATCATGACCGCGGCGTAGATGACGTGGTCGTCGAGTACCGGGTTGCTCGTGAGCGGCAGCGACGTCATCCACAGCATGGCCATGAGGAGGGTTCCCCCGACGGCGGCCGCGCGGAGCGCGACGCCGAGCACGAGCGCCCCACCCACAAGGAGGAGCCCGAGCATGAACGCCCAGGCCACCCACGGCTGGCTCGCGAGCACACCGAAGGGCTCTGCGAGCCAGCCCTTGAGGCTGCCGAGGTAGCCGGCGGTGGGCGATCCGCCGTTGAGCCAGGACTTCGCCGCGGGCGTCGCGAAGCCGAGGCCGAGGAGCTTGTCCACGAAGGCCCACAGGAGAAGGACGCCGAGCAGGATGCGTACGACGGCGAGTGCCCGCCGCCCGGGGAGTGCGCGCTCCGGGGAGGTCGGCTCGGAGATGCGGGCTGTTTCAGCGGTGGGGTGAGTGGCAGGGGTCGGGATGGTCGTGGTGGTCACGGGGATCCTCTCGGGGAGTCTCATCTTTCGCCGGAATTAGATGTCTTTACAGAGTTCACATAGTGTTAAACTTCGAAAGTCAACTCACGCAGATACCTTGACTCACGGTCGGCCGACGCGCCAAGCGGATGACGCCTCTTCGTGGTGTGCGATTCCTCACCCCGACCACTGTGAAAGAAGTGTTTCACCAACAGTGAACGGCCCTGTGCTTCACGCCACATTGCGGGTTGAATCGGTGGCATGACTGCCGAGACCGCCGCAGAAGCCGCGACCGCCACTCAGCCCGCCGGGGAGCCCGCCGCCCAGCCTGAGACTCCGTTCCACGACCTCGACCACTACGTCGCGATCCCGCGGCTTTCCGGCCTCGCGCTGAGCCCGGACGGCACACGCCTCGTCACCACGGTCGCGACGCTCAACGGCAAGGGCACGGAGTACGGGACCGCGCTGTGGGAGATCGACCCGACGGGCGACGCCCCGGCACGGCGCATCACGCGCAGCGCCAAGGGCGAGGCAGGGGCGGCATTTGCGGCGAACGGTGACCTCTACTTCACCTCCGCCCGCCCCGACCCGGAGAAGCCCGACGAGGACCCGGTCAACGCCCTCTGGCTCCTGCCCCGGGCCGGCGGGGAGGCGAGGGTCGTGCTCAGCCGGGCGGGCGGCGTCGAGCGCGTCCTCACGGCGAGGCACGCGGACGCCGCGTTCGTCCAGGCGTCCGCGCTCGCCGGCAGCACCGACGAGGCGGACGACGAGGCGCGCCGCAAGGCCCGCAAGGAGGGCAAGGTCGCCGCGATCCTCCACTCGTCATACCCCGTGCGCTTCTGGGATGCTGACCTCGGGCCCGCGCAGCCGCGCCTGTTCGCGGTGGAGAGCTCGACGGCCGAGCCGGAGCCCGGCAAGCCCCGCACCGTGGACGAGGCTCCGGCCCTCGAGCTGAGCAACCTCACCCCGGACATCGGTGCCGGCCTGCGCTTCGCCGATACCTTTGCGAGCCCGGACGGTCGCACGCTCTACACGTCCGTGGCCAAGCCGCTCGCGAGGGGCGACCTGCGCAGCGAGGTCGTGGCGATCGACGTCGCCTCCGGCACCCGGCGGACCCTCCTGTCCGAGGACCGCATGGACTACATCCCGGGGCCGGTCAGTCCGGACGGCCGCACCGTGGCCGTCGTCGTCGAGCCGCACACGACGCCGACCAGCGCCTACCGCTCCGAGCTTCACCTCCTTGACGTGGACACCGGGCAGCAGCGCCGCCTCGCGCCGGAGTGGGACCGCATGGCTCACCCGGCCGCGTGGCTCCCGGACGGCTCGGCGCTTCTCGTCACCGCTGACGACCAGGGCCGCTCGCCCGTCTTCCGCATCGACGTCGCCACCGGGGACGTGACCAAGGTGACGCACGATGACGCGGCGTACACCGACGTTGTCGTCTCGCCCGATGGGGCGAGCGCCTACGCGCTGCGCAGCTCGTACCTGTTCCCGCCTGAGGCCGTGCGGATCGACCTCGGCACCGGCGAGACCACCCGCTTGGCCAACCCGGTAGAGCGGCCCAAGGTCCCGGGCCGACTCGAGGAGGTCACCGCGACGGCCGAGGACGGGACGCCGCTGCGCGCCTGGCTCGCACTGCCCGCGGAGGCCGCCGAAGGCGGCAAGCACCCGCTCCTCCTGTGGATCCACGGTGGGCCGATCGGCTCGTGGAACGCGTGGACGTGGCGGTGGAACCCGTGGCTTCTCACCGCCCAGGGCTACGCCGTGCTGCTGCCGGATCCGTCCCTGTCCCGCTGTCACCGCTACGGACAGGAGTTCATCGACCGCGGCTGGGGCCGCTGGGGGACGGAGCCGTTCACGGACCTCATGGCGATCACGGACGCCGCCCTGCGGCGCGGAGACCTCGACCCCGAACGTACGGCAGCGATGGGCGGCTCGTTCGGCGGGTACATGGCCAACTGGGTGGCCGGGCACACCGACCGCTTCCGGGCGATCGTGACGCACGCGAGCCTGTGGGCCCTCGACGGGTTCGGGCCCACCACTGACATGGCGCTGTACTGGGCCAAGGAGATGGACGCGGCGATGATGGACGCGAACTCGCCGCACCACTCGGTCGGTGAGATCCGCACGCCTATGCTCGTGATCCACGGCGACAAGGACTACCGCGTGCCGATCGGCGAAGGCCTGCGCCTGTGGTGGGAGCTCATCTCGGCGTCCCAACTGGCCGCCGACGAGGACGGCAAGACACCTCACCGCTTCCTGTACTTCCCGGACGAGAACCACTGGATCCTCCAGCCGCAGCACGCCAAGGTCTGGTACGGGGTGGTCGGCGCGTTCCTCGCCGAGCACGTGCTCGGCGAGGCGCGCGAGCTGCCGAAGGAACTCGGGCTGTAGCGACCGGCGGCGCGGGCCGATGACCAGGGTTTATGCACGGCCACTTGCCCACGGCCTTCCTGACCTCCTGCCGGTCGCCCACGGTAGGTGAGCCACCCGCCCGAGGCTTCCCGGCGCCGTCGTGCGCGGAACTAGGATTGAGCGCATGACCGAGACCACCGCTCCCACCGCCCCGCCGTTCACGCTCCGGCGGGCGCGAACGAGCGACGTCGCGGCGATCAAACGGCTCGTCGCCCCGCTGGCGGAGCGGCGGATCCTGATCTCCAAGGAGTCGGTGGCGTACTACGAGGCGATCCAGGAGTTCTGGGTCGCCGAGACGCCGGACGGCGGGCTGATCGGCTGCGGCGCCCTGCACGTCATGTGGGAGGACCTTGCCGAGATCCGCACCCTTGCTGCCGCGGATTCGTGGCGCGGCCGCGGCGTGGGGCACGCGCTCGTGGACAGGCTGCTGGGCGTCGCGCACGACGTCGGTGTGCAGCGGGTCTTCTGCCTCACCTTCGAGGTGGGGTTCTTCGAGCGGCACGGGTTCGAGGTCATGGCCGACCAGTCCGGCGTGGACCCCGAGGTGTACTCCGAACTCCTCCGCTCGCACGACGAGGGCATTGCGGAGTTCCTCGACCTTGCCCGGGTCAAGCCGAACACCCTTGGGAACACGCGCATGATCCGCTGGCTGCACGGGCGGGCGCGCGAGTAGCGGGTCAGCCGGCCCGCAGGCCTCCAGGATCCAGGGTGGCGGAGGCCGCCGTCGGGCCGCCGCACTCCCGGCCGTAGGGGTAGGTGGTGACCGGGCGGAGCTGGAGGTGGCTCGTCCCAAGGGGTCCGCCCTGGCTGTCCGAGCCGTTCGTGGTCACGTCGAGCGCATGGTCATTGATGGGGATCTCGATCGTGATGTCCAGGCTTCCGTCAGCCTGCCGTCGCGGCAGGGCGCGCGGAGCCGTGTGAGGGGTGGGCGGCGGGACGTAGCCGGGGATCGCCGTCGTGAGCTCCGCTGGGCTGAGGGCCACGGACCGGCACGCTCCGTCCTGGCAGAACTCGGTGGTAAGGGTCGCGAGGTCCGCGGCGCGTTGGGGCGTGACGTGCACCGTCACGGTCGAGATGGAACCGACAGCCGGGCACGCCAGCTGGCCGCAGGCGGGCAGGGCCGCCGATCCGAGCACGGCGGAGATGAGCATTGCCCCCAGCGTTCCACTCCGGCCCGGCATCTCAGGCAGCCTACGACGCCGCCGGGTGGAGGCCCGTGCCGTCCAAGAGCGCACCGGCAGTGATCACGCGGGGGCACGTGTAGCCCCAGGGGTATGCGATGTGTGGGACGAACTGCAGGCGGTAGTCGCCGAGCGGCCTCCCGAGGAGATCCCTGCCGGAGACCGTGAGGTCGATCGGGGTCTCGGTCAGGATGCCCATGTTGATCTGCCCCATCTTGCCCGGCGATGCGGATCCGGACGCCTGCTCGTCGATGAGCGGGAGGGGGCCTCCGTGGCACGCGGTGTCCTGGCATGCCGTGGCCGTGATCGACGTCGGGTCCAGAGTCGCTGCGACGCTAGCAGCGATGTGAAGCGTCAGGAACGGCGCGGCCGCGATCGCGGGGCAGGCCACGTCGCCTTGGCAGGCCACGAGCGACGCCGCTGTCAGGATCCCCACCGCAGCGGTGGCTAGGAGCGCCGTTCCATGCATGGCCCCACGGTAGGGCCGCGGTGTCCGCCGCTCAACGCAGTCCGGGTATCGATGTGGACGCGATTCGGTGTCGGTGCGTGCTGGGGACGGGGCGTTGGGCGGTGTCCACTCGTCAGGGCAGGCGGAGTCGGCCGTCGACCTCGACCGCGAGGCCGTCGGCGAGCAGCCCGGTGAGGGCCCGTTCGAGCTGGTCCGGGCCCGTGCCGAGCGCGTGGAGGCGGGCGAGGGCTGCACCGACCGGGCTGGCAGCCTCCGCGAAATGTTGAGTTGAGCAGGGTCCGGAGGCCTCAGACCCTGCTGAACCCAACATTTCGGAGTCGGGGAGCTCCGGCGCGCGGACGAAAAGCTCCCGCACCACCGGGTGCTCTGCGGCCCGCAGCACCGCCATGATCGCGCCGCGGACCTGCCGGTCGGTGCCGTGCCACGCCTGCCCCCGGGGAGTATAGGTGGGCGGCGGCTCACCGGCGGCCAGCCACGCGCACTCTGCGGCCACCGGGCACACGTCGCACCGGGGCGACCGTGCCGTGCACACGAGCGCCCCGAGCTCCATCGCCGCCGCGTTCCACGCGACGGACTCGGCACGATGCGCTGGCAGGAGCGCGGCGGCGCGGCGCAGCTCGGCGGCAGTCAGCGAGGGCGCGGGCAGGGCCTCCCCGGAGACCAGACGCGCGTGGACCCGGCGGATGTTCGTGTCCACCACCACGGACCTGCGGCCGAACGCGAAGGCCGCCACCGCAGCCGCCGTGTATGAGCCGACTCCGGGAAGCGCGAGCAGTTCCTCCTCGGTGTCAGGCAGCTCGCCGCCATGCTCGGCCGTGATCACGGTTGCCGCCGCATGCAGCCGCAGCGCCCGGCGCGGGTAGCCCAGGCGGCCCCAGGCCCGCACGGCCTCCCCGGCGGGCTCGGCCGCGAGATCGGCCGGCCGCGGCCACCGCTCCATCCACTCGCGCCACACCGGGAGTACGCGCACCACGGGGGTCTGCTGGAGCATGACCTCGCTCACGAGCACGCCCCACGGCGTCCGATCCGAGGCCCTCCACGGCAGGTCGCGCGCCTCGCGCCCGAACCAGTCCGCGAGCGCCGCGTGGAGGGCGCCCAGACGCTCTGCTTCCGGGGCAGGGCCCGGCGTTTCAGGCCGCGCACGACGGCGGGGCGCAGCTGTTGCGGTCACGGCACCTCTCCTGTGGATCGAGTCTGGAGGTCATCTTCTGTGGGTCAACTTCTGAAAGTCAGGTCCTGGGTGGCATCTCCTGTGGGTTGGCCGTCTGGAGGCCACATCACGTGACCGCCAGAAGCTGACTCTCAGGACCTGCCCTTCAGGAGGTGACTCCCAGACGGCGGGGGGTCCGCACCACTGTATCCGGAGTGCGGACGGCCGCGGCGCGCCGGGCGCACGCCCTGCCCGGTCGCCGGGCTCCGCGATCCGTAGCCTAGAAGCATGGCAGGGCAGGGCAAGGGCGGAGCAGGGCCGCGGGCAGCATCGGCAGGGGCAAAGGGCCCCGCTCCGCGCACTCGGAGGGTGAGCCCCGCCGTGTACCGGCGCCGGCGGATCGCGGTGCTCGTGCTCATGGTCCTCGTGCTCGGGGTGCTCGGCGTGGGCATCTGGGCCGCCGTCGTGGCCGTCAGCTCCGTCGCCCAGGACCCGGGCGCGCGGACGGCAGCGGCGGAGCCTGCCGGGACAGAATCCGGCGCTCCCTCATCCAGTGCCGACCAGACGTCCACGGCGACGCCACCCGCGGGCGGCAACCCGTCGGCGTCGTCCTCGGCGGGTGCAGCCGCGACGCCCGCCGCGACCTCCACCACCACGGCGGCCTGCGACACCCACCTCATCACGGTCTCCGCCTCGACCGACAAGCCGAGCTACGCCCCGAACGAGAAGCCGGTCTTCACGCTCAAGGTCACCAACGGGAACCCCACGCCGTGCGAGGTCAACGTGGGCACCAAGCAGATGGAATTCCTCGTGGTGAGCGGCACCGATCGGGTCTTCTCCTCGAAGGACTGCCAGGCGGACGCTCAGGATCTCCCCAAGACCATCGCGGCCGGGGCGTCCGAGACGGCGAACTTCCCGTGGGACCGGGTGCGCAGCACGGAAGGGTGCAAGGCGGTCACGGTGCTGCCCAAGCCCGGGATCTACGTCATGACTGCGTCGCTGGGAGCGACCACGAGCTCGAAGGCCGTCTTCGAGCTCAAGTAGCCCGGAGGCGCGTCGGGATCAGAGGAAACGGTCCAGAAGGCTGGCCTCGGCCATGCGGGAGAGGCCCTCCCGGACCGTGCGCGCGCGCTGCTCGCCGATGCCGTCCACGGTCATGAGGTCCTCGATGGTCGCGGCCATGAGGTTCTGCAGCCCCCCGAAGTGGTCCACGAGGCGATCGGCGACGGCGCGCGGAACCGGCTTGAGGCCGGAGATGAGGCGGTATCCGCGCGGCTGCACGACGGCGTCGAGCGTCTCGGTCCCGCCTGCGTAGCCCAGGATCGCGGCGATCTTGTTGAGGTCGATGAGGTCGACGCTCGAGAGCTCCATGAGCGACTCCACGGCGGAGTCGATGGTCTCCGGTGAGGCATCGTCGCCGGCGTAGTCGCGGATCACCACGTCCGCGCCGGGTCCGAGGCCCGCCGTGAGCTCCTCGAGCTGGAGGGCCAGGAGGCGGCCGTCGTTGCCGAGCTCGAGCAGGTACTGGGAGATCTCCTCCGAGATGCGCTGGACCATCACCTGACGCTGGAGGGTCTGGGCGACGTCCCGCACCGTGACCATGGCCTCGATCTCGAGGGCGGAGAGGGAGTGCGTGACCTGGTCGAGGCGGGCGCGGTACCGCTCGAGGGTCGCGAGGGCCTGGTTGGCGCGGGCGAGGACCCGCTCGGAGTCCTCGATGACGTGCCGGATGCCCTGGACATAGAGCGCGATGATCTGCATCGACTGGCTCACCGACACCACGGGGAGGCCCGTCTGCTTCGCGACCCGCTCTGCGGTGCGGTGGCGTGTGCCGGACTCGTGGGTCTCGATCGACGAGTCGGGCACGAGGTGCACCGCCGCCTTGACGATGCTCCGGGCGTCCCTGTCGCAGACGATCGCACCATCCATCTTGGCCAGCTCGCGCAGGCGCGTGGGGGAGAACTCGATCCCGATCTCGAACCCACCGGAGCACAGGGACTCGACCGTGGGGTTGTAACCGAGGACAATGAGCGCTCCGGTGCGGCCACGCAGGATGCGCTCAAGTCCGTCGCGAAGGTCGGTTCCGGGTGCGACCCGGGCCAAGGTGGCTTTGAGCACGTCCTCGGGGGTCCGAGCCATGAGAATTTCCCTTTCTTGCGTCACGCGTGGCGCGGCGCACGGTTCCCATGGTATCCGCGAGCGCGTTCGCGCGTTGAGCGCTGCCGCGCGAACTTGGCAACGATTAGGGCACAGCTGGCCTAGGCGTCGCCCCCAATCAGGAGCTCGAGGGCCTCGGCGACGTGGCTCACCTCCTTCACCCGGAAGCCGTCCGGCACCTCTCCGGGCCCATTGGGGCTCGCCGGGACCACCGCGTGGGTGAATCCGAGGCGGTGGGCCTCCTGGATGCGACGCCCGATCCCTGGGACCGGCCGCACCTCGCCCGCGAGGCCCACCTCCCCGAACGCGATGAGCCGCTGGGGGAGCGCAGTGCGGGTCTTCGCCGAAGCTACGGCGAGGGCCACCGCCAAGTCCGTGGCGGGCTCGCTGAGCCGCACCCCGCCCACCGTGGCCACGTAGGTGTCGTCCTTGTGCAGCAGGCAGCCGGCCCTCTGCTGGAGCACGGCGAGGAGCATCGCGACGCGGGAGGAGTCGAGCCCGCTCGTGGCGCGGCGCGGCTGGGCCGTCGCGGACTCCGCGAGGAGGGACTGCACCTCGGCAAGCAGCGGGCGCCGCCCCTCGAGGGTCACGGTGATGCACGTCCCGGACACCGGGTCCTTGGTGCGGGAGACGAACAGGCCGGACGGGTCCGTGACACTCACGATCCCCGTCTCGGTGAGGTCGAAGCAGCCCACCTCGTCCGTGGGACCGTAGCGGTTCTTGACCGCGCGCAGGAGGCGGAGCCGGGAGTGCCGCTCGCCCTCGAACTGGCACACGACGTCGACGAGGTGCTCGAGCAGGCGCGGGCCCGCGATCGAGCCGTCCTTCGTCACGTGGCCCACGAGCAGCGTGGTCATGTTGCGCCGCTTGGCGGCCGCGATGATCGACGCCGCGACCTCCCGCACCTGCGAGACGCCGCCCGCGCTTCCGTCTACCTCAGGGCTCGAGAGTGTCTGCACCGAGTCCACGATGAGAAGCTGGGGTGAGACCTTCTCGACGTGCCCGAGGGCCTGGGAGAGGTCCGTCTCGGCGGCGAGGAACAGGCGGGGCGCGACGGCGCCGATCCGGTCCGCGCGCAGCTTCACCTGCGCGGCCGACTCCTCGCCAGTGACGTAGAGGACGTCCCGCCCGCCCGTGCCCGAGGCGTCCGAACCGACCCGCGCGGCGACGTCCAGCAGGAGCGTCGACTTGCCCACACCGGGCTCCCCCGCGAGCAGGATCACGGCGCCGGGGACGAGCCCGCCCCCCAGCACACGATCGAGTTCCCCGACGCCCGTGGGCAGGAAGGCAGCGTCCGTCGAGTCGACCTCGGCGATGAGGCGCGCCGGCTCGAGGACCGAGGCAGCCGCCGTCGTGCGCGCGACGACGGCGCCGACCTCCTCGACGGTGCCCCACGCCTGGCATTCGCCGCAGCGCCCCACCCACTTCGCCGCGGTCCAGCCGCACTCGGCGCACCGGTACCCGGGAGCCTTGCCGTTGCGGGGGGTGCTGCGTGCCGCGGTCTTCGTTGCCATGGGCCCAAGGCTATGCGAGGCCACCGACAATCCTGGCGCGCAATCCCGGCGTACGCGGCCGGCTCAGATGCGTGGCAGCGCCGCGACCGCCTCGTCGTGGTCGTCCCCCGTGGCCTCGAGGAGGTCCACGAGCATGGGCCGGAGCAGGACCACGAGGGTCTCTCCCTCGAGCCGCTCCACCTGGAGATCCCGCGGGTGCGCCCGTGCGGCGACGTCGGTGAGGGCGCGACGGGCGGCGCGCAGGTGCGCAGCGCGCTCCTCCCGCCGTTCGCTCACGAGGCCGACGGCCATGTTCTCGAGCGCGTCGGCGGTGTCGGTCAGCAGCCCTGCGATGCTCTCCGCCGCCGTCTGGGTCACGGCCGCGTTGTTGATGACCGAGACGAGCCGCCGCGCCACGACCCGCCCGTTGCGCATCGCGAGGTCGAGGTACTCGACGGCGTTCTCGATCTCCTCGAGCTCGCCGCGGTGGCGCCGGTAGGCGGGGGCCAGGCGCGTCACCTCGGTCGACGACTTGAGGCTTGCCCGGATCGCATCGACCTTGGCCTGCGAGCCCCTGCCCCGCACGAGGGCGTGCCACGCACGGGTCGAGTCGGCATCCGCCAGCGCCACGGCGCACTCGCGGAGCATCGTCGAGAACGTGCCCACGAGCTCCCGCAGGTCCCGGCGCGGCTGAACGCGCGGATCGCGGGGGAGGAGCGCCGTGAGGGCGAGCGCGATGAGTCCGCCGACTACGGCATCGAGGCTCCGCGTGAACGGGCCCCCGCTCGGCGCCGGCAGGAGCACCACGAGGAGGGACTGGAGCCCCAGCTGCGTGGCGAAGATGACGCCCCGGTCCAGGAGCCGCGCGAGCAGGATCGAGACGAACAGGATGACGGCGGCCTGCCACAGGCCCGAGCCGAGGAAGTGCATGAGGAGATCGCCGACAGCAATGCCGAGCGTGCACCCGATGGCCACCTCGAGGACCTTGCGGACCGTGAGGTCGCGGCCGAACCCGAGCGAGACGATCGCCGAGGTCGCGGCGAAGATCGGGCCCGTGTGCCCGAGGACCGTCTCCGCGATGAAGTAGGCGAGCACCGCGCCCAAGGTCATCGCGACCGCCGGCATGACCGACCGGCGGACCCGCACGAGGCCCGCCGACCTCAGGTCCCTGAGGTAGTCCCGCGCGATCGCCCACGGCCCGGTCCGGGCCGGGCCGGCTGCCCGAGAAGTCCATACAGGGAAGTCTAGGGAGCCCGCAGTCCGGGGAGCCCGCGCGCGCCTCGGCCTATTAGTCCGATGTGACGAAGATAGCAAGCCCCGAAGGGCCCGCGTCACGCTGAATCCGTGCGCAGTTCATTCTCCGTTAACCATCGGCGGCCAGACTCTTTACCTGTCGGCTCTAGCTTCGACTTCAGTACGGTTCGTACGCACCCAATCACCCTGGAAGGGGCATCTTCGTGAAGGCTCTCCGTATCGGCCGCCTCTCGGCCGTCGCTGTCGTCGCAGCTGGCGCGCTCGCGCTGTCCGCTTGCGGTTCTGACAACGCTGCTGGCACCACCAACACCGGCTCGGCCTCGTCCGGCCCGAAGGTCACCGGCACCCTCACCGGCACCGGCTCGAGCGCCCAGTCCTCGGCCATCGACGCGTGGAAGCAGGGCTTCACCCAGGCCAACCCCGGCGTGACGGTCCAGTACTCGCCGGACGGCTCCGGCGCGGGCCGCAAGACGTTCATCTCCGGCGCGAGCCAGTTCGCCGGCTCCGACGCCGCGATGAAGACCGACGAGCTCGAGTCCGCCAAGGCCGTCTGCGGTCCCGACGGCGCGCTCGACATCCCCGTCTACATCTCCCCGATCGCCGTGACCTTCAACGTCCCGGGCGTGACGGACCTCAACCTCACCGCGGACACGATCGCCAAGATCTTCCGCGGCACGATCACCAACTGGAACGACCCGGCGATCGCGGCGGACAACAAGGACGCCAAGCTCCCCGACCTGAAGATCACGCCGGTGCACCGCTCCGACGACTCGGGCACCACGCAGAACTTCACCGAGTACCTCGCCGCCGTTGCCCCGTCGGTGTGGACCGACAAGGGCGCCCAGACCTGGCCGGCCTCGCTCCCGGGCGAGAACGCCAAGGGCACCTCCGGCGTCGTCAAGACGGTCACCGACACCCCCGGCGCCTTCGCCTACGCGGACGACTCGGCCGTGACGGGCAGCCTCGGCAAGGCCAAGATCAAGGTCGGCGACAAGTTCGTCGCACTCTCCGCCGAGGGTGCCGCCAAGGCGGTCGCCGTCTCGAAGCCGGCCGATGGCCGCGCCGCCAACGACCTCGCGCTCAACCTGGACCGCAAGACGACTGACTCCTCGGCCTACCCGATCGTCCTCGTCTCGTACCACGTGGTCTGCACGACCTACAAGGATCAGGCCACCGTGGACCTCGTGAAGGCGTGGGAGTCCTACGTCGTCTCCGCCGACGGCCAGAAGAACGCCGCCGCCGCCGCGAAGAGCGCTCCGCTCTCCTCGGACCTCGCCGCCAAGGCGAAGACCGCGATCGACTCGATCAAGGTCAAGTCCTAATCAACACCGCGATGCACGCCCGCCTCGACCGAGTAATCGGACGAGGCGGGCATTGCGTTGAGTACTAGGGGGCGTGACACGATGACACGACTAGACGGCGGATCCAGCCGCTCCGCACTCAAGGGGCCCGATGTGACCACAACTCAAACCAACAAGAACGCCGAGCGGTCGAGCCGGTTCGGTTCCGCCGGCGGCGCGGCCGGGGACAAGGTCTTCTCCGGGGCGGCGCTCGCCGCGGGCGTGATCATCCTCGTGGTCCTCTTCGCGGTTGCGGCGTTCCTCATCGCACAGGCGTTCCCTGCGCTCGTTGCCCCGCAGGACCAGATCGCCGGCGGCAAGGGCTTCTGGGCATACATCGTCCCGCTCGTGGTCGGCACGGTGATCGCCGCGGCCATCGCCCTCGTCATCGCAACCCCCATCTCGATCGGCGTCGCGCTCTTCATCTCGCACTACGCTCCGCGTGGCCTCGCCCAGATCCTCGGCTACGTCATCGACCTGCTCGCGGCGATCCCATCGGTCGTGTTCGGCGCGTGGGGCATCCTCTTCCTCGCCCCGGCGGTCGTCCCCGGATACACGTGGCTCGCGGATACGCTCGGCTGGATCCCGATCTTCGCGGGCCCCGCCTCGGCCACTGGCAAGACGATCCTCACGGCCTCGATCGTGCTCGCGGTGATGGTCATCCCGATCATCACCTCGATCTCCCGCGAGATCTTTTTGCAGACGCCCAAGCTGCACGAAGAGGCCGCGCTCGCGCTCGGCGCGACCCGCTGGGAGATGGTCCGCATGACGGTCTTCCCGTTCGCCCGCCCCGGCGTCATCAGCGCCGTCATGCTGGGCCTCGGCCGCGCCCTCGGCGAGACCATGGCCGTGGCCCTCGTCCTGTCCTCTGGTCCGCTCATCGCGAGCCTGATCAGGTCGGGCAACCAGACGATCGCCGCGGAGATCGCGCTGAACTTCCCGGAGGCGACCGGGCTGAGCCTCAGCCAGCTGATCGCGGCGGGCCTCGTGCTGTTCGTGATCACGCTGGCGGTCAACATCGTGGCGCGCTGGGTCATCAGCCGCCACAAGGAATTCTCGGGAGCGAACTGACATGGCCATGACCGTCCCGCAGCGCCGCACCTCGGCCCTGACACGGAACCGCCTGCCGCGCTATGCGCCGTGGGTGGCGCTCGTCGTCGCGCTCGTTCTGGGGGCGGCTCTGTCCTCCCTCGTGGGCTTCAACTTCTTCGGCTGGGGCATCTTCGCCGCGATCGCGTTCACGATCGTCTACGTCGCGTGGAGCGGCTCGGTCGAGGGCGCCCGCAAGGCCAAGGACAAGCTCGCAACCTGCCTCGTGGTCGGCGCCTTCCTCATCGCGCTGCTGCCGCTCATCTCGGTCATCTGGACGGTGCTGGCCGAGGGGCTCAAGGGCCTCACCACGCCCGGATTCCTCGGGACGTCGATGAACGGCGTGAGCGGCATCCAGGACAACGCGTCCGCGACCAACGGCACGAAGGTCCTCGGCGGCATCTACCACTCGCTCATGGGCACCCTGCTCATCACCCTGTGGGCCACCATCATCTCGGTCCCGATCGGCCTCCTCACCTCGATCTACCTCGTCGAGTACGGCAACGACGGCCGCCTGTCCAAGGCCATCACGTTCTTCGTGGACGTCATGACGGGCATCCCCTCGATCGTGGCCGGCCTCTTCGCTGCGGCGTTCTTCGCGACCCTCATGGGTCCCGGGACCAAGACCGGGTTCGTGGCCGCCGTCGCGCTCTCCGTGCTCATGATCCCGGTCGTGGTCCGCTCGAGCGAGGAGATGCTGCGCATCGTCCCCAACGAGCTCCGCGAGGCCTCCTACGCCCTGGGCGTGCGGAAGTGGCGCACCGTCCTCATGGTCGTGATCCCGACGGCGATCTCCGGCATCGCCTCTGGCGTGACCCTCGCGATCGCCCGCGTCATCGGCGAGACGGCACCGATCCTCGTGACCGCGGGCTTCGCGACGAAGATCAACATGAACGTGTTCGCGGACTGGATGTCCTCGCTCCCCACGTTCATCTACACGCAGATCCTGAACCCGACCTCGCCGTCGAACCCGGGTCCGAGCGCCCAGCGCGCCTGGGGCGCCGCGCTCGTGCTCATCATCTTCGTCATGCTGCTGAACCTCATCGCCCGCCTGATCGCACGCCTCTTCGCGCCGAAGACCGGCCGCTGACGCCGCACCGACCCAAGAAGACCAAGAAGGAAACCATGTCCAAGCGAATCGACGTCAAGGACCTGAACGTCTACTACGGCAACTTCCGCGCTGTCGAGGGCGTCAACATCAACATCGAGCCGAAGTCCGTCACGGCGTTCATCGGCCCGTCAGGCTGCGGCAAGTCCACGTTCCTGCGCACCCTCAACCGCATGCACGAGGTGATCCCCGGTGCCCGTGTGGAGGGCGAGGTGCTCCTCGACGGGGACGACCTCTACGGCCCCGGCGTCGATCCGGTGGCCGTCCGCTCGCACATCGGCATGGTCTTCCAGCGGCCCAACCCGTTCCCCACGATGTCGATCAAGGACAACGTGCTCGCCGGCGTGAAGCTCAACGGGCGCAAGATCTCCAAGGCGGACGCGGACGCGCTCGTGGAGCAGTCCCTGCGCGGCGCGAACCTCTGGAACGAGGTCAAGGACCGCCTCAACAAGCCGGGTTCGGGCCTTTCCGGCGGCCAGCAGCAGCGCCTCTGCATCGCCCGCGCGATCGCGGTCAAGCCGGACGTGATCCTCATGGACGAGCCCTGCTCGGCCCTCGACCCCATCTCCACGCTCGCGATCGAGGACCTCATCGAGGAGCTCAAGGAGAACTACACGGTGGTCATCGTCACGCACAACATGCAGCAGGCGGCCCGCGTCTCGGACAAGACGGCGTTCTTCAACATCGCCGGCACGGGCAAGCCGGGCAAGCTCATCGAGTACGCGGACACGACCACGATCTTCAACAACCCGACTGAGAAGTCGACCGAGGACTACGTCTCCGGCCGCTTCGGGTGATCAGCGGCCGGGAGGCCCTTCCGGCCGAGCGCACGACGGCGGGCTGCCGCGCCCAGGGCGCGGCGGCCCGCCTCTGTCATGGCCGCCAGCGGAGGTCCTCGAACGGCTCGAAGGCGAGGCCGAAGATGAAGCCGAGCACCGCCGTCGTGAGCGGGGTGAGCAGCCAGAAGCGGATGAGCCGCACCACGAGCGGGCCGTTGACGGCGGCGAAGTCCTGGTTCGCGCCGGCGCCGAGCACCGAGGCCACGACGGTGTGCGTGGTGGAGAGCGGCCAGTGCAGGCCGAGCGAGCCGAAGACGAGCATGACGCTCGTGACGAGCTGGGATACGAAGGCGCGCAGGGGGTCGACCCGGACGAGACGGTGGCTGAGCGTGTACGTGATGCGCCAGCCGCCGGCGAGCGTTCCGGCTCCCATGGCTGCCGCCGCGGCCACCGCCGCCCAGACCGGCACCTCGCCGAAGCCGGCCTCCGAGCCGAGCGCCGTGACGATGAAGAGGGCCATGAGGCGCTGGCCGTCCTGGAGGCCGTGTCCGAACGCCACGATCGACGCGCCGACCGACTGCGCGGCGCGCAGGCCCGCGTGCGCCTGGTTCGGCTGGCTGTAGCGCATCATCCAGGTCACGAGCGGGGTGAGGAAGAACGCCGCACCGAAGGCGAGCAGCGGGGACAGGACGAGCGGGAGCCCGACGGACACCCAGAAGACGCTGTCGAGGTGGGAGGGTGCGCGGTCGCCGAGGAGCGTCAGGCCAACGCTCGCCCCGATGAGGCCGCCCACGAGCGCATGCGTCGAGGAAGCAGGGAAGCCCTTCCACCATCCGTAGACGCCCCACAGAATGGCCGCGACGAGCGTCGCCGCGAGCAGCACGAGCCCGTCTCCGCCGTCGGGGACCGCTATGAAGGCCATCCCGATGTTCTTCAGCAGCCAGGCGCTCGTCAGGGTGCCCAGGACGTTGAACGTGGCGGTGAGCACGAGGGCAATGCGCGGTGTGAGCGCGCGGGTGCGGACCGTGAGCGCGACCGAGGTGGAGGCATCGCGGAAGCCGTTGAGGAATCCGAAGACGCCGACCAGCACGATGACCGCGCCGGTGAGCGCTGCCGTCACCTCAGGACTCCCGCACGATGATCCGGCCGACTTGGATGGCCACCGCCTGGAGTGAATGCACGGCGGCCACGAGTGCGCGGGCCACCTCGACGGTGCGGGCGAAGTGGCCGATGGAGAGCTCGCGGAGGGCGTTGGCGCTCCACACCCGGTAGGTGTGCTCAGCGCGACGGGCGAGCCGGACCATCTCCAGCCAGTAGTCCTCGAGGTCTTCGAGTCGGGAGAGCGAACGCATCGCGCCCACAGTCAGCTCAGTCTGCCGGCCCACGATGCCCAGCAGGTCTGCGGCCTCGGACGGGAGCCTGTCGATCGCGTGGAGCTGCATGAGCTCGCCCACGGCCAGGAGGTGGCCCGTCGTCTCCGAGAGCGACTCCGAGAGGATGAGCAGGTCCTCGCGGGGGAGGGGGTTGACGAAGCTGGTGCGCAGCTGGGTCAGCAGCGTCCGGGAGAGTTCAGTGCAGCGGGCGTCGTTGGCGGTGAGCGTGTCCACGAGCTGCTCGTAGTCGGCGCGGCGGGCGCCGAACATCTCCGAGAGTGTCTGGACGCCAAGCACGGATTGCTGGGCCATCGATGCGAGCAGTTCGAGGCCCGCGGTCTCCTGCGGGAAAAGCCTGAACTTCATGGGTCTCCGGGGGCACTGACCATCGGCCGGCGGGTGCCGGCTGTGGGCATCTTACGCGACCCCGGTTAACGACCCCTTGCGAGGAGGCGGAGCCGCCTCTTCGCGGGCAAGTCAAAGGCGCCGAACCGGGACCGCCTCTCGGCGGGAGGCCGCTCGAAGCGGCTCAAAGTTGGAGCCCGGGGGTTCCGCGGCTCGACGCCACCTACAGTGTTCTACGGGCGGCCGGGGCAGTCAACCTTGACTCCGGGCGCCAAAGGAGCTAGTGGCGCGCGGTCAGTCGAGCTGCCCACGCCGCCACGCATTGGCGCTGGCCTCAAGGTCTTCCGCGGTCTTCACGAGCTGGTGCGCGCTCTTCGTGAGCTTGGTCGCGTGCTGCGAATTGGCCCACTCGGCGCTGTCCGCGACCGTGGCCTGGCCCAGCGCGACGACGCGGCAGAACGCCGCCGAGCGTTCGAGCGCGACGTCGAACTCGCCGTCGAACGCACCGGAGAGGATCGCGTCCGCCATGGCCGTCAGCTCGTCCGCGCCGGGCGGCTCGGCCACGCCCGCCACGACGTGCTCGACCTGGGCCGTGTCCTTGCCGGCGCGGAAGTAGACGGAGATCCGCTCGGGGTCCTGCTTCGTGGCCGCGCGCAGCGCGTAGAGGCGCCAGAGGGCGCCCGGGAGGGAGCGGGCGGGGCTCTCGGCCCACATCTCAGCGATCGCGTCGAGGCCCTGCTCGTCCGCGAGGCGCACGAGGCGGCGGGTCACCTCCGGGTCGTCGCTCTCGCGGCCGCGCCGCACGAGGGCCTGCGCCGCGAGGTGCGCGGCCTCGGAGACCCGCGCGGGATCCGCGCCGCCGGCGAACGGCTCGAAGTCGATGGGCGCGAACGGCTTCGGCTTGTGTGGCCTGACCGGGCCGGAACTGTCTCCCCCCGGCCCGCCGGATGTTGGGTTCCCGCTCATGACTCTGCCTCGTTCATGCCCAGTACGGTACTCCTGTTGGCGCGTGTTGGCGCGGGCACATACCCCGGGCTCACACTGCACGCACGACGGCGGGTGGTTGCGCTGCGCTAGAGTTGTCCCGTCCGGCACGCGCCGGGCGCCGGGCCTCTAGCTCAGTTGGTAGAGCAGCGGACTTTTAATCCGCGGGTCGTGGGTTCGAAACCCACGGGGCCCACCAGAGTGCACATCTTGGCGCGAGCACCTTGGAGAGCTCTCTCGCGGACCAAGGGGCCGCTCGGCGAGGTCCGCGGCCGACGACGTGGAGCACCACATTAGCCGGGCTGTCCGCGCGCGGCGCGATGAGAATCGACCCAGCTGACCCACGTGACTCACGTCGCCCGGCATCGCCAGGCGCCCGGGCCTCATGGGGGACTCGGCCCGGGCGCCTCGGCGCGGCAACGGCTTCCGCACCACTCCCCAGCAGTGGCGGCATGCCGCGCGTGGACGACGCTACCAGTGGGTAGCGGGGTTCGTGAAGCCGTCCAGGGGTTGACGTGCCTGCCCCGGCACGAAAGCGTGGGGAAGCATGGCCCCCGCAGAGACAGCCCGCATTACCCTGAGCCCCGCCTTCACCGTGGGGCCCGTGCGGCGCGAGACATTCGGCACGTTCGTGGAGCACCTCGGCCGCTGCGTCTACACCGGCATCTACGAGCCCGGGCACCCCACCGCGGACGACGACGGGTGGCGCGGTGACGTCCTCGATCTCACCCGCGAGCTCGGGGTGAGCACCGTACGCTACCCCGGCGGCAACTTCGTCTCCGGGTACCGCTGGGAGGACGGCATCGGCCCCAAGGACCAGCGCCCCAGACGACTCGACCTCGCATGGCACTCGACCGAAACCAATCAGGTGGGCCTCGACGATTTCGTGGGATGGTGCGCGAAGGCGGGCGTGGAGCCCATGATGGCCGTCAACCTCGGCACCCGCGGCGTGCAGGAGGCGCTCGACGTCCTCGAGTACTGCAACATCCCCTCCGGCACGGCGCTGTCCGACCTCCGCCGCAAGAACGGCGCCCCGGAGCCTTACGGCATCACGGTCTGGTGCCTCGGCAACGAGATGGACGGCCCGTGGCAGATCGGACACAAGACGGCGGTGGAGTATGGGCGGCTCGCCGCGGAGACGGCCCGGGCGCTGCGGATGGTGGGCGGGGATGGGCTGCGGCTCGTCGCGTGCGGCAGCTCCGGGCCGGGCATGGACACGTTCGGCGAGTGGGAGCGCATCGTCTTGGGGGAGACGTACGAGTTTGTGGACTACATCTCCGCGCACCTGTACGTGGAGAACAAGGGCGACCTCGCCGACCACCTCGCGGCCGGAACGGTCATGGACGCCTTCATCCGCGACATCGTCGCCCACATCGACCACGTCAAGAGTGTGAAGAAGACCAGCAAAGACGTGCACATCTCCTTCGACGAGTGGAACGTGTGGCACATGTCCCGGCCTCGGGTGCCGGTCCCGACCGGGGACGACTGGCCCGAGGCGCCCGCACTCACCGAGGACCTCTACACGGTGGCCGACGCCGTGGTGGTCGGCGACCTGCTCATCACCCTCCTGCGCCACACCGACCGGGTCCACTCGGCCTCGCTCGCCCAGCTCGTCAACGTCATCGCTCCGATCATGACCGCACCCGGCGGCGCCGCCTGGAAGCAGACCACGTTCCATCCCTTCGCCCTCACCTCCGCCCACGCCCACGGCGAGGTGCTCGAGGTGGCGACCGAGTCGCCGTCGTATGCGTCCGCGGAGCACGGCGAGGTGGCCGCCCTCTCCGCCGTCGCGACGCACGACGCCGCGTCCGGCGCCGTGACCGTGTTCGCCGTCAACCGCGGCACGGATGCCCCGCTCGCCCTCGAGGCCGATGTCAGCGCGTTCGCCGGGCTCGCGCTGGTGGAGGCGGTGGTCTTCGCGCACGAGGACCCGCTCTGGCGGGCCTCCGAGGAGGACTCGACGTCGGTGCTGCCCATGCCGCTCGAGGGCCCGGCGCTCGACGCCGGCCGGCTCACCGCGGCGCTGCCCCCGGTCAGCTGGGCGATGCTCAGGCTCGGGTAGCCGGGCGGGCAGCCGGCCTGCGAAGGCATCCCCGCCCTTGTGAGAGGGCGCACTCACGTTCCGCGCCGGCCCGCTATGATGGCGGGGATCACACGTGGCCGGCGGGGTCCCCTCGCGGGGCAGACGCGTGCTCGATGAGCTGATGCCACCTGTGCTGGGAGGAATGCCATGGCGGGACGCAGGGTCGCGAGCCGTGCCGAGGCGAAGAGCGGATGGCGCGCGCGCCGCCGGAGGAACCGGCTGGCGAGGGTCGCCCTCATCGCCGTGGGCGTCCTCGTCGTGGTGGGTATCGCGGCGTGGGCCCTGGTACCGCGGCTTCTCAGCGCCACCGCCGCGTCCTGCAACAAGACGGAGACGTATAGCCTCCTCGTCGATCCGACCATGCTGCCAGTGGTCAACGACGCTGTGGGGCGGGTGAGTCCATCAGCGTGTGCAGCCTTCAGGGTCGACGTGGCCGAGCAGACGGACATCGCCGCCCGCGTCGCTGCCGGCGCCCAGGCGCCGGACCTGTGGCTCTCCGACTCGTCCACCCGGGTCACCTCCGTTGTGGCGCTCCCGAAGCCGGACATCGCGGTGGCCTCGGTCGCATCGTCGCCGTCCGTCGTGGCACGCTCCAACGTCGCCCCCGCGCCCGCGAGCTGGTCCGAGCTCCTCGACACCCCCGGGCTCCTCGTGGGCGATCCCCTCACGAGCGCGAGCGCGGCCGCGGCCCTCGCGAGCGCCGTGGCCGAGGGCGAATCCGGAGCTGCGAACCCGGCCTCGCTCGCGGCCTCCCTCGGAAAGCTGGCCCAGAGCGCGGGGCAGAAGTCCCGTGCGAGCCTCGCCGACTCGGCGCTGCTCGACGCCGCCGAGCGCTCCGACTCGCCCGCCGTGGTCTCCGAGGCAGCGTGGGTTGCCTATGCCGCGAGCCGGCCGAACACGAAGCTCACCGCCTCGGCGCCGGGCGGCGCCGCGGCGCTCGCCGACTACCCGATCGCCGTCACGAGCGCGGACCCGGCCCGGCGCGCAGGCGCGGTCGAGGCTGCCCGCGCACTCGCCGGCACCCTGTCCGACGACGCCGCCCACCGCGCCCTCGCGGACCACGGCCTGCGCGTCCCCGGCGGTTCCGTGCCGCAGAGCGGCGCCGACCGGTTCGTCGGGGAGGTCAGGCCCGCGCAGCCCTCCGCGGACGCGCTGACCCGCGCCACGAAGACGTGGGCCCTGCAGGCCGTGCCGTTCCGTTCCCTCGTGGTGATGGACGTCTCCGGATCGATGAATCTCGATGCCGGCGGCAAGACCCGCATGCAGCTCACCCAGGACGCCGCCGCCAAGGGTGCGGCCCTGTTCCCAGACAACGCGCAGCTGGGCATGTGGGCATTCTCCGTGGGCCTGGGCGGCCCCGGCCAGGACTTCAAGGAGCTCGACCCGATCCGGCGTATGGACGCCGTGACGGGCGGGAAGACGCAGCGGCAGCGGCTTGTGGGCGACATCCAGTCGCTCGGCGGGCTCGTGGGGGGCGGCACCGGGCTCTACGACACGGCGCTCGCCGCCTTCCGCACGGTCAAGGCAGGCTACGACCCGCGCGCGGTCAATTCGGTGATCCTCTTCACCGACGGCGCCAACGAGAAGCCGAACTCGATCACGCTTGAGGAGCTCCTCGCGACGCTGTCACGCGAGAAGGACCCGGCCAGACCTGTGGTCTTCGTGACGATCGGCATCACCTCGGACGCCGACGAGGCCGTGCTGAAGCAGATTGCCGCCGCCACGGGCGGGTCGAGCTATGTGGCCAAGGACCCGGCGGACATCCCGAAGGTGTTCACCGAGGCCTTGGTGGCCCGGGCACAGTAGCAGGGGCGCAGGAGCTGCGGGCACACTAGCGCGGCAGCTCCGCAGGTCAGCGCTCGAGGCGGAAGCCGATCTTCAGGGTGACCTGCCAGTCTTTGATCTCGCTGCCCTCGAGGTGGCCCCGCACGGACTGGACCTCGAACCAGTCCAGGTTGCGCACGGTCTGGGCAGCGGCCGCGACGCCGTTCTTGATGGCTGCGTCGATCCCGTCCGGGCTCGTGCCGACGATCTCGGAGATGCTGTACGTGTTGCTGGCCATGGTTCGTCCCTCGTTTCGGGTGAATCGTCCATCCGGGTGCTGGCAGACTATCCCCGTGACCAGTGCTTGGCCAGAGCCCGCGGAACCGCCGCTCTCAGCACTCATCCGGGTCGCGGGGCGGCTGCGAGCGGTCGGGTGCGTCTTCGCAGAGGACGAGGCCGCGCTCCTGGTCGAGGCCGCGACGGACCGGGACGAGCTGGGTCGGCTCGTGGCCCGGCGCACAGCTGGCGAGCCCCTCGAGCACCTTCTCGGGTGGGCAGAGTTCGCGGGGCTGCGGATCGCCGTCGGGCCCGGGGTGTTCGTGCCGCGCCGCCGCTCCGAGCTGCTCGTCCGGCTCGCCGCGGATCACCTCCGTCGGGGAGTCACCTCCTGGGGGTCACCTCCTGCCGGTGCCGTGCACGGAATGCTGCCGGAAGAGCCCCCCGGCTCGCCGGCCGTCGTCATCGATCTCTGCTGCGGCTCGGCGGCGCTGGGGGCGCCCTCGCGGCGACCCTCGAGGCCGACGGATGGCCCGAGCGGGCCCTCGAGTTGCACGCGGCGGACGTCGACCCGGCTGCCGCCGAGTACGCACGCCGGAACCTCGCCAGGTTCGCCCCACTGAGCGGGCACGTGCACACCGGCGACCTCTTCACCCCGCTCCCCGCCGGTATCCGGGGACGCGTGGATGTGATCCTCGCGAATGCGCCGTACGTCCCGACCGACGAGATCGCGTTCATGCCTCCGGAAGCACGCGACCACGAGCCCGTCACTGCACTCGACGGCGGCGCCGACGGGCTTGATCTCCACCGCCGCATCGCGGCACAGGCGCAGGAGTGGCTCGCGCCGGGCGGCCTCCTCCTGATCGAGGTGGGTGCGCGGCAGGTCAGTGCCGCGCTCGGGCTCCTCGGCGCCGTCGGGCTTCATCCGCGCGCCGAGGAGGACCATGACTTCGGCGCGGTCGCGGTGGCGGCGGTGAGGCGTCGGTAGGCTGGGACGTATGACGACGGCGCTCATCACCGGGGCGAGCAGCGGTCTGGGGGCCGAATTCTCGCGGCAGCTCGCGGCGCAGGGCTACGATCTCGTGCTCGTGGCGCGCGGCCAGGACAGGCTTGAGGCCCTCGCCCAGGAGCTGCGGACTGCCCGCGGCATCGAGGTCGAGGTGCTCGCGGCGGACCTGACCGACGCGATCGGGCTGGGCATGGTCACGACCCGCCTCGCAGACCCGTCGCGGCCCATCGGCATCCTCGTCAACAACGCGGGCCTCGGCCTCCTGCACGACTTCCACCACACGCCCCTCGAGGACGAGGTCCACCACCTGCGGCTCCATGTCGAGGCTGCGCTGGCCACGACGCGGGCCGTGCTCCCGGGCATGCTTGCCCGCGGCGAGGGGCGGATCATCAACGTCGCGAGCGTCGCGGCGTACCTGCCCCGCGGGACATATTCGGCGGCGAAGGCCTGGCTGTTGGCCTTCAGCCGGTGGGCGAACGTGCACTACCGGCGCTCGGGCGTCAAGGTCACCGCGCTCTGCCCGGGTCTGACGAGGACCGAGTTCCATGCACGCATGGGCATGGAGACGCGAGGCCTGCCCGGGTGGGCATGGCTCTCGGCCGAGCGGGTGGTCCGTGAGGGGCTCCGCGACAACGAGGCGGGCAAGGCCGTCTCGGTCCCCTCCGCTCTGTACAAGGCAGTCGTGGCCGCCTCGAGGGCCCTCCCGGACCGGCTCATGGGCGGCCCGCCGAGGCGCCCGAGGCGCTGAGTCTGGCGGACGGGCCGACTACTTGGCTGGAAGCTCCATGACGCGGACTGGATTCCCGGCGGCCCACGCCTTGATGTCCTCGACCGCGTCCCGGTAGAAGACCTCGAACTGCTCGCGCGTCACGTACCCGATGTGCGGCGTGAGGAAGGTCCTCGGGGCGGTGCGCAGCGGGTGGTCCGCGGGGAGCGGCTCCACGTCGTACACGTCCAGGGCGGCGCCGCCGATCGTCCCGGCTGCGAGGGCGTCCACGAGGGCGCCCTGGTCGACGATCGGGCCGCGCGACGTGTTCACCAGGAGGGCGTCCGGCTTCATGAGCGCGAGCTCCGCTGCCCCGACGAGTCCGCGCGAGCGCTTGGACAGCACGAGGTGGACGGTGAGGATGTCCGCGGTGGCGAAGAGTTCCTCCTTCTCGACCCTGCGCACGCCCACCTCCGCGGCGCGCTCATCGGTGAGGTTCTGGCTCCAGGCCACGACCTCCATCCCGAAAGCGAGCCCCACGCGCGCCACGTGTTCCCCCAGATTGCCCAGCCCGAGCAGCCCCAGCCGACGCCCCTCGAGGCCTTGGCCCACGGTCGTCTGCCACCCGTCGTCGTGCGTCCAGCCGGTGCCGCCGCTGCCGAGCTCCGCGTCGAGGCGGCGGGTGGCGGCGTGGATGAGCGCCCACGTGTGCTCGGCCGCGGGGGAGGGGAGGTAGCCGGTCGCGCACACCGGGATGCCGCGCGCGGAGGTCGCCTTGAGATCGATCGACGCGTTGCGCCGGCCGGTGGACACGATGAGCCTGAGATTCGGGAGCAGCTCGAGCCGGGCCGCATTGAGCGGGGTCCGCTCCCGCATCGCCACGATCACCTGGAACGGCTCAAGCGCCGCGGCGACGGCGGCGTCGTCGTGCCCGAGATGCCCGCGGAATGCCGTCACCTCCGCGCCGGCCGCCTCGAGGCTGGACCAGTCCGCGACTTCCCGGGCCACCCCCTGATAGTCGTCAAGGATCGCGATCCTGACGCCGTGGAGATCGTGGGGGCGCAGTTCAGTGGGTGAAGTCATGCGTCCAGCCTAGGACCCTTCCAACCCTTGGCGATGGCCGACTCTTGACGGTGACGCCATGATGGCGCCATCATGAAGTCATGGACATCGACGCGCACCTCCTGAACTTGTCGCGGCAGCTCGCAGACGCGGCCGCGCTCGGCGGGGACGAGATGGTCGAGCTCGCCGAGCGGCTCGCCGCACCGCTTCAGGCCTCTGCGCGGCTCGTCCTCCAGGACGCACTGTCCGAGGCCATGCAGGAGGTGACACTCGAGCTCGCGCCCGGGTCGGCCGAGCTGCGGCTCCGCGGGCGTGACATCGACTTCGTGGTCCACCGGCCGCCAGCGGCGGGTGAGTCCTCCTCGAGGGATGACGTCGCCGTGGCGCCATTGAGCATCGCCAAGGACGACGCCGCTCAGGAGCCTCCCGCCGAGGCCGGCACCGCGCGCATCAGCTTCCGCCCGCCGGAGGCGCTCAAGGCGCAGATCGAGGCAGCGGCGGAGCGCGAGGGCCTCTCGGTGAATGCGTTCCTCGTGCGCACGCTCACCACGGCGCTGCGTCCGGCACCACAGCGGCCCCTCCACGCCGATCCCGGAGTGCCTGAGGGCCGCAACGGCTCGCGCCTCGAAGGGTGGGTGTACTGATATGGACGAGTTCGAGACCGAGGGGCCCGTCCGCGCGGTCCTTGACGTCGCCTACGCAGACGTCATCGTGCGGAGCTCCGCGACGTCCACGGCCAGGGTGGACGTCGCGCCCGCCCGCTCGGGCAGGAAGGCGGACGAGGAGGCCGCGGCCGGGACCGCGGTCCGCTTCGCGGACGGCCGGCTCGAGGTCAGCACCCCGAAGCAGCGTGTGCTCGGCGTCCTCGGACGGCTCGGATCCGTCGTGGTCACGGTCGATCTGCCTTCCGGCTCCGATCTTGAGGCCTCGCTCGCCTACGGCGACGTCATCACGTCGGGGCCGCTCGGGCGCGTCATCGCAAAGACCCGCGCGGGAACGGTCCGTGTCGAGGACGGCGCGTCAGTGGACCTCAAGAGCTCCGCGGGGGACGTCGAGGCCGGCCGCGTGCGCGTGGACGGCACGCTCGCGGCGTCGGCCGGGATGGTCCGCGTCGAGGACCTGACCGGGGCCGTGCAGATCAAGTGCGGGACGGGCGGGGTGTCCCTCGGCCGCGTCGCCGGATCGGCCCACGTCACGTGCCCCTACGGGAGCATCAGGGTCCGCGAGGCCGTCTCGGGCAGCCTGAATCTCACGTCCACCTACTCCGATCTCATCGTCGGCCTCGCCGAGGGGACGGCCGCTCGGCTCGATGTCTCCACCAACTACGGCCGCATCCGCAACGAACTCACCCGCTCGGACACGCCGCCACAGGCCACCGAGCGGCTCGAGGTCACCGCCCGCTCAAACTACGGGTCGGTGACTATCCGGCGGGCCTGACGGCCCACTGAACCCATCAATTCCTGCAGGCACGTACTTCAGGAAGGAGTACCGTCATGCCTTCAACCACCACGGCACCCGCCATCAGGGTGCGAGGCCTCGAGAAGTCCTACAAGAAGCTCGAGGTCCTGCGCGGAGTCGACTTCGATGTGGACCGCGGCAGCATCTTCGCCCTGCTCGGCCCCAACGGGGCCGGCAAGACGACGATCGTGAACATCCTGGCCACACTCCTCGCGGCCGACGCCGGTGCTGCCGCAGTCAACGGCTTCGACGTCGCCTCGGACCCGGCCCAGGTCCGCGAGTCCATCAGCCTCACCGGGCAGTTCGCTGCCGTCGACGAGATCCTGACCGGCCGCGAGAACCTTGTGCTCGTGGCACGGCTGCGCCACCAGCCCGACCCGGGAGGCATCGCGGACGGCCTCCTCGCGCGCTTCTCGCTCACGGACGCCGGCTCCCGCAAGGTGTCGACGTACTCCGGCGGCATGCGCCGCCGACTCGATATCGCGATGAGCCTCATCGGCCACCCATCGGTCATCTTCCTCGACGAGCCCACCACCGGGCTCGACCCGCAGGCCAGGCTCGAGGTGTGGGCGGCCGTGAGGGACCTGGCCCGGAACGGCACCACAGTGCTGCTCACCACCCAGACCCTCGACGAGGCCGAGCACCTCGCGGACCGGATCGCCATCCTCAACGAGGGCCGGATCCTGGTCAACGGCACCCTCGACGAGCTCAAGCGGCTCCTGCCGCCCGCGAAGGTCGAGTACGTCGAGAAGCAGCCGACTCTCGAGGACGTGTTCCTCGCACTTGTCGGCACGACAGATCTCGGCACGACAGATCTCAGCACGACGGATCTCAGCAAGACAAAGGAACTCCCATGACCACGCACTTCTTCGGCGACACCGCCGTCCTGACAGGCCGCTCGCTGCGACACATCCTGCGCAGTCCCGACACGATCATCACCACCGCGCTCATGCCGATCGCCTTCATGCTGCTGTTCGTCTACGTCCTCGGCGGCGCGATCAACTCCGGCTCGGACTCGTACGTGCAGTACCTGCTCCCGGGCATCCTGCTGATCACGGTCGCGTCCGGCATCTCGTACACGGCGTACCGGCTGTTCATGGACATGAAGGGCGGCATCTTCGAGCGGTTCCAGTCCATGCCGATCGCGCGCTCCTCCGTGCTGTGGGCGCACGTGCTGACCTCGCTCGTGGCCAACATGGTCGCCGTCGTGGTGGTGGTGCTCGTCGCGCTGGCGATGGGCTTCCGCACGGGGGCGAGCGTGGTGGCCTGGCTCGGCGTGGCAGGCATCGTGGCACTGTTCACGCTCGCGTTGACCTGGCTTGCCGTGATCCCCGGCCTGACCGCGAAGACGGTGGACGGCGCGGGCGCGTTCTCCTATCCGCTGATCCTGCTGCCGTTCATCAGCTCCGCGTTCGTCCCGACCGCGACGATGCCCGGCCCCGTGCGCTGGTTCGCAGAGAACCAGCCGGTCACGTCGATCGTGAACGCGATCCGCGACCTGTTCATGGGCCAGTCGGTCGGCTCCGGCATCTGGGTCGCCCTGGCCTGGTGCGTCGGGATCCTCGTGGTCGCGTACGCCGTGGCGATGCGGGTCTACCGCAGCAAGGTCTCCTAGCCGGCGGGGGGAGCGCTGCGGCCTCACCGGCCCCACACAGGCCCACCGGTGGGGCCGCTACGCTCGTCTCATGGCCCGCAGCTCCCGCACGTCCCGTGATCACAGCGCCCCGCGGCTCGGCGCGCTGGCCCTCACCGGCCTCGTCCATGGCTTCGCGGGAGACATCGAGCCGGGCCGCCGCACCGAGGGGTTCGCGTTCGAGGGCGTGGACCTTGCCGGCCGTGAGCTGGAGTCCTCGACGTTCTCCGAGTGCCTGTTCAAGGACGTCACGGCGCACGACGCCGGCCTCCGCCTCGCCTCATTCGTGGACTGCCGCTTCGTGCGGCTCAGCGCTCCGAGCCTGCCCGCCCCGCGGTCCAGATGGCGTGGCGTCGAGATCGAGGCCTCCCGGCTCGGCTCCGCGGAGCTGTTCGACGCCGAGCTCTCCGGCGTGCTCGTCAGCGGCTGCAAGCTCGGGTACGTCAACCTCCGCGGGGCGACCCTGCAGGACGTGAAGTTCGTGGACTGCGTCATCGACGAGCTCGACCTCGGTGGCGCGACCGCCACCCGCGTGGGCTTCGACGGGGCACAGATCGACGCCCTGGACGTCACCGGGGCCGCCCTCGAGCACGTCGACCTGCGCGGAGCCCGCCTCCACCGGGTGGCCGGTGTCGACGGGCTCCGCGGTGCCACGGTCAGCAGCGTTCAGGCGGTCGAGCTCGCGGAGGTCCTGGCCGCGCGGCTCGGGATCGACGTGCGGGACTGAGTTCCGCTAGCCTGCGGCCGCCGGAACCCTAGCGACCTGGCCCGAGACGGGCCCCGACGCGACCGGCACCTCGCCGGAGACCCGCGCTTCCAGTGCAGTCGCCTCCAGGTCCACGCCCTCCGCTTCAGCGGCCTCGACGGCAGCCGGGTGGTCCAGCGGCAGCTGCAGCGCCGCGCCGTCGTCCGCCACCGCGACCGGCACCTCGGTGAGGGGCATGTGCGTGAGGTCGATGTGCGGGTCCTCCTCCTGGTGCGCGACGACCTCGCGGGCCTCGGCGGGGGTGTCCACGCTCGGCAGCGAGCCCGGCAGCGGGCGCTGTGCTGACTCGCGCAGGAACCAGATGGCCACGGCGCCCACGGCGGAGGTGGCCATGAGGTAGTACGCGGGCATCATGTCGTTGCCAGTGGCCTGGATGAGCGCGTCGATGATGAACGGCGTCGTGCCGCCGAAGATCGCCACCGCGAAGTTGTACGCGATGCCCATCGCGCCGTAGCGGCTCGCGGTCGGGAACTGCGCGGGCAGCGCCGACGCGAGGTTGGCCACGTAGAAGGTCACCGGGAACGCGACGAGCGCGAGGCCCGCGAGCGTGGCCCAGACCGAGCCGACGCCGATCAGCGCGAACGCGGGGACGGACAGCACGATGGTGCTCACGGCGCCGATCCACAGCACGGGCCGGCGGCCGATCCGGTCCGAAAGCCTCCCGGTGAGCGGGATGCACAGGCTCATGACCACGAGCACCGGGATCGTCAACAGGGTTCCGTGCAGGGCGTCGTAGCCCTTCGACTCTGTCAGGTAGGTGGGCATGTAGGAGGTCAGGGCGTAGCCCACCGTGTTCGCCGCGGCCACGAGGACCATCGCCACGATGATCTCGCGCCAGTAGCTCCTGATGATCCCGAGCGGGCCCTTCGCGGCGGCCTCGTCGCTCGTGGCGAGCTCATGCGTGGCGCTCTCCTGCGCCTCGAGCGCGGCCTGGAACGCGGGGCTCTCCTCGATGCGGAGCCGGAACCAGATGGCAATCGCGCCGAGCGGCCCGGCGATGAGGAACGGGATGCGCCATCCGTACGCCTCCATCGCGGCCTGGCCGAGGGCCATCTGCAGGACGGAGACGATCGCCGCGCCGAGCGCGAACCCGAGGTAGGAGCCCATGTCGAGGAAGCTCGCGAGGAAGCCGCGGCGCTTGTCCGCCGCGTACTCCGAGACGAACGTCGTAGCGCCCGCGTACTCGCCGCCGGTGGAGAAGCCCTGGACCAGCTTGATGGCCACCAGCAGGACCGCCGCCCACAGCCCGATCTGCGCATAGCCGGGCAGCAGGCCGAGCGCGAACGTCGAGGCCGCCATCATGATGAGCGTCATCGCGAGGACGCGCTGCCGGCCGATCTTGTCGCCGAGCCAGCCGAAGAACACGCCGCCGGCGGGCCGCGCGATGAAGGTCGCGGCGAACGTGCCGAGCAGGAAGAGGGTCTGGACGGTACGGTCGGCCTCGGGCAGGAACACCGGGCCCATGGTGGTGATGAGGTAGCCGAACACCCCGACGTCGAACCACTCCATCGTGTTGCCCACGATCGTGCCTCCGATGGCTCGTTTGAGCATCGGCTGGTCGACGACATTGACGTCGTCAACCCTCAGTCTGCGCTTGCGGAACACCACCCGGCGGGGCGACCCGGCTCCTTGGGTTTGATCGGTCATCTGACGCTGGTCTCGTGACATGGCAGTCAATCCTAGTAGCGCTGACCGCGACCTGAGAGTATCACTCCGGGTTTCGGGATGACGGCGATCACACGGCGGGCACTCGCCCGGGCGGGGGAGTCGGGCTGCCGCGCACGACGGCGCGTTCCCGCCGATCGCCGTCGTCATGCGGATCAAGGCGACGCGCGACGCCGGCCGCCCGCCCGCGCGCCCGCCCCGCCTCGGCGCGTGCTCCACGGGATCGGATGGTTATCGATTTGTGATCTTTTGGCCTGAAGATCCTCCACCACGCCGCCTGCTCGCGCTGCTCGGTTGCTAGCTGCCCGGGCTGACCGCCTCGTTCAGCTCGGCGACCGCGATCAGCCCCTCGAGGATCTCGGCGAACCGTTCGGGGGTGGGTCCGCCGCCGTCGTCCCTCTCGAGGTCGATCTCGAGCCCGACCTTCGCCGTAGCGCTCGGCGTGCCGGACACCCCCGCGGGGATCGGCACACCGCGCATCCGCTCCATCATCGCCGCGCGTGGATCCGGGGTGAAGCGGACCCTCGGCAGCCACAGCCGCGACGGCGGCGAGACGCGCGCGATCGCCTCCATGAGACCGGCGTCCTGGAGCCGCGCCTCGACCGCCCGGTCTTGGACCGGCATGAGGTCGGGGAACGGACTGAAGCGACGCAGGGCCGCGGGAGCAGCCTCGCGGACGAACTCGTACACGTGGCCGCCGCCGATGCCCAGTCTCGCCTCGGACCGCACGTACCAGGGCGTGGAGCCGCGGCCCTCGAGGCGCAGCCGTAGCACGTTGGCATACACGGGGTTGAAGCTGGTGATCCCGGTGAGCGGGGTCGGGTCGAGACGTTCGAACCACGCCTCGACCGCACGGCCCCGCACGGTTCCCCGCAGGTGGCCCTCGCGATCCACGGTTCCCTGGATGACGGTGGCCAGGCTCTCGAGCCCGGCGTCCTTGCGGCGCCCCAGTCCGAACATCACTGCCTCCTTCTCGAACCGCCCCCGCATGCGAATGGCCCCCGGCAGACGCCTGGGGCGCGCCGAACGTCCCGTGGACATCCGGCGCGCCCCAGCGCTTGCCGTGTGAGAGCTACTCGGTCAGCCTATGCGGCGTCGTGGTCGGTTTCGAGGACGGTGACGAGCCTGTCGAGGGCCTCTTCGGCGCCGGGGCCTTCGGCGCGGAGGATGACCTGCTGGCCGTATTCGGCGCCGAGGCTCATGAGGGAGAGGATGCTGGAGGCGTCCATGGCCTCGTCCGCGGGTTCTCCGGCCTTGGCGATCGTGACCTCGAGGCCGGCCTCGCCGGCGGCCTCGGCGAAGATCGCGGCCGGGCGGGCGTGCAGGCCCACGCGCGAGCCGATCGTAGCGGTGCGTTCTGCCATGTGGTGCTCCTTGTCGTTGGGAGTCGTGCGGGTTGGGGAAAGCCTACGGTCCGCGGCCGGGCAGCCGCGGCGGCGGGTTCAGAGGCCGAGTTCGTCGAGGATCGGCAGGTGGGCGCGGACGGCGTCGCGGGCCTGCTGGGCCGTCGGGGCTGCGAGGGCCAGATCCGCGAGTTCCCGTGCCTTCTCGAGGGTCACCGTCTTCAGGACCGTGTTGACCGCGGCGAGCGACCGCGGAGTCATCGACAGGCTCGTGACGCCGAGCCCGGCGAGCACGACGGCGAGCCCCGGGTCCGCGGCGGACTCGCCGCAGACGCCTACGGGCTTGGGGGTCCCGGTGGCCGCCGCGGTCGCCGCGGCGCCCTCGCACGTCGCCTTGACCAGCGCGAGGACGGCCGGCTGCCACGGGTTGTTGAGGTGGGCGAGCGGGCCGAGCATCCGGTCCGCCGCCATCGCGTACTGCGTGAGGTCGTTCGTGCCCAGAGACGCGAAGTCCGCGTGGGCGAGAATGTGGTTCGCGGTGAGGGCTGCGGAGGGGACCTCGACCATGACCCCGGCGGTCGAGAGGCCCGCCTGGCGGGCGAGGCCGGTGAAGTGCTCGGCCTCGTCCGGCGTCGCGATCATGGGGGCCATGACCCACACCTGGGCCTCGTGGGCGGCGGCCGCGGCCGCGATGGCTTCGAGCTGGCGGGCCAGGACACCGGGGCTCGTCCAGTCGGTCCGGTATCCGCGCACACCGAGTGCGGGGTTGGGCTCCTCCGCGTTGGTGAGGAACGGCAGCGGCTTGTCGGCGCCGGCGTCGAGCGTGCGGATGACGACCTTCTTGCCCGGGAAGTGCTCGAACACGGCCCCGTATGCGGCGACCTGCTCCTCGATGCTCGGCTCGGTGTCGCGGTCGAGGAAGCAGAACTCCGTGCGCAGCAGCCCGACGCCCTCGGCGCCGGCCGCCGCGGCCTTGGCTGCGTCCTTGCCCGTGGCCACGTTCGCCAGCAGGGGGAGCACATGCCCGTCGGCGAGCACATTCGTGCCCGTGAACTGGGCCAGGGCCGCGGCCTGCTTGGTCCACGCCGCGGCGGCGTCCGACTCGGCCTGACCGGGTTCGCTCACGATTCTGCCCGCGGCCCCGTCCACGAAGACGACGGTTCCGTCAGAGATCGCGTCGACACCCTCCGCGGCCACCACGGCGGGAAGGCCCAGCGCCCGGGCAAGGATCGCGGTGTGCGACTGCGGGCCGCCGGCGGAGGTGACGAGGGCGATCACCTTCGCCGGGTCCAGCGTCGCGGTGTCGGCGGGCGCCAGATCCTCGGCGGCGAGCACGAACGGCTCATCCGCGACCGGGATCCCGGGGGCCGGCAGTCCGCGCAGTTCGGCCACGATCCTCGAGCGCACGTCGAGGACGTCAGCTGAGCGTTCGGCCATGTACCCGCCGAGGGACTTCAGCTTCTCCGCGACGGCGGCACCCGACTCCCACACCGCCCGCTCGGCCGAGCGCGACCCGCCGTCGGCCGAAGCATCCAGGAGCTTGATCGCGCCCTTGACGAGCATCGGATCGGCTGCCATGAGCGCGGTGGCCTCGAGGACGCCCTTCGCGTCCCCCGAGGCCCCCGCGGCCCTGGCCTTTAGCGAGGCCTGCACAGCCTTGGACGCGGTGCGGATCCGTTCCGCCTCGGCCTCGGCCGTCGACCCCGCGGGCAGCCCCGCACCGGCCTCCGGCTCCCGGACCGGGGCCGGCATCTGCCGCACCGGCCCCACGACCCGTCCCGGAGTCACACCGACGCCCAAGAACTCCTGCATGATTCGACCTCGAACTCTCTCCGCCTCAGGCGGCGACAGGTACGGCTTCGGCGGTCTCAGGCGCCTTCCTGCCAACGTAGCGCTTGAGTGCGATGGTGGCCAGAGCTGTCACCACGACGCCCACAGCGATCGAGACGACCCAGAGGAGGAAGTTGTCGATCGCGAAGAAGACGAAGATGCCGCCGTGAGGCGCCTTGGACGAGACGTTGAACGCCATCGACAGGGCACCCGTGATGGCACCGCCGAGCATCGACGCCGGGATGACACGGAACGGGTCAGCAGCGGCGAACGGGATCGCACCCTCCGAGATGAACGAGGCGCCCAGTAGCCATGCCGCCTTGCCGTTCTCGTGCTCGGTCGCGTTGAAGTTCTTGTGGTCCAGCACGGTGGCCAGCGCCATCGCGAGCGGGGGCACCATGCCCGCAGCCATGACGGCCGCCATGATGTGGTACGGAGCAGCGTTCGTCTCGCTCGCGGCGCTCAGGCCGGCCACCGCGAACGCGTATGCGACCTTGTTGACCGGGCCGCCCAGGTCGAAGCACATCATGAGGCCCAGGATGACGCCGAGCACCACGGCCGTGGCGCCGCTCATGCCGGTCAGCCAGTCGTTGAGGACCTTCGTGACCCACGCGATCGGGCCGCCGAGTACCAGGAACATGAGGCCCGAGGCGATGATCGACGCGACGAGCGGGATGATCGCCACCGGCATGAGGCCGCGCAGCCACCTGGGTGCCGGCAGGGACGCAAGCCAGTGCGCCGTGTAGCCGGCGAGCAGGCCGCCCACGATTCCGCCGAGGAACCCGGCGCCCATGAAGCCCGCCACGGCGCCCGCCACGAAGCCCGGCGCGATGCCCGGCCGATCGGCCAATGCATAGCCGATGTAGCCGGCCAGCGCGGGGACCAGGAAGCCCATCGACAGGCCACCGATCTTGAACAGCACCGCTCCGAGGTATGCGCCCAAGGAGCCCAGCGCCTGTGGCCCGTACTCCGTGGGCAGGTTCAGGATGCTGTTGTGGACCACGATGTTGTCCGCGTACTTCGTGATGTCGAACCCACCCAGCAGGAAGCCGAGCGCGATCAGCAGGCCTCCGCCCGCCACGAACGGGATCATGTAGCTCACGCCCGTGAGGAGCGCACGCTTGAGCTTCGCCCCGGTCGACTCGCTGGACTCGGCGCCGGATGCGGACGACGCCGACCCGGCGGCTCCCGCTGCGATCCTCCGCCCGTTCGGGTCGGCTGCCACAGCGAGCGCCTCATCCAGCATCACGCCCGGCTCGTCGATGCCGCGCTTCACGGGCGACTGCACGTACGGCTTGCCCGCGAAGCGCTCCTTGCCCCGCACGTCCACGTCCACTGCGAAGACCACGGCGTCCGCCGCGTCGATCACCGAGGTGGGCAGCGGCGTCGAGCCTGCGGACCCCTGGGTCTCGACCTGCACGTCGATGCCCTTGTCCTTGCCGGCGGCGACGAGGGAGTCGGCGGCCATGTAGGTGTGCGCGATGCCGGTGGGGCAGGCGGTCACGGCGACGATGCGCTTGGTTGGGCGGCCGGCGGCGGGCGCCGCCGCCGGGGCCGCCGGGCTCGCCGCTGTCGCTGAGGTGGAGGGAGCGGAGAGCCCAAGGGCCTCGTTGACCAGGTCCACAATGTCCCCGCGGGTCTGGGCCGCACGGAGTGCCGCCGTGAAGTCCTTCTTGATGAGGCTTCGGGCCAGCTTGGCCAGGAGTTTGAGGTGCTCCTGGTCCGCGCCTTCCGGGGCCGCGATGAAGAAGACCAGGTCAGCCGGGCCGTCCTTCGCGCCGAAGTCGACCTTCTGGGACAGGCGGGCCATCGCGAGCGACGGCACCGTCACCGCAGTCGAGCGGCAGTGGGGGATCGCGATCCCGCCGGGCACGCCGGTGGCGGTCTTCTGCTCGCGGGCATACGCGTCTGCGAACAGGCCCTCCACCTCGGTGGCGCGGCCGGCGCTGGCCACGAGGCCGGCCAGATGCCGGATGACGTCGGCGGGCGTCGAGCCCAGCGACGCGTCGAGCTCCACAAGCTCGGGAGCGATGAGTTCGGTCATGGTCGTTCCTTCTCAGAGGGCCGTGACGGTCACGGCGGAGGGAGTTGTCTGGTTCACTGCCGGGACAGTGGATCCCGGCAGGGACGCGGCGGCGGCCCCGTGGGCCACGGCCTGGCGCAGGCGGCCCTCATCGTCCGCCCCAGTCGAATCGGCCAGGAGGAACCCGGCCAGTGAGGAGTCGCCCGCACCGACGGTGCTGACGGCCTTGATGGGGGAGTGCGTGGCATGCCACGCGCCCTCCGCGGTCACAAGGACCGCGCCCTTGGAGCCGAGCGTCGCGAGGACAGCTCCCACTCCTGCGTCCACCAGGGCGCGTGCAGCCTTCGCCGCCCGCTCCGGTGAGGCCTCGAGCTCGGCCGCCGAGCCGGCGTCGTGCAGGCCGACCATCGCCGCGAGCTCGGCGAGCTCGTCGGCGTTGGGCTTGAGCAGCTCCGGCTTCCCCGCGAGGGACGCGGCGAGCGGGGCGCCCGAGGAGTCCACGGCGATCCGGGGAGCGGCGCCGTCCGCTGCCGCGCGGAGGCGCTGCGCCGCGGTGGCGTAGAAGTCATCCGGGACGCCCGGCGGGAGCGAGCCCGCCAGGACCACCCAGTCGGCACCTCGCGCCCGGTCGACGAGCAGGGCGAGGAGCGCCTCCTGCTGCTCCTCGGAGAGCATCGGGCCCGGCTCGTTGACCTTGGTCGTGACCCCGTCCGGCTCGGTCAGGGCCACGTTCGAGCGGAGCGGGGCGCCGATGGGCAGTGCGGCAAACGGAACGCCTGTGGCGGTCAGGCCCGCGAGCACGGGATCCCCAGCGTCGCCGGGCAGCACGGCCAGGGTGGCCAGGCCCGAGGTCTTCAGGGCCCGCGAGACGTTGACCCCCTTGCCGCCCGATTCCTGCCGCACGGAGACGGCACGCTGCACCTCGCCCCGGGCGAGGGGCCCGCCGAGCTCGACCGTGCGGTCCAGGCTCGGATTCGCTGTCAGGGTCACGATCATGGTCTGCCTGCCTCCACAACTTCCACTCCGGCCTCCGCAAGCGCGTCGGCCATATCTCCCGTGGGCGCCACATCAGTGACGATGGCGTCCAGCTGGTCGAGCCTTGCGAACTGGACCAGGGCCTCGACACCGAACTTGGTGTGGTCCACGAGGGCCACGACCCGGCGAGCGCTGCGGACGAACGCGGCCTTGACCGCGGCCTCCTCTGTGTCCGGCGTGCTGAGGCCGAACTCGGCGTGGAGGCCGTTCGCCCCGACGAAGGCGAGGTCCGGGCGCAGGCGCCCGACGGCGTCGACCGTTGCCTGCCCGACCGCGGCCTGGGTGAGCGGCCGGATCCGGCCGCCCAGGAGCTGCACGTTGAGGTTCGGGTTCGCGGCGAGCTTCTCCGCGATCGGCAGCGCATTGGTGACGACGACGAGGCCCTGGCCGTCGGGCAGCGGGCCCATGAGCCGCTCCGCGAGGGCCTCGGTGGAGCTGCCCGCGTCGAGCAGCACGCTTCCAGCGCGCGACGACGCGACGAGCGCCGCGGCCGCGTCCGCGATCGCGCGCTTCTCGAGGAGGTTCTGCACCTGCCGCTCGAGCAGGCTCTCCTCCGACGTCGCGCCCCGCCCCGCGGGGACCGCGCCGCCGTGGACCCGGCGAAGCACGCCCGCGGTCTCGAGGGCTGCGAGGTCGCGGCGCACCGTCTCCGTGGTGACCGAGAACCGGTCGGCGAGCTCCGTGACGCTCACGCGCCCGGCCTCGGCGACCCGGTTTGCGACCAGCCGCTGGCGCTCTTCGGCGAACATCGACATGCCCTGCGCCTCCCTTCCGGTCTGTGTCCCCCATCACACGAATGTGGGATTGATTGACTGTATCTTCGTTTCTGTTGGGATGTCAATAGATCCCACACAAACAAAGATCGACCCGCCGGAGCGTGTGCTCCGACGGGCCGATGTGTGCGCTGGTGAAGGTGGTTAGCGGCTAGATGTCCCGGGTGTCGCGGCGGGTCACCGCCTCGCCTGTATCCGGGTCGACCATCTGACGCGACTCGCTCACGCGACGTCGCGGCCCGGTGCTCATCATGACGAGCGAGACGATCAGGCCGAGAACGCCCACGCCGATCAGGATGTAGCCGACGAGGGTCTGGTCGACGTAGGGGATGAGGCCCGGCGTGATGGCGAACGCGAGGATCGCGCCGACGGCGATGAGGAAGATTGAGGCACCGATGCCCATGATTGAGCTCCTTCCGTGGCTGCGGGTGCTTGGCGCAGCGTCTGCAGCCGGCGGGTCCGCTGGCCTGCCTGACCGATGCCCCGCTCCGACGCGTTCGAAACATGCAGCCTGTCGAAACATGCAGCTTGTCCGAACGGACGACCCCGGGGCCGGACGACGCCTGCCGGACGACGCCGCTACCCTAGGGCCATGGCGAAGAAGAACATTGCCCTGCGGATCGCCCAGGACACCGCCCACCAGGCGATGTTCGACTCTCAGGGCCGCGCTACGCCGCGTCTCCACCGGATGCTCCTGCGCGCGGTCGACGTCCAGCGGCCCCTCGTGCTGGCCAACCTTCGGCGCGTGCGGCGCGTACACCCGGACGACACTCCGGCCCAGCTCGCCCGCCGCCTCGAGCGGGACTACCTCACGGCAGTGGGCGGGACCGGCGCCGCGGTGGGCGGTACCGCGGCCGTGCCCGGCGTCGGGACGATGACCTCCCTGGGCCTGTCCGCGGCGGCCACCGTCGGCTTCCTCGAGGCGACCGCGCTGTACGCGGCCATGATCGCCGAGCTCCACGGTGTGCGCCTCGAGGACCCCGAGCGTGCCCGGACCACGATCATGGCCCTCATGCTCGGCGAGGAGGGCACCGCGATGCTCTCGGCACTCAGCGGGCAGGCGCTCGGGAAGGGCGCACACCCCGCCCGCGCTTGGGGTGCTGCGCTGAACCGTTCGGTCCCGTCCTCGGCCGTCAAGACCATCCAGGGCACCGTACAGAAGCGCTTCCTCGCGTGGCTCCTCAAGAAGCAGGGCGGGGCGCTCGTCGGGCGCGCGCTGCCGTTCGGCATCGGCGCCGTCGTCGGCGGCGCGGGCAACCTCGTCATGGGGCGGGCCGTCATCAGGGCCACGCGCGAGGCCTTCGGGCCCCCTCCCGTTGCCCTGCCGGGCGATCTCCGGGCGGCGTCGGGGATCGTGGAGAAGAGGCGCGGCCTGCTCGCGCTCGTGACCACGTCCAGAGCGCGTTCGGTCCCCGCGCGGCCGGGCGCGCCGGCCGCGGTGCGGGCGGTGCGGGCGGTGCGGGCTGCGGAGACTCCGGAGCAGGCCGTGGAGCGGGAGATCGAGGAGCGCCGGGCGCGGCTGCACGAGCGCGGCCCCGAGGGCTGACCCTGGCCTGCCTCGGGCACTCGCTCCACGACTCCCGCGTTCGGTGCCTAGCCGATTTTCCTGATAGCTTGCTGGGAGCCTGTCGATGCGAGGGGCGCGGGCCGAGGGGACCAAGGGGAAAACTGTGGGGATCAAGGACGTCTGCCGTGGCCGGAGTGTGCTCTCACTCAGCACCGTGGCGGTGATGGTGGCGCTTGCAGCCTCCGGGTGTTCGCCGGCCGATGCACCGGCCGCGGCGCCCGAACCGTCCCGTAGCGCATCAAACAGCGCCACGTCGAGCCCGGCGCCAACCGGGGCGCCCACCGCCCCGAGCGCGGCGCCCTCGAGGACCGGGGAGTCCGACGCCGAGCCGTCCGCGGAGCCCGCCGTCGTATCTGACCCGGAGGGACCCTCCCTCGGCGGCGTCGACGTGCCCGCGCAGTGGCCCTCCGTCCCGCGCGGATTCCATTCGTTCATCCCTGTGGCCCAGCCGCCAGTCGGCGCGCCCGCGGTAGTGCCCATGACGACGGCCCCGGGAACTGCCCCGTCGCCAGCACCACCCGTCGCGTGCACCGTGGCGGCCTTCGTGCCAGCGCCCGCACCCGAGTACGGGACGCCGGTCACGGCCCTCGTCCTCGACTACGTCCCGTCCTTTGACCTGAACGCGCCCGAGGGGCTCGGTGCCCGGGCAGCGGTGGAGTGGTGGGCGGCGAACGGCCACCCCCACACGGCCGAGGCCGCCCGGCAGGCCCTCGACGCCGCGGCCGGCGTCCGCGACGACGCCGCGCGCGACGCGCAGTACCAGGCCTTCCTCACGGGCAGCCTCCCCGGCCTCAAGGTCCTCGACGACCGCATCGCAGGCTACATGGCGCTCGCCGCGGGCAACCCACGCGTGAGCCAGGCGGGTCAGGCGCCCCTCACCTCGTACGATCCCGCCGTGCTCGCCGAGTTCTTGCGCCGCGGCCAGTACGCGGCCGAGGTCCAGGGGATCGCCGAGGCGGGTCGCGGTGCCGTCGTGACCGGAGCCAACCGGGCGCTCGCGGTCGGGACCCGCGAGGCTCTTCTGGACTTCCTGCGTGCGGGTGCGCTCCTCGCGCAGGAGGCCAACGACCGCCAGTCGGTGTACGCGCTGCTCGCCACCGGACCGTCCCCCTCGGTGTACGACGCCGCGCAGGCCGCCCTCGGCGCCGACAGCCCTCTCGTGGTCGCCGAGTTCCTCCGCGCCGGCCAGCACGCCGCGGCCGCCCAGGACGCCTGCCAGTAGCCGACGCCCGCCGCGCGGGCCGAGGCCGCCCGCCCGGGGCGGCCCGGCGCCGTCGTTCGCTGGCCCCTACCCGCCGAAGATCGCGTGCGCCACTGCGAAGATCAGCACCCCGGCAAGGGCGCCTACCACGGTGCCGTTGATGCGGATGAACTGCAGGTCCTTTCCGACCTGGAGCTCGATCTTCTGGCTCGTCTCCTCGGCGTCCCATCGGGCCACGGTGTCCTCGATGACGCCCGCGATGTCGTCCTTGTAGGTCCCCACGACGTAGGACGCCGCGTCCGCGACCCACGCGTTGACCTTGCCCGCGAGCTCCTCATCCTCGACGAGCCGCGCGCCGAAGTCTCGCACCGCCGTCGTGAACCGCTGGTGCAGCTCGCTGCGCGGGTCCGAGACGGCCTCGAGGAGCACGCGCTTGATTGTGGCCCACGTGCGCCCGGCGAGGCTGCGCACCTGCGGGTCGCCGAGCAGCTCGGCCTTCATGCCCTCGACGCGCGCGATCATCGTCGGCTCATGCTGGAGGTCCTGGGCGAGGTCACGCAGGTACGCATCGATGGACTGCCGTGCCTGGTGGTTCGGGTCCGACTGGACGGCTGCGACGAACTTGGACAGCTCGATGTAGACCTTGTCGCCCACGAGCTCGTTCGCGAAGCTCGGGACCCAGGACGGCGAGCGGTCCGTGACGACCCGGCTCACGGTGTCGTAGTTCGCGGACACCCAGTCCGCGGCGCGGTCCACGAGCACGTCGACGAGCTGGTGGTGGTGCCCGGCGGCAAACACCTGCTCTGCAAGCCGCCCGAGCGGCGGACCCCACGGCGGGGTGAGCAGGTGCTTGCGGACCATGCCCTCGATCACGGCCTGCACGTCGTCGTCATTGAGCACGGTGAACGCGCCGCGCACGACGGCGGCGCCCTCCTTCGCGACCCGCTCGGCGCCTGCGGGGCTCGCGAGCCAAGTGCCCGCCTTGCGGGCGACGTCGACGGTCTCGAGCTTGGCCCGGACTACGGCCGAGGAGAGGAAGTTGTCCCGCACGAACCCGGAGAGCGACGCCCCGATCGCGTCTTTGCGGGTCGGGATGATGGCCGTGTGGGGGATGGGCAGACCCAGTGGGTGCCGGAAGAGCGCGGTCACGGCGAACCAGTCGGCCAGGGCGCCGACCATGGCGCCCTCCGACGCCGCCCGGACGTACTCCAGCCACGGGTACTGGCCCTGCAGCGCGAACGAGACGCCGAAGATGATGGCCGCGACGATCAGCAGGGACAGGGCGAAGGTCTTCATCCGGCGCAGCGCCGCCGCCCGTTCCTGGTCGGCGGGGCTGAGGCCCTGCGGCGCACCCATGAGGCGGTTCAGCGTCACCATGACTCAACCCTACCGGCGCCCTCCGGCACCCCACGCTGGTGTTCGCCCACGGCGGCGAGGCTGTCGCCTCGGTCCGATACCCTTGCGCCATGATCACCCGCCCCCTTGTCTATGCCCATCGAGGCGCGAGCGCGCGCTTCGCCGAGCACACGCGTGCCGCCTACGTGCAGGCGCTCCTGGACGGCGCGGACGGCGTCGAGTGCGATGTGCACCTGACGCGGGACCAGCACGTCGTGCTGCTGCACGACTCGAACCTCGACCGCACGTCCAACGGCACCGGTCCAGTCGCGGACCGGACCCTCGACGAGCTGCGCGAGCTGGACTTCTCCTCGTGGAAGGGCGTCCGCATCCCGGACGAATACGGCGCGCCGAGCCAGCAGCTGCTCACCCTGCCGGAGCTCCTCGATCTCCTCGCCGGGTCCGGGCGGGAGATCGGCCTCGCGATCGAGCTCAAGCACCCGAGCCCGTACCGGCTCAAGCTCGAGGACCGTGTGCTCGAGCTGCTGCGCGAGCGCGGCTGGGAGCCCGAGGACTCGCGCATCGGCGGCGTGCGCGTGAGCTTCATGAGCTTCGACGCCGAGGCCGTCGAATACCTCCTCGCGTCCGTGCCCGCGCGGCATGTGTGCATGCTGGTCGACGACGTCTCCGTCGTCGAGCTGCGCGAGTCCACAGCACTCGGGGCACTCACCGGCGGGGCCGTCGCGAACGTGCTCAAGGCTGCCCAGCTCGACGCCGAGGCCATCCTCGATGACGCCCGCGTGGGCCTCGCCGGCCCGGGGATCGCCTACGTTCGCGACCACCCCAACCGCGTGCGCGCGTGGCTCGACGCCGGCCTCACCTTCCGCATCTGGACCGTCGATGCGCCCGAGGACGTTGAGCACTGCCTCGCCGTGGGCATCCAGGAGATCACGACGAACCGCCCCGCCGAGGTGCTCGCCCAGCTGGGGGCGGCCCGTGGCTGAGGGCGATCCAGAGGGGTTCCAACAGCCGGGGGCAGGAAACAACGCCCCGCACGACGGCGCCGCGCCGGTTCCTCTCCGCCGCTCGCCGGGGGCGCGGATCGGCGCCTCGATCGCCATCGCCACGGGGCTCTACGGCATCTCGTTCGGGGCCCTTGGGGTGGCCTCCGGTCTTGACGTGCTCCAGACCGTGGCCCTGAGCCTGCTCATGTTCACGGGCGGTTCGCAGTTTGCCTTCATCGGCGTGATCGCCGGCGGCGGGTCGGGGGCGGCCGCGGCCGCCGCCGCGACGCTCCTGGGCGTCCGCAATGCCGTGTACGGGATGCAGCTCAATTCCATGTTCCGGCCGAAGGGCTGGCGGCGATTCGTCGCGCCGCAGTTCACGATCGACGAGTCCACCGCCACCGCGGTCGGCCAGGACTCGGTCGTGGAGCAGCGGCGGGGCTTCTGGGTGGCCGGTGTCGGCGTATTCGTGCTGTGGAACCTCTTCACTGCCGTCGGCGCACTTGCCGGCAACGCGCTCGGCGATCCCAAGCAGTGGGGGCTCGACGGCGCGGCCGTCGCCGCGTTCCTCGGCCTGCTCTGGCCGCGTCTCAAGGGCAGCGAGCCGTGGGCCATCGCGGTGGTGTGCGCCCTCGCGACCGTCTTGACCGTGCCGCTCGTGCCCTCCGGGGTGCCGATCCTCGTCGCGGCACTTGTCGCCGCCGTGCTGGGCTGGGTGAGCCACGCGCGAGCCGAGGCGGGCAGGCGCGCGGCGGGGGCCGGTGTCGAGGGCCTGGGGCCGGACCTCGACCCCTACGAACGCCATGGCCACCGGCACGATGGAGACGGGGAGGAGCGCCCGTGAGCCTGTGGTGGTGGATCATCATCGCGTGCGCCGCGGCGTACGCGCTCAAGCTGCTCGGCTACCTGCTGCCGCGGAAGTGGATGGACAACGAGCGCATGCTGCGCGTCGCGGGCACCGTGACCATTGGCCTGCTGGCCTCGCTCACAGCGGTCAACGCATTCGCGGGCGGTCAGTCGCTAGTGCTCGACGCGCGGCTCGGAGCGCTCGCGGCCGCAGCCCTCGCGCTCGTGCTGCGGGCGCCGTTCCTCGTCGTCGTGATCGCCGGGGCCGCCGCCGCCGCGCTGCTCCGCCTCGCCGGCTGGTCCTGACACGACATCTGGGGGTCACGTTCTGGGAGTCACCTCAGGTGACCTCCAGAACGTGACCCCCAGAATTGCGGCGGAGCGACGTGCTGAGGCGCGGGCCGGCTACGGCTGCTTCGGGGCGTCCGGGCCCTGCTGGCCATACGGGTTGGGCTGGCCGTAGGGGTTGGGCTGCTGCGGCTGCTGGCCGTACGGGGCCTGGGGCTGCTCGCCGTACCCCGGCTGGCCATACTGCTGGGGAGGCTGCTGGCCGTACCCCTGCTGCTGGGGCGGCTGCGGCTGGCCCCAGTACTGCTGCTGGCCGTAGGCGACCGGCCCCATGAGGGCGCCCTTGCCGAGATAGCGGGCCTGGCCATAGCTGAGGATCGGGAGGAACACGATCGAGAGCAGCACGAGCCCCACCGTGTAAGCGGAGTCCTTGCCGAAGGACTTCGCAAGATCGTTCATGGCGATGATCCCGAGCACGAGCGACACGATGTTCACCACAGGGATCCAGCTGCACAGGATCATGACCCAGAACCACCACGCAGGGCGGCCAATGATCTGAGTGATGAGGATCCAGTAGTTGTAGAAGGGGACGAACGCTTCCCATGCGGGCCTGCCGGCCTTCGTGAAGATGCCCATCAAGAGGAGGCCCGTGATCGCGAACCCGATGATGGCGCCGATCAGGCCGAACGTGATGCCGAGTCCCGCGGCAGCGCCGGAGGAGGTCCCGTAGGTCGTCGTCGCGACGACAGAGAGCGAGGTCATGCCTCGACGCTAGTGGGAATCACGGGCTCGCGCCATGGGCACGAGTCCCCTTGTGGACAACGTTCACCCGGTGGTCCCGGGGCGTTCAGTCCGGAGTGGATCAGAGCGGCCGGATTGGATCAGAGTGGCAACTCGACGCCGGGGATCGGCTCGAGCGGCGGCAGCGGCCGGTTCTCGCGGTGGGTGCGGATCGCGTCCTCGACGAGCGCCACGTAGCGCTGCCACGCGAACGAGCCGGGCTCCACGGTGTCCCCGGCGCCGATGAGCATCGCGACGAGCCGCACCATGTCGATGAGCTGCAGCTCCTCCCGCAGCGTGCCCTGCTTCTGGCCGCGCTGGAGCAGCAGGCCGAGGGACTCAATGAGCTTGCCGGCGAGCCCCACGAGCAGTCCGCGGCGCCCCGCGACGGCGGAGAGGAGGTTGTGCTCATCGTTGGCGACCTGCATGACGGCGTTGAGGACCTCCACGAGCCCGGCGGCGGCGTCGGGATTCTCGAGGGCCATCTCGGTCACCGGGTCGACCTTGACCTTGATCTGGCGCTCTACCGCGGCCAGGACCAGCTCGTCCTTGTCGGCGAAGTTCCGGAACAGGGTCGCCGGGCCGACCCCGGCGCGGTCCGCCACGGTCTTGAGGGAGACATTCGGCCCCTCCTCGCGGAAACAGTCGAGTGCCGCGGTGATGATCTTCTCGATGTTGCGCGCCGCGTCGGCACGCATCGGTTTGCGCCACGCACGTTCCTGCTGCATGTTTCCACAGTACTTCCGAGAGCGGCGGTGTCGCCTATATGACGCTCCACTCTCGCCCTGGACCGTCCCGGCCGGTCGCACGACGGCGGGTGGCAGACTGGGCGCATGATCGTCGCCTTCTCCGTTGCCCCCTCGGGCTCCTCGTCCAGTGATTCCGTCCACGAGGCGGTGGCCGCCGCAGTTCGCGTGGTGCGGGACTCGGGCCTGCCGAACCGCACGAGCTCGATGTTCACCGAGATCGAGGGCGAGTGGGACGAGGTCATGGACGTGGTCAGGCGCGCCACCGAGGCCGCGGGCCGGTACGGGACCCGCGTGTCCGTCGTGCTCAAGGCGGACATCCGCCCCGGCCATACGGGCGAGCTCACGGGCAAGATCGAGCGCCTCGAGCAGGCCATTGATCGCCAGGCCGACGGTGCCGAAGGCGCGGGAGACGCCCCCCAGTAGCCGCGCCCCAGCCCGGGTGCCAGACTGGCGGCATGATCGAGCATGTCGCGCTGCCCGAGTGGATCGCTGTTGAACGCTGGCTCACCAGGACGGTGGTCAAGCCCGGCCCCGAGCACGAGCGGGCCCTCACCACTGCGCAGGAGCGCGGCATGCCGCCCATCGAGGTACAGCCAACGTCCGGCAAGCTCCTGAACCTGCTCGTGAAGATCTCCGGCGCGCGCCGGGTCCTTGAGATCGGCACGCTCGCCGGGTTCAGCAGCATCTGGATGGGCCAGGCGCTGCCCGAGGGCGGCCACCTCGACACTTGCGAGTACCTGCCCGAGCACGCCGCGGTTGCCCGCGAGAACCTCGCGGTGGCCGGCCTCGCGGACAAGGTGACCGTCCACGTGGGCCCGGCCTTGGACACCCTCGCGACCCTCACCGGGCCCTACGACCTCGTCTTCATCGACGCGGACAAGCAGAACAACTCCCACTACCTCGAATGGGCCGTGAAGCTCGGGCGCCCCGGCACCGTCGTCGTGCTCGACAACACCGTGTGGGAGGGCGCTCTCTTGGCCCCGCAGCGCGACGCGGCCAATGCGCCGTCGATCATCGAGTCCCTCGAGCTCCTCGGCGGCCCGCTCTTCGACGCGACCGTGGTCCAGACCGCGGGCTCAAAGGGCTGGGACGGCTTCGCCCTCGCGATCGTGAGGTAGCCCGTGCGGCACGACTACGAGATCGCGGACGCCGTCCCGGCAGACGCCGAGGCTATCCTCGCCGAGATGTACGGCACGGGGGCGGGCCGCGCCGTCGTCGAACGCGTCCTCGGGACCGGCCCCGCGATCCTCTGGGTGTTCGAGGACAACCCACGCGCCCGGGCGTTCTACGCCAAGCTTGGGTTCGCCCCGGACGGCACCCGCAAGCTCGACGAGATCGGCGGCCGCGTCCTCTCGGAGATCCGCATGGCCCGACAGGCGTCACCGAAGAAGGTGTAAGAAGGAGAGCATGAAGGCCCTCGTGTACCACGGCCCCCACCGGAAGTCGTGGGAGGACGTCCCGGACCCCGTGATCTTGGCGCCCACGGATGCCATAGTGCGCATCGAGGCGACCACGGTCTCCGGCACGGACCTGCACATCCTCAAGGGGGACGTGCCCGCCGTCGCCGAGGGCCGGATCCTGGGGCACGAGGGCGTCGGCGTCGTCACGGAGGCCGGGCCGGGCTGCCGGCGGGTGCGGGTCGGCGACCGGGTCATCGTCTCCTCGATCACCAAGTGCATGGGCTGCGACTCGTGCCTCTCGGGCCTCACTTCGTACTGCGAGACCCTGGGCGGGATCGGCTGGGTGTTCGGCCACCTCCTCGACGGGACCCAGGCCGAGTACGTGCGCGTGCCGTTGGCCGACAACGCGCTCGTGCCCCTGCCCGAGGGCGTGAGCGCGGAGCAGGGCGCGGTGCTCAGCGACATGCTGCCCACCGGCTATGAGATCGGCGTCCTCTATGGCGGCGTCGGCGAGGGCGACGAGGTCGCGGTGATCGGCGCCGGACCCACCGGGTTGGCCTCGATCATGACGGCGGGCACGCTCGGCGCGAAGCGGATCATCGCCGTCGACCGCAACGAGTACCGGCTCGAGAAGGCGCTCGCGTGCGGGGCGACGGATACCGTCCGGGTCGCGGACGGCGTCAACATCGGCGCGGAGGTCAAGGCGCTCAGCCGTGACGGGCTCGGCGTCGACGTGGCCGTGGAGACGGTGGGCCTGCCGCGGACCTATGCCGAGGCGCTCGCGTCGATCCGCCCGGGCGGGCGCGTGGCCAACGCCGGCGTCCACGGCAAGCCGGTCTCGTTCCTGCCGGACCGCGATTGGATCCGCAACGTCACGGTCATGACGGGGCTGGACAGCGAGGCGGAGGAGCCGGACCTCCTCGAGCGCATCGCCGACCGCGAGATCGACCCGGCCAAGCTCGTCACGCACCGGTTCCCGTTCGCCCAGATCCTGGACGCCTATGAGACGTATGGCAACGCGGACGCCACGCGGGCCATCCGGGTGATCGTCGGGACGGGGGCGTAATGGCGCGCCCACCGGCCAAGGGCTCCAAGGGGCCCCAAGCCGGCATGTACCCGATCAGCACCGGCACCGCGGAGCTCGTCCCGGACGGGGACTCCTCCGACGGGTGGCTCCTGAAGATCAACGGGGTCCAGAGCTCGCACGTCGTGCTCAGCGATCCTCTGCGGCTCGACTTCGAGTACATGCGCTGGATCGTGGCGCTGATCGAGGACCGGTTCGATCCGGGTTCTGCCGACCGCCTGCGGGTCCTGCACCAGGGCGGCGGGGGCTGCTCGATGCCCCGCTACCTCGCGGCGCGCTACCCGGAGGCGCGGCAGGTCGTCGTCGAGCTCGACGCGCAGCTCGCCGACTACGTGCGCGAGTGGTTCGACCTCCCCAAGGCCCCGCTCGTGCGCATCCGGGTCGGCGAGGCCCGCGCCGTGACCGAGTCCCTCACCCCCGCGACGCGCGACGTCGTGATCCGCGACGTCTTCGCCGGGTCCCACACACCCGACCCGCTCACGACCACCGAGTTCATCGCCGCTTCCGCCCGGCTGCTCGACGCCGGCGGACTGTTCGTCGCAAACATCGGCAGCGCCCCGGACCACGTCACGGCGCGGATTGAGGCCGCAGCCATGGCCGAGGTCTTCCCGCACACCGCGATCGTCGCGGATCCGGCCATGCTCAAGGGCCGCCGCTACGGCAACATCATCGTCGCGGGAAGCACGACGCCGGTCCTCGCCTCGCCTGCCCTCCGTCGCCGCCTGCTCGGCGGCGGACTCCCGGCCCAGTTCTGGGACGACGCCCAGGTCCGGGCGTGGATCGGCGCGGCCCGGCCGCGGCGCGACCCGGCGCCGGACGCGGACGCCGTGGATCCGGACGTACTCCCTGAGTAGCTCGGCCTACGGGTTCGAAGCCCCGAGCAGCATGGGCCGCGCGATCTCCATCTGGGTGCGCAGCGCCTCCGCGACGGCTGCCACAGCCGGCTGGCGGTAGGAGTCCGGGCGCAGGACCATCCAGTAGGGCAGCTGCTCGCGGAAGTAGTCGGGGAGCAGGCGCACGAGGTCGCTGTGGCGGTCCGCCATGAAGCACGGGAGGAAGCCCACGCCGGCGCCGGCCCGGGTCGCCTCGACGTGCACGAACACGTTGGTCGAAGTCAGGCCGTCCTGCATCTCCGGGGCGAGGCGCCGCGGCGCATCCAGGTCATCCACCTGGAGCATCGAGTCCACGAAGTACACGAGCCCGTGCTCCGCGATCTCCTCGGGGCTTCGAGGCACCCCGTGCCGGGCGAGGTAGTCGCGGGACGCGTACATCCCGAGCATGTACTCACCGAGCCGGATCGCCTGGGCCCGGTGAACCTGCGGCTCGCCCACCACCACCTCGATGTCCACGCCGGAACGCTGCTGCAGGGCCCGCCGCGTCACGGTGATGAGCTCGACCGTGAGCCCTGCTCGGCCCGCAGTGCCGCGACGGCCGGCGAGGCGATGTACGCGCTGAAGCCGTCCGTCGCCGTCATGCGTACCGAGCCGGTCACCGGGTCTCCCGCGTCGGAGCTGAGGCGGCCCATCGCCTCGGCGACCTGGGCAGCGACGCCCACCGCGCGCTCACCGAGCGGCGTGAGCTCCCAGCCGCCGGCCGCGCGGGCCAGCACACGCCCGCCGAGGGACTTCTCGAGGGCCGCGATCTTGCGTGCCACGGTGGTGTGGTTCAGGCCGAGGCCCTCGCCCGCCGTCGTGAATCTGCCCGAGCGGGAGACCTCGAGGAGGACGAGGAGGAGATCGGGGGAGGGCGCGGTCGTCATGCGCGACAGCCTACGGCAGTGATCTGCAGATCTGCACACGTACAGTGCCGGATTGACCATTGAGCGCGCAAGGATGCGCAGGGAATACTCGACGCGATACGTGATCCACGTCATATCTACCCAGGAGGGAACGCATGAGCGTGAACCAACGCTCCGCAGGCGGCGCCGGCACAGACCAGTCGCTGCTGAAGAAGATCGTCTCGGCCTCGATGGCCGGTACCGTCGTCGAGTGGTACGACTTCTTCCTCTACGCGACCGCGTCGACGATCGTCTTCAACAAGATCCTGCTGCCCAAGATGGGCAACGAGTACGACGCGATCATCGCCGCGTTCCTCACCTACGCGGTCGGCTTCGTGGCCCGCCCGCTCGGAGGGATCGTGTTCGGCCAGATCGGCGACAGGATCGGCCGCAAGCAGACCCTCCAGATCACGATCGTGCTCATCGGCATCGCGACCGTCCTCATGGGATGCCTGCCCACCTACGCCCAGATCGGCGTGTGGGCCCCGATCCTCCTCGTGCTCCTCCGCTTCATCCAGGGCCTCGCCCTCGGCGGCGAGTGGGGCGGCGCCGTCCTGCTCGTGGCGGAGCATGCGCCGGACAAGGGGCGCGCGTTCTGGGCCTCGTGGCCGCAGGCCGCCGTCCCCGTAGGCAACCTCCTCGCCACGCTCGTGCTGTGGATCATGACCACGACCCTCTCCAACGACGCGTTCCTCGCCTGGGGCTGGCGCGTGGCGTTCTGGCTCTCCGCGATCGTGGTCATCGTGGGCTACTACATCCGCACCAAGATCGACGAGGCGCCGATCTTCCAGGCCGCCAAGGCCGAGCTCGAGTCGGAGAAGGCCGCCGGCTATGGCGTCCTCGAGGTGCTCAAGCGCTACCCCAGGGGCGTGCTCATCGGAATGGGCCTGCGCTTCGCGGAGAACATCATGTACTACCTCGTGGTGACATTCTCGATCGTCTACCTCGGCACCGGCCTGAAGATGAACACCGGCTCGATCCTCGGCGTCATCGCGATCGCGCACCTCTGCCACTTCGCCATCATCCCGGTGGTCGGCCGCTTCGCCGACCGTATCGGCCGCAAGCCCGTCTACCTCGCCGGCGCGATCCTCGGCGGCACCTGGGGCTTCTGGGCCTTCCCGGCCTTCGGCACGCAGAACACGTTCGTGATCCTGCTGACCATCATCGTTGGCCTCGTGTTCCACTCGCTCATGTACGCCGGCCAGCCGGCCATTATGGCCGAGATGTTCCCGACCCGCATGCGCTACTCCGGCGTCTCGATCTCCTACCAGGTCACCTCGATCATCGCGGGCTCGCTCGCCCCGGTCTTCGCGACCGAGTGGCTCAAGGCGACCGGCTCCTGGTGGCCCACCGCGGTGTACCTTGCCGCGGCCGGCGTGGTGACGCTCATCGCGGTCCTTGCCCTGCGCGAGACCAAGGGCACCTCGCTCCGCGCCCTCGACGCGGCCGACGCCGCGAAGTACCTCGGTGCCTCCGAGGCCGAGGCGCGGGCATGAGCCTCGAAGGCCGCAAGGCACTCGTCACGGGCGGCGCCGCCGGCATCGGCGCCGCCGTGGCCCGGGGCCTCGCGGAGAAGGGCGCCCACGTGGTGGTCGCGGACCTGGACGGCGAGGCCGCCGAGAAGCTCGCCGCCGACCTCGGCGGCACCTCCTGGGCCGTAGACCTCCTCGACACCGCGGCGCTCGAGGACCTGCGCCTCGACTGCGACATCCTCGTCAACAACGCCGGCATCCAGAAGGTCGCCCCGATCGAGGACTACGAGCCGGAGACCTTCCGCCGGATCCAGCGGCTCATGGTCGAGGCGCCGTTCCTCCTGATCCGCGCAGCCCTGCCGCACATGTACGCCGAGGGCTGGGGCAGGTTCGTGAACATCAGCTCCGTGCACGGCATCCGGGCCTCGGCCTTCAAGGGAGCGTACGTCACCGCCAAGCACGCGCTCGAGGGCCTCTCCAAGGTCACCGCGCTCGAGGGGGCCCCGCACGGGGTCACGTCCAACTGCATCAACCCGGGCTACGTGCGCACGGCGCTCGTGGAGAAGCAGATCAAGGACCAGGCCGCAACCCACGGCATCCCCGAGTCCGAGGTCCTGGACAAGGTGATGCTGACGGAGATGGCCATCAAGCGGCTCGTGGAGCCGGCCGAGGTCGCCTCGCTCGCGTGCTGGCTTGCCTCGGACGACGCGGGGATGGTCACCGGCGCGAGCTACACGATGGACGGCGGCTGGTCGGCCCGATAATCCCGTTCAGGTGGAGGATTCCAGTCAGATCCATTCCGCCAAGCACAACTCAGCGCCGGGGGCGCCCCGAATGGGGTACCTCCGGCGCTGAGTTGTGTCCGATGGGACGCTGGCTATACGGTGACCCGGGCCTCCGCGCCCTCGACCACCGGCAGGGACGCGGTCTCGTCCAGCAGGGCAGGCCGGCGCCGCCCGTCGCCACGGACCCACATGCGATAGGCGAGAGCAAGCAGGCCAATCCACACCGCGCCCACCACGAGGGCAACGCGGGTGTCCTCGAACCAGCCCAGCAGCACCGTCACGAACACCATGAACGCGATGGCGGCGATGGAGGCCGCGGGCCACAGCGGCGAGGGGAATTCGCTGGGGGCGAGCGCGTAGCGCCGGATCTCGCGCTTCATGGCCACGTGGCTCGCAAGGATCATGGCCCACACGAACACGGTGGCGAACGTGGCGATCGAGGCGATGACCGTGAAGACGTCCTCGGGGATCATGGCGTTGAGCACCACGCCGACGCCGAGCACGCCGGTCATGACCACCACCGTCAGCCACGGCACGCCGCGCCCGGAGACCCTGCCGAACGAGGTGGGCGCGTGCCCCTGCTGCGCGAGCCCGAAGAGCACGCGTCCGGCCCCGAAGATGTCCGAGTTGATCGCCGACAGCGCCGCGGTGATGACGATCGCGTTGAGGACGTTCGCAGCGCCGGGGATGCCGAGCCCGTCGAAGATCTGGACGAACGGGCTGCCTTGGGCGCCCACCTGGTTCCACGGGAACAGGCTCATGAGCACCCCGAGGGTGAGCACGTAGAACAGCAGGATCCGCACGGGAACGGTGTTGACGGCGTGGGGGATGGCCTTCTTCGGGTCCGCGGCCTCGCCAGCGGTCACCCCGATCGTCTCCACGCCGCCGAACGCGAACACCACCACGGAGAAGCAGGCCAGCAGCCCCCCGAACCCATTCGGGAGGAGTCCGCCGTTGGTCACGAGCTGGTGCACGCCGGCCTGGCCGCCGGTTGGAGAGGAGAACCCGAACACGATCAGGGCGACCCCGCCCACGATCATCGCCACGATCGCGGCGACCTTGACGAGTGAGAACCAGAACTCGAGCTCGCCGAACACCTTCACGCTCGTCAGGTTGACCGCGGTCAGGATGAGGATGACGGCGGCGATCCACACCCACCGGTCCACCTGCGGGAACCAGAAGCCCATGTAGATGCCGAACGCGGTGATGTCCGCGAGGGCCACGATCGCCATCTCGAACACGTACGTCCACCCGGTCGCGAACCCGGCGAACGGGCCGAGGTAGCGGCCGGCGTACTGGCTGAACGAGCCGGCGACGGGGTGCCGCACGGCCATCTCGCCGAGCGAGCGCATCACCATGAACACGGCGGCGCCGGCGATCATGTACGCGATGAGCACCGCGGGCCCGGCGGCCTGGATGGCCTCGGCCGAGCCGTAGAAGAGGCCGGTTCCGATGGCCGACCCCAAGGCCATGAACCGGATGTGCCGGACGTTGAGGCTGCGGCTGAGCGCGGCCGGCTGATGTGTGGTCTGCATGGGATCCTCGCGTCGTTGGGAAGGTCTTGTGGTTGGAAGGAGGAGGCTCCTTCCACTCTGCCGCCCGCCCGTGTCCCTGTGAGACGAGTCACCGGAGCCTCTGTCTCGCATTCCAGACCGGCGCGCCCTGTGCTGTGTCCGGAATCCCGGACAGTTGAGGCGCGACGGCGGGTGCCCACCCGCCGTCGCGCGCGCCACACTGGTAGTAGTCCGGTATCGCAGACATGGGCTGCGACCGGAAACATGAGAACGGAAGGAATACCCGATGTCCCTCGCTCCCAGCGACGTGCGCGAGAAGTCCAAGGTCCCCGCCGCGGAGAGCACGCTCCGCATCCTGCGGCTGCTCGCGTCGCGGCGCGGGCCGCAGCCGGCATCGGCGATCGCGGCCCAGCTCGGGCTCCCGCGCTCCACCGTGTACCACCTGCTGGCGGTGATGGAGGAGAACGGGTTTGTGATGCACCTCGTGGAGGAGCAGCGGTTCGGGCTCGGGATCGCCGCGTTCGAGCTCTCGAGCGCGTACTCGCGGCAGGAGCCGCTCTCGCGGCTCGGCCGGCCGGTGCTCGCCGCGCTGGTCGACGCGATCGGGGAGAGTGCCCATCTGGCGGTGCTGCACGGGCGGGACGTGTACTACATCGTCGAGGAGCGGGCCAAGAACCGGCCGTCGCTCGTGACTGACGTGGGCGTGCGGCTGCCGAGCCACCTCACCGCCAGCGGCCGCGCGATCCTCGCGGCGCTGCCGAAGTCGCAGGTCCGTGCGCTGTACCCGAACGCCGCCGCGTTCACGTCCCGCACCGAGGAAGGGGAACAGATCCGCTCCTACTCGGCGCTCCAGTCCGAGCTGGACCAGGTCCGGCAGCGCGGCTACGCGACGGAGGACGGCGAGGTCACGGGCGGGCTCGCGTCCGTCGCCGCCGCAGTCCTCGACCACACCGGTTGGCCGGCCGCCGCCGTCGCCGTGACGTTCGAGGGCGAGCGGGTCGGCGCGGAGCGGCGGGAGGAACTGTCCAAACGTGTGGCCAAGACGGCGGCGGAGCTCGCGTCGCGCATCTACGGGCGGGGTTAGGGGCCTCTTGACTCTGTGCGCAAGTGCCGTCTGACGCGTATGGTGTGCATCACATCGATGCCCGCCAGCGGTGCCTGCGCCGTGGGCGTCCCGTGCGTGAGGGGGGTCATGGAGCGTGGACGGAGGGTCGGCCGGCGATCACGGCCGCCGCGACGGCGGTGGCCCAAGATCGTCCTTGCGGTATCCATCGTCGTGGTCCTTGCGGCCGTGGGCGGCGCCGTCTACGTCGCCCAGCTCGCAGCGCGGTTCAACTCGAACGTGCACCGCTCCGACGCGCTCGCCCGGGCGGCCACGGAGCAGGCGGCGAGCCCGTCGCCGTCGTCCGTGATCCCGAAGCTGTCCAAGGACACCAACATCCTCATCATGGGCCTCGACTCGCGCGTCGACGAGAACGGCCAGCCCCTCCCGCAGGACATCCAGAACGCCCTGCACGCCGGCGACGACTCGGTCGGCTTCTACAACGCCAACGTGCTCATGCTCGTGCACATCCCGGCGGACGGCTCGAAGTCCACGGCCATCTCGATCCCGCGAGACGACTACGTCGAGACGGCAGGCTTCCCCGGGGCCGGGTTCAAGACCAAGATCAAGGAGGCCTACAGCTACGGATTCGTCGCTGAGCAGTCGGCTCTCCTCGCCCAGGGCAAGCCCAACGACGACGCAACGTACCAGGCCGCCCGTGACGCCGGCCGCGCCGCCGAGATAGCCACCGTGTCCCAGTTCCTCGGCGGTGTGCAGATCGACCACTTCGTCGAGGTCACGATGGTGGCCTTCTACGAGGTGGCGCTCGCGATCCAGCCCATCACGGTGTGCGTCCTGAGGCCTACGCAGGACACATTCTCCGGCGCGGACTTCAAGGCCGGCATGCAGCAGATCGACGCCCAGCAGGCCATGGCGTTCGTGCGCCAGCGCCGCGACACCTCGGACCCCACCTACGACTTCACGGACCTGGACCGCTCGCGCCGCCAGCAGGCGTACATCGTCTCGGTCCTGCACCAGCTCAAGCAGGCCGGCACGTTCACCAACCTGCCCAAGATGGAGGCGGTCCTGGACGCGGTGAGCAAGAACATGGCCGTGGATCGCGGTCTGGACCTCCTGCAGCTCGCGCAGCAGGCCAGCTCGCTCACCGGCGGGAACGTCTCCTTCACCACCCTGCCGATCCTCGGCTTCGGCACCTCGCCCGAGGGCGCCTCGATCAACCTCGTGGACCTGGCGCAGATCCAGGGGATCGTCCGCGACCTCCTCGCCCCGGCTCCCGCACCCACGACGCCGCCGTCCCCGACCTTCGCTGCAGCCTCGCCGTCCGAGACTCCGACGGCCGCAGCGAGCGAGGGCACGCCGCAGGCCGCCGAGACCGCGACGCCCACCCCCACCCCCGCACCCACGTACGCTGACTGGCAGGGAGCGCTGCAGGGCGGCAGCGTCCCGTGCGTCAAGTAGCTCCTGCGCAGGCCGCGACCCCGTAGGGTTGCCGGATGATCCTGCGCACGTTCTCCGAGGCGGACCGCGAGGCCGTCATCGGGCTGTGGCACGAGGTCGGCCTCACACGGCCGTGGAACGATCCCGGCGCGGACATCGACCGAGCGGCGGGCACGTGGCCGGACCTGTTTGTCGTCGCCGAGCGGGACGCCGCCGTGGTAGGCACGGCGATGGCCGGATATGACGGCCATCGGGGCTGGGTCTACTACCTCGCCGTCGCACCCCACAGCCAGCGCCAGGGCATCGGCCGGGCGCTGCTCGCCGAGGCGGAGGCACGTCTCACCTCGCTCGGCTGCCCGAAGGCCATGCTCATGGTCCGCAGAGGCAACGAGTCCGCGCACGGCTTCTACGGGAGCCTCGGCTACAGCGTGGACGAGGTCGAGACGTTCGGCAAGCGGCTCCTCGCAGACTGACAGTGCCGGGCTGACCTCGCCGTCGTGCGCGGCAGCGGGACGCTCCGGGTAAGTCTGGAATCCCGGACAGCACCCCCTCCGATGCCCTGTATTCCGGCTCACAGCCGCGGTGTCATAGATACAGAAGGTCCGACGGACCACCAGACACCCCCCACAACATCACGACGCAGGAGTCACGATGACCACCACCGAACCCAACCGGCCCGCCACGGCGCACAAGGCCGATTTCACCACCGGCGCCCGCCCGGTCCGCGCCCCCCGCGGCACCGAGATCTCGGCCAAGTCCTGGCAGACCGAGGCGCCCATGCGCATGCTCATGAACAACCTCGACCCGGAGGTCGCCGAGCACCCGGACAGCCTCGTGGTCTACGGCGGCACCGGCCGCGCCGCGCGGTCGTGGAAGGCGTTCGACGCGATCGTCGACACGCTCAAGGAGATGGACGACGACGAGACCCTCCTCGTGCAGTCCGGCAAGCCCGTCGGCGTCTTCCGCACCAACAAGTGGGCGCCGCGCGTGCTCATCGCCAACTCGAACCTCGTGGGCGACTGGGCCACGTGGCCCGAGTTCCGCCGCCTCGAGGCCGAGGGCCTCATGATGTACGGCCAGATGACCGCCGGCTCGTGGATCTACATCGGCACGCAGGGCATCCTGCAGGGCACGTACGAGACGTTCGCGGCCGTGGGCCGCAAGCTGATCGCGGAAGGCCGTCACACCACCTCCGCGGCGGAAGGCCCCCTCGCGGGCACCCTCACCCTCACCGGAGGCTGCGGCGGCATGGGCGGCGCCCAGCCCCTCGCAGTGACGCTGAACGACGGCGCGTGCCTCATCGTCGACGTCGACGAGTCCCGCCTGCGCCGCCGCGTCGGCAAGCGCTACCTCGACGAGGTCGAGACGGACCTCGACGCCGCGATCGCCAAGGTCCTGGCGGCCAAGGAGGAGCGCCGCGGCTGGTCCGTGGGCTACGTGGGCAACGCCGCCGAGGTGTTCCCCGAGATCCTCCGCCGCCACAAGGCCGGCGAGCTCACCGTGGACGTCGTGACCGACCAGACCTCCGCCCACGACCCGCTGAGCTACCTGCCCACCGAGTACACGGTCGAGCAGTGGAAGCCGGAGGCCGAGGCCGATCCTGAGGGCTTCACCAAGAAGGCCCAGAACGCGATGGCCCGCCACGTCCAGGCCATGGTCGAGTTCCAGGACGCCGGCGCCGAGGTCTTCGACTACGGCAACTCGATCCGCGACGAGGCCCGCAAGGGCGGCTACGAGCGCGCGTTCGCCTTCCCCGGCTTCGTCCCGGCCTACATCCGCCCGCTGTTCTGCGAGGGCCTTGGCCCGTTCCGCTGGGTGGCGCTCTCGGGTGACCCGGAGGACATCAAGGTCACCGACGAGGCGATCAAGGAGCTGTTCCCCGAGAACAAGCACCTGCACAAGTGGCTCGACGCCGCCGAGGAGCGCGTGGAGTTCGAGGGCCTTCCGGCCCGCATCTGCTGGCTCGGCTACGGCGAGCGCCACAAGGCCGGCCTGCTGTTCAACAGGCTCGTGGCCGAGGGCAAGGTCAAGGCGCCGATCGTGATCGGCCGCGACCACCTCGACTCCGGCTCCGTGGCCTCCCCGTACCGCGAGACCGAGGCCATGAAGGACGGCTCCGACGCGATCGCCGACTGGCCGCTCCTGAACGCCCTCACCGCCGCGTCCTCGGGCGCCACGTGGGTCTCGGTCCACCACGGCGGCGGCGTGGGCATCGGCCGCTCTATCCACGCCGGCCAGGTCTCCGTGGCCGACGGCACCGAGCTCGCCGCCGTGAAGCTGACCGCACTCCTCACTAATGACCCGGGCATGGGCGTGATCCGCCACGTCGATGCTGGCTACGAGCGCGCCGTCGAGGTCGCCGCCGAGCGCGGCGTCAAGATCCCCATGGCCGGCCGCTGAGAACCGAAGGACCCTGACATGACCCTCACCGCTACCGATCTCCCCACCGAGGTCACCCTCTCCACCCACGGCCTCACCGCCGAGGACGTCGTGGCCGTAGCCCGCCACGGCGCCAAGGTCACGATCGCGCCCGAGGCGATCGACGAGGTGGCCCGCGTCCGCGCCCACGTCGAGGCCCTCGCAGCCTCCGAGACCCCGGCCTACGGCATCTCCACCGGCTTCGGGGCCCTCGCGAACCTGCACATCCCGCAGGAGAAGCGCACGCAGCTGCAGAAGTCGCTCATCCGCTCGCACGCCGCGGGCATGGGCCCGGCCGTCGAGACCGAGGTGGCCCGCGCGCTCATGCTGCTGCGCGCCAAAACCCTCGCCTCTGGCCGCACCGGCGTCCGCCCGGTGATCCTCGAGACGTTCGTCGCCTTCCTCAACACGGGCATCACCCCCGTGATCCGCGAGTTCGGCTCGCTCGGCTGCTCCGGCGACCTCGCCCCGCTCTCCCACGTCGCCCTCGTGCTCATGGGCGAGGGAGAGGCGTTCGGGCCCGACGGCGAGCGGTTCGGCGGCGCGGGCGAGCGTCCCGTTGCGGAGCTGCTCGCCGAGCACGGCATCGAGCCGATCGTCCTCGCGGAGAAGGAGGGCCTGGCCCTCGTCAACGGCACCGAGGGCATGCTCGGCATGCTGCTGATGGCGCTCGCGGACCTGCGCCAGCTGGTCAAGACCGCGGACGTCACCGCGGCCCTGTCCGTGGACGGCCTCATGGGCACCGACCAGGTGTTCCTGCCCGAGCTGCACGCCCCGCTGCGCCCGCACCCGGGGCAGGCGGATTCCGCGGCGAACATGCTCGCCGTGCTCGCCGGCTCGAAGATCGTCGAGTCCCACAAGGTCGGCGACAACCGGGTCCAGGACGCCTACTCGTTGCGCTGCGCCCCGCAGGTGGCCGGTGCCGTCCGCGACACGATCGCCCACGCCGAGACGGTCGCGTCCCGCGAGCTGGACGCCGCGATCGACAACCCCGTGGTCCTGCCGGACGGCCGGGTGTCCTCGAACGGCAACTTCCACGGCGCCCCCGTCGCGTACGTGCTGGACTTCCTGGCGATCGCCGTGGCAGACCTCGCCTCGATGGCCGAGCGCCGCACCGACCGCATGCTGGACCCGGCCCGCTCGCACGGCCTCCCCGCGTTCCTCGCCCACGATCCCGGCGTTGACTCGGGCCTCATGATTGCCCAGTACACGCAGGCCGGCCTCGTCTCGGACTGCAAGCGCCTGGCCGTCCCGGCGTCCGTGGACTCGATCCCGAGCTCCGCGATGCAGGAGGACCACGTGTCCATGGGGTGGCACGCCGCCCGCAAGCTGCGCAAGGCCGTGGACAACCTGCGCCGTGTCCTCGCGATCGAGCTCGTCACGGCGGCCCGCGCGATCGACATCCGCACTGAGGCGTCCGACGGCGCGCTGGTCCCCGGTCCGGGAGGCGCGGCGGCCATCGAGGTGCTCCGCCGGGCGGTCCCCGGGCCGGGCACGGACCGGTTCATGTCTCCCGAGCTTGAGGCAGCCGACCGCGTCCTCGCGGAGGGCAACTTCGTCGCGGCGGTGAGCGCCGCCGTCGGCGGTCTTCGCTAGCCCTCCACACCGGCTGTCGGACTGCACAACGGTTCCGCGGAACCGTGGTCAGACCCTACATAGCGGCGCGCCGCAGAAGCCGATAGAAAGAGGTGTCCGCCATCACAGGGCGGACACTGAGGGCATCAGGCGCTGCCGTCAGCACCATCACAACAACAGGACCAAGGTCTACACAAAGGAGTGGAGAGCAATGAAGGCACGTGGAGCGGTACTGACCCGAAGGGGTGCGTACCAGGCGCCAGTGGAGAACTGGACCCAGCTCGCGGTGGGGGAAGTTGTTGAAGTGGTGAGGCACGCGCAGGTCGTGGCCCGCGGGGCGGTCGAGGAGGTCTCCCTCAGCGGGAACGTCCTCTGGCTCGTCTCCGGCGCGCAGGAGCGCCAACTGTGCCTCAAGTCGGATGGGGTGATCGTCCGCCGCGGCTGAGCCACCGCTCGCCGCAGCGGTTGCCTCGCAGGAGGCTCGCAACGTGAGGAAGGCCCGCACCTACCGGTGCGGGCCTTCCTTGCTGTCGGGCACGGTCCTACGCCGGTGGCGCCTCCACCCCGAGGTCCACCATGACCAGCTCGGGTGAGTGCGCGCCGTCGTGCGCTGTGCCCGCGGCGGCTTCCAGGCTCGCCGCGAGGTGCCGGCCCACCGGGCCGTGCGGCGTCTTGCGCACCACGAGCGCGAGTGCCCCGGCGTCGGCGGCGTGCCTGGCGAGGACGTCGGCGGTCGCGGCGTGGTCGCCCACGCTGTGCAGGACGAGGCCGCGGACCGCGGTGCCCTCGGCCGCGAGCCGGTCCACGTGCGCGGACACCGTCGCCCGGGCCTCCTCCTCGGTCTCGGGGCTGATGGTGAGCTCCTCGACGATGTCCGTTTCGCGGACGTGGACGATCTCGAGCGGTGCGCCCTCGCGCGCGGCGATCTCGGCGGCGCGGTCCACCATCGCGGCCGCCTCCGCGTTGGGCCGCACGGCCACGACGACGGGCCGCCCCGTGGCGGCCCGGCCGAGCGGCTCGAGCGTGGGAAGCACGACGTCGGCCTCCTCCGCCCGCTCGGCCTTCGCCACGAGCTTCGCGCCGGACGCGAGCACGGGGATGGCCAGCAGGAACGCGGCCGCGCCGACCCAGAACGCGACGCTCTGGTTCGTGGCCTCGGCGATCTTGCCGGCTACGAACGGCGCGAGCCCGCCGCCGATGAACCGCACGAACCCGTAGGCGGAGGACGCCACGGGCCGCTCCACAGGCGCCACGAGCATGACCGCCTGGGTGGTGAGCGTGTTGTTGATGCCGATGAACGCGCCGCTGACGATCACCGCGACGATCACGACGGCGGGCTCGTGCACCCCGAGCGCGATGACCGCCATGACGATGGCCAGCCCAGCCATGTTCGCGTACAGGACTGCGACCGTCCCGAAGCGGCGCTGGAGCCGGGGCGCGAGGAACACGGCGAACACGGCCACGAGGATGCCCCAGCCGAAGAAGACGAGGCCGAGCTCGTGCGGCCCGAGCTCCATGGGGTAGGGAGCGTAGCCGAGCATCGTGAAGAAGCCCCAGTTGTACAGCAGCGCCACGAGGCCCATGATCAGCAGGCCGCGGTGCTTGAGGGCCGTGAGCGGGGCGCTGAGCTTGGTCTTGACGGCCGGCTTGGGCTGCTGGGGCACGAACAGGAGCGTCGCGATGAGTGCGATCGCCATGAGCGCGGCGACGCCGTAGAACGGGCCTCGCCACGAGATGCTCCCGAGCTCCCCGCCGAGCAGCGGCCCGACGGCGATGCCGATCCCGAGGGCCGTCTCGTACAGGATGATCGCGCCGCCGAACCCGCCCTTCGCGGACGCGACGATCACGGCGAGGCTCGTGGCGATGAACAGCGCGTTGCCCAGGCCCCAGCCGGCGCGGAAGCCGATGATCCCGCCGATCGTGTCCGAGGTGCCGGCGAGGGCCGAGAACACGACGATGAGCGCGAGCCCGAGGATGAGCGTCCACTTGGCGCCAATCCGGGCCGAAACCCAGCCGACGCCGAGCATCGCCACCGCGGTGACGACGAGGTAGCTCGTGAACAGGAGCGAGACGTCGCTCGGGCTCGCGTGCAGGCCTGAGGCCAGCGCGGGCAGGATCGGGTCGACGAGCCCGATGCCCATGAAGGAGATGACGCAGGCGAAGGCGACCGCCCACACCGCCTTGGGCTGCTTGAACGGGCTGACGGGCTTGCCGTGGGTGCTCATGATTCCTTCCGTCTGGTGATCTGGTCGGAGCTGCTCGGCTCGGAGGCGACGAGGCGCTCGAGCGCGGGCAGGGCCGCAGCGATCGCGGCGCGGTCGGCCGGGGCCATGCCGGCGAGCAGGTCCTCGAGGAACTCGACGCGCTGTGCCCGGCGGCCGTCGAGGACGTCCCGCCCGGCGCGGGTGACGTCCACGAGGACGCTGCGGCGGTCGCCCTCGGGGACGCGGCGGGTGAGGAGCCCCTCGCCCTCGAGCCGCGCCACGAGCTGGGTCATGGCCGGCTGCGAGACGCCCTCGGCGTGGGCGAGCTCGGTGATCCGCAGGGGCCCCTCGTCGCGCAGCCGGGCGAGCGTGCTCGCGGCCGACTGCGAGATCTGCCCCACCGCGTACACCGTGCGCAGGCGCCGCACGAGCCGCTCGAGCAGGACCGAGAAGCGCCCGACGAGCTCGGGATCGGACGCGTGAGGAGATTGCATAAGGGGATTATGACATAAGGGACTTATGTATCGATCGATATGCTGGCCCCGTGACGATCATCCTGCCGGATGAGCCGGGCCCGGGAGCGGCCGCCGCCGCGTGGCTCGCCGCGGTCCTCTGCGCCGCGCTCGCGGTGTGGGCCTGGGGCAACGCGCACGACGGCGCGCGCCTCCTCTCGCGGCGCCTTGCCTGGCTCGGGGCTGCCGGCGCGGCGGGCTCGGGGGCCCTCCTCGGCCTGTCGGTGGCGGCCCGGTCTGCGGGTCCGACGGCTTGGGCCGGTACCCCGATCGTGGTCCTCGCCGCGGCCGCGCTCGCCGTCGCCTCCGCCGCGCTCCGGACCCGGCGTGATGTGCTCGCCGGCCGCCTCCCGGAGCTCTCGAGCGTGGCGGTGCCCGGCGCCGTCGTGCGTGCGTCGGCGAGCTGGCGGCGGGAGGCGAGGGCCGGCGTCGTGCGCTGGTGGTACGGCCTGCGCGATGCCCCGGGGCCCGCTCACCGCCACGGCTCCGGGCGGCGGCGCGGGCTCGTGGGGGCGCTCGTGCTGCTCGCGCTCGCGGCGATGCTCGTCAACGGGCTCCTCGGGTACCACGCGGCGGGCGTGGTGGTGAGCCAGTACGCGACGCTCGTCGGGCTGAGCGTGCTGCTCGCCTCGACTCCGGGGGTGGTCGGGGCGTGGCTCGCGATCGTGCTCGCGAGCGGCCGGCCGAGGATCGGTGCGTCCCTGGCCATGGCGGGGGACTACGCGGGGCGGGGGCTCGTGTGCGGGTTCGTGGTGGGGATCGCCGCGTTCGGGCTCGACCGCCTGGCCGCCCAGACGTCCCACCCCGCGCTGGCCGTGTTCCGGGCCACCGAGATGGGCGATTGGCTCACCACGCTCCTCACGCTCTCAGCGACCGGGACCATGATCGGCTTCGCGCTCTCGCAGCTGCGGCTCGTGGACCTCGCGTGCCGGGCCTCGCGGTACCCCAAGGTCGCATGGCTCGCCGCGCCGCCCCTGGTCTTCGCGGCGCTGTCCCTGCTCTCCGGGCTGCTCCTCGACCCCCGCGGGATCTACCTGGCCCTCGTGGCGGACGTGACCCGCGGGCTCCCGCCCGTTCCGCCCGCGGGCCTCACGGACGAGCTGGTCCTCGACGACAGCCGGTACGCGTTCGCCGTCGACCAGACCGGCGCGCTCGCATTCATCCCGGACCCGCTGTGGCTCGCCGGGCTGTGGGCCGCGGCGGCGGCCGTGTTCCTGTGGGGGATCCAGTGGAGGGGCGAGGGCAGGCCCGCGGCGGCATAACAGGCCGTGGCCGCGGCCTGCTATGCCGCCCAGGGCCTGCCATGCCGATTGAGCGAGCCGCTATCCCAGGATCGTGTCCACGAGCCGGGCGGCGACCTTCGCAGTGCGCCCGTCGATGTCGAACGAGGGGTTGAGCTCGGCGATGTCCGCATGGAGCAGCTTCCCGCTCGCCGCGATCCGGCGCACGACGGCGATGATTACCTCGAGCGGTACGCCCACCGCGGCGGGGGCTGACACGCCGGGGGCGACGGCCGCGGGGAGGACGTCGAGGTCGATCGTCAGGTAGACCGCGTCGAGGTCGGCGAGGAAGTCCTCGACGAATGCCTCGGCCGTCTGGCGGGTCGTGTACTCGTCGAGCAGGTACCGCACGCCGAGTTCGTCGGCGCGGTCGAACAGCACGCGCGTGTTGTTGGGCCGCGAGATCCCGAGCACCGCGTACTGGAGCGTGCGCCCCTCGGCCGCCTCGGCGCGGGCCATCTGCAGGAACGGTGTGCCGGAGGTCGGCTGGTCTTCGGCGCGCAGGTCGAAGTGCGCGTCGAGGTTCAGCACGCCGACCCGGACGCCGCCGGACCGCTCGGATCCGGCCACGCCGAGGTAGCTCGCGAATGCCGTCTCGTGGCCGCCGCCGAGGCCCACGGTGAGGGCGCCGGCATCGAGCGCGGCGGCGAGGGCGGCGCCGAAGCGCTCCTGCCCGCCCTCGAGGTCGCCGGGGAACTCGTCCCCGCCGGTCACCACGGTGACGTCGCCGGCGTCGAAGACGTCGCGGTCCAGGTGGAATGCGAGCGGGCCGAGCGCCGCGCGGATCGCCGCAGGCCCCTCGGCGGCGCCGAGCCGGCCCTTGTTGCGCCGCACGCCCTCCTCCGAGCGGAAGCCGAGCAGCACGGCGGGAGTCGAGCGGGCGCCGTCGTGCGCGGCCTGAACCGACGCGGCGAGCTCCCCCGGGGTGTGCGGCCGTGCGGCCTGCCACCAGCGGCGGTGTTCGCGGGAGTCGCCGTCGTTGCGGCCGGACCAGGGCTCGCAGGGGATGTCCACGCGGGCGGGTGCGGCGGGGCTGTGGGTGGGCGCTTCGCTCATCCCCCCAGCACACAGCATCGGGGCGGCCCCGCGCCATACCCAGCGGCGGCATCTGTCCGGAACCCCGGACGACTCGCCCGCACACCCGACCCCGTCTGAGAGTCACCTCCTGGAGGTCACCTTCTGAGAGTCACCTCCTGGAGGGCATCTCCCGTGGGTGCACTCGCGGGACCTGACTCCCAGGACGTGACTTCCAGAAGCTGACTCCCAGGACGTGACATTCAGACGTGCACCTCCAGACGTGCACCTCGGATTTCGCCGGCGGCGCCCTCTCGCCTCATCCCGGCCCGAGGGGCAGGATAGGGGCAAGACAGCGCCGGTTCGATTCACGCGAGAGACGGAGGAACCCATGTCGGGCAAAGGCACCAACGGTTCGGCGAAGGGATCTGGCCCGGCAGCGGTGAACCGCTCAGAGCTAATCCGCAACGTGGCCCTCGTGGGCCACTCGGGGGCGGGCAAGACGATCCTGCTCGAGGCGATCCTGGCCTCGACCGGCGCGATCACCCGCATGGGCACCATCGCGGACGGCACCACAGTCAGCGATTCCGACCCCGCCGCCGTCCACCAGCAGCGCTCCGTGGCGCTCTCGCTCGCCCCGGTCATGTCCGGCGACGTCAAGGTCAACCTGCTCGACACCCCCGGCTACGCCGACTTCGTGGGCGAGCTCCGCGCCGGGCTCCGCGCCGCGGACGGCGCCCTGTTCGTCGTCTCGGCCGCCGAGGACATCGACGCCGCGACCATCGCCCTGTGGGCCGAGTGTGAGCGCGTGGGGATGCCGCGCGCCGTCGTGCTTTCCAAGCTCGACCACCCCCGCGCGGACTACCAGGCGGCACTCGCGCGAAGCCAGGCCGCGTTCGGCGAGTCGGTCCTGCCGCTGTACGTCCCCGTCACGCACGACGGCGCGCTGGCCGGCCTCCTCGGTCTGCTCACCCGGACGGTCTCGGACTACTCCGGGTCCCCCTCCGGGGGTCCCTCCAGCCCGAGATGCGGCCCGCGCGCGACGAGGAACTCGCCGGATGGGAGGACGTCCGCGGGGCGCTCATCGAGGGCATCATCGGCGAGAGCGAGGACGAGACCCTCATGGACCGTTACCTCGGCGGGGAGGACATCGGGCTCGAGACGATCATCGGAGACCTCGAGAAGGCCATTGCGCGGGGCTCGTTCTTCCCGGTGGTCCCCACGTCTGCGTTGGCAGGGACTGGCGCGGCCGGGGTGGGCACGGCCGAGGTCCTCGAGGTGCTCCGGCGCGGCTTCCCGTCGCCGGCCGAGCACGCGGTCCCTGTGGTAACGGACCTCGAGGGCAAGCCGGTGAAGGGCCTGCGCTGCGACCCGGACGGACCGCTCGTGGGCGAGGTCGTGCGGACCACCGTGGACCCGTTCCTCGGCCGGGTCTGCCTCGTCCGGCTCTTCTCGGGCACGCTTCGCGAGGAGACCCCCGTGCACGTGGCCGGGCACGGGCTCGAGGACCGCGGCCACCCGGACCACGATGCGGACGAGCGCCTCGGCCACCTCTTCACGCCGTTCGGGGCGACCCTCCAGGCGGCGCCGTACGCCGTGGCGGGGGACCTGTGCGCCGTCGCACGCCTGAGCGCCGAGACCGGGGACACCGTCTCCGCCCGGGAGGCGCCGATGCTGGTGGCGCCGTGGGACATGCCCGAGCCGCTCATGCCGGTCGCCGTCGAGGCCGCCTCGCACGGCGACGAGGACGCGCTCGCCAAGAGCCTTGCCAAGGTCGCCGCCGGGGACCCGACCCTGCGCGTGGAGCGGAACCCCGAGACCCACCAGCTGGTCCTGTGGTGCATGGGCGAGGCCCACGCGGACGTGGTGCTGGACCGGCTGCGGGAGCAGGGCGTCAAGCTCGCGACCGTGGACGTCGTCACGCCCCTGCGCGAGACGTTCGCGGCCGCCGCCGTGGGGCACGGCCGCCACGTCAAGCAGTCCGGCGGGCACGGCCAGTACGCGATCTGCGACATCGAGGTCGAGCCGCTTGAGCGTGGGGGAGGGTTCGAGTTCGTGGACCGGATCGTGGGCGGCGTGATCCCGAGGACGTTCATCGAGTCCGTCGAGAAGGGCGTGCGCGCCCAGATGGCGAAGGGCGTCGCGGAGGGGTTCCCCGTGGTGGACATCAAGGTCACGCTCGTGGGCGGGAAGACGCACAGCGTCGACTCCTCGGACGCCGCATTCCAGGCTGCCGGGGCCCTCGCCCTGCGCGAGGCGGCCGCGGCCGCGCGGATCCAGCTGCTCGAGCCCGTCTCCGCCGTGACCATCAGCGTCCCGGACGAGCACGTCGGTGCCGTCATGAGCGACCTCTCCTCGCGCCGCGGGAGGGTCACGGGGACCGCATCCGGCGGTGAGCTCACGGACATCTCCGCGGAGGTGCCGGATGCCGAGCTGCTGCGCTACGCCGTCGAGCTCCGCGGGCTGAGCGCGGGCACGGGCACCTTCCGGCGCGAGTACCTGCGTCACGAGCCGGTGGCGCGCTGACCTCTTGCGCTGCGTCCCTGACGTACCTAGATTGTCTAGGTATGGGACGCAGTGCAGTGAACGGACAGCTCGACCTCCTCCTTCTGGCCTCGCTCGGCGCGGGCGAGGCCCACGGCTACGCGCTCATCGCGCGCATCCACGAGCGCAGCGGCGCGCGCCTCGAGCTCCAGGAGGGCTCGGTGTACCCCGCGCTGCACAAGCTCGAGGCTGCCGGGTGGGCGGCGAGCCGCTGGGCGGACGACGACGCCGCGCGCCGCCGCGTCTACTCCCTCACCCCCGCGGGACGCACCGAGCTCGAACGCAGGAGACGGGAATGGGACGGCTTCGCCTCCGCCGTGCACGGCGTGCTGGGGGCGGCATCATGAGCCCCATCGACGCGTACCTCGACGAGCTGTTCGCCTCGGCCCGGGACAGCGATCCGGCCGCAGCACGCCGCCTCCTCGCCGAGGCCGAGGCACACCTGCGTGAGTCCGCGGCGCGTCTGCGCGCCCAGGGCCTGGGCCCCGAGGATGCCGAACGCGAGGCCGTGCGCCGGTTCGGGCCGGTCGCTGCGGTCGCCCCGGCGCTGCGGGCCCAGGCCAGCGGGCTCGGCGGGCTTCCGCTGCGCGCGTTCGTCCGGCCCGCCGTGGGACTAGCAGCCGTCGGCGCGATCGCGGTCGGGCTCAGCGGTGTCCTCTCGGAGGTGTTCGGCCGGCTGTGGGGCGCCGGATTCGTCTCCGGGGACCTGCCCGGCAACGCGTACACGGCCGCGCGCTGCGCCGTGCTCCAGGCCCCCTACCCGGGCCTCGACTGCGCACAGGCCGCGGCCGCGCACCACTGGGGCGAGGTCGTCGAGTACCGGGTGCTCCTGGGCGTCGTGGGCCTCGCGCTCCTCCTCCTGTGGCGATTCCTGCCGAGGTCCGTTCCGCTCCCGAGGTGGGCGGCGCCGTCGGCCGCAGCGGCGGCCTTCCTGCTCGCCGCGGGCGGAACCGGCGTCGTCGCACTCAACGCCGCGGTCCAAGGTGGCCAGGGCGTCGGCGCATGGCTGAGCGCGGCCGTCGTCGCGCTCCCGCTCGCGGCCGCGTTCGCCGTCGTCGCACTGCGCGGGCGCGGGGCCGGCCGCGCCCGGGTCAGCCCTGCTTCGGCAGCACCGTGAGGACCCGCTCCACGAACTGGGCGAACTCCTCCATGAAGTGCCGCAGGAACTGCTCGGTGCTTGCGTCGTTGACCTCCCCGTCTTCGGTGATGAGCCCCGGCGTGAACTGGATGTAGGCCTCCGGCGCGCTCATCTGGGGCGAGTTGCAGAACGCGAGGATGCCCCGGAGGTTCTGCTGCGCCACCGCCGTGCCGATCTTGCCCGGGGAGGCCCCGATGATGGCGGACGGCTTACGGTTGAGCGAGTTGGTGCCCCACGGGCGGGACGCCCAGTCGATCGCGTTCTTGAGCGAGCCGGGGATGTCCCGGTTGTACTCGGGCGTGACGAACAGGACCGCGTCGTGGCGCTCGATCGCCTCCTTGAGTGCGCGCCCCTCGGGCGGATAGTCGGCGTCGAAGTCGTGGTTGTAGAGCGGGAGGTCCTTGATGGGGATCTCCTCGAACTCCAGGGAGCTGGGCGCGAGGCGGATGAGCGCCTTCGAGAGCGTGCGGTTGATCGACTTCTGGGAGAGGCTGCCGATGAAGTAGCCGACGGTGTAGGCCATGTCGTTCCCTTCCGTTGCTGGGGCAGCGCCCGCGCGCGGCGACCTGTGGGCGGCAGCCGGCGCGGCGCCGTCGTCAGCGTATGACGCCGCCCGACGGCGCCGGAAGGCCCTAGAAGCCGAGCAGCTTCTCCACCGGGCCGATGCCGAAGAAGATCAGGAACGCCGCCGCGACGGCCCACATGAGCGGGTGGATGTCCCGCGCCCGGCCCTGGAACAGGCGGACGAGGACGTAGGAGATGAAGCCCGCGCCGAGGCCGTTGGCGATCGAGTACGTGAACGGCATGAGGCCGATCGTGAGGAACGCGGGGATCGCGATGCCGATGTCTTGCCAGTCGATCTTCGCGACCTGCTGGAACATGAGGAAGCCGACGATCACGAGCGCGGGGGCCACGGCCTCGAACGGGACGAGGTTGATCAGCGGCGTCAGGAACATCGCCACGATGAGCAGGATGCCCGTGACCACGTTGGCCAGGCCGGTGCGTGCGCCCTCGCCGATGCCGGCGCCGGATTCGACGAAGATCTGGTTCGAGGAGATCGACGTGCCGCCGCCGGCAATCGCGCCGAACGCGTCTACCAGGAGCACGCGGTCCACGTTGGGGATCTGCCCGTTCTCGGACATGCTGCCGGCCTCGCGGGCCAGACCCACCATGGTTCCCATGGCGTCGAAGAAGATGCTCAGGAGGATCACGAAGGCCAGCAGCAGCGCACCGAGCACGCCGAGGTGGCTGAACGCGCCGAACGGGTCCGCCTTGCCGAACAGGCTCAGGTCCACGGGCGCCACATTGCCCAGGCCGGGCACCACGAGGGACCAGCCGGCCGGATTGGGCTGCTGCCCCGGCGCCACGGACGGGCCCACGTGGAACACGAGCTCCACGATGTTTGCGAGGATGGTCGCGGCGATGATGCCGATGAGCAGCGCGCCGCGGACCTTGCGGACCATGAGGGCGATCGTGAGGAACAGCCCCACGACGAATACGAGCGTGGGCCAGCCGATGAGGCGGCCGGCGTCGCCGAGCCCGAGCGGGACCGTGGTGCCGGCGGCATCCGGGATGCGCCGCACGAACCCGGCGTTGACCAAGCCGATGAGGGCGATGAAGACGCCGATGCCCACCACGATCGCCGTCTTGAGCCCCTCCGGCACGGCCTTGAAGACCGCGGTGCGGAAGCCCGTGAGCACGAGGACGAACATGACGACGCCGGCCACGAGCACCAGGCCCATCATGTCCGGCCACGTCACGCCGGGGTGCGTAGCGACCGTCACGGCGACGAACGCGTTGACGCCGAGACCCGTGGCGAGGGCGAACGGGTGCTTGGCCCACACGCCCATGAGGATCGTCAGGATGCCGGCCACGAGCGCGGTCATCGCCGCGACGCGGGGGATCCCCAGGTGGTCCCCGGCCGCGTCGGCTCCCGAGAGGATGAGCGGATTGAGGACCACGATGTAGCTCAGTGCGAAGAACGTCGCGAGGCCGCCGCGGATCTCGCGGGCGACCGTCGAGCCGCGCTCGGTGATCTTGAAGTACCGATCCACTGCCGATGCCATGGGCGCTCCTGTACGCGGGGTTGAAAGGGTGTTCAAAGGGCGGCACCAGGGGTAGGGGTGGCCCCGGGGCCGGATCAATCCTACTGGTCGGTTGTTCTACGCATGGTCGAAAACTAGGCTGGTGTGATGCACATCCTCCGCCGCGCGCTGGCTGCGCTCGCCGCCATGGCCCTCATTGTCGTGGCCCCGGCCCCAGCGTTCGCCCACGACGCGCTGGAAGGCTCGGCGCCGACGTCGGGCGCCACAGTGGCGAGCGTCCCCGACGAGGTGCGCCTCGACTTCAGCGAGCGGCCCCTCGGGGTCGGCGCGGAGATCCGGGTCACGGACGCGTCCGGGACGAGCTGGTCCGACGGCACGCCGCAGGTCGTGGACCGCAGCGTGCACCAGAAGCTGCGCACCGGCGCCCCTGGCGGCGCCTACACGGTCGTGTGGCGCGTCGTCTCCTCCGACTCGCACCCCATCGAGGGCACCTTCACGTTCATGGCGACGGCGGGGAGCGCTGCCGGAAGCACGACGGCGGCCGCCGCGCCCGGCGCGTCCACCTCGCCGGGCGCCGGGGGTGCTCCCGGGATCCAGGCGTCGCAGCCGGGGAACGCGCAGACGCCGCCGGCTGCCCCGGCCGCGCCAGGGGACTTCCCGTGGGTGATTGTGGTGTTCGCGGTCGTGGCGGTCGGCCTGCTCGCGGCGCTCGGGATCGGCGCCCGGCGTCGGCTGGGGCGCGGTGAGGGGTCTGATGACTCGGGGCCCGGCGCATCCGGGCCTGCCGGGGCCTGACGGCCGGGCGCCTCGGACCGTTTGCCTCAGGCGTGCGGGCGCGCAGGCCTCAGGCGTGCTGGAGGCCCGCGCCCGTGCGGGCGGCGACCTCCAGGCCGACGTGCTTGGCCTGGCGGAGGAGCTCGCGTGTGCTCGGGGCGGAGAGCTCCGTGACGCCCACGAGGTAGAGGCCGATCTGCGCGAGCGCCTCGAGGAGATGCTCGCCGAGCGAGTAGCCGAGGTCTGCGAGGAACCGGCGCAGCTGGTTGTGGGCGCACCGGGTGAGGACCACGGCGTCCGCGATGACGAGCCCGTGTTCGGTGCGGACGGCCCAGCGCGCCGGAGCGCCCTCGTCCGTCCCCTCGACGAGCGTGAGGTGCCGTGCCATGACGTGGTGGCGGACATCGAGGGAGTGGCTCGCCGCGTACTTGCGCAGATGCCGCAGCACGTCGAGGTACTCGGCGGATTCGGCGCTGGAGAGGTCGGCCACGCGGAGGGCGGTGGTCGCGGTCGAGGGGGAGGAGTTCTCGAGGCCGTCCACGGTGACAGCAGGGACGCCGTGCCGGTTGAGCTCTGCCGCGACGGCAAGGCCGGACAGGCCCGTCCCCGATGATGACCGCACCGGTGGACTCGGCAACGGCGTCGGGGGCAGCAGTCTCCTGTTGGCGCGACGGGGTCGACACGAGCGGTCCTCCTGCGGAGTTCACGGTTGGTTTGCTGCTCGCGCGTTCCCCTCAGACTGCTCGCAGAACACCGCCCAGAAGCGAAAGTCTTCTTCCAGAATCCGGGCGACGCTTCGACCCTACAGAAAAACGACCGCTTTGGGTAGGGGCATGGTCGCCGCTCGTCCGATGTCCGCTCGCAAGGGCCTTGTGGCACCTTGACCGGCCCGGAATTCCGGCGGACATTGGCCATGGAGGGACCGTGTTAGGCTCGCAGCGAGTCGAGGAGGCAGCCATGACAGAGCAGCTCCACCCGCAGGACGGCCCCGCCGGCCAGGACCCCGAGGAGTCCGATCTTCCGACGGGAATCGTGGTCGGGGTTGACGGCTCCGACCATGGCCGGTGCGCCCTCAAGTGGGCTGCCGGCGAGGCCAAGCGCCGCCGCCGCCCGCTCCACGTCGTCACCGCCTACAGTGTGCCGCTCTTCGCGGCGTCCGGGCTGGACGGCGGCTATGCGACGTTCGATGACACGGTGATCCGCGACGGCGCCGAGGCCGTCCTCAAGGAGGCCCTCGAGGAGCTCGGCGAGGTCGACGGCGTCGAGGTCACCTCGTCCGTCGAGTCCGGCGACGCGTCCGGCGTGCTACTCGAGTTCTCCAAGGCCGCCGAGCTGCTCGTCTTCGGGACCCGGGGCCGCGGCGGGTTCGTCGGCCGGCTCCTCGGGTCCGTGTCGAGCGCCCTGCCGGCCCACGCGCACTGCGCCACTGTGACCGTCCCGCTGCGCTTCGCCGAGCGGATCGGCGAGGAGATCGACGACAGGCACCTGCGCGAGGAGAAGGCCAAGGAAGGGCCGGCCAAGGTCGAGGACGTTGTCGCGGTGGGTGTCGACGGCTCCGACCAGGCGCGCGTGGCGGTCCTCGTCGCGGCCGAGGAGGCCATGATGATGGGCGTCCCGCTGCGCATCGTGTGCGCGGTGCCCCAGTTCAGCGGAAGCCTCGCGTGGGTCCCCGCTCCGGTGGACCGCGAGCAGCTGTTCCAGGACATCCGCGCCCAGCTCAAGGCGGGCACGGCCTGGCTGCAGAGCCATTTCCCGAACCTCGAGGTGCAGACGAGCCTCCTCGACGGCGCGCCCGTGGACGTCCTCGTCGAGGTGTCCCACACCGTGCAGCTCCTCGTGCTCGGCACGCGCGGCCGCGGCGGGTTCGCGGGCATGCTGCTGGGTTCGACGACGGACGGCGTGCTGCACCACTCGAAGGGCCCCGTGATGGTGGTCCCGGACCACGCCGACGAGCGTCTGGCAGACAGGGCCTCCTTCGGCCCGATGCTCGCCCCCTGATCCGCATGACGCCGGGTATCGGGCTCTCGTGTGGCTCAGGCGTGCTGCTCCGGCTCGTGCTCCCGGTGTGAGGCCGGCTCGAGCTGGAAGGTGCAGTGCTCGGTGTCGAAGTGCTCGCCGAGGCAGTCCTGCAGCCGATCGAGCACGCGGTCCATGCCCTCGGCGCCCAGCACGGAGTCTTCGACCACCACGTGGGCCGAGAACACCGGTACGCCGGAGGTGATGGTCCAGGCGTGGATGTCGTGCACGTCCACCACGCCGGGCGCCGAGAGGACGTGCTCCCGGATCCGCTCGATGCTCAGGCCCTTTGGAGTGGCCTCGAGCAGCACGTCCACGACGTCGCGCAGGAGCGACCACGCGCGCGGCACGATGAACACCGCGATGGCGAGCGACGCGATCGCGTCGGCCTGTACCCAGCCGGTCAGGACGATCACGACCCCGGCCACGATGACCGCGATCGAGCCGACGAGGTCGCCGAGCACCTCGAGGTAGGCCCCGCGGACGTTGAGGCTCTCCCGGTGGGCGCCGTGCAGGATCGCGAGGCCGCTGACATTCGCCGCTGCGCCGATGACGGCGCCCGTGAGCATCGGCGTGGTCTGGACTTCCGCTTCGCCCTGAAACCGTCGGATGCCCTCGATGAAGATCAGCACCGCGATGACGATCAGCACGAGCGCGTTCGCGAGGGCGGCCAGGACCTCGGCGCGCTGATAGCCGAACGTGCGCTGGTCCGTGGCCGGCCGTGCGGCGATCCACGCGGCCGTCAGCGCGATCGCGAGGCCCGCGGCGTCGGAGAACATGTGCCCGGCGTCGGCCAGCAGGGCGAGGGAGCCGGAGATCAGGCCGGCGACGAGCTGGACCACCACCACCGAGAGTGTGATGCCGAGTACGAGGATCAGGCGGCGCCGGTGGCGGCCCGTCGCCGTGGTCCCTGACAGCCCGTGGGAGTGCCCGTGCGCGTCGCCGGGCCCGTGCGAGTGGCCCATGTCAGCCCCAGCCCAGCTCGTGGAGGCGCGCGTCGTCGATCCCGAAGTGGTGGGCGAACTCGTGCACCACGGTTACCGTGATCTCCTCGATGACCTCGTCCCGGGATGAGCAGATCTCGAGGATCGGCTCGCGGAAGATGGTGATCCGGTCGGGCAGGGAGCCTGCGGCATACCACTCGCCGCGCTCGGTCAGCGGGATGCCCTCGTACAGGCCCAGCAGCACCACGTCCGGGTCGTCCCCGCGCCGCGGGATGTAGTGGTCCTCGATGAACACGGCCACGTTGTCCATGTGCTTCGCGATGCGACGCGGGATCGCCTCGAGGGCGGCGTCCACCGCCTCCTCGAACTCGTCCTCGGTCATCCACGCCGCGTCCATGCCCACAACTCTACTGAGCGCCCCGGATCCCGGCGCGCCCAGGCCGCCGCACCCCGGACCCCGGCGCGCCCAGGCCGCCGCACCGGGATTTGTCTGGCCAGAGCGGGGCGCCCTATAGTTTGATGGTCTAGCTGGCCCCCATCGTCTAGTGGCCTAGGACACCGCCCTTTCACGGCGGCGACACGGGTTCGAATCCCGTTGGGGGTACGCACGGATCTGGATTTTGGACGGGCCTGAAAGGTCTGCTAGGATCTAAGTCTTGTGAGCGGGGCTCGAACCCGCGAAAACAAGGCCCTGTAGCGCAGTTGGTTAGCGCGCCGCCCTGTCACGGCGGAGGTCGCGGGTTCAAGTCCCGTCAGGGTCGCTTCGGCGACATGACCACGGTCAGGTTGTCTTTCGGTGAGAGATCATCGAGGCTCTGTAGCTCAGTTGGTAGAGCGTTCGACTGAAAATCGAAAGGTCACCGGATCGACGCCGGTCGGAGCCACATCGGAAAGGCCCCCGCAATCGCGGGGGCCTTTCGCGTTTCCGGATCGGTTGCCCGGCCGGCGTGGTGCGCGGCCAGCTCTGGTCAGGACCGCCGGGGCCGGACCGCGAGCCCCACGGCGGCCGCGAGTGCGATCGCCGAGAGCACCGCGGCGGAGAGGAACCCGGCCCGGCCGCCCACGAGGAAGTCGCCCGGCACCGCGAACGCAGCGTAGGTCGAGGCGACGATCGCGAGGCCCACGGCCCCGCCGAGCTGCTGCATGGTCTGGAAGAGGCCGGACGCGGAGCCCGCGTGCTCGGGCTCGACGTCCCGCAGGGCCAGTGCGGTGAGCGGCATGAACGTCATGCCAGCCGAGATGCCGGTGAACAGCAGCGCGGCGACCACCACGGCGAACGGCGTGTCGCTGCGCAGCTGCGTGAGGGGAAGGAACCCGACCACGCGCAGCAGGGCACCGCCGAGGACCAGCCGCTCTGCCCCGAAGCGCGCGACCAGGCCCGGGATGACCCGCGACATCACGAAGATGCTCAGCGGCATCGGCAGGAACGCGAGGCCCGTCACAAGCGGCGAGAGGTGCAGCACGTCCTCGAGGTACTGGACCGTGAGGAAGAACATCGCGAGCATGCCGCCGAACGTGGCGGCCATCGCGGCGAGCGCGCTGATCCGGCTCGCGCTGCGCAGCAGCCGTGGCTGGAGCAGCGGGTGGGCCACGCGGAGCTCGGTGACGCCGAGGACCGCGAGGAGCACGACGCCGGCCACGAGGCCGCCGATGGTGCGGGCATCGTGCCAGCCGAAGTCGGCGGCCTGGAGCAGGCCCCAGACGATGGCGACGGCCCCGCCCGTGGCGGTCACGGCGCCGAGCACGTCGAAGCGGCCGGTTCGGCGGGGCGTCTCGTCGACGAACCGCGGGACCGCGAGAAGGATCGCGACGCCGATCGGTACGTTGATGAACAGCGTCCAGCGCCACGTGGCGGCGTCGGTGAGGATCCCACCGAGGATGAGCCCGAGTGCGCCTCCCATCGAGGCGATCGCGGAGAAGAGGGCGAGCGCGCGGTTGCGTGCGCCGTCGTCCTTCGCGGTGGTGGTGATGAGGGCCAGGACGTTCGGTGCGGCGAACGCCGCGCCGAGGCCTTGGAGGGCCCGGGCGGCCACGAGTAGGAGGGGAGTGGTGGCGAGTCCGCCGAGGAGCGAGAAGGCGGTGAAGGCGGCGACGCCCACGAGGAACGTTCGGCGCCTGCCGAGCACGTCCCCGACGCGGCCTCCGAGCAGGAGGACGCCGCCGAACGCGAGGGCGTAGCCGTTGAGGACCCAACTGAGATCGGCGGGGGCGAAGCCGAGGTCGCGGGCGATGTGCGGGAGTGCCACGTTCACGACCGTCCCGTCGAGGACGAGCATGAGCTGGGCGAGCATGACGAGCCAGAGGCCGGTGGTCCCGGCGCGGTGGGTGGTTGGCGCTGCGGTTGCGGGCGCGCGGGCTGCGAGGGTGAATGGCATGGGGAAGTGTCCTGTTCTGGCCGATGGGCTGACGTACACTAAGAGGAGAGAGGCTCCGCTTAGAACTATACGGAGAGACTCTCCGCTTTGCAACCGCTTCTGCGCAGTTCTTTCTGGGAAGGTGTTGTTCCGTGCGCGCTGACGCCCGCCGAAACCGCGATCGCATCGTCGAGATCGCGCGTGCCCTGTTCAAGGCCAAGGGCTTCAACGAGGTCTCGATGGACGAGGTCGCCAAGGCCGCCGAGGTCGGCGCCGGGACCCTCTACCGCCACTTCCCCACCAAGGACGCGCTCTATGACGCCGTCCTCGAGGCCTGGACGGACCGCGTCAACGCCGCGGTGGACCAGGCCCTCGCGCTCGATGCCCCCGCGCGGGAACGCCTCCTGAGCTGGTTCGCCGACTACGTGGACCTGCTCAACGGCCACAAGGGTGCGGCCGCGCGCATCACCCTCGCGCTCGGCGACGCCGGATCACCGTTCGCGGCCAAGTGCACGAGGTACCTCACGGCGAACCAGCGCGTCATCGACGAGCTCGGTCCGGCCCTCCGCCCCGGCGTCAGCGCCATGGAGGTCTCCCGGCTTGTTGGCGCGGTGGCGGCCGTGGCCGATGCGAGCGAGATCCCGCGCGAGGAGATCGCCTCGATGCTCGGGGTCGTCGCCGACGGGCTCGTGGCCCCCTGACGAGCGGCCCCTGGGGGCCTTACGTCACGGGGCTTTGGGCCGTAGTGGGCCCGGTGCCGCCCGCGTAGCGTCGGAGGTGGCCCGGCCCCAGCGCTCCATAGCGGCTTCAGCTGCCGCACCACGCGCCGTCGGCGGCGTCCGGGCTGCTGCTTCGCGTGAGGAGAATCCGATGGGCCACATCAAGGTGAGCATTCCAATCGACGCGCCGGTCGAGCGCGTCGTCGATGTCGCGACCGACCCCCGGCACTGGGCGTCGTGGTGGGTCAACCTCGGCGAGGCCGAGAAGATCGAGGGCGACGGCGGTGTGGGAACCGTCGTCGAGCACAAGTACCTCATGGCGGGGGTCCCCTTCCATGTCACCACGCGCGTGACCGAGAACGCGCCGACGCCGACCGGCGGGCAGCACGTCCGCATCCAGTTCGATGGCCCGCTCAAGGGGTGGCAGACCTGGGACTACGAGCCGCGCGACGGCGGAACGAACGTCACCGCGGAGTTCGACTACAACGTCCCGGGAAGTGCAATCGGCAAGTTCGCGGACGAGCTCATCATCGAGCGCATGCAGCAGCGGGCGCGCGAGCAGACCCTCGATAACCTCAAGCTCCTGGTCGAAGCGGGCTGACGCTCGGGGGACCCCTGAAACGCCATGGCCTTCTACGAGGCGGAGCAGACCGCCGTCCACGGCTACGTGTCGACCGAGTTCAGCCGCGTGTGGGCGGCGTTCGCTGACAACTTCGCGGAGCGGGGCGAGCTCGGCGCGGCGTGCTGCATCTACCATCGCGGGCGCAGGGTCGTGGACCTGTGGGGCGGGATCCGGGACAAGGGGACCGGCGCGCCTTGGGAAGAGGGCACGATGGCCCTCGTGTTCTCCGCCACCAAGGGGATGGCCGCCCTGACCATGGCCCTGGCCCATTCCCGCGGCTGGCTCGACTACGACGAGCGTGTCTGCACGTACTGGCCGGAGTTCGCCCAGAACGGCAAGGAACGGATCACCGTCCGGCAGCTCCTCGCGCACCAGGCGGGGCTCTTCGGGTTCGACGAGCCTGTGGACAGGGCCGTCATCGCGGACCTTGACCGACTGGCCGGGGTCATGGCCCGCCAGCGGCCCGAGTGGCCCCCGGGAACCCGCCAAGCGTACCACGCGATCAGTCTAGGCTTCTACGAGGGCGAGATCATCCGCCGCGTCGACCCGCGGCACCGTACTCTTGGGCGGGTCTTCCAGGAGGAGATCGCCGAGCGGCTCGGGGAGGAGTTCTACATCGACCTCCCGGAGGACATCCCCGACGGCCGTCTCGCTCCGCTCGTGCTGCGCAACCCGTTCCGTAACCTGCTCGGGCTCTCGCCCCGGCTGGCGGTGGCGGCGTTCTCGAAGCGCTCGGTGCTGTACCGCTCGGTCATCGCGAATCCTGGGACCCTCGTCGCGTTGGACCCGCGGCGGGTCTACGCGCGGGGCCTCGAGGTGCCGTCGGGCGGCGGCGTCGGGACGGCGCGGGCCCTCGCCCACGCGTACGGAGTGATGGCCGACGGCGGTGCCGAGCTCGGCCTGCTGCCCGCGACTCTCGCGGAGCTCAGCGCCCTGCCGATCCCGCCGGAGCACGGCTTCCACGACGAGTGCATGGGCGCGGACCTCCGCTTCTCCCTCGGCTTCATGCGGCCCAGCCCGGTCTGGCGCTTCGGCGGGCCGCGTTCGTTCGGCGCCCCCGGGGCCGGGGGGTCGTTCGGGTATGCCGATCCGGACGCCGGGATCGGCTACGCGTACGTGTGTAACCGGATGGGCGAGTCGAAGGACGATCCCCGCGACGTCGCCCTCCGCGCCGCTATGGACGCGAGCCTCGCGGACCTCAGCGTGTGACCGCCGCCCGCACCGACTCGCCTGCTGCGAGGAGCTCGAGCAGACGGGATGTGAAGCGCGCGGCAGGCGCGCCGTCGATCACGTCGTGGTCCACGGTAAGCGTGATCCGCCCGATCTCCTTCTCGACCACCCGCCCGTCCTCGAACCGCGGCTCGAGGCTGATGCCCCCGATCGTCACTGCCAGCGTCCCGGCTCCCGGGCTCACGGCCCACCCCGCGGCGCCGGTTCCCATGCCCACGTTGTTGACGCCCGCTACGCCCAGCCGCAGCGCCCAGGGGATGCTCTGGCCCATCCACCGCATGAGCCACGGGACGGCGACCATGGGGATCGCGCCGAGCCAGCGCTGCCCGGGAATGACGTCCGGAGGTCCCTGCTGGGCGGCACGGATCTCGTCGTGGATGTCGCGCAGGGACTTGGTGTCGGCGTGCCGGATGGGCAGGTAGCTCACCGCCGACTGCCCGCCGACATTCCGCTCCACGAGGACCTCGATGATGACCTCGTCGAGGAACACGACCGTGCGCCCGTGGCGCAGCGCGTTCAGGCGCGGGAACTCGGCCAGGGCACGGGCCGCGCACGTGACCACGTACGCGGTGAAGGAGAGGTGCTCCCCTGTGCGCTCGAAGTGCTCCCGCAGGGCGGCCCGTGGCATCGTGAGGTCCGCCTCGACGAGCCCGTACATGAGATGGCGCCTCCGCGCTACCTCCTGGCCGGCGGCGAGGGCACGCCGGTCCCTCGTGAGCCGCTCGACCCGGTAACCGCCGTGACCGTGCACCGGCGCGTCCATCGGGTCACTCCTCGACCACGTCCGCGATCGCGCGCAGGAGCCGCGCGACCTTCGCCGCCCGATGTCCCGACGCGGCCTGCGCCGCGGCGAGGGCGGACTCGAGGGCAGCCACCTCGGCGTCGTCGGCCCGCTGCCCTGCGAGCTGTGCGGCCACCGGTCCCGGCGGCGCGGGCGGCGGCGCGATGGCGCCCTTCGCAGCGCCGGTGGGCCGCCCGCCGTCGTGCTTCTCCGGGGCGAGGAACGTCAGGCCCAGCCGCGCAGTCTGCCCGTTGGCCTTCGGGTGCTGGCGCCCGCCGAAGTCCGCGGCCACTTTGTCCAGGAAGGCCTGATTGGACATCGTGCCGATCGACGCGGCCAGCAGCGGGGCTGCCTTCGTCGTGAAGTCGCCGTGGCCGGCGGTCTCGTAGGCGAGTTCGTTCGGCTGGCACGCGCTGAACAGCACCTCCCGCGCGGACTGGTAGCGGTCGACGACGCTCCCCGCCTCGGGCGCGGCGCCCGCCGTGACGTCGCCGGCAGACCGGAGGACCAGTCGCGGGCGAGGCGCGACCTCGGCCGGATAGCCGCGGCGGGCCCGGAACGCGGCCCGGTCCGCGTCGGAGAGGACCGCACGCCGCGGCAGGCGCCGGGACGTGGTGGCCTGGGTGAGCTCGTCGGGGGAGAGGATGTTCCGCTGCCCGTCGCCTGAGTGGCACGAGTCGAAGAACAGCGTCAGGGCCACGCCCTCGGGGAGCTGGTCCCAGACGGCGCCGAGGTCGTCGTCGATGATGAGCTCGCCGGAGCGGAAGTCCACGGGGCAGAGGGCCTCGTCCTCCTGGTTCAGCCCCTGCCCGGTGGCCGCCTCGTCCCCGTTGAGGTCCGGCGCGGTCGTGCCGTGCCCGGCGTACTGGATCACGAGCGTGTCCCCGGGCGCGCTCGTGGCCACGAGCTCGAGCATCCTCAGGAGTATCGCCTCGCGGGTCGCGGCGCGGTCGGTGAGTGAGTGGACCTGGAAGCCAGCCTTCTCAAGTTCCGTGGCCCATGCCCCGGCGTCCGCGACGCACCCGTTGAGCTGGTCCTGGGGGTGCTCGTACAGGTTGATGCCCACACAGAGGGCCTTGCGGGTGGCGGTGTGCGGCCAGGTCGGGGCGGGGACGTCCCGCGGCTGCGCGGGCCACAGGGGCTCGGCGCCGCGGACCGCGGGCATCGAGTGGATGTCCTTGCGGCCCAGGATCCGGCGCATGACGCTCTCCATGGTCGCGGGATCGTCGTCGAAGGCGCCATGGCTGCGCGCGTCGCTGCTCGATACCGGCCCGGCGTCCGCGACGGACCACACGGCCTCCGCCGAGGAGCCGGAGCCCGGGGCGCCGAAGAAGCCCGCCAGCTCCGGGTCAGCCTCGATGGACGCCTGCAGGCCGAGGATCGGGGCCCCCTCCTCGGGCTCGAACGACGCCCGCACGAGGTAGAGGAGGCTCTTGCCGTAGACCCGCACGCAGTTGTCCTCGCGCTCGAGCTCGTCCGTCATGGTGAACATCGCGAGCTTCCCCACGCCCGCGTCCACAAGCGGCGCGAGCTTGGCCTTGAACGTGTCGGTCCGCACCGCGGGTGCGAGCAGGCTCACCGTCTCGACCCGGTCCACGCCGCGCCCGTCGAGGAGGACCGGCAGGAAGTGCGAGTGGAAGATCGACCCCGCGCTGTGCCCCACCGCGTGGATCGAGAGGGCGTCCGGGTGGGCCGCCACGAACGAGCCGAGCTGGTCCGCGAAGAACCTCGCGCCCCCGGTCTCGGACGAGGCCAGTTCGGCGTACCGCTTCATCTCGCCCCACACCCGCTCGCCCTGTCCGAATCTGGCCGCGAGCTCCACGATCCGGTCCTTGAAGTCGCCGGGGCCGCGGCTGCCGCTGAGCCAGCCGGCCAGCGCGTCGGCGAGCGAGGTCACGAGGCCGGTCTCCCACACGAAGAAGATCGGGTAGATCCCGTTGTCCTTCCACCACGGGATGCGCTGGGCCGCTGCGCGCAGCCCGGACGCCTCCGTCACGAGGCCGCCGTGCGCGTTGAGCATGAGCGGCGTCGGACCCGTCCGGCCGGAGAGGAACGCTGGCAGGTGGGTGCTGAAGATGGCCTGAACGTCCTCGGCGGTGGTGAAGTACTCGCCCTCACCACCAGGGCCGGTCGCGAGGAGACCGCGGCGGAGGTCGATCACGTGCGGCTTGAGGGCGGCGAGTTCCTCCGCGCCGAGCCCGGACCCCCGGCTCGCGCTGCTCACTGTGCTGTTCATGGCGATTCCTTTCAGGGGCGGGGTGGGGTGCGGGGCGGATCGGGCCTGGGACCCCCGCCGGCCGTGTCGGCCCGGACCGCAAGCAGCAGGAGGCGGGCGCCGTCGTCGTGCGCCCCGGCCTCGAAACGGAAGGTGAGCCGGCCACCCGACTCGGTCCCGTACGCAATCTCAGGGCACTGGGCCTCACGCAGGGCCACGATGACGGCGCGCCGCACAGGGCCGAGCTGCTGTATGGTCACGGTCACCGTGCCGGATCCGCCGCCCGCAGGTGCGCTGAGCGTGTACTCCTCGATCAGCGTGAAGGATCCTGCCGCGAAGAGGTCGAGGACTTCGGGCGGAATCGGCTCGGGAGGGGCGGTGCGGACGTGCCACCCGCCGCTCGCGGACGCCTGCGCGGCGGGCGGTCCCGATGGGGTCACCACGGCTGGCCTCCTTGACCGTGCGCGGCTCCCCAGCCAGGCCTGTCGCAGAAGAGTTGGTGAACGTCATGCTGTCACAGGCGAGCGTGCCGTTCTAGTGCCGGTGGGCCGTACTAAGGTAGGGCGCGTAGGCGAAATCCGGGGAGGGGCGGCGCAGTGACCCAGCAGCCAGACGCGTACGAGAGAGCCACCGTGGCCACCGGGCGCACGGTCGTGCATGAGGCCGCCGTCGCCAAGGTCGCGGCAGCCGCCGCGCGCCAGATTCCCGGCGTCCACTCGCTCGGGACAGTGCCCTCGCGCGCCCTGGGGGCGCTCCGGGACGCCGTGGCGCAGAACCCCACGGACCACGCGGCGGGCGTCCGCGCGGAGGTGGGGCAGGAGCAGGCTGCCGTGGACGTGACGCTCGTGGCCGCCTACGGCGTGCCGCTGCAGGAGCTCGCCGAGCGGGTCCGCGCGGCCGTGTACCGTGCGGTCGAGGAGCTCACCGGCCTGACCGTCATCGAGGTCAACGTCGAGATCGCCGACGTCTTCATCGGCGAGGCGCGGCAGGGCGCCAAGCCCTCCGGAATCGAGGTGCAGTGAATCTGGTGGTCGTGGGCATCGGCGCGGGGGCATTCCTCGCCTTCATGTCCTTCCAGTTCGGCGTGTGGGGGTTCCTCGGATCCCTCATCTTCATGGCCGTCGGAGCGGTGCTCGGTCGCGCTGCAGAGGGCCGCCTCGACCTGCGGCGGGTCTGGGAGGCGCTGCTCGGGCGGCGATCCTCCTCGTGACCCTCCCCGATTCGGCCGGCGGCCACGTGCCCGCGCCCCCGTCCCATCCGCCGGGACGCGCGCTCGCGGGGCTGAACCGCGTGAGCACCCAGGCCCTCACGAGCCTCGCGCGGGCCGCCGCCGCGGCAGAGCTCGGCGTGCGGCCCGCCGACGTCCGCGCGGACTGGACGGACGACGCCGGCCTGCTCGCGCTGCGCGTCGTCGCGCCGATCGTGATCCCCGACCTCGCGGACGCGGGTTCCGACGCAGCCAGACTGAGCGCGTGGGGCGGGAGCGTCTGGGAACGCTGCGCCGTGGCCAAGGGGCGCATCCTCGACTCCGTCATGCAGCTCAGCGGGGCCACCCTCTCGCGCGTCGATCTCCGGATCTCGGGCATGCGCGCCGGCAGGCCCATGCGCCCGCTCGTCCCCCGGGGGGAGGCCACGCATGTCTGACCTCCTCTCGGGGCAGTCCCCTGAGGCAGGCTCTCCCCACGGGCTCGACTCCGCAGTGCGGCGCGAGACGAGCTCCTCGCGTGCCTATATCGCCGCCGCTGTGGCCGTTGTGGTTGCCTTGGCGTGCGCGTACCTCCTCCTCGAGTCCACGCTCCAGGCCTTCGGGCAGCCGGCGTGGCTGATCGACCCGGAATCGGCCGCGCGTAGGGTCGCCGGGCTGCCGGCCGGCACCAACCGGGGCCTCCTGGGCCTGATCGGGGCGGTGCTCGTGATGGTCGGGTTCATGCTTGTGGTCGTCGCGGTCCGGCCGGGCCGCAGGGGGCGGCGCTCGCTCCCAGGCGGCAAGGTCGCCGTCGTGGTCGACGACGAGGTGCTCGCGTCCGCGATCGCCCGGCGGGCCCGCGCGGCCGCCGTCGTGCGCCCCGAGCAGGTCACCGTGTGGATGACCGAACGCGAGGCGGTCGTCAACGTCCGCCCCACGTCCGGGGTCCCCGTCCGGGCCGAGGACGTGCTCGTCGCGACCGAGGACGAGCTCGCCCGGCTCCGGCCCGAGCCGTACCCGCAGCTGCGGGTACGCGTCGAGGGGTCGGGGGTGGTCGGCGCATGAACGGCACCCCGCGCACGCTCAACCGCGTCCTCGTCTTCCTCTTCGGGCTGCTCGTCCTCGCGGTCGGCGCGATCCTCGTGCTGCTCGCCACCGTCCCCGCCATGGCGGCCTGGTGGCACACGTGGGCGCCCTCCGCCGCGGAGGCCGTCGGCACGGTGTTCGAGGGTTCCCGGGTGCCGGGGACCCGGGTGTCATGGCTGTGGCTGATCCTGACGGTGGCCGCGGTCGTCGTCGTGCTCCTGATGATCTGGTGGGTCGCGCAGCAGGGGAAGGGCCGCAGGGACCTCGTCGCCTCGACCGGGCCAAATGGGGGTGCCGGACCGGGCGGCGAGTTCGTCCCGGGTGAGGCGCCCGGCAGGATCAGCATCGCCGCGGCCGCGGTCGAACAGGCCATGCGCGCCGCGCTCGCTCCCCGCAAGGACGTGCTGGGCACGAGCGTCGTCGCCGTCGAGTTCGAGGGGCGCACGGCGCTCAAGGTCCGCCTCGTCGCCCGCCAGGGCGCGAACCCCGCGGCGATCGCGGCGGATGCCGAGCGGCTCGTGTGCCGGCTCGAGACGGTTGTCGGGATATCGGTTCCGGTGCTCGTGCACATCACGTCCGGGGCGCGCTCCCGGTTCAGCCGGGCGGAGCGCGTTCGCTGAGAGGCAATGCGCCCGATCGCGGCCAAGCGTCCTTGAATGGTCAGCACAGTGCCCCTACCTTGAAGCGTGGGGGCGCAATCTCGCCCACGCCAAGCGGCCGGCACCGGCCTCTGACAGGGAGGTAGACATGAGCGAGGGCAATAGCGCCGGAGGCGCGCAGGAGAACGCCAAGGAAGGCTTCGACGCGGCGGTGGAGAAGGGCAAGGAGTTCGCGGCGGACGCCGCCGAGAACGTCAAGGATTTCGCCGAGGACGCCGTCGAGAACGTCAAGGACTTCGCGGCGGACGCGACCGAGAACGTCAAGGAGTTCCTCTTCGGCGACGTCGGCCAGCACGCCAAGGATCTTGCCGAGGACGTGACCGAGAACGTCAAGGGCCTCGGCGCGAAGATCGCCGGGATCTTCAAGGGCGACAAGGCCTGACTTCCGCCACGCATACTGCCACCGTAGGGCACCCTCGCTTGGGAGGGTGCCCTACGTGCGTGTCCGGACTGTCCACCTCCGAAGATTACGGGGAGGACACGATCTGCGTAAGCGCTTGCACCTCGGTTTGCGCGGCCATAGTGTGAGGTCCACCACACACATTGGGGCGGCGATGCAGTCTGGTTGCATGCTGCCTCGCCCAACACAGGAGTCGAGCATGAGAAACCGCAAGTTCTCCAGGTATGCCTCTCCTCTCGCGGCGGCGAGCGTCCTGGTCCTGGCACTCTCGGCCTGCAGCGGGGGGTCCAGCGGCGGCGGGGGAAGCACGAGCGGCAGCGGAGACGCAGCCAACAACCTGGATGGCCGCGGGCCGATCACCTACGTTCAAGGCAAGGACAACTCCAACGTCGTCCGCCCCATGATCGACCAGTGGAACGCGGCCCACCCCGACCAGAAGGTCACGTTCAAGGAGCAGTCGGACCAGGCCGACCAGCAGCACGATGACCTCGTCCAGCACTTCCAGGCCAAGGACCCGAACTACGACGTGGTCGACGTCGACGTCGTCTGGACCGCCGAGTTCGCGGCAAAGGGCTGGCTGCAGCCGCTCAAGGACAAGATGGCCATCGACACCAGCGCCTTGCTCCCGGCCACCGTGAAGACGGCGACCTATGGGGGCACGCTGTACGCGGCGCCACAGTCCTCCGACGGCGGTCTGCTCTACTACCGCAAGGATCTCGTACCCAACCCGCCCAAGACGTGGGACGAGATGATGAGCATGTGCTCGATCGCGAAGCAGCACAACATGAGCTGCTACGCCGGCCAGTTCGCCCAGTACGAGGGCCTGACGGTGAATGCCGCCGAGGCAATCAACACATGGGGCGGCAAGATCGTCGATGACTCCGGCAAGGCCGTGGTCAACTCGCCCGAGGCCAAGACCGGCCTCGGCAAGATCGTGGAGGCCTTCAAGAACGGCAACATCCCGCAGCAGGCCATCACCTACCAGGAGGAGCAGGGCCGACAGGCCTTCGAGGCCGGGCAGCTGCTGTTCCTGCGGAACTGGCCGTACGTGTACAACCTGGCTAAGACGGACGGCTCGTCGGTGGTCAAGGACACGTTCGGCATCGCGCCGCTTCCCGGCAACAACGGGCCCGGTGCATCCTCGCTCGGCGGCCACAACGCGGCTGTCAGCGTCTACTCCAAGAACAAGGCGACCGCGCTGGACTTCCTGAAGTACATGACCAGCGCCGAGCAGCAGAAGAACTTCGCGATCCGCGGATCGCTGGCTCCCGTGCTCTCGAACCTCTACACGGATGCTGACCTCACCGCGAAGCTGCCGTACCTGCCGACCCTTCTGACCTCGATCCAGAACGCGGTCCCGCGCCCGGTGACGCCGTTCTACCCGGCCGTCACGAAGGCGATCCAGGACAACGCGTATTCAGCAATCAAGGGCGACAAATCCGTCGATCAGGCCTTGAGCGACATGCAGAACGCGCTCATCGCAGCGGGCGCCAAGTAGTCCTCGTGGATGGACGGTCCGGCGTCCGAGAAGCGCCGGACCGCCCCCTTCTCAACAGGAGTCACCATGTCCACACAGGTCCCTCCCCGGCCGACTGAAAAGGCGGCGTCCGCGGAGACGCACCAGCTGCCGAAACGGGAGAGCGCGGACCGCAAGCAGATCACGCAGGGACGCTGGGCGTCCACGCTCCTGCTTCCGACCCTCATCCTGCTGGCAGTCGTCATCATCTACCCGGTGGTCAATGCGATCATCATGTCCTTCCAGAAGGACGCCAACCTGAACCCCGCCACGGGGCTCTTCGAGCAGGGGGGTCCCGCTGGGTTCAGCAACTACACGGATTGGCTCCTGCAGCAGTGCAGTGGCCAACCATGCCCGCCTGGCACCCTCGGCTCCCAGTTCTGGGGGGCGATGGCCACGACCTTCTTCTTCGCGATCGTGACCGTGGTCATCGAGACCGTGCTCGGATTCTGGATGGCGGTGATCATGGCCCGCACGTTCCGCGGGCGCACTGCGATCCGTGCTGCCGTCCTCGTCCCGTGGGCGATCCCGACGGCCGTGACGGCGAAGCTGTGGTTCTTCATCTTCGCGTTCGACGGTATTGCGAACAAGCTGTTCGGAACCCAGATCCTGTGGACCGGGTCCGAGTGGCCTGCCCGCTGGGCGATCATCATCTCCGACGTCTGGAAGACCACGCCGTTCATGGCCCTGCTCATTCTCGCCGGGCTCCAGCTGATCCCGGACGAGGTCTACGAGGCGGCGAAGGTGGACGGCGCCAACTCGTGGCAGCGCTTCACGCAGATCACGCTCCCGCTGGTCAGGCCCGCCCTCATGGTCGCGATCCTGTTCCGCATGCTGGATGCCCTGCGCATGTACGACCTTCCGGCCATCATGACCCAGGGTGCCAACAACACGACGACGCTCTCGATCCTCGTGGTCGATCAGATCAGACAGGGATTCAACAGCGCCGCCGCGCTCTCGACCATCACGTTCCTCGTGATCTTCATCGTGGCGTTCATCTTCGTGCGGTTCCTCGGCGCGAATGCCGTCGGAGCTGCCACCTCGTCGGGAAGGAAGTGACATGGCCGCCACCGCAACCCTCCCGCGCACGGCGTCGGTTCCCGAACGCCGCAAGACGTTCGACTGGGGCCAGTTCCGCACGTACATCGCGGCGGCCGTGATCCTCATCTGGTGCCTCGCGCCGTTCTACTGGATGATCGTCACGGCCTTCCGCGACGTCGGCTACACGTTCGACCCGACGTTCTTCTTCACGCACGTCACCATGGACAACTTCGGCACGGTCTTCGACACGAGCCTCGGGAACCACTTCGCCCAGAACCTGCTGAACAGCCTTCTGGTCGCGGGCGTCACCACGGTCGTGGCACTCGTGGTCGGCGTGTTCGCGGCGTACGCGCTCGCGCGCCTGAACTTCCGGTTCAAGTTCGCAGTCATGGGGTTCATCCTGGGCGCCTCGATGTTCCCCGGCGTTGCCATCGTGACGCCGTTGTTCCAGCTGTTCACGAACATCGGCTGGATGGGCACGTACCAGGCGCTCATCATTCCGAACATCTCGTTCGTGCTGCCGCTCACCGTCTACACCCTGACCTCATTCTTCCGCGAGATGCCGTGGGAGCTCGAGGAATCGGCGCGTATCGACGGGTGCACGCAGGGGCAGGCGTTCCGGAAGGTCATCCTCCCGCTCGCCGCGCCGGCGACGTTCACGACGGCGATCCTCGCCTTCATCTCGGCCTGGAACGAGTTCCTCATCGCAAGCCAGCTGTCCTCGGACCAGACCAAGACCGTGACCGTCGCGATCGCGTACTTCACGGGCTCCCAGCCACACCAGGAGCCGTACACGGCGATCATGGCGGCCGGCACCATCGTGACGATCCCGCTCGTGATCCTCGTGCTCGTGTTCCAGCGCAAGATCGTGGCGGGACTCACCGCGGGAGCAGTCAAGTGAGCGGGCGCGTCGCGTGATCAATCCGAAAGACCCGATGTCCGTGGGAGGGGCGGTCTACCGTCGCTCCTCCCCGCACCGGCGCGCCGTCGTCGAGCAGTTCGAGATCTTCATGGGCTTCCTGGGGTTCTGGGGCCTCGTGCTGCTCGCGGTCACCATCTGGCTCGAGGTCACCGGACAGTTCGCGCTCGGCTGGGCCCTCGGCCTGCTCGCCGTCGTCCTCGCAATGGCCGGCCTCTGGGCCCTGCGACGCAAGGTGCTGCGCGGGGAGAAGGACGAGTTCAAGGGCTGAACACGCACAGACCGTAGGAGGCCGGCACGAGCGGGGAGAACCATGGTAGGGATCGACGACGTGGCTGCCGCCGCCGGGGTCTCGACGGCCACGGTGTCCCGGGCGCTGCGGGGCCTCCCGCGCGTATCCCCGGCGACGCGGTCAAGGATCCTCGCGACCGCGAAGGAACTCGGGTACGTGCCCTCATCCGCGGCGTCGCGGCTCGCCTCCGGCAAGACACGCACCGTGGGAGTCCTGGCCCCGTACGTGGACCGATGGTTCTTCGGGAAGGCGATCGCCGGCGTCGACCATGAGCTTCACGCGCGCGGCTACAACCTGTCCCTGTTCAATCTGGGCGGGCGGTCCGCCCCGCGCGAGCGGCTGTTCAGCCGGGCGATGGTCCACAAGCAGATCGACGCGCTCCTGCTCCTGTGCATGTACCTCCACCCCGAGGAGATCGAAGACCTGCACGCGATCGAGATGCCGCTCGTGGTGGTCGGCGGCCCGGTGGTGGGCATCGCGACCGTGGGGATCGACGACTACAGGGCGGCCCGTGCCATCACCGAGCACCTGATCCACCTCGGCCACCGGCACATCGCCCTGCTGCACGGCAGCGACGACCTCGAGCTGAACTTCTCCGTCCCCAAGATCCGCGTCGAGGGATTCCACGATGCCGTCCATGCCGCCGGCCTCGAGCTCGACCCGGATGCGGGGCTGTTCGGGAACTTCACGGTGGCCAGCGGCGTCGAGGCCATGCGCCGCTTCATGCGGCTGCCCGAGCCGCGTCCCACGGCAATGGTGTGCGCCTCGGACGAGATGGCCTTGGGAGTGCTCTTCGAAGCGCGCCGCCAGGGCCTCCGGGTCCCCGAGGACTTCTCGGTTGTCGGGATCGACGGCCACGAGATGGGTGCCGCGGCGGGGCTGACCACCGTGTGGCAGGACCCCATGGCGCAGGCCCGCCGCGGGACCCAGATGCTCCTCGCCGAGCTCAGCGGCGAGGACGGCGCGGTGCGCTCCGAGGTGGCCGAGCAGCGCCTGATCGTCCGCGAGACCACGGCCCCGCCGCCTACCTTCTGATCTCGGGTACGCATCGCCGCAGCCCACGGCGGCCGCGTACCCGAGATGGTCATGGGCGCGCGTTGGTGTACCCGAGACGGGGGTGGAGACGTCGGGACGGGACGCGGGGCTGGGCGGTCAGGAGGCCCTGGCGAGCTGGCGGATGGGGATCCAGCGCGACGCGAGCCGCCGGTACGCCGCCGCCGCGCCGGTCATGTCCCCCTCGGCGAGGCACTCGATCCCCAGCAGCACGTCGCTGGGGGAGTCGTCGGGAAAGACCCGGTCCGCGACGCTGCCGTAATCGAGCTCGATCATGGAATCCGGATGGAACTCCTCGAGCCACTCGGTCAGGGTGGTGAGCTCGTCGAGGAGGTTCATCTCGGGGGCGGCGAGGGCGAGGTTGGCCACCGCGAAGCGGGCCCGGCTGATGGCCTTGGCCCAGCTGGCCGTGATCCGCACGGTCACCACGTGGTCGTCCTCCTCGACCACCTCCGTCGGGTCGCCCTCGTGGAACAGCACGAACCAGCTGAACGGGATGCCCCACAGCGACTCTCGGGTGTTGATGCGCGGAGTTCCGGACTCCTCGGCGAGGCGGTCCACGCGTTCCTGATGCTTGGCGCGCGCGCTCTCAGGCAAGAGGACAGACGCGAGGGGCGCCGGCGCCGTCGTGAGTACGGATTCCGCGGCAAGCCCTGCGCGGAGCACAAGCTGCGAGGGGCAGTAGAGCGTGTGCCCGTCCACAGTGAGGGAGCGGGTGAATTCGGCGCGGCCGTCGGGGAAGGGGTCTCCCGAGGTGCGGATGATGCGCCGGAGCGCCTCCTCGGCCTCGGCCCGGTCAAGGACCTTCCGGCCCTCGGCGGAGGTCCCGCGCCCGATCCTCTCGCGCTCCTCGGCGGTGAACGCCGAGAGCGGCTCGTAGACGCGCAGCTGCGAGGCGAGCGGGCGCCCCGCGCGGCGCTGCCGCTCGCTCATCCCGTACCGCCTCCCGGGTCTGCGGGGGAGGCGCCGCGTGGCGTCACGGGGTATCCGCCAGGTCCACGACCACGGGAGCGTGGTCCGAGGCGCCCTTGCCCTTCCGCTCCTCGCGATCGATCATCGCGCCGGTCACGCGGGCGGCGAGGGCAGGCGAGCCGAGGACGAAGTCGATCCGCATGCCCTCCTTCTTCGGGAAGCGCAGCTGCGTGTAGTCCCAGTACGTGTACACGCCGGGCCCCGGCGTGAACGGCCGAACCAGGTCGGCGTACCCCGAACCTTCGAAGGCGCGGAACGCGTCCCGCTCGGGCTCGCTCACGTGGGTGAGGGCCTCGCGGCGGAAGTACTCGATGTCCCAGACGTCCTCGTCCCGCGGCGCAATGTTCCAGTCGCCCACGAGCGCGATCTGGGCGTTCGGGTCCTCGCGGACCCACTCGGCGGCGTGGCCGTTGAGGACCTTGAGCCACTCGAGCTTGTAGGGCATGTGCTCGTCGTTCAGGGCCCGGCCGTTGGGCACGTACAGGCTCCACACGCGCACGCCCGCGCACGTCGCGGCGATCGCGCGGGCTTCCTGGTGGGCACCGTTGCCGTTCTTGCCGAACGAGGGCTGGTCCGGGAACGTCCGCTCGACGTCCTCAAGCCCCACGCGGGACGCGATCGCCACGCCGTTCCACTGGCTCAGCCCGAAGTGCGCCACCTCGTACCCGTTGCGCTCGAACAGCTCCCACGGGAAGTTCTCGTCCTTGCACTTGGTCTCCTGGATGGCCAGCACGTCGACGTCGCTGCGCAGGAGCCAGTTCTCCACACGGTCGGCACGGGCGCGGAGGGAGTTCACGTTCCAGGTAGCAAGCTTCACGCCGCCCACGCTATCAATCCTGCGGCGGGCGCGGCACTGCGGAGCGAAGTCCCGCTTCCGCGAGTCAGCGCACGACGGCGCGCGCACCACCTGGGCGGGCACGCGCCGTCGTGCTTCCGCTCACCGCATCATGGGCTCACGCGAGCAGCAGGGCCAGAGGGCCCTACTTGGACCAGACTGCGGCGCCCTCGTGCCACCAGCGGTCGAACGGTGTCACCGGGGTCGCGCGCTTGTGCCGGGTGATGAGGTAGCGCCGCTCGATCGACTCGGCGGCCTCGTCCGGGACGTCGCGCCCCTCGAGGTAGTCGTCGATCTGCTCGTACGTGATGCCGAGCTCGTGCTCGTCCGTGCGGCCCGGCTGGAGGTCGAGGAGATCCGCGGTCGGGATTTTCTGCCAGATGCGCTCAGGTGCGCCCAGGTGCTGCAGGAGCTGGCGGTTCTGGCGCTTGTTCAGGCCGAAGAGCGGCAGGACGTCCGCGCCGCCGTCGCCGAACTTGGTGAAGAATCCAGTCACGGACTCGGCGCCGTGGTCGGTGCCGATCACGAGGAGGTTCCGCTCGCCCGCGATCATGTACTGCGCGATCATGCGGGCACGGGCCTTGGTGTTGCCGCGGACGAAGTCGGTGAGCTCCTTCTCGGATCTCGCCTCGTACTCGGCCTCGAAGCCGTCCACGGCGGGCTTGACGTTGAAGGTCCACTCCGAGGCGGCGCCCACGAAGTCGAGCGCGGCCTGCGCGTCCTCCTCGTCATGCTGGACCCCGTGGGGGAGGCGCACGGCGATGAACGACGCTTCGACCCCTTCCTCGGCCAAGGACTCGACGGCGAGCTGGGCGAGCCGGCCGGCGAGGGAGGAGTCGAGCCCCCCGCTGATGCCGAGCACAAAGCCCTTCGCGCCGGTCTGGCGCAGGTAGTCCTTGAGGAAGTCGACGCGTGCGGTGACCTCGGCCGCCGGGTCGATCTCGGGCTTCACGCCCATCTCCTCGATGATCTTCGCCTGGAGTTCGCGCATGGGGCTAGCGTAGTCCAGCCGCGCTTCGTTGTTGTTGCAGGGCTAGGGTGGCACCCATGAGCACTCTCGACACCCCCACCCTGCTCGAGGCGATCCGCGAGAGCCGCGTTCTCGCGGTCATCCGGGGGGACTCGGCCGAGCATGCCGCCAACGCCGCGCGGATCCTGTTCAGTGAGGGAATCCGGCTCGTCGAGATAGCCCTCACGACGCCGGGCACCGCCGACGCGCTCGCGGCCGTCGCCCCCGAGGTGCCCGAGGGTTCGCACCTCGGCGCGGGGACCGTGTGCACGCTCGAGGACGTGGACGCCGTCGTGGCCGCGGGTGCCACGTTCGTCGTCACGCCCGCAGTCACCGAGGCGGTTCCGTACGCGACAGGCCTCGGCATGCCCGTGCTCGCGGGCGCGTTCACGCCCACCGAGGCCTACGAGGCGTGGCGCCAGGGTGCGGCCGCGGTCAAGCTGTTCCCCGCCTCGGCCGGGGGCCCCGGCTACCTCAAGGCGCTCACGGAGCCGTTCCCGCAGATCCCGTTCCTCGCCGTCGGCGGCGTGGGGCTCACCCAGCTGCCCGAGTACGTCGCCGCTGGCGCCCTCGGCGTCGGGGCCGGAGGGCCCCTCGTGGGCGACGGCGCTCGCGGGGGTTCCGCGGACGAGCTCGCCGAGCGGGCCCGCGCCTTCGCCGCGGCGGCACGGGATCTGAGGGCAGCCCGATGACAGGCGGCGCCCCGCGCATCGTGACCCTCGGTGAGGCGCTCGTCTCGCTGCGCTCCGTGGGGCCCCTCACGATCGGCGGCCCGCTGAGCATGCATGCCGCCGGGGCCGAACTCAACGTCGCGGTGGCGCTCGCCCGGCTGGGCTACGCGTCCTCGTGGGGCGGGGTGCTGGGCGATGACGAACTCGGCGAGTTCATCCTCCGCAGCCTCGCGGCCGAGCGCGTCGATACCACCCATGTGCGGAGGGACACGCGGCCCACCGCGATCATGTTCCTCGAGGCCCGCACCCCCGAGGTGTCCCGCATCTTCTACCACCGCAAGGATTCGGCGGGCGCGCGGCTGTCCCCGCACGACGTCGACCGCCTCCTCGACCGTGACCTCGCCTGGCTGCACCTCACCGGCATCACCCCCGCGCTCTCGGAGGGCGCCCGCGCCGCGGTGCTCCACGCGGCGCAGACGTGCCGACGCCGCTCGGTGCCGTTCTCCGTGGATGTGAACTTCCGCTCCAAGCTGTGGAGCGAGCAGGAGGCGGCCGAGGTGCTCCCGTGGCTCACCGAGGGCGCTGAGGTGGTGATCGGCTCTCCTGAGGAGCTCGCGCTCGCGGCGCCCGCCGGGAAGACCCTCGAGGCCGCGGCGGAGGAGCTGCTCGCCAGCGGGGTCGGCGAGGTGGTCGCCAAGCTCGGGGCCGCCGGCGCCCGGGCATTCACCGGCCGGCACGTGCTCGACGCGCCCGCGTTCCCGGTGCGTGCCGTGGACACGGTCGGGGCCGGCGACGCGTTCACCGCCGGCTACCTCTCGGCGAGGCTCGACGGCGAGGACGTCGCCGCCCGCCTGCGCCGTGGCTGCCTCCTCGGCGCTTTCGCCGTGGGACACCTCGGCGACTGGGAGGGGCTCCCGCGGCGCGACGAGCTCGACCTGCTCGACAGGGGCCCCGGCGAGACGCACCGCTGACGACCGTGGCATGATGCGGCAACCGGTTGCCCGATGTTCTGGGCGTCACTAGCGTAGATGTATGCCCCATGCCGCGCCTGAGCCCTCGCCCGTTCCGCTCCGCACTCCTCAGCCCGCCCCGTTGCGTTCCCCCTTGCGTGCCGCAGTTGTCGGCTGCGGGGACATCGCCACCCAGCACCTGGCCGCGATCCGCGCGCTCGCGGACCGGGGACCCGCGGGCCGGGGAATCGTGCACCTGGGCGCCGTCGTCGATCCCGACCGCCGGCGGCGCGAGGAAGCGGCGGCCGCGCATGGCGTGCCCGGGTACGAGACCCTCGGCGAGCTGATCGCGGCCGGCCGTGCCGACGTCGTGCATCTGTGCACCCCGCACAGCGAGCACGCGCGGCTCGCCGAGCAGGCGCTCGAGGCGGGCGTCCATGTGCTCACCGAGAAGCCCGTGGCCCACAGGCTCGGCGACGCCGAGCGGCTCATCGGGACGGCGGACCGCGCGTGGAGCGAGCGCGGCACGCAGCTGGGCGTGTGCTTCCAGAACCGCTACAACGCTCCGGTCGTCGCGATGCGCGAGCTGCTCGACGGCGGCTCGCTCGGCGCGGTCCTCGGTGCGCAGGCCACCGTCATGTGGCACCGTCCGGCCGAGTACTACGCGGCGCGGCCGTGGCGCGGCACGTGGGAGGGCAGCGGCGGCGGGCTCCTCATGAACCAGGCGATCCACACGCTCGACCTCCTCCAGTGGCTCGTCGGCCCCGCGCGGGTCGTGGACGGGCGCGCCTCGGCGCGCGCCCTCGGCGGGATCATCGAGGTAGAGGACACGGCGGACATCGTGCTCGAGCACGCGGCGCATGACGGCGGCGCGCACCCGGGTGCGCAGCACGCCCCGCGCGTGCGGAGCGTCTTCTTCGCCACGAACGCGAACGGGCTCAACGCGCCGGTGACGCTGGACATCCAAACCGAGCGCGCGGAGCTGTCGCTGCGCGGGGCGCTCACGGTGCGGCACGCCGACGGGCGCGCCGACGTGGTCGACGAGGCCGGCGTCCTGCCCGGGGATCGCTCGTACTGGGGCGCCTCCCACCGGCTGCTCGTCGCGGACTTCTACCGCGCCCTGCTTGCGGGGGATCGGTTCTGGATCGGCGCCCGCGAGGCCTCGGAGTCGCTGCGGCTCATCAAGGACGTGTACTCGCGCTCATACGCGCCGGGGGAGTGGCTCTGAGGGTTCTCCCGGAATTGGCAATTGTTGGCAAACGTTTACCATCCTCGAGCCGCCCTGCCTAGAGTGAAGACGACCGTGTGACGGCCGCCACGGACCGCGGCCGCGAGAATCGATGGAGGAGAACCGTGGCCAAGATCGGCGTGCAGGCAATGATGCTCAAGGACAGCTTCGCGGAGATCGGGCCGCTCGAGACGCTGCGCAAGGTCGCGGACATCGGGTACCGGGCCGTCGAGGTCTCCCAGATCCCGATGGACGAGACGAACCTGGCCGAGCTCGAGCGTTCCCGCGGCGAGCTCGGCATCGAGTTCGCAGCCCTGTCCGCGCAGCTCGACGGGGAGGCCGGCGCCACGCCGTACCCGCTCGCAGTCGACGTCGCGCGGGCCGCCGCGGACTGCAAGCGCCTCGGCGCCGACATGCTCCGCATCGGCATGCTGCCCATGTCCGAACTGCGCAGCGAGGAACGCGTGGTCGACTATGCGAAGCGGGTAGAGAAGGCGGCCCAGTCGCTCGCGGGCCACGGCATCACGCTCTACTACCACAACCACCACGTGGACTTCGCGAAGATGGGCGGCCGGTACGTCATGGACATCCTCGCCGAGGAGGCGCCCAGCATCGGCCTCGAGGTGGACGTCCACTGGGTCCAGCGCGGCGGCCTCGACCCCGTCCGCACCCTGCAGAACTACGCGGGCCGCACCGCGATGGTGCACCTCAAGGACTACCGGATCGGCGCCCTCGACGAGGACGCGATCGCCGCCTACGAGTCCGGCGACTTCGGCGCCTTCATGGGCGCCTTCAAGGACGTGGTCCAGTTCGCCGAGGTCGGCGAGGGCAACCTCGACTTCGCCTCGATCGTCCCGGCAGCCGTCGACGCCGGCGCCCGCTACCTCCTCGTCGAGCAGGACCAGCTCTACGGCAGGACCGTGTTCGAGGCCCTCACCACCTCGCATGAGAACCTCGTGGCGCTCGGCTTCGGCGACCTCTTCTAACCCCACCGCCACCAAGGAGATCCTCATATGAGCAGCAGGAAAGTCCGCCTCGGCATCGTCGGGTTCGGCGCGCAGGGCAGCTCCTACGCGAAGTTCATCGCAGACGGCCTCGTGACGAACATCGAGGTGACCGCGATCGCGGACACTGATCCGGCCAAGCGCGAGGCCATTGCGGCGGCGTACCCGGACGTTGCGGTCTTCGACGACTACGTCACCATGCTCGAGTCAGGCGTCGTCGAGGCCGTCGTCACGACCGTCCCGCACTACCTCCACCCCCAGATGGGCATCCAGGCCCTCGAGCGCGGCATCCACGTGCTGCTCGAGAAGCCTGCCGGCGTCTACACGAAGCAGGTCAAGGAGCTCAACGGGTTCGCCAAGACCAAGCCCGAGCTGACGTTCGCGATCATGTTCAACCAGCGCAACAATCCGCTCTACCGCAGGCTCAAGGAGATCGTGGACGCGGGCGAGATCGGCGCGATCAGGCGCACCAACTGGATCATCACCACGTGGTGGCGCCCTCAGGGCTACTATGACCAGTCCGAGTGGCGAGCCACGTGGGGCGGCGAGGGCGGCGGCGTCCTCGTCAACCAGGCGCCGCACCAGCTGGACCTGTGGCAGTGGATCTGCGGTGTGCCGAAGAGTGTGTTCGCGAAGGCCGCGTTCGGGTTCCGCCGCAACATCGCCGTCGAGGACGAGGTCACCGCGCTCGTGGACTACGGCGACGGAGCCACCGGCGTGTTCGTCACCGCGACCCACGACATCGCGGGCACCGACCGGTTCGAGATCCTCGGCGACGCGGGCAAGATCGTCGTCGAGGACTCCAAGACCGCCGTCGTGACCCGCCTGAACAGGCCCGAGCGCGAGATCAGCGAGGGCATGGGCATGGACGACGTCCGCAGGATGTTCCGCGGCGATTTCAACCCGGCTGACTTCTACACCCAGGAGACGCTCGAGTTCGACTCCGTGTGGGGCGGCCAGCACTCTGGGGTCCTGGAGAACTTCGCGGCCAACATCCTCGACGGCACCCCGCTGCTCGCACCGGGCACGGACGGCATCATCGGCGTCCGCCTCGCGAACGCCATCCACCTCTCGGCCTGGACCGGCAAGGAGGTCCCGCTCGACTTCGACGAGGACGAGTACCTCGCCGAGCTCAACAAGCGCATCGCGGACGAAGGCAAGTTCCCGCAGCGCTCCTAACCCGTCATCCCTGCAACGTCAGGGCTTGACGGGGCCGGTCGAGGACCGCACCACGAGGTGCGTGGGCATGACCGCGAGCTTGCGCGGCGTGCCCCCACGCACCGGGTCAAGCTGGGCCAGGAGCATCGACACGGCCGTGCGCCCCGCCTGCTCGATGGGCGAGGAGATCGTCGTGAGCGGCGGGTTGCAGAAGTCCGCGCCGAAGATGTCGTCGCACCCCACGATGCTCACGTCCTCCGGCACGCGCACTCCGCGCTCGCGGAAACGCTGGAGCATGCCGATCGCGATGAGGTCGTTGAAGGCGATGAACGCAGTGGCGCCGGTGCTCAGCGCCGCATCCGCCGCTGCGGCGCCCGAGGACGTCTTGGGGGAATAGGGGCCGATCCGGGTCACGTCCAGGCCCCGCCGGGACGCGGCCTCCTGGACCGCCTGCCAGCGCCGGTGGGTCGACCATGAACTCGTGGGGCCGCCCACATAGGTGACCTTGCTGTGGCCGAGCGAGGCGAGGTGCTCGAGCGCCTGGACCATCGCGCCGGGGGTGTCGATGAGGACGGTGGGCGCGTCCGCCGTCGCCCGGTTGATCGTGACGAGGGGCTGCTGCCGCGCGGCGTCGGTGAGCTGGGCGTCCGTGAGGCGCGAGGCGGCGAGGATGATCCCGTCCGCGGTGCGCCGGAGCCGGCGCAGGGCATCAAGCTCGACGTCGGTCGCCTCCTCGGTATCGACGAGCAGCTGCGTGTACCCCGCCGCCTTCAGCTGGTTCTGCGTGCCCCGGATGATGTCGAAGTAGAACGGGTTCGTCACGTCCGGGACCAGCACCGCGATCGCCCCGGTGCGGCCCGAGCTGAGGCCGCGGGCCTGGGTGCTGGGGACGTAGTGGAGCTCCGCGGCGATCTTCTCGATCCGCTCGCGGGTGCGCGCGTTGACCCGCTGGGGGTTGGACAGGGCGCGGGAGACGGTCGACGTCGCGACGCCGGCCCGCTCTGCGATGTCGCGGATGGTCGGCATGCGTTCGGCGGCGTCGGTGGCCCCGGAAGTCTCGGTCATGACATCCATTGGAGCAGGCGTGGCAAATTTTGGCAATCGCTTGCCGCTATGTTTTCCTCTTCCTAGACTCGCTAGTACCGCTCACAGATGTGAGGTGTGTCACGGACTCCGTTGCATTCGGTACTCAAAGAGGAGACATCATGCGGATACGCACCACAGCCAGACTGGCCGCCGTCGCGGCGACCGCGGCCCTTGCCCTCGCGGCGTGCGGGTCGGGGTCGTCGTCGGGGGGCTCGTCGTCGGGGGGTGCCGTCAACGGCGCGGGCAAGACGCTCGACGTCCTGGTCAATGTCAGCTCGCAGTATCCGGAGCAGCAGAAGCAGTGGTTCACGGATACCGCGAAGAAGTTCAAGGACCAGACCGGAGCGGACCTCAAGTTCGAGACGTTCACGTCCGCGAATGACGAGCTGACCAAGATCCAGACCTCCGTCGTCTCCGGTCAGGGCCCGGATGTGTACTCCCTCGGCACCACGTTCACCCCCACCGCGTACGCGACCGGCGCGTTCGTCACGCTCTCGGACGACGACTGGAAGAAGGTGGGCGGGAAGGACCGCTTCAACCAGTCCGCCCTCGGCATCTCCGGCCCGGACAAGGACCACCTCGCGGGCATCCCGTTCGTGAGCCGCCCGTTCGTCATGGCCTACAACAAGGATCTGCTGAAGGCGGCCGGCATCGACAAGCCCGCCACCACGTGGGACGGCCTCCTCGACCAGGCCAAGAAGCTCACTGACCCCTCGAAGGGCCAGTACGGCATGTCGGTGGCCTACAAGGACAACTTCGACCCGTGGAAGTACGTCTGGGCGATGTCCGTCCAGGCGGGCAACCCCCTCGTCGACGGCAAGACCGCCAAGCTCGACGACCCGGCCGTCAAGAAGGCCTACGAGACGTACTTCGGGTGGGTCACCAAGGACAAGGTGGTCAACCCCGCGGCGGTCGGCTGGAGCAACAGCCAAGCGCTCGCCGACTTCGCCTCCGGCAAGTCCGCCTACTTCCTCATGACGACGTCCAGTTCGATCCCCACGCTCGAGAAGTCCGCTATCAAGGACAGCTTCGACTATGCCCTCATGCCCACGGTGGCCCCGGGCGAGACGTCCTCGAAGTCCGACCAGCCGGCCGCCTCGATCCTCTCGGGCGACAACCTCGTGGTCGCGGACTACTCCAAGAACAAGGACCTCGCGTTCGCGTACGTCAACCTCGTCACGAGCAAGGACGAGCAGCTGAACTACCAGAAGATCTTCGGCGATCTCCCGGCCAACGCCGACGCCCTCGCCTCGCTCTCGTCCGCACCGCACCTGGCGGCCATCACCGAGTCCGCCAAGCAGTCCAAGGCGACGCCGTTCACGGGCGCGTGGGGCGACATCCAGCTTGCCCTGCTCAACGTCACGGTCCAGTCCCTCCCGGACCTGGCCTCAGGCGCCGTCTCCGACTCGGCCCTGAGCCAGCGGATCAAGGACGCCCAGACCAAGTCCCAGCAGTCCCTCGACAGGGCCAAGTGAGCAGCGGAGACGATTCCGCGTGATTGACGTGACTGATATGAGTACTGCAAGCACCCCGAAGCCGGAGACCCGGCCTGCCGCCTCAGCGGCCGGCCGGGCCACCCGGCCCGCCCGCGGCGCCGAGACCGCCCCCGCGGGGGGCGGGCGCCGCCGCGGCCCCTCCGAACGCAACCGCCCCCTCTGGATGCTCATCCCCGGTGGCCTGCTGATGACGATCGTCATCATCGTCCCGCTCATCCTGGGCATCTTCATGTCCCTGCTGGACCTCGACCAGTACACCCTGCGGAAGTGGATCGCGGCGCCGTTCATCGGCTTCGCCAACTACATCGAGGCCGTCACCCAGACCGAGCTGTTCCACGCGGTGTGGCTCAGCGTCTCCTACTCCTTCATCGCCACGGTCCTCGCCCTCCCCATCGGGATCGCTGCAGCAGTGGCGACGCAGAACGCGTTCCGTGGGCGCGCCGTCGTGCGCTCCGTGTTCCTCATTCCCTACGTGCTGCCCTCGTTCGTCGTCGCGACCGTGTGGCGCACCATGTTCCAGCCGCAGGGGATCGTGGACCACGGCCTCGGAGCGTTCGGAATCGATCCGGGCCTCTGGCTCAACGGCCCCAACACGTACTGGGCCCTCATCTTCGTCCAGCTGTGGGCTTCCTGGCCGTTCGTCTACCTCCTCGCGCTCGCGGGCCTGCAGTCCGTGGACCACGAGGTGCACGAGGCCGCCGCGCTCGACGGCGCGCTGTGGTGGACCAAGCTGCGCTACGTCGTGTTCCCATACCTCAAGGGCCCGGTCTCGCTCGCGTTCATCATCGGCATGCTGAACCACATCAACAACTTCACCCTCCCGTTCGTGCTGTTCGGCATCCCCGCGCCGCACGACGTCGAGCTCCTGCCCGTCCTGACCTACGTGACGAGCTTCCAGAGCTTCCGCTTCGGGCTCAGCGCGGCGATGGCCGTAGTCTCGCTCATCCTGATCCTGATCCCTCTGTTCATCTATCTGCGCGCCGTCAAGCTCGACGACGCCGAGTCCCAGGGAGGCAAGAAGTGAGCCTGTCCCAGGCCGCAAGCAAGGCCACCTTGAACCCCATCGTCGATCGGCCCGGCTCCCGCCAGCAGACCGAGGTCACGCGCCTGCTGCCCACGTGGATCCTGGGACTGGTGGTCACGGTCCTGTGCGTGTTCGTGCTGGCCCCGCTCGTGTACATCTTCCTCGCGAGCATCAACTCGGACATCTCCGTGGCACGCGGCGACTTCTGGCCGGCGGAGTTCACGCTCGCGAACTACGCGAAGATCTGGTCCAGTGTCGGCCTCGCGAGCGCGCTCACGAACTCGATCATCGCGGCGGGCGCGACGGCGGTCATCTCGGCCGCCCTGTCCATCGGCACGGCGTACGTGCTGGTCCGCTACCAGTTCCGCGGGCGTCTCACGATCCTGCGCGGGCTGCTCGGCCTGCAGTCGGTGCCAGGCACCCTGCTCGTGCTGCCGGTATTCGTCCTCTTCTCCTCGGCCGCGACGTACCTCGGGATCACGGTGATCGGCACTCGCTGGGGCCTCATCCTGACCTACCTGACGTTCGCGCTGCCGTTTTCGACCTGGGTCATGGTCACGTACCTGCGCGGCCTGCCCAAGGAGCTCGAGGAGGCGGCGAGGATCGACGGCGCCTCGAGCCTGGGGATCCTGACGAAGATCATCCTGCCGCTGAGCTGGCCCGGGATCATCGTCTCCGGCATCTTCGCGTTCCTGCTCGGCTGGAACGATGTGCTGTTCGCATCCGTCATGACCCGTCCGGACACCCAGACCGCGGCCGTCGCGCTGCAGATCTTCGCGACCGGGACCGAGGGCGGCGCCATTCCGTTCTACGGCCAGATGATGGCGGCCTCCCTCGTGTGTGCCGCTCCGGTCGTGATCCTCTACCTGTTCTTCCAGAAGTATCTAGTGGGCGGCCTGACCGCCGGGGGAGTGAAGTAAAACCGTGTCTGACATCAGATGGGACCTGTCCGGGTTCGGTGACGAGATCGATGCGGACCCGCGCATCCAGGCGGCCGTGATGCGGGCGCTCGGGGCCGGGTACATCGAGGTCCGCAGCGCGTGGGGGACCAACATCGTGGACCTGTCCGAGGAGCAGCTCGCCGAGCTGAAGAAGATCCTCGACGAGGCCGGGCTCAAGGTCTCCGCGATCGCGTCGCCGATCGGGAAGGTGGATGTTGACCTGCCGGTCGAGCACGAGGTCGAGCGGCTCGGCCGTGCCCTGCGCGCCGCCGAGGTCCTCGGGGCCCCGTATATCCGCATCTTCTCGTTCTACTACGAGGGCAAGACGCCTCAGGAGGCGCGGGACGCGGTTCTCGAGCGCATGACGGCGCTCGCGAAGCGCGCGGAGGGCACCGGCGTCGTGCTCGTGCACGAGAACGAGAAGGACATCTTCGGCGACATCCCGTCCCGCGTGCTGGACATCGTCGAGTCCGTGGGCTCGCCCGCCCTCAAGCTCGCGTGGGACAACGCCAACTTCGTCCAGGTGGGCGTCAAGCCGTTCACGGACGCGTTCGAGATGCTGCGCCCCCACACCGTGTACGTCCAGGTCAAGGACGCGCTTGCGGAGAGCGGCCGCGTGGTGCCGTCCGGCGAGGGCGACGGCGAGCTGCTCGCCACCGTCGAGGGCTTCCGTGACAGCGGCTACTCGGGCTTCGTCTCGCTCGAGCCGCACCTCGCGGACGCGTTCGAGCTGGGCGGGTTCAGCGGTCCCTACGCGTTCGGCGTGGCCGCGCGCGCGTTCGCCAAGGTGCTCGAGACGGCAGGCGTCGAGGCCAGCTGAGCCGGCCGGGCCGCCGTCGTGCGCCGCCCGCGCCCCAGACAGCCTCGAGTGCCAGAGAAGAGAAGAGACCCCAGTGACTGACTCCATCGCCGCCAACCCTGACCGACTCCTGCCGGCCGACCCCGGGACCCGCCAGATCGCGCGGGAGCTGCTCGCCGACGTCGAGGACCTGCCGATCATCTCCCCGCACGGCCACGTGCCGGCGGAGTGGATCGCGGACGACACGCCGTTCCCCGACCCGACCGCGCTCATCGTGAGTCCGGACCACTACGTGACCCGACTCATCCATGCCAGCGGCGTGGAGCTCGACCAGCTGCGGGTCGCTGGCACGACGGCGGTGGACTCCCGGACCGCGTGGCGGAACTTCGCCGAGGCCTGGCCTCTGTTCGACGGCACAGCCTCGGGGTACTGGCTGAGGAGCTCGTTCGAGCACGTCTTCGGCCTGCCCGGGGACGTGGTCGACGCCCTCGGCGCTGACAACGCGGACGCCGTGTACGACGCGATCTCCGCGAAGCTCGCCGAGCCGGGCTTCCGGCCGCGGCAGCTGTTCAAGGACTTCGGCATCGAGGTCCTCGCCACGACCGACGACCCGCTCGACTCCCTCGAGGCGCACGCCCGCCTCGCCGCGGACCCGACGTTCGCGGGCCGCGTCCTGCCCACCTTCCGCCCCGACCCGTACATCAACGTGGCCCACCCCGAGTGGAGCCGGCGCGTGGACCGGATCACGGCGGAGGCGGGCGACGGCGCGGCCGGCTACACGGGCTACCTGCGCGGCCTCGAGAACCGCCGCCAGTACTTCGTGGAGCACGGCGCCGTCTCGGCGGACCACGGCGTGCGCACGCCGCTCACGCTCAAGCTCGAGCGCGCGGAGGCCGAGGCGCTCTTCGAGAAGGCCCGCCGCGGCGAGGCGACGGCCGCGGACCGCGACGCGTTCGAGGGCCACATGATGGTCGAGATGGCGCGCATGAGCGTCGAGGACGGCCTCGTCATGACGATCCACCCGGGGTCGTACCGCAACCATCACGCCCCCACGTTCGCCGAGTACGGCGCGGACACCGGCCACGACATCCCGTTCGCGATCGACTACACGGCCGGTATCCGGCCCCTGCTCGAGGACTTCGGCACCGCACGCGGCTTCCACCTCGTCCTGTTCACGCTCGATGAGACGGTGTTCTCCCGCGAGCTCGCCCCCCTCGCGGGCTTCTACCCCTCGGTGTACATCGGTGCTCCGTGGTGGTTCCTCGACGCGCCAGACGCGATGCTGCGGTTCCGCTCGGCCGTGACCGAGACGACGGGCTTCACCCGCACCTCCGGCTTCATCGACGACACGCGGGCGTTCTGCTCGATCCCCGCCCGCCACGACGCGTCGCGCCGTGTCGAGGCGAGCTTCCTGGCGCGGCTCGTCGCCGAGCACCGCGTGACCGAGGCCCGGGCGCACGAGATCATCGTCGACCTGGTCGACGGGTCCCCGCGCCGCGTCTTCAAGCTCTAGGAGGGACACCGTGGCCACCACACGCACCACCACTGAGATCCCGCTCCTCGGTCGCAAGGGCGCGCCCGCACCGCCCGTGCGGATCGTCCACCTCGGGCTCGGCGCGTTCCACCGCTCGCACCAGGCCTGGTTCACGGCCCATGCGCCGGACGCCGGCGAGTGGGGGATCGCGTCCTTCACCGGCCGGCGGCCCGGTGCGGCCATCACCCTCGCGGCGCAGGACGGCCTCTTCACCCTCGTGGAGCGCGGCCCGGACGGCGACCACTTCGAGGTGGTCGGCTCGATTGCCGAGGCAGTTGACGGCGCGGACACCGCCCATCTCAATGGTCTCGTCTCGGCGGCGTCCACCTCGATCGTCACGCTGACGGTCACCGAGGCGGTCTACGAGAAGCACGACGCCGATTCCCCCCTCGGGCGCCTCGTCCGCGCCCTCGCGGTGCGCCGGGCAGCCCAGGGCGGCCCGATCGCCGTCGTGAGCTGCGACAACGTGGCAGGGAACGGCGAGGTGGCGAGGAGGGCCGTGCTGGCGATCGCCGAGGGGCTCGACTCTGGTTCCGGCGGTTCCGGACTCGCAGAGTGGATCCGCGAGAACGTGCGCTTCGTGGGCACCTCGGTGGACCGCATCACGCCGCGCACGACGCCGGAGGACGTCGCCCTCGTCGCCGCCGAATGCGGGTACAGGGACGAGGCCCCGGTGGTGGCCGAGCCGTTCGCCAACTGGATCCTCGCAGGCGAGTTCCCGGCCGGCCGCCCCCGCTGGGAGGATGCCGGTGCGCAGTTCGTGGCCGATATCGAGCCCTTCGAGAACCGCAAGCTGTGGCTCCTCAACGGCGCCCACTCCCTCCTGGCCTACGCGGGGCAGTTGCGCGGCCACAGGACCGTGGCCGAGGCGATCGCGGACCCGGCGTGCCGGGAGGCCGTCGAGGCGTTCTGGGACGAGGCCGCCCGCCACCTGACGCTGCCGGAGCTGGGGGTGCCCGCGTACCGCGAGGCCCTCATCGAGCGGTTCTCCAATCCGCGGATCGCCCACCACCTCGCGCAGATCGCGGCCGACGGCACCACGAAGCTGCGGATGCGCGCCGTCCCGGTGCTGTCCGCGGAGATGGGGGACGGCCGGACCGGGGTGGCCGCGGCCCGGATGATCGCGGTGTGGATGGACTTCGTGTCCTCGGACGGCGCGGGCGACTTCCAGGACCCACTCAAGGAGCGGGTCCTCGCTGCAGCCTCCCTCGAGGGGCGCGAACGGACAGCGGCCCTCGCGAAGCTCGTCTCGCCGGACCTCGCAGGCGATCCGACCGTCGTCGACCGGCTCCACTCCCTCCGCGGGACGCTGGCGCGGGAATAGGCCCTGCTTATGGCAAATTGCGGCAAACGATTGCCATCGTGCGGGGCCCCCGATTAGGCTTCAACTGACACCGCGCGCTGTACCCCTTGGATTGAAAGGAAGCGACGATGAAGATCGTCTCCGCCGAAGTCTTCGTGACGAGCCCGACCCGCAACTTCGTGACCCTGAAGATCACCACGGACGAGGGGATCACCGGCATCGGCGATGCGACCCTCAACGGCCGTGAGCTGGCCGTGGCCGCGTACCTGAAGGAGCACGTCGCCCAGCTGCTCATCGGCCGCGACCCGCACCGGATCGAGGACACGTGGCAGTTCCTCTACCGCTCGGCCTACTGGCGCCGCGGCCCGGTCACGATGGCCTCGATCGCCGCGGTGGACATGGCGCTGTGGGACATCAAGGGCAAGGTCGCCGGGCTCCCGGTCTACCAGCTGCTCGGCGGCGCGTCCCGCCGGGGCCTGCGGGCCTACGGCCACGCGTCCGGCACCGACCTCCCCTCGCTCTTCGACTCGATCCGCGAGCACCTCGAGAAGGGCTACAAGTCGATCCGCGTCCAGAGCGCGATCCCAGGCATCAAGGCCGTCTACGGGGTCGCAGCCCAGACCCAGGCCTCGGGCGAGCGCTACGACTACGAGCCCGCCGGCCGCGGGGCGTTCCCGCAGGAGGAGGACTGGGACACCCGCGCGTACCTGCGCCACATCCCCACCGTGTTCGAGGCCGTGCGCAACGAGTTCGGGCCCGAGATCCCGCTCCTCCACGACGGCCACCACCGCATGACCCCGCTCCAGGCCGCCAAGCTCGGCAAGGCCCTCGAGCCGTACGACCTGTTCTGGCTCGAGGACTGCACCCCGGCCGAGAACCAGGAGGGCCTGCGCCTGGTCCGCCAACACACGACCACCCCGCTGGCCATCGGCGAGATCTTCAACACTGTGTACGATTTCCAGACGCTCATCAAGGAGCAGCTGATCGACTACGTTCGTGCAGCTTCGACCCACTTCGGCGGCATCTCGCCGCTGAAGAAGGTCATGGACTTCGCGGCGCAGTACCAGATCAAGTCGGGCTTCCACGGGCCGACGGACATCTCCCCGGTGGGCTTCGCCGCGCAGCTGCACGTGGGCCTGGCGATCCACAACTACGGCATCCAGGAGTACATGCAGCACTCGGACAGGACGAACACCGTGTTCGAGCAGTCGATGACGTTCATCGACGGCTACCTGCACCCGGGCGACAAGCCGGGCCTGGGAGTCGAGTTCAACGAGGAGGCGGCCAACTCCTTCCCGTACCAGCAGGCGTACCTGCCGTACAACCGCCTCATCGACGGCACGGTGCACGACTGGTGAGTGTGCACCACGTCATCGCGATGGGCGTCTCGGGGTGCGGCAAGAGCACCGTGGGCCGGCTCCTCGCCCAGGAGCTCGGCGGGGAGTTCCTCGACGGGGACGACCTGCACCCCGCGGCCAACGTGGCGAAGATGGCCGCGGGCACCCCGCTGGATGACGCCGACCGCGAGCCGTGGCTGCGCGCCGTCGGCCAGGCGATGGCCGCGGCCGAGGGGACGATGGTGATCGGGTGCAGCGCCCTCAAGCGCGCCTACCGGGACATCATCCGCGAGGCGGCCCCGGACACCGCGTTCGTGCACCTGCACGGCACGCGGGAACTGCTCGCCGAGCGCATGGCCGCCCGGCCCGGGCACTTCATGCCGGTCTCCCTCCTGGACTCGCAGCTCGCCACGCTCGAGGCCCTGCAGCCCGACGAGCGCGGCAAGGTCTTCGACATCGCCCGTTCGCCGGAGGAGATCGCGCACGACGCCGCGGAGTGGCTCTGCGCCTGACCTCGCCTCCGTGGTCCATCCCTTCTGGCGGACGCCGCATCAGGACGCTTCCTGATGCGGCGTCCGCCGCTGTGAGGGACGGAATAGTTGGCAAGAATTGGCAAACGATTGCCGCATGTTTCCATGGACTCCTACTCTGGACGTGAAGCCGATCACTCGACCACTTGCCCAAGGATGTGCACATGCTCAGGCCCCAGGACGGACCCACCCGCGAACTCGTGAACCTCGATGGCCTCTATGCCTTCAAGGTCGACGCGGAGAACACCGGGCTGAGCGAGGGCTGGCAGAACGGCCCCCTCGGGACGGGCCTCGAGATGGGCGTGCCGGCCAGCTACAACGACGTCTTCCCCGACAACGCGCTCCGCGACCACGTCGGATGGGTCTGGTACCAGCGCCAGGTGCGCGTCCCCCGCGGCTGGGCCGGCGAGCGCGTCTGGCTCCGCTTCGAGTCCGCCACCCACGGCGCCAAGGCCTTCGTGGACGGCGCCCTCGTGGCCGAGCACCAGGGCGGCTACACCCCGTTCGAGGCGGACATCACCGAGCACGTCACCGCCGGCACCACGTTCCGGCTCACGGTCGCGGTGAACAACGAGCTCACCCAGGCCACGATCCCGCCGGGCAGCATCACGGTCGGCGAGGACGGACGCCGCACGCAGACCTACATGCACGACTTCTACAACTACGCCGGCCTGCACCGCAGCGTGCTCCTCTACAGCACCCCCGCCGTCCACGTCGAGGACATCACGGTCACGACCGCGTTCGAGGGAGCTCCAGGCGCCGGCGCCACAGGGAGCGTGGACTATGCGGTCGTCGTGGCCGGCGAGACCGGCGAGCCCCGGCCCGTCCGCGTGCGGATCCTCGACGCCGAAGGCCGGCAGGTGGGCACCGCGGAAGGGCTCTCGGGCACGGTGGCGATCCCCGACGTCGTGCTCTGGCAGCCCGGCAAGGGCTACCTCTACTCGCTCGTCGCGGAGGTGCTGGACCTCGAGGGGCAGGTCGTCGATTCCTACACGCAGGCTTTCGGCGTCCGCACCGTCGAGGTGCGCGGCGCCGAGTTCCTCATCAACGGCGAGCCGTTCTACTTCACCGGATTCGGCATGCACGAGGACCACACGACCATCGGCAAGGGACACTCCCACGCGCACATGGTCAACGACTTCGCGCTCCTGGACTGGATCGGGGCGAACTCGTTCCGCACCTCGCACTACCCGTACTCCGAGGACGTCATGGACTACGCGGACCGGCACGGAATCGTGGTCATCGATGAGACCCCGGCCGTGGGCCTCAACGCGGACTTCGCCGGGTTCTTCGGCACCGGTGCGAAGAAGACCTATGGGCCCGACTTCGTCAGCGACGCCACGGCGGCCTCACACCGGCAGGTCATCGAGGAGCTCATCGCCCGGGACAAGAACCACCCGTCCGTGGTGATCTGGTCCATCGCGAACGAGCCGCAGTCCTCCGAGGACGGCGCGCGGGGGTACTTCGAGCCGCTCGCCGCACTGGCCCGGGAGCTCGATCCGACCCGCCCGGTCGGATTCGTCAACGTCATGTTCGACGGCCCGGACAAGGACACCATCACGGACCTGTTCGACGTCATCATGCTCAACCGCTACTACGGCTGGTACCTCAACACCGGCGACCTCGCCTCGGCGGAGAAGGCCCTCGAGGCGGAGCTGAACGCCTGGACCGAGAAGCTCGGCACGCCCATGATCATGACCGAGTACGGCGCTGACACGCTCGCCGGCTTCCACTCCCTCTACGCCCAGCCGTGGAGCGAAGAGTACCAGGCGGAGTTCCTCGACATGTACCACCGCGTGTTCGACCGTGTCCCGGCCATGGTGGGCGAGCACGTGTGGAACTTCGCCGACTTCGCCACGTCCAACGGGATCATGCGCGTGGACGGGAACAAGAAGGGCGCCTTCACTCGCGACCGCCGCCCCAAGGCCGCTGCCTTCACGCTGCGGAAGCGCTGGAGCCAGCTCGAGAACAGGAAGCCTCAGGCATGAGCACGACCACGCACCACAAGCTCCCCCTCAAGAGCCTCGTCGGCTACGGCGCGGGCGACGCCGCGAACAACCTCGCGTTCACCACGACCGCGATGTTCCTGCTCGTCTACTACACGGACGTCGCGGGCATCCCGGCCGCCGCGGCCGGAACGCTCTTCCTCGTGGTGCGGCTGTTCGACGCGTTCTCGGACCTGTTCGCCGGACGCATGGTGGACCGGACCAACACGAAGCGCTGGGGCAAGTTCCGGCCGTTCATCCTGTTCGGTTCCCTGCCGCTCATGGTGCTGACGTTCCTGAACTTCCACGTCCCCCAGATCGGTGAGGGCGGCAAGCTCGCCTACGCCTACATCGTCTACGCCGCGCTCGGCCTCGCCTACTCGCTCGTGAACATCCCGTACGGCTCGATGGCCTCGGCCATGACCCAGAACCCCAAGGACCGCGCCAAGCTCGCCTCGGCCCGCACGGTCGGCTCGCTGCTCGTCGGCTCCGCGCTCGGCATCTTCGTCGCGCCGCTGCTCAAGGCCGGGACGGACCTGCAGCCGGTCTTCACCACCGTGACGCTCGTCTTCATGGTGCTCGGCGTCGCGCTGTACCTGTTCACGTTCTTCACGACCCGCGAGACGGTTCAGCGAGACGTGCCCAAGGTCTCCTTCCGGCAGAGCATGCGGACGCTGAAGGGCAACAGGCCGCTGCTCATGCTCTGCCTCTCCTCGCTCCTGTTCCTCTCCGGCTACCTGTCCATGTCCACCGTGCAGGTCTACTACTTCCGTGACGCGCTGCACGCCCTGAGCCTCGTCCCGGTCCTCTCGATCGTCCAGCTGGTCCTCACCCTCGTCCTGAGCGCCTGGGTCCCCACCCTTGTGACCCGGTTCGGCAAGCGGGCCGTCTACATGGCGTTCATCGGGGTCGGGGTCGTGGGCGGCCTCCTGGTCATGTTCGTGCCGACCACGATCGTCTGGCTCGCCTTCATCGGCTTCACGATCGGACTGGGCGGGATCGCCGGCGTCAGCATCGTCGTGTGGGCGCTCGAGGCGGACACGGTCGAGTACGGCGAGTGGAAGACGGGCGTCCGCTCGGAGGGCATCATCTACTCGCTCTTCTCGTTCACCCGGAAGACCGGCCAGGCGATCGGCGGCGCGCTCGCTGCCTACGTGATCGGCATTGCCGGCTACGACGGCCACGCCGTCGCCCAGACCGCGGGGGCCGTCACCGGCATCCAGGCCGCCGCCGGCCTCATCCCCGCCGTCCTCGGCGCGGCCGCCGGCGTCATCATGTTCTTCTACGAGCTCACGGATGCGCGCCACGCCAAGATCGTCGCCGAGATCCGCGCCCGCCACGAGCAGGCCGGGGCCGGCTTGGGCTCGGACGCGGACACCGTCGCCAAGCACTCGCAGCCAGAGGCCTGACCGGACTCACAGCGCTGTATCAACCACAGCGCAAGGGCGGACGACGGCGAACCCACGTTCCGCCGTCGTCCGTCTGTGTGCGGCTGGCGGGTTCGGTGGTTCTCTGCGTGTTAACTGGACATTCAGCCACCGGATGCCTTGGATGTGTGCACTGGGGGGACGATTCGAGACGACGGAAGGCGCCCCATGGCCACCATCCCGGCCGAGCATCCTCGGCCGCGCCACTTCCTCCTCCACGTCAGCGACACGCACCTGGTCAGCGAGGGGCTCCTCGCGGGGACCCTCGACTCCGAGGCGCGCGTGCGGCGGCTGTTCGCCCAGATGCACGACGCCGGCGGGTCGCCCGAGGCGATCATCGTCACCGGGGACCTCGCGGACCGGGGCGAGCCCGGCGCGTACGCGCGCCTCAAGGCGATCGCCGAGCCAGCGGCCGAGGCGCTCGGCTCACGCCTCATCTGGGCGATGGGCAACCACGACTCGCGCGCCGCGCTGCGCGAGCACCTGCTCGGCGAGGAGCCGTCCTCAGCGCCGCTCGACCGGGTCCACTGGGTCAACGGGCTCCGCGTGGTGGTGCTGGACACGAGCGTGCCGGGCTTCCACCACGGCGCGCTCACGGCCGCGCAGCTCGACTGGCTCGGCGAAGAGCTCACGGTCCCCGCGCCGGATGGCACGATCCTCGCGATGCACCACCCGCCCGTGCCGTGCGTCCAGGAACTCGCGGTGCTTGTCGAGCTGCGCGGGCAGGCGGCGCTCGCCGACGTGCTCCGCGGGACCGACGTCCGTGCGATCCTCGCCGGGCACCTGCACTACTCGACGTCGGGGACGTTCGCCGGCATCCCCGTGTCCGTCGCGTCGGCCACCTGCTACACGCAGGACCTCGCCGGCGCCGTGGACCCCGCGTCCGGGTTCCGGCCCACCCGCGGGCGCGACGCCGCGCAGGCGTACAACCTCGTGCACGTGTACGCGGACTCGGTGGTGCACTCCGTGGTGCCCGCTGCGGGCGGCGCGGCGTTCGGGCGCCCGGTGAGCGGGGCCGACGTCGCACGCGAGCTCGCCGCCGCGGGCGTCGCCTTCCCCGCGGACGACGGCACGCGCCCCGTCCGCGGGGTGGCCGCCGACCGCGGCTGACCTCCCCGCGTGTGGGGGTCAGCGCTCCCAGGGCGCCGGGATCGGGAAGTACTTCTCGAGGAAGTCGGTCACGCGCTCCTGCCGCTCCTGGGCGGAGACCTCGGGGAACGAGCCGTCATTGAGGCAGAAGAAGTCCTGGTTGCGCTTCTTGAGCAGCTTGGCGAGTGCGTCGAGGCCCGAGCGGACGGTCGTGTCCACGTACTGGACCCGCGCCCCGACCTTCGTCACGGCGCGCCCTGTCAGGAGCGCGTAGTAGTGGTAGAAGGAGTTCGTCACCGAGATGCTGTCCCACGTGCGGAAGCGCGCGGCGGCGGTCCGGGCGAACTCCTCCGGGAACTCGGCCTCCATCTCGAGCAGGACCGACTTCCGCAGGGGCGCGGCCGTGTGCTCGAGGTGCCTCGTGGTGATCCGGCCGAACCGCTCATACAGGAGCCGCCGGTTCACCCTCGCCGCGTTCTCGTGGCCGGACCGGTCGAGGTGGTTGTCGCCCAGCCCGATCCGGGTGGACGCCTCGATGAACTTCGTGATCCCGCCGGGGGAGAAGAACATGTCCGGGCCGAGGGGCCGGCCGAGGAACATGTCATCGTTCGAGTAGAGGAAGTACTCCGAGAGCCCATCGATGTGCTGCAGCTGGGACTCGATGGCCTGCGAGTTGAAGACCGGTAGGACGGACGGGTCCTTGTAGTGGTCCGCGGCCCGCACGATCATGATCCGCTCGTGCGAGTCGTCAAGCCACTCGGGCACCTTCGAGTCGGTGCAGATGAAGATCCGGTTGATCCACGGGGCGAACATGTGGACGCTGCGCAGGGCGTACTTGAGCTCGTTGATCTGCCGGTAGCGGGCCTCGGCGTCGTCGCCCTCGCCGAGCACCACCCCGGGAAGGAAGGATGCGCGGTACGCGCGGAGCTCGGAATCGGAGCCGTCCACCCACGAGAACACGATGTCGATCTCGAAGTCGATGTCCGTCGCGTGGTCGGCGAACATGTTCTCGATCGTCGGCCACGTGCGGCCAAACCGCTCGACCGTCCCGCGCGCGGCCTCGTTCCGGGGCAGCGTGCGCCGGGTGAGCGAGTTCTCGATCGGAAGGTGCAGGAGGTCGCCCTCCCACTTCCACAGCTCGACCTGCACGCCGGTGTCCCGCCCGTACAGGAGTCCGCCGTTCGGCTCGAGCCGGGGGCGGTACAGGCGGAACATGCGCGCCTGGCCGGACTCGGCGAGCCTGCCGTCCGCGACGAGAAGCGCGCGGTCCTTCCGCGCGTCGACGGTCAGTGAGTAGAACGGCTCGTCCTGGCACGCCTCGACGAGGGCGCGCCGCAGGTCCTTGCGGAATTCCCAGTCGACGGCGATCACGGGCCGCGCGTCGTTGCCGCGCACCAGGAGGTACGGGACCTCGGCGCGGTCGAGGACGTCCCGGACGAACAGCAGGTCCTCGACCATCGCCTCGTGCGGCGTCAGCGTCGTGTTGATGAGCGCGTAGCCGCGCTTCTTGTGCCGGACCACGTCCTCCCGGTCGGCGAGGCGGCGCCCCGCCGCTGCGGAGGTGACCTCGTACGCCTCGGGCGCGGCCTCCTCGGCGTCGGGCGTGGCGTGGTACACCTCGGCGGGTGTCAGGGGCGTGTTCACTGGCCTCCTCGGGCGCATCGGACGGGTTTAGGCACATGATAGGCGCACGACGCCGCCCGCCCGCCGATGTCGGTGGCCTCGCCTAGGGTGGTGGTTGAGGGAGAGCAGGAGGGAACGGTGCCCGGGAGCCAGTCATTCGCCGTCGTCGGGGCCGGGATCATCGGCGCGGCCGTCGCACGCGAGCTGACCCGCAGGCACCCGGACGCCGCTGTCACGGTGTTCGAGAAGGAGGGCCGGGCGGCCGCACACCAGACGGGCCACAACTCGGGCGTGGTCCACGCGGGCCTGTACTACGAGCCGGGCGGGCTCAAGGCGCGCCTGTGCCGCCGCGGCGCGGGCCTGATCCGCGAGCTGTGCGAGGAGCGGGGGCTGCCGTACGAGGCCTGCGGGAAGGTCGTCGTGGCGCTCGACGCGGCGGAGGAGGGCCGGCTCGAGGGGATCTTCGGGCGGGCCGTGGCCAACGGGGTGCCGGGCGTGCGGATGGTCGGGCCCCAGGAACTGGCCGAGATCGAGCCGAACGCCGTGGGCCGACGCGCGCTGTACTCGCCCGAGACCGCGATTGTGGACTATGCCCGGGTCACCGAGGCGCTCCTCGAGGACGTCGTCGCGGCGGGCGGGGCCGTCCGGTTCGGCGCCGAGGTCCTCCGGGTCGCGGACGCGGGCGCCGCTGCCGAGGTCGAGACGGCCGGTGGCCTCGAGCGCTTCGGCGCGGTCGTGGCGTGTGCGGGGCTCCAGTCGGACCGGGTCGCCGGCGCTCGGGCGAGGATCCGGACCCCGCCATCGTGCCGTTCTTCGGCCAGTACTACGTCCTCGATTCCGCCTACCGCGACGTGGTGGCCGGCCTCGTGTACCCGGTTCCGGACCCGCGGTACCCGTTTCTCGGGGTCCACCTGACCAAGCGCGTGGACGGGGAGATGACGATCGGCCCCAACGCGTTCCTCTCGCTCGCGCGCGAGGGCTATCGCGGGCTTGCGCTGAACCGCCGCGACGCCGCCGCGACCGCGGCGTACGTGGGGTTCTGGAGGTTCGCGCGCCGGAACCTGCCCACGGCGGCCCGCGAGATCCGCACCGTCCTCTCTGCGAAGCGGTTCGTCGCGGAGGCCCGGAGGTACGTGCCCGCGCTCGAGGGCGCCCGCACGGTCGCGGCCTCGCGCGGCGTCCGGGCGCAGGCGATGCGCCGCGACGGGACGCTCGTGGACGACTTCGCGATCCAGCGCCGCGGCCGGATCACCCACGTCCGCAACGCGCCCTCTCCCGGCGCCACGAGCTCGATGGCCATCGCGGAGCACATCGTGGGGCTCATCGAGGGCGGGGGTTGAGGGCCGCGCCGGGGTGAGCGCCGCGCCGGGGTGAGCGCGCGCCGTCGTGCGCCCGGGCGCGGGACCGGGTGGCCGCCTAGCATGGTGCCAGTGCGGCCGTCACCGGCACGGGCCGTGCACGGACGGGGGCAGGGATGACGTCAGGGACCGGGCTATCGGGGTCGGCGCAGGGCCGCGACCCGCTGCTGCGGAAGGCAGCCAGGGCGGCGGTCTCGGCCGGCGTGTCCATGGGGGCGGCGGGGCTGCTCGCCTTGCACAGCCCAGTGCCCGCGGCGCGGCTCATCCGCAGGGTCTTTACGAAGGGCGCCGAGGCCACGGTCCGGGAGATGCGCCCGTACGTCCCGGACGCGCCGCGGTCCGAGCAGCTCGACCTCGCCTTCGCGCCGGACCGGCCGGCGGCGACACTGGACGTCTTCGGTCCCGGCGCGGCGAGCAGCCGCGAGCGGGACAGTGCGCACGACGGCGCGCCGCGGCCGGCGGTCGTCTGGGTCCACGGCGGCGCGTGGATCTCGGGAGGGAAGGAAGACGTGGCGCCCTACCTGCGCATCCTCGCCTCCCACGGCTACATCGCCGTGGGCCTCGGGTACCCGATCGCCCCCGAGACCGGGTACCCGGGCGCCGTGCGCACGCTCAACGCCGCCCTCGCCTATCTCGTGGAGCACGCCGCCGAGCTCGGGATCGACCCGCAGCGGATCGTGCTCGCCGGCGACTCCGCGGGCGCGCAGCTCGCGAGCCAGCTCGCGGTGCTGACCGTGAACCCCGACTAGGCCCGGCTCCTCGGGATCGACCCCGCGCTGCGCCGCCAGCAGCTCGTCGGCGCGATCCTGCACTGCGGGGTCTACGACCTGCGGGCCATGGCGGACCTCACCGGACTCGAGAACTGGGGATTCAAGGTCGCCCTGTGGGCGTACACCGGGACCAAGGACTGGTCCTCGACCTACGCCGGGCTCACCATGTCCACGCGCGAGTTCGTCACTCCGGAGTTTCCGCCCACGCTCATCTCCGGCGGCAACGGCGACGCCCTCACATGGCTCCAGTCGGTCCCGATGCGCAACCGGCTCGTCCGGGCCGGCGTCGACACGACGGCCCTGTTCTGGCCCGCGGACCACGAGCCGGCACTCCCGCACGAGTACCAGTTCCACCTCGACCTCGAGGACGCCCAGGCCGCCCTCACCGCGACACTCGATTGGCTCGCCGTGCGGACCGCACCCCGGACTCCCGGCCCGGCACACGGCCCGGCGCCCACCGCGCATGGCTCCGCGCCCGCGGGAGGCGGCCACGCGCCGTCGTCCGGGCCCGCCTGACCCGCCACCAGTAGAATCGGAACCATGACTGCTGCCCCCGCCCTGGACATCACCGCCGCCCGCGCCCGCCTGCTCGAGCTCATCAAGGAGCTCGCCGTGGTCCGCGGGAAGGTGATCCTCTCGAGCGGCAAGGAAGCCGACTACTACGTGGACCTGCGCCGGATCACGCTCCACCACGAGGCCTCGCAGCTCGTGGGGCAGGTGATGCTGGACCTCATCGACTCCGCGGGCGTGCAGATGGACGCCGCGGGCGGGCTGACCATGGGCGCCGACCCGGTCGGTACCGCCGTCATGCACGCTGCCCGCGAGGCCGGCCGGGCCGTGGACGCATTTGTGGTGCGCAAGGCGCAGAAGTCGTACGGCATGGGCCGCCAGGTGGAGGGGCCCGGGGTCGAGGGCCGCAAGGTCGTGGTGCTCGAGGACACCTCGACCACGGGCGGTTCCGCGCTCGCCGCCGTCGAGGGCGTGCGCAACGCGGGCGGCGAGGTGACCGCCGTCGCCGTCATCGTGGACCGTGCCACCGGCGCGAAGGAGCGCATCGAGGCCGAGGCCGGCGTGCCGTACCTGTTCGCGTTCGGCAAGGACGAGCTCGGCCTCGACTGAGGGGCCCAGCCGGGCGCGGCGTGCCACCACTACCCGAGGACCGGCCACCGGCGGACAGGCCGCCCGTGGATCTCCCGCCCGTGGACCGGACGATGCTCCGGTCCGCGCTGCGGGTCAAGGCGTTCTCCCGCCGCGCCTTCCTCGGCGGCGCGACGGCCTCCGCGCTGCTCGCCGCAGACGCGTTCGTGACCCGCGAGGTGCAGCGCCAGCGCCAGCAGACGGTGGTGCTGGACGTGGCCGACGACGCCGCGCGGCAGCGCTTCCCCGACGCCTCCTGGATCCTGTTCCCCGGCTACAAGACCAGCTGGGAGGAGGGGAGGATCATCCTGGCCTCGCTGCGGTCCTCGCTGGCCGAGCGGGCCCAGCTGGCTGCGATCGGCTACTCCAATCTGGGCCTGGACATCGACGAGATCCTCGACGCCCTGCGGGTGTACGTCCGGCAGCGGCGGCTGCGGACCCTGTACTTCTACGGGCACTCGTTCGGCGGGATGGTCGCGGTGGAGGTCGCGTCACGGCTCCTCGCCGAGGACGGACTCCAGGTCCAGGTCATCCTGCTCGACTCCTCGCCCGCCTCGAAGTACGACGTCCTCGACCAGGGCTGGTTCGACTCCGTCGTGGTCCTGTATGACCTCGGGGTGCGGATCCCCTCGATCGTGCGCGGCGGGTACGAGTTTGGCGAGCGGGTGATCCACAAGAACGAGCGCACGTGGACACAGGTCGTGGACCAGACACTCGAGCAGCTCTCGCCCCTCGCGCCGTCCAGCGTCCTCATCCAGACCGAGTCCCAGTACATCTACGACTGGGATGCGACCCGGTTCGCGGGCACGCTCGGCACCGCCCAGATGGCGTTCTTCGGCAATCCGGGCGACCAGACGGTCGACTACGCGTCCGCGCGGAACCGCTGGGAGCGGCTCTTCGCCGCGAACATGGCCAGCTCCGACCTCCAGACCATCGGCGCGTTCCCCGCCCACGCGAGCCCCGAGTGGAGCGGGATCGTGTACAACCGGCTGCTGAACCGGCTCCTGCCGCAGCTCCTGCCCCTCCCGAGGCGGCTCGGCGGGGCCGGCGGCGGGGCCGGGTAGCCAGCCCGTCTGTGGGTCATCTTCTGGAGGTCACCTTCCGGGGGTCATCTTCTGGAGGTCACCTCTCGTAGGTCACACCCGCAGGAGGTGACTCCCAGGATCTGACTCTCAGGATCTGCCCCCCAGAGGGGGGTGTGCGGACGACGGCGGCCGGTCACCTCTCTCCCGCGGGAGGCGACCGGCCGCCGCCGTGCGTGTGTTCCTGTTCAGACGGCCGTGTAACCGCCGTCGATGAGGTAGTAGCCGCCCGTGACGAACGAGGCGTCGTCGGAGAGCAGGAACGTCACGACGTGCGCGACCTCCTCCGGCCGGCCGAGGCGGCCCAGGACGTGCTTCGCCTTGAGGGCCTCCATCACCTCGGCGGACAGGCTGTTCTCCAGCAGCGGGGTCTGGATGTAGCCGGGGCCGACCGAGTTGATGCGCAGGCCCTGCGGCCCGTACTCCGCGGCGGCGTTCTTGGTCACGCCGACCACGCCGTGCTTCGCCGCGGTGTACGCGCTGTTGCCGAGCGCCGCGACGGTCCCGTGGATCGAGGCCATGTTCACGATCGCGCTCTGCCCGGCGCCGGCCTTGAGCATCTCGGGAATCTGGTACCGCATTCCGTACAGGACGCCGGTGAGGTTGATCCCGATGACCTTGTCCCAGTCGTCGAGGTCGATCTCGCCGGTCGGCGCGTTCTTCCCGCCGATCCCCGCGTTGTTGACCGCGTAGTTCAGCTTCCCGTACGTCTCGACGGCGAACTGGACGGCCTTCTCGGAGTCCTCCTTCTTCGACGTGTCCGCCTGGAACGCAGACGCTGTGCCGCCGGCGTCCGTGATCTCCCTCGCAACACGCTGCGCGGCCTCGAGGTTGATGTCGGTCAGGACCACGCTCGCGCCCTTGGCCGCGAGCTCCTTGCCGATCGCCTCGCCGAGACCCGAGCCGCCGCCCGTCACGAGGGCAACCCTGTCGGTGAACTGTGCCATGTCGATCTCCTCTTAGTCATCGCTGGATCAGTTTCTATACAGGTGAGCAAAAGTTGAAGCGTCAATATTTCGGAATGCGGTGTCTCCTTGGAGACACCGCACGGTGACCCATCAGACTCAGAGCTGCTGCAGCAGTTCCCGCACCGAGGGCAGCACCTGGTTGGGCCGGAAGGGGAACGCCGAGATGTCCTCGCGCCGCGTGATCCCGGAGAGCACGAGCACCGTGTGCAGCCCGGCCTCCATGCCCGCGATGATGTCGGTGTCCATGCGGTCGCCGATCATCGCGGTGGTCTCCGAGTGCGCGTCGATCTGGTTCATCGCCGAACGGAACATCATGGGGTTCGGCTTGCCGATCGTGTACGGCTCGCGGCCAGTCGCCTTGGTGATGAGCGCGGCGATGGCGCCGGTCGCGGGCAGCACGCCCTCGCGTGAGGGGCCGGTCGCGTCGGGATTCGTCGCGATGAACCGGGCCCCGTCGAGGATGAGCCGGATCGCCGTGGTGATGGCATTGAACGAGTAGGTGCGCGTCTCGCCGAGCACCACGTAGTCGGGGTCCTGGTCGGTCAGGATCATGCCGGACTCGTGGAGCGCGGTGGTGAGTCCCGCCTCGCCGATCACGTAGGTCCGTGCGCCCGGCATCTGGTCCTTGATGAATCCCGCCGTGGCCAGCGCGGAGGTCCAGATGTTCTCCTCCGGCACGCTCAGGCCCGAGGTCTGCAGCCGTGCGGCCAGATCACGCGGGGTGTAGATCGAGTTGTTGGTCAGCACCAGGAAGCGCCGGGACGTGTCGACCCAGCGCTGGATGAGCTCGGGTGCGCCGGGGATGGGGTGATTCTCGTGCACCAGCACGCCGTCCATGTCCGTCAGCCAGCACTCGATCTCCTGACCGCTGCGGTAGAGGACCGGGCCTGCGGGGTTCGTCGGGTCGGGTTCGCTCATGGGACGCTCCTCACTGTGTGGGGTACAGGTGGCGCGCACGACGGCGGACGCCCCCTCAGTCTTCCACCTCGCCACCCGTTGTGGTCGAGAAGGCGCACATGCGGTTGATTTTGAGTTCTGATCACGCATTTGCGGAACTACACTGGCCTGCATGGGACTCCTCCGCATCGCCGACGCCGCGAGGCTCGCCGGCGTCTCCGACGACACCGTGCGCCGCTGGGTCGATTCGGGCACGCTGACCGCGCACAAGGACGACTCCGGCCGCGCCGCCGTGGACGGTGCCGAGCTCGCCGCCCACACGCGCGCCACCTCCGCGGCGCCCGCGGACGCCTCCGGGGTGGGCCGGTCGGCGCGGAACCAGTTCGTCGGGCTCGTCACGGCCGTGACCGTGGACAAGGTCATGGCACAGGTCGAGCTTCAGTGCGGCCCGCACCGCGTCGTCTCGCTCATGAGCTCCGAGGCGGTGCGGGAGCTGGGGCTCGAGCCCGGCTCCGTCGCCACCGCCGTGGTGAAGGCGACGACCGTGATCGTCGAGACGCCGTCGGGGCGTGCCCTGTGAGGCGCAGTGTCTGGGGCGTCCTCCTAGGCACCCTCCTTGCCGTGCAGCTCACGTCGTGCGGCGGGACGACGACGGCGGGTGCGGGCGCGCCGTCGTCCTCATCCGGCGGCGGCCAGCGCACGATCACGGTGTTCGCCGCCGCGTCCCTCAAGCAGACGTTCACGTCGCTGGGACAGCAGTTCCAGGCCGCGCACCCCGGCGTGACCGTCGCGTTCAGCTTCGCCGGGTCCTCGGACCTCGCAGCGCAGATCGCCAACGGGGCGCCCGCGGACGTGTTCGCGTCCGCGGACACCAAGAACATGGACAAGGTCACTGGCCCAGGGCTCGCCGACGGCGCAGCGAAGGACTTCGCGACCAACGTGCTCACCATCGCCGTCCGGCCCGGCAACCCGTCCGGCATCACCGGCCTCGCGGACTTGGCCAAGCCCGGAGTGAAGCTCGTGGACTGTGCGGCGCAGGTGCCGTGCGGGGCGGCGGCGCAGGCAGCGGCGAAAGCCGCGGGCGTGAACCTCACGCCGGTGTCCGAGGAGTCCAACGTGACCGACGTGCTCGGCAAGGTGATCTCCGGGGAGGCCGACGCGGGGCTCGTCTACGTCACGGACGTCAAGGGCGCCGCCGGGAAGGTGGACGGGGTGGCGTTCCCCGAGTCCTCGGCGGCCGTGAACCACTACCCGGTCGCGGTGCTGCGCGACTCGAAGGACAAGGACACGGCCCGCGCGTTCGTCGAGTACGTCTCTGGGGCCGAGGGGCGGAAGGTCCTGGGCGATGCCGGCTTCGGCGCCCCATGACCCGTCTGGGAGTCACCTCCTGAAGGGCGCCTCCCGTGGGTTCACTGGCCTCCCGAGCTGGATCTGGGTGCCGGCCGTGGTGGGGGCGCTGTTCGTCGTCGTTCCCCTGGTGGGGATCCTCGCGAGGGTCGACTGGGTGCACTTCATCCCGCTGGTCACCTCCGACTCGTCCCTGGCCGCGCTCCGCCTGAGCCTGACGACCGCGGCGGCGAGCACCGCCGTCGTGCTCCTCCTGGGCGTGCCGATGGCGATGGCCCTCGCGCGCGGCAACGTCCCCGGGCTGCGGCTGGTGCGCGCGCTCGTGCTGCTGCCGCTCGTGCTGCCGCCGGTGGTGGGCGGCCTCGCGCTGCTGTACACGTTTGGGAGGCTCGGGCTCGTGGGGCGGTGGCTCGACGTGGCCGGGGTCCAGATCGCGTTCACCACTGCCGCCGTGGTGATGGCGCAGGCGTTCGTGTCGCTGCCGTTCCTCGTCGTCTCGCTCGAGGGGTCGCTGCGCACGGCGGGCGGACGGTACGAGGCCGTCGCGGCGACGCTCGGCGCGTCCCCGACCCACGCGTTCCGGCGGGTGAGCCTGCCGCTCGTGCTGCCGGGGCTCGCGTCCGGACTCGTGCTCGCATTCGCGCGCTCCCTCGGCGAGTTCGGGGCCACCCTGACGTTCGCGGGCAGCCTCCAGGGTGTCACGCGGACGCTGCCGCTCGAGGTGTACCTGCAGCGCGAGACCGATCCGGACGCCGCCGTCGCCCTGGCGCTCGTGCTCGTCGCGGTGGCTGCCGCCGTGGTGGGGCTCGCGTATGGGCGCCGGGCCGGGGGTGCCCGGTGAGCGCGCTCCTCGCCGACGCTCTCCTGACGGTCGACGCCGGCCTCGCGGCACGCGGCGTCCGCCTCGCCGTGCGCGTCGCGGACGGCGAGACCGTCGCCGTGATGGGGCCCAACGGGGCCGGGAAGTCGACGCTGTTCGGGCTGTGCTCGGGGCTCCTGCGCCCGGACTCCGGGGCCGTGACGCTGGGCGGCCGCGTCCTCGCCGACGCCCGGGGCACGTGGGTCCCGCCGCACCGGCGCGGCGTGGCGCTGCTCGCGCAGGAGCCGCTCCTGTTCCCGCACCTGTCCGTCCTGGAGAACGTCGCGTTCGCGCCGCGTGCCGCCGGGGCGTCCCGCTCCGTGTCGAGGGCCGCCGCCGAGCGGTGGCTGACCGAGGTCGACGCCACCGACCTCGCCGGCCGCCGCCCCGCCCAGCTCTCGGGCGGGCAGGCGCAGCGCGTCGCGATCGCCCGGGCGCTCGCGGCCGAGCCACGGGTCCTGCTGCTGGACGAGCCGTTCGCCGCCCTCGACGTCGCCGCGGCCCCGGCCCTCCGCCGGCTCCTCCGGCGCGTCCTCGCGGACCGAACCGCGCTCGTCGTGACGCACGAGCCCCTCGACGCCCACCTCCTGGCCGACCGCGTCGTGGTCCTCGAAGGCGGGCGCGTCGCCGAGTCCGGGCCCACGGCCGAGCTCCTCGAACGGCCCCGGAGCCGCTTCGCCGCGGGGCTCGCGGGGCTCAACTTCCTGCGCGGGCGCGTCGACGGGCGCACGACGACGCCGGGTCACCTCGCCGTTGACGGGCTCGGAGACGTGTCCGGTTCGGTCCCCGGCGGCGCGGACGCGCCGGGGCCCGGCGAGGAGGGCCTGGCCGTGTTCCGGCCCGCCGACGTCTCGGTGTTCCGGCGGGACGAGGCGCCGCACGGTTCGCCGCGGAACGCGTGGGGCGCCGTGGTGCGGGAACTTGAGCCGCGCGGTCCACAAGTGCGGGTGCACTGCGACGCCGGAGGCCACGTGATCGTTGCGGACCTGACCCCGGCGGCCGCGGCCGAGCTCAACCTGGGACCGGGGGCCGCCGTCGTGCTCGTGGCGAAGGCCGCCGCGGTGAGCGTCTACGGCGCCTGAGGCGGGTGCTGTTCGTTTCACCCACGAGGGGTCCGGGTATCTTCTGGGCCGTGTGGCCGGGGCAGCCCCGATGCCGCAATACACGGACAGGAGCGTTGACACGGTGATCTCCGGGCAGCAAGACATTCCTGCTTCCGCCGGCCCCAACCCGACGGAGGGCCTCGAAAGCATCCTGTCCAGCGAGAGCGCAGCGGGGAAGCCGGCCGTCGAGCCAGTTCCCGGGGGCAGCCCCGGGCGCCGTCGGCCGCTCCGCATCGCGGCAGTCGCCCTCGGCGTCATCGTCGTCGTCACGATCGCCGCATCGGTCCTGGTCGCGCTGGTGCTGCGGTCCGCCCTGAAGATGGACCGCGTCACCGACTACCCGGGCCCGGGCACCGGGGAAGTGCACATCAGCGTGCAGAAGGGGACCGCCGCCCTGGCGGTGGCGCAGGACCTTGTGCAGGAAGGTGTCGTCGCTGACGCCGATACCTTCATGCGGGACTTCGCCCAGACCGGCGCAACGATCAGCCCCGGCGACTTCACCTTCAAGAAGGAGATGAAGTCGTCCGACGCCGCGCAGATCCTCGCGGGCAACTCGGGCGACAAGGTCGTCTACATCGCCTTGAGCGCCGGGATGCGCGTCGGCGAGTCGCTCGACGCCATTGCCAAGGCCTCGTCAACGGACAGGAAGGACCTCGAGGCGCTCAACAGCAAGCCGGGCGACTTCGGCCTGCCGGCCGGTGCAAAGAGCCTTGAGGGCTATCTGGCACCCGGGGAGTACAGGTTCCCGGTCGGCACCTCGGCCAAGGACATCGTGGCCAAGCTCGTCGCGACCACGGTGGATGAACTCAAGCAGGACGGCATCACCGATCCCGCCCAGCAGTACCAGGTGCTCACGGTAGCGAGCATTGTCCAGGCCGAGGGCGGACGGGCCGACTACGGCAACGTGGCCGGAGCCATCGACAACCGGCTCAAGCCGAATGACCAGACCGGCGGGCTCCTCCAGTCCGACGCGACTGTCACCTACGGTCTCAGCACCAAGACCGTCCAGCTCACCGACGCCCAGAAGCAGGACGCGAACAACCCGTACAACACCTACGTGCACCCCGGGCTTCCGCCGGGGCCTATCGGCTCGCCCGGCGCGAAGGCAGTCGCCGCGGCGGCGCACCCGACCCCCAACGACTACCTGTACTGGGTGACGGTCAACCTCGACACGGGCGAGACGAAGTTCGCCAAGACCTACGCCGAGCATCAGGCCAACGTGGCCCAGTACGAGCAGTGGTGCAACGCCAACCCCGGCAAGTGCTCCTAGCCGCGGCTAGGCTGGCAGGGTGAGCGAAGAGCGCGAGGAGGCCGGCGCCGTCGTGCGCCAGGAGCACAGCGGGGCGCACCATTCAGCGCATCAGGTGGGCGTGGGCCCGTGGAAGGGCATGTGGCCCGAGGGTGACCAGTGGGACCCCGAACTGCTCGCGCACGGCGACCGCCGCAACGTCCTGGACAAGTACCGGTACTGGACGCACGAGGCGATCGTCGCCGAGCTGGACACGCGCCGGCATGAGTTCCACGTGGCGATCGAGAACTGGCAGCACGATCTTAACATCGGCACGGTCGTGCGCACCGCGAACGCGTTCCTCGCCCGAGAGGTGCACATCATCGGACGACGGCGCTGGAACCGTCGCGGGGCGATGGTCACCGACCGCTACCAGCACGTGCGGCACCACGCGACGGTGGAGGAGTTCGTCGAGTGGGCGCGGGGCGAGGACCTCCCGATCCTGGGCGTGGACATCTTCCCGGACTCCGTGCCCTTGGAGACGTACGAGCTTCCCCGGCGGTGCGTCCTGGTGTTCGGGCAGGAGGGACCCGGCCTGACCCCCGAGGTGCACGGCGCCGCGGAGGCGACACTCTCGATCGAGCAGTTCGGGTCGACGCGGTCCATCAATGCGGCGTCTGCGGCCGCGATCGCGATGCACGCGTGGGTGCGGCGGTGGGTGTTCGGGCAGGTGGCAAGCGCCGGCTGAGCGAAGCCGACATGCTCGGCCGTGGGTTGTCACGGATCAAACGCGCTCGGATCCGTGACGCGACGCCGGTCATGCTCGGCTTGGCGGTGCCCGTTTGACGGGACGCACGACGCCGCAGGGTCACCCCCGCTGGTGCCCGGCACCTTGGCCCGTCGGGCCACGTTGCGCCTTCGATCGGAGCGTCGTTGTCAATTCTTGCTGCGCCCGCCGACTCGACCAGAGCTCAGCGAAATGCGGGCCGGAAACGCAGCGCGGACCACGTCTCGTCGAGGGAGACCTGGCGCACCGGATCAGCGCCGAGGGCGGTCATCTCCCTGGCGAGAATGTCTCTGTTGAGGTCCGTCCCGAGCTTCCTCGCCTTCGGGTACGCGACCCACGCGAGCCGGTCCTCGTGCGCGGCCCGCACGGCGGTCTCGCCGCGGGCGGCGAGCTCGTCGCGGTTGGTGACGTAGAGCACGACGGCGGCGGCAGCCCCGGCGTCGTCAGTCGCCTCGAAGGGGCCCACCAGCGCGGGCGCGGTGGCCGGAGCGTTCACGATGGCGACCGTCATGCCGCGTCGGATCTGCAGCTTCTCCCAGAGTTCCACGCGGCCATTCAATCACCGAGCGTGAGCGAGATCGGGACGACGTCGCCCACGTCTACGCGCTCTGCATCGCGGAACGCCTTGCGCAGCGGCACGAGGTAGCGGCCGTCCTTGGGCATGAGCGCCGTGGTCCATGCGGATCCGCCCAGGCGCACGCCCACTGGGATGCAGCCCCAGCCGTAGGTGAGCTCGCGGGAGACGTCGTGGATCTCGTCCGACTCCTCGGCTGGCACCTGCACGAACACGAACGGCGCCGGGCCCCGCCACTCGATCACGTCACCATCGAAGCGCAGCTCCATCAGTCCAGTATGGCGCGGCGGTCTCGACGCCGTGGCGTAACAGAATATGTCGCACGATCGGATGTCCGCTCCGTCTGTACACGCACTTGTCAGGCAGCTGTAATTTCACAGGTAGGGCATTTCATACAAGTCAATACCCATGAAATCGCCAGAACCGGAGTGCGCCATGTCCGCGAACAATGACTCCCTTTTCCCCGGTGTCCTACACCGGGGGATTGTCCACAAGCTTGAGCCCGGAGTCGAGGCGGCCGGCGGGGAGCTCACCTTCTCCCCGGACTACACCGTGACGAGCACTGACGACGACGGCGGCCGCGTGCTCACGGGCGTCGAAGTCATCCTGGTCTTCTGGGGAAGCTTCTGGAGCACGACGCCGCCCCCGTCCCCGTCCCGTGCCCAGTACGAGCAGGCCATGGAGGGAATCGTGACCGGCCCCTACATGACCGGTCTGGGCCAGTACCGCGGGGTGGGTCCGGGAAGCATCGTCTTCAGCGAGATCTTCGACGGGACGAGCCCGGCCAACAACTACACGGACGCCGACGTCGTCGCGATGCTCAAGGGCCGGTTCGCGAACAATGCCTCGATGCCGAAGCCCGCCGCTGGCCACAACCGGTTCTACGCCGTGATCGTGCCCCAAGGCGTCAGCAACAGCCTGACGCAGTTCGCGGGGCAGCACCAGAGCCTCACCTACAACGGCCACACTGCGTACTACGCCTGGGTGGACAACACAGGGTCGCTGACGGGCAGCAACTCGACAACCAAGGTCTTCTCCCATGAGCTCGTCGAGGCCTGCACGAACCCGGACGTCGACACGTCGAACAACTCGATCCTCGTCCAGGGCACCAAGCCGGGAGGGGGAACCGTCAAGAACGACGAGATCGGCGACACGTGCAACGGCGAGTTCGCCACCGTGGACATGAACGGGATCACCTGCTCGGTCCAGAGCTACTGGAGCAAGTCGGACAACACCTGTGTGCTCCCGCTCGGCTCAGTGTCCTTCTGGGTGGACAAGGACACATTCGGCAAGGACGAGGTCCAAGACCTCATCAGCACGACAGGCGGCAGGGTCGAGAATGCGTTCTGGCTCGTAGTGGAGGGCTTCAGCCAGACGACGTTCGGCTCCCTCAACGTGTCGACGCCGACGCCGACGGGCCCCTTCGCCGGGATTCCCGGGGTGACAATCGCACCGAACGGTGCCGTCGACTTCGAGAACGCCGCACAACCTGACGAGCAGCAGCGCATCCGGGTCGCTTTCGACATCACGTTCTCTGCCTCGTCGCTCGCCTCCTTCCCCACAGCCGGGAGTCAGACCTACGCACTGGACGCCTACCTCGCGACCGACGGCGCGAAGGTGCCTTCCACAGACACCTCGACCCTTTTCGAGCTCGTCGCGGGAGCCGACCCATACTTCGCCAACATCGACCCGGCCCAGGGCAATGTCTTCTACTTGAGCCAAGACTTGCGGGTGTTCACGGCGACGCCGGCCCTGAACGGGACACCCGTGCCGGGAGGCCCGGCATTCCTCGCCGACAGCACCTCCGGGGCCTACGGCTACATCCAGGCGCTGCTGACGTGGCTCAATGCGACGTACTCGAACCCCGCGGGGGTCGACCCGTTCGCCACAGCACTCCCCGGGCAGGGCTCCGCACTTGAAGGGGACTCGTCCGTCACTCCCTTCACGTTGGACCTCAACCACTTTCCTCCAAGGGCAGACAGGAACTACCAGTTCGCGGTCGCCCGAGTGCGCATGCGCGGTTCCTCCGGTGCGGCCGGCGCCGCGAATGGGGTGCGGACCTTCTTCCGGCTGTGGTCTTCCCAGACCGCGGACACGGACTACCAGACGGCCTCGACGTACCCGAGCGTGACGGACGCGAATGGACTCCCGGCCTCACCGCAGGTCGGGGCAGGGCACACGACCCTGCCCTTCTTCGCCTCCGGCAATCTGGGAGCGAATAGCGACTACGGCGCCGGCGGCGCGAACACGCGCGACCTGGTGATTCCCGCGGGCGAGGACAGCGTCTGGGCCTACTTCGGGTGCTTCCTGAACATCTACGACGCGTCCTACGTCATCGACGGACGCACCGTCCAAGGCTGGCTGAACGGCACCCACCACTGCCTGGTCGCCCAGATCGCGTACGACGGCGCGCCTATCTTCGGCGGGGCAACGCCCGAGGGCTCGGACAAGCTCGCGCAGCGCAACCTGCAGGTCACCCATTCCGACAACCCAGGGCCGGCGTCCGCGCACCGCATCCCGCAGACGTTCGACCTGCGGCCCAGCCCGCTGGGGGCGATCGACGGCGTCGACGAACTCATGGTCGACTGGGGCGGGATTCCCCCGGGAAGCACCGCCTCGATCTTCTGGCCCCAGGTCGACTCGGACCAGGTCCTTGCCCTCGCGGCCGAGCGGCATCCCACGCACGGCCTCTCGGCGGACGGCCCGCACGCGATCCGCTGCGCCGTGACCGGCGGCGTCTCATACATTCCCATACCGGCCGCGGCGGGCGAGAACTTCGCCGGCCTGCTGACGGTCGACCTCCCGACCACCGTGACCGTGGGAGACGAGTTCGACGTCGTGGTGCGCCGCCTAGGCCACAAGGCGAACCGGATCCTGGAGTTCCGTGAGGGCGGGGAGCCGCGAGAGCCAGCCGGCGAGCGGCCCGCAACCCGCGGCGGCGACACCTGGCGGTACGTCGTCGGAACGTTCTCCGTGAAGATCCCGGTGGCTACGGCCGAGACGATGCTGCTGCCCGAGGAGAACACCCTCGCCATCCTGCGCTGGCGACTCGGCCAGCTCGCTCCGGACGACCGCTGGCACCCGGTCCTCGAGCGCTACGTCGAGTACCTTGCGGGCAGGGTCGCGGGTCTGGGCGGAGACCCTGACACGATCCTTCCCTCGCAGACCGGAGTCCCGGTCCGCGGCAAGGAGCCGTGCGGCGACATGCTAGAGCACACCGGACGCGTCGAGGAGGTTCTCTTCGACTGCCACGGGCGCATCGAGGGCTTCCTCCTCCTTGGCTGCTGCGACGAGCGGCATCGCTACGCCACCCGGGATCCGGGGCTCGGGAAGCTGATCCTGCGCGCCTGCCGAGAGCGCCTCGACCTCGTGGTGCTCTCGCCGCTGCACCGCCAGAATGAGGTGGTGCGCATCATCGTGCGGGGATGATGCAGGCCCGCCCGATCTCGTCCACGCCCGTCACCCCGGCCACGGCCATCGTGAGGTCGAACTCGGCGCGGAAGCCCTCGAACACCGCACGCGCGCCATCCTCGCCGGCGAGCGCGAGCCCGTACATGTACGGCCGCCCGATGCACACGGCGTCGGCACCGAGAGCGAGCGCCTTGAACGCGTCCGCCGCGCACCGCACGCCCGAGTCGAACAGGACCGGCACGCGCCCGCCGACCGCCTCGACGATCCCGGGCAGCGCATCCAGCGACCCGATCGCCCCGTCGAGCTGCCGCCCGCCGTGGTTGGAGACGATGATCCCGTCCACGCCGTGCTCGAGGGCGGCCCGCGCGTCGTCCGGATGCTGGAGTCCCTTGACCAGGATCGGGAGGCGCGTCCGCTCGCGCAGCCATGCGAGGTCGGGCCACGTAAGCGTGGTCCGCGCGAAAACGTCGAGGAATGTCTCGACGCTTGCACGCGGCACGGGGGAGGCGAGGTTCTCCCGGAACCCGCCCGGGTGCTCCCGTGCCAGCCGCACGAGCGAGCGTACCGCCGCGGGGGTGGGGCGCGGCGTCGTGCGCTCCGCGGACCCCGAAGCGGAACCGCCGCCCGCGGCGATCCGCGCCGCGACGAGTCCGCGGAACGCGGGGTCGGAGGTGTACTGCGCGATCCCCATTCCGCGCGCGAACGGCAGGAAGGCGTTGTCGAGGTCGAGGGTGCGCCACGAGAGCACCATCGTGTCGAGGGTGACGACGACGGCGCCGCACCCGGCGCGCTCGGCTCGCCGCACGAACGAGTCGACCACCGTGTCCTCGCTGCTCCAGTACAGCTGGAACCACCGCTCGTGATCGCCGAGCTCGGCCGCGATCGTCTCCATGGGATGGGAGGCCTGGGACGAGAGGACCATCGGCACCCCTGTGGCGCGCGCGGCGCGGGCGACGGCGAGGTCCCCGGCCGGGTGCGCGAGCTCGAGGACGCCGATCGGGGCCGCGAGGAAGGGGGAGGGGTGGCGGCGGCCGAACAGCTCGATCGAGGGGTCCCGTCGGGAGACGTCGCGGCCGAGCCGGGGCACGAGCCGCCACCTCTCGAACGCGGCGCGGTTCGCGGCGATCGTCGAGCCCATCCCGGCGCCGGTGGCCACGTAGCCGCGGGCCTCGCGGGACATCGAACCGAGGGCGCGCCGCTCGAGTTCCGTGGGATCGGTGGGCACCGCGGGGCGCCTGCCGAAGACGCCATCGCGGTAGATCCGTGCCTGGACTCGCCGGCCGAAGGACTCGCTCACATCCCGAGGCTAAGGCAAGGCGATGGGCATGCCTTTATCGCCCTCTCGTGGTGGGACAGGCCACTCGGTTCTGGAGGCCCCCGTCGACCACTGCGTGCACGCCGGATTGGTGCAGCGCCAGGGCCGTGCCGAGCGTGACGGTCCAGCGCCGCGGCCCACTCGGGGTCAGTGCAATCACACTGCACCGTTTACCGCCATGCTCGATCTTGACGGAGAGGGGACGGTGGATGCTGCTGCGCAGTCTCGCTGCCCCTGCCGAGTCGGGAGTGTCGGCTATGGCGAGGTCGAGGTCTTCCCCGGCGAACGTCCGCAAGTGCAGGAGGGTGGCCCGGTGGCCGTAGGACGCTCCGGCGATGACCGCCGATCCTACGAACTGGCCGGGGCCGTGTTGATGGTTCCGCGTCTCGTGCATGCTCTCCTCCTGTATGTGCGTCGCTGGCGGCCGTGCGGCCCGAATAGCCTTCTGCGCAGAATGCCGGGCGCGGTGGCCGAGTCCCTGTGCGGAACTCGGCCACCGCCGTCGTGGTTCAGATGCCCGGCGGTTCAGCCGAATCTGTCGTAGTGGATCCGGTCAAGGGGTACGCCCGCCTCGCGCAGGACGGCCATCACGGCGTCGACCATCGGGGGCGGGCCCGCGAGGTAGTAGCGGTGCTCCGGTGTGGCGATCTCCTTCAGCGGCGCCGTGGCGAAGCCGCTGCGGCCTGTCCACGACGGGTCGGGATTCTGCACCACGGGGACAAGCTCCCCCAGGGGCAGGTCGGCCACCGCCTCGGCCAGTTCATCCAGGCACACGAGCTCCTCGCTGGTGTTCGCGCCGTACAGAACGGTCACCGGGTGGGTGCGCCGTTGACCAGCGATGTGCCGCAGGAGAGACAGCATCGGAGCCACGCCCGTGCCGCCGGCGACGAGGATCGCGTCGGCGTCGTCGTCTCGCAGCCACATGTCGCCGAACGGGAGCGCGATCGGCAGCTCGGCCCCCACCTCCAGGCGGTGCAGGGTGTTGCTGCCGGCCTTCCCTTCATAGCGCTTGGCCACGAAGGTGACCTCCCGTCCCGGGAGCCCGTCCATCGAGTAGCACCGGCGCAGGCCCGGGGCGAGTTCAAGGATCGCGTACTGGCCGGGCCGGAATTCAGCGTGGCCGCCCAGATCGAACGTGAACGAGCAGATGTCCGGACCGAGCTCACTCCTGTCCACGAGCCGCGCAACGTGATCGGAGGTCGGCCGCTCTGCGAAGGGCCCGAGGCGCGTGACCTTGAGCGTCACGTCCGTCGCCGTCGTGCTCTGGCAGGTGATGACGCGGCGACGGCGCTCGTCCCGCGGGTCGATCGACGGGGCCTCTGGGAAGAGCGACTCGACCTCGCCGGACACGACCGTCGCCTTGCAGGTCCCGCACGATCCCCAGCCGCATTCGAACGGCAGACACACGCCGGCGCGCCGTCCCGCGGTCAGGATCGGCTCTCCGGGGCGCACAGGGAAGGTGTCGCCGGTCGGCTCGACCGTCACGTGGAAGATGCCCGCCTCCCGTGAGGCCGGCGCGCCGGCCCCGGGGGAGGTGTCCTCAGATAGAGGTGCCAACGATGAACTCATCGCGGGTGCTCCGTGCTTTCTCGATGACGGTTGCCGGGTTGAACGGAACGGGGGCCTTGCTGAACACTGGGGCGAAGCCGTCGACTGCCGCATCGGCGACCGGCGTCCACTTCTGGACCCAGCCGTCGAGCACCTCGGACAGCTTCGGGTCGCGCTCCAGAGCGTAGGCCGTCAGCGCCTGAGTCCAGTCGCGGCTGCGGGCAGAGTCGTGGGCGAACTCGGCGGCCAGCTCCGCGACGAACGCGTCGCCGTTCTGCGTCGCCAGCTCGCTCAACGCCTCGTTGAACATCGCGTCCAGGGTCGGCTTGAGAACCACGTTGAGCGCGGTGAACGCCTCACCCCAGTCATAGGTGATGAGCAGCTCCTCCAGTGCCTTGCGCAGAGGCTGCCACGCCGGGTCGGACTCCCAGATCTGACGACTGCGCTCGGTCGAGGCGATGTCGCCACCGTGGGCGTTGTCGAGCACCTTGGTCCAGTACGCGATCCGCTGGATGCGACGCATCTGGTCAGCGGCCTGGAAGTGGGCGCAGTTGGTGATGTACGACGACGGTGCCATCTGGCCGACGTACAGGCTCACCATCTGGAGCACGTGAATGGGGAACCGCAGCGGGACGAGCACGTCTGCGAGGGCCGCAACCCACTCCGGGGACAGCGTCGCGGCGTGGTTGCTCGCCTCGGCGCGGTCGATCATTCCATCGACGAAGATCTCGCGCTCGTGCTGCATCGCGACGTAGTCGCGGTAGGTGAGCTTGAAGGGGTCGCGGAACTGCTCCCAGTCGTCGACCTGGAACGCCGAACCCTCGCGGTTCTTGAGGTACCAGAGGTTCAGCGGCGTGTGCGGGTCCATCTCGAACGGCGCCGGTTCACGCCGGAAGTGATAGTGGAACTTGCCGGTGACGGCCTCGTAGGGCGTCGGCTTGCGCTTCACGTCGCCGAACTGGCTCCAGGTGCGCAGCTTGCGGTTGGTGGCGGGGGTCATGGCCATGTCAGTTGGTCCTCTCGAGGTACCACTCGATGCTGTCGTCGGAGGTCCGCACGCGACCGGAGAAGGAGGCGAGCGCCTGCTCCAGCCGCGTGATCGGGTAGGTGTAGCCGAGCTCGTCCTCGAGCGTGGCGCGGGTCAGCACGCACCGGCCGGGGGTGTGGATGCGGACATAGCCGCCCTGATCGTCGACCATCACCTCGGCCTCGGGGTTGTCCCGCTCGATCGCAGCCAGCACGGCCTCGGCGAGGTCCGGATCGAAGCCGCGGATGACTGGGCCGACGAGCAGGTTCTTGTTGTAGGTCTGCGTCATGCCAGCCTCAGCTCTCGTAGGACTTGGTGTAGTGGGCCTCGCCGTCTTGGGGGATGCCGACATGGACCACGCCGCCCTCCTCCTTGACGGGGTAGCGGTAGAGCGTGGACCCCTTCGGGTTGATGCCATCGCCCTTCTTCATGTCGAACTCCCAGAGGTGGCCGGGGCAGGCGATCACGCAGGACTCCTCGTCCCACTTGCCGTCGGCCAGCAGTACCTCCTGGTGCGGGCAGAGGCCCTGGAAGGCGTCGTACGAGCCGTCGAGGTGGTGGACGATGATGACCTGCTCACCGTCGACCGCGGCGTCTACGATGTCGCCTTCCCAGATGTCCTGCGCCTCAGGAACCTCGACCCACTTGATCTCGACGTCGCCGCCGAGGTTGACGTCGGCGCTCATCACGCGTACCCGACTTCCACGAGTGCCATCGGGGCGAGGCCGGAGCTTCTCACTGTCGCGTCCGCGGGGACGACGACCGAGTTGTGGCGGACCTGCATCGGCCGGTCTTGCGCGGGTATGCGACGGCCGACGGCGTGGTGGGCGACCTTCTCGGCGACCTGCGTCATCGTGTCCTGGTCATCGACCGGGACGAGCACGAAGAGGAAGTCGCCGTCGAACGTGCCTTGCAGCGGGAACAGTGCCATCAGGGTTCTCCTCAGTGGTCTGCGGCGACGAGCGTCGCCGCGGGGACGTAGGGCTTCTCGGCCCAGCTGTAGTTGGTGGCGTCCTGGCCGCACTCCTCCGGGGAGAGGCTCATGTAGGCGAGGGCGCCCCCCAGATCGGGCGGCTGGATCTCGCCGGCGAGGAATCGGTCCACGAGGGTGGTGTGGCCCGCGAACCGCTCGGGCTGCTCCTCGAAGATCCACTTGCAGGGCACGGAGCAGAAGTTGTACTGACGGCCTTCGTGGACCAAGGTGTGCGGCAGCGGGCTGTCGAGCTTTCCCGCGGCATGGCCCGCCGGAGTGCAGATCGGGACCTGGCACATGTTGCAGACGATCGGCAGCGTCTCGGGGAGGGTGAGTTCTTCGTGGCCGTCGCGGATGTTCTCGCCCACGACGTCCCAGTGCCGCCCGAAGGTCTCGTTCCAGCCGGGGTACTTCGACTCCAGCCAGTCGCGCTCCTCCGGCGAGACGCCGGCGTCGGGGTTCCACCAGACGGTCGGACGCCAGGTCCAGACACCCTCGTGGTAAGCGTGGTGGAGCCAGTCGAGCTCGGGCAGGAAGTGCTCGTCCCAGTACCAGGGCTTCTCCAGGCCGAAGTCCCTGAACTGCTCGAGGAACTGCTTGACGATGAACTCCTCCATGAACTCCTTGAAGGAGTGCGTGCGGTGCTCGAGCGGCGTGTAGTAGTCCATCGACAGGCCCGTCAGCAGCGCGAAGACCTTCCACGACCGCCAGAACATGTGGTCGACCAGCTTCTGGGCAATGTCCTTCCTGCCCTGCTCGATCAGGATCTTCACGGTCGGCTCGCCCTGCTGCGAGTGGCGTGCCTCGTCGGTCTGGATCGAGGAGATCAGCGAGCCGAAGTCGACGTCGCCGACCTTCATCGCGTCTGCCGCCATGCCCAGGAACTGCAGGTTGGTGAAGCCTGTCTCGAAGGTGAAGGTCAGCTGGATGGCTGTGGAGACCGCGTCGTTGGCAGCGAACATGTCGTCGAAGAGGCTGCGCGCGGCAATGGCGGCCCATTCGTTGGTGTGGAAGGCCTTGTGGGCCCAGTCGGCCCGCGGCTCCTTTGCGAGCAGGCCGTACGGGAAGTAGGTCTGGATCTGCCCGTGCCGGGTCTCGTCCAGCGTGCCGTACATCGCCATGTTGCGCCATGCGGCAGCCCGGCCGAAGCGGCCCATCCGCGACTCGCCGATGCCGGCGACGTATTCGGGGACGGCGATGGCGCCGTAGTGGGCGAGGATGGCGGACTTCCAGCCCGGGTCGAGCGATTCGAAGATCTTCGAGCGCCCGACGACTGCGTTGACGGCGTACACCGAGGCGTCCTTGCCGTACTGGTTGTGGACGTACTCCGTGTAGGTCACCTTGTACGGCTCGTCCCAGGACCACCAGTCCTGGGCGGCGACGCCGTAGCTGTTGGACATCTCCACGGGGAAGACGTCCTTCTCGTCGACGTATGAGAACGTCCAGTTCATGTCGCGCGTGAGGTCATACCACTGCGACCGCTCAAGGCTCGGCACCTATGGCTCCTTCGGATTGGTGTGCTTTGGACTGAATTGATGTGTTGAGGTGAATTGATGCGCAACTGGGGTAGGGGTGGCCTCCGCGGGGGCTGCGGGTGGCCCGCCGCAGATGGCCGCGATTCCGCACGAGGTGCAAGCTCTGGGCGGAGGCTGGTGTGACCGCTGTTCGTGCGCACCTGACCGGGTGTCAGTGCTCATGTCGGGCCTCCTCTTGGTCGTGATGCCGGTACTTTCCTCGGATCCTTGGTTCGTCTGCATCCAGAGTGATCGCCTCGCCCCTCACAGACCCGGGTGAGATCACCCATCTCGACTACCCGTATTGTGGTGGGCATCACAGGACGGTCATGGGTGCAGGGTTCTCGCCCTGATCCAGGTCAGGGTGAAGTCACCCCCTCGGCTACCTGTATCGTGTTTGGCATCACAGGAGGGTTATGAGCACTGCTGCACTGGTCGGCCGCATGTCCGGGGGCCAGGGCCTTACGAGCTTTGTCGGCCGCCGGCGGGAGCTCGCCGAGATGCGCGATCTCATGTCACGCTCGCGGCTGCTGACGCTCGTGGGCCCGGGCGGTGTGGGCAAGACGCGCCTCGCCGTTGAACTGACGGCGAGGTCAGGGGCGTCCTTCCGGGACGGCACGTGGCTGGTTGAGCTGGCGGCGTTGGAGGACGGCGACTTGGTCGGATCCCAAGTTGCCGCTGCCCTGAGGCTGCCCGACCAGTCCAACCGGTCGGCCCTTGACCGGCTCGCGGACTACCTCAGGGAACGCGAGCTCCTGATCGTCGTCGACAATTGTGAGCACCTGCTCGACGCCGTCGCCCCGCTCGCGTCCGAGCTCCTCGAGGTGGCCCCGGGGCTGCGGATCCTCGCGACGAGCCGTGAGCCGCTCGGGATCCCCGGCGAGCAGGTCTACAGCGTGCCGCCACTCCCTGCGCCTGCAGAATCGCAGCCAGGGGCCGACCCCCTCGAAGGGTTTGAATCGGTGCGCCTGCTCGTGGACAGGGCCCGCAGCGTGGACCCGACCTTCGAAATCACCGACGCCAACCGAAGCGCGGTCGCGCAGCTGTGCCAGAGGCTCGACGGCATGCCGCTGGCGATCGAGCTTGCGGCCTCGCGGTTGCGCTCCCTCTCAGTCATCCAGCTCGTGGAGCGGCTCGACCGGCGCTTCGACCTCCTCACCGGCAGCAGCCGCGTCGCCGTCCCGCGGCAACAGACCCTTCGGGCGCTCGTCGACTGGAGCTACGAGCTCTGCAGCCCGGCGGAGCGGCTCCTGTGGGCGCGTCTGGCGGTGTTCCCCGGGGGATTCGACCTTGAGGCCGCCGAGGACGTCTGCGGCTTCGGCGAGGTCACCCGGGAGGACGTCCTGAACCTCTTGGACCGCCTCGTCTCCAAGTCGCTGGTCTTGGCCGAGCGGCTCGAGGGCCCTCGTGAACTGGGCGGCGGCCGTGTGCGCTACCGCCAGCTCATGACCTTCCGGGAGTACGGCGCCGAACTCCTCGACGCCGCGGGCGAGGCCTCCCAGCTGCGCCGCCGGCAGCGCGACCACTTCCTCGCGCGTGCCGCACGAATGGTCTCGTCATGGTGCGGGCCTGATCAGGCCGAGCGTCTCGCAGCGGCCCGGAGGGACCACGCGAATCTCCTGTCGGCCCTTGACTGGTCGGCCTCCATCCCGGGGGAGGAGCTCGCCGGAATGCGCCTCGCGGCGCTACTGAGGTACCACTGGCACGCTGGTGGCAACCTCAGCGACGGGCGCCGGTGGCTCGACCGCCTCCTGGCGCTCTCGTCCGAACCCAGCCCCGAACGCGGCAACGCGCTCTGGGCCGCCGCATGGGTCTGCCTCGTCCAGGGCGACAGGGACCTCGCCCGCAGTTACCTGCAGGAGTGCCGGCGCGTCGCACACCTGCTGAATGATCCCGTTCTTGCCGCCCATGCCGACCACTGGGACGCCCTGCGCGAGCTCTTCGAGGGGAATCTCGAACCCGCACTGGAAATGTTCGACGCGGCCATCGCCGTCCACCGCCGGGTCGGCGACACGATGTCGGCACTCATAGCGCTCTTCCAGCGGGCGTGGGCCCAAACGTATGCCGGACTTACCCAAGAAGGTCTCGCCGCGTGCCAGGACGCCATCAGGGAAAGCGAGGAGCTTGGTGAACGATGGACCCAGGCCTATTCCCATTGGGTGTCGGGACTCTGCCAACGCGATCTGGGTGACCTCGAGGCCGCGCGCCAGTCTCAGATCGCTGCGCTCGAGATACAGCAGGGCTTCCTGGACGGAATCTGCATCGCGCTCACGATCGATGAGATGTCGTGGACGGCTGCCTCCACCGGGCGCTACGAGAACGCCGCAGTCCTCTTCCACACGGCACAGTCCGTGTGGAAGGGCCTGGGGACGACGATCGCGGCCTTCGGCCCGCACCTCCGAGCCGATTCGGAACGGGCCGAGTCCCTCATCCGGCGCGAGCTCGGCGAGCCTCGCTTTGAGGCCATCCTCGTTCGGCCAGCCGTGCCGACTGAGGAGAGGGCCATTGAACTCGCTCTGGCCACGGCCCGATCAGGACGCCCTGCGCGGGGGACTGTCACGACGCCGCGGCCGGAGGGCGAGACGACGCCCCCGGGCCCCAAACTCACCAAACGGGAACACCAGATTGCGGCTCTCGTCGCCGAAGGCCGCAGCAACAAGGAGATCGCAGCGGCCCTCGTCGTCTCTCCCCGGACAGTGGACGGCCACGTCGAGAACATTCTCGCCAAGCTGGGGTTCACCTCTCGGGTCCAGATCGCGGCGTGGATCGCTGGCTACACCGGACCGGAACGGACGGCAACCTCTCCGTAGACCCGCCGAGCGCACGACGGCGGGCCGGTCACCTGAGGCGACCGGCCCGCCGTCGTGCGTGGTTCTGACCTCAGCAGACCACGGTGGTCAGCGCGCGGTGAACTCCGCGTGGCGGGCGTGGGCCTCGGCGACCTTGGCGCGGATGGCCTCGATATCCTTGACCTTGTCGCGGTACTTGACGTCCATCTGCGCGATGTCCCGCTCCTCGTCGACGAGCTCCCGGTAGACGCGCTCGCGCTCGGCAGCGTCCGCCGTGTACCCGAGGTCGAGGTAGCTCTCGGCGTGGCGTCGGGCGTTGTTGACCGCCGCGTGCGCCTTGCCGGCCTTGCTGTACAGCGAGGCGACGATCGTCACGAGCAGGACGCCGATGATCACGGTCAGCGACAGTCCCGTGGTGATCTCGAAGACCTCCACGTGCTGGCCGCCGTTGATGAACCAGAGGTTGTTCTCGTGCAGCGCATGCAGGACGAGCTTCACGCCGATGAACGCGAGGATCGCTGCCAGCCCGTAGGAGAGGTAGATGAGGCGGTCCAGCAGCCCGTCGAGGAGGAAGAAGAGCTGGCGCAGGCCCATGAGGGAGAACGCGGTGGCCGTGAACACGATGTACGGGTTCTGGGTGAGGCCGAAGATCGCGGGGATCGAGTCCAGGGCGAACAGGAGGTCCGTGCCGCCGATGGCGACCATCACGAGCAGCATCGGGGTCAGGACGCGCTTGCCGTTCTCATGGGTGAAGAGCTTGTCGCCGTCGTAGTGCTCGGACGTGTGGAAGAACTTGCGGGCCAGCCGGATGATGAAGTTGTCCGCCTCGTCCTCACCGGAGTCCTCGCCCTTGAGCAGGTTGCCGGCGGTGATCAGCAGGATGATGCCGAAGAGGTAGAAGACCCATGAGAACGCGTTGATGAGCGCCACGCCGGCGAAGATGAAGGCCGAGCGGGCGATCAGGGCGAACACGATGCCGAACAGGAGGACCTTCTGCTGGTCCTCGCGGGGGACCCGGAAGCTCGCCATGATCACGAGGAACACGAAGAGGTTGTCCACCGAGAGGGCCTTCTCGGTGATGAAGCCGGCGAAGTACTCGCCGCCCATGGTGGTCCCGCCGAACACGAGCAGGATGATGCCGAACAGGATTGCCGCGCCCACGTAGATGGAGGACCACACGGCCGCTTCCTTGAGCGAGGGCACGTGCGCCTTGCGGATGTGGAAGAAGTAGTCGAAGGCCAAGAGGGCCAGGATCACCACGATGGTGATGCCCCAGACGAGGGGGGAGACGGACATCGAAGTCCCTTTCGCAGGTAGGCGTTATCGCCACAAGTCTCTCCACCACCCTGGAACACTGTGGATGGCCGCTGCACCCGGCCGGGCTCCGGCGCCCGACGTGCTGACGTGTGCAACGCTTGGGATACTCCCCTGCGTGCGGCCCAGCCTACCGGGTGGCCAGGGAGGCGCCAAATTCATGGTGAACTCCCAGCTAGTGGACACTCCCAGTCATGGTTCTTTCAGAACTAGTCTCGCTCCAGCCGGCCGCATCGGGACGACCGGCGGAACGGGAGCAGAAGCATGGCACCACACCACGGTCTTCAACGTCTTTCCCTGCGCGCCCTCGCCGCCACCGCGGCTGTGGGCTGCGTCCTCGGGCTCGTGGCGACGACGGCGGCGGCCGCCCCACCGGGCCCGCCACCCAAGAGTGCCAAGTCGTTCCCGGGGTCGGTCCCGTCGTGGGCCGGGGCGCGGGCCAAGACCGGCATTCCGCTGAGCAACACGACGGTAGAGGCCGAGATCTACCTCAACCTGCCAGACCAGTCTGGGGCCGAGTCGTTCGCGACGGCGGTGTCCACCCCGGGCAGCTCCTCGTACGGCCAGTACCTGAGCGCCGCGGACTGGAAGGCCCGGTTCGCCCCGGCCCAGGCGAGCACGGATGCGGTCGTCTCGTGGATCAAGGCGCAGGGCATGGTGGTCACGGGCGTGCCGGACAGCGGGATGTACGTGGTGTTCAGGGGCACGGTGGCGCAGCTCAACACGGCGTTCCAGGTCGCGGAGCAGACGTACTCCTTCCAAGGCACCGATCTGATCGGACCTGACCGTGCGCCGACGGTTCCCGGTGACATCGCGGACGCGGTCGCTGCCGTGAGCCTCGACCAGGGGCGCCTCCTGACACGGCCCGACAACACCGGGGACGGGAGCGGTGCCACGCCGAACGGGAAGGTGTCCCCGGTTCCGGTGGCCACGCCCTGCTCGCACTACTGGGACGAGAACGAGGTCACGGTCCCCGCGACGCAGAGCGGCGCGACGTCGGCCCCCACCGTCCTGTGCGGCTACACCCCGGGGCAGATCCAGTCGGCCTATGGGCTCGGCGACGGCGTCACGATGAACTCCACCGCTGGCGCGGGCCAGACGGTCGCGATCATCGACGCGTTCGCTGCCCCGACCATGCTCGCGGACGCCAACCAGTACTCGTCGCTGCACGGGCTCCCGGCCCTGACCTCGAGCACCTACCGCGAGGTGCTCCCGAGCGTGTACTACGACCAGACGCTGTGCGGCCAACCCAGCGGCTGGCAGGGCGAGGAGGCGCTCGACGTCGAGGCCGTCCACTCGACCGCACCCGCCGCATCGATCACCTACGTGGGCGGATGGAACTGCGGCGGCGGCCTGGACATCGCGATGTCCAAGGTCCTCGACGGCCAGCTCGCCACGGTCGTGAGCAACAGCTACGGCTACGTGGGCGAGGCCGTTCCGGCAGACGTCCTGGCCGGCGAAGTCCACCAGCACCTCCAGGCTGCGGCCGAGGGCATCGGCCTGTACTTCTCCAGCGGGGACAGCGGCGACGAGAAGGCCGCGCTCGGCTACACCTCGCCGGACTTCCCCGCCAGCTCGCCGTACGTCACGTCGGTGGGCGGAACGAGCCTCGCGCTGGACAAGTCGAACCGCTACCTGTTCGAGACCTCATGGGGCACCACCCGCCAGCGGATCGTCACCCAGGCCGACGGCTCCCTCGCCTATGCCGGCGCTCTCCCCGGCGTCTTCCAGTACGGCGCGGGCGGCGGCGTCAGCGCAGCCTTCGCGCAGCCTGCCTACCAAGCGGGGACGGTGCCCGCCAGCCTCGCACAGGGCAAGCGCGTCTCTCCCGACGTCTCGGCCCTCGCGGACACGTGGACCGGCTTCAAGATCGGCTTCAGCCCCATCTCGAACGACCACTCGCTCAACACCGGCGCCTACCTCGAGGAGCGGATCGGCGGGACCTCACTGTCATGCCCGCTCACGGCCGGTCTCATGGCGAGCGCGCAGGCGGCGGCGGGCAAGCGGATCGGGTTCGCCAACCCGACGATCTACGTGGCCGCCAAGGCGCCCAACGCGGCCATGCGGGACGTCCCAGCCACCCCGGCGACGCCCCTCAATCTGGTCCGCGCCTACCCGGACACGGGCCTGACGTGGATGGCCACCCTCGGCCACGACACTTCGCTCACCACGGCCACTGGCTACGACGACTCCACCGGCGTCGGCAGCATGACCGAGGAATTCGCCCAGCAGGTCGCGGCCCAGCACTGATTCATCTGCACTCTCGGCGAGGCGCACGACGGCGGCACACACCGCCGTCGTGCGCCTCGCCTGCGTCTCCGGCCTGTGCTCGGAAGACTCAGAACGGGGGCGGGTCGTCGCGAGACAACTGCGCGCCGTGGCAGGGCGCCGGCTCCGGCGGATCAGCGGAGGTTCCGGAGTTCGCGCGCGGTTCGGGTGGAGCCTCCTTGATCGGCAGCGCGGCGGGGCTGGGACCCAGGATGTGGTCACGGTCCTGCGGCTCGGCGGGGTAGCTGTACCCGAGGAGCGTCTCCCAGACGAGCCCGCCGTCCGGTGCCCTGCCATCGGGGCTGCCGCGGCGGAGGCGGAACAGCGCGAGGGACTTGAGCGCATGGTGTTTCGGGCACAGGAGGGCAAGGTTCTCAGCGCCCGTGGTTCCGCCGTCCTGCCATTCGACCGTGTGGTCCACCTCGCAGCGGTGCGCGGCGCGGGTGCATCCGGGCACGACACATGTGCCGTCCCGGTAGGCGATGAACTTCCTGAGCCCCGCCGTCGGGCGGTAGGCGGTGCGGGCGAGCTTGAGCGGGACGCCGTCATCGTCCGTCCAGAGCCGCGTCCACGTGGGCGCCGCGGCGGCGAGCTGGCGGGCCGTGCGCGCATCGATGACGCCGTGCCCTTCGAGTTCGGCCACGTCGTCGGTACCGGGCGGACCGAGCAGGACTCGCGGCGTGAGGTGGACGACGACGTCCGCGCGGATGAGGTCCGTGAGGTTCTCGGCGATCCGGACGGGCACAGCGAGTCCATCCAGGCTTCCATCGAGGCCCTCCGGCCTGCCCTCCGGCCTGCCCTCCGGCCGGCCCTCCGGCCTGCCCGCCGGCCTGCCCGCCCCGGAATCCGCAGCAATCCCGTGGTCGGTGGCGGGGCCCGATGGCGCGGGGATGGTCAGTGCGAGCTGGGCGAGGACATCGGCCCGAAGCTGGGGCGTGGTGCGGTGCTCGCCGTCCTGACGGTGGGCCGACTGCGCGATCGAGTCGATGCGGCGGTACACGGCGTGCCCGATCTCCGCCGGCAGGAGCGCTGTGAGCGTGCACATGCCGTCGGGCTCGGGCTGGAGCCAGATGCCGCGGTCGGCGCGCGCCGCGGCGTTCCGGTGTGTGATCGACTCGGGGTGGAGACGTTCCCGCAGCGCTCGCAGGATGCTGCGGAGCTCGCCGGGGGTGCGCGGGTGGCCCTTGCGGGTGTGGAGGCGTGACAGGGCCTCCATCCCGAACATTTCGGCGGCCTCCGCCGGGAGGGTCGCCGCCTGGTCGACGATGACCTTCGCATGGGCCTCGGTGATGCCCCCGGACAGGAGCGCCTCGTGGACCGCCGGGTGGACCGTGAGCAGGGCGTCGGCGAAATTCACCGCCCGCGCTGCAGCCGCCTCGGACAGGTTCAGGAGCCCCGCGACCTCCGAGACAGTCACAGCATGGGCCACCTCGCCGCCAAGCCGGGTGGGCTGACCGTCCCTCCCCTCGAGCGGCTCCTCGGCGATCTGCTGGCCGATGTGGTTGATGAGGAAGGCCTTCGCCGCAGCGCTGAAGGCATCGAAGTCGGCGAAGGCGCGCAGGACCCGGGCAGCGCCGGCAGGGGTGGTCAGGGCCGTCGGGTCGATCCATAACACTCCCGGCAGCGCCGCGGGATCGAGCGAGCTGAACGCTAGCGTCTCGGCGGGCGGCCGGAGTTCCTGGAGCTGCATCTGAACCATCGGTCACCCCCCGTTAGTTTGTTCGGATATATGTTCCCATAATAAGTGTTTATGGCACTGGTTGACTAGAGTTGTCTTCGATCCAAACGTCAAACAATCGCGAGCGGCATCGGCTCGCTAGGATGGGCAGTGGCCCCTACACGCTGACCTGCGTGAACCCAATCGAGCCATGTCGAGGAGCACTCCATGCCTATCGCCACCCCTGAGAAGTACGCCGAGATGATCGACTCCGCCAAGGCCGGCGGGTATGCGTTCCCTGCGGTGAATGTGACCTCGTCGCAGACCCTCAATGCTGCGGTCCGTGGCTTCGCGGAGGCGGGCTCGGATGGCATCATCCAGGTCTCCACGGGGGGTGCGGCGTACTGGTCGGGTGCGTCGGTGAAGGACATGGTCATCGGCTCCCTGGGCTTCGCGGCGTTCGCCCGGGAGGTCGCCAGGGGGTACGGGGTGAACATCGCCCTGCACACGGACCACTGCCCCAAGGACAAGCTGGACGGGTTCGTCCTGCCGCTGCTGGCCGCCTCGGAGGCGGAGGTGAAGGCCGGCCGGGACCCGCTGTTCAACTCGCACATGTGGGACGGCTCGGCCGAGACCCTTGCGGAGAACCTGCGCATCGCCAAGGAGCTGCTGCCGCGCACGGCGGCGGCGAAGATGATCCTCGAGGTGGAGATCGGCGCCGTGGGCGGGGAGGAGGACGGGGTGGAGAACGCGATCAACGACAAGCTCTACTCCACCGTCGCGGACGGCCTGGCCACGGTCGAGGCCCTGGGCACGGGGGAGGACGGCCGGTACATCACGGCGCTGACCTTCGGCAACGTCCACGGCGTGTACAAGCCGGGCAACGTCAAGCTGCGTCCGGAGATCCTCAAGGACATCCAGGCCCAGGTCGGGGCGAAGGTCGGCAGGGACCGCCCGTTCGACCTGGTGTTCCACGGCGGGTCGGGCTCGTCCGCGCAGGAGATCGCGGACGCGGTCTCGTACGGGGTGGTCAAGATGAACATCGACACGGACACCCAGTACGCGTTCACCCGCCCGGTGGCCGGGCACATGTTCGCCAACTACGACGGCGTGCTCAAGGTCGACGGCGAGGTCGGGAACAAGAAGGCCTACGACCCCCGCGTCTGGGGCGCGGCCGCCGAGGCCGGCATGGCCGCCCGAGTCGTCGAGGCCGCCCAGCAGCTCGGCTCCGCCGGCAAGACCATCAAGTGAGCGACGAGTTCCGCACCAACCTCCTCGGCCCGGAGCCCACACGGCTCCCCGCCGAGGACGAGGTGTACCGCGGCCTCGCCCTCGGCGAGTCGGCAGAGGAGCTCGTGGCGGACTACCCGCAGTCCTCGCTCCTGTGGGCCGTCCTCGCCGACGAGGCGTGGGCTCAGGGCCGCACGATCGAGTCCTACGCCTACGCCCGCGTGGGCTACCATCGCGGCCTCGATGCGCTGCGCAAGAGCGGCTGGCGCGGCGCGGGCCCAGTGCCGTGGGAGCACGAGCCCAACCGCGGCTTCCTGCGCGCGCTCTATGCCCTGGGTCGTGCCGCCGCGGCGATCGGCGAGGCCGGTGAGACCGAACGGATCGACGAGTTCCTCAAGGGTTCCGACCCGACGGCGAAGGCCCAGATCGAGGCGCTCGCCCAGTAGGCATCCCGACGTCTGGGGGTCAGGTTCTGGGTGTCACCTCCTGAAGGTCAGCTCCCGTGGGTGGCGGCCCACAGGAGGTGACCTTCAGGAGGTGACCTTCAGGAGGTGACCCTCAGACGTTGGTGGTGCGCCGGGCTACCTGGCGAGCTTGCGGGGATCCACGGAGGGATCCGAGAGGCGCCCGGGGTCCGGGACGATCCCGCGGTCGATGATGCGCCGCGCCGCCCGGACGATGAGCGGCTGGTCGATCGCGGCGCATCCGAGAAGGTGCCCATCCTCGCCGAGGAGGAACGCGGCCACCGGAACCCCGTCCGCGACGCGGGGCACGGTCCGGGCGCCGGGAGCCTGCCGTGGATCCATGGTGCCGACGGCCTCGGCGTGCACGCCGTACCGGTCCGACCAGAACCAGGCCGCGCCGAACTCGGGCGGCGCCTCCCCGAGGAGGCCAGCCGCGGCGGCCTGGCCCGAGCGCACCGCGGCCTCCCAGTGCTCGGCCCGGCGCTGGGGCGCCGGCGCGGACTGCTCCTCGCGCACGACGCCGCCCGATCGCCGCAAGCGCGTGGCGTCGCCGGCCGCGAAGACAGCCGCATCCGACGTCGCGCCGTCGGGGCCGACGAGGATCCCGTCGTCGACGTCGAGGCCGGCGGCCTCAGCGAGGGCCGTGTCCGGCGTGATGCCGATAGCCGTCAGGACGAGGTCCGCGTCCACGGCGGAACCGTCGGCGAGCCGGACGAGGAACCCGGCGCCGTCGTGCGCGGACTCCGACGAGCGCTCGATCGCCGCCGGCAGCCCGACCACGGTGCGGACCCCGCGTTCGGCGTGCATCGCGTGCAGGCGCCGTGCCAGGTCCTCGCCGACGGCGGGTGCGAGCGGGGTCTCGACGGGGTCGATGAGCGTGACCTCCGCGCCGAGCGACGCCGCCGCCGAGGCGACCTCCGCACCGATGAGCCCGGCCCCGACGATCGTGACCCGCACGCCCGCGCCGAGCGCGCTGCGGAGCGCGTCGGAATCGGCGCGGGAGCGGAGCGTGACGGAGAGCTCCCCGCCGGGGATGTGCAGCCGCCGGGGGGTGCCGCCCGTTGCGAGGAGGAGGCGCTCGCGGGAGGCGGGTGCCGTCGTCGAGCGTGATCTGGGGCGGGCTCCGGGGAGCGAGGGGGAGGCTCGGCGCGAGGGGGTGCCGCGTCGAGTGGACCGGGCTCGGAGAGGCGAGGCCGTGGTGCGCGAGGCGACCACGGCGACGTCGTGCTCCGCATACCACTCCGGGGAGGCGAGGAGGATCTTTTCAGAGTCCTCCGTGCCGAGGAGGTAGCCCTTGCTCAACGGTGGACGGTCGTAGGGGAGGCCCTCGGGCGCGACGATCGTGAGGGCACCCTCATAGCCGCGGGCGCGGAGCTCCTGCGCAGCGCTGAAACCCGGCGACCCCGCCGCCCACCACAAGGATCCGCCGCCCGTGCCCCGCGGCGCGCCTCGTGCCGGGCACGCTACTGGGCGCAGGCGTCGGGGTCGGCGTCCGTGCCGGGGAAGAGGACGATCTGCCCGTCCCGGACCTCGACCTTGTGCGTCCGGGCGTCCACGGTGGCCGGGAGGCACGTGACCTTGCCGGTGCGGAGGCTGAAGCTCGAGGAGTGCAGTGGGCACTCGACCTCCTCGCCCTCGATCCAGCCCTCGGCGAGGGAGGCGTCCTCGTGGGTGCAGTTGTCGTTGAGGGCGAAGAAGCAGCCGGTCTCGGCGTGGAACACCGCGATTGCCTCACTGAAGCCGGACTCCTCCGGCTCCACGACCTTCGCGGTGCCCTCCTCGAGATCCTCCGCGCTGCCGACCACGATTCCTTCGCTCATGGGGACCACTCTACCGAGGCCGGCCCCGGGGCCGGGGGCCGCGGCACTCCCGCGGCAGGGTCAGCCGAGCCGCGCCAACACGCGGCAGACGGCGAGGCTGAACCAGAGCCGCAGGTCGTGGAAGCGGTCCTTGAGGAGGTGGCCGGTGAAGAGGCCGTCCGGTCCCTGGTGGGCCGTCAGCCACGTGCGGGCGGCCTCGACCCGGGGGTCGTCGAGGCCTGCACGGATCCGGGACAGGGAATCGAGGGCGGAGACGATGTCCGTGAACCAGAATGGATAGCTGAACTCGGTCCACATGGCCGCGCCGCGACGGTCAGGGTAGACGTCCGCCTCGAAGAGCCGCGACGCGAGCAGCCGGGCGGCCGCGGCCGCCGTCGGCCCTGCCCGGTGTGTGGGGTGCGCCGCGTAGGCGCGCAGCACGACGCCGGTCACGAGGTGCGACGACGGCCTGCCGGGTCGCGTTCGGCGGGCGCATGCTCGCCGATCGCCTCCAGGCTCAGGCCGCGCGTGCGGAACGGGATGGCCCACCCGCCGTCGTCCTGCCGCGAAGCCTCGAGCCACACGAAGGCCTGGCCTACCCGGGGATCGTCGGCGTAGCCGGCCTTCACGAGCAGCTCGAGGAGGCCCGCCGTGTAGTTGGGAGAGGGCTGGTTCCCGTAGATGCCGCGGAGGTCGCCGTCGGGACTCTGGTGCGCGAGGACGTAGTCGGCAGCCGCGCGGACCGCGGGATGGACCCGCGTGAGCCCGAACATCTCCACGAGGAAGCCGAGCTCGCGGTAGGTCTCGAGCAGGTCGTAATCGGTGGCCCCCCGCGCGCGCCGCCCGGGGTAGGTCCACGAGCCGTCCTCGGCCTGACGGCGGAGGATGCGCCGGGGGACCGGCAGGTCCCACAGTGCGGCGCGGGCCGCCGCGTTGGGCTCTCCGAGGAGCTCCCGCGTCCAGTGGACGACGGCGGAGTGTCCGCTCGCGAGGAGCGGTGCGACCGGGTCGCGCGGGAGCGCATCAAGCCAGGTCATGGGCACCATGATGGACCGCGCCGTTGCGAGCACACCACCCGGGCGCGCCGGGCGTTGAGCACTATCGACAACATCGCTGGCAATCTATTGACTTTCAGACACTCGATGGCTTCTCATGGAATTAATCCGAAATGACGTGGATCACAAGGTTGTGAAACCGTCATCACATGAGACTCGAGGAGTCCCGATGCATCCCTTCGCCGTCGATCCGGCTTCGACAGATATCAGCCCCGTCTCCTTCCATCCGATCCTTTGGGTAGCGGCGGCCGGCGTCTTCGCCGTCATCGTCCTGCAGTCCGTGATCTACCTCCGGGCCATCCGTAAGGCCGCGCCAGACGTGAACCTCACCACCGCGCAGGTCACCGGGTCGGTCCGCCGCGGTGCGATCGCCGCGATCGGCCCGTCGCTCGCCGTCGCGCTCGTGGCAATCTCGCTCCTGCCGCTCTTCTCCACACCCGCCGTGCTCACCCGCATCGGCCTCGTCGGCTCCGCCGCCTTCGACGTCGCGGCCGCCGGCATCGCCGCGGGCACCCAGCACGCCCAGCTCGGCGGCCCCACCTACACCCAGAAGGTCTTCGCGATCGGCTTCGCGGCCATGACCCTCGGCGGCCTCGTCTGGATGCTCACGGCGCTCGTCCTCACCCCGCTCCTGTCCAAGGGGACAGGACGCTGCGCAAGGTCAACCCGGCGATCATGACGGTCGTGCCCGCTGCCGCCCTCCTCGGCGCGTTCTTCTCCCTCGCGTTCGCGGAGACGGTCAAGTCCGGTGTCCACGTCGTCACGCTGCTGGTCTCGGCCGCCGTCATGGGTGTCTGCCTATTCGCCGCGAAGGCGCTCAGAAGCCGTGGCTGCGGGAATGGGGCCTCGGCATCGCCATCTTCGTCGCCCTCGTCGTCGCCTACTTCGTGACCGCCAAGTAGAGAGCCCAGGAGAGAACCATGTCCACCAAGACCAACGCCTCCCTCGCCGGGCTCGCGCAGTTCGACCGCACTACGTCCATCTGGGGTCCGATCACGCTCGGCCTCGGCTTCCTCATCTCGCTCGGCGCGGCCCTGTTCGCCGCGTTCGGCACCGGCCTCGGCATCTCCGGCGGCGAGCTGTGGGGCGCCGTCGGCCTCGTCGTCGCCACCTTCGGCGTCATCGCCGTCATCGAGCCGATCTCGTACTACCCGGTCCTCGGCCGCTCGGCAATGTACCAGGCGTTCATGATCGGCAACATCGCCAACAAGCTCCTGCCCTCCGCCCTTGTGGCCCAGGCCGACCTGGACGAGAAACCGGGCACGCGCCGCGCCGAGCTCATCGCGGGCGCCGCGATCATCGGGGCCGCGGCCATCCACATCGTCACGCTCATCGTCCTCGTCGGCCTCCTGGGCACGTGGCTCGTGGGAATCCTGCCGCCCGGCCTCGTGGCCGTCGCCAGGCTCTACATCCTCCCGGCCGTCTTCGGCGCTGTCACCGTCCAGGCCGTGGTCACGATGAAGAACGTGCGCACTACGATCGTCGCGGCCCTTACCTCCGCGGTCATCATCTTCGTGGTCGTACCGCTCGTCCCCGCACTGAGCTTCTACGGCACCCTGCTCGCCGTCGGCATCTCGATCGTCGGGGCGTGGTTCGCGCGCTCGAAGGCAGCGGAGGCGCCCGCCGCCCCCGCGTCGATCGGCCACTGATCTTCTACCGAGAGGAAACACCATGACCGAGACGGCCACCACAGTCGCCCTCACCTCCTCCATCGAGGTGCCCGCCGAGTTCGTCGCCGAGCATGTGGCGATGTACAAGCAGTTCCACCGCTCGCCGGAGCTGTCCTCGATCGAGCACAAGACCGCCGAGGCCATCGAGGCCCGGTTGACGCAGCTGGGCATCGAGCACTTCCGCTGCGGCGGGACCGGCGTGGTCGGGATCCTGCGCAATGGCGACGGCCCCGTGGTCGGCTTCCGGGCCGACACCGACGGGCTGCCGATCGCCGAGGACACCGGGCTCGACTACGCCAGCACGGCGACGGGGACGCTGCCCGACGGCAGCGAGGCGCCCGTGATGCACGGCTGCGGGCACGACACCCACATCACCACGGCACTGGCCGCCGCCCAGTACCTCGCGGAGCAGCGCGACGCGTGGGCCGGGACCCTCGTGCTCATCTTCCAGCCCGGAGAGGAGACCGCCTGGGGCGCCAAGGCCATGGTCGACGACGGACTGTGGGACCGCGCGCCCCGACCCGAGATCGTCCTCGCCCAGCACGTCATGCCCCAGGCCGCGGGCACGTTCAGGCTCCGCGGCGGCAACATGGCCGCGCTCGCCGACTCGTGGCGAGTCACGGTGCGCGGGCGCCAGGCCCACGGATCGCAGCCCGAGAAGTCCCTCGACCCGATCGTCGCGGCGGCCTCGATGGTGCTGCGACTCCAGACCATCGTGTCCCGCGAGCTCGCGCCGCAGACCCCCGCCGTCGTCACCGTCGGCACCTTCCACGCGGGCCTGAAGGAGAACATCATCCCCGAGACCGCGGAATTCAGCCTCAACGTCCGCACGCCGGACGAGGAGACCCGCGAGCACGTCCTGTCCTCGATTCGGCGCATCGTCTCGGCCGAGGCCGCCGCCTCCGGCATCGACGAGCCCGCCATCGCCGAGATCAACCGCTTCCCGCGCCTGTTCAACGACGAGGAGCACGCCGCCCGCGTGGCAGCGGCCCTCCGTGCCGGGTTCGGCGAGGACGCCGTCGAGGACGAGCGGCTGGGGATGGGTTCCGAGGACGCCGGCTGGCTCAGCGATGCGATCGGCGTGCCCGGCGTGTTCTGGTCCTTCGGCGGCTTCCGCGCCGAGGAGTTCGCCGACGGCAAGGCCCCGGCCGGCAACCACTCGCCGCACTTCGCCCCGGACGCCGAGCTGTCCGTGGTCAACGGCACGGGAGCAGCGCTCACCGGGCTGCTCGTCTACCTCGGGAAGTAGCACTGCGGGCGCACCTCCTGCGGGTCGGTGGGGTGTCCCGTGCGTGAAAGGATGGCGCCCATGCAGCTCACGACTTGGACCGGCAGATCACGGCCGCCCTGATCCGCAACGGGCGCGCCTCGTGGCGGCAGATCGCCGAGGTCCTCGGACAGCAGGAGCGAACCGTCGCACGCCGGGGCAACCGCCTGCTCGCATCCGGCACGGTGCGCGTCCAGTCGTTCCCGAACCCTGCGCTCGCGCCGGTGGACCTGTACATGCTCCGGGTCAGCGCGGCGCCGCCGGCGGTGACGGGCATCGCCACGGCGCTCGCCGAGCGGCCCGAGACGCACTGGGTCAGCGCCCTGGCCGGCGGGAGCGAGTGCGTCGCGGAGCTCTCCCTCACCCAGGACGCGGTCGGGCCGTTCCTGTACCGGGACGTCGCGGGGCTCGTTGGCGTGCGGGACTTCTCCCTCGAGCCGATCTTCGAGTACTACCGCACCGTGTCCGGGTGGCGGCCGGACCTCCTCAGCCACGACCAGTACGACGCGCTGGCCGCCTCCGAGCTGACCCAGTACCCCACGCGCTACGCGGAGCTCGGCATGCCCCGGCTCGACGAGGCGAACGTGGCACTCGCCGAGCTCCTTCGCGCGAACGGGCGCGCCACGATCGACGAGCTGGCGTCCGGCCTGGGCGTGTCCAAGGCCACCGCCAGCAGGCGGCTCGAGGCGCTCATCGCCGGCGGCGGGCTGTACGTGCGGGCGATCCTGGACCCCGCCTCGATCGGGTACCCCATCGAGGCCTTCCTGACACTCCGCACCGACCCTGACGCGCTGGAGGCAGCCGGACGCCACGTCGCGGACCTGCCGATCACGCGGTGGGCCGCGAACGTCTCGGGCCGCATCCTCGTCCAGGTCGCGGCCCGGAGCCTAGCGGAGCTGCGCGGCGTGATGGAGGGGATCCAGGGCCGGCCGGGGATGGCGGATGTGGGCCTCTCGCTCTTCGCGGGGATCTTCAAGCGCAGCACGGTGGCCTATCGGGACGGGAAGCTGCCGCCGCTCCCGCAGGGCTGAGCGCACGACGGCGCGGCCTCGCCGGAGTGCCGGAGCGTACCTCGGCCGAGGCGCTGCCGCCTAGCCCTCGTAGGTTCCGCCGAACTGGACCGGGATCAGGTCCGCGCTCGGCTCCCCCGAGCGGACGAGGCCGAGGATCACCTCGGCGACCTGCTCCGCGGACTGGGGACGCGGGCCCCCGGCCCGGACCACGGGACCGGCGCCCGCCCGCAGAACACGGTGGAACTCGGTCGCGGTGATGAACGGGTAGACGGTCGAGACGACGACCCCGGAATCGGCGAACTCGGCCCTTGCGATGGTGGACAGCACGTCGAGCGCCGCCTTCGACGCGGTATAGGCGCCGGTGCCGGGGAGCGGGCGGCGCGTGGTGCCCGAGCTGACGTTGATGATGCTTCCCCCGCCCTGCGCCCGCATCGCTGGCAGGACGGCCTGCATGGCCACGAGCGGCGCCACGGTGTTGAGCTCGAGGACAGCGCGGAAGTCGTCGGGATCGACGGACTCGAGGGGTACATGCAGGCCCTGGCCCGCGTTGTTCACGAGGATGTCGACGCGCCCGTACCGGCCGAGCGCCGCATCGACCACGGCCCGGACCTGGTTGCCGTCCGTGACATCGCAGCGCACCGCGATCGCGTCGGGGAGCTCCGCGGCCAGCTCGCTGATCCGGTCGTAGCGCCTCGCGGCGAGGACGAGCCGAGCGCCGGCCGCCGCTGCCGCCCGCGCGGTCGCGGCCCCGATGCCCGAGGACGCGCCCGTGACGACCATGACCGCATCCTGAAGGTCCACGTCCGCTCCTCTCGCCAGGCTGTCAGAGCATGCTACTGCCAGTCCGCCTCAGCCCGCGGGGGGCGCCGTCGACTCCCGCACCACGAGCTGGGTCGCGAGCTCGACGCGGTGCGAGTCGAGCTGCTCGCCGCGGGACTGGCGCAGCACTGTGCGCAGAGCCGCGCGCCCCATATCGTGCAGCGGCTGGGAGACGGACGTCAGGGCTGGGACGGAGTCCTCGGCGAGCGCCGTCCCGTCGAACCCTACGAGGCTCAGCTCCTCGGGCACCCGGATGCCGCGGCGCCGGGCCTCCCTCAGGACCCCGACGGCGATCGCGTCGTTGCCGGCGAAGATCGCGGTGGGCCGCTCGGGCAGCGCAAGGAGCCGTGCGAGCCCCTCGATGCCGTATTCGGTGCGGAAGTTGCCGTGGATCACGAGACCCGGATCGACGTCGATGCCGCGGGACATGAGGGCGGACATGTAGCCGTGGAGCCGTGCCTGGTTGCACTCGGCCGACTCGGGTCCCCCAAGGTAGGCGATGCGGCGGTGGCCGAGGTCCAGGAGGTGCTCGGCCGCGGCCCTGCCGCCCGCCCAGTTCGTGGCGCCGACGCTCACGACGTCGGCCGGCGGCGGGTTGAGCGGATCGATGACGACGACGGGGATCTGCCGGCGCCGGAAGGCCATGAGCTGGGACTCCGCGAAGGCCGAGGTCACGACGATCATGCCCGCGCGCCCCTCGTCGAGCATCCGCTGCGCCCGGCTGCCGAGATCGCCACCCTGCGAGCGGACGTGCCGAGTGGTGCTCAGCAGGACCTCGACGTCGGCCTCGGCGGCGAAGTCGAGGATTCCGCTGAGGACGGTCGTGGCGTAGTTCGAGTTGATGGCGTCGAACGCGACCTCGACGACGACTGGTCCGGCGGCGGTGCGGCGCTGGCCGGGCGACTGGTACCCCGCCTCCTCGAGGGCCGCGAGCACCTTGGCGCGGGTCTCCGGCGAGACGTCCTCGCGCCCGTTGACGACCTTCGAGACGGTGGGGGCCGAGACGCCCGTGAGGCGCGCGATAGCGGCCAGTGTGGGCTTGGCGCCTGTCGTGGTGAAGGTCATGGATCCACTCTTTCGAAACTATTTCGTTATGCCAGTCTCGGATGCGCAGGACGGCGCCGTCAAGCGTCTCGCTGACATCGTGCCAATATTGGCAGTGATCAGGCGGCATCCGGTTTCGTCAATGACCTGAACTTTTTCATCCAGACCCCTTGACCGTGATTCGAGTCACACCCTACGGTTGCTGTGCGGCCCGATAGGAAACCGAAATATTTCGCTCAAGGTCGCAACTCCAGACCGCCCCGCACGGGCGGCGACGACCCCGGAGGATGAACCCACGACCATGAAGATCCAGACACTGCGCAAGGCCTCGGCAGCCCTCGTCGCCGGCGCACTCGCCGTCACCCTCGCAGCCTGCGGCTCGGCCGGACCCGCGGGCACCGCCGTGAGTGCGGACTCGGCCACGATGTGGGGGCTGACCGGCGGCAACGAGGCCGTCCTCAAGAAGTCGGTCGACTCGTGGAACAGCTCCCACGCGAGCGAGACCATCAAGCTCGACCTCTTCGCGAACGACGCCTACAAGACCAAGGTCCGGACCGCCGTCGGCGCCGGACAGGGGCCCACGTTCATCTACGGTTGGGGCGGCGGCGTCCTCAAGTCCTACGTGGACGCCGGCCAGGTCGCTGACCTCTCCGACTTCCTGGCCCAGAACCCGGACGTCAAGGACCGCTACCTCCCGTCTGTGCTCCAGAACGGCGTGATCGACGGCAAGACCTACGCGATCCCGAACAACAACGCCCAGCCCGTGGTGCTGTACTTCAACAAGGACCTCTTCGACAAGATCGGCGCCCAGCCGCCCAAGACCTGGGACGAGCTCATGGCGCTCGTCCCGAAGTTCAAGGCCGCGGGCATCGCGCCCTTCGCGCTGGGCGGCCAGTCGAAGTGGCCTGACCTCATGTGGCTCGAGTACCTCGTGGATCGGATCGGCGGCCCGCAGGTCTTCGCGGACATCGCCGCGAACAAGCCCAACGCGTGGTCCAACCCGGCCGTGACAGAGGCGCTCACCAAGATCCAGCAGCTCGTCGACGCTGGCGGATTCGTCAACGGCTTCTCCTCGATCGCCGCGGACAGCAACGCAGACCAGGCCCTCGTCTACACCGGCAAGGCCGCGATGATCCTCCAGGGCGGCTGGATCTACCAGACCCTGAAGAAGAATGCCCCTGACGCCATCAAGAACGGCACGATCGGCTACACGACGTTCCCCACGGTAGCGGGGGGCAAGGGCGACCCGGCCGGCATCGTGGGCAACCCGTCCAACTTCTGGTCCATCTCCTCCAAGGCCACGGACGCCCAGAAGAAGGCCGCGCTCGACTACATCAAGACCGGCATGTTCAACGACGAGAACACCCAGGGCCTCATCGACTCCGGCGCGGTCCCGGTGGTCAAGGGCATCGAGGGCAAGCTCGCCGCCTCACCGGACAAGGACTTCCTGACGTTCGTCTACGGCATGGTCAAGAACGCTCCGAGCTTCACGCTCTCGTGGGACCAGGCGCTCAGCCCGGCCCAGGGCGACGCGATGCTCGCCAACCTCGACCAGATCTTCCTCAAGAAGATCACCCCCGATCAGTTCGCCAGCACGATGAACGCGACGATCGGCAAGTAGGCATGGCTCTCACCACCTCCGCCCTCCGACGGGCCCGCGAGGCGGGCCCGTCGGGGTGGCTTGCCGCTCCGGCGCTCTTCTTCTTCCTCGTCTTCGCGATCGTCCCGCTGCTCGGCGTCGTCGCACTGAGCTTCACACAGTGGGATGGGCTGGGGGAGATCACGTTCGACGGCGTCGCCTCCTGGGCGCGCACCCTCACCGATCCGGTGACGGGCAACGCGCTGATCGTGACGGCGAAGATCATGGTCTTCTCGTACATTGTCCAGACCCCGATCAGCCTCCTGCTCGGCGTGTTCACGGCGGGCGGCCAGAAGTACCGGGCGGCCCTCGCGGTCCTGTACTTCCTGCCGCTCCTGCTCTCCTCGGCCGCGATCGCGATCGCGTTCAAGGCGCTCCTCGACCCGAACTTCGGCATGGGGCCGGGCCTCGGGATCCCCGCTCTCGCGCAGGACTGGCTCGGCAACTCCGACCTCGTGCTGTTCGTGGTCGTGTTCGTCATCGCATGGCAGTTCGTGCCGTTCCACACGCTCATCTACCAGGGCGGCGTGCGGCAGATCCCGGTCTCGCTCTACGAGGCCGCCCAGATCGACGGCGCCGGCCGGCTCCAGCAGTTCCTCAGCATCACGCTCCCGCAGCTGAAGTACACGATCATCACCTCCTCGACGCTCATGGCCGTCGGATCGCTCGCGTACTTCGACCTGATCTTCGTCCTCACGGCGGGCGGCCCCGGGTACTCGACCCGCCTCCTGCCCCTGCACATGTACCTGACCGGGTTCAAGGCCAACGACATGGGCGCCGCGAGCGCGCTCGGGGTGATCCTCGTCGTCATCGGCGTGGCCCTCGCGCTCATCCTGCAGCGCCTCGGCGGCAAGAACCGCAACGCCAGCCAATTGGAGGGCGCCTGATGGCTTCCATGACCCATGCACCCGTCGAGCGCGAGGCTCCCGTGCGCCGTCGTGCGCAGGACGCGCCGCGGCCGGGGCGCCGCGGCCGCACCCGGCCCAACGTCGTCGGCGCGCTCGGCGGCTGGCTGTGGCTCGCGATCATCATCCTGCCCATCTACTACGTCGTGATCACGAGCCTCAAGAACCAGGACGGGTTCTTCGCGACCAACCCGCTGGCGCCGCCGGCCAACCCGACGTTCGACAATTACGCGCTCGTGCTCGGGAGCGACTTCGCGCGGTACTTCGCGAACAGCGTCATTGTGACGGTCGGGAGCGTGGTGCCCACGCTGCTCGTCTCCTTCATGGCGGCGTACGCGATTGTCCGCGGCAGGGGCTGGTTCGTGAACTGGACCAACCGCCTGTTCCTCCTGGGCCTCGCGATCCCGCTGCACGCGACGATCATCCCCATCTACTGGATGATCACGCGGGCCCACATGTACGACACGCTGCTCGCGCTCATCCTGCCGTCGGTCGCGTTCGCGATCCCGATCTCCGTGCTGATCCTCTCCAACTTCCTCCGCGACGTCCCGAACGAGCTGTTCGAGTCGATGCGCCTTGACGGGGCCAGCGACTGGGCGATGATGTGGCGGCTCGCGCTGCCCCTCGTGCGGCCGGCGGTCGTGACCGTGGGCATCTACGACGCGCTCAACGTGTGGAACGGGTTCCTCTTCCCGCTCATCCTCACCCAGAGCCCCGAGACGCGGGTCCTGCCGTTGTCGCTGTGGACGTTCCAGGGCGAGTTCAGCGTCAACATCCCCGCCGTCCTCGCCTCCGTGGTGCTTGCCACGCTGCCGCTCCTCGTCGTGTACGTCGTGGCGCGGCGCCAGCTCGTGAGCGGCCTGACGGCAGGGTTCAGCAAGTGAAAGGAATGGACATGACCGAGCCGAGGCCCCTGCGCGTGGGGATGGTGGGACACGCCTTCATGGGGGCTGCGCATTCGCAGGCGTGGCGGACCGCGCCGCGGTTCTTCGACCTGCCGCTGACTCCGGTGATGGCGGCGGTGGCCGGCCGGGACCCGGAGCGGGTCGCCACGGCCGCCGCCAAGCTCGGCTGGGAGTCCACGGAGACGGAGTGGCGCAGGCTCATCGACCGGGACGACATCGACCTCATCGACATCTGCACGCCCGGGGACACGCACGCCGAGATCGCGATGGCCGCGCTCGAGGCCGGGAAGCACGTGCTCTGCGAGAAGCCGCTCGCGAACTCGGTCGCCGAGGCGGAGCGGATGACGGCGGTCGCGGATGCCGCCGCGGCGCGCGGCGTGTTCGCGATGTGCGGGTTCTCCTACCGCCGCACCCCCGCGCTGTCCCTGGCCCAGCGGCTGGTCGCCGCCGGCGAGCTGGGCCGGGTGCGGCATGTGCGCGCCCAGTACCTCCAGGACTGGCTCACGGACGAGGACGCGCCGCTCACCTGGCGGCTCGACAGGACGAAGTCCGGATCCGGCTCCCTCGGTGACATCGGGGCGCACATCATCGACGCTGCCCAGTGGATCAGCGGCCAGAACATCACGGGGGTCTCCGCCCTGACCGAGACCTTCGTGACGGAGCGGCCCATCGCCGGGGACTTCGTGGGGCTGGGCGGCCGGGGCGGTGCCGACGCCGAGCGCGGCCACGTGACGGTCGACGACGCCGCGGCGTTCACCGCCCGGCTCGACGGCGGCGCGATCGGCGTGTTCGAGGCGACCCGGTTCGCGCTGGGCCGGAAGAACGCGATGCGCCTCGAGCTCAACGGCACGGAGGGCGCCCTCGCGTTCGACTTCGAGGACATGAACTCGCTGTGGGTCTACGACAGGGCCCAGGAGCCCAACGCGGGCTTCCGCCGGATCCAGGTGACCGAGCCCGACCACCCGTACACGGGCCACTGGTGGCCGGTGGGGCACGGGCTCGGGTACGAGCACGGCTTCACCCACCAGGTCGTGGACCTCGTGGAGGCGATTGCGGCAGGGAAGCAGCCCGCGCCGTCGTTCGCCGACGCCCTCCAGGTCCAGCGAGTCCTCGCGGCCGTCGAGACCAGCGCCGCGGACGAGAGCCGCTGGACCAAGGTCGGGGGTGCCTGATGGCACGGCGACCACCTCGACCCGGTCCGGGCCGCGCACGCTCGAGGCGATCGGCCGCGGCCTTCGACGCGGCCTTCAGCACCCGCTGACCAACCAGAGGAAACCCATGACACACACCAAGAACGCGCTCGTGGTGCGCGGCGGCTGGGACGGGCACCAGCCCATCCAGGCCACCGACCTGTTCATCCCGCACCTGTTGGCCAACGGCTACGAGGTCAGGATCGAAGAATCCCCGAAGATCTACGCCGATGCCGAATACATGGCCACGGTGGACCTCGTGATGCAGTGCATGACCATGTCCACGATCGAGAAGGATGAGTTCGAGGGCCTCCGGGCCGCTGTCGAGAACGGCACTGGGCTGGCCGGGTGGCACGGCGGCATCGCCGACTCGTACCGCAACACGTCCGACTACCTGCACCTCATCGGCGGCCAGTTCGCGTGCCACCCGGGCAAGCACCCCGACGAGCGGACCGGCGAGCAGTCGGACAACTATGTCCCCTACACCGTGAACATGCTTCCGGCCGCCGCCGAGCACCCGATCACGCGCGGAATCGCGGACTTCGATCTCGTGACCGAGCAGTACTGGGTCCTCGCCGACGACTACATCGATGTCCTCGCCACGACCACCCAGAAGGTCCGGCCATGGGACCCGTGGCACCGCGAGGTCACCTCCCCGGCGATCTGGACACGCGAGTGGGGCAAGGGCCGCGTCTTCGTGTCCACGCCCGGCCACCGGGTGGAAATCCTCGAGGACGCCAACGTCCGCACCATCATCGAAAGGGGCCTGCTGTGGGCAAGCCGGTAGGCAATCCTCTGCGCATCGGAATCATCGGATGCGGGAAGATCGTGGGCCAGTACCTGGACAGCTTCCGGCGGCTCGGCGACATGCGGCTCGTCGCGGTCGCGGACCTGGACGCGGCCCGGGCCGCGCAGGTCGCCGCGGAGTACGGGGAGGGGGTGCGTGCCGTCGGCGTCGGGGAGCTCCTCGCCGCCGAGGACGTGGACCTCGTCCTGAACCTCACGATCCCGGCCGCCCACGCCGAGGTCGCGCTCGCCGCGATCGCCGCGGGCAAGCACGTCTACGGCGAGAAGCCGCTCGCCGCGACCACGCGGGAGGCGCGGACGGTGCTCGACGCCGCGCGGGCGGCGGGTGTCGTCGTCGGCTGCGCACCGGACACGGTGCTCGGCACGGGCATACAGACCGCCCGGAAGGCGATCGACGACGGCCTCATCGGCGCTCCCGTCGCCGCGACGGCGACCATGGTCACCCCCGGGCACGAGCGCTGGCACCCGAACCCGGACTTCTACTACGTGCCCGGCGGCGGCCCGCTGCTGGACATGGGACCGTACTACGTCACGGCGCTCGTGACGCTCCTCGGCCCCGTTGTCTCGGTCACCGGGGCCGCGAGCCACACGCGGTCCGAGCGGGTCATCGGCTCCGGCCCCCGGGCGGGGGAACGCATCCCCGTCACGACCGACACGCACGTGACGGGCGTCCTGACGCACGAGTCCGGCGCCCTCTCGACCCTCGTCATGAGCTTCGACGCCGTCGCGACGCACTCGGCCAACATCGAGGTCCACGGATCCCTCGGGACGCTCGCAGTGCCGGACCCGAACCACTTCGACGGAGACACGCGCGTGCACCGGCTGGGCGGCCATCGGTGGGAGACGCTCCCGGTCTCGGCTGGCTACGTGGACTCGGGGCGGGGCTACGGGATCGCCGACCTCGCCGCGACCCTCGAGACGGAGGGACCGGCAGCCGAGCCGCGCGCCGGGGGGACCCTCGCGTTCCACGTGCTGGACGTCATGGAATCGCTGCTCGAGTCCGCGCACGGCGGCCGTGCTGTGGCGGTGGGCAGCCGCGCGGAGCGGCCGAGCGCCGTCGTGCTCGAGGACCTCGCGGGCGCTCGCGAGGGTTCCCTCTCCGCATGAGCCATCGAGGCGCGGTGCTCCGCGCGGGCGGGTACGCCGCCGTCGTGACCCCCACGGCGGCGGCGCTCGCGGCGCTGACGTTCGGCGGCCGCGATCTCGTGGTCCCGTTCGACCCCGAGGGCCCGATCCCCGACTTCCGCGGCATCGTCGCCGCTCCCTGGCCCAATCGCCTCGCCGACGGGCGCTACACGGCCGGCGGACGCGGGCTCGAGGTGCCGGTCAACGAGCCCGAGCGCGGCTGTGCGCTCCACGGGCTCGCGTTCTCGCGGCAGTGGGAGCTCGTGGCCCACGACGGCGCATCGGCCGCCTTCGCCCTCGACCTCGCCCCGAACGCGGGGTATCCGTTCCGGGTCCGGCTCGAGGCGCGGTACGCGGTGCGGGCCGAGGGCCTCTGGGACCCCGACGATCCCGGCGGGCTCGACTGGTCCGTGCGCGCGGTCAACGTGGGCGAGGGGATCGCGCCCTACGGGGTGTGCCCGCATCCCTACCTCGTCGCCGGGCCGTCGCCGCTGGACTCGTGGGAGCTCGAGCTGCCGGCGGAGGAGTTCCTCGAGGTCACCCCGGAACGGCTCCTGCCCGTCGGTGTGCGGGCGGTGGCGGGGCGCCCCTTCGACTTCACGGTTGCGCGTCCGATCGGTCCGACGGAGATCGACCATGCGTTCACGGGCGTCCGCTTCGACGCCGCTGGCACCGCCAGGGTCACGGTCCGTGATCCTGGCGGTGCCGGCGTTGTGATGCAGTGGGACGCTGCGTGTCCCTGGGTCCAGGTCCACACGGCGGACAGGCCGGCCCCCGCGCCCAACCGGCTCGGCCTCGCCGTCGAGCCCATGACGTGCCCGCCCAACGCGTTCGCGAGCGGCATCGACGTCGTCTGGCTCGGACCCGGCCATGAGCACGAGGCCCGCTGGCGCATCCACGCCCTTGAGGCATGACCTCGGGGACGCATGACGCGCCCGCGACTCAGTGGGCCGGCACCGCCACGTCGAGGGCGTGCTTCTCGGCTTCGGTGGGGACGAATCCTGAGCTGAGCTCGGCCTGCAGGACGTCAGTGTCCAGGGCCTTCTCCCAGCGCGCCACGGCGATGCACGAGACGATGTTGCAGACCGTGCTGGTGAGGGCGCGCGCTTCGCTCATGAACCGGTCGATGCCGACGATCAGGGCCACCCCCGCGACCGGGAGCGTGGGCATGACGGTGAGGGTGGCGACGAGGGCGACGAAGCCGCTGCCGCTGACCCCGGCCGCGCCCTTGGAGGTCAGCAGCATCATGCCGAGCATGAGGAGGATCTGGCCCCAGCTGAGGTGGATGTCGCAGGCCTGGGCGATGAACATCGAGGCGAGGGTGAGGTAGATGGCGGTGCCGGTGAGGTTGAAGGAGTATCCGGTCGGGACGACGAGTCCTACGATGCCGCGTTCGCAGCCGATCCGCTCGAGCTTGGAGAGCAGGCGGGGCAGCACAGGCTCGCTCGAGGAGGTGGCGAGGACGATGAAGAACTCGTCCTTGAAGTAGCGCAGGAGGTGCCAGAGGCTGAAGCCGGTGATCTTGGCGAGGATGCCGAGGCCGATGAAGACGAAGGCGATGCAGGCTGCGTAAAAGGCGAGGATGAGCATTCCGAGGTTGCCGATGGAGTGGGCGCCATACTTGCCGACGGTGTACGCCATCGCCCCGAACGCGCCGATCGGGGCGACCTTCATGATGTAGCCGAAGACGACGAACAGCAGCTTGTTGAAGCTGTTGACGACCTCGAGGGCGAGCTTGCCGGGAGCCCCCAGCCTGGTGAACGCGAACCCGCACAGGAGGGCGACCAGGAGGACGGGCAGGACCTCGCCGTTGGCGAAGGCGCCCACGAGGGTGGAGGGGATGATGTTCAGCAGGAAGTCCGCGGGGTTGCTGCTTGGCAGCTGGCTCGTGTACTTCGACGCGACGGACGCGTTGAGGTGGGCGGGGTCGATGTGCATGCCCGTTCCCGGCTGGAAGAGCAGGACCGCACCGAGGCCCAGGGCGAGGGCGAGGGCGGTGAGCACGTAGAAGAGCCCGAGCGAGCGCAGCAGGGTCGGCCCGACCTTCTTGGTGTCGGTCAGCGAGGTGATGCCGCTGACGATCGTGCAGAAGACGATCGGTGCGATGAGGAACTTCACCAGCTTGACGAATCCGTCGCCGAGGGGCTGGAGCGAGGAACCGAGGTCTGGCCAGAGGGCGCCGACGAGGACACCGAGTGCGACTCCGATGAGGACCTGGACATAGAGGTGTCCGAGGATGGACTTGATCTTCATTGAACAACTTCCTGGGTGGGCCCTTCCATGATGGCAGGGCGGGGGACGAGGGTCAGGCCGTCTGGGCCACGGTGCGGGCGACGTCGATGTCGGCGACGGCGAGCTGGCGCGCCGCCCGGTGGAGGGCGACTTCGGTGACCGTGCCGCCCGCGTCGGTGACGACGTCGGCGGTGATGACCCCGGCGGGTGTGCCGAGGCGCAGGAGCCGGGTCTGCTGGCTGCCATGACGTGCTGCCAGGGCGTCTGCCACGACCGATCCGGGCACGGCTGCCGCGAGGGAGACCGCGACGGCGGAGGTGAGGCCGATGGCGGGGTGGGGTGCGAGCATCGAGAGCATGCGCACCCGCAGGTCGTGGCTGCCGGCCGGGACGAGTGTGCCGTCGGCGGCCGTGTAGTCGGCCGCGGGGGCCACGACCCCGATCTTCGGGATCGCGTTCTGCGGCGGGTCCTCCGGCTTCCTCAGGCCCATCGCCAGGCCGGCTGCGGCCCGGGCCGCGAGGAGCTGGGGAAGGTGCGCGGCGAGGCCGGCGTCCATCGAGGCCAGGTCGATCCCGAGCTCGTCGGCGAGGAGGAGGGCTGCGGGGGCGCCGGCGTCCACCATGGTCGCGGTGAGCGTTGCCCTCCCGACGGCCAGTTCGTCTGCCGCCCTGCCGGTCGGGAGAACGCTGCCGGTCGTCTGGCCCCACGGGGCGTGGAAGGACAGGCTCACCGGCACGCCGAGCGCGCTGCTGCCGGGGACCGTCGCCCGCCCGGACGCCGGGACGCGCCGGCCCGGGGTCGCGATCGTGCCGGTCAGCACGGCCCCGGTGTTGAGGTTGCGCATCCGGACCCGGGTGGTGCCCTCCTGGGCGGCAATGATGCCGGCCTGGAGGGCGTACAGCGCGATGGCGGTGGCGCAGTTGCCGCAGTTGGAGCCCAGCTCCACGGTCGGCTCGCCGATCCCCACCTGGGCGAACAGGTAGTCGAGGTCCGAGGGCCCGCCCGGGGTGGCGGTGATGATCGCGGCCTTCGAAGTCGTCGAGGTCCCGCCGCCGACGCCGTCGAGCTGGCGGGCGTCCCCGGCGCCGAAGGCGTCGGCCAGGAGTCGGAGGATCTCCTCGGGAGAGCGGGCGTGCCGGGACACGTCCTGAGAGTCGAAGAGCCAGCACTTGCTCGTACCGCCTCGGTACCAATGACCGCGGAGCTGCACGGTCACCTCCTTCATGTATCGCGCTATCGCGCATGGTGTATCGCGCCTCACAGCGCCTGCTCCTTCTACGATCAAGGGAGTGAGCCTTCAGCACAATCACGGAAAAGTGGAGGACTATCTACTCCTGCTAAACTCATCGGGTGGCTGACCTCGACCTCCGCCGGCTCCATCTCCTGCGCGCAGTGGGGCGTCTGGGCTCCCTGACCTCCGCCGCGGCCGCCCTGTCCTTCACGACGTCCGCGGTCTCCCAGCAGATCTCCAAGCTGGAGCGCGAGATGGGGGTGGCGCTCGTGGAGCGGCACCCCAGGGGGGTGGCCCTGACCGAGGCGGGCGTGGCGCTGCTGCGCTATGCGGACGAGATCGATAGGACGATCGAGGCGGCGCACGCCGAGATGGACGAGTTCGCGGGCCTGCGGAGGGGCCAGCTGCGGCTGGGCACCTTTCCCACGGTCGGCGCCTCGCTCCTGCCCGACGTCGTGCTCGCGTTCCGGGCGCGCTACCCGAAGGTGGCCATCACCGTGGTCAGCGCACGGCGCGCGGGCCTCATCGAGCGGCTCAAGCGCCGGGACATCGAACTCACCCTCCTGTGGGACTACCCGTGGGAGCGCATCGAGGACGACGAACTGGCCACCACACCGCTCGTGAACGACCCGACAGTGCTCCTCGTCCCGCACGGACACCCCCTCGCCGACGGCGGTCCCGTCAGCATCGGCACCCTCCGGGACCAGGAGTGGATCGTCCGCGATGAGCACCCCGTCGCCGACGTCCTCAGCCGCGTCTGCCGCCATGCAGGCTTCGAACCCCGCATCGCCTTCGCCGCGAATGACTACCAGGAGACCCAGGGCATGGTCGCGGCAGGGATCGCATCGCCCTCGCACCCCGGCTCGCGCTCAGCGCGCTGCGACCCGACATCGCCATCGTCGCGCTGGAGAATTCCCCGGCGCGCAGGATCCTTCTGGCGCACCTCGCCAACCGCCGGCTCAGTCCGGCCGGGCAGCAGGCCGTCGTCGTCTTCCGCTCCACCGCAGGGGCCACCCAGGGCCGGAGGGCCACGTAGCGCCAGGCGAAGCCAGTAGCCGAGCGGCCGTCAGGGCAGGAGCGCGTGCGGCGCCGCCAGGGCCCGGCGGAGCGCGGCGCCGGCCGCACCCCTCAGCGCGGCGGTCGTGCCGAGCTCCGAGAACCGGACCGAGGTGACGCGTCCCGGAGCGAGGTCCGCGAGGGCAGTCTCGAGCGACGGCCCGATGGTCTCCCGCAGCGTCGCGAAGTGGCCCCCGAGGACCACGGCCGAGAGGTCCACGAGCCGCGCCGCCGCGATGACGGCGACCGCGAGCGCCTCGCCGGCGCGCTCGACGGCGCCGATCGCCCGGGCGTCTCCCTCGCCGAGGGCGGCCTGCAGCGCGACGAGGCGTGCCGCCGTCGTGCTTCCCGCCCCGGTGATGCCCGCCGCGGCGAGGATCGCGCCCTGGCCGGCGACCGTCTCGACGCAGCCGCGCCCACCGCACGAGCACCGGAGCCCCCGCGGGTCGACGACGACGTGCCCCACCTCGCCCGCGTGCCCGCCGGCGCCGGTGAACAGCTCCGAGCCGATCACCAGCCCACCGCCCACGCCGACCTCGCCCGAGAGGTACAGGTAGGCGTCCGCGGAGGAGCCGCGGCCGTACCAGAGCTCGGCGAGGGCGGCGCTGTCCGCCTCGTTGGAGACCTCGACGCCGAAGGGCGCCCTCGGTGCCAGACTGGCCAGGGCCCCGGCGAGGGGCACATCGGACCAGGCGAGGTTCGGCGCCATGGCCACGAGTCCGGTCTCGGGCTCGACGAGGCCCGGGACGGCGAGCCCGCCGCCCAGGAGCTCGATGCCCTCGGCGGCGGCGGCGTCGCGCACCCGGGCCGCGAGTCCGTCCAGGTCGGCCAGGACATGCTCAGGGCGCCTGCCCTGATTGGCGGCTTCGACGGTCTCGTGGACGCGGAGCTCCCCGTGCAGGTCGAGCACGCCGACGGCGAGGTAGTCGACGTTGATCTCGGCCCCGAGGGCGCCGCGGCGCCGATTGAGGGCGAGGCCCATCCCGGGGCGGCCGCGTTCGCCGTCGCGCGTCACGCCGAGCTCCTCGATGAGCCCCGTCTCGAGCAGGTCTGCGACGAGGCTCGAGACCGATGCCTTGGTCAGGCCCGTTGCGGCCGCGATCTCGGCGCGCGTCGCGGCCCCGTCCGGGTCCACGCGGCCGAGGACGAGCGCGAGGTTGCGCCGCCGGACGTCGCCGACGCGTCCAGGGGCTGGCGGAGCCTGAGAAGCCATCGGTCCCTCCCGCAGAAAAGTGTTGACCACATCACATCACAGTCGCTACAGTCCATATAGTTAATAACACATACTAATTCATGGCCGGCCTATCCGGCGGTTCAGCGAGGAGCTCCCATGGCACTGACCCCCACCCGTGTCCCCAGTCCTGCGGACAGGTTCACGTTCGGCCTCTGGACCGTCGGCTGGACGGGCAACGACCCGTTCGGCGTGCCGACGCGCGCGGCCCTCGACCCAGTCGAGGCGGTCCACCGGCTCGCCGAGCTCGGCGCCTACGGCGTCACGTTCCACGACAACGACCTCGTCCCGTTCGGCGCCCCGGCGAGCGAGCGCGAGCTCATCCTCAAGCGCTTCCAGTCCGCGCTCGAGGAGACGGGCCTCAAGGTCCCGATGGTCACCACGAACCTCTTCAGCCACCCGGTCTTCAAGGACGGCGGGTTCACGTCCAACGACCGCTCGGTGCGCCGGTTCGGCCTCGCGAAGGTCCTGCGCAACATCGACCTCGCGGCGGAGCTCGGCGCTGAGACGTTCGTGATGTGGGGCGGGCGCGAGGGCTCGGAGTATGACGGCTCGAAGGACCTCAACGCCGCCCTGAACCGGTACCGCGAGGGCGTGGACACCGCCGCGGCGTACATCAAGGAGAAGGGCTACGGCCTGCGGATCGCGCTCGAGCCCAAGCCGAACGAGCCGCGCGGGGACATCCTCCTGCCCACCGTGGGCCATGGGCTGGCGTTCATCGCCGAGCTCGAGCACGGCGACATCGTGGGCCTGAACCCCGAGACCGGGCACGAGCAGATGGCGGGCCTGAACTTCTCGCACGGGATCGCGCAGGCGCTGTGGGCCGGCAAGCTCTTCCACATCGACCTCAACGGCCAGCGCGGCATCAAGTACGACCAGGACCTCGTGTTCGGCCACGGCGACCTCACGAGCGCGTTCTTCACGGTGGACCTCCTCGAGAACGGCTTCCCGAACGGCGGCCCTCGCTACGAGGGGCCGCGGCACTTCGACTACAAGCCCTCCCGCACGGACGGGTACGACGGCGTGTGGGCGTCCGCCGCGGCGAACATGCGCATGTACCTGCTCCTCGCCGAGCGGGCCGCCGCGTTCCGCGCCGACTCCGAGGTCCAGGAGGCCCTGGCCGCCTCCGGCGTCTTCGAACTCGCGGAGCCCACCCTCGCCACGGGGGAGACGGCCGCGGACCTGCTCGCCGACGCGTCCGCGTTCGAGGAGTTCGACGCCGAAGCGGCCGCCGAGCGCTCGTTCGCGTTCATCCGTCTCAATCAGCTGGCCCTCGAGCACCTCCTCGGAGCACGCTGACGCCATGCCCATGCTCGTAGCGGGAGTCGACAGCTCCACCCAGTCCTGCAAGGTCGTGATCCGCGACGCCGCCACCGGCACCCTCGTCCGCTCCGGATCGGCGCCACACCCCGCGGGCACCGAGGTCCACCCCGACGCGTGGTGGGACGCGCTCCAGTCCGCGATCGCCGCGGCGGGCGGGCTCGACGACGTCGCGGCGGTCTCCGTGGCGGGCCAGCAGCACGGCATGGTGTGCCTCGACGCGGACGGGGCCGTGGTCCGCCCGGCACTGCTGTGGAATGACACGCGGTCCGCCGCGGCGGCCGAGGCGCTCGTCGCTGAAGCGGGTGCGGGGGCCGGCGCGGCATCGGATCCGGCCGGCGCCGGCGCCCGCTGGTGGGCCGAGGCGACCGGCACGGTCCCGGTCGCGTCGCTCACCGCGGCCAAGCTGCGCTGGCTCGCCGAGAGCGAGCCCGAGAACGCCGCGCGCACCGCCGCCGTGTGCCTCCCGCACGACTGGCTCACGTGGCGGCTCGCCGGGCACGGGCCGGGCACGTGCGGGCTCGACGCGCTCGCGACCGACCGGTCCGACGCCTCCGGCACGGGCTACTGGTCCACCGGCACAGGGGAGTACCTGCCGGGGGTGCTCGAGCAGGCCCTCGGGCGCGTGCCCCTCCTCCCGCGCGTCCTCGGCCCGCTCGAGGCGGCCGGCCGGACCGCGTCGGGGGCACTGCTCGGCCCCGGTGCCGGTGACAACGCCGGCGCGGCGCTCGGGGTCGGGGCGGGCGTGGGCGACGTCGTGATCTCGATCGGCACCTCCGGCACCGTGTTCGCGGTGGCCGGCCACCCGGCGTCGGACGCCACGGGGCTCGTCGCGGGATTCGCGGACGCGAGCGGGCACTACCTCCCCCTCGCGTGCACGCTCAACGCCTCCCGCGTGCTCGACGCGACCGCGGCCCTGCTCGGCGTCACCCTCCCCGGGCTGACGGAGCTCGCCCTCTCCGCACCCGCTGGGGCCGAGGGACTCACGCTCGTGCCGTACTTCGAGGGCGAGCGTACCCCGAACCTGCCCGACGCGACCGGCTCCCTGCACGGGATCACGCTGCGCAACTTCACCCCCGCGAACCTCGCCCGGGCCGCCGTCGAGGGCATCGCGTGCTCCCTGGCGGACGGGCTCGCGGCGCTCACGGCCCAGGGCGTCGCCGTCGGGCGCATCCTCCTCGTGGGCGGCGCCGCGCGCTCGCGCGCCGTGCAGGAGGCGGCCGCCGCGGTCTTCGGCGTCCCCGTCGCCGTCCCGGAGCCGGGGGAGTACGTCGCCGACGGCGCCGCACGCCAGGCCGCCGGCGTCCTCCTCGGCCGCCTCCCGGACTGGGAGACCGGGCGCACGACGACGGTCTCCGCGCCCCCCGCTCCCGGCCTCCTCGCGCGGTACCGCGCGGCAGCAGCCACATCTCACCCGAAGGACGACGCATGAAGAACTGGGCAGGGAACCTCGAGTACTCGGCGGCGTCCGTCGCGCGGCCCGCATCGGTGGGCGAGCTCTCGGAGCTCGTCGCCAGCGCGGCGCAGCGCGGCGAGCGGGTGAAGGCGCTGGGCTCGCGCCACTGCTTCAACGATGTCGCGGACACGCCCGGGGTCCAGGTCGTTCCGGACCGGCTGCCCGGCGGCGTCGAGGTCGACGGGGAACGGCGCGTGGCGCGGGTTCCGGGCGCGATCACGTACGGCGCGCTGGGGACCGCCCTCGAGCGCGCGGGCTGGGCCCTGCACAACATGGCCTCCCTCCCGCACATCTCGGTGGCCGGCGCGGTGCAGACCGGCACCCACGGCTCCGGGATCACGAGCCCCGCGCTGGCCTCTGCGGTCAGGGCCGTCGAGTTCGTCCGGGCGTCCGGCGAGGTGGACCGCCTCGAGGAACGCGACGGGGACGATTTCCTCGGCTCCGTCGTGGCCCTCGGGGCACTGGGGATCGTGACGGCCCTTGAGCTCGCGGTCGAGCCGAGCTACCAGATGCGGCAGCAGGTCTTCGAGGACCTGCCGTGGGAGACCGTGCTCGCGGACTACGACGCCGTGGCCGGCGACGGGTACAGCGTCTCGCTGTTCACCGACTACGCCGGGGACACGGTGCCCCAAGTGTGGCGGAAGGTGCGGGCCGGGGCCGAGGGCGGCCACGCGCCGTCGTCCGCCCGATTCCACGGCGCGGTGCCCGCCACCCGGGCGCGGCACCCGCTGCCGGGGATGTCCGCCGAGAACTGCACGCAGCAGCTGGGTGTGCCCGGGCCGTGGCTCGAGCGGCTCCCGCACTTCCGGCACGAGTTCACCCCGAGCAACGGCGACGAGCTCCAGACCGAGTACCTGCTCCCGCGCGGCCATGCCGCCGAGGCGCTGCAGGCCGTCCGGGGCCTCGCCGGCCGGCTCGCGCCGCTCCTGTACGTCTCCGAGGTCCGCACAGTCGCGGCGGACGAGTTCTGGCTCAGCCCCGCGTACCGGCAGGACAGCGTCGCGCTGCACTTCACGTGGAGGCCACTGCAGGCCCAGGTCGAGGCGCTCCTGCCGGACCTCGAGGCCGCGCTCGCGCCGTTCGCGGCGCGGCCGCACTGGGGCAAGCTGTTCGCGGTGCCGTCCCGCGAGCTCGCACGCATATACCCGCGGTTCGACGACTTCCGCGACCTCGTCGCCAAGCATGACCCTGCCGGGACGTTCCGCAACGCGTACCTCGACCGGGTGCTCGGGGCCTAGCCGCCGTGCGGGAGTATCCGCTGTGCCTGCGGGGGCGCCGGCTACGTCCTGGCGCGCCCGCGCCGGGCGACGGCGTCGATCGTCACCGCCGCGACGAGGACGAGCGCGGTGACCACGTACTTGGCCGGCGCGCTGTAGCCCTGCAGGCCCATGCCGTTGTCGATCGCCGCGATGACCAGCCCGCCGAGGACGCCGTGCAGGACCTTGCCGCGGCCACCGAACAGGCTCGTGCCGCCGATGACCGCCGCGGCCACGGCGTAGAGGACGAGCGTGCCGCCGTCGTACGAGGTCGAGACCGAGCGGAGCCGGGACGCGTAGACGATTCCGCCGATGCCGGCGGTGAACGAGGCGAGGATGAACGCCAGGGTGCGGATGCGCGCGAGGTTCACGCCGCCGCGTCGGGCCGCCTCGGCGTTGCCGCCGATCGCGTAGACGTACCGGCCGAACCGGGTGCGTCCGAGCAGGAACGTCCAGGCGGCGAGGACCCCGAGCACCACGAGCAGCACCCACGGAACGCCCGTGATCGGGATCAGGACACCACGGTCGGTGTTGCAGAGCAGGACGATCGCGACCCCCGCGGCAAGCACCCCTCCGATCTTCAGCGCGCTCACGCTGGCCGGCGGCGCCACGAGCCCGCTCTTCCGCCGGCGGCCGTCGCGCAGCCACGTCCACGCGCTGAACACCCCGGCGATCACGAGCATGACGACCCAGCTCACAATCGGACTGAGGTTCCCGCTCGCGACGTTGTTGATGACGGTGTCGTTGATGGGCACCACTCCGCCGCTGCCGAGGATGATGAGCATCACGCCGAGCCAGCCGAGCTGCCCGCCGAGTGTCACGACGAAGGAGGGCAGCTTGAGGCGCGTGATGATCGTCCCGTGCAGCAGGCCGATCCCCGCACAGGCGGCCAGTCCCACCGGGATGGCCGCCCACCAGGGCCAGCCGGCCGACTCCTGGACGAGTTCGGCCATGATGACGCCGCCCACGCCGCCGACGTACCCGATGGACAGGTCGATCTCGCCGAGCAGCAGCACGAACACCTGCCCCATGGCCAGAAGCATGAACACCGACCCCTGGATCAGCAGGTTCACCATGTTGCCGGGGGTCAGGAAGTTCTTGTTCAGCGACTGGAACAGGATCGAGATCACGAGCAGGCCCGCGAGCACCGGGAGCACTCCGCTCTCGCCGCCCCTGATCCGCGCGAACGCTGCACGGAAGTACTCGGGCAGCGATGAGGCGGTGATGGCGGGGTTGACGGCGAGGGCGGCCTTCCGCTTGGCGACCGCGGTCGTCGGCTCGTCCTTGAGGGCGGCCGCCGGGTGGATCCCTCCGGCGGGAAGACCAGAGTGCTGCGCCTCGGCTGACCTCGCGCGTGCCGGGCTCGGCCGTTCGGAGACGCCGGCCGTCATCAGGTCGACGACGATCTGCCGGTCCAGCTCCCCGACGGGCCGGACGTCCACGAGCCGGCCGAGCCGGAGCACGGCGATGCGGTCCGCGACGTAGAAGACATCGTTCATGTTGTGGGAGATGACGATGACGGCCACGCCGCGGTCCGCGAGCTCGCGGATCAGGTTGAGGACCACCTCGGTCTGGGCGACGCCCAGGGCCGCGGTCGGCTCGTCCATGATGACGAGTTTCGAGTTCCACAGCACCGACTTCGCGATCGACACCGACTGGCGCTGCCCGCCCGAGAGGGAGGCGACCGGCTGGCGGATCGAGCGCACCGTGGTCACGGCGAGCCCCGTGAGCGTCTCCCGGGCGGTGATCTCCATGCTCTCCTCATCGAGGATGAGGTGGCGCCGGCGCTCGCGCCCGAGGAACATGTTCTGCACGATGTCGAGGTTGTCGCACAGGGCCAGGTCCTGGTAGACCGTCTCGATGCCGAGCGCGGCGGCCTCGTGCGGCGAGTTCAGCCGCACGGGCCTGCCCTCCCAGAACAGTTGGCCGTCGTCAGGAGTGTGGATCCCGGCGATGCACTTGATCAGGACCGACTTGCCCGCGCCGTTGTCGCCGGCCAGCGCGGTCACCTTTCCGGCGGGAACATCGAGCGTGACGTCAACCAGGGCCTGCACCGGGCCGAAGTTCTTGTCGATGCCCACGAGGCGGAGCAGCGGCTCGCCGTCGAGCCGGGCCGGGGCTTCCGGCTGCGACGGCGAATCAAGTGCCACTGGCGTTCCCTACTTGATGCCAGCGGCGCTGCAGGCGTCCTTGAGCTGCGAGATGCACAGCGCGGACGTCTGCACGGCGCCGTCCTTGACGACCGTGTCGGCCATGTTCTTCGTCGTCACCCACAGCGGGGTCAGCAGCACTGAGGCGACATCGGCCTTCGCCGTGTCATCCGTCGTCTTGCCGTTCACGAGCGAGGAAGGAACGGCCGTGCCCGCCCGGAGGTAGAGCGCGGCCGCTGCGGCTGCCTGGGCTTCAAAGTAGATCGGCTTGTACACCGTTCCGCACTGGTAGCCCTTCAGGATGTTCTGCAGGCCGGACAGGGACGCATCCTGCCCCGTGGTGGGGAAGGTCTGGGCGGGGATGTTCTTGCTCTGCAGGTAGGCGATCACCGCGTTCGCGTTGTCGTCGTTGGGCGTGACCACCGCGTTGATGTTCGGGTGCGCCGTGTACTGCTGGGCGAAGGTCGTCTGCGCCACAGACGGCGTCCACGTGCCGGCGGGCTCGCCGACGTTGACGTACTCGCCGCTGTCGAAGTGCGGCTTGAGCACCCCGTTGTAGCCCTCCGCGAACAGCTTCGCGTTGTTGTCGGTCGGGTCGCCGTCCATGATCAGGATGTTGGGCTTGGCGACCTTCCAATCGGCGATGCAGCTGACCTCGCCCTGGCCGATGAGCTGTCCGACCTTGACGTTGTCGAAGCTCACGTAGATGCGGTCCTTCGACCCGCCCTTGACGAGCCGGTCATAGTCGATCACCTTGACGCCGCGTGCCGCGGCGGCGGCCTCGATCGCCGCGCCCGAGCCGGAGTCGAGCGCATCGACCAGCAGCACCGACGCGCCTGCAGTGATGTCGGCTTCCGCCTGCGTCTGCATCGTGCTGGCGCTGCCCTGCGCGTTGTCGATCTTGAACTGCGTGGAGTCAAGCCCGGCCGCCTGGAACGCCTTGGTCAGGTAGGGGGCGTCGAACGTCACGTACCGAGCGGAGGTCGTCGTGTCGGGAAGCAGGACGCCGACCATGCCCTTGCCCTGCGAGGCGAGCGAGGTCAGCTGTTTCATCGCCGAGAAGTCGGCCGTGAACGATGTCGCCGAGATCTGTGGAACGGTTCCGCCGGATCCCGTGGAGGTCGAGGTGGACGACGGGCTGGAAGTGCTGCAACCGGCGAGTGCCGCGACGGTGAGGGTGGCAACGACGGCCGCCTCGACGCTTCGTGCTGAAACCTTCATGTGTTTCAACATCTTCTTTCATATTGTTGGTCGCTGTTGAGGCGACCTGGCACGGTCGAGCCGAAGCGGTTGCAACCAAGCTCAGGTCGATGCCGGAGACCACGGCATGTCACCGGCGATCGTCAGATCCGCCCCATCAGAGATCGCCGGATCGTTTCTGGTGTACTACTTTGTAGACTCCGCGTCGAGCATCCGCTAGGGACTTCTGTCCCCGCTTCTCGCAGACTTGGAGGGTCTGTGCGGCTCAGCCCCAGAGCGCCTTGCGCAGGAGCGTGCGGAGGGCCGTGGCCTCGCCCGGGGTGAGCGCGTCCAGCAGGCGCGCCTCGCACGCCTTGACCGCGGCCTCGGCCTCGGCGTGCATGCGCTCGCCGGCGGGCGTCGCGAGGACGATCTTCTGCCGCCGGTCCGTGCGCCCCTGTTCGCGGACCACGAGCCCGCGCCCCTCGAGCTCGTCCACGAGGGCCACGATCTGGCTCGGGTCGAGGCTGAGGAAGTCGGCGAGTTCGCGCTGGGTGGGCTCGAGTCCGCTGCAGGCGAGCCGCAGCACGGAGTAGGAGCGTTCGCGGAGGTCGAATGCCGCGAGCGAGCGGTTGTTGAGCGATGCCCCGGCCGCGTGCACCTTCGCGAGGAGGAGCCCGACGTCGTCCGCGATCGCAGCGGCCGCCAGCCGTGGCGCCCCCGTCTCCACGTCGTTCTGCACGCTCACGTGCCCCGCCTCCAACCATGCTCAGAATCAATCGTTGACATTTTCAACTATCCACGATTTCATGGACTGTGACAAGGGTCTCACGGACGAGGCCGAAGGACATTGTCCACAGTGACACAGTCAGAGGAGGCAGGCATGAGCCTGGCAGGCAAGGTAGCGATCGTCACCGGCAGCGGGCAGGGCCTCGGCCTTGCCTACGCACGCGAGCTCGCCCGACAGGGTGCCGCCGTCGTGGTCAACGATGTGAACGAGGAGACCGCGGCGGCCGCCGTGGCACAGATCGAGGCCGACGGCGGGAAGGCGACGGCCGTCGTCGTGCCTGTGGGCACCACCGAGGCCGCGAAGGCCCTCGTGGACGGCGCCGTGCAGGCGTTCGGCAGGCTCGACATCCTGGTGACCAACGCCGGGATCCTGCGGGACAAGAGCCTCCTGAAGATGACCGACGAGGACTTCGACCTCGTCATCAACGTCCACCTCAAGGGCACGTTCACGTGCGTCCGCGAGGCGTTCGCCTACTTCAAGGCCAACAACGTCCAGGGCCGCATCGTCACGATCGGCTCCCCGACGGGCCAGCGCGGCAACTTCGGCCAGACCAACTACGCCGCCGCCAAGGCCGGGATCGTGGGCATGGTGCGCACGTGGGCCCTGGAGATGAAGAAGGCCGGCGTGACCGTCAACGCCGTCATCCCGGTCGCTGCGACCGCCATGACCAAGACCGTGCCGTACTTCGCCAAGGCCGTCGAGGCGGACGAGAACGGCGAGGCGATGCCGGCGTTCTTCCGCCACGACCTCGGCTTCGGGACGGCCGACGACGTCGCGGGACTGGTCGCGTACCTCGCCTCGGACGAGGCGGCGGGCATCACCGGCCAGGCGATCGGCGCCGGCGGCGACCGCCTCCAGGTCTGGACCCACCCGGAAGCCGCGACGACGGACTACCGCGAGGGCGGCTGGACGTACGAGGCCCTCCAGGCCCAGGGCGGCGAGCTCATCGGCGGCCACCTGCAGAGCGTCGGCGAGGAGTTCCTCCCGCTGCCCGCCGATCTTCAGCCGCAGGCGGCGGGCGCGAAGGCCGGTGCCTGACATGGCCCGCTACGAACTCGGCATCGACGTCGGCAAGGTCGACGCGATCGACATGCACGTGCACATTGAGATCGACGGACACGGGCACTGCTCCCTTCCCGACGACCTCAACGAGGCCTCCTCGAAGTACTTCAAGGCCGAGGACCGGCACCCGACGCTCGAGAAGATCGCGGACACCTACCGCGGGCTGAACATGGCGGCCGTCGTCTTCACCGTCGATGCCCGCACGGCCCTCAAGCACGAGCCAAACTCGATCGAGGACCTCATCGCAGGCGCGGCCGAGCACAACGACGTGCTCATTCCGTTCGGCTCCGTGGACCCGCGCACCGGCGAGGACGCGATCGCCCGCGCGAAGCACCAGGCCCTCGAGCTCGGCGCGCGCGGCTTCAAGTTCCACCCGTCCCTGCAGGGCTTCGACCCCTCGAGCGAGGAGTTCTACCCCCTGTGGGAGGCCCTTCAGGAGCTCGGCCTCCCGGCGATCTTCCACACCGGCCAGAACGGCATGGGCGCGGGGCTGCCCGGAGGGCACGGCATCAAGCTGCGCTACTCCAACCCGCTCCTGCTCGACGACGTCGCCGCGGACTTCCCGGGCCTGACCGTCATCATGGCCCACCCGTCCGTGCCGTGGCAGGACGAGGCGAACTCGATCGCGACGCACAAGTCGAACGTGTTCATCGACCTCTCGGGCTGGTCGCCGAAGTACTTCCCGGAGTCCCTCGTGAAGGCCTCGAACTCTGTCCTGCAGGACAAGGTCCTGTTCGGCACCGACTTCCCGCTCATCACCCCGGCCAAGTGGCTCGGCGCATTCGCGGACCTGCCGCTCAAGGACGAGGTGCGTCCCAAGATCCTCAAGGACAACGCGGTCAAGCTCCTCGGACTGGGGGATTGAGATGGGTGTGGATACTGTGACCGAGCCGCGCCTCTACGACGTTGCCGACTGGTACGACGCCGAGTCCCTCCTCACGCCGGACGAGCGCCGGGTCCTCGGACGGCTCCGCGACTTCCTCGAGACGGCCGTGAAGCCGCTCGTGGGCGACTACTGGGAGCGGGGCGAGTTCCCGTACGAGATCGCCCAGCCGCTCATCGACCTGGACATCATGGAACCGGCCGAGCTCACCGGCGCGGCCGGAGGGAGAGGCACGCGCCCGGCGCGCGGCATCTACCAGGGCTTCCGGATCTTCGAGCTCGCCCGGACCGACGCCTCGATCGCCACGTTCTATACGGCCCAGGCCGGCCTGTTCCGCACGGCGATCCGCGTCGGGGCGTCCGAGGAGCAGAAGCGCGAGTGGATGCCCAAGGTCATCGACTTCACGCTCAAGGGCGTCTTCTCCCTCACGGAGCCCGAGCACGGCTCGGACATCGCGGGCGGCCTCGCGGCGACCGCCCGGCGCGAGCCGGGCACCGACACCTGGATCCTCGACGGCGAGAAGCGATGGATCGGCGGCGCGTTCACCGCGGACGTCCTGGCCGTGTTCGCCCGCGATGTCGCGGACGGCCAGGTCAAGGCGTTCCTCGTCCCGCGCGAGGCCCCCGGCGTCACGCTGGAGAAGATCCACCGCAAGACGGCCCTGCGCATGATGCAGAACGCGCACATCACGCTCGACGGCGTGCGGGTCACCGAGGCCGACAGGCTCCACAACGTCAACTCGTTCAAGGACGTCGCCGCGATGCTGCGGGCCATGCGCTCGGACGTCGCCTGGATCGCCACCGGCATCCAGGCCGGCGCCTTCGAGGCCGCCCTGCGCTACGTCAGGGAGCGCGAACAGTTCGGACGGCAGCTCGGCTCGTTCCAGCTCGTCCAGGAGAAGCTCGCCCGGATGCTCGGCAACCTCACCTCGAGCCTCTCGCTCGTCGTGCGCCTCACCGAGCAGCAGGAGGCGGGCGTCTACCGGGACCAGGACTCGGCGCTGGCGAAGATGCAGACCTCCCTGCTCATGCGCGAGACCGTGGCCCTCGCCCGCGAGGTGGTCGGCGGCAACGGCATCACCTTGGACACGGACGTGGCCCGCTTCCACGCCGACGCCGAGGCCGTCTACTCCTACGAGGGCACCCACGAGATCAACGCCCTCATCATCGGCCGCGCCCTCACCGGCCACAGCGCCTTCACCAAGTAGAGACACCGCAGAGACCATAGGGAGAAACCATGACCACCCCGCGAATGATCGTCGACTTCGACAAGCTCCTCACCATGGCCGGCGCCGACCTCGGCACCACGGACTGGATGGAGATCACCCAGGACCGCGTCAACCTGTTCGCCGACGCCACCGACGACCACCAGTGGATCCACACCGACCCCGAGCGCGCCAAGGACGGCCCGTTCGGCGCCCCGATCGCCCACGGCTTCCTCACGCTCTCCCTCGTCATCCCGTTCTGGGGCGAGCTGTTCGACGTCGAGGGCGTCACTGCCAAGGTCAACTACGGCCTCGACAAGGTCCGCTTCACCTCGCCGGTCAAGGTCGGCTCCAAGGTGCGGATGGCGGCCCAGATCGCCGAGGTGTCCGAGGTCAAGGGCGGCGCCCAGATCAAGGTCAGCGCGACCATCGAGATCGAGGGGCAGGAGCGCCCGGCGGTCGTCGCCGAGTTCCTCGCGCGCTTCTACAAGTAAGCCGAGCCGAGTACCCAGCCGAGTAGGGAGGAACCCATGTACAACAACGGTGTCGGCTCGTGGCTCCACCGCCGCCGCCCCAAGTCGGGGCCCAAGGCGGCACTGATCGCGGGGGACCGCACGTACAGCTATGACGAGCTCTCCGAGCGCGCCGACCGGCTCGCGAACGCGCTGCGCCGGCGCGGCGTGGCCCGCGGCGACCGCGTCGCGTACCTGGGCGAGAACGATCCGGCGTTCGTCGAGACGTTCTTCGCCGCGGGGCTCCTCGGGGCGATCTTCATCCCGCTCAACACGCGGTTGGCCCCGCCGGAGCTGCAGTTCCAGCTCCAGGACGCGGGCGCGCGGCTCCTGATCAACGGCGGCGCCCTCGAGCCGCTCGCAGCGGCCGCAGTCGTCGGGACCGGCGTGCGGCAGCGGCTCGTCGTGGGCTCTGGTCTGCAGTACGGGGCGCGCGACGGCGCGGTGCCCGCCCAGGCGGGGCCCGTCGTCGAACGCTACGACGATGCCGTGGCGAGCGCGCCCGCCGACGTGATCGACGAGACCGTGACCCACGACGACGGCGCCATGATCCTCTACACCTCCGGCACCACCGGGCGGCCCAAGGGCGCGCTGCTGACCCACGGGAACATCACGTGGAACTGCATCAACGTCATCACGGACATGGACGTGAACCGGCACGACGTCGCGCTCATGATCTCCCCGCTGTTCCACGTCGCCTCGCTCGACATGGGTCTGCTGCCCATGCTGCTCAAGGGCGCCACCGTGGTGCTCGAGCAGAAATTCGATCCCGGCCAGGTGCTGGCGGCCATCGAGAGGCACAGGGTCACCTCCCTCAACGGGGTGCCCACCACGTTCCAGATGCTGTGCGAGCACCCCGCATGGGACTCGACCGACCTCAGCTCCCTGGACAAGCTCACGTGCGGCGGCTCCGCCGTGCCCCTGCGCGTCCTCGAGGCGTACGAGGCGCGCGGCCTGGGCTTCTCCAACGGGTACGGGATGACCGAGACCGCACCCGGGGCGACGACCCTGCCGGTGTGGCGGTCGGTCGAGAAGGCCGGCTCGTCCGGGCTGCCGCAGTTCTTCACCGACATCCGCATCGCGGACCCGATCGGCGAGGTCCTCGCGCCCGGTGAGGTGGGGGAGATCCAGATCTCCGGGCCCAACGTGATCAAGGAGTACTGGAACCGCTCGGATGCCACGCGGGAGTCGTACGCGGACGGGATCTGGTTCAAGTCAGGGGACATGGGCTACCGGGACGAGGAGGGGTTCCTGTTCGTCTCGGACCGGCTCAAGGACATGATCATCTCCGGCGGGGAGAACATCTACCCCGCCGAGGTCGAGGCGATCATCGTCGAGCTCGAGCCCGTCGCGTCCGTGGCGGTCATCGGGGTCCCCGACGACAAGTGGGGCGAGGTGCCGCGCGCGATCGTCACGCTGCGCGAGGGGACGACCCTGACCGAGGAGCAGGTCCGGGCACACCTTGACGGGCGGCTGGCGAGGTACAAGATCCCCAAGTCCGTGGTGTTCGTGACCGAGATGCCCCGCACCGCGAGCGGCAAGATCCGCAAGGCCGAGCTGCGGAAGCAGTACGCGGGGTAGGCGTGCCCGGCCGCCCCGTGCGTTTCAGGTACGCACGACGCCGGGTGCCCGGCCCGCGCGGGTCTGGCACCCGACGTCGTGCGCGCCACAACGCGCGGATCCGAGACGCTTGGGGTCAGAACCGGCCGTAGCGGGCCCGAGCCGCGTTGTAGACGCCGTAGCACGCGAGGCCGAGGGCCACGATGGCCAGGATCCATGTGCCGAACGGCTGGCCGGCCAGGCTCTTGAGAGCGCCGTCGAGCCCGGACTGCTGGCTGGGATCATGGCGCACTGCCGCGACCAGCACGAGGACCCCCACCACGGCCACGGCGATGCCCTTGGCTGTGTAGCCCACGCTCCCCACGACCTTCACCCAGCCCGGAGCCGACTCGTTCGGCTGCGCGTCCTTGCCCAGGAATCCCCGCGTCACGCCGCGGAAGCCGAAGTAGACGCCCACGCCGAGGACCACGAGTCCCGCGACGAAGACGAGGACCGGCCCGCCCGGTGCCGAGAGCAGGTTCGCGGTGGTCTGCTGGGACTGCTGGCCCGAGTTCTTCTGGTTGCCCAGGGCGAAGCTGATGAACAGCCACGTCATGGCGAAGTACGCTAGAGCCGTGCCGCCGGGGCCGAGCGCCTTGGTTGCCTTTCCGGCGCGCCGCCACGCCGCCACGGCCGTCATGACCATCCAGACCGCCAGCGCTGCGCAGCAGACGGCTCCTGCCCACAGGAGCACCGGCCCGCCCGGTGCCGAGGCGATCTGCTGGACGGCGCCGGACTGGTCGGCCCGGTTGCCGGAGCCACCTGTCGCCACTCGGAGCGCCAGCCACGCGATGAGCACGTGCAGGAGCCCCACGAAGACGAACCCGGCACGGGCGGCGCCGCGGGCAGCCGGGGTGCGCATGACCCGCTCCGTCTGGTGCGCGGCGTTGTGCGCGGCAGCCTCGGCTCCGTTCCTCGCCGAGCTGCCGGCACTGCCGTCCCGGCGCGAATGATCGTCCACTGTTGACCTCCTGATACGAGTGCTACCCCTCATCTTCGGTGCCGCTTGCCCCGCTTCGGTAGACTTGGGTGGCAAGAGCCCCGGAAGTCCAGCCACAACGTGCGCGTCCGGGGTGCTTGCATGTAGGCCGACGGCCAGCCGGGTCGTGGGCGGTTTCGGGGAGGAATCCATGCCAGCAATCGTGATCGTCGGAGCCCAGTGGGGCGACGAGGGCAAAGGCAAGGCGACGGATCTGCTGGGCGGCCGGGTGGACTACGTGGTCAAGCCGAACGGCGGCAACAACGCCGGGCACACCGTGGTGGTGGGCGGCCAGAAGTACGAGCTCAAGCTCCTCCCCGCCGGCATCCTGAGCCCCAACGCGATCCCGATCATCGGCAACGGCTGCGTGGTGAACCTCGAGGCCCTCTTCGACGAGATCGACGGCCTCGAGTCCCGCGGCGGCGATGCTTCCCGTCTTCGCGTGTCCGCCAACGCCCACCTCGTGGCGCCCTACCACCAGACCCTCGACAAGGTCACCGAGCGGTTCCTCGGCAAGCGCGCCATCGGCACCACCGGGCGCGGCATCGGCCCCGCCTACATGGACAAGGTCGCCCGCCTCGGCATCCGCGTGCAGGACGTCTTCGACGAGTCGATCCTCCGCCAGAAGGTCGAGGGCTCGCTCCGGCAGAAGAACGAGCTGCTCGTCAAGGTGTACAACCGCCGCGCGGTGAGCGTGGACGAGACCGTCGACTACTTCCTGGGCTTCGCCGAGCGGCTGCGCCCCCTCGTGGTCGATTCCACCTACGAGCTCAACAAGGCGCTCGACGACGGCAAGGTGGTCCTGATGGAGGGCGGCCAGGCCACGTTCCTCGACGTGGACCATGGCACGTACCCGTTCGTGACGTCCTCGAACCCCACCGCGGGCGGCGCGTCCGTGGGCTCGGGGATCGGCCCCACGCGCATCTCCCGCGCGATCGGCATCATCAAGGCCTACACCACCCGCGTGGGCGCGGGCCCGTTCCCCACGGAGCTGTTCGACGAGATGGGGGAGTACCTCCAGAAGACCGGCGGCGAGTTCGGCGTCAACACTGGCCGCCCCCGCCGCTGCGGCTGGTACGACTCGGTCCTGGCCCGCCACGCCTCCCGCGTCAATGGCTTCACCGACTACTTCCTGACGAAGCTCGACGTGCTCACCGGCATCGAGAAGATCCCGGTATGCGTCGCGTATGACGTGGACGGCGTGCGGCACGACGAGATGCCCATGACCCAGACCGAGTTCCACCACGCCACTCCGATCTTCGAGTACTTCGACGGCTGGACCGAGGACATCACCGGCGCGACGACTCTCGACGAGCTTCCCGCGAACGCCCGCGACTACGTCCTCGCGCTCGAGAAGCTCTCCGGCACGCGGTTCTCCGCCATCGGCGTGGGCCCCGATCGGGACCAGACCATCGTGGTCCGGGACCTCATCGACTGACCAGAAAAGAAGTTCGGGGTCCGCGTAACCTTTCGCGGACCCCCGGCGATTACCAGTGTGTAAGCCGGGCTGGAATCTGTCCCCCATCATGTTCCAGCCCGGCTTCTTCTCTGTCCGGCGGTCACGCCCGGCGAGCCGTCAGCGCAGCTGGCCGACGGCTAGACTGGGCGGACTCCGACCGCACCACCCAGGGGAACCCTGTGCCCGAACAGATCACCGACGCCGACCTTGAGCCGGGCGCCCGCACGGAGCACGAGCTGTTCACGCTCGTGTACCGATCACTGGCGCCCGCCGTGGTGGGCTACGCGGCGGCGCGGGGCGTCGAGGACCCTGAGGCCCTCGCGCAGGACGTCTTCGTGGGTGTCCTGCCGCGGCTCGCTGGAATCGACGGCGGGCTGCGCGGCCTGAAGACGTTCGTCTTCTCGGTGGCCCACGCACGGGTCGTGGACTACTACAGGCGCCACGAGCGGCGCCCGGTGGTGATCGACTACGACCCCCTGCTGGATACCCGGCAGGCGAGTTCCGCCGAGCACGAGGCCCTCGAGACGACGGGGCAGACCGACGCCGAGCTGCTGATCGGCAAGCTCCAGGGGGACCAGAAAGAGGTACTCACGCTCCGCATCGTCGCGGAGCTGAGCATCGAGGAAGTCGCCTCCGCCCTCGGCAAGACGCCGGGGGCGGTCAAACAGCTCCAGCGCAGGGCCCTCCTGGCCCTGCGGGAGCACGTGTCCGAGGAAGAGTGGGTCCGATGAGCGTGAACAGGACGCAAGTGCAGGCGGTGCTCGCCGAAGAGGGCCTCGAGCACGACGCCGCACTCCTCCATACGCTCGAGCCGCTCCTCGCGCTGCGCCCGGCGGAGGCGCCGCCGCTGGCCCCTGCGCTCGCGCGCATCTTCGCCGCCGCTGAGGGGGCGCCGGCCGGCGCCGCGGCGAGTGACGTCGCGACCGCGCCGCTCGCCGTCGTGCGCGGGGTGCCGCGCAGGGAACTGCAGACCGCGCCCCTCGAGGTGGCCGCAGTTGTCCCGCTGACTCGCGTTGCGGCGCTCAAGGCGGAGGCCGCGGCACGCCCGCGGCTCGTCAAGCGGCATCGGGGTGCTGTGATCAGCGCGGTCGTGGCGGTCGGCCTGGGCCTCGGAGGAGCAAGCGTGGCCGCCGCGGTCGGCGTGCAGGGCTGGGACTGGGGAGCCGCGGGCCGTGCGGCGGTGAGCCCCGTGCAGAACCAGCCCGGACAGGCCACGGCGCCAGGGGAGTCACCCTCAGGCGCGGATCCCGCCGAAGTTCCCGCCGCCCCGGAACAGGGCCAGAACGGGAACGCCCAGGGGGCGGACACGCAGAACGGCGAGGGCCGCGCCACGGGAGACAGGACCCAGCAGGGGCAGAACCCGGGGCAGAACGCGCAGGGACAGAATCCGGGTCACGCAGACTCCGCACGATCGCGTCAGGGATCCAGCGGTCAGCGGAGCGGCGGCCAGGGCGGCAACAGCCAGGGCGAAAACGGCCAGGGCGCCAACCGGTAGCGGCTCAGCGGTTACGCAGGGAGGGGGATAGCATGGGCCCCATGCGGCATGTGAACGATCCCGCTGTCATCGACCGACTCATGGAGACCCCCGGCACGTGGGCGATCGTGGGCCTCACGCGAAACGAGTGGAGGGCCGCGTACTCCGTGGCGCTGACTGTCCGCGACGCGATGGGCAACCGCATCATCCCCGTGAACCTCCGCGCCGAGAGCGTGCACGGTGAGACCGGCTACGCGCGGCTTGCCGATATCCCGGCCGAGCTGGGGCCGATCGACGTCGTGGACTGCTTCGTCAACTCCCAGCGGGTGGGGGACATCGTAGACCAGGCGATTGCGGTTGGCGCGAAGGCCGTGTGGCTGCAGCTCGGCGTGATCGACGAGGCGGCCGCGGAGCGCGCGCTGGCCGCCGGGCTCGACGTCGTGATGGACCGGTGCCCCGAGCGGGAGCTGTGGCGGCAGAAGCGGAAGCTCGCCTGATGGGCGGCCGCCTGATGGGCGGCCGCCTGATGGGCGCTGCCTGATGGACGGGGCGGCATTGCGCGAGCTCTGCCTCGGATTCCCCGGAGCGTACGAGGACTTCCCCTTCGGGCCCGAAGCCTCCGTGTTCAAGGTGCGAGCTCCGTCCGGTGGCGAGGAGCGGACGGGGAAGATGTTCGCGTTGTCCAGCCTCGACGCCGATCCGCTGCAGGTCGCGCTCAAGTGCGACCCGGCGCTTGCCGTGCAGCTGCGAGCTGCGCACCCCGAGATCTCCGGGGCATGGCACATGAACAAGAAGCACTGGAGCGACGTCCGCCTCGACGGGGCGCTCACGGACGGCGATGTGCGGGACCTCGTGGAGGACTCGTACGATCTGGTCGTGGCCGGCCTGCCGCGGGTGCAGCGCGAGGCGCTGGGCTGGAGCCGGCTCGCCCGCTGAGGCGGGTTAGGGTGGGAGGGTGCTGGATCAGACCACGCTCGACACGCTCTGGGACTTCTCGGACCCTGCCGCCTCGGAGCAGCGCTTCCGCGCCGCGCTCCAGGACGGCACGTTCGAGGCGCGCACCTTCGACGAGGCCGAGCGCCGCGAGCTGGCCACCCAGCTGGGGCGAGCCATCGGGCTGCAGGGCCGGTTCGAGGAGGCCGACGCGCTGCTCGACGGCATCGACTCGGAACTCGACCCCACCATCGCCGTGCGCGTGCTCCTCGAGCGCGGGCGCGTGCTCAACTCCTCGGGCCACGCCGCGATGGCGGTGCCGCTGTTCGAGCAGGCCGCCGAGCTCGGCGAGCACCTCGGCGAGGAGTTCCTCACCGCGGACGCCTTCCACATGCTGGCCATCGCGGATGCCGGCCACGCCGTGTCCTGGGCGCGCGCGGGCATCGAGTACGCCCGGGACGCCCACAGCGCCCGCGCCCAGCGATGGTGCATCTCGCTGCACGGCAACCTCGGGTGGCTGTTCCTCGACGCCGGCGAGCCGGCCCAGGCCCTCGTCGAGTTCCAGCTCGCGGAGCAGTGGGCCTCCCGTGTGGGCACGCCCGCCCAGGCCGAGTGGGCCCTCGAGGGCATCGAGGCCTGCCGCGCCGCCGAGAATGGTGGTTGAACCTCGCGCTTCGGTGGGGAGGCGACCGCCGCCGTCGTCCCAGCGTCCGAGACGAAAGCTTCTGGGGGTCACCTCCTGAAGGTCACGTCCTGCGGGTGGACCGACGGGAGCTGACCCCCAGGAGCTGACCCCTAGACGGAGGGGGCGGGGGCGGGCGGGGAGGCGACCCGCCCGCCGTCGTCAGTCCGCCACGAAGTACATCCGCTTGTTGACGAACTCGTCCATGCCGAGCGGGCCGAGCTCGCGGCCGAAGCCCGAGCGCTTGACCCCGCCGAACGGGACCTCGGCGCCCTCGGCGGCGGGCGTGTTGACGTTGGCCATGCCGACCTCGAGGCGCTGTGCGACCTTCTCGGCGCGCGCGGTGTCGGTCGAGAACACGGCTCCGCCAAGCCCATACGGGGTGTTGTTGGCGAGTTCGAGGGCCTCCTCGTCGCTGGCCACCTTGTACACCACGGCGACCGGGCCGAACAGCTCCTCCTTGTACGCGCGCATCTCCGGGGTGACGCCCGTGAGGACGGCGGGGGAGTAGTACGCGGCGTCGCCTTCGGAGAGGACGCCGCCGGCGTGGAGCGTGGCACCCTTGTCGACGGCGTCCTGCACCTGCGCGGCGATGCCCTCGGCGGCTGCGCGGGAGGACAGCGGCGCGAACGTGCCCTCCGCGTCCTCAGCCGGGTTGCCGGGCGTGAGGGCCTGGGCGCGCGCGGTCAACTGGGCCACGAAGTCGTCGAAGACGTCCTCCATGACGATCATGCGCTTGTTCGAGTTGCAGGCCTGGCCCGTGTTCTCCATGCGCGTGTCCCACGCGGTGTCCGCGAGGGCGCGAGGATCCGCCGCATCGAGGACCACGAAGGGGTCGGAGCCGCCGAGCTCGAGCACGGCCTTCTTGAGGTTCTTGCCCGCGAGCTCCCCAATGATCGCGCCCGCGCGCTCCGAGCCGGTCAGGGAGACACCCTGGATGCGCGGGTCGGCGATGATGTCCGCGATCTGCGCGTGGGACGCGAACACGTTGACGTAGGCGCCCTTCGGGACGCCGGCGTCATCCATGATCTGCTGGATCGCGAGCGCCGAGCGCGGGCACGACTCAGCATGCTTGAGGATGATCGTGTTGCCGAGCATGAGGTTCGGCGCGGCGAAGCGGGCCACCTGGTAGTACGGGTAGTTCCACGGCATGATGCCCAGGAGCGGGCCGATCGGCAGCTTCTGGACCACGGCGCGGCCGCCGGAGAACGTCTTGATCTCCTGGTCCGCGGCGAGGACCGGGCCCTCGTCGGCGAAGTACTTGAAGATGTCCGTGCAGAACTCGGCCTCGCCCTTGGCCTGGGAGAGCGGTTTGCCCATCTCCTCGGTGATGATCGCGGCAAGCTCGTCGGCGCGCTCGGTGAAGAGCTCGGCAATCCGGGACACGACCTTCGCGCGGTCCTCGATCGGGGTGGCGCGCCACGATTCGAACGCGCTCTGGGCGGCCGCGAGGGCGGCCTCGACCTCGGCGTCCGTTGCGGTGGGGAACGTCTCGACGACCTCGCCCGTGGCGGGGTTCAGGACCCGGTAGCCGGGCTCGACTGGGGTGCTCGCAGTGCTAGTCATAACACCATCTTGCCCGTTTCCGTGGCGTGGATCACTGTGCTTAAGCACGACTGCGATCGGCCGCCGCTGGACGAATTATCCCGTGGGACGTCGCGCCGAGCTGTGGGTGCAGCCTTCCTGTGCCGAGGAGCCACGTACGAACGATCGAGGAGCCACATCCGCGCTGCCCCGATTCCTCGACGGTGCGGAGGTGACTCCTCGACTGGGCGGAAGTGACTCCTCGACGGTGGGCGCACGACGACGGCCGGTCACCTTCCGCGCGGAAGGTGACCGGCCGCCGTCGTGCTTTCGACGCTGCCCAGCGAGCGTCAGGCGAGGGTCTGGCGCTTGCTTGAGATGACCCCCGTGTTGAAGCCCGCGAGGTGCAGGCCGCCGTGGAAGCGGGCGTGCTCGATCTTCACGCAGCGGTCCATGACCACATTCATCCCGGCCGCCTCGGCGTCCGCCGCGACCCCCTCGTGCCACGAGCCCAGCTGCAGCCAGATGGTCTTGGCGCCCACGGCCTTGGCCTCCTCGAGTACGCCGGGGAGGTCGTCGTGCTTGCGGAACACCTCGACCAGGTCCGGCGTCTCGGGAAGGTCAGCGAGCGAGGCGTAGACCGGCTGCCCCAAGATCGTCTTCACCACCGGGTTGACGAAGTACACCTTGTACCGCGTCGAGGACAGCAGGTACGTCGCGACGAAGTAGCTCGCGCGGCTCGGCTTGTCCGACGCGCCGACGATCGCGATGACCTTCGTGTCGTGCAGGATCGCCAGACGCTCGGGCGCTGTGGGGCCCACCCAGGCGCGCTCGGTGCTCTCGACGGCGGCGCTCACTTGTTCGCTCCCTTCACCGGCAGGGCGCACGCCTCGCCGTCGTACGTCGGAGCCGCGAATTCCTGCTCCAAGTCCTGGATCTCCTGCGAGGCGGCCAATGCCTGGTCCAGGTCCCAGATGATGTCCTCGACGTCCTCGAGCCCCACGGAGAGGCGGATGAGGTCCTCCGGGACGCCGGCCGCGACGAGCTGCTCCGCGGAGAGCTGCTGGTGCGTGGTCGAGCCCGGGTGCAGGACGAGGGTGCGCGCGTCGCCGATGTTGGCCAGGTGCGAGGCGAGCTGGAGTGCCTCGATGAACCGGGCCCCGGCCTCACGGCCGCCCTTCACTCCGAAGCTGAACACCGACCCCACGCCGAGCGGCAGGAGCTGCTTGGCGAACTCGTGCTGCGGGTGCGAGGGCAGGCCCGCGTAGTTCACGTACGTGACCCGCGGGTCGGCCTCGAGCCACTCGGCCACGCGCTTCGCGTTCGCCAGATGCGCGTCCATGCGCTGCGGGAGCGTCTCGACGCCCTGCAGGAGCTGGAACGCGGACTGCGCCGGGAGCGACGGCCCGATGTCGCGCAGCTGCTCGGAGCGCAGCTTCGTGAGGAACCCGTACTCACCGAAGTTCCCCCACCACGAGACGTTGCCATAGCTGGGCACCGGCTCGGTCATGGTCGGGAAGTTCCCGTTGCCCCAGTTGAACGTGCCGGATTCGACGACGACGCCGCCGAGCGTAGTCCCATGCCCGCCGAGGAACTTCGTGGCCGAGTGGATCACGATGTCCGCGCCGTGTTCGATCGGCCGCAGGATGTACGGCGGGGTGAGCGTCGAGTCGACCACGAGCGGAATGCCGTGCTCATGGGCGACGGCGGCGAGGCCGGCCAGGTCGGCGATGTCACCGGAAGGGTTGGCCACCACTTCGGTGTACAGGGCCTTGGTGTTCCCGCGCAGGGCTGCCTTGAAGTGCTCGGGGTCGGTCGAGTCGATGAACGTGGTCTCAACGCCGAAGCGGCGCAGGGTCACGTCGAGCTGGGTGATCGTCCCGCCGTACAGCTTCGAGGACGCGACGATGTGGTCCCCGGCCTGGGTGAGCGCGGCGAACGTGATGAACTCCGCGGCCATGCCCGACGCCGTCGCGACCGCGCCGATGCCGCCCTCGAGCGAGGCGATGCGCTCCTCAAACGCCGCGACCGTCGGGTTGCCGATGCGGGAGTAGATGTTGCCGTACTTCTGCAGCGCGAAGAGGTTCGCGGCGTCGTCCGAGTCCTTGAACACGAACGAGGTGGACTGGTAGATCGGGACCGCGCGGGCGCCGTGCTCAGCGTCCGGCGTGCCGCCGGCGTGCAGGGCGCGGGTGCGGAACCCGAACTGGCGTTCGGCCATCAGGCGTTCGCCCCGGCGAAGGTGGTCACCGGGAGCAGGTCGGTGCGCAGCTCGGTGCCGTTCTTGCGGGCAAGGTCCGCCTCGAGCTCGCGCACGATCGGAAGCACGTCGCGGCCGAACGCCTCGACCTCCTCCTGGAAGTGCAGATAGCCGGTGAGGAAGAGGTTCACACCGATCTTCTTGTACTCGACGACCCGCTCGGCGATCTGCTCCGGGGTACCGATGAGCTTGGTACGGAAGCCGTCGTTGTACTGGACGAGGTCCTCGAACGTGGAGTCCTCCCACATGCCCTTGCCGTCCTTCGTGGACTGGCCGGCCTCCTTGACGGCGGCGGCGAAGCCCTCGACGGCCGGCTTGTGCGCCTTGGCGATGATCTCGCGCAGGGTGTCCTGCGCCTCCTTCTCCGTGTCGCGGGCGATCACGAAGCCGTTGAGCCCGAACTTCGGCTGGTGGGGCGCCGTGCGGCCGGACTCGGCGGCGGCCAGGACGCCGCGGATGTTGTCCTTGAACGGCTCGAGGTCGCGGCCGTTGGAGAAGTACCAGTCCGCGGTGCGGCCCGCGGCGGCCTGCGCGGCCGTGGAGTTGCCGCCGAAGAAGATCTCCGGGTGCGCGCGGCCCGGCACATCGAGCGGGGCCGGGCTGAGCGTGAAGTCCTTGATGTTGTAGTACTTGCCCGACTGCGAGAAGTCCTTCTGCGTCCACAGGCCGCGGAGCACGTTGATGAACTCCTCGGTTCGCACGTAGCGCTCGTCGTGCTCGAGCCACTCGAGGCCGAAGTTCACGAACTCGTCCTTGAGCCAGCCGGAGACGATGTTCACGGCCGCGCGGCCGCCGGAGAGGTGGTCCGCGGTGATGATGAACTTGGCGAGGACGCCGGGGTGCCACATGCCCGGGTGCACGGCGGAGATGACCTTGAGCCGCTCGGTCGCCATGAGCAGGGCGAGGCTGAAGGACGTGGCCTCATGCTGCTTGTCCGCGCCGTAGCTGGCGGCGTAGCGGGTCTGGGTGAGGGCGTACTCGAAGCCGGAGTCCTCCGCGATGCGGGCGAGCTTCTTGTTGTACTCGAACTCCCAATTGGTGCGCTGCTCGATCGTCGAGACGACGAGCCCGCCCGAGACGTTGGGCACCCAGTAGGCGAACTTGAGGGGTGTTTCCAGGTCGATCACGTGACCGGTCATGGTGCGCTCCTTACATGCGGGCGCGACGTGGGGCCCGCGCCGCGGCATCGGAGCACTCACCATCGCTTCTGGCAGTAGCACCTGTGGCATCCCGCCGGGGATTCCGGCGGGGCCGTGGTTGCTGCGGCGTCACAGATCCAGATCTCTCGGCCGCTCGGGATGGTCGTTTCGATTGTCGCGAAACAGGGCGTAACGATGCAAATTATTCCGTCACACTCCGACATTCACCCTAAGCGCCGAATATGGTTCGACGTCGCGCGCCGGCGACCGATCGCCGTCGTGCTTCGTAACCGGAAGCAACGCAACCACCGTGAGCCCGCGGGGAGGGGTCTAGGTTCGAGGCGTGCGCCCCCGCCGCGGCGCACGTGAAGGAGGGGAACCATGGGAAGCACGACGCCGCCCGGCGCCTCGTACGCGGAGCTCACCGAACGTTTCGCGCCGGTCTTCGCCCGGATCGCCGAGGGCGCGCTCGAGCGCGAGCTGGGCCGGACGCTGCCGTTCGAGCACGTGGGCTGGCTCAAGGAGGCCGGATTCGGGCGGATCCGCGTGCCGGCTGAGTACGGCGGGTTCGGCGCCTCCATCGAGACGCTGGTGCGCTTGCTCATCGACCTCTCCGCCGCGGACTCGTCCGTGGGGCACCTCCTGCGTTCGCACTTCGCGTTCGTCGAGACCATCGCGCTGCAGGGCGACGCGTTCAGGGCGCGGTGGTTCGGCCGTGTCGTGGACGGCGTGATCTTCGGCAACGCCGCGACCGAGCGCTCCGGCAACGCGCTCGGGACGGTCGCGACCCGGCTCGTGCCCGCCGCTGACGGCGGGTGGCTGCTGACGGGCGAGAAGTACTACACGACCGGGACGATCTTCGCCGACTACGTGGCCGTCATGGCGTCGCCCGAGCCGGGGCCCGACGGGGTGGCCAGGCGGCTCTACGCGCTCGCGCCGACCCGGCACGCCGGCGTCGAGATCCGCGACGACTGGGACGGGTTCGGGCAGCAGATGACCGGCACCGGGACCGCCGTGTTCCGCGACGTCCCGATTCCGGCCGAGGACGCCGTGCCGCGCACCGAGTCGACCACGCACGAGCCCGCGTTCCTCCAGCTCATGCTCCTGTCCGTGCTCGCGGGTATCGGCAAGGCGGTGGTGCGCGACGCGTCGTCGCTCGTGGCGCAGCGGACGCGCACGTTCTCCACCGGGTCCGGGCAGCTGTTCCGCGAGGACCCGCTCATCCTTGCGTTGGTCGGGCAGCTCGCCGCAAAGTCGTTCGCGGCGGAGTCCTCGGTGCTGGCGGCGGCCCGCGAGCTCGACGCGGCTCTGGCGCTCGGGCCCGAAGCCTCCGCCGAGGACCGGTACGCGAAGGGAGCGGTCGCCGTCGACCTCGCCCAGGTGGCGGTGCCGCCGCTCGTAGTCGACGCCGCGCAGCAGCTCTTCGACACTGCCGGCGCCTCCGCGGTGTCGCGCGGGAAGGCCCTTGACCGGCACTGGCGCAACGCCCGCACCGTTGCGACGCACAACCCCGTCGCGTTCAAGGCGCGCGGGCTCGGCGACTGGTTCGTCAACGGGGTCTCGCCGGTCGCGCTGCACAGCATCGGGGAGGCGACGGCAGCGGCGGCAGCGGCGGAACCCTAGCGGGTTCTCGTTGTGGGGTCTCTGGCGAGCGCTTGTGGGGTCCTTGGTCGTGCCAGGGACCCCGCAACGGGGTGCCGGGGACCCCGCAACGGGGTGCCGGGGACCCCGCAACGGGGTGCCAGGGACCCCGCAACGGGGCTAGGCCCGCGCGAGGAGCTCCTCGCCCACCCGGCCGCGCTGGTAGAACACCTCGCGGCCGGCCCGCAGCGCCTCCGCGAGGCCCGAATCGGCCAGCACCTTCAGGTGCGAGTTGACCGTCCCGGCGGCGAGGTCTAGCGCGCAGGCGAGCTGCGTCGTCGTCATCGGCACGTCGAGCTGCGCGAGGATCTGCGCGCGCGTGCGCCCGAGCAGCCGTGAGACCGGCGACTCGCGCGTCTCCCGCGTCGTCTCCCACAGGCGCCCGACACCGCGCGGTGCGTACGTGATCGTCGGGACGAACGGCGCAATGTTCAGCACGAGCGTGGACGGCCACACGAACGCGTTCGGCACGAGGATCAGCCCGCTGCCGGGCGTGGGCAGGTCCGTGGCCTCGCAGCCGCGCGTGATCTCCAGGCCGGTGGGGGTGGGGCGCACGCTCGGGTGCAGGGTCTTGAAAACCTCCTGGATGCCGTACCGCGAGAGTTCCTCGAGGCGCGAGTCGATGTCCGCGAGCAGCACCGAGCGCAGCTTGGGCCAGTAGGGCTCGACGGCGGTCGCCCAGTACCAGCGCAGCGCGGCGACGATGCGGGGCACCGCCGCGTCGATGTCGGCGCGCAGTTCGTCGAGGGTTGCGCGCATGTACCCGGTGGGCTTGCGGTCCTCGAGGCAGTCCAGATCGCGCAGCCAGAGCTCGGCAGGGACCTCGCCCACCGCGGCGAGGGCCTCGGCGAACGTGTCCGCCCGGGTCGGGGTAGGCGTGAGCGAGTCGGCAATGTACCCCTTGGGCTGCACGAGCGTGGTCAGGATCCGCAGGTGCTCCCGCCCGAGCGGGTCCTCGCTCGCGGTGATGCGCTGCCGCGCCTCCGCGATCCACGGCCGGTGCAGCGGCGTTCCCGCCTGCAGCGCCCTCAGGCTCGTGACCGTCTCCCACAGCGGAGACGCCTCGAAATGGACCTTGGTGAGGTCCTCGCTCGTGAGCGTGATGAACATGGATCCAGCGTAGGTTTCGCCCCGCGCGAGGGCGAGGATTCGGGTACAACCGAATCGTTTTGCCGCGACGACGGGCGCCCCACACTCGATGGCATGGCAACGAACACTCGCACCGGAACCGCCTCCCGCACCACCTCCGCCGCGCGGGTCCCCGACCCCCACGCCCTCGAGTCCCGCAGCGCCGGCCACGCGCCGTCGCCCGCCGACGAGCGACTCCTCCACCCGCTGCGTCCCGCCCGGCGCCGCCCCGTCCGCGAACCGCACGGGCTCACCGCAGCGATCGGTGGGCGCACGACGGCGGCCGGTACCGCGCGGTCGCCCGCTCGCCTTCCGCACCGCGTGCGGCACGCCGGCGCCCCTCGCCTCGTGGCGCCGACAGCCGTCCCCGACCACTCGGGCGACCTCCTCGGGCTCCCCGACCTCTCTGGGCTCCGCCTCGGCTTGCGGAGAGCGTGGGCATGGCTGGCCCGCGAGGTCCGGGCATCCGCTCAGATGGACGCCCGGCTCCGCGCCCGGAGGGACGAGGATTCGGCCGCGATGGCCCGCGCGGGCGTGAACCGGCTGACGTGAGGCAGCCTCTCCCGCTGCGGGGTGCTGTCCCCTTGACGTCGGCAGGCAGGGGCCCGACCCTTGCTGCATGGACGTGCCCGAGCTGGAGTCCGTTGACGTTGACGGTCTCCGCATCGCGTACCGGCGGGCGGGCAGCGGCCCCGCGCTCGTGCTCCTGCACGGGGCGTATGAGGACAGCCGGATCTGGGAGCGCCAGCTCGCCGACCTCTCCGACGAGTTCACCGTCATTGCGTGGGATGCCCCGGGCTGTGGCGGGTCGGGGGACCTGCCGGAAGGCTTCGTCGGCACCTTCGGCGGACTGCTTGGTGGTCTCCTCGACGGGCTCGGCCTCACTGGCGGTGCCCGGGCGCACGTCCTGGGGATGTCGTTCGGCTCCGTGGTCGCACTCGACCTGTGGAAGGTCCGCCCGGATCTGCCCGCATCGCTGATCCTCGCGTCAGCCTACGCCGGGTGGGCCGGATCGCTGCCGCCCGAGGAGGTCGAGCGAAGGTACGCCCAGGTGCTCGCCGAACTCGACAGGCCCGCCGCCGAGATCATCCCCGCGTGGCTCCCGAGCCTCTTCACCGACCGGGCGACGTCGGCGATGAAGGACTTCGCCTCCGCGGTCATGGCCGATTCTCGCCCGGCCGGTATGCGTGGGATCCTGCGCGTGGCTGGCCGCGCGGACTACCGGCCGGTCCTGCCGACGATCGCGATCCCGACCCTCCTGCTGTATGGGTCCGACGACGCGCGCTCGCCGGTCGCCGTCGGCGAGGCCCTGCGCGCGCAGATCCCGGCCGCGGAGCTCGTGGTCCTGCCGGGCGTGGGGCATATGAGCTTCGTCGAGGCACCGGACGCGTTCGACGGCGCGGTGCGGCGCTGGCTCGTGGCGCACCTGTGATGACATGGACCACAGGATGTTGATGCGTCAACTTATCAGGCTGTAGACTGTTAGTTGAATCATCAACCACTTAGTCTGTGAGGCACCATGTCCTGGTTCAAGAAGCTCTTCGGCAAGTCCGACTCGTCCGCCGCCCACCGCGCCGAGGCCCAGGCCGTGCCGACGGCTGCCGCCGAGGCCGCCGCCGTCGTGCGCGAGGGTGCCCCGCGCATCGCCGTGGTCACCGGCAGCATCCGCCCGGGCCGCAACAACCTCCAGGTGGCCGAGTGGCTCGTGGCCCGCGCGAGCCAGCGCGGCGACGCCGTCTACGAGCTCGTCGACATCGACTCGTTCAACCTGCCCCTGCTCGACGAGGCCTTCCCGGCCGCGTACGGCAACTACCAGGGTGAGCACACGAAGGCGTGGGCGGCGAAGGTCGCCCAGTTCGACGGCTTCGTATTCGTGACGCCCGAGTACAACCACTCGACGGCCCCGGCGCTCACCAACGCGCTCTCCTTCCTCAACGCGGAGTGGGCCAACAAGGCCGCCGGCATCGTGGGCTACGGCTCCGCGATGGGAGCGCGCGCCGTCGAGCACCTGCGCGGTGTCCTGTCCGAGCTCCAGGTTGCGCACGTGCAGAAGACGGGCATGTTCTCGCTCTTCACGGACTTCGAGGACTTCGCGACCTTCAAGCCGACCGAGCTGCAGGCCGCGTCGGTGGATCCCATGCTGGACCAGCTCATCTCCTGGACCGTCGCGTTCGCGAAGGTCCGCGAGGGCGAATTCGAGCTCGAGGCCGCCTCGGCCTGAGACCCCGCAACGGTCCGGCAGGGACCCCGCAACGGTCGGCCAGGGACCCCGCAACGGTCCGGCAGGGACCCCGCAACGAAACGGACCTGACCCTTCACGCTGAGGGGTCAGGTCCCTTTCGTTGTGGGGTCCCTGGCGGCTTATTGCGGGGTCTTTGGTCAGCGCGCCGCGAGGACCTTCTCGATCTCCGCGATGCACGGCTCGTTCTGCAGGCTCGTCGTGTCGCCGAGCGGGGTGCCCTCGAACAGCTGCGTGAGCAGGCGGCGCATGATCTTCCCCGAGCGGGTCTTGGGCACGTCCGGGACCACGATCACGTCGCGCGGCTTCGCGATCGGCCCGATCTCCTTCGCGACGTGGGTGCGGAGTGCGTCGTCCAGCGTGCCGGGCAGCGCCGCGACCGCGTCGGGATTCACGACGACGAACGCCGCCACCGCGTGCCCCGTCACCGCATCCGCCACCGGGCACACGCCCGCCTCGACCACCGCCGGGTGGGACACGAGTGCCGATTCGATCTCGATCGTCGAGAGCCGGTGCCCCGAGACGTTCAGGACGTCGTCGGTGCGGCCGAGGATCCAGATGTCGCCGTCGGCGTCGTACTTCGCGCCGTCGCCGGCGAGGAACCAGCCCTGCTCGGCGTACGCGCGCCAGTAGGAGTCGAGGTAGCGCTGCGGGTTGCCCCACACCGTGCGCGCCATGGCCGGGCCGGTGGCGGTGACCACAATATTGCCCTGCACGCCCGGCGGAACCGGGGTGCCGGCGTCGTCCACGATCGCCGTGGCGAGCCCGGGCAGCGCCGTAGTAGCACACCCGGGCTTGAACGAGATGTCCGTCTGCCGCGGCGAGAGCACGGTCGCGCCGGTCTCGGACTGCCACCACGTGTCCACCATCGGAACCTCGCCGCGGCCCACGGTCGAGCGCAGCCACCGCCATGCCTCGGGGTTGACGGCCTCGCCCACGGTGCCGCAGACCCGGACCGAGGAGAAATCGTACTCCGCGGGCACCCCGTCCGGGAACCAGCCCATGAGCGAGCGGACGAGCGTGGGCGCCGTGTAGTAGCTCGTGACCCCGTAGCGCTGGATGATCTCGAAGTGCCGTCCCGGGTGCGGCGTGTTGGGCGTGCCCTCGAAGATCACCTGCGTGACGCCGTTGGAGAGCGGCCCATAGATCTCATACGTGTGCGCCGTGACCCACGCGAGGTCAGCGGTGCACCAGTGCACGTCCCCGTCGCGGAGCTCCGGGTCCGGGTTGCCGAACAGGTACTCGTGGCTCCACGACGCCTGCGTGAGGTAGCCGCCGGTCGTGTGGACCAGGCCCTTGGGCTTCCCGGTGGTCCCGGAGGTGTACATGATGAACAGCGGCGTCTCGGCGTCGAACGCCTCGGCCTCGTGCGTGTCCGGCTGCGCGTCGACGAGCTCGTGCCACCACACGTCGCGGCCCGGCGTCCACGCGATGTCGGAGCCCGTCCGCCGGATCACCAAGACATGTTCGACGGCGTTGTCCCCGCCTGCCGCCCCGCCGCGCACCGCGGCGTCGGCGTTCTCCTTCACGGGGACGGCCTTGCCGCGGCGGTACTGGCCGTCCGTGGTGACGAGCAGTTTCGCGCCCGTGTCCTCGACCCGGAAGCGCAGCGCCTCGGCCGAGAAGCCGCCGAACACGAGCGAGTGCACGGCCCCGATCCGCGCGCACGCGAGCGTGATGACGATCGTCTCGACGAGCACCGGCAGGTAGATGACCACCCGGTCGCCCCTGCCGATCCCGAGCGCGAGCAGCGCGTTCGCGGCCTGGGACACGCGGCGCTGCAGGTCCGCGTACGTGACGGTGACCCGGTCGCCGGGCTCGCCCTCGAAGTGCAGCGCGACCTTCTCGCCGCGCCCCGCGGCGACGTGCCGGTCGGCGCAGTTCACGGCCGCGTTGAGGCGTCCGCCCTCGAACCAGCGGATCACCGGGGGCTCGTTTGCCTCGACGTCCGCGGGGATCCACGTGTGCGCCGTGTCCCACTCGCGCTCCCACGTGAGCCGACGGGCGGCGTCCTCCCAGAACGCGATGCGCTCGGGGTCAGTCTGGGCAGGATCGGTCGAGGCAGGGTTGGCGGGGGCAGGGGTCACGGCGGTCATGGACATCTCCATCGGTCCTGGCGGTAGCACCAGTGGCTCCTTGCACGGAGTCAGGGTTGCTGCGGCGTCACTGAGCCAGATCTCTCGGCCGCTCGGGATGGTCTTTTCAACTCTTGCGTGACGCACGCGCCCCGTGCAAAAGAAGCGTGGAGGCCGCTGTAACAAATGACATTGTGTCGGAGTGTGTCCAGCTGGCTGTGGCAGGGGTGGACGCCCCCGCCGCCGCTTCCGTACTGTGAAACTCAGGATCAAGAGTCCCGGTGTGAAGCTCTGGCTGGCCGGGCGGCAACCCTCTCCCGTAGTGGGGTGCCCCAGATGAGGATCCGGCCGCGGTGGCCATCCGCGGCAAGTACGGCGCCCGCACCGTGGGCGTCCGGCCAACTGCTGGAGGACAGATGACCGCCACCCCGCTCGACCTTGTGACCGGTGCCGACCTGCGCCGGGCCATGGGTTGCTGGGCCACGGGGATCGCAGTCATCACCACCTCGGACGGCGGCACCCTCGCGGGCCTCGTGAGCAACTCGTTCACGTCCATCAGCCTCGAGCCGCCGCTCGTCTCGTGGGCCGTGGACAAGAACTCGAGTTCCTACGAGACGTGGATCAACACTGACAACTACGCGGTGCACATCCTGTCCGAGTCCCACCGGGACCTCGTGGCGCGATTCGCGGCGAAGGGGACCGACAAGTTCGCCGGCCTCGACTGGGAGTCCGGCGTGCTCGGCTCGCCGATAGTGGCAGCCGACGTACCGCGTGTCGAGTGTCGCCTCTGGCAGCAGGTGGACGCGGGGGACCACGTCATCCTGATCGGCGAGGTGGTCAGCATCTCGGACCAGGACGACTTCCGCCCCCTCACCAACCACGTGTACTGGGCAAAGTAGCCACACCTGCCGGGGCCCCGGCTCCGCCTCAACGGAGGGGGCCCCGCAGGCTCTTCCCTGCCGCCGTAGGCTAGGTGCGTGGCCATCGACCTGCTCGCCCCGCTGCGGACCAGGCTCCGCCTGACATTCGCGGGCCAGTCCGAGGGGATCCCGGCATGGGAGACCGCCCTCGAGGACGGCGACGACGCGGGCTTCTTTGCCCCCGACTCCGCCGTCTGGGCCGTCCACGGCTCCATGACGCCGATCGCCGGCGGCATTCGCGCGCTCCTGACCCAGGCCCTCCACCCCGGGGTGCTGGCGGGGGTCGCCGACCATTCCAACTACCGCGCGGATCCTCTCGCCCGGCTCGCCGGGACCATCCGCTGGATCTTCACCGTGACCTTCGGGGACACGACGGCGGCCCGCGGCGCGTGCGCGTGGGTGCAGCGCAGGCACGTCCCCGTGGAGGGCGAGTACGTCACCGGTGCTGGGGTGCACGAGCACTACTCCGCCAACGATCCGGCGCTCGCCGAATGGGTCCACATCGCCTTCACCGATGCACTCCTGCGCACCTACGAGGCGTTCCACGGCCCCGTGCCCGGCGGCGCCGACCGCTACGTGTCCGAGTGGGCCGTGGCGGGCGAGCTCATGGGCGTCCTCGACCCGCCGCGCACCGAGGCCGCGCTGCGGTCCCGGATCCAGGCGTACGACGCCGCGGGGCAGCTCGCTGGCGGACCTCGCGTCGACGACGTGGTCGCCTTCCTCCGCCGGCCGCCCCTCGACCCGCTCCTCGGGCCCGGATACGCGGCCCTGTTCGGTGCCGTCCTGACGACCATGCCGCGGCGGCACCTCGACCTCCTGGGGCTGCGGCCTCCCCATCTGGGCCCCGTGCCGCTCCCGGTGAGGGGCGCGGCGAAGGCGACGCTCGCCGTCGTGGGCCGCGCCCTCGACCCGATGCCGCCCAGCGAGGCCGCCGCCCGCCGCCGTCTGGCCCGGCTCGGCCTCCTCTGACCCCCAGACGGGCGGGGCGGCGGGGGCGACGGGCGTCGGCGGCGGGGGCGACGGAGGGGAGAATGGGCGCATGTGGATCGCGTGGATCGAGTTCGACCTGCTCCTCGGCGACGTGCACTCCCTCAAGGAGAAGCGCTCGGTGGTGCGGCCCATCGTCGCCGAGCTGCGGCGCCGCTACGAGATCGCCGCAGCGGAGGTCGGGGACATGGACCTGCATCGCCGCGCACGCATCGGCGCGGCGATCGTCACGGCGGACCGGGCGCACGCCGTCGAGGTGATGGAAGCTGTGGAGCGCCTCGTTGCAGCGCGGCCCGAGGTGGAGCTGCTCAGCGTGCGGCGCCGTGAGGCGAGCAGCGAGGACTGACGGCGGACCCCACGGGCCTCAGCGCACGAACAGCATCACAACGTGCAGCACGCTCAGCGCCACGCCCGCGATCGCCATGACCGAGACGCGTGCGGCCAGGGATTTCGATCGCGCGAACGAGCCCCACGCCCCGAACACCGAGCCGAGGAGCGGCGGTGCGGCGAGCACGGCCCCGATCCAGGGCACGAATCCGAGCGTGAGCGCGAGGAGCCCGAGCCCGAGCGAGACTCCGCCCAGCACGGTCGCGAGGCGCGAGACCGGCTTGGCGGGGCGGGGCTCCGAAGAGCGGCGCGCTCCGGCGGTGACGGGCGACGGCGCGTGCTCGCCCGGCCGGACGAGCTCGCCGCGGCTCTGGTTGGCCGCGCCGGGCGGAGCGACTGGCGGGACGCCGTCGGGCCAGTAGGCGCTCGGGTCCCGGTACGGATTCCGCCGAGGGTCGGGGCCGGGGGTGCTCACCCCTCGATTATCTCCCGGGAGGCCGCTCTGGGCATTCAGGGTTCTCCCTGAGAGCACCCTGAAGTCCCGGGCGGCATACAGGGCGCATGCAGGAACCCGGGGAGAATCAGGCTATGGCTACGCAGACAGGCGCTGGACGAGTGCGCGCGGGACGACGTCGGATGGGCGCGGGGGCTCACCTCATCGTCGCGCTCGCCGCCCTCGTGTTCGCGGTCGCGTTCTTCTATGCGGTCCGGACGCTGACCCTCTTCGTGTCCCCGATGCTGTTCCTTGTCGCGGTGTTCCTCGAGGCCGTCTTCGTCGCGGTGTTCGTGTTCGCCGTCCTGCGGGCGCTGACGCTGCCGGGCAAGGTGCTGCGCTCGCTGGGCGCCTCGGCGTGGATAGGCCTCGAAGCGAACGCGTACGTGACGAGCGCCAGAACGAGCGACGCCATGCCGATGAGATGGCTGCGCGCCCGGCTGCGGCGCGACACGCCCACAGGCATCTGGCTCACCGCCACGGTGGTGATCGCGGCGTGGCCCCTCGCGAGCTTCCTCGGGGTCGCGTTCGGGGTGGTCAGCGGCGGGACGATCGCGCAGATCGATGAGCGCATAGCGAACCTCATGCCACTGGTCCGCACCCCCGGGGAGACCGCCTTCTTCACGGCAGCCACGATGCTCGTGAACTGGCAGGCCCTGACGGTGCTGACCGTAGCGGCCGTCGTCGTGCTCTGGTGGAGACGACGGCGCTTCCTCGCCGCCGCGGTGCTCGGCACCGTGCTGGCGCAGGAGCTCCTCGCGACGCTGGCCAAGCTTGCCTTCGGCCGGCACCGGCCGGATGCCGCGCTTGCCCTGCTCGACGAGGGCACGCTGAGCTTCCCGAGCGGCCACGCCGTCCGGGCCACGGTGGTCTACGGGGTCATCGCGTACCTGCTGATCAGGGCGTACCGCACCACGGCGGCGCGCACCGCGGTCGTCGCGGGGTACCTCGTGGTGGTCCTGCTCGTGGGGATGAGCCGGGTGTACCTCGGCGTCCACTTCGTGGGAGACGTCTGGGGCGGCATGCTGTTCGGCGCCACGATCCTCGCCGCCGTGGTCGGGTTCCTCGAGATCGCGGCGCGGTTCCCGATCGTGCGGCGGGAGCGGCGGAATCGCAGCGCCGGGCGGGTGTTCGCCGTCGTGCCCGTGATCGGGATCGTGTTCTCGGTCGCGACGGCGCCCCTCCTGCTGCACCCGCACGAGCACCCGGCCCAGCGGTCAACCCAGCAACTGGCCTCGCTGGACGCGGGGCAGCTGGCGCGCCTGCCGCTGTACAGCGAGACGCTCACGGGTGAGCACATGGAGCCCGCCAACTTCATCTACGTGGGCACCGAGGAACAGGTCGTGGCCGCGTTCGAGGGCGCGGGCTGGGACCGCGCGGACCGGTCGACGTTCGTCAACACCCTCCGCGCGTTCGCGGTGGGGCTCCAGGGCGGCCAGTACTCGAGCGCCCCCGTGACGCCCGCGTTCATGGCGGCCGAGCCGGAGACGGTGGCGTTCCAGAAGGCGACCGCCTCGAACTCCTTGCGGCAGCGGCACCACACCCGCATCTGGCAGACCGACTACACGGCGCCGGACGGCCGCCCGGTCTGGGAGGCGACCGCGAGCTTCGACGACGGGATCGAGTTCGCCGGCGCCGCGAAGGTCCCTACGCACCACATCGACCCGAACATCGATGCCGAGCGCGCGTTCATCATCGGCACGCTCGGCTACCCGGAGGACCTCGTCCAGCTCACGCACCCGCAGATGGGGCGCAACGGCAGCGGGGACGAGTTCTTCACGGACGGGAAGGCGCAGCTCGTCGTCCTGCGGTGAGCGGCCCTACCCAGCCGCGCGCGCGACGAGCTCGGCGATGCGGTCCCAGTCCGCCTCGGCCGGCTCGGCCAGGGCGAAGGACGTGGCCCACATGGCACCGTCGTCCAGCGCCGCGGACTCCTCGAAGCCGAGCGTTGCGTAGCGGGAGGAGAACTTGGCGCGGTCCTTGAAGAACAGGACCAGCTTGCCGCCGCGGGTCCACGCCGGCATGCCGTACCAGAGCCTGGGGTCGAGCCCCTGCGCGGTGGCGAGCTCGTGGATCCGCCCGGCGATCGACCGGTCGGGCTCCTCGAACCCCTCGATCCTGGCGATCGTGTCCGCAAGGTCCCCGGCGGCCTTCTCCGCGGCGGTCGTGCGGGTGCGGGCCCGCTTCGCCTCGGCGACCACCTCGTGCATCGCCGCGCGCTCCTGGTCGCTGAACGCGGCCGACGACGGTTCGGTCGCCGTTGTCCTGCTGTTGGTCGTGCCTGCCATGATGACTCCTCGTGGTGCCTGTGCTGTGGGTTGGGTGCCTCAGGGCGCGTTCACGAGGGAGCGTGCCCGGCGTGCTGCGATGTAGTCGTGGAGGGGGATTCCATACGCCCGGCCGAACTCGAGGGCGAGCCCCTCCTCGGAGACCCCGGCGCGGGAGGCGAGGGCGGCGACGTCGAGCGGGGGCCGCCCCGCGGCGTCGCGCGTGTCCCGGTCGATCAGGTCCCGCAGCCGCCGCACCCGCACGAGATCCCGCGGGTACGGGGCCGGAGCGTGCGCCGCTCCCCATGCGGGGTGGCACATCAGCGGATCTCTTGGATGCGGATCTGGTTCCCGGCGGGGTCGCGGAAGGCGCAGTCGCGCAGGCCGTAGGGCTGCAGAGTGGGCTCCTGGATCACCTCGGCCTCGGCGGCCTGGACCTTGTCGAAGACCTCGTCGATGTTGGGCGTGGCCAGGAGGATCCAGCCGTACGTGCCCTTGGCCATCATCTCGGAGATGGTGCGCCGCTCGTCGTCCGTGATCCCCGGGTCGATGGCCGGCGGGGCGAGGAGGATCGAGGTGTCCGGCTGGCCCGCGGGGCCCACGGTGATCCACCGCATGGTGCCCTTGCCGACATCCTGGCGGACCTCGAAGCCGAGCACGTCGCGGTAGAAGGCCAGAGACTCCTCGGGGTCGACGTGGGGGAGTGCGCTTGCGTGAATGGTGAGTTCCATGGCATCCACGCTACGCAGAGCGCGCGGGCCACGCTTCTCGATTCCTGATCGGTCTCGTGACCTGCCTGGCGATGCACGGGAGCATGCCCTCGGTGACGTCGGCGCCCTGGTCCCGGTACACGCTCGGCGGCACACCCACGAGCTCCGCGAACCGCGTGCTGAACGTGCCGAGGGACGAGAAGCCGACCTCGAAGCACACGTCCGTGACGCTGAGCTCCCCCACCCGCAGCAGGGCCATGGCCCGCTCGATCCGCCGCGTCATGAGGTACTGGTACACCGACTCGCCGTACGCCGCCCGGAACTGCCGGCTCAGGTGGCCCGCCGAGATGTGCACGCCCAAGGCGAGGGCCTCGACATTGAGGGGCTGTGCGTACTCGCGGTCGATCCGGTCACGCACCTTCCGCAGGAGGGCAAGGTCGCGCAGGCGGGGGTCGGCACCGGATCCGGTGGTCATGTCCTCGATCGTGTCAGCCCAGGCACATGCTGTCGAGTGACGTCCCTGTGACCCTCTTGTCACATCGTGTGACTTAGACCATAGTTGGCGGCGTCACCGCACTCTGGGAGGTCTCCATGCAGCACCGCCTTGCCCCGGCCCGACGCGCCCGCCCCCGCCTTCGAGCGCGAGCCGCGGCGGCCGCAGTCGTCCTCGCGGCGAGCCTCGTCGCGGGAGGCGCGACGACGACGCTCGCCGCGCCGCCGCCGTTGCCCTCCGCCCCCTCGACCGGAGCGACCCACTCGTTCCGCACCGCCGCCGGAACGGAGAACTACTACTTCGTCATGACGGACCGCTTCGCCAACGGCACCACCGCGAATGACCAGGGCGGGCTCGGCGCCGACCCGATGGTGTCCGGCTTCGACCCGACCAACAAGGGCTTCTACCACGGCGGCGACCTCAAGGGCCTCACGGGCAAGCTCGACTACATCCAGGGCCTCGGCACGACGGCGATCTGGCTCACCCCGAGCTTCAAGAACAAGGCCGTCCAGCCGCAGGACAAGAGCGCCGGCTACCACGGCTACTGGATCACGGACTTCACCCAGATCGACCCGCACCTCGGCACCAACGCCGAGCTCGGGGACCTCATCACCCAGGCGCACGCGCGCGGGATGAAGGTCTACTTCGACATCATCACCAACCACACCGCGGACGTCATCAAGTACACCGAGGGCGACCGGATGCCCTACGTGAGCAAGACCGTCTCCCCCTACAGGGACGCCGCGGGGAACACGTTCGACGACGCCGCGGTCGCCGACCAGCCCACGTTCCCCGCCATGGACCCGGCCATCTCGTTCCCGTACCACCCGTACGTCTCGTCCGGCGACGAGAACGCCAAGGTCCCTGCGTGGCTCAACGACCTGAGCCTGTACCACAACCGCGGCGACTCGACGTTCGCGGGGGAGAGCGCCGGCTACGGGGACTTCTCGGGCCTGGATGACCTCTTCACCGAGAATCCGAAGGTGCTCAACGGGTTCATCGACGTGTACAAGAAGTGGATCGGCGACTTCGGGATCGACGGCTTCCGCATCGACACGATGAAGCACGTCAACGACGCGTTCTGGCAGAAGTTCTCGCCCGCGATCCTGCAGTACGCGCACTCGGTCGGGAAGAAGGACTTCTTCATGTTCGGCGAGGTCTACGACACCTCGCGCGACTTCACCTCCAAGTTCACGACGTCCGACGGCGTCCAGGCGGTTCTCGACTTCCCGTTCCAGCAGGCGGCGCGCTCCTACGCGTCGGCGTCCTCGCCCGCCACGACGCTGCAGAAGCTCTTCCAGGGGGACGACTGGTACACGACCGCGACCTCGAACGTGTACCAGCTGCCCACGTTCCTGGGGAACCACGACATGGGCCGCATCGGGTCGTTCATCGACACCGACAACCCGAACGCGTCCGACGCCGAGAAGGTTGCCCGCGATCGTCTCGCGACTGAGCTCATGTACTTCTCGCGAGGCAATCCGATCGTCTACTACGGCGATGAGCAGGGCTTCACCGGCACGGGCGGCGACCAGCTCGCGCGACAGGACATGTTCGCGTCCAAGACGCCGGAGTACCTCGCCGACCCGCTCCTGGGCACGACGGCGACCCACGCCTCGGACAACTACGTCACCACGCATCCGCTCTACACCTCGATCGCGGACCTCGCGAAGGTGGTCAGGGACAACCCCGCGCTGCGATCGGGCGCGCACCAGGACCGCTACGCCGAGTCCACCGCGGGGGTGTACGCGTTCTCGCGCATCGACGCGACGGCGCAGCGCGAGTACGTCGTGGCCCTGAACAACACCGCGGCGCCCCGTACGGCGGCCGTGCCGACGTACATCGCCCAGCGGCCGTTCACCAAGGTGTTCGGCGCGGGGGCAACGGACCGGCTCAAGACCGCCGCGGACAGGACGCTGACGGTGACGGTCCCGGCGTTCTCCGCCGTGGTCTACGAGTCCGCGGGCCGCATCCCCGACTCGGCTGCGGCGCCCGTGCCCCAGATCGGAACGCCAGCGGCGACGGGCGGGGACAACACGCGCGTCAACGTCACCGCGGACCTCCCGCACGACTCGTTCTACGAGGTGACGTTCCAGGCCCGGGTCCCGGGCGCCGCCGGTGCGGGCGGCCAGTGGCACAACATCGGGACCGACGACACCTACCCGTACCAGGTCTTCGATGCGACGAAGGGCATGACGCCGGGCACGCCGCTCGAGTATCGGGCCGTCTCACTCGACAACGCAGGCCACACCGCGACGTCGGCGACCGTCGCCGCCGTCGTGCCTACTCCGGTCGATCCGGACGCGCCGAAAGGGCCCGCGCCGCAGCCGCTCTCGGTGACGATTGCGGGCGACTACCAGCACCTCGCGGGCTGCGGCGGCGACTGGGACCCGGCGTGTCCGGCGACGATGGCCCAGTACGACCCGATCGCGTCCGAGTGGCGGCTCACCCTCGACCTGCCGGCCGGGACGTACCAGGTCAAGGCCGCGCTCAACGGTTCCTGGACCGAGAACTACGGCGCCGGGGGAGCGCGGGACGGCGGGAACACCACCCTGAACCACCCTGGTGGGAAGCTCACGTTCACGTACCGGCACGACTCGCACCTGACCACGGTCTCCGAGCATGCGGCCCAACCGTCGGCGGTGTCGGTGCCAGGGACGCTCAACACCGCGATGGGGTGCGCTAACAACTGGGATCCCGCGTGCGCCCAGGCGCAGCTGACGTTCGACGCCGCGCAGGGAGTCTGGCGCGGAACGTACAGCCTGCCGCAGGGCAGCTACTCGTACAAGGCCGCGCTCAACAAATCCTGGGACGTCAACTACGGCGTCGGCGGGGCGGCCAACGGGCCGAACGTCGGGCTCGACCACCCGGGCGGGCCCGTCGTGTTCAGCTACAACGACTCGACCCACCTCGTCACGGCCGGATGGCCCGTCACGCAGCCCGCGGCCGTGAACCTCCCCGGTACGTACCAGCACCTCGCCGGGTGCACGGGGGACTGGGACCCGGCCTGCGCGGCGACATCCGCGGTGTGGGACGCGCGCTCGCAGGGCTGGATCCTGCGGCTCGCCTCGCTTCCCGCTGGCTCATACTCGTTCAAGGTGGCCCTCAACGGATCCTGGGACGTCAACTACGGGACCAACGGCGTGGAGAATGGGCCGAACATCGGGTTCGACCACGGCGGCGGGCCCGTTGCGTTCCGGTACGACCACACGACGCACCTCGTGGCGATCGTCTCGGGCTGAGCACGCGTCCCAACCCTCTGGTTGAGGGGTCATGTCCCTGCGTTGAGTGGTCAGGGGATGTGACCCCTCACCGTTGGGGGGTGCCGAGTGGCCCTGTCCCGTCCCGCCCCGGCGCGGCAGAATGACCGCATGCGCGCTTGGTGGGTTGACATTCCGGGTCCCGCGGGGGCCGAGCCGGGGCCGCTCGTGTTCGGCGAGCGACCCGATCCCGTGCCCGGGCCGGGAGAGGTCCTCATGCGGGTGTCGGTCTGCGGAGTGTGCCGGACGGACCTGCACCTCGCGGAGGGGGACCTCACGCCCAGACGCCACGGCGTCATCCCGGGCCACGAGGCGGTGGGCCGCGTCGAGGCGCTCGGCCCCGGAGCCAGCCGCTTCCAGCTCGGCGACCGCATCGGCATCGCGTGGCTGCGCGGCACGTGCGGGACGTGCCGCTTCTGCGCATCGGGCCGCGAGAACCTCTGCGAAGCACCCCGGTTCACGGGGTGGGACGACGACGGCGGGTACGCGGAGCTCGCCGTCGTGCGCGAGGACTTCGCCTACCGCATCCCGGAAGCGTTCGGCGACCGCGCCGCCGCGCCGCTGCTGTGCTCGGGGATCATCGGGTACCGTGCGCTCAAGCGCGCGGCGATGCCCGACGGCGGGCGGCTAGGGATCTACGGGTTCGGCGGCAGCGCGCACATCACGGCGCAGCTGGCCATGCACCGCGGGGCGACCGTCTACGTCATGACCCGTGCGCCCGAGGCCCGCGAGCTCGCGCTCGAGCTCGGAGCCGCGTGGGCCGGGGGAGCGGACGAGGAGCCGCCCGAGAAGCTCGACTCCGCCATCCTGTTCGCCCCCGTCGGCACGCTCGTCCCGCCTGCCCTCGCGGCGCTGGACCGCGGCGGGACCCTCGCCGTTGCCGGGATACACCTCAGCGACATCCCGCCGCTGAACTACCAGGAGCACCTCTTCCAGGAGCGCCAGCTCCGCAGCGTCACCGCCAACACGCGCGACGACGGCGAGGAGTTCTTCCGCCTCGCCGCCGAGATCCCGGTGCGCACGACGACGGTCCCCTACCGCTTCGAGGACGCGCACCGCGCGCTCGCCGACCTTGCGGGCGACAGGATCACCGGGGCGGCCGTGCTCGAGGTCAGCGGGCCTCGCGCCTGAGTGCCTCGCGATTGGGGGCCCGGCGCGAGATCAGGTGGTGCGCGGCCTCGATCATCCCGCAGCCGAGGGCGCACACCGCGAGCGTCGCCGCGAACATGCCCGGATCGGGGAGCTCGAGCTCGTGGTATTCCCGCAGCTGCGGGACGGCGAAGACGGCAACCAGGCTCAGGACCATCGCGGCCATGAGCGCCCACGTCCACCTCGCGAAGGGCCGGGCGGCGACGCCGAGGACCCACAGGCCGGTCGCGACGAGCGCCCCGAACGCGGCCGAATCGATGTCCTCGGGCTCCGCGTGAAGCACCCCGTGCCCCACGGCATAGACGGCGAGGATGACGGCGGCCATCACCACGCCCGAAGGGACCGCCGTGCGCAGCGCCCGTCCGAGGAGGCCGGGCCGGTACCGCCGCAGGTTCGGCATGAGCGCCAGCACGGCGGCCGGGAAGCCGATCACGATGAAGTCCGAGGTGGAGAGCTGGCGGGGAACGAAGGGGAACTGCCATGCGAGGGCACCGAAGGCGAGCCCGAGGAGGAACGCGTAGGTGGTCTTGGCCAAGAAGAGGTGGGAGACGCGCTCGATGTTCGCGATGACCCGCCGTCCCTCGGCGACGACCGCGGGGAGCGTCGCGAACCTGCCGTCGAGGAGGATGAGGCGCGCCACCGCCTTGGTCGCTGGCGCGCCGTTGCCCACCGCGATGCCCAAGTCGGCGGTCTTGAGGGCGAGCGCGTCGTTGATGCCGTCGCCGGTCATGGCCACCACGTGGCCGCGCGACTGGAGGGCCTGGACCATGGCGCGCTTCTGCTCCGGACGCACCCGGCCGAACACGCTGTGCCGGTCGAGGGCCTCGGCCATCGCGGCGGGGTCCTCGGGAAGGGTGCTCGCGTCCACGGCCTCGCCCACGGCGAGGCCGACCGCGCGGGCCGTGGCGGCGACCGTGCGCGGATGGTCGCCCGAGAGGACCTTGAGCTGGACTCCCTGCTCACGGAAGTAGGCGAGGGTCTCGGCCGCGTCCGGGCGGACCTTCTCGCTGAAGGTGACGATGGCGTGCGGCTCGAGCGTCTTTGGGAGGCCGTGCGCGGGGAGGGCGCCGGCACTGCAGATGACCATGGTGCGCAGACCGCGCGACGCCGTCTCGCGGCTCCGGTCCATCGCCGCGGGGTGCCGGTCCCCGAGGAGCACCTCCGGCGCACCCAGGACCCACGCCCCGGGCGCTGCGCCGCCGTCGAACGCGACCGCGCTCCAGCGGCGCGATGACGCAAACGGGACCACCGCCGCGGGAGCGCTCGCGGGCGGTTCCGTGAAGCGCTCGGCGAGGGCCCGGGCGGTGGCGTTCGCGTCGGGATCGGCGCCGAACCAGGCCAGCGCGCGCCGCCACGCGCCGTCGTCCGCGTCCCCAGCCAGCGCTATGACGTCCTCGAGCCGCACGCCGCTCTCGGTCAGCGTTCCGGTCTTGTCGAGGCACAGCACGTCCACGCGCGCGAGGACTTCAACGGCGTCGAGCTCCTCGACCAGCACCTGCCCGCGGGCCAGGCGTGCGGCCGCCACCGCGAAGGAGAGCGTCGAGAGGAGGGCGAGGCCCTGCGGGACCATGATCGTCACCGAGGCCACCGCGGCGACGACGGCGTCACGCCATGCGCCGGACTCGAGCGCCCCCGCCCACCCGCCGGCGGCCTGCATCTGACCGTTGAGCACGACGGCGGCCATCGGCACGAGCGCAATGCTCACCCACCGCGCCACCCGGCCCAGTGCGGTGCGCAGCTCCGAGCCCACCCGGGAGAAACGCCGGGCCTCGCGGGTGAGCTGGACGGCATGCGCGCTCGGCCCGACACGCGTGAGCTGGAGCGCCCCGCTTCCCGAGACGACGGACGATCCGGAGAGCGCCTGGTCCCCGGCGTCCTTGGGCACGGGGTCGGACTCGCCCGTGAGCAGGGACTCGTCCAGGTCGAGGTCCCGTGAGGAGAGCAGAGTCCCGTCGGCCGGGACCTGGTCGCCGCGGCCCAGGAGGACGATGTCGTCGAGCACGAGGTCCTCGGGCAGGACTTCGCTGATGGAGCCCGCGCGCAGGGCACGCACGGGGTCTCGTCGCAGCACCGAGAGGCGCTCGAGCTTGCGCTTGGCCCGCACCTCCTGCACGATCCCGATGATCACGTTCGCCACCGCGGCGACGAGGAAGACCAGGTCGAGCCAACGGCCCAAGAGGATCAGCGCGAGGCCGCACGCGCCGAGGATGAGGTTGAAGAGCGTCAGCAGATGGCTGCGGACAATCTGCAGGACTGTGCGGTTGGTGCCGTGCGGCTGGATGTTGACCATCCCAGCCGCACGGCGCTCGGCAACCGCCGCATCGTCCAAGCCGCTCAGCTCGCGGCTCGGCGAATCCCGCGCGTCGAACCCCCGCTCGGCGCCCAATGGCCTCGGCCCCTAGCCGAAGTACTTCGGCAGCGTTTCCTCGTGGACCTCGCGGAGCTCGTTGATCGGCAGGTCGAAGAGCCCCTGCACCTCAAGGCTCGTGGCCAGCACGTCGACGATGCCGAGGCGCGCCACCGGGTAGTTGCGCGCGGTGGCCATGTCGTTGAATCGGACCTCCTCCGAGCGCGGCACCGCCACGAGGGCACGGCCCTGCGACTCCGAGAAGAGCGCCGTGAACGCGTCCACGCCGTCCCGCTCGCACAGCTCGTCGAGGGCCACGCGGGCGCCCACACCGAAGCGCAGCGCCATCTCGGCCAGCGCGGCGGCGAGGCCGCCCTCGGAGAGGTCGTGCGCGGCGTCGACCATGCCGTCGCGGGAGGCGTTGATGAGGATCGCGCCGAGCGTCTTCTCCGCCTCGAGGTCCAGCTTCGGCGGGAGGCCGCCGAGGTGGCCGCGCAGGTTCGCGAACTCGGAGCCGTCCAGCTCGTCGCGGGTGGTGCCGAGCAGGTAGATCGCCTGGCCGTCCGCGTTCTTCTGCCAGCCCGACGGCGTGCGGCGGGCAACGTCGTCGAACTTGCCCAGGACGCCTACCACGGGGGTGGGGTGGATCGGCGTCGTGCCCGTCTGGTTGTACAGCGAGACGTTGCCACCGGTCACCGGGATGCCGAGCACCTGGCACGCGTCGGCGAGGCCGCGCACGGCCTCTGCGAACTGCCACATGACCTCGGGGTCCTCGGGGGAGCCGAAGTTGAGGCAGTCGGTCACGCCCATCGGGACGGCGCCGGACGTGGCGACGTTGCGGTACGACTCCGCGAGGGCGAGCTGCGCGCCCGTGTATGGGTCGAGGTAGGCGTAGCGGCCGTTCGCGTCGGTGGAGATCGCGACGCCGAGGCCGGTCTCCTCGTCGACGCGGATCACGCCGGCGTCGTCGGGCGAGGCGAGGGCCGTGTTGCCGCCCACGTAGTGGTCGTACTGCTTGGTGACCCAGGACTTGTCGCACATGTTCGGGCTCCCCATGAGCTCGAGCACGGCGACCTTGAGTTCCTCGCCGGTGGACGGGAGGTCCTTGCCCGCCTCGGAAGCGCGGAACGTGTCCTTCTGGACGCCGTCGAGCCACTCGGGGCGGTTGTACGGCCGGTGGTACACGGGGCCCTCATGGGCAACCGTGCGCGGGTCCACGTCCACGATCGTCTCGCCGTCCCACGTGATGATGAGCCGGCCGTCCTCGGTGACCTCGCCGAGCCACGAGTACTCGACGTTCCACTTCTCCATGACCTTCTCGAACGCCTCGACGTTCTCCGGGGTCACGATCGCCATCATGCGCTCCTGCGACTCCGACATGAGGATCTCGCCGGGGGTCAGGGTGGGGTCGCGGAGGAGGACGCTGGTCAGCTCGACCCGCATGCCGCCATCCCCGTTGGACGCGAGCTCACTCGTGGCGCACGAGATGCCGGCGGCGCCGAGGTCCTGGATGCCCTCCACGAGGGAGTGCTTGAAGAGCTCGAGGCAGCACTCGATGAGCACCTTCTCTGCGAACGGGTCGCCGACCTGGACGGCGGGGCGCTTGCTCGGCTTCGAGTCGTCGAAGGACTCCGAGGCCAGCACCGAGGCGCCGCCGATCCCGTCGCCGCCCGTGCGGGCGCCGAACAGCACGACCTTGTTGCCCTCGCCCGAGGCGTTGGCGAGGCGCAAATCCTCGTGCCGGAGCACGCCGACGGCGAGCGCGTTGACGAGCGGGTTGGCCTGGTAGACCGAGTCGAAGACGACCTCGCCCCCGATGTTCGGCAGGCCGAGGGAATTGCCGTATCCGCCGATGCCGGAGACGATGCCGTGCACGAGGCGGGCCGTGTCCGGGTGGTCGATCGCGCCGAAGCGCAGCGGGTCCATGACGGCCACGGGACGGGCGCCCATCGAGATGATGTCGCGGACGATTCCGCCGATGCCGGTCGCGGCGCCCTGGTACGGCTCCACGAAGGACGGGTGGTTGTGGGACTCGACCTTGAACGTCACGGCCCAGCCGTCGCCGAGGTCGGTCACACCGGCGTTCTCGCCGATGCCCACCATCATGTCCTTCTTCATCTCGTCGGTGAGCTTCTCGCCGAACTGGCGCAGGTGCACCTTGGAGGACTTGTAGGAGCAGTGCTCGCTCCACATGACCGAGTACATCGCGAGCTCCGCCGCGGTGGGGCGACGGCCGAGGAGCTTGACGATCTCCTCGAACTCGTTCTGCTTCAGGCCCAGCTCGGCCCACGGGAGCTCGGTGTCCGGGGTCTGCCCGGCGTGCTCGACCGTGTCGATGTTGAACTTCTTGGCGGGCACTGCGTTGGTGTTCACGGTGCTGGTCTCGTTCCCTGCGGTCACTTGGTGCCTCCCACGAGGGTGGTCAGGACGGACGTGAAGAAGCCGAGCCCGTCGGTCGAGTAGCCGGCCGTATCCGGATCCAGCGGCCCGAAGCCCGGCTCCACGGCGTGCTCCGGGTGCGGCATGAGGCCCACGACGTTTCCGGCGGCGTTCGTGATGCCCGCGATGTTGCGACGCGAGCCGTTGGGGTTCCAGCCGACGTAGCGGAACGCGACGCGCCCCTCGCCCTCGAGCTCGTCGAGGGTCTTCTCGTCCGCGACGTACTGGCCGTCCTGGTTCTTCAGGACGATGGTGATCTCCTGGCCGGCCTCGTACTGGTTGGTCCACGCGGTCCGGTTGTTCTCGACGCGCAGCACCTGGTCGCGGCAGATGAACTTGAGGTGGTCGTTCTTGACCATCGAGCCCGGGAGCAGGTGGGACTCGGTGAGGATCTGGAAGCCGTTGCAGATGCCCAGGACGGGGAGCTTCGCGTCCGAGTTGGCCGCGTCGATGATCTTGCCCATGAGCGGGGCGAACCGCGCGATCGCGCCGGCGCGGAGGTAGTCGCCGTAGGAGAACCCGCCGGGGAGCACGACGGCGTCGACGTCGCGCAGCGCACCAGGATCAGTGTCGGCGTGCCACAGCGGCACGGCGGTGGCGCCTGCGAGGCGGACGGCGCGCGCCGCGTCGCGGTCGTCGAGGGTGCCGGGGAAGGTGACGACGCCGATCCTCGCTCCCGTCAGGGGCGCGGACTCGGGGGCGCCGAGGTCTGCGATGAGGGGGATCTCGCTCATGCCTGCGAGTCCTCGAGCACCTCGACGTTCACGACGTCCTCGATGACCGGGTTGGAGAGCATCGTTGCGGCGGCATTGCGGGCCTGCTCGAGGATCTCGTCGGTGACGGGGCCCTCGACGGTCAGTTCGAAGCGCTTGCCCTGGCGCACGCCGCTGAACGCGGTGAAGCCGAGGCGCGGCAGCGCCCCGACGATCGCCTTCCCCTGCGGGTCGAGAATCTCGGGCTTGGGCATGACGTCGACAACGATCCGCGGCATCGAAAGAGGCTCCTGTGCATAGGGGGGATTGCACCCTGATTCTACCGGAGAGCCTCAAGGCGGCCGTGACATCCCTGCGTCACCGAGTGCGAGGGTCTCGACAGTGACGTGGGTCATAGGTAGTTTGTGGGATGTCCAACATCAAATCTATCTGGGAGAGACATGGACATCACCAACAGCACGCACGCACGACGCCGGGCGCGCGCTCCGCTTGCCGGACTAGGCGCCGTCGTGCTCGCCGCGGGGACGCTCGCGGCCGGTGCGCTGCCGGCACAGGCCGTACCCGGCACAGGCAACAACGATGCGCCCGGGCACTTCAGCAGCCAGGTCCTCGCGTCCAACGGGGACAATGCGATCGATCCGGTGCTCGGCAAGTACTACCGGATCGTGGGCCTCGCGAGCCTCGGCAACGGCGTCGTGCTCGCCTCGTACGACGGCCGTCCGACCGGCGGCGATTCGCCGGCGCCGAACTCGATCGTCCAGCGCCGCAGCACTGACGGCGGCAAGACGTGGGGCGCGCCGACGTTCATCGCCCGCGGGCAGGTGTCGGCCCCCGGCGTGCAGCGCTACGGCTTCAGCGACCCGAGCTACGTCGTGGACCGCGAGACCGGCACGATCTTCAACTTCCACGTCTATTCGAAGGACGCGGGCTTCGCATCCAGTCGGCTCGGCAACGACGACGCCGACCGCATGGTCATCAGCTCCGAGGTCTCCGTCTCGACCGACGGCGGTCAGACCTGGTCCACCGACCCCGCGAACCAGCCCACGCTGCCGACCCCTACGTCCTACCCGGCCGGGTCGGAGTACGCGGGCTTCGCGGGCCCGCTCATCACGAACGTCGTCAAGCCGGTGGGCACTACGGTGAACGGCGTGGCCAACGTGGGCGGCGTCGTGGGCCAATTCGCGTCCTCCGGCGAGGGAATCCAGCTCCAGTACGGTGCGCACAAGGGACGGCTCATCCAGCAGTTCGCCGGCACGATCGTCCAGGCGGACGGGTCGAAGCAGATCCAGGCCTACAGCGTCTACTCCGACGACCACGGCAAGAGCTGGACCATGGGCAAGCCCGTGGGGACCTCGATGGATGAGAACAAGGTCGTGGAGCTCTCCAACGGCGACGTCATGCTCAACTCGCGGGACAGCGCGGGAGGCGGCGGCCGCCGCATCGCGATCTCGCATGACGGCGGCGAGACCTACGGCCCCGTCACGTACGACCACGCGCTGACGGACCCGCGCAACAACGCGGGCATCACCCGCATGTTCCCGGACGCGCCCGAGGGGTCCGCGGACGCGAAGAAGCTCCTCTTCTCGAACGCGGACAACCCGCCGTTCTCCCGCATCAATGGCACCATCCGCTACTCGTGCGACGATGGCGCCACCTGGAGCACGTCCCGCGCCTTCGCGCCGGGGCTTCCGACGAGCTACTCGACCGTGACCCCGCTCGGGAACGGCCAGTACGGCGTCCTCTACGAGGGCGCCAACAACACGATCACGTTCGACACATTCGACGCCCAGTGGCTCGGCCCGCTGTGCGGCTCGCTGAGGTCTGACGGCGCACAGGTCGCCCCCGGTGCCTCTGCGGACGTCACGTTCACGGTCACCAACAGCGACGACCACGCGTTCTCGCGCGGCACGGTCTCCCTGTCGCTCCCGGCCGGCTGGACCGCGGCCAACGCGGACGTCCCCGCGCTCCCTGCTGGCTCGAGTGCGACCGTGGCTGTGCGCGTGACCGCCCCGGCCGACGCCAAGGCCGGCACCGTGACGGGCCGCGCTGAGTTCACAGCCGCGCAGGGTCACCTCGACGTCAAGGTCCCGGTGACGGTAACCCCGTAGCCCCCCCACCCCACGTTGAGGGGTCACTTCCCCGGTGAGGGGTCACTTCCCGCGTGAGGGGTCACATCGGCCCGTGGGATCTGACCCCTCACCGGGGATGTGACCCTTCAGCGGGTGGCTAGGCTGGCCGCGTGACCCTCGACCCTGAATCGCGCTGCCCATGCGGCACCGGCGACACCTACGCGGCCTGCTGCGGCCGGTACCACGCCGGCCTCGCCACGGGGACCGGCGCCCCGACGGCGGAGGCCCTCATGCGCTCGCGCTACAGCGCGTTCGCCGCCGGCGACGCGGCTGCCGCCGACTACCTCCTCGCCACCTGGCACCCGTCCACCCGCCCGGCCACGCTCGAACTCGACGATTCGATGCAGTGGCGACGACTCGACGTCGTGCGCACGACGGCGGGCGGCCCCTTCGACGCGGACGGCACCGTGGACTTCGCGGCCCACTACACGGACCGTGCGCAGCACAAGGGACAACGCGGGGTGCTGCGCGAGCACTCGCGGTTCGTCCGCGAGGACGGCCGGTGGTTCTACGTGGACGGGGACGTCGCCTAGAGCGGGGCCGAAGGCAGCGTGAACAGCGGAAAAGGGGCGCGCCGCGTGCGGCACGCCCCTCGTTGGCATCTGGCTTTCTGTTGAGTTCTTGACGGATTCGGGCCCCTGGTGTGTCCGGACCGCGTTGAGGGCTCGAGGCCTCAACCCTCCTGCGGTTTCCCGGCGTCCTTGTCCTGCGCTTTCTGTGCCTCCCTGTCGTCCTTGACTTTCTGGAGAACCATGCGCGTGAGACCGGTGGCGACAGCAAGGGCCATGACTACGGGCAAAGCGCTTCTGGGCTTCGCGGCCATCTCCCCAGCTCTCCTTGCGGTGCTCGATCGCGTACCCGGGAATTTACTCTCCGCTAGGGCCGAAAGAACCCTATGAATAGGGCATTTTTTTGTGAGCTATTCATGAGACATGCTATGTCGACTTGTGTAGTCAGGGAGTAGACGCCGATCCTGACGTCCGCGATGCGGGTCGCGGCCGCGTAGCCGTTCACCGAGGCCGTGGCCCGACCGCGGGCAACTTCGCCCCGCTCGTGCCCTCGGGCGCTGGCAACTGCCGCTGGACGGACCTCGCGCCGGCGACCAGATTGTCGTCCTCCACCGTGGGCAACGCGGGCAACGTCTCGCTCACTTCCGTGGCGGCCGACGGCGCGCCCTTCCCCGCGGGTGACCTCGCCTTGGGCGCCTCGAGCGTCGCGCAGGCGACGCTCAGGCTGACCCGGACGGTCGTTGATGCAGGCGCGGCCTCGCCGATCGAGCTCGGCCTCGCCTTCAAGTACGTCGCCGCCACGCTCGGCAACGAGGTGAGCCTCATCCTGCCGGAGGGCACGAAGAACGGCGCCGACACCCTCGTGGTGCTCGATTCCGAGGGCCGCCAGGTGGGCTTCGGCACGCTCCACGTGACGCCGATGGGCATGCTCTGACACTGCGGGAGCAGAGAATGGAGGCGTCCCAGTCACCGGACGCCTCCATTTTCGTCATATGCCTGTGTCATTCCTGTGCAGAAACTTGGATTTAGCACCCAATTGACTGGTATGAAGCAGACGTTTCGGGTAGCTTAGGGGCCATTCCGCCCGTGGCGGAAGTCACATCCTCGCCCCCATGAAAGGTCCCCCGCGTGAAGAGAGAACCCCTTCCCGGCGCAAGGCCGCGGCGAGCGCGTCTGGCAGCGCTCGCCGTCGGCCTTCCGCTCGCCCTCAGCGGCCTCGCGCTTCCCGCGAACGCCGCGCCCGACATCACCCCGAGCGCACCCTCGGCCTCTCCGGCGTCCGTGGATTCCGGCAAGGTCTACCAGGACGGCCGGTACATCGTGGTCCTCGCGGAAGAGGCCGTGGCAGCCTACGACGGGGGCACCCCCGGCTACGCCGCCACCAAGCCGGACAAGGGCCGCAAGGTCGATGCCGCTGCCCCGAACGTCAAGGCCTACGACGCGCACCTGCGGAAGGCCCAGCGCGACCTCGCCGGCAAGCACGGGCTCGGCGTCGGCCAGCAGTTCACGACGGCGCTCAACGGCTTCACCGCCGAGCTCACCGGCGAGCAGGCCGCCCAGCTCGCGAAGGACACCGCCGTCCTCACGGTGGCCCTGGACGAGCAGCACGCCCCCGACTACACCAGCAACGACTTCATGAAGCTCACCGGGGCCCAGGGCTCGTGGGCCACCCAGTTCGGCGGCAAGGAGGGCGCCGGCAAGGGGACCGTGGTCGGCGTCATCGACACCGGCTACACGCCGTCCAACCCGTTCCTCACCGGGGACCCGGTCAGGCCCCTCGCCCAGGGCGCCACGCCCCAGGTCGGCGTGCCGTACCTCGACTCCGACGGCGCGATTGCCATGCTCAAGGGCGACGGCCAGACGTTCAAGGGCGAGTGCCAGAAGGGCGCCGACACCGGCGCGGCGTTCGACGGCAGCGCGTGCAACTCCAAGGTCCTCTCCGCGCGCTACTTCGCCGACGCCTTCCTCAAGAGCGTCCCGCCGGAGAAGCGTGCGCCCGAGGAACTGATCTCCCCGGTGGACGTGGGCTCCCACGGAACCCACACGGCGTCGACCGCCGCGGGCAACGCGGACGTGAAGATGAGCATCGCCGGCACCGACTTCGGCGTGAGCTCGGGCGTCGCGCCGGCCGCGAAGGTGGCCGTGTACAAGGTGTGCTGGGAGGACACGGATCCGAACACCGGCGGCTGCTACACGTCCGCGTCCGTCCAGGCCATCGAGGCGGCCATCAAGGACGGCGTCGACGTCCTGAACTACTCGATCTCCGGCAACACGGATTCCACCACCGACCCGGTGGCCCTCGCGTTCCTCAACGCGGCCTCTGCGGGCATTTTCGTGGCGAACTCGGCCGGCAACTCCGGCCCGACCGCCTCGACCGTCAACCACGCCGCGCCCTGGGTCACCTCGGTCGCCGCGAGTACGTTCCCGGGCGACCTCGTGGGCACCGTGGTCCTCTCGGACGGCTCGAAGTACCGCGGCGCCACCGTGATGAACGGCGGCGTCGAGGACAAACAGCCCATCATTGCGGCCGACGCCGCCCTGCCGGGTGCCGCCGACGCGAACCTCTGCATGGCCAACAGCCTCGACCCCGCCAAGGTCCAGGGGAAGGTCGTCATCTGCGACCGCGGCGTCAACGCCCGCGTGGACAAGTCCGCCGAGGTCAAGCACGCGGGCGGCGTGGGCATGATCCTCATCAATCTCACCCCGAGCTCCGAGGACTCGGACCTCCATTCCGTCCCGACCATCCACGTCAACGCCCCCGAGGGCCCGGAGCTCAAGGCCAAGGTCGCCAAGGATCCGAGCATCAAGGTGAGCCTCGTCAAGGGAGACCTCACGGGCAAGCCCGCGAACCCTACACCGCAGATCGCCGGGTTCTCCTCGCGCGGCCCGTCGCTGGCCTCCGGCGGCGACCTGCTCAAGCCGGACATCTCCGCGCCGGGCGTCAACGTCCTCGCGGGCGTCTCGCCGATCGCCAACGCGGGCGAGCAGTTCGGCTTCATGTCTGGCACGTCGATGGCCTCCCCGCACATCGCCGGTGTGGGCGCGCTCGTGCTCGGCAAGAACCCGACGTGGTCCCCGGCCATGGTCAAGTCCGCGATGATGACGACGGCGTACCCGCTCGTCAACGCCGATGGCACCCCGAACACGAACCCGTTCGACGGCGGCGCCGGCCACGTGGATACCACCAAGGTCACCGACCCGGGCCTGGTGTACAACGCGGGACCGAAGGACTGGAACGCGTTCGTCAGCGGCACGGTCGCGGCCAAGGACGTCAACCTGCCCTCGATCGCCCTCGGATCGCTCGTCGGCGAGGTCCAGATCAAGCGCCAGGTCACCGCGCTGGTTCCGGGCCTGTACCGGCCTCAGGTCAGCCTCCCGGGCATCGACTTCCACGTCGAGCCGCAGGCGTTGAACTTTGCCAAGGCCGGCCAGACGCGCGAGGTCACGATCACGATCAAGAACGTCTCTGCTGCGGACGGGAAGTTCACCACGGGCTCGCTCTCGTGGGTCGGCCCGCGCACCGTGACCTCGCCGATCGCGATCCGCCCGGTCGAGGCCAAGGTCGACCCGAGCTACAGCTTCTCCTCGGCCACGGGCACTGGCTCCGGCACGTTCACGCTGACCTCGGGCTCCAACAGCCCGATCACCGTGGGCCTCGAAGGCCTCGCGCCGGTCTCGCAGAAGGCGATCACCAAGAAGCCCGGCCCTGTCGCGGCGGCGAACGACGCCTCCAACGGCCTCGTCGCGGTCAGCGTCCCGGCGGGCCAGAAGACCGCGCGGTTCGTGGTCAAGGCCGCCGACGCCAGGACGGACTGGGACCTGTATGTCCTGGCCCCGAACGGCTCCGGCGGGCTCAAGCAGCTCACCGCGGCCACGGGCGCGGCGACGGAGACCCTCGAGGTTCCGAACCCGATACCGGGCACGTACTACGTGATCGCCAACCTGTTCGCGACGCCGGACAACGGCTCCTCGGACGCGACGATCCAGGCGGCCTCCTGGGCCGGCGACGCCGGCAACGCGTCCGTGACGCCCAACCCGATCGTCGCGGCCAACGGCACCCAGACCACGGAGACCCTGTCCTGGAACGGGCTCGCGGCGGGCGCCTACATGGGCCGGTTCACGTTCGGCACGAGTGGCATCAAGAGCTGGATCGACCTCTCGGTCGGCTCGGCCGCGGGCGCCCCGACGCCGGTAGGCGCTCCGTCCATGGCGTCCGTGGACTCCGTCCCCGGGCAGTAGCCAGCCAGACCAGTCACCCGCACCCGGCACTCAGGCTGCCCCGCCGCCGTCGTCCTTCACGGACGCCGGAGGCGGGGCCGCCGCATTGTAGGGTCCCGTCCGAAAGATTGCGGGTCCCGTCCGACGCGTTGTGGGTCAGTTCCCCGCGTCCGCGAGCGGCCACGGCTGCCAACCGCGCGGAAGCGCCGCGAGCCGGGAACGTGCGGCCTCGAGCCTCTCGCCGCCGTGGGCCGCCATCTGACTGCCACCGCTGCCCGACTCGGATCCGTCTGGGAAGGCCATCGCGTGGTCGTACCACCCGGGATCGGGGTCCGCCAGACGTTCGGCAAACCGGCCGCCCACGACAGCGAGCACCGTCTGCTCGAGTGCGTGGAGGTCTGAATCGTTACTGTTCCCACGCGGGAAGTCGCGCGCATAGAGGACACCGGCCTCCAGGGACACGCCCTCCCTGTGCGCTGTGAGGACGAGGGGAGCTGCGTCGGGGGAAGCGGGCTCGAGGTGGACCGTCCAGACGTCGTCGGCCCGTCGCGGTCGCCCCGCAGGAAGCGTGCCGGGGACCGCCGCGACGGCGTAGGTCCGCACGAGGTGCGCGGCGAGGGCCCGGGCCACGGTGTGGAGTGAATCGGGAACAGTAGAGCCTGCAACGTCAGGACTCCTATAGGCGTCCGCGGGCGCGGGCGGTGTAGGACGGGGGATCTCGAGCGGCGGCGGGTAGACCGCGGTCGACCAGACGTGGAGGAGATCGTCGAACAGCCGCAGTTGGCTATCGGTCGCCTCGCCGAGGCGTTCGAAGGCTGTCCGCGGCGGGATCGAGATCCTCGGTCCCCGCACCTCGTCGCCGTGCCACGCCGCGTCCGATCGCACCGCCACGAGCGCGTTCCCGAGGAAGACGGCCGCCGCCTGGACGAGCTCGGGCGCGGCGGCGATCTCGCGGTGATGGGCTCGCAGGTGGGCCATGAGGGCGGCCGGGTCACCCGCCGTCGTGCGCGGATCGATGCCTGCCGAGACCAGGAAGGCGGCGAAGGGGGCGTAGCCCGCGCGGTGGCGGACGGGCGCGGGCTCGGGGGCAGCGGTGAGCGGTGTATAGGGCGCGCTCCTGCGCGGGACGGCCGGCTCCGCCGTCACGTCGAGGGCTGGCCCGGCGAAGAGGTCCTCGTCCATGGAGCCAGTATGGCGGCGGGCGCGGGCCTCAGGGGAGGACGGCCTCCAACGGAACGAGTACCGCAGCGAGCCGCGCCCGCAGCGCCTCGGCCTCCGCGGCGAAGCCCCGCTGCGCCTCGACGTAGGCCGCCTTGCCCGCGGGCGTCTCGATGGGGATCGGCTCGAAGCCCCAGTCCGCGAGGTCGTAGGGCGAGGCCTGCATGTCCATGGTCCGCACTCGCCATGCCAGCTCGAAGCAGTCCATGAGCAGCTCGCCCGGGACCGCCGGACCGAGCTTGTACGCCCACTTGTACAGGTCCATGTTCGCGTGCAGGCAGCCCGGCTGCTCTAGGTCGCGCTGCGTGGCCCGGGTGGGCTGGAGCTCGTTGAGCGGCGCGGCGTCGGGAGAGTAGAAGCGGAACGCGTCGAAGTGCGTGCAGCGGATCCGATGCCTCTCGACTACCCGGTCCGTGCCGTCGGCGCCGAGCCGCAGCGGGAGGTACTCGTGCCGGATCCCGAACTTCTCGCTCCGGTACGCCATGGCCCACTCGTGCAGCCCGAAGCACCCGAAGTTCGCCGGCCGCGCGGCGGTCCCCCGCAGGATGATCCCGCAGAACCGGACGGTCTCCTCGCGCTCGGCGGCGTAGGCGGGCAGGTCGAGCACGACGCCGGTCGCCCCCTCCGCGAGCCCGACCGCCTCCCGCTCGGCATGGGTCAGTGCGCGGTAGTGCTTCCAGTCGATGCGCTCCCGTGCGGCGTCGCCGGTGAGCGCGACCCCCGCCCCCGGGTGCCAGCGGCCCAGCTGGCCGGGCTTGTGCGTGTAGTAGGTGAAGAGGAAGTCCTCGATGGGGTGCTTCTTCCCGGCGTTGCGGCGGGCGACGAACGGCTCGGCGAACCGTGCCGCTCGCTCCGCGTGGGCACGCGCGCGGGGGAGCCACTCGTCCTCGGTGAGGACTCGGTGGACCGACGCGGCATGGCTCGGCTGGACGGGGGTGGGCACCTGTCGATTATCCCCGAGGACGCGCCTACCATGTCCGCATGTCACGGGCACTGGTCCTCGGCTCTGGCGGGCAGACGGGGCTCGCGTGCGGTTCTGCTCACACTCGCGGCCAAGGACGGCGTATGCGAGCGCGGAGGGCAGGTGGTGGCGCCCACCGTGAGCAGAATCGCGCACACCGCGGCGGGCGAACCGAATCAAGGCCATCGGCACGCGGGCGTGAGGGCGACCCGAGCACTGGCCCCTCATCGTAGGGACATGACTCCCCATCGTTCGGGGTCACAGTTCGGGGTCACACGCTGAGCGGCGGCGGCGGGGTCAGACCGCGCCGCCGGGGGCTCCGAGGAGCGGCTCCGCCGCGGACCATTCGGCGATCCCGCATCCGTCCGTGCGGGTGAAGCGCCGGTTGATGGACGCGCCGCCCACCGTCCCGGTGACGGTGGCCACCTCGGGGCCGCCGTACTGCTGGGTGCACAGTCGGTTCCGCGGCGGCGGCGCGAGCAGCTCGGGGCGCGCCGCGACGAGCGCGCACGCTGGACCCGCCGCCGGGTGCGTGCTGCCGGGAAGCGCGTCCGGGCCCGAGCAGCGCAGCTTCCACCGCTGTTCCGCATCGCCTGGCGCCCGCACGACGACGACCTCCAGCTCCGCGGTCACCGCGCCGGGGCCGCCGCTCGGCGACCCGGAGGGGGAGGGGGGTGCCCCGCCGGTGGAGGGGGGCGCTGTCGTCCGGGATTCTGACGGATTCGGCGCCGATCCTCCCGGTCCCGCGGCGCACGCGGTGAGGACCGCGGTGTATGCAGCGAAGCCGAGCAGGGCCGGAAGCCAGAGGCCAGCCGTACGCCGCATGTGAGGCTCCTTTGTCGGCACGTCGTGGTTCCCACTGTCCCACAGGCCGGGCTTAACCGTGCGCGAGGGATCCCTCAACGGCGTCGGCCTCGCGGCTGGCCTGGGCCGCGGCGATGAGCCGCATCATGGACCCGTGAAGCTCGGCGGCCTCGTCGCGGGTGATGTTGAGCCGGGCCATCATCGTGGTCGGCACGGAGAGTGCCTGCTCGCGCAGCGCGGCTCCGCGCGGGGTCAGCGCGACGTCGAGCGCGCGCTCGTTGCCCTTCCTCCGGGTGCGGGTCAGCAGCCCCGCGTCCCCGAGCCTCTTGAGCAGGGGGGTCACCGTGGCGGGCTCGAGGAGCAGCGCCTCGCTGATCTCCTTCACGGTCCGCGGAGACTGCTCCCAGAGCGCCAGCATCACCAGATACTGGGGGTGGGTGATGCCGAGCTTGTCCAGGACGGGGCGGTAGGAGGCGATGACGCTGCGGCTCGCGAGGGCCAGGGCGTAGCAGAGCTGCCGCTCGAGGAGGAGGTCGTCGTCGGTGGTAGCCATCACGCATCCTTCATTAGTTAGTGCACTAACAATCAGGGTACTATCTATCACAGGGACTTGCAGGAAAGGGAGGACGCCATGTCCGGGGAGAACTTCGCACAGAAGCTCATGCGCGCCACAGGGAAGCTTCTGTACTTCTACGGGCCGGCCAACCGCAGCTCGGCCACCCACGAGATGACCGAGGACAACAAGCGCCTCCTCGTCCAGCGCCAGGCCGAGGCCCAGCAGTTCGAGACCATCACGCGGCCGGACGGCAGCACCTACGTGGTGCCGAAGAACCCCGACGACCAGTCGCTGCGCTGACCCGCGCCACCCCTGAGATCCAGGTCACGCCGGGCGTACAATGGCCGGTACTGGAAAGGGGGTGAGAAGAGATGCCCCATACGCACAAGGTTCTCGACACCTTCATGCATGTCACCGAGCGTGCCGCGGCCGTGTGGGGACCGGCGACGCACAGCGACCTCGATGCGCCGGTGGTCCACAAGCACGACGACTTCGAAGACGCTTCGGAGACCGAGCTCCGCACCTTCGACGTCGAGACTGACACCGAAGGACACCACTACGCCGTCCGCAAGGACGAGAAGCCCCCGATGACCCACAGCTAGCTGCAGGAGTACGACGGCGGCCGGTCGCCCCACACTCGGGGTGACCGGCCGCCGTCGTACGCTCAGACGCGCTCGACCAGAGTCAGCGGCCCGTGCCGCCGTAGACGGTCGCCTCCGACTCGGCGTCGAGGTTGAAGGCGGAGTGGATGGCGCGGACGGCGTCGTCCAGCAGATCCGCGCGGGTCACCACGGAGATGCGGATCTCCGAGGTAGAGATCATGTTGATGTTGATCCCGGCGTCGGAGAGGGCCTGGAAGAACGTCGCGGACACGCCCGGGTTGGAGCGCATGCCAGCGCCGATGAGGGAGAGCTTGCCGATCTCGGCGTTGTACTCGATGTCCTCGAAGCCGATCTCGGACTGCGCGGCGCGCAGGGCCGCGAGGGCCTCCGCGCCCTCGACGATGGGCAGGGTGAAGGAGATGTCCGTCTTGCCGCGGCCGAACGTGGAGATGTTCTGCACGATCATGTCCACGTTCGCGTGCGCCTTGGCGATGACCTGGAAGATCGCGGCCGCCTTGCCGGGGATGTCCGGGACGCCCACCACGGTGACCTTGGCCTCGGAGCGGTCATGTGCGACGCCGGAGATGATGGGCTGTTCCAAAGCGACTCCCTCGCTGATGGTGATCTTGTCGTCAGGGCTGGGCAGCACCCAGGTCCCCTCGTGGTTGCTGAACGAGGAGCGAACGTGCACTGGCACCCCGAAGCGGCGCGCGTACTCGACGCAGCGCAGGTGGAGGATCTTCGCGCCGGAGGCGGCGAGCTCGAGCATCTCCTCGCTCGAGATGCGGTCGATCTTCTTGGCGGTCGGGACCACCCGCGGATCCGCGGTGAAGACGCCGTCCACGTCCGTGTAGATCTCGCACACGTCCGCGTCGAGCGCGGCGGCGAGCGCCACCGCTGTCGTGTCCGAGCCGCCGCGGCCGAGCGTCGTGATGTCGTGGGACTCACGGCTCACGCCCTGGAAGCCCGCGACGATCGCGATGGCGCCCTTGTCCAAGGCGGTGCGGACGCGGTGCGGGTCGACGTCGATGATGCGCGCCTTGCCGTGGATGCCGTCCGTGATCATGCCGGCCTGGGAGCCGGTGAAGGAGCGGGCCTTCGCGCCGAGCTTGTTGATCGCCATCGCGAGCAGGGCCATCGAGATGCGCTCGCCGGCGGAGAGGAGCATGTCCATCTCGCGCGCCGGGGCCTCGTCCGTGATCTGCCCGGACAGGTCGAGGAGCTCGTCCGTGGTGTCACCCATCGCCGAGACCACGACCACGACCTCGTTGCCCGCGCGCTGCGTGTCCACCACGCGCTGGGCCACCCGCTTGATCCCGGCCGCGTCCGCGACGGAGGAGCCGCCGAACTTCTGGACGATCAGCTGCCGGGCGGGCAGTTCGAGGGGCAACGACATGCGGGCACACTCACAGGGGGCTAGAGACTGCAGGGATGGTCCCCGCCAGTTTACGCTCCGGGCCCAGAGCCGGGTGAATTGTGACCGCTCTGCGGACGCCGTCAGCTCAGCCGACCAGCTCCGGGTAGTGGAGCCTCGCCGTCTCGGGGTGGGCGCGCAGCCAGCCCTTGAGGACGTTCTGGCCATAGGAGGCGAGCATGGGGTTGTGCGGGTCGTCGGAGACGCCGCGGGCCTGGGTGGCGAGGTCAGCGGGGAGCTCAACCTTGTCGATCACGGCGTCGAGGCGCGGCGACCAGAAGAAGGGCACCGAGTAGCGATCCACGCCCGCGGGCGGGGCGGTCACGCGGTGGATCGTGGCCATGAGGTAGCCGTCCGTAGCGACCTCGAGCATCTCTCCGAGGTTCACCACGAGCGCGCCCGGGGTGGGCGGGACGTCGATCCACTCCTCCTGCCCGTAGGGCTGCACTTCGAGGCCGCCCACCTGGTCCTGGAGGAGGAGCGTGACGAAGCCGTAGTCCGCGTGGAGGCCTACGCCTTGCTTGCCGGCCTCGGGGACGATGCCCGTTCCGACGTAGTGCACGAGTTTGCCCATCCACGCAGGGGTTCCGGCGAACGGCTCTGCGAAATGGTCCTCGGGCAGGCCGAGCGAGACGGAGATCGCGGAGAGCAGTTCGGCGCCGACCGTTGACATCAGCTCGGCCCACTCCATGGCGGCCTTCTCGAGGGCCGGGAAGCCGGCCGGCCACTGGTTTGGGCCCTGCAGGTTCAGGTACGGCTGGTCCGCAGGAACGTCCCCGAGCGGGAGGCGCTCGGGGCCGTAGTCGATCTGCTCGCGTGCGTCCGCCCGGCCTCGGGTGACCTCGGTGCCGAGACGGGTGTAGCCGCGGAACTGGGCCGAGTTGCGATTGTCGAGGGCGAGGCGGTCCTCGAGCGGCTGGCGGAAGAACTCGGCCACGGTGTCGAGGAGTTCCTGGTCCTGGCCGGGCCGGGCGCCGTAGCCGATGATCTGGAAGAAGCCGACGTTGTGGGTCGCGTCGCGCAGTGCATCGAGGAAGCCGGGGGTGAAGGCTCCATCGGCGCCCCTGGCCGTCGAGAGGTCGAGGACCGGGATGGACGTGCGTGCAGTGCTCATGAATCCAGCATGCGCCGCGCCTCGGTGGGCGCGTAACAATCTGTCACGAAACGGTTAGCCGATCGCGCTGCGGCGGCCCTCGAACGCCCGTCCGAGGGTGACCTCGTCGGCGTACTCGAGGTCCCCGCCCACCGGCAGCCCCGAGGCGAGCCTTGTGACCGTGACGCCGATGGTCTTGAGCATCCGCGCGAGGTATGTGCTCGTGGCCTCGCCCTCGAGGTTGGGGTTCGTGGCGAGGATGATCTCCGTGACGGTCTCGTCGTTGAGTCGCGTGAGGAGCTCGCGGATGCGCAGCTGGTCCGGCCCGATTCCGGCGATGGGGTTGATCGCGCCCCCGAGCACGTGGTATCGGCCCCGGTAGGCCCGCGTGCGCTCGATCGCGAGCACGTCCTTGGACTCCTCGACGACGCAGATCACACTCGGATCCCGGCGGGGATCGCGGCAGATCGCGCACATGTCCTGCTCGGAGACGTTGCCGCAGATCTGGCAGAACTTCACCCGCTCCTTGACGCCCACGATCGCCGCGGCAAGGCGCTTCATGTCGTCCGCGTCCGCCTCGAGGATGTGGAACGCAAGCCGCTGGGCGGACTTGGGGCCGATGCCGGGCAGCCGGCCGAGCTCGTCGATCAGATCCTGGACTGCGCCTTCATACACCCCACTACGCTATCGCGGCGGTATGACAGTTCCGTCCAGGCCGCGCTCCTCGATGAGCCTGCCGCCGAGGATCCGCTCCACGGCCGCCCGACCGAACAGGGCCGAGTTCTCGATCGTCTCGTCATCCGCGCTCGGGATGTCCTCGACGTAGGGCTGCGGTTGCTCGTCCTGGCCCTGGGCCGCATGGGTCGGCTGATGCTGCGCCTGCGACCTCTCGGCCGCAGCCTTCTGGCTCAGCCGCTCGTACATGCTCAGCTTCCGGCCCGCGTCCTGCGGCGGCTGCGCGGCCTGGGCCGGCTCGACCGGCTGGGCCGTCTGGGCGGGGCGCTGGACGGGTGGTTGGGCGGCGGCCGGCGCGTACGACGGCGATGCTGCCGCCGCCTCGCGCGGCTGCGTCGCCTCGGCAGCGGGGGAGCCCGCCACGGGCGACTGCGTTCCCCGAGGCTCGCTTGCCCGGCCGGTGCGGACGTTGGACTCGGCACCCACGCTCCACACGCCGGGCGTGCTCTCCCGGGCGTACGACCACGGGTCCATCGGCTCGGCAGACTCGTTTGCGGTGGTCTCGCGCGCGGCCGGCGGCTCGGACCGTGGGCCATCCTCCGGCTGCCGAGTCGGGGGCCCGGGAGCCGCCGGCCGGCCCGGCGCGGCGCGGCCGTAGCCCGGATCCTCGGGGTAGGGCTCGTCCCATTCGCCGGGGGGCTCCTCGTCCGAGAACGGGACATCGTCGTAGGGAGCGGGTGCGGCCGCCGACGGGACGCGTGTCCGTGGCGCGGGCGACGGGCGCGTGGCGCCGTCCTCTGCCGTGCGTTCGCCGCGCGTGCGTCCCCGTGGTGGCGTGGCGGCTCCGGTAGGTTCCTGGACCTGCGGGGGAGGCGCCGCATTCTGGGACGCGGCCTTCGCAGGGGTCTCCGTGGCCGGGGCGACCGGCGCCGGCGCGAGGCCCCACGCGACGTCCGCCGCAGACGGGGCAGACGAAACCGGCGGCGCGGTCGGCGCTGGGGGCGTGGTCGGCACCGGCGGAGCAGCCCGTGGGGGTGGCGCCGGGGCAGGCTGGCGCGAGGCCGCGGGTGCCACCGGCGACGGCGCAGGCCTGGGGGCCTCGGGCGCCTGGGGTGCAGCGGCGGACGGGGCCTTCTCGGGCACGGGAGTGCCCGGACGCGGGTCAGCCGGTGCTTTTGGGCGGTGGTCGCCCCCCGCCGTCGGCGCGACGCCGGGGCCATTCCCGCCCGTGACGGCGTCGATCTGGCAGTCGACCCCGAGGACCGTCTGGATGGCCTTGTTCAGGTTCTGGGAGTGGTCGCCGCGGGTGAACGCCGCGGCGAGGCCGGAGGTGCCGAAGGCGAGTGCAAGGGTCCGGCCGTCGAAGCCCGCCACCGACGCGTTCGGGCCCACGAGCGCCCACGAGCTGCGCTTGACCTTCGCGAGCGCGTCGAGGATCTCGGGCCACGCGCGGCGGAACATCTCCACACTCCCGGCCCCGCCCCCTGCGCCGGGGTCGGGGCGTGTGCCACTGAGGTTGGGGCGGGTGGCGCCGAAGTGGGGGGCTGTGCTGCCGAGGTTGGGGCTGGTGGCGCCGAAGTGGGGGGCTGTGCTGCCGAGGTTGGGGCTGATGGCGCCGAAGTGGGGGGCTGTGCTGCCGAGGTAGGGGCTGGTGGCGCCGAGGTCGGGGGCTGTGCTGCCGAGGTCGGGGCCTCGGGCTCGGGCCTCGACTCCGCTTCGCGGCGCTCAACCACCGGCGTGGGCGAGCTGGCGGCGGGAGCCGGCTCGGCGCCGTCGTGCGCGAAGGAGAGGCGGCGCTCGAGCCGGTCCACGCGGGCGGCCCAGCCGCGCTCGCCGGCGTCGGCGGCGGGAAGCATGAGGCGCGCGCAGAGGAGCTCGAGGTGCAGACGCGGGGAGGTGGCGCCTGTCATCTCGTTGAATGCCTCGTTCGTGACGTCCGCGGCGCGGGAGAGCTCGGCGGCGCCGAGGTTCTGCGCTTGGACCCGCATCCGGGCGAGCTGGTCGGCGGGGACGCCGCGCAGGATCGCCTCGGCGGCGTCGGGCAGCGCCTGGACGATGATCAGGTCTCTGAACCGCTCGAGCAGGTCCTCGACGAAGCGCCGCGGGTCGTGGCCGGTCTGGATCACGCGGTCGACGGCGCGGAACACCGTCCCGGAGTCGCCGGCGGCCATGGCGTCCACGACGTCGTCGAGCAGTGCCGCGTGCGTGTACCCGAGAAGGGCTACGGCGAGCTCATAGTCGATGCCGGAGTCCCCGGCGCCGGCCATGAGCTGGTCCAGCACGGACAGCGAATCGCGCACAGACCCGCCGCCCGCGCGGACCACGAGCGAGAGCACGCCCTGCGCGACCGGCACATGCTCGGACGCGCACAGCTGCTCGAGGTACGCGAGCAGCGGCTCGGGCGGCACGAGACGGAACGGATAGTGGTGCGTCCGGGACCGGATGGTGCCGATGACCTTGTCCGGCTCGGTGGTTGCGAAGATGAACTTGATGTGCTCCGGCGGCTCCTCGACGATCTTCAGGAGCGCGTTGAAGCCCGCCGAGGTGACCATGTGGGCCTCGTCGATGATGAAGATCTTGTACCGGTCGCGGACCGGGGCGAACGTGGCGCGCTCGCGGAGGTCGCGCGCGTCGTCGACGCCGCCGTGGCTCGCCGCGTCGATCTCGATGACGTCGAGGGAGCCGGCGCCGCCGCGCGCCAGCTCAACGCAGCTCGGGCACACGCCGCACGGGTCGGGCGTGGGGCCCTGCTCGCAGTTGAGGCAGCGCGCGAGGATGCGGGCCGAGGTGGTCTTGCCGCAGCCGCGCGGGCCGGAGAAGAGGTAGGCGTGGTTGACGCGATTCTTGCGCAGCGCCGTCATGAGCGGCTCGGTGACGTGGTCCTGCCCGATCACGTCCTGGAACGTGTCCGGACGATACCGGCGGTAGAGGGCAGCGGGAGCAGTCACGGAAGAAACCCTACCAATCGGGGCCGGTGCGCGGCCCGGGTTATCCACAGGTACGTAAAGGCCCCTCATGCACCCGCCAGAGCCCACTTACCCTTGCTACCTTCCGGTCCTGGGGGAGTTCAGCAGGATGACGCCACATGAGGGGCCGGGTTCCATCTTAGCGGAGATCTGCGGGTGCCTCGAACCGGCCCGTTCAGCTGCCGCTGGACGGGCTCGGGGTGGGGGTCGGGGTCGTGGTCGGGGCGGACGGTGCAGTCGCCTGCGGCGTCGCCTTCGTCTTCGCGGGGGCCTTCTGGATCGCCTCGGCGAGCTTCTGCACGGCCGCGCCGTAGGTGCCGTCGAGCGCGAGCGACTTGATGGCCTGGGCATCCGCGACCTCCTGCCCGGCGGGAGCGCCGGCGAGCGTCCAGAGGTCCTGCCGCAGCTTCTCGGGCAGGTGCCGGAACGCGGCCGGGTAGCGGTTGACGACGGCGCGGGCCGCGGCCTGCGCGTGCTGCCCGTAGTCGGCGGTGCCGTCCTGCCGGATCACGACGGCGAGCGCCCGCCTCAGCGCGGTCCGCACGGGGTGCTTCGCTGCGGCCGCGGTCCTCGGGGACGCGGTGCCGGGTGTTGCGGACGGCGACGGCGAGGCGTCGCTCGCCGCCGCGGGGGCGACGACTGCAGCAAGCTGCGCAGGGGTCGCGGAGGGCCCGGCGGCGTCGGCGGCGGCGACGTCCGAGTCGAGCCCGTCGAGGGCCGTCAGACTGGCGAGCGACTCCTGGCCGTCCGCGGCCGCCGGGTCAGCCGAGGCTGTGGCGGCCGTGGCGGGCTGCGCAGGCCGCGCCTGCAGGGCGACGGCGGTCCCGCCGCCCGCTAGCAGCGCGGCGGCGATGGCCGAGGTTGCGCCGACGGCCCAGCGGCGCCGGCGTCGGGGAGCGGGGGAGGGGTCCTGAGGGTACATGGCCTTGCCTTTCGTTGTCATGCCACCCATGGTTGCGGCCCCGCGCAAGCGCATTGTTCGGCCAATGTTCGGGAAATGTAAGGCGTGGCCGCGCGCCCGGCCGGGCGGCGCCGTCGTGCGCTTGAATGAAGGTGTGGAAGAGCGCAACGAGGGCGAGGGGCGCGGGCTCGTGCTCGTGGTCGAGGACGAGGGGCCGATCGCGGACCTCGAGCGCCTGTACCTCGCGCGGGCGGGCTACGGGGTGCACGTCGAGCGGGACGGGGGCCAGGCGTTGGCCCGCATCCGGCAGCTGCGGCCCGTGGCGATCGTGCTGGACGTGGGCCTGCCTGGCATGGACGGGGTCGAGGTCTGCCGCCGGCTGCGCGAGGACGGCGACTGGACGCCCGTGATCTTCGTGACCGCCCGCGACGACGAGGTGGACCGCGTGCTGGGCCTCGAGCTCGGCGCCGACGACTACCTGACCAAGCCCTTCTCCCCCCGAGAGCTCGTGGCGCGGGTCCGGGCACTCCTGCGCCGGGCGGCCGGCCCCGCCGCCCCGGCGGCGTTGAGCGTGGGCGGCGTACGGCTGGACCTCGGGCGGCGCACCGCCGAGGCGGATGGCCGTCCCGTGGCGCTCACGGCCATGGAGTTCGACCTCCTCGCGCACCTCATGTCCCAGCCCGGGCGCGTGTTCAGCCGCGAGCAGCTCCTCGCCGCCGTGTGGGGGCAGGCGGACTACGGCGGCGGGCGGACCGTGGACGTCCACGTGGCCCAGCTGCGTGCCAAGCTCGGCGACGCGAGCCCGATCCGCACCACGCGCGGCGTCGGGTACAGCGCCGCCGCGGAAACACAGCCAGGAATGGACCCGGGACCCCGATGAGGCGCTGGCTCCGGTCCCTGCACGCGCGCGTCACGCTCGTGATGGCGGCCGTCGCCGCAGTCGCGACGCTCGTGGCCGGGCTCGTGGGCGCCCAGCTCATCCGGTCCGCAGCCGTCGACCAGGCCCGCGCCAGCCTCGCCCGCGAGGCCACCGCCCTGAGCGTCTCCGGGAACGTCACGGACCTCGCGTCCCTGCGTGAGCTCGCGTTCGGGGAGGCCGGCCGGATCGCCCTCGTGGCGCCGGATGGGATCGTGACCGGCGCCGGGCGGCGGCTCGTGAGCGCGGCGGCGGTGGAGAAGGTCCTCGGCGGGCAGTCCGTGTCCCAGTCCGAGACCGTGCTCGGCGTGCCCGTGGTGATCGAGGCGCGGCCGCTCGCGTCGGGGGGCGGACTCGTGCTCGCCGAGCCTGTCTCCGCCGTCACCCAGGCTGCCGGGCCCCTCGTGGCGCGGCTGCTGTGGGCGCTCCTGATCGGGTTCGCCGCCGCCGTGGTGGGCGGCGCCGCCGTCGCACGCTGGGTGGCGCGGCCCCTGGTGCGCCTCGCGGGGGCCGCGCGGCGGCTCGCCGGGGGCGAGCGGGGCGTGGCGGTCGACGGCGCCGGGCCGGCCGAGGTGGCCGAGGTCTCCCACGCGCTCGCGGGCCTCGATGCGTCCCTAGCAGCGAGCGAGTCGCGCCAGCGCGAGTTCCTCCTGTCCGTCTCGCACGAGATGCGCACCCCGCTCACGGCCCTGCAGGGCTACGCCGAGGCCCTCGCGGACGGCATCATCCCGGCCGCCGACGTCCCCCGCGTGGGCCGCACCCTGTCCGCCGAGACCGAGCGGCTCGACCACTTCGTCCGGGACCTGCTCGAGCTCGCGCGGCTGGAGGCCGACGACTTCCGCGTCGACGCCCAGCCGGTCGACGTCGCGGCGCTGCTGCCGGCCGTCGTGGACGCTTGGCGCGGGGTGTGGGAGCCGGCGGGCGTGGCGATGCGCGCCGAGGCCCCGGACCCTCTCCCGGTGGTCACGGACGCCCTGCGGCTCCGGCAGCTCCTCGACGGGCTCGTCGAGAACGCGCTCAGGGCCGTGCCCGCCGGGGCGCCCGTGGTGCTGTCCGGGCGGAGGGAGGGCGGCGTCGTCGTGCTCGAGGTGCGCGACGGCGGCCCCGGGCTCAGCGACGAGGACCTTGCCCACGCGTTCGAGCGGGGCGCGCTCCGTGACCGCTACGCGGGGGAGCGGAAGGTCGGCACGGGGCTCGGGCTCTCGATTGCTGCCCGGCTCGCGGGACGACTGGGGGGCCGGCTCGACGCGGGCCGGGCACCGGAGGGCGGGGCGCTGTTCGCCCTCCGACTGCCCGCCTCCTGAGGCGGCCGACGAGGGGTCGGGCATCCCCGATTCGGCGCATCGGCCGCCGTCGGGTATTCTGATACCTGCTCTTGGCGAGCACATCTGGAGGATTCGCCTAGCGGCCTATGGCGCACGCCTGGAACGCGTGTTGGGTTCACGCCCTCGGGGGTTCAAATCCCCCATCCTCCGCGGCCACGATGCCCCCGGTCCCAGCGACCGGGGGCATCGTTCGTTTCGGCGGCAGAACGGCGCCCGCGTGGCGCGGTGAGGTCCCGGCCGAAATACGGTTCCTCGACTAGCGAAACGGTCATCAGACGCACAGAATTGGAGCGTGCGCCATCCTCGGCGCCAGGACTGATTGGGGAGTCTGAGACCATGGCCCGTGCCGTCGCCGCCACATTGTCCAGACTGCGAGCCCGGTTCTCGGCCGGCCTCGCCGCCGTAGTCGCCGTGGTGGCCTTCGGCGCGGCCCCGGCGCTCGCCGGGGACGTGTACCCCGGTCCCGTGACCGCGGATCCGCATGCGGTGGTCTCGTTCTACCGCACAGACGTGGGATCGCTCGCAGCCGGCCACGTCTCGCCCGTCTACGTGGCGCAGGCGGACCTCGGCCGGCCCGAGACCGGCAAGCTGTACGCTCCCCTCACGACCCTCGTGCCCACCTCCGGATTCGGGTACCGCACGAGCCCGCTCACCGGCCAGGTCGGCGAGTTCCACTGGGGCCAGGACTTCGCCGCCGCGTGCGGCACCCCGGTCTACGCGGCCGATTCAGGCGTGGTCCGCGCCGCCGGCTGGCACCCGTGGGGAGGCGGAAACCGCGTCGAGATCGACCACGGCAACGGCCTCGTCACCACCTACAACCACATGCTCGGCGCCGCGGTGAAGACCGGGGAGCCGGTCGAGGTGGGCCAGGTGATCGGCCTTGTCGGGTCCACCGGTTCCTCGACCGGGTGCCACCTGCATTTCGAGACCATCCGCGACGGCAAGTACATCGACCCCATGACGTTCACGTTCATCCCAATCGCCCAGAAGGCGGCGCTCGGCACCGTCCAGGTCACGGACTACACGCCGAAGGACGGCAACGCGACGAACACGCGGCAGCCTTGGGCGATTCCGGCCCTCGCCCAGGAGCCCACGCCGGGCGAGACCATCACGCCCGCACCGTCCGCACCGACGCCTCCGCCGCTCGTCGACCCGACTCCCGCGGGACCGCCCGCGGCCCCGCCGAGCACCACGCAGGCCACACCGCCCGCCGCGGCGAGCCCATCGCCGTCGCCTTCGGCCTCATCGAGCACGACGGCGAGCCCGTCGCCCTCCGCGAGCCCCTCGCCGACGGCGACAGCAACTCCGAGCGCGACGCCGACCACCTCGAGCCCGACGGCTACGGCGACGCCGAGCCCGACCGCCGACCCGGCGGCGACGACGAAGGCAGCGGCGGCGCCGACGACCGCGGCCGCGACGACACCGACGGCGACCAGCACGTGCACGCCGGCTCCCACGGCGTCGCCCACCCCGACGCCGACCGCCACCACGGCGCCCACGGCGGCCGGGCACTGCTGACTGGGCTCGGCTGACGGGCTCGGCTCGCCGGGCCATAGACTGGGCCGATGAGCCTGCATGAGATCCCCCTGACCCTCAACGACGGCACCGAGACCTCGTTCGGCCGGTTCGCCGGGCACCCGGTCCTCGTGGTGAACGTCGCGTCCAAATGCGGGTACACCCGCCAGTACGACGGGCTCGAGGCCCTCTACGAGGAGTTCCGGGACCGCGGGCTCGTGGTCCTGGGCGTCCCGTGCAACCAGTTCGCTGGCCAGGAGCCCGGCACGGACTCCGAGATCGAAGAGTTCTGCCGGGTCAACTTCGGCGTCAGCTTCCCGCTCGCGGCCAAGGCCGACGTCCTGGGGAAGAACCAGCACCCGCTCTATGCCGAGCTGACGAAGTTCCCCGCCGGCGACGATCTCGGCGAGAAGGTCAAGTGGAACTTCGAGAAGTTCCTCGTGAACGGCGAGGGCGAGGTCGTCGGCCGATTCCGGTCCGCGACCGAGCCTGACTCCGCCGAGCTCCGCGGCGCGATCGAGTCCGCCCTGCCCGAGCGCGTCCCGGCCCCCTGATGCCAACCCGCTTCTGAGAGTCACCTCCTGAGAGTCACCTTCGGTGGGTCGACCCACAGGACGTGACCTTCAGGAGCTGACTCTCAGACGGGGGTCGGCAGGGTCGGGGCGCCCGGCGTCAGGGGGTGAGATCCAGGGAGCCGTGCCAGCTGCTCAGGAAGGCGAGGCCGGCGTCGTCGTGGATCACGTCGTCGCCGAGGCCGAGGAACGCGGCGGTGTGGATCTCGTAGGGCTTCTCGGGCACGCCGTCCGCGGGGCGCACGTCGATGTGGGTCACGGTGTGGCCGTTGTGGTGGAGCCAGTCGGCCATCGCGTAGTCCGTGCGGGAATCGCCCACGGTGTACCACGAGGCCGGGACGATCCCGTCGCGGCGCAGCCGCTCGCAGGCCCGCGAAGCCCCGAGGTCCTTGCCCAGCCGCACCGACTCGATGTCCGTCGAGATGATGGTGGGGTCCACGCGGTAGTCCACGGCGTCGTCACTGTCCGGCACGTGGTGGTCGAGCCGGGTGGCGCCCAGATCGTGCCGGGCCATGAGCTCGAGCGCGTCTGCGTCGAAGCGCTCCTGCTCGGCACGGTAGTCCGAGTTGGAGACGTCGACGCGCTGCTCCACGGAGACCATGGCCCTCTTCGTCTCGTCGAAGAACATGTGCTCCGAGTACTTCGCGGCCACGAGGCCGCGGACGTCGTCGGCGAACGCGGCGGGCACCGCGAGCCCATGGTCCACGTGCACCACGCCGGCGCCGCGGGCCGTGAAGGAGAACCACGTGGCGCCCTTTTCGCAGACCGCGTGCACCATGAGCTCCTCCGGCATGCCTGCGGCGACCATCGGGGCCATGACCTGCTCGCGGATGAACGCATCCGAGCGGCCGGTGTTGAAGATGATCGGGATGCCTGCGCCGCCGAGCCGGTTCAGGAGGTCGATGATCTGTGGCTTCACGTTCCGTGTCACCGGGCTGGCGATGGGGCCGTCGACGTCGAGCAGAAGGGCGAAGGGCGGGGCGGTCTCCATGGGCCCCATTCTCCCATTGGGGCCGGACGGCTCGGTGCGAATAACCGTTTGGCCACAATGCCTCGGGCCGGCCCGCGCGGGCCCCCACGGCGGGGGCCCCGCGCCTAGGCTTGAGGCGTGATTTTCAAAGCGGTGGGCGACGGGCGCCCGTACCCGGAGCATGGCTACTCGACGCCGAAGGACTGGGCCGCGCTCCCGCCGCGTCCGGTCCGCCTGGACGAGCTCGTCACCACCAAACGCACCCTCGACCTCGAGGCCCTCCTGGCCGAGGACTCAACGTTCTTCGGCGACCTCTTCCCCCACGTGGTCCAGTACAAGGGCGTGCTGTACCTCGAGGACGGGCTGCACCGGGCCGTCCGCACGGCGCTCCACCAGCGCACCGCCATCCACGCCCGCGTACTCGACCTCGACGCGTGAGACCGCCATGGCCCGCAAACCCAAGGACCTGACCCAGTACCACGGGCACCACGTGGTGAACGGCATCGAGCTGCGCACGCAGTTCGAGGAGGACCCGGACCAGCGCGAGCTGCAGAGCCGCCACTGGCGCAGGATCCGGCACGCCGTGGCGATCGCCGTCCTCGGAGCGATGCTCCTCGCGGGCATCGGCATGGCGTGGGCGGTCCTCACCGGCCGCCTGACGATCCCCCAGCCGGGCGGCAAGCAGGCGCTCGCCGCGACGTGCCCCACAGGGACCTTCGACTACCTGCCCGCGCCGACCGTCACCGTCAACGTCTTCAACGCCGCGGGCAAGGAGGGGCTCGCCGGGCAGGTCGCGGACCTGCTCAGGGCCCGCAAGTTCACGGTGAAGGACGTGGGCAACGAGCGGACCTCCGTGGACGCCGCCGCGCTCGTGCGGGGCGGACTCGGCGGGGAGGCCGCAGCGTTCACGCTCCAGCGCAACGTCCCCGGCAGCATCTACGTGCGTGACGGCCGCTCCGACGCGAGTGTGGACCTTGTCCTCGGCCCCACCTTCCAGTCGCTGATCGACCCTGCGCTCATCGACCAGACGCCCGGGCCGATCGTCTGCGCCCTCGCGAGCACGACGCCGACTCCCGCCGCCGGCTGACCGACTCGCCGGCGGCGCGGCGGACCTGCTACCGCCGGATCGGGCGCCCCTGATCGTCGAAGCGCGCACCGACCCCGAGCTGGATGAAGCGCACGGTGGCGTCCGTGCGGCGGTCCGTGTCGGCGTCGTGCGCTGCGGCCCCCTCCTCGGTGCGGCCGCGGTCCGCGCTCGCCGTGAGCGAGCCGTGCACGAGCCCGACCAACTCATCGACGTCCGCATCGGGCAGGTAGCCCTGTGCCATGGCGTCGCGGAGGATTGCGGTGAGCAGTGCGTTGAGCTCGCCCACGTGGTCCCCGAGCTTGGCGAACGACTGCGCCGAGAGCACTGCCCGCATGGCCGGACCCGGGGGGAGATGGCGGCGGGACAGGTCCTCGACCTGCGCGCGGATGTACACGGCGAGGCGGTCGATCGGGTTCTCCAGCCCGGCAAGCTGGGTCTTCAGGTCGGTCAGGAAGCGGCCCGTCTCGTCCAGCGCGTAGCCGATGAGCAGCTCCTCCATGTCCGCGTAGTAGTTGTACACGGCGGTGCGCCCGACGCCGGCCTGACGGGCCACATCCGTCATCGTCAGCCCCGGGAGGCCCTGCGTGAAGAGGAGCTGCCCGAAGGCGTCGAGGATTCGGCGCTGGGTGAGCGCTCGCTGTGCGGCGTTCGACTCGGCCTGGATGCGGGGCATGCCCCCATTTTAAGTCGATGTGTCACCAAATGGTCCCGTGTCACGCCGCGTATGTGACTCTCAGATTGACACCCGGGGGTGAGCTGCCACACACTGAACCAGTCGCGGCCGGGGTCGCGGCCACAACTGAACACGCCGACCATCCGCAGCGGGAGAACCCTGCCGTTCCCGCAGGTGCCGTAGGAGCAACTCCTCCCCAGGAATCTCTCAGGCCCACGTACCGCCGCGGACAGGCAACTCTGGAAAGCAGCCCGTGCCCCGGGCTCACCGACGGTGCAAGCGACCCGCCACAGCGGGGGAGCGGAATCTCTCAGGTCCACGACAGAGCGGGGAGGATCCCAATCATCGCGGCACGCCGACGTGCCGCAGGACGGTGGAGACCCCATGACGACTGACCCATCCGGGACCGCGCTCGAGGAGCAGCAGCCCCACCTCGACCGGCAGCTCAGCAACCGACACATCCAGCTCATCGCGATCGGCGGCGCGATCGGCACGGGACTCTTCATGGGCTCCGGCAAGACCATCTCGGCGGCCGGCCCGTCCGTGGTCTTCGTGTACATGATCATCGGCTTCATGCTCTTCTTCGTGATGCGCGCGATGGGGGAGCTGCTCCTCTCCAACCTCCACTACAAGTCGTTCGGCGACTTCGCCGCCGACCTGCTCGGGCCCTGGGCGGGCTTCTTCACGGGCTGGACGTACTGGTTCTGCTGGGTCGTGACCGGCATCGCGGACGTCGTGGCCATCGCCGGCTACGCGCAGGAGCTGTGGCCCGGCATCCCGGTCTGGATCCCAGGCGTCGTCACCATCGCGATCCTCCTGCTGCTCAACCTGACGGCGGTGCGGGCGTTCGGTGAGACGGAGTTCTGGTTCGCGCTCATCAAGATCGTCGCGATCGTGGCGCTCATCGTCACGGGCCTCGTGATGGTCTTCACGGGCTTCTCCGCCGAGTCGGGGACGGCCAGCTTCACCAACCTGTGGTCCCACGGCGGCTTCTTCCCCCACGAGTTCATGGGCTTCGTGGCAGGCTTCCAGATTGCCGTCTTCGCGTTCGTGGGCATCGAGCTGGTCGGCACCACCGCGGCCGAGGCGAAGGACCCCGAGAAGAACCTCCCCAAGGCGATCAACTCCATCCCGATCCGCGTCCTGCTGTTCTACGTGGGCGCCCTGGTGATCCTCATGTCGGTCATCCCGTGGACGCAGTTCGCCGCGGGCCACAGCCCGTTCATCGCGATGTTCTCCCTGGCCGGCCTCGGCGCCGCCGCGACCATCGTCAACCTCGTGGTCCTGACCTCCGCGATGTCCAGCGCGAACTCGGGCATCTACTCGACCTCCCGTATGGTCTACGGACTCGCCCAGGAGGGCGACGCGCCGGCGGTCTTCTCACGGCTGTCCCGCCGCAAGGTGCCTCAGAACGCGCTGTTCCTCTCCTGCGTCCTGCTGCTCTCCGGCATCGTGCTCCTGTACGCGGGCCAGGACATCGGCAAGGCGTTCGACATGGTGACCACGGTCTCGGCCGTGTGCTTCATCTTCGTCTGGTCCATCATCCTGGCGAGCTACCTCGTCTTCCGCAGGCGCCGCCGGCGCCTCCACGAGGAATCGGTGTTCAAGATGCCCGGCGGCGTGCCCATGGTCTGGGTTGTGTTCGCGTTCTTCGCGTTCGTCCTCTGGACCCTGACCACTCAGCCGGACACGTTCCTGGCGCTCGTCGTCACCCCGATGTGGTTCGTGGTCCTCGGCATCGCCTGGCTCATCATGCGGCGCCGCCCGGCCCACGTGGCCCGCTACGAGGCGTTCCACCGGGACCTCGAGGAGGAGGCCGCCCTCGAACAGGCCGTCCGCGCCCCGGAGCGTGCCGAGTGAAAGCGGCGGTGCGGTAGCCGCGCGAGGCGCCCACCCGGCGTCGCCCGCGAGACCCACAGCAGACCTCAACTGAATACGCCTTCGAACCGCGGCGGGAGAGCCCTCCCCGCTACCAGCCGGCAGGCGCCGTAGGAGCAAATCCTCCCCAGGAATCTCTCAGGCCCCCGTACCGCCGCGGCGAGGAACCTCTGGAAAGCAGCCCGTGCGCGGGCTCACCGACGGTGCAAGCGGAGCCAACCGATCCGCGGAAACTCTCAGGTCCATGACAGAGCGGGGAGGAACGCCATCCATGCCGGGCAGCGCCCGGCCAGACCCTGGAGTTCACCATGACCGTTCACCCAGTCCAGCGCGAAACGCGCCCCGCGGCCGACAGCGGCGCCGCCCGCCCCGGCGTGCGCCTGCCCGTGCGCCTAGAGATCGTGCCGACCGAGGACATCCTCCCCGCGGTTGCCACGACCGTCCCCGAGGGCGCCTCCCTCGCCGTGACGTGCCTTCCGCGGCACGGCATCGAGACCACGGCCGAGGCCTCCGTGCGGCTCGCTGGCCTCGGGTACCGCGTGGTGCCGCACCTCGCCGCACGGGGGATCGCGGACCGGGCCCGCCTCGCCCGTGCGCTCCGCGGGTTCGAGGCCGCGGGGATCACGGAGGTGTTCGCGGTCGGCGGCGACACCGCCCAGCCCGCGGGACCGTACGCCGACGCGCTGCAGCTCATGGAGGACATCGCGGACCTCTCCGGCGGGCGGCTCGCGATCGGCGTCGCGGGCTACCCCGAGGGCCATCCCTCACACGGCGCGGTCGAGCTCCTCGACGCGCTCTTGAAGAAGCAGCACCTCGCCTCGAGCGTCGTGACGCAGATGTGCTTCTCAGCTCCGGTCGTCGGCGACTACGTCTCGCTCCTGCGCGCGGAGGGCGTCGATCTGCCCGTCTGGGCAGGCGTGACGGGGCCGGTGGGACGGGCGCGGCTCATCTCCCTGGCAACCCGGATCGGCGTGGGGCCCTCGCTGAAGTTCATCACCCGCAAGGGCCCCCTCGCCCGGCGGCTCCTCCGCGCCGACGCCTACTCGTCCGAGACGCTCGCGCAGGACCTCTCGGCGCCGCGGATGGGCCTCGCCGGAATCCACCTGTTCACGTTCAACAACCTCGACCTGCCCCCGTTCGCCCTCGCCGGGACGGGACGGTGAGCGTGGCGACGGTCGCGGGCCGCCCCTGGCTCGGGCTGCGCCGGGGCGCCCTCGTGCAGATCAAGGCGGACGGGCGGTACCTCGGCGAGGGCACGGTGGACGGCCTCAGCCGCGACGGTTCCACGCTGTGGGTCCAGTTCGGCGGGGTCGAGGGGCGCCGGATGTTCCAGCGCACCGATGACGTGCAGATCGGCCTGGCTCGCCGCGCGCACCCCGTGCGGTAGCACCCCAAGCGGGGGAGAGCGCACGACGGCGGGTGCCGGCCGCCGTCGTGCGTACCCATTGCGCGCTGGGGAGGGACTTCGCGTACCCGTCATCAGACCTGGTTGCTGAAGGCCGCGTCGAAGGACGCGCTGGAGGGTGCGAAGTCGAACTTCTTGAGGGCCGCGAGGGCCTCGGGGGCGCCGATGAGGCGGTCCATGCCGGCGTCCTCCCATTCGATGCTGATGGGGCCGTCGTAGCCGATCGCGGTCAGGGCGCGGAAGCAGTCCTCCCATGGCACGTCGCCGCGGCCGGCGGAGACGAAGTCCCAGCCGCGGTGCGGGTCGCCCCAGGTCAGGTGCGAGGACAGGATGCCGGCGCGGCCGTTGCCCATGCGCATCCGGGTGTCCTTGCAGTCCACGTGGTAGATGCGCTCGGCGAAGTCGGTGATGAACGCGACCGGGTCCAGGCCCTGCCACATCATGTGGGAGGGGTCCCAGTTCAGCCCGAAGGCCTCGCGGTGGCCGATGGCCTCGAGCGCGCGCTGGGTGGACCAGTAGTCGTAGGCGATCTCGGACGGGTGGACCTCGTGGGCGAACCGGACCCCGCACTCGTCGAACACGTCCAGGATCGGATTCCAGCGGTCCGCGAAGTCCTTATAGCCGGCCTCGATGACCTCGGCGGGCACGGGCGGGAACATGGCCACGTACTGCCAGATCTTCGAGCCCGTGAACCCCACGACCGTGCTGACCCCGAGCGCCTTGGCCAGGCGCGCGGTGTCCTTGAGGTCCTCCGCGGCGCGGCGCCGCACGCCCTCGGGATCGCCGTCGCCCCACACCCGCGAGCCGACGATCGCCTGGTGGCGGAAGTCGATCGGGTCGTCGCACACGGCCTGGCCCTTGAGGTGGTTCGAGATCGCGAAGAGCTTCAGTCCGTGGCGTTCGAGGACGCCGAGGCGCTCGGCGACGTAGGCCTCGTCGTCCCAGCGGGCGGCGTCGAGGTGCTCGCCGGAGACGGCGATCTCGAGGCCGTCGTAGCCCCAGCCGGCCGCGAGCTCGGCAACCTCCTCGAGCTTCAGGTCGGCCCACTGGCCGGTGAACAGGGTGAACTGGCGGGGCATCGGTACTCCTTGGGCGTGGGTGGGACGGTCAGAGGGCCACGGCGGCGGACTTGGCGGCCGCGGACTCCTCGATCGCGGCGAGGACGCGCTGGACCTGCAGGCCCTCCTCGAACGACGGCGAGGGCTCCCCGCCGTCGCGGATCGCGGCGAGGAAGTCGCGCACCTCGTGAGTGAAGGTGTGCTCCCAGCCGATCATGTGGCCCTGCGGCCACCACGCGTCCATGTACGGGTGGCCCGGCTCGGTCACGACGATCCGGCGGAAGCCCTGCTCCTCGGCAGGGACCGTCGCGTCGAGGAACTCGAGCTCGCCGAGGCGCTCGAGGTCGAACGCGAGGGCCCCGGCCGAGCCGTAGACCTCGAGCCGCAGCGAGTTCTTCCTGCCGGTCGCGGCCCGGGAGACCTCGACCGAGGCGACCGCCCCCGAGGCGAGGGACAGCGTGGCCCATGCGGCGTCGTCGACCGTGACGTCCTCGGGCCCGTCCGGGCCGGGGCGCCGCCCCACGAACGTGTGCAGGCGGCCCGAGGCGTCGATGACCGTGTCCCCGGTGAGGAACTGGACCTGGTCGATCGCGTGCGAGGCGATGTCGCCGAGCGCCCCGGACCCGGCGGTCTCCCTGCGGAGCCGCCACGTCATCGGCGCGTCCTCGTCGGCGAGCCAGTCCTGGAGGTACGAGGCCCGCACCTCGCGGACCGTGCCGAGGCGGCCGTCCGCGATGAGCTGGCGCGCGTAGGCCAGGGCGGGGACACGGCGGTAATTGAACCCCACCATCGAGGCGACGCCGCGCGCCCGGGCCGCCCGCGCGGCGTCGACCATCCGCTCCGCCTCGGCGAGCGAATTCGCGAGCGGCTTCTCCACGAGGACGTGCTTGCCCGCCTCGAGCGCGGCGATCGCGATCTCGGCGTGCAGCCACCCGGGCGCGCAGATGTCCACGATGTGCACGTCGTCGCGGGCGATGGCCTCGCGCCAGTCCGTCGCGGACTCCGCCCACCCGTACCGGGCGGCCGCCTCGGCCACGTCCTCCGCGTGGCGCCCCACGAGGACTCTCTGCTCGACCGCGGGGACGTCGAAGAACGCGCCGACGCTGCGCCAGGCCTGCGAATGCGCCTTGCCCATGAACGCGTAGCCGATCATCGCCACACCAAGGGGCGCAGGGGCCTCGCGGGGCGTGGCCGAAGGGGGTGAGGGTGCCATGTTCCTGCCTCCTTGGTCAGAGCGTAGCGGCCAGCGGGTCCCAGTCCTCGGGCAGCGGCTCCGCGGCGGTCGCAGTGCTCTGCACGTCGACGAACGAGTGCGCCTCGATGGACTCGGCGATCGAGACCATGGCGTCCAGGACGTGGTACGCTGTCTCGCCCTGCGCCCGGTGCGGCCGCCCGGCGCGCAGCGCCCGTGCCATCTCGAGGACGCCGGTCCCGCGGGTGCTCGTCGCGCCGGTCGAGGGGATCACCTCGGGCTCGTCCGAGTCACGCCGTGTGATGGTGACGTCGCCATCGAACATGTTCGGATCGGGGAACGCGATCGTCGCCTCCGTCCCGGTCACCTCGACGAAGCCGTGCCGCTTGAGCGGGGAGTCGAAGCTGAAGATGCTCTGGGAGCTCTCCCCGCCGGAGAACTCGGCCAGCGCGCTCACGTGGGTCGGCACGGTCACGTCGAACACCTCGCCAGCGCGGGGTCCGGAGCCGATGACCCGGGTCTCCCGGGACTTGGAGCCGACCGCGGCCACGCGTTCGATCGCGCCGAACGTCTGGATCAGCGTGGTGAGGTAGTACGGGCCAATGTCGAAGAGCGGGCCGGCGCCCTCCTGGAACAGGAACGCGGGGTTCGGGTGCCACGACTCGGGGCCGGGGGACTGCATGAGGGTCAGGGCCGTGAGCGGCGTGCCGATGTCACCCCGCTTGATCATGCGCAGTGCCGTCTGCAGGCCCGCGCCGAGGAACGTGTCCGGGGCGCAGCCGAGGCGCAGGCCGGCCGCGTCCGCGGCCTTGAGCAGCCCGAGGCCGCTCTCCCGGTCCAGGGAGAAGGGCTTCTCGCTCCAGACGTGCTTGCCCGCCGCGACGGCGGCCTGGGCCACCTCGACGTGGGCGGCCGGGATCGTGAGGTTCACGACGATCTCGACGTCCGGGTGCGACAGCGCGACGTCCGGGGTGCCGTGCTCGGCCACGCCGAACTCGGACGCCCGTGCCGCGGCGGCCTCCGGGAAGAGGTCCGCGACGACGTGGACATCCACGTCGGGGAAGGCCGTGAGATTGGTCAGGTACTCCTTGGCGATGACGCCGGCGCCGATGACGGCGACGCCGACGGGTCCGCGCTTGGGGCTCGTGGTGGGCTGGCTCATGCCTGGGAAGCCTCCTTTGCAGGGGTGCCGGCCTCGAGGTAGGCCAGGCTGTCGGTGACGGCGTCGAACATCTCGCCGGCGAAGTCGTCGAGCTCGACCACGCCGACCTCCACGGAGCCGGCGGCCCGGAGGACGTCCCAGACGGGCATCTTCCCCGCCCCGACCGCGACCTGGTCCTTCGGCTCGAGGGTGAGCGGGCCGTCCTTGATGTGGATGAAACGGACGCGGTCACCGAGCCGGGCGAGGAGCGCCGGGACGTCCTCGCCGCCGACCGCGGCCCAGTAGGTGTCCACCTCGAGGACCACCGCGGGGTCGAGGTTCTCCGCGAGGACCTCGAGAGCCGAGCGGTCGCCGAGCCGATGCGGGACTCGAGCTCGAACTGGTGGTTGTGGTAGCCGACGCGGATGCCGTAGCCGGCGCCCTTTGCAGCGGCGGCGTTGAGCCCGGCCGCGGTCTCCTTGACCTGCTCCTCGGTGGTCCATCTCGACGGGTCCACGAAGGGATCGATCACGGTGCCGATGCCGAGGGTCCGTGCCGCGGCGAAGATCGCATCCTGGTCCTCGCGCAGGAGGGGCGCGTGGCCGCTCGGCGCCGTGAGGCCATTGGCGGCCAGCGTCTCGGCGAGCGGGCCCGCGGTCGCGACGAAGTTGTAGGGCTCGACGGCGGTGAAGCCGGCCTTCGCGACCCGCTCGATGGTTCCGGGAAGGTCCTGCTCGAGGAGTCCTCGGAGGGTGTACAGCTGGAGGGAGTAGAGCACGGGCTCTCCTTGGAGTCATGGGGGCCAGCCGCCAGCCGGCAGCGCCGGGGGCAGGATCCGTCCGGAGCGACGCCCGGACTCGGTGATTCATTCAACGTAGGCCAACTTATGACGATGGTCAAGCAAAAGTTTGTGTCACGCCGTTCCTCTTTGGGCTGACTCTTGTGACACGGGCAAGGCGTCCGTGCTATCCCTGACACATGACCTTGCCCTCCCCGGCCCCGCCCGCAGTCGAGGCCGCCGCCGTCTCCCGCGCGGGCGACCTCTTCCAGATCCTCCGCGACGGTCGCGCCCGGACGCGCGCCGAACTGGCCTCGATCACCGGCCTGGCCCGCTCGACCGTCGCGGCGAAGGTCGACGCGCTCATGGCCACCGGACTCATCGGTCCGGCCGGCGAGGCGGTCTCCTCCGGCGGGAGGCCGCCGTCGAGGGTCGCGTTCCAGCCTTCGGCGCGCGTGGTGCTCGGGGTTGACATCGGCGCGACGCACACGGTCGTCGGGGTGACCGACCTCGGCGCCCGGGTCCTCTCCGAGGCGAGCGCGCCGCTCGACATCGCGAGCGGGCCCGAAGCGGTCCTGGACCTGGTCCTCGGCCTCTGTGGCGACGCCCTGCGGACCGCGGGCCGGCGGCCCAAGGAGCTCGCGGGCATCGGCGTGGGGCTCCCGGGCCCGGTGGAGCACTCGACCGGCCGCCCGATCAATCCCCCGATCATGCCCGGCTGGGACGGCTTCGACGTCCCGGGCTACATCCAGCGCACCTACCCCGTGGACGTGCTCGTGGACAACGACGTGAACATCATGGCCCTGGGGGAGCGTGCGGCCTACTTCGCCGACGACGACAACCTCCTGTTCGTCAAGGTCGCCACGGGCATCGGGGCCGGCATCATCAGCTCGGGCGTCCTGCAGCGCGGCGCGGTCGGGACGGCCGGCGACCTCGGCCATGTCCGGGTCCCGCGCGGCGGCGACGTCCTGTGCCGCTGCGGCAACTACGGCTGCCTCGAGGCGCTGGCCTCGGGGCCGGCCGTCGCCGCGGCCCTCACCGCGGAAGGCGTCCCGGCCGCGACGGGCGACGACGTGCTGCGGCTCGCGCGGCAGGGCAACCCCGCCGCTGTCCAGGCCCTCCGCCAGGCAGGGAGGGACCTGGGGGACGTCCTCGCGGTGTGCGTGAACCTCCTCAACCCGTCGGTGATCGTGATCGGCGGCCGCGTCGCCGCCGCCGGCGAGCAGCTCATGGCGGGGGTCCGCGAGGTGGTGTACAGCAGGTCCCTGCCCCTCGCCACCGCAAGGCTGCGGATCGTCCAGTCCATGGCGGCGGACCAGGCCGGCGTACTCGGCGCGAGCCGCCTCGTCGTCGACCACGTCCTCTCGCCGGCGAGCGTCGAGGCGCTGCTCGCGGCGCCGTAGGCTTGGCCCAAACGGTCAGCCGAACGTCAGGAGGGGTGCCATGGGCAGGGTCACCATTGCGGGTCTGGCCGAACGGCTCGGCATCTCGAAGGCGTCCGTCTCCTACGCCCTCAACGGCCAGCCCGGGGTAAGCGAGCAGACCCGCGAGCGGGTGCTGAACCTCGCCTCGGAACTGGGATGGTATCCGAGCTCGAGCGCCCGCGCCCTGTCCAGATCGCGCGTGGGGATCGTGGGCATCGTGCTCTCCCGGGAGCCGGAGATGATCGGCTCGGAGCCCTATTACATGCGCCTCATCGCGGGCATCGAGTCCGTCCTGATCGATGCCGACATGAGCCTGCTCCTGCGGGTCTCCGGACCCGAGCGCGGCCGTGACCTCGAGGTCTACCGCCGCTGGGCGGGCGAACGGAGGGTGGACGGCGTCATCGTCTTCGACATCGACGAACGCGATCCCCGCCCCGAGCTCCTGCGGGAGCTGGGCCTGCCGTTCGTCCTGCACGGCAGCTCCGGGGAGGACTCTGGGTACGCGGCCACGATGGCGGACCAGGCGGCGGAGGCCGGCACGATCGTGGAGCACCTCCGTGCGCTCGGCCACAGGCGGATCGGGCACGTCACCGGGCCCCTCCACCTCGTGCACGAGAGGGCGCGAAGTTCCGCGGTCCGCGCGCTCGCGGAGGCCGCGGGCATGCGGGTCGCCCCGGTCGAGTCGGACTACACGCTCGACGGAGGCCGGGTCGCCACCGCTGCGCTGCTCGCCGCGGGCGAGCGCCCGACCGCCGTGATCTACGACAACGACCTCCTCGCTCAGGGCGGCCTCGCTGCCCTGAGGGCCGCCCATGTGGACGTGCCGCGGAGCGTGTCGGTGGTGAGCTGGGACGACTCGATCCTGTGCTCGGTATCGACGCCCGCCGTGACCGCACTTCACCGCGATCCCTTCGAACAGGGGCGCCAATCGGCGGCGCTCCTGCTCGAGATGATCGACGGAGCGCCGGCACATACGGTCGCCGCGGGCCCGAGCGCCCTCATCGTGCGGAACAGCACTGCAGCGCCCTTGGCTAACTGAACCGGTTAAGTTAGACTCGTCACACTGTCGGCGCGATGCCGCATCCCAACGGCCCGTGGGCATTTCATCCAGTTCCAGGGGGCGGGATCTCGCCCCCGAGTTTCCCATGGCCACTTTCACTTTGACACGTCAAATAGTCGAAAAATTGGCCTCCAACTTTTGATTGACCTCCGTCAAAAGTTCCCCTACCTTGAACTCAGGCCGCCCTCGGAGACAGCCGAGGGCCCCGCACCTACAGACAAGGAAGTCACCACGTGAAGATTCGAACTCTCGCAGCCACCGCGGCGATTGCCGTGATGGCTCTGACCACCGCGGCGTGCAGCGGCGGAGCCTCCGGCGCCACGGCCACGAACAACTCCGGGGGCAGTGGCCAGACCCTCACCTACTGGGCGAGCAACCAGGGCACCAGCCTCGACAACGACAAGCAGGTCCTCACGCCGCAGCTGCAGAAGTTCGAGCAGCAGACCGGCATCAAGGTCAACCTCGAGGTGATCGGGTGGAGTGACCTCCAGACCCGCATCCAGACCGCCGTCACCTCGGGCCAGGCGCCGGATGTGGTGAACATCGGCAACACCTGGGCCGCGTCCCTCCAGTCCACCGGTGCCTTCATGCCGTTCGACGACTCGGCCATGCAGGCGATCGGCGGCAAGGACAAGTTCGTCAAGACCGCGCTCGACACGGGCGGCATTGCCGGCCAGGACCCGACCTCGGTGCCGCTGTACGGCCTTGCCTACGGCCTGTACTACAACAAGGCCATGTTCGCCCAGGCAGGGCTCCAGCCGCCCACCACGTGGGAGGACCTCGTGTCCGATGCCCAGAAGCTGACGACGGGCGGGAAGCACGGACTCGCGATCGCGGCCGGCAGCTACACCGAGAACGCGCACTTCGCCTTCATCAATGCCGCACAGAACGGTGCGGACCTGTTCGATTCGAGCGGCAAGCCGACGTTCGCCTCCGACGGCGTGGTCAATGGCATCAAGCGATACGTGGACCTCATGCAGCAGGACAAGGTCGTCGACCTCGGCAACGCCCAGTACGACAACGGGACGAAGTCCGTCAACGACTTCGCGACCGGCAAGGTCGCAATGATCATCAACCAGAACAACGCGGACAACAGCATCCAGGCCAACGGCATGAAGTCGAGCGAGTACGGCGTGGTGCCGTTCCCGGCCCCGAAGGGCAGCCCCTCGCAGACCGCGAGCCACGTGGCCGGCATCAACCTCTCGATCTTCCAGAACACGAAGAACAAGGACGCCGCACTCAAGTTCGTCCAGTTCATGACCAGCGCGGACACTCAGGCTGCCCTCGACAAGCAGTTCACGGCTCTGCCCGTTCTGAAGGGCGCGACCCCGAACTTCACGGACAACGCCGAGGAGGCCAAGACCTTCGGTGACATCTACGCCACGAAGTCCAAGCCCCTCCCGCTCGTCGCGAGCGAGGACCAGTTCGAGTCCACGGTGGGCAAGGCCATGAATCAGATGTTCGCCAAGATTGCCTCGGGCGGGACGGTGAGCACGGACGACGTCCGTTCGGCGCTCACCACCGCGCAGCAGCAGGTCGCCGCGGCCGGGTAGTCGCACACGCCGGGGTGGGCCGGCTACCGGGCCGGCCCACCCCTCTCCGTCCGCCAGGAACCCCAGAGAACATCCCAAGGAAGGGAGTGCCTCACATGTCTGCTGTGACCGCCGCTCCGACGAAGCCGCCGGCCACCGAGAGCCCCGCCACGAGGCCCCGCCGCCGCGCGGCAGGCTGGTGGCTCCCCTACGCGCTGCTTGCACCCGCCATTATCTTCGAGCTGCTCATCCACGTGATCCCCATGCTCACGGGCATCTGGATGAGCTTCATCAAGCTCACCAAGGCCTTCATCGCCAACTGGGGCCGCGCGCCCTTCGCCGGACTCGGGAACTACTCCGTCGCCGTCGACTTCAACGGCGTCATCGGTGCGGGGCTCCTGCATTCCTTCCTCGTCACCGTGGCGTTCACGGTGCTGGTGGTCGGCGTCTCGTGGGGCCTGGGCATGGCGGCCGCGGTCGCGCTCCAGAAGAAGTTCTGGGGCAGGGGCTTCTTCCGCACCCTGTTCCTGATCCCGTACGCGCTGCCGATGTACGCAGGGATCATTGCCTGGAAGTTCATGCTCCAGCGGGACACCGGTATGGTGAACCACTTCCTCTTCGACAACCTCGGCCTCGGCGGCGACAAGCCGTTCTGGCTGATTGGCGACAACGCGTTCACCTCGGTGGTCATCGTCGCCATCTGGCGCCTGTGGCCGTTCGCCTTCCTCATGCTCATGGCCGGCCTCCAGTCGATTCCCACCGACGTCTACGAGGCCTCGGCGGTCGACGGCGCGCGGCCGCTCCGGCAGTGGGCCTCCATCACGCTGCCCATGCTCCGTCCCGTCAACATGGTCCTGATCCTCGTGATGTTCCTGTGGACGTTCAACGACTTCAACACCCCCTTCGTGCTGTTCGGCAACGCGCAGCCGCCCGCGGGAGACCTCATCTCGTTCCACATCTACAACGCCTCGTTCCTGACCTGGAACTTCGGCTCCGGTGCGGCCATGTCGGTCCTGCTCCTGCTCTTCCTGCTCCTTGTCTCGGGCATCTACCTCATCGTCGTGAACAGGAGGTCCCGCCGTGCGTGAGACCACTGGGGCCAAGGCCTTCAGAATCGTCGTCGTGGCCGTCCTCGCGGTCTTCACGATCCTTCCCATCTATGTCATGGCCACTTCGGCGCTCAAGCCTCTCAGCGACGTCCAGGGACCGTTCACGTGGTGGCCCTCGACGATCACGGTCGAGCCCTTCATCGAGATGTGGAAGACCGTGCCGCTCGCGAGCTACTTCGTGAACAGCATCGTCGTGGCGGGCTCCGCGACGGTCATCAGCCTCATCATCGCGGTCTTCGCCTCCTTCGCCATCTCGCGCTACCGGTTCTTCGGCCGCTCGCTCTTCTCGACCACCGTGCTGTCCACGCAGATGTTCCCGGGCGTGCTGTTCCTGCTGCCGCTGTTCCTGATCTTCGTCAACATCAACGCGCTCACCGGGATCCAGCTCGTGGGCACGTGGGGCGGGCTCATCATCACCTATCTGACGTTCTCGCTCCCGTTCTCGATCTGGATGCTCGCCGGGTACTTCGACGGGATCCCGCACGAGCTCGATGAGGCCGCGAAGGTCGACGGCTGCGGCCCCATGGGTGCGCTGATGCGCGTCGTGCTCCCCGCGGCTCGCCCGGGCCTCATCGCCGTGGCGATCTACAGCTTCATGACGTCCTGGGGCGAGGTGCTGTTCGCCTCGGTCATGACCACCGACGCCAACCGCACCCTCGCCGTCGGCCTCCAGCTCTACTCGACGCAGACGAACGTCTACTGGAACCAGATCATGGCCGCATCGCTCGTGGTGAGCGTGCCCGTCGTCGTCGGCTTCCTCCTGCTCCAGCGGAACTTCGTCGCGGGCCTCACCGCGGGCGCCGTCAAGTAGCGGTGCCCCTCCGCGGGCGCCAGCTCGCGGCTACCCGGCAAGGCCGATGATCCCGAGCCACACGAGCCCGATCACCTTGAGGACCTCGAGGCCCACATAGGTGAAGTGGAGCGTGTGCCTGGGCATCGCCTCGCTGAGGTTGCCGCCCGTCACGCGGCGGTCCATGCGCGGCCGGAGCACGGCGACGTCGAGCACCACGATCACGGCGAGGGCCACCCCGAGGGTCCAGGCGAGCGCGGCTGCCCGGCCGCCGAGGGCGAGCGCCACGAGCACGACGGCGGCCAGCGCGCACTCGACGACGTTGAGCGCCTTGAACACGAGCCGCCCGATGCCCACGCCGAGCTCGATCGTGATCCCGGGGGCCCGGAACTTCAGCGGCGCCTCGATGAACGAGATGGCCAGCACCATCCCGAGCCACACGAACGCTGCCGCCACGAGAACGGCTGTCGCCACAGCCATGCATCATCACCTCGGAAGAATCGATCGGTCCCCTCGAGGATAATCCAGTATTCTCCGTGCTTATTAATCGGGTCCCCGGAGCTGGTGGCATCATGATGGCAAACGATTGCCATCAGGCGGCGCGCCGCGAACAATGAACCTCATGCCAACCGATCCCGCCCCCGTCCCGACCGTCCTCGTGGGTGCCGGCTCCATCGCCCGGTCGCACGCCCGTGCGATCGATGCGACACCGGGCCTCGGGCTCGCCGCGATCGTGAGCCGCGGCGGCACGACCGCGCGGACCCTTGCCGACGAGCTCGCCCTGACGGGATCGCCGTCGCGGCCGCGCGCCGTCGGGAGCCTCGGCGAGGCCCTCCGCCGGGTCCGCGCCCCATCCGTCGCGGAGGGTGCGCACGACGGCGCGCGGCCGCTCGTCGTCGTGGCGACCCCGACGGCGTCGCACCTCGCCCTTGCCGAGGAGGCGATCGCGGCCGGCGCCCACGTGCTCATCGAGAAGCCGCTCGACGTCGACCTCGCCGCCGCCCGCGCCTTCGCGGACCGCACCCGCACGGCCACGGCGGCCGGTCAGGTCATCTCGGTGGTCAGCCAGCACCGCTTCGACGCTGCGAGCCTCGCCGTCCGCGATGCCGTGCGCGCCGGGCGGCTCGGACGGATCACCTCGGCCGTCGCGACCGTTCCCTGGTGGCGCAGCCCCGCCTACTACGCGGCCTCACCGTGGCGCGGCACGTTCGCGGGCGACGGCGGCGGCGCCCTCATGAACCAGGGCATCCACATGCTCGATCTCGTGGTCGCCCTGCTCGGCCGCCCCACCGCGGTCGCTGCGATGGCGGCGCAGACGCTGCACCCCATCGAGGCCGAGGACACCGCCGGCCTGCTCCTCCGCTTCGAGTCCGGCGCGCTCGCCACGATGCACGCGAGCACGTCCGCCTACCCGGGCCTCGCGGCGCGCCTGCAGGTCGCCGGCAGCCTGGGCAGCGCGGTCATCGAGAACGAGGCGCTCGTCTACCTCCACGCCGACCCGGCGGAGGCCGCGCCGGACTACGGGCTCTACGGCGGGGGCAACCAGCTCGCCGCCGTGGCCGCGGCGCCGCGCGTTGACCCGACCGAGTCGCCGGCAGGGCTCGCGCGCCAGTACGCGGACGTGGCGGCCGCCATCGCCGAGGGGCGCGATCCGGCCGTGACGGTCGGCGACGCACTGGTCACCCTGGGTGTGATCGAGGCGGCATACCGCTCGGCGCGGGACGGCCGGACCGTCGGACTCTGAGGCCCCCAGCCGCCCGCGTTTCAGGAGCCGAGCCGCCGCGCCTTGAGCACCGCGTCCGTCATGACGGCCGACTGCCCCTCGGGGCCGGTCGCCTCCCGTCCCTCGGAGGTGCTCGTCTCGATCTCCCACTCGCTCGAGCGCAGCCCCAGCGAGGCGGCGAGCTCCTGAGCAGAAGGCATGTGGACGTCGTCGTGCGCGTGCCGGGCCCAGGGCGGGAACGCCGTGTGGCCCACCACGAACAGCGTGCCGCCCGGCGCCACGGCGCGGGTCGCCGCCAGGAGGATCCGCTCGCGGGGCATGCTGATGGGGGAGTGGAGGAAGGATGCGGTGACGAGGTCGTAGGTGTCCTCCGGTTCCCACTCGCCGAGGTCGCGCGCCAGCCACGTGATGCGGTCCGCTACACCGGCGTCCTGCGCGTGCTCGGCGGCACGCCCCAGCGCGACGGCGGAGACGTCCAGTCCCGTGACGGTCCACCCCCGCTCGGCGAGCCAGATCGCATCGGCGCCCTCGCCGCAGCCGAGGTCGATCGCGCGGCCCGGCGCCATCATGCTGACCTCGCGCACGAGCGCGGCGTTCGGCTTCCCGCTCCAGACCCGCTGGCGCTCCGTGTAGAACTCGTCCCAGAACTCGCTCGGTCCCGGCTTGTGTTCGGTGTCCATCCCCCACTCCTATCGACCCCGCGGGCAGTGCGCAATGGCGGACGCGGACGACGCCCGCGCGCCCGCCCCGCGTCGTCAGGCCTTCCCCGCAGTGGGCGGCTTCCGTACGCTCGTGAGTGGAGGTGATCCGCCATGAGTGCACTGCAGCAGGGCGACCGGATCGTCATCAGGGGCCGGACCGTGGACACCGCGGACCGGCACGGGGAGATCATCGAGGTCAAGGGCCCCAACGGCGAGCCGCCGTACCGGGTCCGCTTCGACGACGGGCACGAGTCGGTCGTGTTCCCCGGGGGCGACTTCGCGGTCGAGAAGGCACCAGCCAGCTGAGATGTTCGAGCTCACCGACGACCAGCGCGACCTCGTCGCCACCGTCCGGGACTTCGCCACGGACAGGATCGCCCCGCACGCGCTCGACTGGGACGCTCAGAAGCACTTCCCCGTCGACGTGCTGCGCGAGGCCGGCGAGCTCGGGCTCGGCGGGGTCTACGTGGGCGAGGAGTACGGCGGCACCGGCCTCACGCGCTACGACGCCGTCCTGATCTTCGAAGAGCTGGCCCGGGCCGACCCCACGATCGCCGCCTACATCTCGATCCACAACATGGTCGCGTGGATGGTCGACGCGTTCGGCACCGAGGTCCAGCGGAAGGAATGGGTGCCGCAGCTCGTCACCATGGAGGCGCTCGGCAGCTACTGCCTGACCGAGCCCGGCGTGGGCTCCGACGCGGCGGCGCTCACCGCGAAGGCCGTCCGCGACGGCGACGACTACGTCCTCACGGGCGTCAAGCAGTTCATCTCCGGTGCCGGCGTCTCCGCGCTCTACATCGTCATGGCCCGCACTGCCGACACGGGCCACCGCGGGATCACCGCGTTCCTCGTTCCCGCGGGCGCGAAGGGCCTCTCCTTCGGCGCGATAGAGAAGAAGATGGGCTGGAACGCCCAGCCCACCCGACAGGTCGTGCTCGACCACGTCCGCGTCCCGGCGTCGAACCGCCTCGGCGAGGAGGGCAGCGGGTTCGGCATCGCCATGAAGGGCCTCAACGGCGGGCGCCTCAACATCGCCGCGTGCTCCCTGGGCGGCGGACAGGCCGCGCTCGAGAAGACGGTCGCGTACCTCAAGGAGCGCACGGCGTTCGGCGGGCGGCTCGCGGACAAGCAGTCCCTCATGTTCGACCTCGCGGACATGGACATGAAGCTCGAGGCCGCCCGCACGCTGCTGCGCCGCGCCGCGGACGCGCTGGATCGCGGCGACCGCGACGCCGTGCGGCTGTGCGCGATCGCCAAGCGGGTCGCCACCGACGCCGGCTTCGAGGTGGCCAACGAGGCCATCCAGCTGCACGGCGGCTACGGCTACCTGCACGAGTACGGCATCGAGAAGATCGCCCGGGACCTGCGCGTCCATCAGATCCTCGAGGGGTCCAACGAGATCATGCGGCTCATCGTGGGCCGCGAGCTCATCGGGGAGTAGGCCCGGTCCCTCCCGACAGTGGGCCCGGCGGCCGCCCGAGAAGGGTCGCATGGCCCTTCCGCGCGGACCGGATGCCTCCGTACCCTCGGGAGCGAAAGACCGTCAGGAAGGCAGGAGGCCAGCCATGCTCGCGCTCCAGGATTTCGCGGAACTGCTTCGCGAGCCGGGACCTTGGTGCACCATCCACGCGGAGGTCAGCACCGGGACGGTGACCTCTCGGGAGGCCACCGAAGTACTCACTCCCAACATGTCCCGGGCCGTGACCGACGCCGGGGGATCGGACGACGACGCGCGGGCCGCGGGCCAGCTCGAATGGGCGGCCCCCGGGACGCCGGGCCCCGTATCCCGCTTCGTGCTGATCAGGGGCGGCCAGGTCGTGGCGAACGAGCTGCTGCCGGGCGCCCCGGCGAAGACGGTCGTCCACGTGGCCCCCATTCCTGACCTGCTGCCGCTCGCGGCGGTCCGAGGCACCGATGTCGAGTACCTCGTGGTCCAGGCCGAGCGCGCCGAGGCGGAGATCGGCCGCTACCGCGCCTCGTCCGGTGCTGCTCTGGGCAGCCAAGAGGTGCACGGGAGCACCGAGAACCTGACCAAGGTCTCGCTGGGCGGCTATTCGCAGGGCAAGTACCAGCACCGCACCGAGGAGATCTGGCGGCGCAACGGCGCCGACGTCGCGGCCGAGGTCAACCGGCTCGTCGAGGAGGGCGGACTGCAGCTCGTGGTCCTCGCGGGGGATGAGCGCGCACGGCTCATGGTCCAGGAGGCGCTGAGCGAGAGGGCCGCCGCCCTCGTCCAGACCGTGGACATGAACTCCTCGGCGCCCGGGTCGGACCAGGAGAGGTTCGAGGCCGAGGTGGAGGCCGTCGTCGCCGGCGCGGCGGCGCGGTCGCAGCGCGAGGCCCTCGCCCGCCTCGCGGACGGGGTCGGCCGGTCGTCCGCCACCGGGTGGGCGGAGACACTGCACGCCCTGCGCGAGGCACGCGTCGGGACGCTCCTGCTCTGCCCCGAGGCGGCGCAGGGACAGACGCTTCTCGCCCTCGGTGCGGAACCGTGGGTCGCGGAGACGGAGGGCGACGCCGCCGGCGCCCCGGTGCTCGGGGCGGTTGGCTCCGCCGCGGCACTGCTGCGCGCAGCGGTCCTGACCAAGGCGGACACGGTCCTAGTCGATCCCGGGGCGCTCGACGGCGGTGTGCCCGCCGCTGCACTCCTGCGCTGGTAGCGAGGGCGCGCACCGGGAGCGGTGGCCCGGGGCCTAGGCGCAGCCGTCGGGGCCGCAGACCTCGCCGTCGAGCCGGTCGGCGCCCTCGCTGGCCCCGCCGGCCGCGCCGCCGGCCGGCTGGCCGACCATCACGAGCGGGTTCGCCTCGCGCCACGCGGTCTCGAGCGCCTGCGTGAAGAGCTCGGCGGGCTGGGCACCGGAGACACCGTACTTGCTGTCGAGGACGAAGAACGGCACGCCCTGGATGCCGAGCGCGCGGGCCTCGCGGATGTCGGCCCCGACCGCGTCGCGGTAGGTGCCTGCGTCGAGTGCCTCGGTGATCTCCGCGGCGTCGAGCCCGGCCTCGGTCCCGATCCGCACGAGGACCTCGCGGGCGCCGATGTCCTCGCCGTGCTCGAAGTGGGCCGAGAGCAGGGCCTCCTTGACCGCGTCGGCGCGCCGGGCGCCGTCGTGCGCGTCCCGAGCCTTGGCCAGGTGCAGCAGCTCGTGGGCCGAGTACGAATTGGCGACGACGACCCGCCCGAAGTCGTACTCGAGGCCCTCGCCCGCCGCGACCTGCGTCACGTGCTCGAACATCTGCGCCACGCGCTCGGCGGGCATGCCCTTGCGCTCGGACAGGTACTCGACCTCGGTGCCCTCGTAGTGCTCGGGGAGGGTGGGGTCCAGCTGGTAGCTGTGCCACGTGACCGTGACCTGGTCCTTGTGCGGGAACTGCTCGAGTGCGGATTCGAAGCGGCGCTTGCCGATGAAGCACCACGGGCAGGCGATATCAGACCAGATGTCAACGTTCATACAGGGTTCAAGGTCTTGCCCGCGTAGGGTATTCCGACTTGTCGAGCGGGACGGCAGTCGTTTTCGAGCTCGTGGCACCCGTTGAGGCGACGAACGTCGGCAATCGGACGAACGATGGCCGCAGATCTTTCGCCGTCGCAAGGTGCTCTCTACCGCATTTGGCCTGATCTCTCCGCGACGGCGGTTCTCAAGGACGCTTCTTTCCAACGGCCTCGATTGGAGCCCCTATGGGCGTACTTTCTACTTCACCGACTCCAGCACGCGTCGGATCGACGCGTATGACATCGATCTCGAATCGGCGGGCATCCGCAACGGCCGGATGCTGGTCGGTCTTCCCCACCCTGTGGCAACCCCGGGCGGAATGGCGGTGGACGCCGAGGGAACCATCTGGGTCGCGATGTGGGACGGTGGGTGCGTCCATCGCTTCGACCCGGACGGCAGGCTTCTCCTTCTCTCGGAACCTTGGGCTGCGCCGGGGGCGTTGCTGGTCAGGCCGCCTTGACCGGGGCCATGCCGTTTGCGGACGTCAAGGCAGCCTGATTCTCCCTGGCGAGGAAGGCGGAGAGCTCGCCGATCGTGCTCATCAGAGGGGCAGGGAAGACCACGGTGGTGTTCTTGTCCACGCCGATCTCCACCAGGCTCTGCAGGTTGCGCAGCTGCAGGGCGAGCGGGTGGGCCATCATGGTGTCGGAGGCTTGGCCCAGGGCGGTGGCGGAGATCGCCTCGCCTTCGGCGGCGATGATCTTGGCCCTCTTCTCCCGCTCGGCCTCGGCCTGCCGCGCCATGGCCCGCTTCATGCTCTCGGGCAGCTGGATGTCCTTCAGCTCCACGAGGGTCACTTCAACGCCCCAGTCCGCGGTGAGGACGTCGAGGATCTGGCGGATGTCGCCGTTGATGCGCTCGGTCTCCGAGAGGGTCTGGTCGAGCGTGTGCCGCCCTACGACTTTCCGCAGAGTGGTCTGGGCGATCTGGTCGATGGCGGCCGCGACGTTCTCGATCGCGACGACGGACTTCACTGCGTCTACGACGCGGTAGTAGGCGACGGCAGAGACGTCCACACTGACATTGTCCTGGGTGATGATGCCCTGGGACTGGATCGGCATGGTTACGATCCGCAGGCTCACCAGGGGCAAGTGGTCGATGACCGGGATGATGAGACGGAACCCGGGCATCCGGACCCCCAGAACTCGGCCGAGCCTGAACAGGACCCCCTGCTCGTACTGCCGGACGATGCGGATCGACATCCTCGCGACAATGAGCAGCACCACGACGACGATGATGACTGTTATAGCGATGGGGCCCATGAGGATCCCCTCCTTAATCTGCGGAACCGTCCAAGGGCGTCCTTCTGGCGCCCGGACGGTTCCTTCTCCCATTCTCCCCCCATCGGGGGGAAGGAGTGCGGGAAGGCCCCATGATGACGACAAACGGCAGGGAGCCCGGCCCGTAAGACCCTTCACCGCCGCCGGTAGCATTCCCACAAATGAGCCGATGCAGGGGTACGAGGCGTGGAATCGAGCGAAGGCCGGGGATTAATGGCAGGTTTCCCGCACCGGCACCCCGGCCTCGTCCGAAGTGCCGCTGCCTGCACCGGGCCTCCGCTCCTGCCCTTCCGTGATGCGGAAAGCGCGTAGACTGGGGGTGCGGGAGCCCACCGTCTTTCTGCCTCTACATCTTCGGGGAGGCGCCGGCAGGCGCCCGACAACACGTCTCCAGCGAAACCTCCAGCCGTGAACCCTCCGGCACCCCTGCCGCGAGCGAACGCCCCGCGGGCTCCCGCGGGGCCATCCAGAGAACGACTGAAGGACGTGGAACGACCATGGACACCACCAGGGAATCCATCACCGAGCGTGCCCCCCGCCTGCCCGAGCAGGCAATTGCCCTGAACGCGATCGTCGCCAGTGCCCTGCCCTGGAATCTGGGCACCGCCCGCGGCCCTTCGAAGTACACCGTCATGGTCGCATTGAGCAGGCGGGCCGAGCCGTACGAGATTGACCTGATCGAGGATCCCTCGACCGTGCGGCGGCTGCGCGACGCCGGCTACGAAGGCGTCAACATCGCCATCGCCGGCCGGCGCCTGCTCGTGGAGCACACCAACCTCGAACAGCTCAGGGCAGGTCTGGCGGGCGCGCTTGCCCGCCTGTTCCGGGACGTGTCGATCGCAGCGCTGGCGCAACACGACCAGCGACGCTCCGAGCTCGAAGCCCTGGTACTGCTCGAACGGGACCGCAGGGAGGCCGTGGAGGCCCTCGCCGCAGAAGTCCGCTTCACCTGCTGAAATTGGGCAGCCCGCCGCGGAGGCACTGCGGGCCGGCCCAAGCAGGCGCTTGAAGAGACCCCCGGCATCCGTCGCAGCCCTCTCCGCCCTCGCGGGCGCGGAACCCGCAGGGGCAACGAAGGATCGGCGAAAGGCCTTGGTCGCAGTGCGGCCAAGGCCTCAACGCGATCATGCTGCCGGCCCTTGCCCTCGCCTGTGTTCTGGCCTCTGTACTGCGGCCCGACGCCGGCACCGGCCACAGGGTACCTGGCGGACATGATGCACCGGCGAGAGCCACTTCAGCGGTGGCGGGGCAAGGAGCCACGCGGTCTTGGCGTCTCACCCCGGGCGTCAGGCCGCCCGACACTAGACCTGATTCCGCCCGATGCTGCTGGTGGGCCTTGGTCAACTGGCCGGCCGCGCGGCCGCCGTCATCGACTCCCGGATGCTGGAAGAGCGTCCCCTCGCGTCCTGCTCGTGGCCGGATCAGGTTCGCCGCAACGTCCGGCGCAGGACCGGACACCTGGCGCAGGGTCGTCAGTTGGGGCGGTGCTGGGCCGCGAGGGGGCATTCGAAGACGGAGCCGAGGCCGCGGCCGACGGCGTTGAGGTAGCGGACGATGATCCCGTAGGACGCCACGAGGCTTGTCGCGGTGTAGGGGATGCCCTGCTGTGCGCACTGCGCCCGGACCAGGCTCTCCGCGTGAGCCAGCGCCGGCCGGGGCATGGTCGGGAAGAGGTGGTGCTCGATCTGCCGGTTGAGGCCTCCCATCAGCACGTCCATGACGTGCCCTCCTGTGATGTTGCGCGAGGACATGACCTGGCGTGTGAGGAAGTCCGCCCGTGCAGATGCCGAGAAGATCTTCATGCCCTTGTGGTTGGGCGCGAAGGTTGCACCCATGTAGAGGCCGAAGACGCCCTGCTGCACTCCCACGAACGCCGCAGCAATCCCTGGCGGGAGCAGCCAGAACGCCAGGGCGGGCACCGCCAGCACCCGGGCGGTGAGGATCGCCAGCTCTACTGCCCTGCGCTGCACGGGGGCCCGGCGGAGGAGGAATCTGAACGAGTCGATCTGCAGGGCGAAGCCGAGGAACGGCAGGACCGGGAAGAGCAGGTAGCCCTGGTGCCGGGTGATGAACCCGAGCCAGCGGGGCCGCGCGGCGGCAGCCGCGTCGTGGAAGGCGATCGTGCCGGGCTTGATGTCCGGGTCCTTTCCGATCACGTTCGGGTTGGAGTGGTGACGCGAGTGCTTCTGCTGCCACATCGCATAGCTGATTCCCGTGAGCCCGTTGCCGATGATTCGAGCGGACCATTCGTTGGCCGCCCAGGAGGCGAAGACCTGGCTGTGCGCCGCCTCATGGGCGAGGAAGCCGAACTGGGTCATCAGTATCCCGAGCCCGGCCGCGATCAGCAGCTGGTACCAGCTCGGCCCGACGAGGGCGAAGCCGGTCCAGCCGCCGGCCCAGGCGATGGCCAGGATCGTGAAGAGCGCAACGTAGTAGCCGCGCCGCCGATTGAGCAGCCCAGCGTCCCGCACGTGCCTCTGGAGGGCCACATAGCTGTTGACCACGCGGTTCGGCCGGAGGGCCCGGGCGTCTGGTTCGCTGTTCTGGGCCATGGCTCCTCGAATCCGCTGGCGGCACCGGCGCCGATCGAGACTCCTGCACCGGGCACCTGCCCTCCTCTCAGGCTACGGCGGGCCAGCACCCGTGTCACGGCCGCACGCAGCCCTGACGGACTCGGTCCTTTCTACCCTGCCGGCGGCCTCGCTGCCGGCGTATCCTGAAAGTCAGGGATCGGGACCCCAGGAGCCGCAGACCGGCCCGGATTCAGGCCCCTCAGAAGGGCTGAATGCCATGACCTCTTTGCCGGTCAACCCCCAGAGCCCAGCAGGTCGAGAAGGCCCCCCACCGGAGAACCGCCCAGTTCCTGGGGCTGTCCAGAGCCCCTCCTCGACCGCCAAGAAGCCCAGGACCACCAGGGTCGGCATGGTGTGGGCCGCCATCGTGGTGGCACTTCTGGCCCTGGTGCTGCTGATCATCTTCATCCTGCAGAACCAGCAGCCTGCCAGGGTGCTGTTCCTCGGGATGGAAGGCACCGTCACTCTGGGCATGGCGCTTCTCATGGCGGCAGTCGGCGGCGGCATCCTCGTCGCTGCGGCGGGCGCGGCGCGCATCGTCCAGCTCCTATCCAATGCCCACAGGTCCCGCAAGGCCGGCGCCAGGGCGTGATCCGGCCGCAGCCCGGAACCACGCCTGAGGACACATGATGAACACCACCCCAGAACGCACCGATGACCTCCTTACCACGCCAGGTGAACCCACGGGACCGGAGGATCCCCTCCGGGTGACCGGGATCGTCCTCAGCGCCCTGCCCTCCGAGGCCCTGACTCCTGGGGGTCACCAGCGGTACACCGTCGCAGCATCCCTCTCGCGGCGCCCGGACCCGCTCGAGATCGAGGCTGTCCACGCGCAATCCGCCCGCAGGAAACTCGAGGAGGCCGGTTTCGGCCACGCGGGCCTCCAGATCGCGGACCGGCGGCTCCTGATCTTCGGTACCAACCTCGAAGAGCTGAGGGACGGCCTCGCGCGGGTCGTGGGTGGCATCGTGCGCACCGCCACCCTGAAAGCCCTGACGGAGAAGGAGCTTGCACGTCAGGCCCGGGCCGATCTGGACGAGGCCGAGCGCGAGCGATTCCTGCGCGTCGCCAAGGCAGCTGCCGCCATCGACTTCGAGGCCTGAGGAGGCCAACGTGAGTGACATCTACAGGACCCGCCACGACCCGTCGGCCGCTCCAGTCCCCAGCATGGAGGCTGAGGAAGAAGCCGAGAACGAGGTTTGGGACGACGAGGGTGGCCACGCCCCCCGCGACAGCGGAGGCGGCCCAGGGCCCGAGGGCGAGGAAGCTCCCGGGGGCGGTTCCCGCGGGACTGCGGGCACCACCTGACGCGGCTCGGGGTAAGAACGGTCGGTCGGTGCGCGATGAGCGATCGTGGCGAAGGGGTACCGTTCGACAGGATCCTCCTGATCTACAACCCGTCAAGCCGGACTCCGGCCCTGCTGGCCGAGCAGCTGCGAGCCGAGTTGGGCGCCCGTCTGCCCGTCATGCCGCTGAGCCTGCATCCCACTGCTTTCCCCGGCCATGGACGGGCGTTGGCGGGCGCTGCCCTGGGCGGTCGTCCGCTGCTGGTCTCGATCAGCGGCGACGGCGGGTACAACGATGTCGTCAACGGTGCCATGGGCGCCGGCGGTCAGGCCATCTGCGCTGTCATGGGTGCCGGCAACGCCAACGACCACCGGCGAAGCACCCGCAGCCTGCCCATCATCGACGCGATCGTCCGCGGCGACGTCCGCCGCATGGACCTCCTCCGCCTCACTGTCGGGGAAGGGCCCGGTCAGTGGTCCCGCTACGCCCATTCCTATGTCGGGTTCGGGCTCACGCCGCTGATGGCCATCGGCATCGAGGCAGGGGTCAAGGGACGCTTCACAGAACTGCTCTCCGTGGCCCGCGCCCTGCGCGGCCTCACACCCATCGAAATCGCCCGCGCGGACGGCGCGCGCGCGGTCCTGGACAGCTTGATTCTGGCCAACATCCCCCGGATTGCCAAGTACGGCCGCATCAGCGAGGCAGGCTTCCCGGACGACGGGATGTTCGAAGTCGTCCTCCTACCCCACGCGGCCAAGTGGCGCATCGCGCTCATGGCCCTGCGGGCCGTCACTGTCGGGCTCGGGGTCCAGACGAGCGTGCCAAGCTACAGGTTCACCAGCACAGACGCGATCCCGCTCCAGATCGACGGTGAGGTCATGGAACTCGCAGCCGGCACACCCGTGCTCGTCGAGTCCCGGCACCAGGCACTGGCAACCCTCGGTTAGTACTGGAGTCCCACTTAGTGCTCGGCGAGATCGTCGGCCACCCTGCGCAGGTCCTGCGCCCAGCCGACGGAACGGTTGGGCTCGGCCGACCCGGCCTCGAAGTTGACGAGGGCGGCCGCAAGGGCATTCAGGGCAGCCGCGAGGTTCTCCTTGACTGCGGCGTAGCCCTGGTCCGACCGCGGGTCCGAGGACGCTCCGACGAGCAGTTGGGCGCCCGCCCGGATGATCAGTGACGCTTCGAGCTCGTTCATGGGCGCGTCCAGGACGTCGAGGGCACCAGATGATAGGCGCCGTCCTCTGGATCGAGCATGTAGCCCAGGAATTCCTCGTCAAACGTGGCGATGCCCGAGTCCACGGCGTCCAGCTTTGCCCGAATCAGAAGCGAGAGCTGCCGCCAACGCTGGCGGGAGAGGTCGTGAGGGGTCTTGGCGGTCGCGTACGCCGTGACGCGGGGAGGCAGACCGTCGGCCGTGTGTGGCAGGGCCAAGACCAGCCGGAACCGACGCGGTTCCGCCCTGAAGGCGATCGCCGCCTTACCGTCTTCCCGGCTCCACCGCAGGCCGGTGGCACCGGAAGACATGAGCATCTGCTGGATCTCCGACTGGGACGCCGCAGCGGTGATCGAAGCGCCGCGAACGTAGTTTGTATTCATGCTTGAGGCCCTCCTGAAGCGTGCCGGCTGATGCTGGTGTGATGCACGGTGCGGGCGTCCTCCAGTGCGCGGCCGAGTCTCCGCGCGAGCCCTGCGCCCTCGCTGCCCTCCGAGAGAGGGCCGTCGGCTTCGGCCACGCAGTCCAGCAGAGCCATGGTCACCGCGTCGGTGGAGCCCTCCGGTTGGCCGGGCCGGAGTCGGCGGTGGACCTCGGCAGACCGATGGAGCTCCGTGGTGACCAGCAGGGCGGCCTGGGTCCGGTTGCTGACGCCGAGCTTCTGCAGCAGGACCGAGGTCATGTTCTTGATGGTCTTCTCCGCAAGGCCCGTCGTGGCGGCGATCTCGCGGCCTGCGAGCCCGCGCCCGATGAGGAGGAGCACTTTGAGCTCCTGGGGCGCCAGCCCCGGAAGTTCCTGTTCCGGGTAGGGCGCCTGCGGCGGCTTGAGCAGCATGGCCCGGAACGATGGACTGTAGGCGGTCTGGCCCCCCAGCACGCGGCGGACCAGCCGGACGGTCTCGTTCCCGTCGTCCTGCTTGGACAGGCAGCCCCAGGCTCCCGACATGACAGCCCCGATCAGGGCGGCCTCGTCATGCTCGTCCGTCATGATCACGCACCGTATCCGCGGGTCGACGGCGAGCACGGCCCGGCACACCTCGGCGCCGGTTCCGTCGGGCAGCTGATCGTCGAGCACAGCGAGCGCCGGCATCAGCGCGGGAATGCGCCGGGCTGCCTCCCGTGCTGACCCGGACGACCCCGCGATGTCGATGCCCGCCGAACTCAGGAGGCACTGTAGCCCGGTGCGGACCAGCTCGTGGTCGTCGAGGACGAACACGCCCTCGCGGGCGCGGATCGGGCGTGCCTGTGGGACCGGCTCGCCCGACCAGGTCATGGCCGGCCGGCTGTCGGCGCGATGCGGGGACTGGAGGCTACGGTGATGGGAAACCGTTCGATCGGCTGCTGGCGCCCGCGGAGGCGCTATCAGAAAGCGAAAGCCAAGGGCAGGACTGCCGATCGCCTCCACCATTCTAAGCCTCCTGACGCACCTGCGGCCATGGCCAGTGAGCAAGTGGGGGCCCGGCGGGCCGTCGAGGATGGAGACGGTCATGGAGAGGACCACCAGCACCAGGAGGCTGCCGAGCGGGCCCGCCAAACAGATACCCCTCCGCGCGCAGGGGATCGCGACGGGGCTTCCCGGGGGGACTCGCTCGCCCCTGTCGCTCCGAGCTTCGACGGTGGATATCGGGTCTACGGTGGCCGGACCCGTTCGCACGTGCGGGCCTGAGCGCTGATCGCGCAGCTGGTCGGTGAGGCGCAGCGGCAGGGTCTGGCGATCGACGGCGAGGGCGGGCTGGTGGCCCAGCTGACGAAGCTCGTGGTCGAGTCCGCCCTGGAGGGCGAGCTGACCGCGCACCTGGGCTATGAGAACCACGAGCGGGCCGAGGAGCCGGGCGGGAACAGCTGGAACGGGACACGGTCCAAGACGGTCCTGACCAAGGCCGGCCCACTGCAGATCGACGTGCCCCGTGACCGGGCGGGCACGTTCGAGCCGGTGGCCGTGGCCACCTCTACGGCTCCGAGGTGTCCAAGACGACGATCTCCACGATCACCGACAAAGGTCCTGGACGGGATGGCCGAGTGGCAGAACCGCCCACTGGACCCGGTCTGAACCGTACCGGGTTTGATGGAGACATCGATGACCCGGAAGGATTGTTCTCATGAGTGCACCGAGGACGTACCGCAGGAGCTGAAGGAGCGGGCGACGCGTCTGGCGATGGAGGCCCGGCAGGACCCGGCGGCCAGGGCGGGGGCGTTCAAGCGGATCGGGGACCAGCCGAGCTCGAGCGGGAGAACCGGGAGCTGCGGCGGGCGAACACGATCCTGAAGCAGGCCTCGGCTGTCTTCGCGGCGGAGATCGACCGCCCGTCGAGGTGATGTGCGCCTTCATCGAGGAGCACCGCGGGGAGCACGGGGTCGATCCGATCTGCAGGGTCCTGCAGGTCGCCCCGAGCACGTACTGCACCCATCGCACCCGTGAGCCGTCGGCCAGGGCGGTCCGGGACGCGGAGCTGACCGGGCAGATCCGCAAGGTCCACGCCGCCCTCCGCCGTCAGGACGTGCCGGTCGCCCGCTCCACCGTGGAGCGGCTCATGCGCGAGGAGGGCCTGCGCGGGATCAGCCGGGCCAAGGGCCCGCGCACCACGCGCCCGGCTGCGGAGACCGACGGGCCGGCGGACCTGGTCGAGCGGCGCTTCACCGCCGACGCGCCGAACCGGCCCGCCGCCCGAAGGGCTCCCGTGGCGGGCGGCCCCGCGCCTTCGACGCTCAGACCCACAAGGGCCGGAACGTCGTCGAACGCTGCTTCAACCGACTCAAGGCCTGGCGAGGAATCGCCATGCGCACCGACAAGACAGCCCGGAACGACTTCGCCGCGATCACCCTCGCCGCATCACTCGCATGGCTCAACGCCAGCTTCAGCAACACACCTAACGGCAGACGCCGCTGCCGGGGCATGAGTTGCGGCGGGCATGAGTTGAGGGGCCGTCCCCTGCGCAGCACCACTACGCAGGGCGGCCCCTCAACGGGTTCCCCGGTGCCCCTGCCCCCGTCTTTCGGGGTGCCTGTTGCGATTGAAGCGTGCAGGGTCCGGGAAGCTATGGCCGGATCAGCCGGCGAGGGCGAACTGGCGTTCCGGCAGGCCGGCCTCGTACTCGTCCTCCTTGCCAGCGGTCTCGCACAGGTACCGTGCGTAGGCTGGCATCGTGAGGAATGTCGGGAAGTCGGTGCCGAGGGCCACCTCGCCGAACAGCTCGCGGGCGTCGCGGAAGCGGTCGCCGTCGAAGCGCTCGAGCTTGTGGAACTCCTCGTCCAGCAGCTCCTCGACCCACTCGCGCGTCACGATCTCGCCCTGGTCGGTGATGGCGCGGGCGTAGATCCACTGCCAGATCTGCGAGCGGGAGATCTCCGCAGTCGCGGCGTCCTCCATGAGTCCGTGGATCGCCACGGCACCGTTGCCCCGCAGCCACGTCTCGATGTAGCGGATGCCCACCTCGATGTTGTTGCGGATGCCCTCCTCGGTGATCGTGCCGTGGCACGTGCCCAGGTCGATGAGCGCCCGGTCGTCCGGGGTGACGTCCTCGCGCAGGCGGTCGATCTGGTTGGGCCGCTCGCCGAGCACGGAGTCAAACGCGTCGCGCACCACGGAGACGAACTCCGGGTGGGCCACCCACGCGCCGTCGAACCCTTCCTCCGCCTCACGCAGCTTGTCAGCACGGGTCTTCAGGAGCGCCTCCGCGTTGGCCGCCGGGTCCCGGCGGCTCGGCACGAACGCGGCCGGCGCCGCGATCGCCATCGCGCCGCGGCGGTGGCACGCCCGCACGAGCTGCTCGGTGTACGCCCGCATGAACGGCTGCGTCATCGTCACCTGCTCGCGGTCCGGGAGCACGAACCGCGGGCCGCGGGTCCGGAAGTTCTTGATGAAGGAGAAGATGTAGTCCCAGCGGCCAGCGTTGAGGCCGGCCGCGTGGTCGCGCAGCTCGTAGAGGATCTCCTCCATCTCGAACGCCGCCGTGATGGTCTCGATCAGCACCGTGGCCCGGATGGTCCCCTGCGGGATGCCGAGCAGGTCCTGGGCGAGCACGAACATGTCATTCCACAGCCGCGCCTCGAACCGGTTCTCGATCTTGGGCAGGTAGAAGTACGGGCCGTGGCCGAGCGCGATGAGCCGGGCCGCGTTGTGGAAGAAGTACAGGCCGAAGTCCATGACCGCACCGGACACGGGCCTGCCGTCCACGAGCATGTTCTTTTCGGGCAGGTGCAGCGCGCGGGGGCGGAGAACCGTCGTCGGCCGCTCGGCGAACGGGCGGAGACGGTACTCGCGGCCCTCCGGTGAGACGAAGTCGATCCTGTCGCGCAGCGCGTCGAACAGGTTGATCTGGCCTTGGATGAGGTTGCGCCACGACGGCGTGAGGGAGTCTTCCATGTCGGCGAGCCACACGTTGGCCCCCGAGTTCAGCGCATGAACGGTCGACTTCCGGTCCACGGGTCCGGTGATCTCGACGCGGCGGTCCGTCAGCCCAGGGGCCGGCGGCGCGACGCGCCAGGCGGCGTCGTTCCGGATCTCCTCGGTGTCCCGGGGGAAGCGCGGGTCGTGGCCACGGGCGATCTCCGCGCGGCGGGCGTGGCGCGCCTCAAGGAGCTCCTGGCGCCGCTCCGCGGTGGCGCGGTGCAGGCGGGCGACGAACTCGAGGGCGTCCGGGGTGAGGATCTCGCGCTGCCGGGCGATGGGCTGCGCGGTGATGGTCACGCCGTTGATCGTGGTGTCGGTGCTGAAGCTGTTCATGGGAGGTCTCCTGATGGTGGGCGACGGCGGGTGGGCCGAGGGGCCTGACTGGCCCACCCCCCGTCGCCGGCCTGTGCCTACACGGCTGTTAGTGGAACTGGCCCTCTTCGGTGGATCCCACGAGGGCGAGGGTGCTGGCGTTCGGGTTCAGCGCCGTGGAGACCAGATCGAAGTAGCCGGTGCCCACTTCTCGCTGGTGCTTGGTTGCGGTGTAGCCGCGGTCTTCGGAGGCGAACTCGCGCTCCTGGAGGTCGACGTACGCGCTCATGCCGTTGCGGGCGTAGCCGTGGGCGAGGTCGAACATCGAGTAGTTGAGAGCGTGGAAGCCCGCGAGGGTGATGAACTGGAACTTGAAGCCCATCGCGCCCAGCTCGCGCTGGAACTTGGCGATCGTGTCGTTGTCGAGGTGCTTCTTCCAGTTGAACGACGGGGAGCAGTTGTACGCGAGCATCTGGTCCGGGAACTCCGCCTTGACGGACTCCGCGAACTTCTTGGCGAGCTCGAGGTCCGGGGTGCCCGTCTCCATCCAGATGAGGTCGGAGTACGGGGCGTAGGCCTTGGCGCGGGCGATGCACGGCTCGACGCCGTTCTTGACCCGGTAGAAGCCCTCCGCCGTGCGCACCGGCTGTCCCCCTTCGCGGAGGATGAATTCCTGGTCGCGCTCGTCCACGTCGGTGGTGATGAGCGTCGCGGCCTCGGCGTCCGTGCGGGCGATGATGACGCTGGGGACGCCGGAGACGTCCGCGGCGAGGCGGGCGGCGTTGAGGGTGCGGATGTGCTGCTGGGTCGGGATGAGGACCTTCCCGCCGAGGTGGCCGCACTTCTTCTCCGACGCGAGCTGGTCCTCCCAGTGAACGCCGGCAGCGCCGGCCTGGATCATGGACTTCATGAGCTCGTAGGCGTTGAGCGGGCCGCCGAACCCGGCCTCGGCGTCCGCCACGATCGGGACCAGCCAGTCCTCGACCGTCTGCTTGCCCTCGGAGAACTCGATCTGGTCCGCGCGCTGCAGCGCGTTGTTGATGCGGCGCACGACGGCGGGAACCGAGTTCGCGGGATAGAGCGACTGGTCCGGGTAGGTGTTGCCGGAGAGGTTGGCGTCCGCGGCGACCTGCCAGCCGGAGAGGTAGATGGCCTTGAGGCCGGCCTTGACCTGCTGCACGGCCTGGTTGCCGGTGAGGGCGCCGAGGGCGTTGATGTAGCCCTTGCCGTCCGCGCGGCCCTCGGTCACAGCCTTCCACAGCTTCTCGGCACCGCGGCGCGCCAGCGTGTGCTCCTCCGGGACGCGGCCGCGGAGCTTGACGACATCCTCGGCGGTGTAGTCGCGGGTGATGCCGTCCCAGCGGGAATCGGCGGACCACTCGAGCGTGAGGGCCTCGGCCTGCTGCTCGAGGGACAGGTTCTGGGGCTCGGGCTGTGCGGTCATGTCGGGTCTCCTTCGACTCGGTGTGGCTTCTTCGTGAGAACAACTTTTCCATGTCTGCAACCCCGAATTCAGGGAAAAGTGCTGGAAAGAAAGGCAGATCTTCACGTATCCTCAAGAAATGCCTCGTCAAGCCTCCTGGGCCCGCCCCTCTGCCCCCGTCACCACCGCCGCCCCGGCGAAGGGGAACAGTGTCGACGTCATCAGCCTGGGCCGGCGGGTTCGGCACCTGCGCAAGGCCGCGGGGCTCACGCTCGACGAACTCGGGACCGCCGTCGGGGCGGCCGCGAGCCAGCTGAGCCTCATCGAGAATGGCAAGCGCGAGCCCAAGCTGGGGCTGCTCCAGCAGCTCGCGGAAGCGCTCGGCGTCGGGGTCGACTCCCTCCTCGGGGCCGAGCCGCCGAGCCGCCGCGCGGCGCTCGAGATCGAGCTCGAGCGGTACCAGCGCAGCCCCCTCTACGAGAGTCTGAACCTGCCGAAGATCCGCGTGTCCTCGCGGCTCCCGCTCGATGTCCTCGAGTCCCAGCTGGGGCTCCTCCACGAGCTCGAGCGGAAGATGAACGAGCAGATCGCCACCCCCGAGGAGGCCCGGCGCGCCAACGGGGAACTGCGCAAGATGATGCGCGAGCGGGGGAACTACTTCCCGGAGTACGAGGCCGAGGCGCAGAAGGTCCTCAAGCAGGTCGGGTACACGTCAGGGCCGCTGAGCCAGCACACCATCTCGGACATCGCCACGCATCTCGGATTCACCCTCCACCACGTGGGCGATCTGCCCCATTCCACGCGCAGCGTGACCGACTTGAAGAACCGCCGGATTTACCTCACGCAGAACGCGCGCTCGGACCACGACCCCCGCTCGGTACTGCTCCAGGCGCTCGGCCACTACGTGCTGGGCCACGAGACCCCCAAGTCCTACGGTGATTTCCTCGCCCAGCGGGTCGCGACGAACTACTTCGCCGCGGCGCTCCTGCTGCCCGAGCATGCGACGGTGGAGTTCCTCTCCCGCGCGAAGGGCGCCAAGGAGATCTCTGTCGAGGACCTGCGCGACACGTTCTCCGTCAGCTACGAGACCGCCGCGCACCGGTTCACGAACCTTGCGACCCAGCATCTTGGCCTGACGACCCACTTCCAGAAGACGCACCAGTCCGGCATCATCTACAAGGCCTACGAGAACGACGGCGTGAACTTCCCCATGGACCACACGGGCGCCATCGAGGGCCAGCCCTCGTGCAAGGCCTGGACGAGCCGGGCGGTCTTCGACGTGCCGGACAAGTTCAGCCCGTACAGCCAGTACACGGACACCGTCACCGGGACTTTCTGGTGCACCGCGCGCACCGAGCGCAGCGCCAGCGGCGAGTTCTCCCTGAGCATCGGCGTCCCGTACCACCACGTGAAGTGGTTCCGCGGGCGCGAGACGACGGCGCGCGCCACTTCGCGCTGCCCCGATCCGGACTGCTGCCGCCGGCCACCGGCGGAGCTGAGCGACCACTGGGCCGGCAACGCATGGCCGTCCGCCCGCGCACACTCGCACCTCTTGGCGGCCATGCCGCCCGGAGCGTTCCCGGGCGTGGACGAGACCGAGGTCTACTCCTTCCTCGAGGCGCACTCAGGCGCCTGAGTCAGCATCGGGGCGAGGTCCGGGTACCGGGTGCCATCCCGGGGCCCGGTCAGAAACCCGGGAAGGGGCGGGCCGGGATGTCCGGCTTGCCGTCCTTGTCCTCGTCGCCGTACGCCCGCATCGCGATGCGGTCAGCGAGCTCCTCGTTCATCTCCCACGGTGGCACCTGGTTGAATGCGTGCACCTCGCGCTTCGGCTTGCGAGGTGACTTCTTCCCGGCGTGCTCGCCCTCGGGCGGCTGTCCCTCGAGATGCTCCGCCGTGGCGTCCTCGGCCCCGTGCTCCTGGGCCGAGCGGCCCTCGTGCTTCTTGAAAAGGCCCATGATGTCCTCCTCAGACGACGGATTCCCGTGCAGCCGATGTGATTCAGCTCGCACCATCACCATACGCCGAAACCCCCGCGCACGGGGGACGCTGCGTGCCCGGAGCAGCCCCCGCGCGGTGGCCGATTCCTGGAGGGGAGACCAGGATCAACCTATCGGTTGATGGATGCGTGCGCGCCGCTTCCTAGCGTTGAACTGTGACCACAACAGCACCCCGCACCACTCCACCTGGCAGCCGAGCCAAGGCGCCTGCCCGCGCGCCCCGCTGGCTCCGCATCCTCCTCCCCGCCGTCCTCATCCTCGTCTGGCTCGCCGTGTTCGGCATGGGCGGACGCGCATTCGGTGAGGTCAACAGAGTCGCCGTCAACGACGCGTCCGAGCACCTCCCCGCAAGCGCCGAGGCGACCCAGGTCCAGCACCTCCAAGACCTGTTCCGCGACGGGACCACCGTCCCCGCGACCGTCGTCTTCTCCAAGGACAGCGCCATCACCCCGGCGGAGGCGCAGGACCTCACGGCCCTCGCCAAGGACCTCGCCCGCGAGCACGGCGTTGCCGTGAACGAGATCCCCGGCGGCGCCCCGCGCCTCGTCCCCTCCGAGGACGGCAAGGCCGTCACCGTGTTCCTCCCGCTCCAGAAGAACAACCCGGATGCGGGCATCAAGCTCTCCGACACCGTCAAGAGCCTCCGGGCCGACCTCGCGGACCACAGGATCGACGGCATCCGGGCCAACGTGACCGGCCCGGCGGGCCTCTCGGCGGACATCGCCGGCGCGTTCAGCGGGCTCGACGGGCTCCTGCTCGTGGTGGCGCTCGCCGTCGTGCTCCTCATCCTCGTGATCGTGTACCGGTCGCCTCTGCTGCCGCTCATCGTGCTCGGCTCCTCGCTCGTGGCACTGACCGGGGCGATGGCGGTCGTCGTCGCCCTCGCCAAGGCGGGCATCCTGCTCCTGTCCGGGCAGACGCAGGGCATCCTCATGATCCTCGTGATCGGTGCCGCGACCGACTACTCGCTCCTGTACGTGTCCCGCTACCGCGAGGAGCTCGCCGTGAGCGAATCCAGATGGGACGCGACGTGGGCCGCCCTGCGCGGGGCGTTCGAGCCGATCAGCGCCTCCGCCGGCACCGTGGTCGCCGCGCTCCTGTGCCTCCTGCTCTCGGACCTCAACTCCAACAAGGCGCTCGGGCCGGTCGCCGCGATCGGCATCGCCTTCGCCTACGTCGTCTCGCTCACGCTCCTGCCCGCGCTCATGTACTGGGCCGGGAAGGTCGCCTACTGGCCGCGGAAGGTCGGGGTGTCGACATCGCCCAACCAGCGCGGCGGCGGGATCTGGGGCCGGGCGTCCCGCCTGATCTCCACCCGCCCCCGCACGGTCTGGGCCGCGTCGCTCGTGATTCTCCTCGCCATGGGCGCGGGCGTCGTGGGCCTCAAGGCGGACGGCGTCCCGACCAGCGACTTCGTGGTGGGCCACTCCGACGCCCGCGACGGCCAGGCCGCCCTCGCCGCGCATTTCCCCGCGGGAGCCGGCCAGCCCGCCGTCGTGATCGCACCGGAGGCCAACGCCCCCGACGTCACGAGCCTGCTCAGGGGCGAGCCCGGGGTGAGTTCCGTGCGGCAGTCCGGGGCCGCCGTCGACGGCGAGGTCATGCTCGAGGTGACGCTCGCGAACGCTCCCGAGTCGAACGAGGCCGAGCAGACGATCACGACGATGCGCTCCGATATCGCGGCCCAGGGGTGGCGTGACGCCGAGGGGCGCAACGCAGTCCTCGTGGGCGGGCCGACCGCTGTCGCCCTCGACACCAACGCGACCACGATCCACGACCGCAACCTCATCATCCCGGTGGTCCTCGGCGTGATCCTCGTGATCCTCATGCTGCTGCTGCGCTCGGTCGTCGCGCCGCTGCTCCTCGTGGGCACGGTCGTGGTCTCGTTCGCCGCGTCGCTCGGGGTCGCCGCCCTCGTGTTCAACAGCGTTCTTCAGTTCCCCGGCGCGGACGCCTCCGTTCCACTGTTCGGGTTCGTCTTCCTCGTGGCACTGGGGATCGACTACAACATCTTCCTCATGAGCCGGGTCCGGGAGGAGTCGCTCACGCACGGCACACGCGAGGGCATCCTCCGGGGCCTGCGGTCCACGGGAGGGGTCATCACCTCGGCCGGCGTGGTGCTCGCCGCAACGTTCGCGGCCTTGGGTGTCCTGCCGGTGCTGTTCCTCGCGCAGATCAGCTTCATCGTCGCGTTCGGCGTGCTGCTGGATACCGTCCTGGTGCGCTCGCTGCTCGTCCCGGCCCTGTGCTACGACCTCGGCGACCGCATCTGGTGGCCCACCAGGCTGCGCAGGAGGTGACCCGCAGGAGGTGACCTTCAGAGGGGCGGGGCGGTCAGCCGTGGAAGGCGCGGTAGGCCGCCTCGGCCGCGGGGTGGAGGGGGACGCCCGCAGTGTTGATGAGGGTTTCGGGGCTCAGGAACTGGACACCGAGGCTCGTGCTCGGCACGAGCTCGCTCGCACGCATGAGCAGCAGCTCGACGGTGGCCCGGGCAGCGGCGTCGGGGAGGTCCTCGCGGCACAGCAGGAGGTTCGCGGCGCCGACCGTCCACGTTGACGGGATGCCCTCATAGGCCCCCGCGGGGACGAGCACGCGCTCGTAGTACTCCCCGAACCGGGCACGTGTCGGGCCGATGAGCGGCGAGAGGTCGATGAGGCTCAGGCCCACGTCCTTGGCGGTCGCGGCGACCGCCGCCGTCGGCACCCCGCCGGACCAGAACAGCGCATCGATGCTGTGGCCGCGCAGCGCCGCGAGCCCCTGATTGAGGCCGAGCGACTCCTCGCGGACCGTGACCCCGGCGGCCTCGAGCAGGCGGTGCGCCGTGAGGCTGGTCCCCGCGCCGGCCGCGCCGACGCCGACGGCGCGGCCGGCGAGGTCCGCGACACCGGCGAGCCCGCTGTCCTTCCGCACGAGGCAGTGGACATAGTTCTCGTACACCCTCCCGAGCGCCACGAGCCTCGATCCCGCGGCGGACGACGGCGCCGGGCCGGCGCTGCGGTCTGCGGCGGCGTCCGCGAGGGAGATGCCAACTGTCGCGGCTCGCGCCGCGATCCTGTCCAGGTTGTCCATACTGCCGCCGGTCTCGATGGCAGACGCATGCCGGGCCACCCCGTGCCGTTCGAAGGATTGCGCGAGGAGGGTCGCGAACTCGAGGTAGAAGCCGCCCGGCTCGCCCCCGGCCACCGTCAGGGAGTCGATCGCCGGAGCTGGGGCGCAGGCGGCCGCGGTGAGGACGAGGCTCGACACACCGGCCGCGAGTCCAGCACGCAGGAGCCCACGGCGGGTGAGCCCGACCTGCTCAGCCACGGTGTCCCTCCCCGCCGGTGGTGCCGTCCGCGCCGCCGTCCGGGAGGCCGGCGTCGTGCGTTGAAGGATCGGGTGCCGCGGGGAACTCGACGCGCGCGACCAGGCCCCGCGGCTCCCCGGCGGCGAGGACGAGCCGGCCCCCGTTGGCGTCGGCAAGCTGCTCGACGATGGGCAGGCCAAGGCCCGTGCCCCGCGTGCCCGCGCTGCGCGGAGAGCGCCAGAAGCGGGTGGTCGAGGCGGCGCGCTCCTCGGCGGTGAGGCCGGGGCCGTCGTCGGCGACCTCGATGACCACGGTCCCGCCACGCCGCGAGACGCCAGCCCTGACGTGCGCGGTGCCGCCCTCCGGCGCGCCGTACTTGATCGCGTTCTCGAGCAGCTCGCCGACGATGTCCGTCAGGTCCGACCGGTTTCCTCGGAGCCGCACGGGCAGCGCCGGGGGATCGGCAAGCTCGATGCGTGCCCCGGCGAGCTCCGCCGCGGGGGCGACGCGGGCGGCGGCATCGGCGAGGACGGTCCACGCGTCGAGGACCCCCGCGCGCTCGCCGAGGTCCGCCTCGGCGCCCCCGGTGACCGAGCCCTCCTGCACACGGTGCTCGGCGGAGGCCAGACGCAGCAGTCTGTCGAGGATCTCCTCGACATGCTCGAGCTCCCGCGTCATGCCCGCCGCCGCGTCCTTCTGGCCAGGCGTGTCGAGGGCCAGCGCGAGGAGGTCGGTGCGCAGGCGTAGCGCGCCGATCGGGTTGCGGAGCTGGTGGGAAGCATCCGCGATCAGCCGCCGCTGGGCGTCCATGCTCGCGGAGACGTGCTCGGCCATGGTCGAGAACGCGCGGGAGAGCTGCTGCATCTCGGGCGGCCCCTCCTCGCGCAGCCGTGTGGCGCGGCCAGACTCCTCGAAGTCGGCCACCGCCGCCGTGAGCCGGTGGACGGGGCGCAGCACCCAGCGTGTGACCCGCTCGGCACCCACCACGAGCAGGGTGGCGACCGCGGCGGCCCCGAGGACCACGAGCAGCCAGCGCTCGCGGAGCTTCTGCTGGGCGGCGCCCAGATCGACGTCGAGCGCCGCCTCGCCGAGGACCTGGCTGGCCGTGCCGAACGAACGGGCGATCACCTCGGAGGGCGGGCCGAACAGCGTGACGGCGTCGAGGGCGGTGTCGTTGAGGCTGAGCCGCGCGCGGGAGAGGGCATCGCGCACGTCCGGCTGGTCTGGGCTGAGGCCGCCCGACGTCAGGGTTGCCTGCGGGGTGCGCACCACGACACCCTCGCCGTACAGGGCCGAGTACCGGTCCATCTCGCGTTGGAGCGGGACGGTGTCGCCGCTGGACGTCGCGTCGTCGGCCACCTGCGCGAATCGGTTGAGCGCCGCGACGCGGTTGATCTGCAGCTCCTGGGTGAGCTCACGGCTCACGGACGCGAGGATCGAGGCGGACACCGCCACGACGACGAGCAGGGCGAACAGGCTCAGGATGCCCAGGACCCGGAGCCTCACGGCCCGGAGCCCGTTCCGAGCGCCCCGCCTCCTGCCCTCCCGCCTCCTGACGCCCCGCCTTCGACCCGGTACCCGACGCCGCGGACGTTGATGATGAATCCGGGCAGCCCGAGCTTGGAGCGCAGACCCGTGAGGTGGACGTCGAGGGACCGCGAGCTCGCGACGAACGCGTCTCCCCACAGGGTGTCGAGGATCTGCTCGCGCGTCACGACCGAGCCGGCGTGGCCCGCGAGGAGTGCGAGGAGCCCATACTCCGTCGCGGTGAGGTTGAGCTCCCGATCGCCGACGGCGGCCACGCGCCTGTCGAGGTCGATGCTCACCTCCCCGACGCGGAGCCGATGGGGCTCGGTGCCGCCGGCACGGATGGCCCGCCGCGCGACGGCCTCGATGCGGGCCAGCAGTTCGACGAGCTTGACGGGCTTGACGAGGTAGTCGTCCGCGCCGGACCGCAGGCCGAGGACCACGCTGCGCTCGTCGTCGCGCGCGGTGAGGATGAGGATCGGGGCGAGGCTGACCTGCCGGAGCTTGCGGAGCACCTCGAGACCGTCCATGTCCGGCAGCCCGAGGTCGAGGAGGATCGCGTCGTGCTCGCGGTGCTTCAGGAGCGCGTCTGCGCCCCGGTTCACGCGGGTCGCGTGGTGCCCGGCCGAGCCCACGGCGGCGATGAGCGCGGAGGCCATCGCGTCGTCGTCCTCGACGATGAGCACCCGCATCGCAGCCTCCTCCCGGTGTCCACCGCCGCTCTCCATCGCCGAGATTACCGCGTGAGGGCCAAGACCTAAGAAAGTGTTAGGAATCACCCGTCCCGCTTGGGCTGTGTTCGGAGTCACCCCTACCGTCGAGGCCATGACCATCACCCAAACCACCTCGCCTGGCGGCGCCGCAGCGACGCGGCGCGCCATCGCGAACACCCTCAAGGGCTCCGCGGGCAACCTCATCGAGTGGTACGACCTCTACGTCTACGCGGCCTTCTCGGCGTACTTCGCAACCTACTTCTTCAGTACCAAGGACCCGGTCCAGGCGCAGATCGACGCGTACCTGACGTTCGCGCTCACGTTCCTCATGCGCCCTGTGGGCTCCTGGTTCTTCGGCCGCTACGCAGACCGCCACGGCCGCCGCGCCGCGCTCACCCTGAGCGTGAGCCTCATGGGCGTCGGCTCGCTGCTCGTCGCGGTGCTGCCCGGCGTCGCGCAGATCGGCGTCTGGTCCACCGTCCTCATGTACGCCTCCCGCCTCCTCCAGGGCTTCTCGGTGGGCGGCGAGTATGGCACCTCGGCCACGTACATGTCCGAGGTCGCCACGGCCAAGCGCCGCGGCTTCTTCTCGAGCTTCCAGTACGTGACGCTCGTTGGCGGGCAGGTGCTCGCGCTCCTCTCGCTCATCATCCTCCAGGCGACGCTCGGCGAGGCGGACCTCAAGGCGTGGGGCTGGCGTATCCCGTTCGCGGTCGGCGCCGCGGCCGCACTCATCGTCCTGTGGCTGCGCCGCACGATGGACGAGACGATCTCCAAGGAGCAGGTCGCCGCCGCGAAGGGCCACGGCGCCGCTGCCGCCGGCGATGGCGGCGAGTTCGAGGCGGTCCAGCCGGGCACCCTCAAGCTCCTCTTCACCAAGCACTGGAAGCCGTTCGTCATCGTCGTGTTCCTCACCATGGGCGGGACCTGCGCGTTCTACCTGTACACCACGTACATCCTCAGCTTCATGAACAACGTTTCGCACATCCCGAAGACGCAGACCTCGGTGATCAACTTCTGGGCGCTGTTCGTCTTCATGCTCCTGCAGCCCGTGTTCGGGCTCCTGTCCGACAAGCTCGGCCGCAAGCCGCAGCTCATCATCTTCGGTGTCCTCGGCGCGGTCTTCACGTGGCCGATCATGTCCACGCTCGCCGGGGTGAAGGACCCGATGGTCGCCTTCTGGCTCATGCTCGCGGGCCTCGTGATCGTGGTGAACTACACTTCCATCAGCGCCCTCGTGAAGGCCGAGCTCTTCCCGTCCTCGGTGCGTGCGCTCGGCGTCGGCCTCGGCTACGCCGTGGCGAACTCGCTCTTCGGGGGCACCGTGCCGTTCATCGGCGAGTGGCTCTCGAGTGCAGGGCACAAGGAGTGGCTGTTCACGTACGTGACGATCACCATCGTCATCTCCCTGGTCGTGTACATCTTCTTCCTGCCGAACAAGAAGCACACCCCGCTCGACCACGAGTTCGGCGCCGCATACGGCGAGCTGCCCGTCGCGATGCCGGTGGGTGCCGGCTCCGCGAAGGGCACGGCGGATTCCGCGGACGACGACGGCCGCGAGCCTTCCCGGCTCGGCTGACCTCGGCGATTGCCCGCCACGAGGGCCCGCGACCGCAGGGGGGCGCGGGCCCTCATGGCCTGTGGGCGGCGTGCGCATGGCAGGCCCGCGGCGGCATAACAGGCCGCGGCACGGCCTGCCATGCCGTCCAGGGCCTGTCATGTGGTTTCTGCCGCGTCGACCCGCCACGGGGAATCCCGTGGGAGAATGCTTGCCGTGATTTCCCGCGCGCGCTACGCGTCCATCGGCAGCCCCGTCTACGGGGTCCTTCTCGCCGCCATGGCCGTGGTGGTGATCCTGAGCAACATCGGCGCCTCGAAGGGCGTCCAGTTCGGGCCCATCATCACGGATGGCGGATTCTTCCTCTTCCCGCTCGCCTACGTGCTCGGCGACGTGGTGAGCGAGGTGTACGGCTTCAAGGCCGCGCGCCGCGCGATCTTCACGACGTTCGCGCTCTCGGTGTTCGCCTCCGCCTGCTACTGGGTGATCATCATCCTGCCCGGATTCAGCGACGACTACGGCGTGGCCAAGCAGGCTGCCATCGAGGAGGCCCTCGGCCCCGTGCCGCTCATCGTGCTCGGCTCGCTCCTCGCGTTCCTGGCCGGGCAGACCATCAACTCCTGGATCATGGTCCGCATGAAGGCGCGCTCGGGGGAGAAGACCCTGTGGGCCCGCCTCATGGGCTCCTCCGGCGTGGGCGAGTTCGTGGACACCCTGATCTTCTGCGCGATCGCGTCCCCCGTCATCGGCATCACGGACTTCGGCTCGTTCCTGAACTACGTGATCGTGGGATTCGTGTACAAGACCGGCGTCGAGTACGTCCTCGTCCCCGTGACGTCCCTCGTGATCCGCGCCATCAAGCGCGCCGAGCCGACCTACGGGACCGAGGAGACGGACGCGGCCGTCGCCGCATGATACGAACGAGGGCATGAGAGACGCCGCCCCGACCGCCCGCGCCCGCCCCGCCGCCTGGCTGATTCTGGCGGCGATCGTGCTCATCGCCGTCAACATGCGGGGTCCATTCGTGGCCGTGGCGCCCGTCGCGAAGCCGCTCGCCGCCGAGCTCGGCCTCACCCCCGGTGAGCTGGGCCTGCTCACCGGGATCCCGGTGCTGTGCTTCGCGCTGGCCTCGCCCCTCGCATCCCTGACAGCGCGGCGGCTCGGCGCGGAGATGGCCGTGACGCTCACGCTGCTCGGCGTGCTGGCCGGCGTCGTGATCCGCTCGGTGGACGGGACCGCGGTGGTGATGCTCGGCACGGTGCTGCTGGGCGTCGCGATCACGATCGGCAACATCGCCGTGCCGCTGATCATCCGCCGTGACTTCACCAAGGAGCGCCAGGGCATGGCGATGGGCGTGTACACGGCCGCGCTCAACGTCGGCTCGTTCGTCACGTCCGTCGCGACGGCGCCCCTCGCCGAGGTGACAGGCTGGCGCGTCGCGCTCGCCGGCAGCGCGGTGTTCGCGGCGGTCGCGATCGCGTTCTGGGCCGCCGCCACGGGAATGCGCGCGCTCCGCCCGGAACCGGTGCCGCCCTCGCCGCGGACGCACGACGCCGGCGCCCCGGCGCAGCGCCGCAGCCTCACCGCCGTCACCATTGCCCTCCTGGCCGGATTCGGCGGCCAGGCGTTCTCCTACTACGGCGTGACGGCCTGGCTTCCGAGCATCCTGAGCGACGAGCTGGGCTTCTCGCCGTCCGCCGCGGGCGCGGGGGCGTCCCTGTTCCAGATCATCGCGATCCTCGGAGCCCTCGGCACGCCCCTCCTCGCCCGCTACGCCGGGACCATGACGGCTGTCGTGGTCCTCGGCATCCTGTGGCTCTCGGTGCCCGTGGGGCTCCTCGTCGCGCCGGAGCTGTGGCCCGTGTGGTCCTCGCTCGGCGGCGCGGCGCAGGGCGGCGGGATCACGCTCATCTTCACCGAGATCAACGTGATCGCGCGCGATCAGGCCTCCGCCGGCCGGATGTCCGCGATCGTGCAGGGCGCCGGCTACGCGGTCGCCGCCGCGGCCCCCACGCTCCTGGGGTGGATCCACTCCGCGGCCGGATCGTGGAGCCCGCCGCTCGTCGTCGTGCTGGTCTCGGTGGTCGCGTTCCTCGTGGGCACCGGCGTGGCCGTGCGGATGGCTGCGCGGCACCACCACTGAGGCGAGCGCCTCGCACGTCTGGGAGTCACCTCCTGAGGTTGCTCCTATGTCAAGGGGGCCCGTTCCCGGGGGTGTGATTGTGGGCCGGTCCTTGCCGGGTCAAGGCCCTTCGGCCCCCTTCGGGGTGGCCTGCGGCCAGCCTTGAGCGCGGCTGCGGGCGCGGCCGGGCAGCGTCGTATCCGGGAACGGGCCCGGGGGTCGGGGGCTGGTCAGGCCGCTTGCGGCACTGGCGTGGTGGTGGCTGTGGTGGCGTGAGGCGCGTGGGTGTCTGCGTTCAGGGCGCGGTAGACGGTGTCGCTGACGCGGCGTTTGAGGCAGCGCAGGGCCTCGCGTCTGGTCTTGCCGCGTGCCAGGCAGGCAAGGTAGTAGTCGCGGCCGGGCCCGTCGAGGCGGATCTGGGTGATCGAGATGCGGTGGATCGCTGCGTTGGCCCGGCGGTCCCCGGCGTGGTTGAGGCGGACCCTGCCCGTCGTGCGGCCGGAGGAGGCGGGGATCGGCGCGGTGCCGTTGAACATCGCGAACGCGGCCGGGCTGCGGAACCGTCCGATCCCGTCGGCCTGGGCGATCAGGCGCGCGGCGGAGATGTCCCCGCAGCCGGGGACCTGCCGCAGGGCGGTGTCCTTGACCAGTGCGGCGATCTCCTTGTGGAGGGCGTCCGCGGCGGCGGTGCGCGTGCCGACCTCGGCCAGGAGCTCGCGGGCGAAGCGGGCGGCGATCCCGTCGAGCCCCTCCAGCCAAGCCCTGAGGTCCCTGCGGACGCCGGCCCGGCCCAGGGTGCGCAGGGCGGGCTCCCTCTCCGGGTCCAGGACGAGGATCAGGTCGCGGAGCTGGTTCTCGCACCGGGTGCGCTCGGCGACGATGTTGTCCCGCCGGTCGCTGAGCAGGCGCAGGTCCCGCGCGAGGGCGTCGTTGGAGGGGCCGGGCAGTCCGTCCTCGCGCAGGAAGGCCCGGGCCACCGCGAGGGCGTCGATCGCATCGGACTTCCCACGGGTGCGGGCGCTGCCCCGTTCCCGGGCGGTCAGCGCCGAGGGGACCCGCACGATCCGCTCGTCCGCGGCCGCGAGGGAGGACTCCAGAGACCGGGTGTAGGTGCGGCAGTCCTCGACCGCCCAGACCCGCTCCGCGCCGGCCCACCTGTGCAGGGCCCAGTCCAGGGCCTCGGCGATCCCGGCCCGCGTGGCAGGGGCCGTGAGCCCGTCCAGGCGGGTGCCGTTGGCGTCGGCCGCGGCGAACGTATGCGTCTTCTTGTGGACGTCAGCGCCCAGAACGATCAGCATGGTCAGTAACCGTCCTTCCCATTCCCATCGGCAATGCGGGGGGCGGGGCGGGGACAGCCCGGCGGGCAGACCTCAGTCGAGGCGAGTCCAAGCTCCTATCAAGCCACGCCGGGCCATCCCTTCCCCTTCCAGCAGGGCATCGGCAGAACCCACAGCAGGCCAGCCGCGCAGGCAGGGCCACGGCAACCCGGGCCCCGGCGGCGGCAGTCACATCCAGAGCCAAACGCCCAGCGGATGACAGGATGAAACCACCATCCAGCCGCCCACACCACACATACTCACACTGAGGGTCACGTCCTGTGGATGACCCGCAGGAGGTGACTTTCAGGATGTGACCTTCAGAGGCAAAGGGGCCGGTTCAGCCGTAGTAGCGGCCCAGCGTGTCGGCCTTGAAGTCGTGGAAGGTGCCGTCCTCGATGGCGTGGCGCGCGTCGTCGACCATGCGGACCACGAAGCGCTCGTTGTGGATCGAGATGAGGGTGTGCGAGAGCATCTCGGTCGCCTTGTAGAGGTGCCGGAGGTAGGCGCGCGAGTAGTTGGCACACGTGTAGCAGTCGCAGCCGTCCTGGAGCGGGCCCCAGTCGCGCTTGTACTTCGCGCCGGAGAGGTTGAGGCGGCCCTCGGCGGTGTAGAACGCGGAGTTGCGGGCCACGCGCGTGGGGGAGACGCAGTCGAACGTGTCGGCGCCGGCCTCGATGGCCACGAAGATGTCGTCCGGCTCGGAGATGCCGAGGAGATGCCGCGGCTTGTCCTCGGGGAGCACCTCGGAGCACCAGCTCACGATCGTGCCGAGGTTCTCCTTCTCGAGTGCCCCGCCGATCCCGAACCCGTCGAACGGCATGGCGCCGAGGTCGCGGCAGGCCTTGCGGCGCAGGTCCTCGTACTGCGCACCCTGGATGACACCGAAAAGGGCCTGGTACGGCTTGGCCGCACGCTCATCGGTGAGGCGGAAGTGCTCCGCGACGCAGCGCTCGGCCCACACGCGCGTGCGCTCGAGCGCCTCCTCCTGATAGCCGCGGGAGTTGTACAGGGTGGTGAGCTCGTCGAACGCGAACATGATGTCCGCGCCGATCTGGTGCTGGACCTGCATCGAGATCTCGGGGGTGAACCGGTGGCGGTCGCCGTTGAGGTGGCTCTTGAACCACACGCCGTCGTCGTCGACGTGGGCGAGGCGCTCCTTGCCGGGTGCCACGGCGTCGTCGGCGCCCGCGTTGAATGGCGCGTTCGGCCCCTTCATGTCGATGACCTTCTTGAACCCCGAGCCGAGGCTCATGACCTGGAAGCCGCCCGAGTCCGTGAACGTTGGCCCGGTCCAGTTCATGAACCTCCCGAGCCCGCCGGCCTCGTCGAGGATGTCCGCCCCCGGCTGGAGGTACAGGTGGTAGGCGTTCGCGAGGACGGCTTGGGCGCCGAGGTCCCGGATCGCCTCCGGGAGGACCGCCTTGACCGTGGCCTTCGTGCCGACCGCGATGAACGCCGGTGTCTGGATGGTCCCGTGCGGGGTGGTGATCGTGCCGGTGCGGCCCAGCGCGGGGGTGCCGTCCGGGCGCGTGAGGCGAGTACCGACGTCGAACGTGAACTCGCTCTGGCGGGGGTGGGATGGAACGGACGACGGCGCGGGGCCGGCTTCGCGGGCGACGGGGACGGAATCTGGCACCCGTCCAGTCTGCCACCCCGTCGTCGCACGACGGCGCGGGGGTCGGCAGGCAGGGGCCGGTCACCACACGCGCGCGCCTGTGCCCCTGGCCCAGCCCCCGCACAGCGCCGGCAAAGCCTTCCCGCCTAGAGTGTCTGCAACAGGTCAGGCCGCGCAGGGGGCCAGGAGGGCGGTGCAGATGGCGCGGGTTTGGCTCCGCAGGATCTGGCGTCTGGGCACCCTCGGGCGCTCGCTGCTCGTCCGACGCCGCCGGCTCGCCCTCGCGGCGGTCCTCGCGGTGCTGCTGGTCGGGGGAACCATCACCGCCGTGGCGTCCGTTTCCGAGGCCGACGGCGCCGCTCCCGCTGCCCTGCGCACGGCGAAGAAGCAGCCCACGCCGCCGCCGTCCGCGGTGGGCGCCGCGCCCTCGCCCGCGGCGACCCCGGCGGCGCCGAGCCAGACCGCCCGGGCCAGCCCGCCGCCGTCGTCCGTGGCGGTACCCGCTCAGCCCGGGTGGCAGGAGATGCCACAAGTCGTCACGGCCATCATCAACGGGTTCCTCGACGACCAGGGCGCGGCCGGGGTCGCAGTGGCCGTGTCGACGGGGAATGGGGCCGCCACGCAGAGCCGCTACCTCGCCACCGCCGGGCAGGCGGCCGCAGACACCCCGTGGACGGCAGACACGTGCTCCGCGTTCCGCAGCATCACCAAGAGCTTCGTGGGCACGGTGGTCCTGCAGCTCATCGGCGAGGGGAAGCTCGGCCTCGACGACCCGATCGCGAAGTACGTGCCCGGGGTCGCGGGCCTGGAGTTCGACGGCGGGGCCATGGGCGGCCAGATCACGGTCCGCGAGGCGCTCGAGATGCGCACAGGCGTGGCCGAATTCTCCGGCACGGCGGACTTCTCGGACCAGCTGGATACCGACTACACGGGCGCCTTCACGGACAACCAGCTCCTCGGCTACGCCTTCACCCAGCAGCTCGACTTCGCCCCGGGGAGTGCCTACGAGTACAGCAACACGAACTACGTGCTCCTTGGCAAGGTCATCCAGGCGGTCACGGGCCAGTCGTGGGACGCAGAGGTGCAGTCCCGGCTCCTCGGCCCGCTCGGGCTCACGTCCGTGGCGTACTCGGGCGCCCAGGCGCCGTCGGGCCCAGTCGCGACGCCGTACGAGACCGGGACCTCCGGTCTCGAGAGCCTCGCCCAGGTCAGCCCCTCCCTCTACGGGGCATCGGGCGGGCTGTTCGGCTCGATCGGCGACCTGCTCACGTGGGGGCGGGCACTCGGCTCCGGCTCGCTCATTACCCCGGCGCTCCAGCAGGCACGTCTGACCGCCGTCTCGGACACGCAGGCCGAGGACCCGGGCAGCCCCGACTACGATGCGTACGGACTCGCCGCCGGCACCCTCGACGGCTGGTGGGGCCACACCGGTACGGGCCTCGGCTACGAGTCCCTGACGATGTACAACCCGAAGACCGGCATGACCATCGCGATCCTCCTCAACACCCAGCTCGCCAACCCCAACGGCCCGGCGATCCTCTTCCGCCAGCTCGAAGCGAGCCTCGCGAATTTCGGCTAACGACCCCTTCACGTCTGGGACGTCCTGCGGTACAAATACCCCGGGGGACATGTACGACGTCCGGCGTCCCTTAAGCGGGGTGACACCGCCGGACGAGGCCAGAGGAGGTCTCGTTGTCCGAATCCACTGCGCCGACCCGCGACACACCCACGCGTGGCCCGGCCAAGCCCCTTCCCTACGTTGTGGCGGGCGTCCTGCTCGCGGTGGCCATCGTGCTCCCGCTCATGCCGCAGCTGTACTCCTTCGACGGGCCGCGCTGGGGCGGCATGCCGTTCTTCTACTGGTACCAGCTCGTCTGGGTTCCCATCTCGGCAGCGCTGAGTGGGGCCGCCTACTGGCTGGTCACGGGAGAGGACCGACGACGGCGCGCGGCCGCCCGCGGTGTTCGGCCTGCCGGCGGCGGCCCTGCCCCGCGCGGTGGAACCGGCGGCAGCAGCCCGGGCGCGGGTGGGCCGGGCGGCGGAGGCAAGCACACGGCGTCGTCCGACGGTGGCGCCGCTTCTGGCGAGGGAGGAGAGGCGCGATGAGCAACCGTCCGATCGACTGGGTCGCGCTCGTCATCGTGATCCTGCTGTTCCTCATCGTGGCGGTCATGGGGTTCATGGCAGCACGCTGGCGGAGGTCCAAGGAGGAGACCGGCCTGCACAGCCTCGACGAATGGGGCCTGGGCGGCCGCGGGTTCGGCACCTGGATCACGTGGTTCCTGCTAGGCGGCGACCTCTACACGGCCTACACGTTCGTGGCCGTGCCCGCCGCCATGTGGGCCACGGGCGCGGTGAGCGGCTTCTTCGCCGTTCCGTACACGATCGTGCTGTACCCGATCATCTTCATCATCATGAGCCGCCTCTGGTCCGTCTCGCACCGTCACGGGTACGTCACGAGCGCTGACTTCGTGGGCGGGCGCTACGGGAGCCGATGGCTGTCCCTCGCGGTCGCCGTGACGGGCATCGTCGCGACCATGCCCTACATCGCCCTGCAGCTTGTGGGCATCAAGGCGGTCCTGACCGTCCTGGGGCTCGGCAGCCCGGACAACGCGCTCTTGACCGACCTGCCGCTGATCATCGCGTTCGTGGTCCTGGCCGCCTACACGTACACGTCGGGGCTGCGCGCGCCGGCCATGATCGCCGTGGTGAAGGACCTGCTCATCTACCTCGCAGTGATCGTGGCCGTGATCTACCTGCCGATCAAGTTCGGCGGCTGGGACACGATCTTCGGGGCCGCGCAGACCAAGCTCGCCACCCCGAGCCCGGCCACTGGCAAGGCGTCCGGCGTCTTCATCCCGACCGAGGGCAGCTACTCGGCGTACTGGACGCTCGCGCTCGGCTCAGCGATGGCGCTGTTCATGTACCCGCACTCGGTCACGGGCGTGCTCGCGTCCAAGGCGCGCAACACGATCCGCCGCAACGCCGCGATCCTGCCGCTGTACTCGCTCATGCTCGGGTTCCTCGCGCTGCTGGGCTTCGTGGCGATCAAGGCCGGGACCAAGCCGATCGACCTCGATGGGAAGGTCAACCCGCAGCTTGTGGTGCCGCAGCTGTTCCTGGACCACTTCCCCTCGTGGTTCGCGGGCATCGCGCTGGCCGCGATCGCGATCGGCGCCCTCGTGCCGGCCGCGATCATGTCCATCGCCGCGGCCAACCTGTTCACGCGCAACGTGTACCGGGACTTCTTCCGGCCGGACGCGGATCCCAAGACCGAGGCGAACATCTCCAAGATCGTCTCGCTCGTGGTCAAGGTGGGGGCACTCATCTTCGTCATCGCCATGGACCAGTCCGCGGCGATCAACATGCAGCTCCTCGGCGGCATCTGGATCCTGCAGACGTTCCCGGCCGTCGTGGCGGGCCTGTACACGCGGTGGTTCGACCGGTGGGCGCTGCTCATCGGCTGGGCGGTGGGCATCATCTTCGGCACCGTCTCGGCGTACAACGTGGTCAACCCGTCCACGGGCGCGCACTTCGGCGGGTCGGTCGCGGCGATCCCCGGGACGAGCTTCAGCGTCTACATCGCCGTGTCCGCGTTCTCGCTCAACCTCATCGTTGCCGTGCTGCTCACGCTCGTCTTCCGGGCGTTCAAGGTGCCGCAGGGCGTGGATGCCACGCGGTCGTCCGACTACGGCGCGGACGAGACGGACCCGAAGGTCAAGCAGATCGAGGCCACGGCGGGACCGACGGGCCCGGTCGCGTAGCTCCACGTTGAGGGGTCATGTCCCTGCCTTGAGTGGTCAGGGACATGACCCCTCAACGTTCCGGGACGGGTCAGCCGCGGACGGCGTCCAGTTCCACGTCGATGCGGCGGTCGAGCTCGTCGAGGGGGAAGGCCGTCGATCCGCCGTGCGCGCGCAGGTGCAGGAGGCTGCCGAGGCGCAGCATGCGCCAGGCGCGTTCCTCGGCGTGGTCCTTGGCCCCGACCGCGCGCTCGACCTCCTTGTCATACAGGTTCGGCTGGTTGAGGGCCCGCTCGCGGACGCGCTCGGCCATCTTGGCCCGGAACGGGTCCGTCTCCGAGGTGTCCGGGGCGCGCAGGAGCTCCCCGTATGCGGCGGCCCGGTCCTCGTCGCCGCCCTCCCGGGCGAGGTGCGCGGCCAGGCCGAGGGTCGACTCGATCGAGGACCAGCGTGCGGGGTTGCCGTCGTACGGCAGGACGGCGAGGAGGTCCGCGACCTTGAGCGCGGCGTCCGGATCCTCCTGCCCCACGTACAGCTCGTAGGCGAGGTCGTGGAGGTCCCTCAGACATGCGCCCGACTTGAGGTTGATGCCCCTCGCGAGGCGCTGCGTGAGGTCGTGGACGGCATGCCTCCCGGGGTGCTCCCCATCGATGCGCACCATGAGCTCCTCGGGCTTCTCGTCCTGAGCCGGGATGCGCGCCACGAGGTCGGGGCGCGCGCCGTTCGGGCCGGCCGGAGCGGCGCCTGGAACGATCACGACGTCGCCCGTGTCCAGCGTGATCTCCGAGGGCCCGCGAAGCGGAGCAGCCGGCCTGGCAGGGGCCACGGCCACCGGGTCTACCGCGGCGGGCTCGGGGGCGCCCGCGGCCTGGGCGTCACGGGACCCGACCGCGGCGTCACGGGACCCGACCGCGGCGTCGCGGGACCCGACCGCGGCGGGGGTGGCGCGGCCGGAGAACAGAAGATCGGCGGGTCGGGGGGCCTTGCCGCGGCTGACCTTGACGCGCGCCCCGTGCGCCACCCGCAGGTTCATGTGGTTGTCCAGGACCGCGAAGTACAGGGCCGGGTTCCCGTAGTCGTCCATCACGGTGTCCACCTCGAGGACCTCGGCGCTGCGCGGGTCCCCGCCATCGCCGGGATCTGTGCCGCCGGTTCCATCGCCGCCGCCCGCACTGTCATTGCCGCGGGCAACGTCGTGCTCCTCGGGCAGGAGCAACCGCAGGCCGGGCTTGAGCTCGTGGGCGTCGATCTCGTGGAACTCAGGGGTTCCGGGCCGCTCGTGCGGCCCCGAGCTGTCGTGCATCTGGGGTCCTCCGTGGTGGCTTTCGGTCCGACCCCACCTTATAAACAATTGGTAACGGCGCCGTTCAGGCGCGCGGACTAGGGCGCGATCCCGGCGAACGCGAGCGCCTGGCGGACGAGCTCCCCCCGCCCGCCTACGAACTCCATCTGCACCGGCCCGCTGAGCACCTCGGCCGGGGACATCCACGTCAGCTCGAGCGCATCCTGGCGCGGCTGGCACTCGCCCGTGACCGGGATGACATAGGCGAGCGAGACGGCGTGCTGCCGCTCGTCGGTGAACCCGGTCTGCGAGGGCGAGGGGAAGTACTCGACCACCGTGAACGGCACCGGGCTGACGGGAAGCTGCGGGAGCGCGAGCGGGCCGAGGTCCTTCTCGAGGTGGCGCAGCAGCGCGGCCCGGATGGTCTCCTTGTACAGCACACGGCCGGAGACCAAGGAGCGCATCATGTTGCCCTCGTCGTCCGCCTGGAGGAGGAGCCCCACCTCGTTGACGTACCCGAGCGGGTCGAGGCGCACGGGCAGCGCCTCGACGTACAGCATGGGCAGCCGGTTCCGCGCCTCGTAGAGGTCCTCGGGGGAGAGCCAGCCGGGATACGGGTCGGGGGTGCGAACTGCCATGCCTACTGTTCTACCGCATCGCCGCCATGGTGTGGCGACCGGTCATGAGGATCGTGACTTCGCTACCGTCCGGTACCGCGACGCTCAGACGCACGACGCCGGCCGCGTCGCCTCCCGCGGGCGCCGTCGCTGAGGCGTCCCCCTCCCCTCCTGGGGCATCGGGTACATACCTCGACGCCATATGGCCCTCTCGGGTGCGCCCGACGGCGTTCCACCCGGCCAGCGCGAGCCGGGCCGCGAGCTCCCCGGGGTTCCCCGCGTACTCGAACGTGAGGCCGCCCGAGCGCGGTGTGTCCGCATCTGCGGGGACCGCGGCCAGCACACCGCCGTTCTTCGCCGTGAACTGGCGGGTGCCGGTCGCCTCGTCCGCGGCAGTCCCGCGCGGCCGGCCGCCGATTGCGGCGAGCGTCGCCGCCGCGCCGTCGGCGTCCCGCGTGACCCATTCGAGCCGCACGGTCAGGTCGGGGTCGGCATCGACGTAGCGCCCCGCGTGTTCGGTCGGTTCGGCCAGGAACTCGAAGCCGTCCGGTCCCGTGATCCTGACCCGCGCCCCGGCGGGCGTCTCCTCAAGAGCCGCCCGACCGCCGTCGTCCGCCGTGCGGCGCGCGAACTCCGCCGCGTCCCGGACCTCGACCCCGAACACGGTCGCGCCGTCCCGGGCCGAGCCCCTCTCCGCGGTGCGCAGGCGCACGCGGCCGCTGTGCGCGTCAAGGACGGCCCATCCGTCGCCCTCCTCGCCGGGGACCAGGCCCAGGTCCATCAGGAGCCGTCGCAGCTCGGACAGGGCCGACGTGTAGTGGGTCGCGAGGACGCGCAGCATGGGTCTCCTTCGGTAGGGCTGCCTCCATGGTTGCGCTCGGTTGGTCCAGCGGGAAGTCTTGGCTGCATGGCCCCCGAGCTGCCCGAACTCCTCGTCCCCGACGCGGCCGCCTGGCGCGGCTGGCTCGCCGAGCACCACGCCGACAGCCCCGGGGTGTGGCTCGTGCTGCACAAGAAGGGCGGGACCGTCACCGGGCTGCAGTACGAGCCGGCCGTGCTCGAGGCGCTGTGCTTCGGATGGATCGATGGGCAGCTGCGGACCCGGGATGCGGAGAGCTCCGCGATCCGCTTCACCCCGCGGACCCGGACCAGCGTCTGGTCCAAGACGAACGTGGAGCGGGTCGGGCGCCTCGAGGCCGAGGGGCGGATGACCGATGCTGGGCGTCGTGTCGTCGACGCGGCCAAGGCCGACGGCCGGTGGGAGCGCGCCTACGGAGGGGCCGCCACTGCCGAGGTTCCCGAGGACCTCGCGGCCGCCATCGCCGCCGTGCCCGAGGCGCAGGCGATGTTCGACGTCCTGACCTCCACCAACCGGTTCGCGCTCATCTACCGGACCACGACCGTCAAGCGGCCCGAGACGCGGGCGCGGAAGATCGCCGAATACGTGGACATGCTCGCGCGGCACGAGACGATCTACCCGCAGAAGAAGCGCCCCTGACCCCCGCGGGCGGACGACCCCGGCGTGGCGGGAGGCCCGACGCTACGGCAGCCTTCCCGCCGGGGCGAGGGCCCGGGCCACCACCACGGCCGAGGCCGCGCTCCACGCCTGCGGATGGCACGCCGCGGGGTACGCGAGGGCAATGCCCGAGGCGTCGGCCCCGACCCCCGAGAACAGCTCGGGCAGTGACCCGCCGAACGACTCCGCCGCCCGCAGCAGCCCCCGGGCCACGGTCGCAGCCTCGGCGCGGAACCCCTCGGCGAGCATGCCGCGGACGGCGATTGCCGTGTCGTGCGCCCACACGGACCCGCAGTGATAGCTCAGGGGCCAGTACCCCGCGGCGGCCGTGGAGAGCGTCCGGATCCCATACCCGCTGAAGAGCTCGGGCCCCAGCAGCCGGTCCACCACGAGCCGCGACTCGGCCGGATCGAGCAGGCCGGTGCCCAACAGGTGCCCCATGTTTGAGCCGGGCGAGTCGAGGGGAGTGCCGGCGCCGTCGAGCGCCATCGCCGGGAACGGCCCGGCGCCGTCGTGCACCCAGAACGATTCCCGGAACCGGTCCCGCAGCGCGCCGGCGAACTCGCGCAGCTCCCCGGCCTTGGCCCGCAGCCCGGACCCACCGCCGGGCTCGCGCAGCTCCTCGAACAGGTCCGCGGCCGCGAGCGCCGCCTGATGGGCATACCCCTGCACCTCCGCGAGGGCAATGGGCCCCTCGGCGCGGCGCCCGTCCATGAACTGCATCGCGTCCGCCGAGTCCTTCCAACCCTGATTGCTCAGGCCGTGGCCGGACTCGTCGCGGTACGCGAGGAACCCGGCCGGGCCGGTAGCCGCACCGAGGAGCCAGTCCGCGGCCCGGCGGGCGGCGGGCAGGAGCGCCCGGACGGCGTCGGGCGCGCGCCCCGTGCCCCACAGCTCCCCGAGGAGGCACAGCCACAGCGCCGTCGCGTCGACGGTGCCGTAGTAGACGGGAGGGAGGCGCAGCTGGTCGCCGCCGGGCCCGTGGGACACCACGAGCTCGCGGGCGCGGATCTCGTGCGGGATCTTCCCCGGTTCCTCCGCCGACTCCACGACCCGCTCCGACCCCTGGTACGCCGCGAGCGCCCGGAGCGTTCCGGCAGCGAGCGCGGAATCGTGCGGGAGCATGAGCCGCGCGGCCCACAGCGAATCGCGCCCGAACAGCGTGAAGTACCACGGTGCCCCGGCCGCGAGGAACGGCGCCTCGGGTGCGCGCGTCGTGACCAGGCGCAGCCCCGCGAGCTGGCGCAGCGACGCGGCCTCGAGACGGCCGGCGGGCCCGGGCCGCGACTCCGGGGCGACCGCGGCCTCCCCGCCCGGGGCCGGACGCACGACGGCGCCCGCGTCCTCGAGCGTGACGCTCCACTCCGCGGCGAACGGCACACCCCGGCGCAGCGCCGCGGACCAGACGAGCGACGGGTGCCCCGAGGGGAACCCGTCCGTGTCGTCGGAGTCCACGTCGATCGCGGTCACGATGCGCGCCCCCGGCGTCGCCGGGGTGACCACGGCGGTCCTGCCGTCGGCCGCCCAGGCGAGCCGGGCGGCGTCGTGCGCGGGCTCCACCGGCGCGACGTCGCCGCCCACCCGCACCGCGTCCATCGGCGCGAAGTCCGCGCCGAGGTGCACGGCGAGTGTGCAGGCGAGCTCGGGCAGGGACGTCGAGAGCTCGACCCGGTGCCGCACCAGCCCTGGCGTGACGGTCCACATCTGGACCACCCGCACGGCGGGGTCGAGCGTGGGCCCGGCAATGTTCCTCGCGAGCCCGTCCACGGTGAGGCGGCTGCCGTCCGCGGCAACGCCCACCGCCTGCGGCTCGACGCCGTCCACCGTCACGAGGGCGTGGTCGAGGAAGCGCGTGTCCGCGTGGAACACCCCGGTGAGCCCCGCAGGGTCCGGGGCGAGGCGCCCGTCCGCGCCGACCCACACTTGCGAAGGGGCGGCCACGGAGACGTGCTGGCGGTGCAGGGACGGCTGGAGGAGCTCGCTCATGCCGTCACGCTACCCCCGCGCCCCGACAATCGAAACGGCCCGGGCAGCGCGCGGACCGCCCCGATTCCCAGCAACCGCCGAGCTTCCTCCCGGCAGCCTCCAACGTCCCTCCGCGACACTTGAATGATGCTCCACGTCCCTGCGTACTCGAGGCGCGTCGCAGCCGTCCTCCTGGCCGCGGCGGGCATCGTGATGTTCGGGTTGCTCCTCGAATCCATCGCCGGCGACTGGGGCCTCGCCGACCTCGACTGGCCCATCCTCGACGGGCTCGCCGCACACCGCTCCGCCCCCCTCACCGCCGCGGCCGAGGCGCTCCGCGCGGCGTCCGGCCCACTCGTGACGATGGGTGCCGCGGCGGCGATCGCCCTCGCGTGGGGTGTGGCCCGGCGTGAGCTGTGGCGCCCGGCACTGCTCCTCGGCGCGAGCCTCGCGGACTTCCTCCTCGTCACCGGCGCCCGGCTCTGGGTGGGCCGGGCCCGGCCCCCGGCCTGGTTCGAGGCGGTGGGCGGCATCGACGCGCCCGCGTTCCCCGCCGTCCACACCTCGGGGGCCCTCACGCTGCTGCTCGTGGCCCTCTACCTCGCCTACTCGCGGCGGGCAAGCGCGCGGGGCCTCGGGTCCGCGGCGGTGAGCGCGGGGATCGTGGCACTCGCCGTCGCGGGGTGCGACCTCTACCTCGGCCGGCACTGGCTCACCGACGTCGTGGCGGCGTGGGCGATCAGCGCCGTCGTGCTCGCCGCGGTCGTGTGGATCGACGCGCTTCGGCTGCCGGCGCACGCGGGGGCCGCGCGGCCCGCCGGCTCGGAGGTGGCGGGCTCCCGGTCCCCGGCGGACACTTGAGGCATGCCGCTCTTCCGTCGCCACGGTACGCACGGTCCCGACGCCCCTCGCGCCGCTGGCTCGCCGGGCGCCATCGGCACCTCTGACGGGCCTGCGCGGCTCGAGGCCAGGGTCTCGGGGATCGTGCAGGGGGTCGGGTTCCGGTACTGGACGCTCGCGGAAGCGGAGAAGCGCGGGCTCGTGGGCTCCGCGGGGAACCTGCCGGACGGGACCGTGCAGGTCGTGGCGGAGGGCCCCCGCGCCGGCGTTGAGGGGCTGCTGGCATGGCTACGCTCGGGCGAGACGCCGGGGCGCGTGGACCGCGTGGACGCGGGGTTCGCGCCCGCGACGGGGGAGTTCAGCCGATTCAGCCTGTTCTGACGGCGGCCCTTTGGCCTACGCCCAGCCGCGCAGGTAGTCCAGCTGCGCCGCGACGGAGTTCTCGGCGGCACCGCGCACGCTCGCGTCGATGTCCGTGTAGACGGCGTCGGTGACGGCGGCGATGGAGGCGTCCTGCCCGAGGTGCGCGAGGGCCGCGCGCACCTGATCGAGCCGCTCCTCGCGGTGGGCGAGGTACGCGCCGGCTATCTGTGCGAGGTCCGGGAGAACTGGCCCATGGGCCGGCAGCACCGTGGCCGGGCCGAGGGCCTCGAGCCTGCGCAGCGTCGCGAGGTAGTCGCCGAGGCGGCCGTCCGGGAACACGATGACCGTGGTCCCACGGCCCAGGATGGTGTCCCCGGTGAGGACGGCGCCCTGTTCGCCGTCGTCGGGGAGGTGGAGGCAGATCGAGTCCGCGGTGTGCCCGGGCGTGGCGAGGACGTCGATCCGCACGCCCGCGGCGTCAAGGCGCTCGCCGTCGTCGAGCGGGCCGGCGCCGAGGCACAGGGCCGCATCTCTCGCTCGGACCGGGGCGCCGGTCAGGCGGTGGAACTCCTCGGCGGCCTCGGTGTGGTCCGGATGGTGGTGGGTCAGGACGATGAGCTCCACGTGCCCGGTTCCCGCGAGCTCAGCGAGGTGCTCGTCGTCGAGCGGTCCCGGGTCCACGACGACCACCGAGTCCGATCCCGGAGCCGCGATCACGTACGAGTTCGTCCCATCCAGGCTCATCGGCCCGGGGTTCGGGGCGAGGCGGTACCGGGTCAGCGCGGAGCTGGCGACCCACCGGGTGGCGGGCCCGTCGCGGTAGGGGGTCACGTCGTCGGCCATGCGACCAGCCTAGCCGCGGGCGCACGACGGCGCGCGCCCTCCCGGGCGCCCGTTGGCCGCCGAGGTGAGGCGCCGTCGTCGTCCGCACTCGTTTCGGGTACAGAAACTCGCCCGCGAGGCCGTCTCGGGTATACGTCTCACCGCGTCGGACGATCTCGGGTACGCGTCGGATCGCCCTCGAGCGGAGCATCGGGCAAGACCGCGGCTGACCGTGTTCCCGAGATGGTCCAAGGCTCGAGTTGGCGTACCCGAGATGGTGGGGTGGGGCTACTCGAGCGGGAAGGCGACGCCCTCGCCGATGACCTTGAGCGCGAGGTCCATCCCCGCGCGGGCCATGGCGGCATTCCAGTGGCGGATCGTGATGATCTCGCCGCCGCCGGGAATGCGAGGGTCAGCAGGGCGCTCGGGCAGCTTGATCCGCACCGACGACTCGGGACCGAAGTAGTCCCAGTCCAGGACGGTGCCGTGGATGCGGGAGTCGGCGGCGATGCGGATCTGCTCGGGGCGCAGCATGATCTGCACACGGCCCTGCGCCGGCGGGCGGCGCACGGGGATCGCCCCGAGCGAGCACATCGCGAGGGACCCCTCGAGCCATGCCTCGAGGATCACGGCGTCGCCGAGGAACTCGGCGGTGGAGCGGTCGGCGGGCCGGGTGTACACGACGAACGGGTTGCCGATCTGCGCGAGCTTCCCGCCGCGCATCACCGCGACCTGGTCGGCGAAGGAGAGCGCCTCGGCCTGATCGTGGGTGACGAGGATGGTGGTGACGCCGGCGTCGTGCAGGACCTTGCCGATCGCGCGGCGGGTGGCGACGCGGAGGCCGGCGTCGAGCGCGGAGAACGGCTCGTCCAGGAGCATGACCTCCGGCTCGCAGGCCATCGCGCGGGCCAGCGCGATGCGCTGCTGCTGCCCGCCGGAGAGCTGGTGCGGGCGGCGCCTGGCGTAGGAGCCGTCCAGGGCCACCATGTCCAGGAGCTCCTCGACCCGCCCCGCGACGGCCTTGCGCCCGCGGAACTTGTCCCGATCGAGGCCGAACGCCACGTTCTGCCCCACGGACAGGTGCGGGAAGAGTGCGCCGTCCTGCGCCACGTAGCCGATGTTGCGCCGGTGCGCGGGCACCCAGGTGGATCCGGCGACCTCGCGCCCGTCCATGAGGATCCGGCCCGTGTCAGGGGCCTCGAACCCGGCGATGAGGCGCAGGAGCGTGGTCTTGCCCGACCCGCTCGGTCCCACGATCGCCGTCGTGCCCCCGCGGGCCACGGACAGGTTGATGCCCTTGAGCACCAGCTGGTGCCCGAAGTTCTTGGTGACGCCCTCGATGTCGAGGTGGTGGTCCGCCGTCTGGGCGATCTGCGGGGAGACGCGCGGCTCCGGCAGTCGGGCCGAGCTGACGGGGGTGGGGGTCTGTTCGGTCACTGTCCGGCTGCTTTCTTGGACTGCTGGAACAACAGGTACGTCATGGGGGCGGAGATCGCGATCATGAGGAGCGCGTACGGGGCCGCGCCCACATAGTCGATTTCGCTCGAGAGCGCCCAGAACTCGGTGGCGAGGGTCTTGGTGCCGAGCGGAGAGAGCAGGAGTGTGGCCGTCAGCTCGTTGATGACGGCCAGGAACACCAGGGCCGCGCCCCCCGCGGCGGCCGGCGCGGCGAGGCGCAGGGTCACGCGGAAGAACGCCAGGAGCGGCGGCTTCCCGAGGGCGCGGGCCGACTCCTCGAGTTCCTTGGGCGCCTGGGCCAGGCCTGCGCGAAGGTTCACGAGGGCCCGCGGAAGGAACAGCAGGACGTACGCGGCCACGAGGAGCCCCGTGGTCTGGTAGACGCCCGGCACCGCGCGGAGGGCCACGGTGACGAATGCGAGGGCCAGCACGATCCCGGGCATGGAGCTCGTGACGTAGTTGGCCAGCTCGAGCGCCCGCGACAGCCAGCCCGCATACCGGTCCGCGAGGAACGCGAGCGGGAACGCGACGACCGTGGTCACGATCGCGCCGAGGAGCCCGAGCCACAGGCTGGACCCGAGGGCGCCGGCCAGCTCGTCGGTCTGCCAGATCCTGGCCCCGCCCTGCGCGGCCCACGTGACGGTCATCCAGAGCGGCACACCCACGGCGAGCACCGCGAGCCCGAGGAGCCCGATCTGGGCGGGCGCCTCCCACGCGCCGAGGCGGAGTCTCGTGGGGGCGGCCTGTGCGCCCGATCCGATGCGGGCGTAGCGGGCGTTCCCGCGCAGCCGCGCCTCGATGACGAGCAGGACAAGGCACACCGTGACGAGCACGGAGGCGAGCATGTTGCCCGCTGCCCCGTTGAACGTGGAGCGGTACTGCTCCATGATCGCGGTGGTGAACGTGTCGAAGCGGATCATCGCGAACGCGCCGTACTCCGCGAGGAGGTGCAGCGCGACGAGCAGCGCCCCGCCGGCGATGGCGATCCGCAGCTGCGGCAGCACCACGCGGAAGAACACCTTCCACGAGCCCAGCCCCAGCGACGCGGCGGACTGCTCGATCGCCGGGTCCATCCGGGACAGGGTCGCCGCCGCGGGGATGTAGACGAGCGGGTAGTACGAGAGTGTCGCGATGAGGACCCCGGAGAACACGCCCTCGAGGCTGGGCACCGCGGAGACCCACGCGTACGAGTTCACGAATGCCGGGATCGCCAGCGGCGCCGCGAGCAGCACGGCCCAGACCTTGTTCCCCTTCAGCGAGGTCCGCTCCACGAGCCACGCGCCGCCGACCCCGAGCACGATGCACAGCGGCACCGTGATGAGCATGAGCATCAGGGTGTTGCCCAGGAGCTCGAGCGTGCGGGGACGGAAGATGAGCGCCGTGGCCGTGTCCCAGCCGGTCGAAATGGTCGTGGCGACCACAAACCCGAGGGGAATGAGGGAAGCGGCGGTGATGAGAGAGGCGAGGAGCACGACACCGACCGGAGGGAGGGCGCGGCGCTGCAGACCACGACGGGGGCGAGGGCGCTTGCCCTCGCCCGCCGTCGTCGCCTCGCCCGGCGCCGGTGTCCCGGCGGGGGAAGCGGTGGCTGGGACCTGATCCAATGCTTAGAGGAGTCCTGCTGCGGTCATGAGGTCGTTGACCTTCTTCGAGTTGAGCTTGGCCGGATCGATCTTAGGCGCGTCGAGGTCCGTCAGGGGTACAAGCTTTTCATTGGACGGAACGTTGGAGCCCACTGCGTACTCGAAGGACGTCCCCTTCTGGAGGACCTCCTGGCCCTTCTTGCCCGTGACGAACCTGAGGAACGCCTGCGCCGCGGCCTGGTTCTTGGAGGACTTGAGGACGCCGCCGCCGGAGATCGAGACGAAGGCGCCCGGGTCCTGGTTCTTGAAGTACTCGAGGCTGACATTCTTGGAGTTCTCGCCGGTCTGCGCCTGGTCGCCGAACCAGTAGTAGTGGTAGATGACGGCGCCGTCGACCTCGCCGGCGTTGACGGCCTTCATGGCCGTCGAGTTGCCCTTGTAGATCTTGGCGTTGTCCTTCATGGCCTTGAGCCAGTCGCCGGTGGCCGACTCGCCCTTGAGTTCGAGCATGGCGGAGATGATCGCCTGGAAGTCGGCGCCGGACGGCGAAGCGGCCCAGCGGCCCTTCCACTCGGGCTTCGCGAGGTCCATGAGCGACTTCGGGAGCTGGTCCTGGGAGAGCTTGGCCTTGTTGTACGCGAACACGGTGGAGCGGGCGGCGATGCCGATCCACTTGTTCGTGGACGGCCGGTACTCGGCGGGGACCTGGGCGACGGTGCCCGGGTCGACGTCCGTGAAGAGGCCCGCGTTCTCCACCTGCGTCATCGCGGGGGAGTTCTCGGTCAGGAACACGTCCGCAGGGGAGTTGGCGCCTTCCTGGATGATCTGGTTCGACATCTCGGTGTCGTCGCCCTGCCGGTAGTTGACCTTGATGCCGGTCTCGGCGGTGAAGGCGTCGATCCACTCCTTGGTGAGCGACTCGTGCTGGGCGTTGTACACGGTGATGGTGGCGCCGGGCGTCGCGGCACCCGAGGAACCGCCGGAGGGGGTCGACGTGCCGCACGCGGCCAGTCCGAGGGTGGCCGCTGCGGCCATCGCGAGGCCAGCGAGGGCCCGGGGGCGGAGCTTCATGGGAGCGTCCCTTTCGTGGGTCACGGGTGGAGTGACGACGTCAGGATCGACTGTAGGTTAGCCACACCTAAGAAACCGCCGATTCTCGTCTTAATGTGATGTAAATCACATCAATTACGCAACCTTGAGCTTCGCTAATCGCGCTGAGGCTTCCGCTCAAGCGTGAGCTCGTGCGCGAACTCGAGCACCATCCACGCCTGCAGCTGGGTGGACAGCTCAACGCGGCGCCCTGGCGGATACTCGTCCGACGCCGCCTGGCCGGGCTTCTGGGGGAACGTCCAGTAGGTCTCGCCTCCCTGGGCGCCCCTCCGGGCCTGCCGCTCCTCCGCCCCCGACCACAGGGCCTCCGCAGTGTCGACGACGAGCCGTCTGGCCGTCGCGCGGGCCTCGGGCGAGACGCTCCGGCTGACGGCGGCCACGGTGAGGTAGCGGGCCAGGATCCCCATGAAGAGCCCGCCGTCACCGCCTCCGTCGCCCCTCAGCGCGCGGCCCCGCGCGCCGTCGTGCGTCTCCCAGTCCACCGTGAGGTGCGCGTCGACCGCGGCGATGAGCGCCTCCGCGCGGGCGAGGTTCTCCGGCCCGCCGAGGGCCACGAGGGCACCGAGCACCGGGCCCTGGTTGTAGGTCCAGATGCCCTCGATGAGCTCGGTGGTGCCGTCCCGGTTGAGGTTGATGCCGTCGAGGTAGAGTCCCCGGGCCGGGTCGAACAGCGTGCTGTGGAGCCAGTCGACAAGGGCCTGGGCGCGCCCGCGGTCCCCCGAGCGGGCGAAGAAGAGCGCGGCGGGCGAGGTGGCCGGGGTGTTCTTGAACCGGCGCTGCGTGTTCCAGAACAGCCCGCCGCCCCCATCCGAGGTGTTCGCCGAGACGAGCTGGCGGCCCAGGGTCCGCGCCACGGTGCGCGCGTCGCGGAGCCCATGGTGCGTGACGAGCTCGGTCAGGTGCTCGGCGCGGTCGGCGGCGAGGCAGAGCCACGCCATGTCGTCGTAGAACGCGTTGCGGTACTGGAAGAAGTTCCGGACCTTGATCGAGGCGAGCAGCGCGCGGGCGAGCCGCAGTTCCCGCGGCCCACCTCCCCGCGAGGGGTCGTCTCCCTGTGCTGAGGGGTCATGTCCGAGCTGGCGCCACGACGCGTCCACGAGGCAGTCCAGATAGTGGGCCTGCCACCAGTAGTGCCACGGATCCCACGGGCGGCCGATCTTCCGGGCCGGCCGCGCGATCGAGGCGATCCAGGTTCCCGGGACGACGCGCAGGATCCGGTGCCCGAACCCCTCGTTGACGCTGTCCGCGGCGGCTTGGGCACGCTCCGCCCAGGTCGTTGGCTGCATGGGCTCCAGCGTAGTGCGGCCCGTATCGTGACCTGTGTCACTGATGTCGGATAGGATCGAGTCAGTTAGTGGCTGTTAACTGGAAGTTGGCTGGAGTACGGAGGGACCATGGAACTTCACGGCGCGAGCGCGCTCATCACCGGAGGGGCCTCGGGCCTGGGGGCGGCCACGGCGCGGCGCCTGCACGCGGACGGGGCCGCCGTCGTGCTCGTGGACCTGCCCGGCAGTGCCGGCGAGGCACTCGCGGCTGAGCTGGGGGACCGCGCGACGTTCGCCCCCGCAGACGTGACCGACGAGCAGCAGGTGCGGGCCGCCGTCGTGCGCGCCGGCGAGCTCGCGCCGCTGCGTGTGGTCGTGAACTGCGCCGGAATCGCGACGCCGGGCAAGGTCCTGGGGCGCGAGGGCGTGCTGCCGCTCGAGCAATTCGAGCGCGTGATCCGGGTGAACCTGGTCGGAAGCTTCAACGTGATCCGGCTCGCCGCGGAGGCGATGGTGGCGACCGAGCCCGTCTCGACCGAGCTCGGCGGCCCGGAACGCGGCGTCATCGTGAACACGGCCTCCGTCGCCGCCTTCGACGGGCAGATCGGCCAGCCCGCCTACTCCGCCTCGAAAGGCGCCGTGCACGCGATGACGCTGCCGATCGCGCGGGAGCTCGCGCGCTCGCTCATCCGCGTGGTCACGATCGCTCCCGGCATCTTCGAGACCCCCATGATGGCGGGGCTCTCGCAGGAGGCCCAGGCCTCGCTCGGGGCACAGGTGCCGCATCCCGCGCGGCTCGGACGGCCCGCCGAGTACGCGAACCTCGTGGCCCACATCGTGGACAACGCGATGCTCAACGGCGAGACCATCCGCCTCGACGGCGCCATCCGGATGGCGCCCAAGTGACGCCAGAGCGCCACGACTTCACCCCGAAGAGCACAGTCGGCGAGCTGCCCGCCGCCGACTACTACGACGTCGAGCGCCGCCTCGACGCCCGCGAGCGGGCCAAGCTCGGTGAGCTGCGCGAGTTCCTCGCCGCGGAAGTCGCGCCGTACGCGGTGGGCTGGTGGGAGCGGGAGGAGTTCCCGCATACGGTGCTGCCGAAGCTCGCCGCACTGGGGCTGTCGACGCCGCGCCGGCACGGCTACTCCCGCTTGTTCACGGGCCTCGTGATCGCCGAGCTGACCCGCGTGGACACCTCGATCGCGACGTTCTTCATGGTCCACCACGACCTGTTCGTCGAGGGTCTCTACGAGTTCGGCACGCCCGAGCAGCGCTCGCGGTACCTCGGAGACGCCGCGTCCCTGCGCACCACGGGCGCGTTCGCCCTGACCGAGCCCGAGCACGGCTCCGACGTTGCCGGCGGACTCTCGCTCGCGGCTCGCCGCGACGGCGATTCGTGGGTGCTCGACGGCGCGAAGCGCTGGATCGGCAACGGCACCTTCGCGGACCACCTCCTCGTGTGGGCGCGGGAGGTTGGCTCCTCGGGTCCGGTGACGCACGACGGCGAGGGGCCGGGGGCGGTGCGCGCGTTCATCGTCGCGGGAGACTCGCCCGGGCTCACGCGGACGCGGATCGAGCACAAGACGGCCCTGCGGACAGTCCAGAATGCGGACCTGGTGTTCGACGGCGTGCGGGTGGCCGAGGCGGACCGGTTCGCCTCGGTCTCCTCGTTCGACGACGCCCGCACTATGCTGCTCGGGTCCCGGCTCCTCGTCTCGTGGCAGGCCGTGGGCCAGCAGCTCGCCGCGTTCGACGTGGCGCGGGCGTACGCGCTCGAGCGGGAGCAGTTCGGGAGGCCGCTCGCGAGGTTCCAGATGGTCCAGAGCCAGCTCGTGCAGATGCTCGGCAACGCGACCGCGTCCATGGCGATGCTCGCCGAGCTCGCCGCGCTCCAGGAGTCCGGCCAAGCGACGATGGCCCGTGTGGCCCTGGCCAAGGCATGGGTGACGGCGCGGATGCGGGAAACCGTGGCGCTGGGCCGTGGGGTCCTCGGCGGAAATGGGATCCTTGCCGACTTCGGCATGGCCAAGGTCTTCGCGGACGCCGAGGCGATCTACACGTACGAGGGCACGTACGAGGTCAACGCGCTCATCGCCGGCCGCGACATCACGGGGGTCTCCGCCATTGCGTGAGGGGTCACTTCCCCGTTGAGGGGGTCACTTCCCAAGGGTCAGTGGGGCGCACATCGCGGGGAAGTGACCCCTCACGAGGGAAGTGACCCCTCAACGGGGGCGGGAGGCGTGGCTACTCGGCGTCGGGGGTCTTCTCGCCCGCCTCGACGGCGAGGTCGAGGGAGTTTCCCCGGACCGGCATCGGGCACGTCCCGTACGCGGTGAAGGCGCTCGGGTAGTTGATGGCCCGGTTGAAGTCGAGCACCACGGTCCCATCCGGGCGGGGGCGGGGTGTCTCGACCTTGCGCCAGTCGTCGGTGGTCTGGCCGTTGGTCTCGTCGTGGAACGTGATGGTCAGCCCGCCGAGCGGACCCTGCTCGGCCTGGAGCCGGTACTCGTGCCCGTGCCGGCCGAACACGACCTCGCCCGCGGAGACATGCACGCCGTCCACGAGCGGGTTGGCCGTGGAGATCGGCACCTTGCGGGGCTCGGGGTACGGCTCCCAGCGCGCCTCGATCACCCACTCCGGGGCATAGTCGAACACAGGCACGCCGTGGAACTCGGTCCGGGTCGGCGCGGCGGAGTCCCGCGTGCGGATCGCGTACCGTCCGCCGCGCATCGCGAGCTCCACGACGATCGTGCCGAACCGCACCCAGTTCAGCGACTCGTCTTCGGACAGGTGCGCGCTGAACGTCCCGTCCACGGGGGTGCCCTCCTCGTCGAACACGAGCCCCTCTTCGGCCCGGGCGGTGAGCACGGCGGCCTCCACGCCCGTCTCCTCGGACGTGGACCACAGGCCCGGGACGAGCTCCACCGGGGACGGCGTGGGCTCGAGCCACTGGAACGAGGTCAGCGTGAGCCACCCGTGCTCCTCGGCCAGGGCCGCGTTGCGGTTGTCGCGGAAGCGCTGCCAGCGGGCAAGCTGCGAATCGGTCGTGGCGGCAGTCTCAGTCATGCCACCAGCATGCCCCAGCCGGGTGGGGCATTCCCAGACTCAGGCGTGCCGGGTCTCGAGGATCGCCACGACGCCGAATGCCCCCAGCGCGGTGCCCGTGACCCGGTCGATCCACTTGCGGAACGTGCCGCCGTTGAGCCACCGGCCGAAGAACTGTGCTGCGGCAACGATTGCGATGAACCAGATGATCGCCTCGACGTTCGCCACCACGGAGAGCAGGAGGCCCATCCAGACCGATGGCACCCCCGGAACGAGGAACTGCGGGATCACGGCGATGCAGAACATGCCGTACTTCGGGTTGAGGATGTTCGAGATGAAGCCCTTCGCCCACGTCCGCTTCAGCGGCTCGAGACTGTGGTGCGGGAGGGCGCCGGGCGGGAGGGCGCCGTCGTGCTTCGCGAACGAGGCGCGCCACAGCCCTACCGCGAGCCACAGCATGTACAGGGCGCCGGCGATCCGCAGGATGTCATACGCGACCTCCGAGACGGTCAGGAGCGCCGAGACGCCGGTGGCCGCGGCGGCGCCCCACACGAAGGCGCCCGTGATCATGCCCAGCGCGGCCGTGTACGCGTGGCGGCGGCCCTGGCTGAGCGTATACCGCAGCACGAGGGCCGTGTCCGTCCCCGGGAGCACCGTGATGAGCGCGGCGATGGCCGCGAAGCCGAGCAGGGATTCCTGGAGGGTCACCTGCCAAGGATACGGGGCGGCGCGTCCGGCTCATCGGCGCCCCGGTGCCGACGACGCCGCGCGAGGACCGCCGCCAGCCCCAGGCCCAGCACGGTGCTGGCCCCCGCGCTCACGAGGGCCGCTGCCCAGAACGGCAGATTCGTGGTCCGGTGGGCCACGAAGCCGATCCCCGCCATCCACAGCGACCACAGCAGGCCGCCGACGGCGTCGCTCACCACGAAGCCGCGCGTGGAGACCTGGGACATCCCGGACGTGACCGTGACGCCGAGCCGCCCGCCGGGGAGGAACCGCGTGCCCACGATGGTCACGAACGCGCCGAGGCGGCCGAGCTGGTCGAGGGCCTCCCGGGTCCCGGTGTGCAGCCTGCGGCCCCAGCGCCAGCGGTCCACGAACGGGCTCAGGCTGTGCCTGACCAGCAGGAACAGGCCGACGTCCCCGAGCCACGAGCCCATGGCGGAGGCCGCGACGACCGCCGTGAAGTCCACGTGGCCCTCCGACGCGAGTGCCCCGGCGGTCGCGACGGCGACCTCGGCCGGGACCATGGGGAAGAAGACGTCCGCCGCCACGACCGGCACCAGCCCGAGCACCACCGCCCACCAGGCGCTCACGGTGCCCCAGCTTCGTGCGCAGCGTCCATGGTCCCAGTGTGGACCCTGCCCCGGCCAGCAGGCACGGGCCCGAGCCGATACGGTAGGCCCCATGCCGAGCTACCGCGCCGTCCTGCAGATCACGGGCCTCCGGCCGGGTCACCCGCCCGAGCGGGTCATGGACGCCGCGCGGGAGGCCCTCGGCTCCATCCACCACGTCGAGGCGCACCAGGTCGACGTGGTCCGCGGGATCCCGCAGATCACCCTCCGCTTCCTGGTCGAGGCGGAGAACGACGACGCCGAGCTCGCCTCCGCGCGCCGGGCCGCCCTCGCGATGCAGGACGCCGTCGAGGACGTCGCGACGACCGGCCGGCTCCAGGTGCTGCGGCGGCGCCGGGGCGCGTGGATCCCCGTCTAGCGGTCAGAACTGAGCAACTCAGGGGGCCTCGGGCTCGTTCTCGGGCGGAACCGGCTCCTCGTTGTGCAGTTCTGCGCCGTGAAGTTCTGCATCGTGCAGTTCTGCGCCCTCGACGTCTGCGCGCTGCCCCCGCCGATGCCGCGTTGCGACGGCCCCTGCGATGACGAGCCCGATGGCGAGGCCCACGCCCGTGCCGATGATGGCACTCATCCAGAACGGCAGCCCCGTAGCGCGCCCGGTGACGAATCCCAGGGCCACGTGCCACGCGGACCAGAGGAACCCGCCGGCGGCGGCAGCCACGGCGAACCGCCGGAAGGGCACCTCGCCGATTCCGGACGTGGCGCTGGCGGTCAGCCGCCCCCCGGTGAGGAACCGGATGCCGATGATCGCCCCGTAGGTCGAGGACGGCCCGAACCTCTCGACCACCCGGTGGACGGTGCCGTGCACCTTCCGGCCCCACCGGCTGCGATCGAGGAAGCCTGTGAGCTGGCGGCGGAACAGCACGTAGACGCAGATGTCGCCGAGCCATGAGCCCAGTGTCCCCACCACCACGAGCGCAGCGGCACTCGTCCGGCCCTCGGCGGCGTAGCTGCCCGCGGTGAGGAGCGCGATCTCGGACGGCACCGGCGGGAAGAGCCCGTCGAGGACGATCAGCCCCGCGAGCCACACGAGCATCCACGGGCCGGACAGCCACGCGGCGACGGTGGGATCCACTCAGACGGTCCTGTGCAGGGCCGCGGTGAAGGCCGCGGCGGTCGCGTCGCCGAACAGCACGAACTCGACCGTCTCGATGCTCCCCTCGGGCGCGCCGCGCACGGCTTCGACGGCGGTGGCCGCCACGACGTCGCGGTCCCAGCCGAAGATCCCCGCCGAGATCGCGGGGAAGGCGACCGATGCGGCGCGGAGCTCCCGCGCCACCGCGAGGCTCTCCACGAAGCACGAGGCGAGCAGGTCCGGATCCCGCTGGCCCGCGTTCCAGTTCGGGCCGACCGTGTGGATCACCCACCGCGCGGGCAGCCGGAAGCCCGGCGTCGCGACGGCGGAGCCCACCGGCAGGCCCGCGGGCAGCCGCGTGCGGCGCAGCTCACGGCAGGCCTCGAGCAGCTCCGGCCCGGCCGCCCGGTGGATGGCGCCGTCCACGCCCCCGCCGCCCAGGAGGGAGGAGTTGGCCGCGTTGACGATCGCATCCACGGGCCGGGCCGTGATGTCCCCCTCGACGATCTCGATCCGCATGGATCAAGTGTGCGCCGGTTGGCCGTGCAGCGGGGAAGTTCGGGCCAGCCAGTCCGGGGCTTCCTGGAGGGTGAGCTCGCTGCGGTACTCGACGTCCCGTCCGGTGAGCGGGTCGCGGAACCTGATGCCGCGGGCCAGGAGCTGGAGCGGCCGCGCGAAGTCGTCGGGCGCCTTGTCCAGGAGTTCGGGGTAGAACGGGTCATTCATGATGCCCGCGCCGAGCCCGGCCATGTGCACGCGCAGCTGGTGCGTCTTGCCGGTGTGCGGCTCGAGCCGGAACAGCGCCCGGGGCGCGTCCGCGGGGCCGCCCACCCGCTCGAGCGTCACCTTCGTCTCGGCGTTCGGCTCGCCGTCCACCACCGAGGCGAGCAGGTAGTCGCGGGACTTCACCATCCTGTTGCGCACGACGGCGGGGGCGCCGAACCGCTGTGCCGCCCACTCGGCGTCGTGCGCACCGCCGGCGGGGTCGAGGCCAGAGGGAGCCAGCGCGGAGACGCACTCGTATTCCTTGCGCACGGCCCGCCGCTCGAACAGCACCTGGTACCGTCCCCGCGTCTCCGGGTTGACGGAGAACAGCAGCACGCCCGCCGTCATCCGGTCGAGCCGGTGCATGGGGACCAGGTCCGGCAGGTCCAGCTGGTTCCGCAGCCGCACGAGCGCCGACTCCTGGATGTACGTCCCGCCCGGGGTCGTCGGGAGGAAGTGGGGCTTGTCCGCCACGAGCAGGTGCTCGTCCCGGTACAGCACCGAGACCTCGACAGGCAGCCGCTCCTCCGCCGGCAGGGTCCGGTAGTACCAGATGAACGTGTGCTCCTCGAGCGGGGTGCGCCGGGACAGCGGAGAGCCGTCTGCGGCGACGATCTCGCCGCCGTCGAACCTCGCGAGGATCCCCTCCGGGTCCACGTGCCCCCACCGGTGCAGCATGTAGTCCAGCGCGGTCTCCCACGGCCCCTCCGCGGGCAGGCGCAGGCGCGTGGCGTTGACGCCGTCGCGGACGGGGAGGGGGGATTTCATCACCCATCAAGGGTAGCGTTGTGCGCTGGAACCCTACTCGCTGGAGGCCTTGCCGTGCACGTGGACCCGACGCCCGACGCCGCGCCCGCCGCGGGTCCCGCGGCAGAACTCAGGGCCGACGTCCGCCGCCTCTCGACGCTGCTGGGCGAGTCGCTCGTCCGCCAGCACGGGCCCGGGCTGCTGCGCCTCGTCGAGGAGGTGCGCCTGCTGACCAAGGAGTCGAAGGAGGCCGCGCGGGGCGGCGCGGGGGCGCTCGGCCCGTGGAACGCGGCCGACGTCGCCGAGCAGGTCCGAGAGCTCCTCGCTTCCCTGCCGCTGGACGAGGCGACCGAGCTGGTCCGGGCCTTCGCGTTCTACTTCCACCTCGCGAACGCCGCCGAGCAGCTCCACCGGGTGCGCGAGCTCGCCGGCGCGGCGGACGACGGCGGGTGGCTGGCCTCCGCGGTCCGCGACATTGCCGCGCAGGCCGGGCCGGAGGCGCTGCAGAAGGTCGCGGACTCCCTCGACGTGCGGCCGGTGTTCACGGCGCACCCGACGGAGGCCACGCGCCGGTCCGTGCTGGACAAGCTGCGCGCGATCGACCGGATCCTCGAGGTCCCCTCGCGCGAGGGAACGGCCCTACGCCGCCGGCAGGACCGGCACCTCGCGGAGATCATCGACCAGATGTGGCAGACCGACGAGGTGCGGCTCGTGAGCCCCGCCCCGCTCGATGAGGCCCGCAACGCGGTGTACTACCTCAGCGCCATCCTCGCGGGCCCCCTCCCGGAGGTCCTCGACGACCTCGCCGGCCTGCTGGCGGAGCACGGTGTGGCGCTGCCGGCGGGGCGCTCGCCGCTGCGTTTCGGCTCGTGGATCGGCGGGGACCGGGACGGCAACCCCAACGTGACCGCGGAGGTGACGCGCGAGATCCTGGGGCTGCAGAACCAGACGGCGGTGCGGATCGCCGTCAGCATCGTGGACGAGCTCATCAGCACGCTGTCCAACTCGACCGACCTGACCTCGGTGCTGCCGGAGCTCGAGGAGTCGATCGGCGCGGACCTCGCCAAGCTGCCTGCGCTGGACCCGCGCGTCATGGAGCTCAACGCCCACGAGCCGTACCGGCTCAAGCTCACGTGCATCAAGGCCAAGCTCCTGAACACGGGTCGCCGCGTCGCGTCGGGCATCCCGCACGAGCCCGGCCGCGACTACGTCAACGCGGGCCAGCTTGCCGCGGACTTCGACGTGATCGAGCGGTCCCTTCGCGCGCACTCGCCCCTCGCGGCCGACGGCGCGCTGGGCACCGCCCGCCGGATCCTCGCCTCGTGCGGGCTGCACCTCGCGACCCTGGACATCCGCGAGCAGGCCGACTACCACCACGAGGCCGTGGCGCTCCTGCTCGATCCGCTGGGGGAGCTGCCCGGGCCCTACGCGTCGCTGCCGCGCGAGGAGCGGCGGAGGCTCCTGAGCCGGGAGCTCGCGTCACGGCGGCCGCTGACCGGCCACCCCGTGGTCCTCCCGGGTCACGCGGGCCGGGTCTACGAGACGATGCGCGTGATCCGGCAGTCCCGCCGGCTCCTGGGCCCGGACGTGATCGAGACGTACATCGTGTCCGTGACCCGCGGGCCGGACGACGTCCTCGCCGCGGCCCTGCTGGCCCGCGAGGCCGGACTCGTGCGGCTGCACGGAGAGGAGCCGTACGCGCACGTAGGGTTCGCGCCGCTCCTCGAGACCCTCGACGAGCTGCGCCGGGCCGCGGAGATCGTCGACGGGCTGCTGGCCGATCCGGCGTACCGCGAGTTGGTCCGGCTGCGCGGGGACGTGCAGGAGGTCATGCTCGGCTACTCGGACTCGAACATGGAGTCCGGGGTCTTCACCTCCCAGTGGGAGATCCACAAGGCGCAGCGGACCCTGCGCGACGTCGCGGCGCGGCACGGGGTCCGGCTGCGGCTGTTCCACGGCCGCGGCGGCTCCGTGGGGCGCGGCGGGGGGCCGACACACGAGGCCATCATGGCCCAGCCCAACGGCGTCCTCGAGGGCGAGATCAAGTTCACCGAGCAGGGCGAGGTGATCAGCGACAAGTACTCGTTGCCAGGCCTCGCCCGGGAGAACCTCGAGCTGTCGCTGGCCGCCGTCATGCGAGCCACCGCGCTGCACCGCGACCCGCACACCGCGCTCGCGGACAGGGAGCGGTTCAGTGCGCTCATGGACCTCGTCTCCGACGCCGCGTACACACGGTACCGGGGCCTCATCGACGATCCGCACCTGCCCGCGTACTTCGCGGCCTCGACGCCCGTGGAGCTGATCGGGCAGCTCAACATCGGCTCCCGGCCCGCGCGGCGTCCGGAGTCGGACATGGCGTCGGATGGGATCCCGGGGTTCGAGGGGATGCGGGCGATCACGTGGGTGTTCGGCTGGACGCAGTCCCGCCAGATCGTCCCCGGCTGGTTCGGCGTGGGCTCGGGGCTGCGGGCCGCGCGCGAGGCTGGCCGGGACCGTGAGCTGCGGGAGATGTTCGTCAAGTGGCCGATCTTCGCCTCGGTCATCTCCAACGTCGAGATGACGCTGGCCAAGACGGACCTCGAGATCGCCTCGCACTACGTCTCGACCCTCGTGCCGCCTGACCTGCACGGCATCTTCGCGTCCATCCGGGCCGAGTACGAGCTCACCGTGGCCGAGGTCCGCCGGCTCTCCGGCGAGGACGAACTCCTCGACACCGCCCCCACCCTCAAGCGGACCCTCGAGATCAGGGACCAGTACCTCGACCCGATCAGCTACCTCCAGGCCGAACTGCTGCGCCGCCTGCGCGCCGGTGAGGGCCGCGGTGCGGCGGGACGCGTGGACGGCTCCGAGCAGCTTCAGCGGGCGCTCCTCATCACGATCAACGGCATCGCGGCCGGCCTGCGCAACACCGGCTAGGCCCCCGCCGGGGTCGGGCCGTGTGGCGCCGAGGGGGGACCATCGGCCCTTCCACCGCGCCGTCGAGCGCGGCACGCTGGATTGGGGCGGGCCTGCCAAGGGGCCCGCCGATCGAGGAAGGTGATGATCCATGTCCGAACTCGCTCACTGGCTTGATCCGCGCAGGCGGCCGTTCGAGCTCCTGGAGAAATTCTTCGAAGGCGACACCTCGAGCGCGGCCATCAAGGTCGAGGAGGTCCGCGACGGCGACTCGCTCGTGGTCCGGGCGGAACTGCCCGGGATCGACCCCGAGAAGGACGTCGATGTGAGCATCTCCGACGGATCCCTGCACATCAGCGGGCATCGCGAGGAGAAGACGGAGGAGAAGTCGAAGGACTCCTACCGCACGGAGTTCCGCTACGGCTCGTTCTCCCGGACGCTCCCGCTGCCCGAGGGCGCCACGGCCGAGTCGGTCACCGCCTCGTACAAGGACGGCGTCCTCGAGGTCCGGGTGCCCATTCCCGCCACCCCGCCGGCCCCGCCCTCGTCCAAGGTCCAGGTCACCCGCGGCTGACCCCGGACCGCACGGAGGTGGCCGCTCATTCGGGGGTGGTGCGCACGACGGCGGCGGCTCGCCTGCGAGGGCGAGCCGCCGCCGTCGTGGGTGGTCTGAGTCCAGCCCCGGCGCGCGTGCTCTTCTGCCTCGAAGTGCACGTTCGGAACAGCTCAGTCGAGCCGGAGTCCCGTTCTCGCCGCCAAGGGCGCCAGAGGAGCGCTTCGTGGCGAGAAGTGCACTTCTCGCCAGAGGCGCCTCGCAGATGACCACCGCAGGGCAGATGACCACCGCAGGTCCGGCCCCCCACGGCTGGGGCGGAGCTGACTCCTCGACGGGGCGGATGTGACTCCTCGACGGGGCGGAGGTGACTCCTGAGCTCAGGCGGGGCGGCGGGCCTCGGCCTCCGCGATGATCGGCACCGTGCGGAGCACGCTGTCCGGGTTGAGGGAGATCGAGTCGATGCCCTCGCCCACGAGGAACTCGGCGAAGTCCGGGTGGTTGCTGGGTCCCTGGCCGCAGATGCCGATCGGGATGCCGGCCGCGTGGGCCTTGCGGATGGCGTCCGCGATCATGGACTCGACCGCGGGGTCGCGCTCGTCGAAGCGGGACGAGAGGAGCGCGGAGTCGCGGTCCACCCCGAGCACGAGCTGTGTGAGGTCATTGGAGCCGATCGAGAACCCGTCGAACCGCGCAGCGAACTGCTCGGCGAGGATCACGTTCGAGGGGATCTCGCACATCATGTACACCGCGAGCCCGGCCTCGCCCCGCACGAGGCCCTGCTCGGCCATCGCGGCGAGCACGGCGTCCGCCTCCGCAGGCGTGCGGCAGAACGGCACCATCACCACGATGTTGGTGAATCCGAGGTCGTCGCGCGCCTTCTTCAGGGCACGGCACTCGAGGGCGAAGCCCTCCGTGTAGCGCTCGTCGTAGTACCTAGAGGCGCCGCGGAAGCCGAGCATGGGGTTCTCCTCGGCGGCCTCGAATGGGGAGCCGCCGAGGAGCCCGGCGTACTCGTTGGTCTTGAAGTCGGAGAGGCGCACGATCGCGGGGCCCGGGTGGAACGGGGCGGCGATCTTCGCGATGCCGCGCGCGAGCCGGTCCACGAAGTAGTCGGCCGGGTCCGCGTATCCCCGGGTGAGCGTGGCGATCTGCGCGCGCTCGCCGGCGTCCGCGACCCGTTCGGGGTGCACGAGCGCCATGGGATGCACGCGGATGAGGGTGGAGATGATGAATTCCATGCGCGCGAGCCCCACGCCGGCCGCGGGCAGGCGCCACCAGCGGAACGCGGCGGAGGGGTCCGCGAGGTTCACCATGATGCGCGTCCGTGGGGACGGCAGCGCCCCGACGTCGGCCTCCTCCACCTCGAACGGGACGAGCCCGCCCAGCACGAGGCCCTCGGCCCCCTGGGCGCACGAGACGGTGATCGGCTCCCCGTCCGTGATCGACGACGTGCCGCTCACCGTGCCCACGACGGCGGGGACCCCGAGCTCGCGGCTCACGATCGCCGCGTGGCTCGTGGGCCCGCCGTGGTCCGTCACGATGCCCGAGGCGCGCTTCATGATGGGCACCCAGTCAGGGTCAGTCATGGTGGTGACGAGCACGGCGCCGTCACGGAAGCGGGAGATCTCCGAAGGGTCCGCGATGACACACGCCTCGCCCGCCGCGACAGCGTCTCCGATCGCGGCGCCGCGGGCCAGGACGGGTCCGCTTCCCGTGAGGCGGTGTACCCGGAACATGCCGGCGCTGCGCTTGGCCTGGACCGTCTCGGGGCGGGCCTGGACCATGAAGAGCTCGCCCGTCTCGCCGTCCTTGGCCCACTCCATGTCCATGGGCCGGCCGTAGTGCCCGGCCACGGCGACCGCCCAGCGGGCCAGCGTGAGGATCTCGGCGTCGTCGAGCACGAGGGCCTCGCGCTCGGCCGGGGACGTCTCGAGCAGCACCGTGCCGGACCCGGCGGGGGCGAACACGAGCTTGCTCTCCTTGGCGCCCGCCGTCCGCCCGATGATGGGGCTCAGCGCCGGGTCGGCCAACAGCGGCGAGAAGACCTCGTAGTGGTCCGGGTTCACGGAGCCCTGCACCACGGTCTCGCCGAGCCCCCATGCGGCGCTGATCTGGATGACCCGCGGGAAGCCGGACTCCGTGTCGAGCGAGAACATCACTCCCGAGCCGGCCAGATCGGAGCGGACCATCCGCTGCACGCCGATGGACAGGGCGACGTCGAGGTGGTCGATCCCGCGCAGCTCGCGGTACGTGATCGCCCGGTCGGTGAACAGCGAGGCGAAGCACCGCCGGCACGCGTCCATGAGCTCGTCCTCGCCTGCAACGTTCAGGAACGTCTCCTGCTGCCCGGCGAAGCTCGCCTCGGGCAGGTCCTCGGCGGTCGCACTGCTGCGCACGGCCACGGCCGGCTGCTCCCGGCCCACGCGGCCGGCGAGATCGCGGTAGGCGGAGGTGATCGCCGTCGTGAGCGCCGCGGGGAAGGTGCCGGACAGGAAGAGGGCGCGCACGGCGGCGCCGGTGTCCTTCAGGCTCGCCTGCCCCGCGCGGAATGCGGACAGCAGGGAGGCCAGGGATTCGTGGATGCCGTTGGCGTCGATGTAGAGGCGGTAGGCGTCCGCGGTGGTGGCGAAGCCCTCGGGGACGGCGACCCCCGCCGCCTCGAGATGCCGTGTGAGTTCCCCGAGAGAGGCGTTCTTGCCCCCGACCCGGGGCACGTCGGCGAGCCCGACCGCCTCGAACGGCAGGACGAGTTGGAGCCCGGGGCGGGCGGGGGCGGTCATCGGCTCAGCCTGCGGCCAGCAGTGCTGCGACGGCGGCCTGGAGGTCCCGGCACGAGTCGGCGGTGACCCGGCAGTGTGGGTAGGCGCCGGCGTACACGCGGCACACGTCCTCGCAGAACGCGCTCAGGTCGTCCAGCGCGTGGAGCACCGAGGCCGGGGTGGGGCCGAAGTCGGAGCCGAATCGGGAGAGGATCTGCGCCGTCGCCGAGGACATCGCCGCGCAGTTCTGTTGGGCGCGGATGAGGTGCCGCAGGTGGGCCACCCCCGGCTCCTCGAGGCAGCTGTCCGCGCCGGTGGTACACGCCTGCGCGCACGAGAGCGCGGCGTCGATGCACTCGCTCAGGGCCGTCCGCTGCGCCTCCTCCATGTCCGGTGCCGCGGGGTGGACCACAAGGGCCTGGCGTGAGTGGGACATGGCGCGCTCCTGGTGCTTTTCCGGGTGGGAGGCGGACGACGCCGCCCCTCACCTCATGCTCGCGCGCCCGCCCCGCGTGGGCGAGAGTCTTTGGTCCCACCGGATGCGCCCTGGGGTATGCAATGCCTGCCGCAGCCGACCATACTGGGAACGGCAGAGGGGTGGTGGCGATGGGCGATGCGCCGATGGCCCGCGGGAGCGCGGACTTCCGGGACGAGGCGGGCCGGGTTGAGGATGTGCTGCGCGAGTTCGTCTCGCGCGCCCACGAGCTGCTCGAGACGCAGGAGCGGATGCGCGGGCTGCTCGCAGCGGTCGTCTCCATCGCGGAGGAGCTGACGCTCGAGGCCGTCCTCGACCGGGTCGTGACTGCGGCGCAGGAGCTCGTGGGCGCGCGGTACGCGGCCCTTGGCGTCCTGGGCCCAGACAGGACAGACCTGAGCCATTTCCTCACCGTGGGGATGGACGAGGAGACCGTGAAGAAGATCGGCCCCTACCCGACCGGCCACGGTGTCCTGGGCCTGCTCATCCGCGAGCCGCGTCCCATCAGGCTCCATGACCTCAGCACACACCCCGACTCCTACGGGTTCCCGGGGGAGCACCCGCCCATGAAGACGTTCCTCGGCGTGCCGGTCAGGGTCCGCGACGAGGTGTTCGGGAACCTGTACCTGACGGAGAAGGCCGATGGTGCGGACTTCACGGCGGAGGACGAGGAACTCGTGGTGGCCCTCGCCGCCGCGGCCGGCGTGGCGATCGAGAACGCCCGTCTGTTCGCTGACACGGCGCGCCGCCAGGAGTGGCGCGAGGCGAGCATGGAGCTCGCGGGGGAGCTTCTGGGGCTTGAGGACCTCTCGACCGGCAGCACGCGCATTGCGGAGCGGACGCTGTCCTTGTCCGGTTCCGCGTTCGTGGCGATCGCCCGGGAAGGCACCGCCGGGAGGGGCCACGAGTGGCGGACCGCCGTCGGGCCCGGGGCGGAGGCATTCGGCGACCTCGCGCGCGCGGGCGCCCTCGTGGTGGCCGGCAAGGTTGCGGTGTCGGGGGAGACCCTGGTCCTGAGCGGTCCCGAGGTGTTCGGCCCCGGGACCCCCATGGCCCATGTCCTCGTGGTGCCGTGCGGGCGGCCCGGGCAGGATCTGGGGGCGGTCATCATGGCGCGGCCGGAGGGCCGCCACGAGTATTCCGCCGTGGACATCGAGATGGCCCCGGTCTTCTGCTCCTACGCATCGCTCGCACTCCAGGTGGCGCGGCAGCACCGCCAGCGTGAGGAACTGCTCGTCTTCACGGACCGGGACCGCATCGCGCGCGACCTGCATGACGTGGTCATCCAGCGTCTCTTCGCGGCTGGCCTGAGCCTGCAGGGTCTGAGGAGGTTCGTCGCGCAGGGTGCCGACGGCGAGCGTGCGGCGGAGAAGATCGACTCGATCACCGGCGATCTCGACGAGACGATCGCCGCTCTGCGCACCACGATCTACTCCCTCAACGAGGCCCGCAACGGGGACAGCCTCAGCGCCCGGCTCGTCCGGGTGGTCCAGGAGGGCATGGAGGAACTGCCCACGACGCCGCGGGTCGAGCTGCTCGGACCCATCGACACTGCCGTGTCCGTTGCCCTGGCAGACCAGGCGCTCGCCGTCCTCACCGAGGGCGTCTCCAACGTGGCCCGGCACGCGAACGCGGACTCCCTGTGGGTGACCGCGCGGGTCGCGGACGGCGAGTTCGAGATCGTGGTGGCCGACGACGGGCGCGGCGTCGGGGACACCACGCGCCGGAGCGGCCTGAAGAACGTCCAGGAGCGGGCGGCGGCACTCGGCGGCAGCTTCGAACTCGGCCCCGCGGAGGACGGCGGCACGCGGCTGCGGTGGGCTGTTCCCCTGGGCGCGGGCTGAGCAGCGGGGGCCGGATTCCCGGCGCCGGGATCAGCGGCCGTGGTGCGGTGCGTTGCGCGCGATGAACAGGGCCGCCTGGGTGCGCCGCTCGTACCCGAGCTTGGCGAGCAGGGACGAGACGTAGTTCTTGACCGTCTTCTCGGCCAGGAAGAGGTGCTCGCCGATTTCGCGGTTGGTCATGCCCTCGCCGATGAGTGAGAGGACGCGGCGTTCCTGGGGGCTCAGGAATTCGAGCCGGGGGTCCAGTTCCTCCTCCTGGGGCGCGAACCCCGCGAGGACCTTGGCCTTGAGCGCCGGGTCGAACAGTGAGGCCCCGCCAGCGGCCCGGCGGAGCGCGGTCACGAGCTCCGTGCCGCGGATCTCCTTGAGGACGTACCCGTTGGCCCCGGCCAGGATGGCCCCGCGGAGGGACTCCTCGTCGTCGTAACTGGTCAGCATGACGCACGGCAGGCTCGGATCCACGGCGTGGATGTCGCGGCACACTTCGATACCCGTGCCGTCGGGGAGGCGAACGTCCAGGACGGACACGTCCGGCTTGAGGGCAGGAATTCGGCGGGTCGCCTCCGCCGCGGTGCCGGAGGTCCCGACCACCTCGAAGCCCTCGTCCTCGAGGAGTTCGGTCAGGCCTCGGCGCACGAGCTCATGGTCGTCGAGGATGAACACGCGCAGCCGCCGGGTTTCTCCGGTCTGAGCCGCTGCTACCTTCTCCACGATGTGTTCCTTCCCTTCCTGGTCCCCGTATCTGCTCCATTGTTGTCTGCCGGGAGCAGCGCGGCTAGGGACTTAGGGCAGGGCCCTCGCCGTCCGGGACCAGGATCAGGTCGAGATAGGCCTTGAGCATGCCGGGCACATCGATCGTGGTGGGGTTCAGGAGCCACTCGGTCTGGATCCCCTCCCAGAGCGCCACGATGGTGGGGCCGGCGACGTCGGGGTCCACGCCCGGCCGGAGCCGGCCGATGCTCGCTAGGTAGCGCAGCTCCCCGCTGTACTCTCCGCGGAGCCGGGCGAAGCGCTGGACGAAGTAGTCCCGGGCAGGGTGCCCCTCGGTGGTGGCCTCGCCGGAGAGCACCGAGTAGAGCTCGATCAGGTGCGGGACGCCCTCGTTGTACTCGGCCTGCCGCACGATCGTCTCGGCGAAGCGCTCCCGCGTGCCCGGGGTGTTGGGAGAGATCTGGTCTCGGTATTCGAGCACCGCGACGAGCAGCTGGGCCTTGGTGGGGAAGTGGTGCAGGAGCGTGGTCTGCCGGATTCCCGCCCTGTCCGCGACGTCCTGGATGCTGCCGCCGTTGTAGCCGCGGGACCCGAAGACCTCCACAGCGGCCTCGAGGATCTGCCGGCGTCGCTCTGCCGTCTTGGCATAGGGGCCGCGCGGGCCCGAGCGTGCCGTCGCCTTGGTGGTCATGGGGACAGTCTAGATTTCGCCAAAATCGAGCGAGTACTCGATATTCGTGTTAGCCTTGTCACGTCGGGCCGGAAGGCCCCGGCGCCGCGCCCGCGGCACTGACCATGACGAAGTGGGACTCATGCCATCTCTGACTCGACGACAACTCCTCGGCGGGGGACTCGGCGCCTCCGCCCTCGCCCTCCTGACCGGATGCGCGACTCCGGGCACCGTGTCCGTCAACGCCGCGCCCGCGATCCCGGCTTCCACAGGCGAGAAGGTCACCCTGACCTACTGGTCCTGGCTCAAGGGCTTCCAGAAGGTGGCCGACATCTGGAATGCCGCCCACCCGGACATCCAGGTCCAGACCGTGTGGATCCCCAGCGGCAACCAGGGCGGCTACCAGAAGCTCTACTCGGCCCTGTCCGCCGGCGGCGGACCCGACCTCGCCCAGGTCGAGTTCCGCTCGATCCCCGAGTTCATGCTGGTCAACGGCCTCGTGGATCTGAACAGGTACGGCGCCGCGGACTACGCCCACCTCTACGACCCCTCCCTGTGGGGCCAAGTCAGCTTCACGGGCGGCGTCTACGGAATCCCGCAGGACTCCGGCCCCATGGCCACGTTCTACCAGCCGGACATCCTCGGCAAGGTCGGCGCCACTGCGCCGGCCACGTGGGCCCAGTGGGCGGAGACGGGCCGCGAGCTGCGCAGAGCGGGCGCGTACATCGACTGCTTCTCCCTCAGCGACGCCTCGTACTTCGTCTCCTACGCGGCCCAGGCAGGGGCGCAGTGGCTCCGTCCCGCCGAGGACGGCTGGCTCATCAACATGACCGACGAGGCAACACTCGAGGTCGCCCGGTTCTTCGATGCCGCGATTGACGGCGACATCGTCACCACCGCCTACAGCCCCTTCTCCCCGGGATGGTTCGCCGCCGCAGCCAAGGGCGGCGTCGCAACCCTCACGAGCGGCAGCTGGGCCGACGCACTCGTCAAGGGCGTCAGCGGCGGCGACGGCAAGTGGCGCGTCGCCCCCATGCCGACGTGGGGGCAGGGCTTCGGCTCGAGCTACCTCGGAGGCTCGACTGCCGCAGTCCTCGCCCACAGCAGGCACCCGCGCGAGGCCCTCGAATTCGCCGTGTGGCTCACCTCGAGCCATGAGGGGATCGACGCCGAGATCGCGAACAGCGGCATCGGGTTCTCGCCCGTCCCCGGCTTCGTCGGGACCCCCCGGCAGAAGCCCTCCCCGTTCTTCGGCGGCCAGGACTACAACCGGGACGTGATCGTCCCCGCGGCGAAGCAGCAGAACGCACAGTGGTCCTGGTGGCCCGTGGCCACCCAGTCGTTCAACATCCTGAGCGACGGGTTCCGGAAGAAGGCCGGCGGTACGAGCCTCGTCGACACCCTCGCCCAAGCCGAGCAGCAGATCATCGCCGTGTTCAAGAACAAGGGCCTCAGCATCCGGAAGGCGACGGCATGACCACCCCTCAATCACCCACCCGCCCCACCCGCGAGGGCCGCGGCCGCGCACCCAAGCCGGGACGCGCCGTCGCCCGCGCCCCGTGGCTCCTGCTCGCGCCGTTCCTTGCGCTGTTCGCCCTGACGTTCGTGTTCCCCATCCTCGCGGCCGTGGGCTCGAGCTTCACAAAGGTGACCCGCAGCGGGCTCTTCGGCGAGAACGGCGTGCACACGGGATTCGCGGGACTGGACAACTACGCGCTTGCGATCGCAGACTCCGGGTTCGTCGCGTCGATCGGGCGGATGCTGCTGTTCGGCGTCGTGCAGGTCCCGGTCATGATCGCGCTGTCCACCGTGCTCGCGCTCCTGCTCGAATCGGCCTCGGCCCGCTGGCCCGGATTCTTCCGGGCCGCGTACTTCATGCCCTACGGCGTGCCCGGGGTGATCGCCACGATCCTGTGGTCCTTCCTCTACGTGCCCGGCCTGAGCCCGCTCATCGACGCCGCCAAGACCGTGGGGCTCACGGTCGACTTCCTCGGCCAGGGCACCGTGCTGTGGTCCATCGCGAACATCGTCACGTGGAGCTACGCGGGCTACAACATGCTCATCATCGTGGCCCAGCTCAAGGCGATCCCCGGCGAGATCTACGAGGCCGCCCGCATGGACGGCGCGGGCCCGGTGCGGGTCGCGTGGAGCATCCAGCTCCCGCTCATCCAGCCGGCCCTCGTCCTCACGACCGTGTTCTCGATCATCGGCACGCTCCAGCTGTTCGCCGAGGCGCAGGTCCTGCAGACCGTGGCCCCCTCGATCGACAGCCAGTACACCCCGAACCTCTCCGCCTACACGACCGCGTTCGCGTACAACGACTACAACGTCGCGGCGGCCCAGGCCGTCCTGATCGCCCTCGCGGCGTTCGTCCTCTCCTTCGTCTTCCTCCGCCTCACGAACAGGAAGTCCTCATGACAGCCCTGCCCACCACCCGGCCCGGCCGCCCGGACGAGCGCACGAGCCTCCCCGAGCGCCGCACCACGCGCCGTTCCGCGGGACGGCGCCGCTCCACGACCATCCTCGTCACGGGCGTCCTCGTCGTCGCAGCCCTGTACTTCCTGGTCCCCGTGTACTGGGTCGTCGTCGCCGCGACGAAATCCAGCGGCGACCTGTTCGCGACGAACGGCTTCCTCCTCGGCCACACGTTCGCCCTGTGGGACAACCTCGGCAGGGTCCTCTCCTACGACAACGGCATCTTTGTCCGCTGGTTCCTCAACTCCGTCCTGTACGCCGGTGTGGGCTCCCTCCTGGCGACCTACTTCGCGGCCGCCGGCGGCTACGCGCTCGCCAAGTACCGCTTCCGCGGCAGCCAGACCGTGTACGGGCTGATCCTCGGCGGAGTGCTCGTCCCCGGGACCGCGACCGCGCTGCCGCTGTTCCTGCTCTTCAGCCAGATGGGCATCGCCAACACCTACTGGAGCGTCCTGCTGCCTTCCCTCGTCTCCCCGTTCGGCCTGTTCCTGTGCCGGGTCTACGCGGACGCGACCGTGGACCCCGCGCTGCTCGAGGCCGCGAGGCTCGACGGCGCGGGCGAGCTGCGCATCTTCCACACCGTGGGCCTGCGGGTCCTCACCCCCGCGCTCGTGACGGTCTTCCTGTTCCAGCTCGTCGGGATCTGGAACAACTACTTCCTTCCGCTCGTGATGCTCTCGGACACGAGCCTCTTCCCGATTACGCTCGGTCTCAACACATGGCTCAGTCAGGTCAACCGGCTCCCCGAGTTCTACGAACTCACCACCGGCGGCGTCCTGCTGTCCATCATCCCGCTCGCCATCGCCATGATCGTCCTCCAGCGCTTCTGGCGCGGAGGCCTCACCGAAGGAGCCGTCAAGTGAGCCTGTCCCGCACCCTGACCACCGCAGCGTCGGCCGCCTACGTCACCGACCCGGGCCCCGGGGGCGGGCGGCGCGTGCCGGCACGCTCGTGGCTGCGCAGCGATGCGCCCTCGCTCTCCCTCGACGGGCAGTGGCGCTTCCGGCTCCTGCCCGGGGTCCCCGGGACGCCCGGCGGGCGCGGCGCCCTGCCCGCCGGGGAGGGCGCCGAGGCGATGGCCGCCGAGGAGTACGACGACGCCGCCTGGGGCACGCTGCCCGTCCCGTCCCACTGGGTCCTGGAGGGCGACGGCGCGCACGGCCGCCCCATCTACACGAACGTCCAGTTCCCCTTCCCGGTCGATCCCCCGTTCGTCCCCGACGAGAACCCGACCGGCGACTACCGCCGCACGTTCGAGCTGCCCGCACAGTGGCTCGCGGCCGGCCCCGCCGGCGCCCCCCGGACCGTGCTGCGCTTCGAGGGCGTCGAGTCCCGGTACAAGGTCTGGGTCAACGGCACCGAGATCGGCTGGGGTGCGGGCAGCCGCCTCGCCCAGGAGTTCGACGTCACGGACGCCGTCCGGGCCGGGGCCAACACGGTCGCGGTCCGCGTTCACCAGTGGTCCGCAGGAAGCTATCTCGAGGACCAGGACCAGTGGTGGCTCCCGGGCATCTTCCGCTCCGTGACCCTCCTGTCCCGCCCTGCCGGCGGGATCGAGGACGTCTGGCTCCGCACCCACTTCCGGGCTGGCGACCACGGCGGCACCGGGACGATCGAGCCCGAGGTGCGGGCGCCGGCGTCGTCCTTCCCCGTCCGGCTCGAGGTGCCCGAGCTCGGGATCGACGTCGAGTGGGCCGCCCCCGGGGACGTCGCCCCGGTGGAGGCGGGCGCCGTCGGGCCGTGGACCGCGGAGACGCCGCGGCTCTACGACGCGACGGTGTCCGGCGCGGCGGAGGCCGTCTCCCTGAGGATCGGCTTCCGCACGGTGGAGATCGTCGGGGACCAGTTCCTCGTCAACGGGCGCAAGGTCGTGTTCCACGGCGTCAACCGCCATGAGACCCACCCGAGACGCGGACGGGCCTTCGACGAGGACTTCGCCCGCGAGGACCTCGCGCTCATGAAGCGCTCGAACGTCAACGCCATCCGCACGAGCCATTCTCCGCCGCACCCGCGCCTGCTCGAACTCGCCGACGAGATGGGCTTCTGGGTGATCCTCGAGTGCGACCTCGAGACCCACGGGTTCGAACGGCACGGCTGGGCGCAGAACCCGAGCGACGAGCCGATGTGGCGGGAGGCCCTCCTGGACCGGATCGAGCGGACCGTGGAGCGTGACAAGAACCGCCCCTCGATCGTCATGTGGTCCCTCGGCAACGAGTCGGGCACGGGGCAGAACCTCGCGGCGATGTCCGCATGGATCCACGCGCGGGACGCGGGCCGGCCGGTCCACTACGAGAACGACTACGCCGGCGCGTACACGGACGTGTACTCGCGCATGTACGCGACCCTGCCCGAGGTCGAGACGATCGGGCGCGACGGCGACACCACGCCCCTGCTGGGCTGCTCCCCGGCCGAGGGCGCGCGGCAGCGGTCCAAGCCGTTCGTCCTGTGCGAGTACGTCCACGCCATGGGCAACGGCCCCGGGAACCTCTCGCTGTATGAAGACCTCGTGGACCGGTACCCGCGCCTGCACGGCGGGTTCGTGTGGGAGTGGCGCGACCACGGCATCGCGGCCCGCACGACCGACGGGACCGAGTACTTCGCGTACGGCGGCGACTTCGGTGAGGAGGTCCACGACGGCAACTTCGTCCTCGACGGCCTCGTCCTCTCCGACTCGACGCCCTCGCCCGGGCTGTTCGAGTTCAAGGCCGTGGTGGCGCCCGTGGGGCTCTCCTTCTCGGGGCTCGGGCCCGGCTCCGGCGAGCCCTCGGTGCGGGTCGCGAACCTGCGCCACACTGCCGACCTGGGCGACCTCGCCTTCCGCTGGCGCCTCGAGGACGACGGCGCGCTGGTCGCCTCGGGCGAGCTCGCCGTGGAGGGGCCCGACGGCGGTCCGCTCGCCGCGGGCGCTTCCGCCGAGGTCTCCCTCCCGGTCTCGGCCGAGGAGTGCTCGGGCGAGGCGTGGCTCACCGTCGAGGCGGTCCTCGCGCACGACGCCGCGTGGGCGCCCTCGGGGCACGAGGTCGCCTCCTCGCAGGCGCGCCTCACCGTGCCGGCGCCGCGGGCGCTGCCCTTCGCCTCGCGGCCCGCTGGCGGTGAGTGGCGCTCCGCCGTGGGCGGGGGCAGGCTCGCGCTCGGACCGGCGGAATTCGACGACGGGCGGCTCGTGGAGCTCGCGGGGCTGCCCGTGGACGGGCCGCGGCTCGAGCTGTTCCGGGCTCCTACGGACAACGATCGCGGCTGGTTCGTGGGCAGCTACATCGACGCGGATCCCTGGGCGCGCAACGCCAACGGCATCCCCGGAACGGGGAAGCCGGGGCCGTCGTCGGCCGCGCGCTGGGCGGCCGCGGGGCTCGACCGGCTCCACGGGCGCGTCGAGGCCGTCGCGGTCTCCGACGCCGCCGTGCGCGTGCGCACGCGGTACGCCGCCGCGGACCAGGTCTGCACCGTCGGAGTCGAGGAGCAGTGGCTCCTCGACTCCGAGGGCCTGTGGCTGCGCGTGGACATCGTCCCGTCCACGGGCTGGGAGGGCGTGTGGCCGCGAGTCGGCGTGCGGATCGGGCTGCCTGCGGAGGTGGACGCCGCCCGCTGGTTCGGCCTCGGCCCGCGCGAGTCCTACCCGGACAGCCTCGATGCGGCGCACGTGGGGCGGTACGAGGCCGGGATCGACGAGCTCGCTGTCCGGTACGCGCGCCCGCAGGAGACCGGGCACCGGTCTGGCCTGCGCTCGCTGGACCTGCTGCGCGGCGGCGAGCTGTGGGTGCGGTTCGACGCGTTCGCGGACACGCGGGGCCGCCTGCCCGGCTTCACGCTGAGCCGGCACACCGCCCAGGAGCTCGCCGCGGCCGGGCACCCGTATGAGCTGCCGCGCCCGACGCGCTCGTGGCTGTACCTCGACGCGGCCCAGCATGGCCTCGGCACCCGGTCCTGCGGGCCGGACGTCTGGCCTACGGCGGCCCTCGCCCCCGAATCGAGGACGCTCACCTTCCGGGTGGCGGCCCTCGGCGCCTGACGAGGGGTCACCTCCCCCTTGAGGGGTCACTTCCCTGTTGAGGGGTCACTTTCCGGCGGACAGATACCGACGAAAAGAGAATCCTTGACAATATTATTTGTCGGTCGCATGCTGGAAGCATGCAAGACGTCGTCGTGATCGAGGATGCGGCTGCGGCCGCCGCGAGTCTTGACCCGCTCAGGGCGAGGCTCCTGCGGGAGCTGGCCGCGCCGTCGTCCGCCGCGGGGCTCGCTGCGAAGGTGGGCCTGCCCCGGCAGAAGGTCAACTACCACCTCCGCGCGCTCGAGGAGCACGGGCTCGTGGAGCTCGTCGAGGAGCGGCGGAAGGGCAACGTGATGGAGCGCGTGCTGCAGGCGACCGCGGCGTCGTACGTCATCTCCCCGGCGGCGCTTGCCGCTGTCCAGCCGGACCCGGCGCAGTTCCGCGACCGCTTCAGCGCGTACTGGCTCCTGGCCCTCGCCTCGCGCATGGTGCGCGAGGTGGGGCGCCTGCTCTCCGGCGCGGTGGCGGCGGAGCAGCAGCTCGCCACATTCGCGGTCGACGGCGAGATCACCTTCGCGTCCGCGGCCTCGCGGGCGGCGTTCGCGGCCGAGCTCGGCGCCGAGGTGGCCCGGCTCGCCGCGAAGTACCACGACCCGGCGGCGACGGGCGGGCGGAAGCACCGGCTCGTCGTCGCGCTCCACCCGACACCCAAAGAAGACCCCCAGCCCTTTGAAGACCCGAGATCCAAGGAAGTGCAGCGATGACTGAGAAAGCAGTGAACCATCCCTTCGAGATCGTCCAGGACGTGGTGCTGGACGCCGCGCCGGAGCGGATCTGGAAGGCCGTCACCGACGGCACCGCGGCGTGGATGTTCCCCACCGACCAGTGGCCGGCCGTCAGGACCGTGGACGAGTTCCCCACCCACCTCGTGTCCCGCATGGAGGGCCCGGACGGCTGGTTCAACCAGCTCGAGCATGTCCTCACGCCCGGCCCGGACGGCACGCACCTCCACTATGTCCATTCGGGCGTCATGACGGACAACTGGGAGCAGCAGTACGACGGCGCCGCGAAGCACACGCTCTTCTACCTCCACACGCTCGGCGAGTACCTCGCCCACTTCGACGGCCGGGCGGTCGCCTTCGCCGACGTCCAGGGGCCCGACGCCGCGACCGCCGCGGACGCGTTCGAGCGGTTCCTCGACTCGTTCGGGCTCGCTGGCGCCGCCGCGGGCCAGACGCGCGAGCTCGACCTCCCGGGCTTCGGCCCCGTCGACGCGACCGTGGCCTACGCGAACGAGTACTTCCTCGGACTGCGCACCGCGGACGCCATGGTGCGCGTGTTCGGCCGCAACCTGCTCGGCGACCGGGTGGGCCTCACCGTCCATGACTTCTCGCTCGACCGCGCCGGGGAATCCGCGGACGACGCCGCGCGCTCGGCCCGGGCGGGCGAGCTCGCGGCGGCCTGGGGCGAGTACCTCGAGAAGGTGTACGCGTAGTCAGAACTGTCACCTGCGCCACGTAGCATGACCCCGTGAGCGTCGATACCGTCTCCGAACGGGTCCAGATCCCCGCCGCCGAGGCCGCGGCCATGCCTGCGCAGGCGGTACTGGCCGCGCTGGGCACGTCCGCGCAGGGGCTCTCCGGGGGCGAGGCGGCGCGCCGGCTCGCCCAAGGCGCCAACGTCCTCGAGGCACGGCGCGTGAGCTGGTTCCACGTGCTCGTGCGGCAGTTCGCGAGTCCGCTCCAGGCGCTCCTCGTGGCCGCCGCGGCCATGTCCTTCGCCACGGGGGACCAGCTCAACGCGTCCATCATCGTCGCGATCCTCCTCGGCAGCGCCCTGCTCGGCTTCGCCAACGAGTTCCGTGCCGAGAAGACCGCGGCGGACCTGCACGAGCGGATCAGCCATACGGTCGTCGTGGTGCGTGACGGCGCCGAGCGTCAGCTGCCGGTGCGCGAGCTGGTCCCCGGGGACATCATCCGGATCGGCCTCGGCAACATTGTCCCCGCGGACGCGCGTGTGCTGGACGCAGTAGGTCTCGAGACGGACGAGGGCGTGCTCACCGGCGAGTCGGCCGCCGTTGAGAAGTCCGCGGATCCGGTCCCGGCCGGTTCCGATCTCGCGGACCTGACCGACTCCCTCCTCATGGGCACCGTGGTCCACGCCGGGTCCGCGCGCGCTGTCGTGACGGCCACAGGCCGCGACACCGAGTTCGGCCGGATCGCCGCCGGGCTCGCCCAGGGGCTCCCCGAGACCTCGTTCCAGCGCGGGCTCAAGGAGTTCTCGCTCATGCTCCTGTGGGTCGGGGTGTTCCTGACGGTCGGGATCCTGGTGATCAACCTCCTCCTGCAGCGTCCGTTCCTGGACTCAGTCCTGTTCTCCCTCGCGATCGCGGTGGGCATCACGCCCCAGCTGCTGCCCGCCGTCGTCAGCACGTCCCTCGCGGCCGGCTCCAGGCTGCTCGCCAAGCGTGGCGTGCTGGTCAAGCGGCTGCTCGCGATCGAGGACCTCGGCAACCTCGATGTGCTCATCACCGACAAGACCGGCACGCTGACCGAAGGCAGGATCGGCTTCGAGGAGGCAGTCCCCGCGGGCCCGGCCACGGACGACGGCGCGCGGCGGCTCACGGAGCTCGCGATGCTGTGCTGCGAGGTCGACCCATGCGAGCCGGGTGCCTCGGGGGCGGGCCAGAACCCCGTGGACGCGGCACTGTGGGAGGCGTTCCCCGGCCTGCCCGCGAGCCTCGGATCCAGGCGCCGGATCTCGCTGCGGCCCTTCGATCACGAGACGCGGACCATGGAGACCGTCGTCGCGGCCGGTCAACCGGACGGCCGGCCGGTGCACATCCTCAAGGGCGCCCCCGAGGCCGTCCTCGAGTCCTGCGCCGGCGTCACCGACGCGGACCGCGCAGCCCTCGACGCGCTGTTCCGGCGGGGCGCGCGCGTCGTCGCCGTCGCGAGCGGCCGAGCCGAGGCGCCGGATGCCGCGGCGCACGCCGCTGCGGCGCGCGACGCCGCGGGGCCGCTCACGCTCGCCGGTTATCTGAGCTTCATCGACAGGCCCAAGACGGACGCCCGCGAATCGCTCGCGAGGCTCGACAGCCTCTCCGTCGACGTCAAGATCGCAACGGGCGACAACGCGCTCGTTGCCGAGCACGTCACCTCAGTGCTCAAGATGAAGCAGGGGACGGTGCTCACCGGGACCCACATCGAGGCGATGGACGACGACGCCCTCTCCGCCGCTGCCGCGGGCGCCCGGGTGTTCGCCCGCGTCTCGCCTGAGCAGAAGGCCCGCATCGTCACGGTCCTGCGCCGCACGCACTCCGTCGGGTTCCTCGGCGACGGCGTCAACGACGCGCTCGCCCTCAACCGGGCCGACGTCGGCATCTCCGTCGATTCGGCGACCGACGTCGCGAAGGACGCGGCCGACGTCGTGCTCCTCGAGAAGGACCTCGGCGTGCTCGCGGACGGCGTCATGGGCGGCCGGCGGATCTTCGCCAACACGATCAAGTACCTGCTCATGGGCACGAGCAGCAACTTCGGCAACATGTTCTCCGCAGCCGCAGCGAGCGCATTCCTCACGTTCCTGCCGATGCTCCCCGGCCAGATCCTGCTCAACAACCTGCTCTACGACTCAAGCCAGCTCTCCATCCCTACCGACAAGGTGGACCGGGAGCAGCTGCGCAAGCCGGCGCACTGGGACATCGGCGGCATCCGACGGTTCATGATCGCGTTCGGGCCGATCTCCTCGCTCTTCGACTTCGCCACGTTCGGGCTCATGCTGTGGGTCTTCCAGGCCGCGCCCGAGGAGTTCCGTGCAGGGTGGTTCGTCGAGTCGCTGGCCACGCAGACGCTGATCGTCTTCGTGATCCGCACGCGGCGCGTCCCGTTCCTCCGCTCCCGCGCCTCCGTGGCGTTGACGGCGAGTGTCCTGGCCGTGGTGGCAATCGGCGCTGTGCTCCCGTACACGCCGATCGGCGAGCTCGTCGGCTTCTGGCCGCTTCCCGCGGACTTCTTCCTCGCGCTGGTGGGCATGGTGCTCCTGTACCTCGTGCTCGTGGAGACCGCGAAGCACTTCTACTACCGGGCCGAGGACGCCCGAGCCGCGCGCGAGGCCGCCGGACGGGCCAAGGCGCGCGCCGCCGCCAGGGTCGTTGGTCTGCACCATGGCCGGACCCGCGTTCATCGCCGGGCGGTGCCGTTCCTCGTGCACACCGGCAGGCCGAAGTTCCGCCGCCCGCCTGGGCATGGAGTGTCCGCGGGCAGACGCTAGGACCTCGGGCGGCGGCACGGTTCAGGGGAGCGGCTGGCAGCTGGGGCAGAACCAGATGTCGCGCTCGCGCGTCTCGCCGAGGAGCGCTCCCGTGCCCGGTGTGGGCTCGGCGAGGGTGCCGTGTTCGATCCGCGTCCGGCAGCGCAGGCACGCCTGCCCGGCGCGCCCGTACACCCAGGTCGAGTTCCTCGGCCCGAACCCGCCGACCGTGTTGCGCGGGCGCGCCTTGTTGGCCTCGAGCAGCCGCTTGGCCGCGGCGACCATGCCCGCGAGATCCGGGACGCGCGCCACGGGGGTGGCCGGGTGGACCCGCCCGAGGAAGCACACCTCGCAGCGGTAGATGTTCCCGATCCCGGCGAGGTTCCGTTGGTCGAGGAGCGCGAGTCCGACGGCGCGCCCCGGTTGTGCGCGCAGGTTCGCCTCCGCGCGGGCGGCGTCCCAGTCGGGGCCGAGCAGGTCAGGGCCCAGATGGCCGACGGCGCCGCCCTCCTCGGCGGTCGGGATCACCTCGAGCATTCCGAGGGAGAAGCCGACAGCGCTCACGCCGTCCTCGGCGGTAAGGACCGCGCGGGCCGTGTGCGCGGGCTTCCGCCACCGTTGGCCCGGCGGATAGACCTGCCATGAACCCTCCATCGACAGGTGCGAGTGGATGCTCAGCCGCCCGGCGCCGTCGTGCGCGGCCGTGTCGTCCGGCGGAGCGAGGCGGTGCAGGAGGTGCTTGCCGCGCGAGACGACCTCGAGCACTGTCCAGCCCACAAGGTCCAGGGTCGCGAAGGCGGGCACCCGGAAGTCGCTCGCTGCGAGGCGCTTGCCGGCGAGGGCCGCGTGCATCTTCTGCGCGGCCTGGTAGACGTTGTCGCCCTCAGGCACCGGTCATCACGCTCTGATCCGCACGCCGCGCGGGGTCGAGTACGCTCCGGCCCCGGTCAGGGCCCGGGCGAGTGGCGTGTCGAGGAGGTCGTGCCCGTTGACCTTCTCCATCGCGAGCTTGTCCACGGCGCCCGCCCGCACGACGCCGACGAGCGCCTCCGCGGCCGGCCCCAGCACCGCCTCGTCCTCGGTGAAGGCGAGCAGCGTCTTCCCGCCGCGCTCCACGTAGAGCGCGAGGGCGCCGTCGACCGTCACGATGAGCGCGCCCGCCTTCCGGCCCGGGCGGTGCCCCGTCGCCGCACCGGGGACGTCCGGCCAGGCGAGGGCGGCGCCGTAGGGGTTGGCGGGGTCGGTCGCGGCGAGGGCCAGGGCGTCACGCGGGGGAGCCGCGTCGGGGCCGGCGGTCTCGGGGGCGAGCGCGTCGTCGCGCGAGAACGTCCGGAGCCGGTCCACGGTCGCGGGGACGGCGAACTGTGCCGCCCCGAGGCGGTCCACGAAGTAGCCGCGGCGGCACGTCCCGGACTCCTCGAGCCGCGCGAGCACCTTGTACAGCAGGCCGAAGCCGCCGGGGACGTTCTCCGCCATGACCGAGCCGCGGGTCAGGACGCCGTAGCGGTCCATGAGCAGCTGGGCCAGGGCATGCATCTTGACGGTCGTGTCGAGGTCGGCGCGCGGCACAGCGGACCAGCGGCCCGCGGCCATCGGCGGGGTCGGGGCGGCGGGAGGGTCGAGGCTCCGCGCACTCAGTCCACCGAGCCCGCCCAGCCGCCCGGCGCGTACCGGCCGCCCGTATCCGTAGGAGCGGACCCGTGGCGTCCGGGACGGCTGCCGGTGGGCGGTGTGGCCGGCATCGAGCATCGCGCGGACCGGGGCGAATGTGTCGCCGGTGAGGCGCCCAGCCCAGACGAGGCCCCACAGTGCGGCGAGCGCAGCCTCGTCGGAGAGCACGGAGTCCATCCCGCCACCTGCCTCCGAGAGCTGCCGGAAGAAGTAGCCGCCGCCCCCGGCGAGGAAGTCGAGGATGCGCTGCTGCGCGGCGTCGGGCTCGAACTCGGGGTCTGGGCTGAGGGTCAGCGCGGCCGATTCGGCGACATGCAGGCTGATCCAGCCGTCGTTGCCGGGGATCGACCCTGCCCCGGTCCAGAGGACCTCGCCGCTGGCCATGAGCTCGTCCAGGAGCGGCGGGGCGTAGTCGGACACGCGGGAACGCAGCACGAGCGGCTCCCACGCGCTCGCGGGGATGGGCACACCGGCGAGCTGGTCGATGACGGTGAGCACGCCGTCGTGCCCCTTGAGCGTGCCGCGCGGTGCGCCGGCGGGCCCACCCCGCGCCGCGCCGATGTGCTGCCACGCGGCGAGGAACCGCGCGAACGCGGGCTGGTCCACGGGCTCGACGTCTGCCCGCAGGGCTGCGAGCGAGCGGCGGCGGATCTTCCGCAGCACCTCGGCGTCGCACCATTCCTCGGCGGGCGACCCCACCGAATCGCCCGCGCGCGGCCGGAACGACCCCTCGATGACGCGTCCGTCCGCGGCGAGCCGTTTGAGCGTTGTATGCACGACGGCGACGCCGAGCCCCAGCCGGGCAGCCGCCTCCCCGGCGGCAAATGGCCCATGGGTGCGCGCGTACCGACCCACAAGGTCCCCGAGCGGATCGGCGACGGGCTCGATGAACGCAAGAGGCACCCCAATGGGCAGAGGAACCCCCAGCGCATCCCTCAACCGTGAGGCATCCTCAACAGCGGCATACCGCTCCACACCCCCAACATTCACCAAGAGGGCCCGCCGAGCGGCAACGAGTCCTTGAAGGTAACCAGAGGCCTCGGCGGGGTGGTCAGGACGGGCGGCCCCCTCATCCCCGGAGACCTGGAGCCGCTCAGCGACCTCCTCGAGCGACAACGGGCCCAGCAGCCGCAGGAGGTCGGCGGCGCCCTCGAGGCCCTTGAGCTTCCGGTCCTCCGCGAGCCGCTGCAGCTCGCGTTCGGTCTGCTCGATGACCTTGGGGTCGAGGAGCTCGCTGAGCTCGGCGCGGCCGAGGAGCTCGTTGAGGAGTGTCGAGTCGAGGGAGAGGGCGGCAGCGCGGCGCTCGGCGAGGGGCGAGTCGCCCTCGTAGAGGAACTGGGCCACGTAGCCGAACAGCAGAGACCGCGCGAACGGGGACGGCTGCTGCGTGGTGGTCTCGACGAGCCGCAGCTCGCGGCGCTGGACGGCGGCGGCGACGTCGCGGAGGGCCGGGAGGTCGTAGACGTCCTGGAGGCACTCGCGCACAGCCTCGAGGATGATGGGGAACTGCGGGTACTTCTTGGCGACGTCGAGCAGCTGGGACGCGCGCTGGCGCTGCTGCCACAGGGGCTGGCGCTTGCCGGGGTTGGGGCGCGGGAGCAGGAGCGCGCGGGCGGCGCACTCGCGGAACCGGGCCGCGAACAGGGCAGACCCGCCGACCTCCTCGGTGACGATCCCGTCGAGCTCTTCGGGTTCGAACACGAACAGGTCGGCGCCGGGCGGCTCGTCCTCCATCATGGGCACGCGCAACACGATCCCGTCGTCGGCGGCCATCGCGGAGCCGTCGAGGCCGTACCGCTCGCTGAGCCGGCGCCCGACGGCGAGCGCCCACGGCGCGTGCACCGGCATTCCGAAGGGGGAGTGGAGGACCACGCGCCAGTCGCCCAGCTCGTCCTGGAACCGTTCCACCACGAGGGTCTTGTCGCTGGGCACGACCGAGGTGGCCTGCTTCTGCTCGTCGAGGTACTGCAGGAGGTTCCCGGCCGCGAAGGCGTCCAGCCCCGCGGCCTCGACGCGCGCCGTCGCCCGTCCTCGGTCCGCGCCCGAGACCTCGCGCTGGAAGGCGCCGAGCGCGCGGCCGAGCTCGATGGGCCGGCCCAGGCCGTCGCCCTTCCAGAAAGGCAGCTTGCCGGGCTGCCCGAACGCGGGGAGACGAGGACGCGGTCGTGGGTGATGTCCTCGATCTTCCAGCTCGTGGCCCCGAGCGCGAAGATGTCCCCCACGCGGGACTCGTAGACCATCTCCTCGTCGAGCTCGCCCACGCGGCGGCCGCCGCGGGCTGCCTCGCGGGCCGATCCCTCCGCCTCCGTGCCGACGATGTACACGCCGAACAGCCCACGGTCCGGGATGGTCCCGCCGGAGGTGACGGCGAGGCGCTGCGCCCCGGGGCGGCCCTCGATGGTCCCCTCGGTGCGGTCCCACACGATCCGCGGGCGCAGCTCGGCGAACTCGTCGGACGGGTACTTGCCGGAGAGCAGGTCGAGGGTCGCGTCGAACGCCGAGCGGGGAAGGGTCGCGAACGGCGCGGACCGGCGCACCACATCGAACCATTCCTCGACGTCGACCGGGCCGAGGGCCGTGGCCGCGACGGTCTGCTGCGCGAGGATATCCAGCGGGTTTGCGGGGATGCGGAGAGCCTCGATCTGGCCCGCGAGCATCCGCTCCACGGTGATCGCGGTGTGGACAAGGTCTGCGCGGTGCTTGGGGAACAGCACACCTTGGGAGACCTCGCCGACCTGGTGCCCCGCGCGGCCCACACGCTGGAGCCCCGACGCGACTGACGGCGGCGACTCCACCTGGATCACGAGGTCCACTAGCCCCATGTCGATCCCGAGTTCGAGGCTGCTCGTCGCCACGACGCAGCGCAGCCGCCCGGACTTGAGGTCGTCCTCGATCTGGGCGCGCTGCTCTTTGGACACGGACCCGTGGTGCGCCCGGGCCAAGACCGGGTCCGCGCCGGATGTCTGGCCCGCCTGCGCCATCATCTCCGCAGGAGTGCGGGCCTGGTTTCGACTTCGCTCGGCCACCGCGGACACCGCCATGCCGGCCCTCGTGAGCCCGCGCCCTGTGTCCTCCCGGTTCTCGATCGCCGGTTCGTCCCATACGCTCGGCTGCATGCGCTCGGCGTAGATCTCGTTGAGGCGGCCCGTCAGCCGCTCCGCGAGGCGACGCGAGTTGGAGAATACGATCGTCGAGCGGTTCGCGAGGATCAGGTCCACGATCTTCTCCTCGACGTGCGGCCAGATCGATGCCTGCGGCTGCAGGCCCGACGCCGGCCCCATGTCATGCGCGGCCGCAGCACCCTGCAGGTCGCTCATGTCCTCGACGGGAACGGTCACCGTGAGCTCCCACGTCTTCGCCGCGGGGGGCGCGACGATCTCGCACGGCGCCTGCCCGGCGAGAAATTGGGCCACGAGCTCCTTCGGCTCGACCGTCGCGGACAGCCCGATCCGCTGTGCAGGCCTGGGCAGGATCGCGTCGAGCCGCTCGAGCGTGACGGCCAGATGTGCGCCGCGCTTGGTCCCTGCCACGGCGTGGACCTCGTCCACGATCACCGTCTCGACCCGCGTGAGCGTCTCCCTCGCCTGCGACGTGAGCATGAGGTACAGCGACTCGGGCGTGGTGATGAGGATGTCCGGAGGGCTGGACAGCAGCGCCCGTCGGTCCGATGCCGATGTGTCGCCGCTGCGCACCCCCACGCTCACCTCGGGTGCGGGCAGGCCTAGCCTCCGTGCGGTCTGCGAGATGCCGATGAGCGGCGCGCGCAGGTTCCGCTCGACGTCCACGCCGAGCGCCTTGAGCGGGGAGATGTACAGGACCTTGGTGTGGTTCTTGGGCGCACGACGGCGCCGCCCTCCCCGCGCCGTCCCCTCACCGGCCGCCTCGAGCCCCGGGAGTGGGGGAGCCGCCGCGGGAGGCGGGCCCGCGGCGGGAGGCGTGGTGCCGGCGTCGTGCGCCATGGGCGAGAGCGTCAAGAGCCGGTCCAGGGACCAGAGGAACGCCGCGAGCGTCTTGCCCGAGCCGGTCGGGGCGACCACCAGCGCGTGCCGGCCCGAGGCGATGGCCTCCCACGCGCCGGCCTGCGCGGGGGTGGGCTCGCGGAAGGCACCGAGGAACCACTCGCGCGTGGCAGTGCCGAAGCGGTCCATCACCGCTACGCCTGCGTCTCCTGCGGGTGCTCGCCCCGCCCCTTCCCGAGTCACGGCACCATCATCCTCCACGCCACCGACAGTTCTGGGCGCGCGCCGGCACCGGAGGTCGACTGGCTTTTATTTTTTTCTCGGGTATGGTCGTGGACACAGGTATTCCAGTTTTCGATTTCTTCCAGAGGGAGCTGAAATGTCGGGAAAGTCACCGCGAAATTCGAAGAGCCTCAAACAGGGAAAGTCCATCAAGGCCAAGCGCGCCGAGAAGAAGGCGAAGGCCGCGGAGGACCAGTTCCTTCCGCGCCGCCGCAAGGGCGCCCTCTGAGATAGCCCCGGGCGTCAAGCCCCGGGAGCCCGGAGGGTCCGCCAGCAGAGAAGATTCCGCAGTCCTCTGCGTCGAGTCGCATCCAATGCTGCTGGCAGGGACGGCCGGAGTGCATGCGCACTCCGGCCGTCCTCATCTTAATTGCGAATTGCTACGGCGCTCACGAGAACGGTTGGAAAGCGCGCAGCGTCAGCAAGTGGATATCCGGGTTGCTGCAGGCCGTCGCCTGAGCCGGAATGAACAGCGAGCCGTAGTCCTCCGGCGGGTACACGCGATAACCGGCCGCCTCGACGACCGTGCAGCCCTGGTAATTGTGGGCCTGATGCAGGCCGAAGTCCGCGGCACCGCTCTGCCCCGGCTGCAGCACGATCGGCACGACGGCCGCAGAGGTGTCCCGGTCCGCCGGCGCTCCGATCGGGTCGCCCTGCGGGCCATTCGTGAGCGAGACGCCGGCGAAGCCCTCGAGCAGGCACGGCGTCTGGGAGACGTTCTTCAGCGCGATCTTCTGGTACACGGTTCCTGCCGCGCCGCCGGCACCGGGCTGGATGCTGCCCTCGAGCTGCGTCGAGAGGCAGCGCGCGGGGCTCCCCGCGGCGGGCGTGGTCGCGGGCGGCGGCTGGCTTCCGGCCGGCGGCGTGCTCGCCCCGGTGGTCGCCGAGGGACTCGGGGCCGAGGAACTGGCAGTCGTGGAACTGGCGGTCGAGCTGGGCGAGCTCGACGACGCGGACGCCCCGGGCGTCGCCGTCCCGCCGCCACAGCCGGCGAGCCCTCCCGCGAGGAGGAGCGGCGAGACGAGGACCAGGGCACGCTGGAAGCGGTTCATAGTCCCACCATTCACTCCAGTCACATGGGGCGTCAAGACACGACACGACCACGGTGTGGTGACGCTTGGGCCAAGCGGCCGGGCCGCGCGGATCACAGCACGGCCCGGCCAGTGGTTCAGGCCTTGCGGGCGCGCGTCCGGAACAGGGCGATCCCGCCGAGCACGAGCCCCGCGAGCCCCGCCCCGAGGCCCGCCCACCCGGCCGCGGCTCCGCCCTCGGCCGCGGTGGGCGTGGTCGCGGACGCCGGGTCCGCCGTGTCCGCGGAGGCGTGGCCGGAGTGGTCGGTGCTCGCGGCCTTCGCCGCGGTCACGGTGACAGAAGGCGCGGGGGACTTCACGGAGTCGTGGCCCGCGCCCTCCGCGGGGATCTCCTTCCAGTCGGTCGAGCCCTGCTCGCACGTCTGGAGCGTCGGGAAGTACAGGGTCTTGCCCGCCGCGTCCGCAGGGAGCTTGACGCTCAGCACGAACGTGTCGCGCAGGTGAGAGTCCAGCGGGGTCTTCGCCGTGTACACGACCTGCGAGGTCCGCTGCGTCACGCTCGAGCCATCCGCGAGCTTCTGCGGCGAGTCGAGTTTCTGGGTCACCTTCTCGACGGTCCAGTTCGCGTTGACGGTCGGCTGCGCGTCCACGAGTTCGGCGGGCAGGGAGATCGCGACCTTCGTGGTGGGGCTGTCCCCGCAGCCGTGCGGGACCGCGATGGTCAGCAGCGACGACGCGCCGGCGTCGGTCGAGGACGGGGTGATGCCCACATGGGCGGAGGCCGCACCGGCGGCGGCGAGCACGAGGCCGCCCGCCAGGGCGGCGGGTGCGAGGACGCGCGAGGCGCGGCGGATACGGGTGGTCAGGGTGTTCACAGCATGGCCTTTCGCGGCGCGCATCCTGAGCGCGCCGGGGTATCGAAGAGGGCGCCGCCGGAGTGTCCGGTGGCGCTTTGTCAGGCGAAGGCGGGTGCTGCGGGCGGGCCGCGCAGGGGCGGCGGGGCGAGCTGGCGCCACGGCAGGACGCGACGGACGGCGCGCGGGGCGACCGGCAGGGCCGCCGCGGGAGGCAGGACGGCGGCCGGTTCCGGCAGGCGGGTCAGCGGCCGCAGCCACGTGGCGAGCAGGCCGAGCGCGTGCTCCGCGCGGCGGATCACGACGGCGCACGCGACCGTTGCGGCGGCGTGCAGCGCGAGCATGAGCGGGGAGGTGTGGTCGTGGGTGGCCGCGGGGGCCCCGCCGCCGAGGGAGCTGAGCGAGCCGAGGGCGGAGAGTGCGTCCCCGCGCTGTGCTGGTGCCACCCCCGGCCGAGCGCGGCAGCGGACGACGGCGATGCCTCGCCCCCCGGGGCAAGCGCCACGAACGCCTCGTGCAGCGCCAGCTGCCCGGCGGCCAGGACGGCCATGAGGGCCGGGAGCCGCAGGGGCAGCCGCCCGATCGCCGTCGACGCGAGCACCGTCACCGCGACGAGGGCGGTGAGGATGAGTGGATGCGGCAGGTCGGCGCCGGCCCAGGCGTGTGCCCCGGCGGCGAGGGCCGTGATCGAGCCGCCGAGCGCCGTCGTGCGCACAGAAAGCTGGAGGGAGCCCGTGCCATGACGGCGCATGCCCACCTCCCAGCGATCTTTCGGTCCCCTGTGATCTGGTGGCCAGCCTATACCGGGCGCAGAGCGGGGGCTATGGCGAGCGGCGGACCTCGACGGCGACCTCCTGGACGGCATTGTTGCCCATGCCCTGGTACGTCCAGTCCTGCGCGAGGGGCTGGATGTTCCCGGCCGAGTCGGTGGCGCGGCACGCGAGCGTGTGCGGGCCCGGGTCCGCGACCCACGCGGCGCTGAACTCCTGCCACGCGTGCGGGCCGGGCGGCGGCTCGACGTGGGCCTCCATCCAGTGGCCGTCGATCCCGACCTCTACCCGCCTCACCGGCCCGGTGCCGGACCAGGCGCGGCCTCGGAGCATCGTGGGACCGGCATCCACGGTTCGGCGCCGGGTGAAGAAGTCGGGGATGCCCGGCGGGATCAGCAGCGAGCGCACGCGCTGGCGCGTGACGGGCTCGCCGGGATCCTCCGCGGACTGCGAGTAGCGGTAGGTGCCCTCGTTCTGGAACAGGTGCGCGGGTTCCGTGACGGCGTCGATCGCGGTGAGCCACTTGACGCTGGCCATGCCGTACCAGCCTGGTACGAGCAGGCGCAGCGGGTAGCCATGCTGCGGCGGGAGCGGCGCCCCGGCCATCTCGTACGCGAGGATCAGGTCCCCCTCGAGGGCCACGGCGACCGGGAGCGAGCGCGCGTAGTCCTGCTCGAGGCCGCCCTGGACGCCGCGGTCGGCCCCGGTGAAGACCAGCTCGACCGCCTCCGGGGCCAGACCGGCTTCCTCGAGGATCGGTGCCAGGGGCGTGCCCGTCCATTCCGCCGTGCCGAACGCGCCCGTGTCCCACGGGACGCTCTGAGGGCGTGGGTCGAGGCGGCCGCGGCCGTTGCCCGCGCACTCGAGGGTGACGGTCGCTGTGCGGCGCGGGCGCCGCTGCAGGTCGCTGAGGGTCAGCTCCAGCGGATGCTCGACGGCGCCGTGGACGCGCAGGCGCCAGGTCTCGGGCTGGACGTCCGGGATGTCGAAGTGGACCACGGTGTAGTGCAGGCCGGGCGGGGTGAGCGGCCACTGCAGTGCCTCGAGCGGTGCCGAATGGTTGCGGCGGCCGAGTTCGAGTTCCTCGTCGGTGACGGGGCCGGTGGTCGGGGCGCGCGGCGGGTACTGCTCGGGTGCCGGCGGGGCTGCCTGCTCGGGTCCGGGACGGAGCGGCTCGTGCCGGTGCGGCCGGTGCGGGGTGCTGATCTTGGCTCGCATGCGGCCAGTGTGGGCGCGCAGTGCGGTGGTGTCCAGCCCGGTCGTGTGGGTTTCCGAGGGTGGTGACCCGCGGGTGCTGACCTTCAGGAGGTGACCCGCGGGTGGTGACTCTCAGGAGGTGACTCTTAGACGGGGTTCGGCGCGGGCGGAGGGGGTGCCGGAGGGGGCGGAGCCTGAGGTGTATCCGCCGCTGCGGCCCGCTTGGCCGCCCAAGAGGCGGCCGCCGTCGTGCTCCCGATGGTGACCAGCGCGCCGAGGAGGAGCGCGGCATCCTCCCCCTGGGCGAACACGCCGAGGGTTCGGCCGATGGTCGCCGCCGCGACCGGCACGCCGAGCTGCGCAGCGGAGCCGACCGCGAATGGCAGGGGCAGCCCCGTGAGCCGATTGGCGCCATGCGCGACGACGGCGCCGACGCCCAACAGGAGGCCGAGGACGATCATCTGCGGGTGGCCGCCGAGCTGTCTCAGGTCGATCGATGCCCCGAGCCATACGAAGAAGACCGGGCCGAGGAAGCCGTCGTTGAGGGCGAACAGCTGCCGGGCGAGGCGGCGCGGCTCCCCGACCGCGGAGACGGCGAGGCCGAACGCGAACCCCGCGAGCATGATCGAGACGTGAGTGAAGACGGCCAGGCCTGCGAGGGCGAAGAGGATCGTGAGCTGGATGCGCAGCTCGAGGGCGAACTTCCGCTCCTCTGAGACATGATGCAGCCTCTGCCGCCCGCCGTTCGTCTCGAAGTAGCGAAGCACCCACCAGACCACGAGGGCGCACGCCGCCACGGCGAGCGCGCCCACGGCCTTGGGGCCGGCGTTGGCGGGGTCGATCGCTAGGGGCAGGGCAACGATTGCGGCGACGTCAGCCAGCGCCACCTGGGCGGTGAGCTCGAGGACGCTCCTGCCGGTCAGCTTGAGCGAATCCACAATCGGCAGGACCAGCGCTGCTGACGACGAAGCCATGAGCACCACGTACAGCGGCGCATTCTCGGAGCCGAACAGCATGGCCACGGCAACCCCGAGCGCAGTGGCCACCACCGCGGCGACCACGACGCGGAGCGCGCCCTTGCCGATCGCGCCGCGGATGGTGCGGTCCCGCATCGGCACGTGCGTTCCCGCGACGAACATCATCAGGGCGAAGCCGATGTCGGCGAGGAACGTGAACGTCTCATTGTCGGCGTTGACCCAGCCCAGCAGGGACTTGCCCACGAGGACCCCCGCGACCAGCTCGCCCAGGACGAGCGGGAGGTGCCAGGACTTCCGTGCGGCCAGTGCCGGCCCCACGAGCGCGACGACGCAGATGAGCGAGAGTTCGACGAAGGACACCCGGGCCCGGCCTCATACGCCGGTGACGGGGAAGTCGGCGACCTTGACCGGGATGTCCGTGTTCTCGTCGGTGTGATAGCTCGCGCACACGCGGTGGTATCCGTCGGCGATCTGGAGCGCGGCGCCGGAGGCGAGGTCTCCGCGCACGAGCAGGATGGGTGAGAGCCTCTCGCCCTTGTGGACCTTCACGAGGTCCGAGCGGACGTGGGCATTCGTCTCCTCGAGCAGCGCCAGGCGGGACGCCCGGAGGATGTCCTTGGCCTTCTGATGCGTGACGGGAGCCTTGCGCAGCGCCTTGACGAGCGCCTTGACCTGGTCCGGGCCGGCGAGCAGCGCGAGGTAGGCGGCAGCAGCCGGGTAGTCGTGCTCCTCCGGCTCGTCGAGCCACTTCACAGCCATGGAGATGCTCCTCTCAGCACGGGTGCTTCTACACACCATGTGGCCTGCATCATATGCCCGTCCGCCGGGAGGGCGGTGCGGGATGTTCTCCGTTCGGAGATAATAGGTGGATGGTCCCGACGCCGAGACGCCACCGCGCAGCCCGCGGGCTCGCCGCGGCCTCCGTCGCGACGCTCGGGGCGTTGGTGCCCCACCTCGCCGGCGGTGGCCCTGTGCCCGGTCCGGTCGGATGGGCTGTTCCGTGGGTCCTCTCGGTGTTCGTGTGCACGGCGATCGGCGGGCGCCGGCTGTCCCTCTGGCGCCTCTCGCTTGGAATCGGTGCCAGCCAGCTCCTGTTCCACGCGCTCTTTGTCCTGGGCACGACGCCGGCGGCGGCCTCGCCCCTGCCAGCCCACCACGCGCACATGGCCGCGGAGATGTCCGCCTCCGACATGCCGGGGATCGGTGCGATGCCCGGGATGGTGCCCACCGATCCCTCGATGTGGATCTGGCACGCGGTCGCCGCGATGGTGACCATTGCGGCGTTCCATCGCGGCGAGGTGCTCCTGTGCGGCCTGCAGGACTTGGCCACGCGCGTTGCTGAATGGGCCCGCACGGCGCTGGTCCTCATCCTTCTGGTGATGGTTCCGGCCAATCGGCCCCGCCTCGCCGCAGCGGCACGGCCGGTGGCGCGGCTCCGCCCGGCGCCGCAGCGCTGCCCCCTCCAGCGGCGTGGGCCGCCGCGCCCCTTCACGGTCTGACTGCGCCGCACGGTCCTGTCCCGCGCGCCATCAGGCCTGCTCAGGAGCCATCAAGACCTCTGACGCCGCTCGCGCACCCGTGGGCGGCGCCGGCGAAGCGCGCCGACGCGCGGCCGCCGGGACCTGTGAAGGGAAACACCACCATGACCATCCGTACGCTCCTCCGTGCCACCACCGCGGCACTTGCCGCGTCCGCCGCCCTGACCCTGACCGGCTGCGCTGGCGCGGGCGCACCATCCGTTCCCGCCGCCTCCCAGGCGGCTGCCTCGGTGATCGTCTCCGATGCCTGGGCCAAGGCGGCGGACAAAGGCATGACGGGGGCCTTCGGCACGATTGCCAACAACGGCAGCGCGGACATCACGCTCGTCTCGGCAACGACCGCGGCCGCGGGCCGGACCGAACTGCACGAGACCACCACCACGGCGGGCGGCCAGCAGGCCATGCGCGCCAAAGAGGGTGGCTTCACTATCCCCGCCGGAGGCACGCTCACCCTAGCGCCCGGGGCGAACCACATCATGCTCATGGACATCTCCGCACCGCTCAGTGCCGGCGACGACGTCCAGCTCACGCTCACCTTCTCGGACCACTCCACCGTGGGATTCACGGCCCGTGTCAAGGACTTCACGGGGGCGAACGAGACCTACACCGGCAGCAGCCCGAGCGCCGGCGGCGGCATGGGAGCGACGGCTTCCGCGTCCTCGACGGGCATGGACCACTGATGACGAGGGCCGGCCAGGACCTTGACCGCGCGCGGCACACCCGGCGTCAGTTCCTCATCGGAGGGGCTGCCGCCGGGGCCGGCGCCGCCGCGGCGCTCGGCGCGACGCGGGTGTTGGACGCTCCGGCGCCTGCCTCCGCGGTCGATCCCGTCCTGAATGGTGCGCAGACCATCCCGTTCTACGGCGACCATCAGGCGGGCATCGCGACCCCCGCCCAGGCCCACTCGAGGCTTGTGGCGCTGGATCTTCGCGACGGCGTGGACCGGGACGGCCTCCGCCGCCTGATGCGGCTCCTCAGCGACGACGCCGGCCGCCTCGCCGCCGGCAGCCCCGCCCTCGCGGACACGGAGCCCGAGCTCGCCTCGGTTCCCGCGAGGCTGACCGTGACGTTCGGGTTCGGCCCCGGGTTCGTGGCCCGCGCGGGAGGGAGCGCCCCCGAGTGGCTCAGGCCGCTGCCCACCTTCGCGGTCGACCGGCTCCGGCCTGAGTTCAGCGATGGAGACCTGCTGCTGCAGGTTGCCGCAGACGATCCGGTCACCGTGGCCCATGCGACCCGCATGCTCCTCAAGGACGCCCGCTCATTTGCGGCAGTGCGCTGGATGCAGCGCGGATTCCGGTGGGCCCATGGGTCCACCGCTGCGGGGACGACCATGAGGAATCTGTTCGGGCAGGTCGACGGCACGTCCAACCCGGTTCCCGGAAGCGAGGAGTTCGACCGTGTGGTGTGGGCGGGGACGGGGTGGCTTGCCGGGGGGACGGGCCTTGTGGCGCGGCGCATCCACATGGACCTCGAGGGCTGGGACCAGCTCGATCCGGTGGCGAAGGAGGCGTCGGTGGGCCGGAAGCTCTCGAACGGCGCGCCCCTGACTGGCACCGAGGAGCACGATCAGCCCGACTTCGCCGCCACTACCCCGCTCGGGTTCCCGCGGATCGCGGAATTCTCCCACGTCCGGCGAGCGCGAGGAGAGGCCCCCGGAAGCCCGGCGGAGCGGATCTTCCGCCGCGGGTACAACTACGACGACGAGCCCACCGGTGGCGAGATCTCGAATTCCGGGCTCATCTTCGTCTCGTATCAAGCGGATATCGACCGCCAGTTCGTGCCGATCCAGCGGCGGCTGGACGAGCTCGACCTCCTGAACCGGTGGACGACGCCGGTCGGCTCGGCCGTGTTCGCGGTCCCGCCCGGCTGCTGGGAACGCGGATTCATCGGCGAGACCTTGTTGGGCTGACGGCACCGCCCCGGCGGACATGGCGAAGGCCCGGAATCCTGAGGACTCCGGGCCTTCGTGCTGGGCGGTGGTGGAGGGATTTGAACCCCCGTTGGGTTGCCCCAAACATCATTTCGAGTGATGCACCTTCGGCCGCTCGGACACACCACCAGCAGGCATCAACTGTACCGGGACGGAGGCCCAGCTCCAAACTGGGCCCCTCACAGGTAGGCGGACGCGGTCCACAGGTGCACGAGCGCGTAGGCACGGTAGGGGCTCCAACCTTCGGCCCGCACTGCGGCTTCCTTGGCGGTGATGCCGCCGAGCGATCGCCGCAGGACGAGGTCCCCGGGGGCAAAGGCATCACGGTGCCCCGTGCGCACCTCGAGGTAGTCGGCGGTCCACCGGCCGACCCCCGGCAATGCCAGCAGCTCGTCCCGGGTGAGCGGGAGCCGTCCGCGGTCGGCCGCGCCCGTGCGGTCCGCGAAGGCGCGGGCCACGGCAAGGACGGTCCTCGCCCGGGAGGCCGTGAGCCCGACGGCGGCCCGCAGCTCCTCGGGGTCGGCCCCGGCAAGGGGCGCCGGGCCGGGGAACCGCATCAGACCCAGCGGACCGGATGTGCCGTACGCCTGGACCAGCCGGCCCGCGAAAGTCCTTCCGGCCGCGAGAGAGACCTGTTGGCCCAGCACGGTGGTGACGGCCGTCTGGAACGCGTCGGTGGTGCCGATGACACGCAGCGCCGGACGTGCCTCGAGGAGCGGGGCCAGAACGGGGTCGCCGACTAGCGCCGACCGGACCTCGGCGACACCCGTGTCGAGGTCGAGCCAGACGCGGAGGGCCGTCACGGCCTCGTCCCCGCCGGCCGCGGGGCCGTGCAACGTCGCCTCCGCCCCGGCGGGGTCGAGCCGGATCGACGCCGCGACCGGTCCGTGCGCCGTGTGGATGAGGCGCTCGTGCGTCCCCGCGGCGAGGTCGGTGCGCTCGGCGCCGGGGACCGAGTGCGCCGCGAGGCTCGCGAGCATCGCGGCGGCCTCGAGGCCGCCGTTCGCGCGGAGACGGACGGGCTTCGACGCCGTGTTGCCGAGCGCGACCACCGTGTCTGCGTCCACCGCGTCTAGGTCCACACGCCCGAGCTTCCGCGCCGATGGCTGCCGACGAGGTGGGTGTCGATGATCCCGATGGCCTCCATGAGGGCGTACATCGTGGTCGGGCCGACGAACGCGAACCCTTTTTTCCGCAGGGCCTTGGACAGGGCAATCGACTCCGGGGAGGACGAGGGGATCTCCGAGTACGTCAGGGGTGCGGGCGTCTCGGCCGGCTGGAACGACCAGACGAACTCCACGAGGCCGCCCTCCTCCCGCAGGGCGAGCGTCGCCCGGGCATTCGTGATGGCCGCGTTGATCTTGGCCCGGTTGCGCACGATCCCGGCGTCCAGCATGAGCCGCTCGACGTCCTCCTCGGTGAACAGGGCCACGGCCTCGGGGTCGAAGTCCGCGAAGGCCGCGCGGAATGCCGGCCGCTTGCGCAGGATCGTGGCCCAGGACAGCCCAGCCTGGAACCCCTCGAGGGAGATGCGCTCGTAGAGGCCATGCTCGTCCCGCACCGGCATGCCCCACTCGGTGTCGTAGTACTCGCGCATGAGGGTATCCGCGCTGGCCCAGGACGGCCTCGCGAGCCCGTCCTCGCCCGTGATGAGTGCTGCCTCGCTCATGGGTGTCCCCTTTCAGTCCAGTCCGGTGACGCGGAGGGTGAGGTTGATCCTCCCGGATCCGATCCCGCACCCGTCGGGGGCGGTCCCGGGATAGGTCTTCATGACGCCGTGGAACGCGAGCCGCGACGGGCCGCCGAACACGAATAGGTCTCCCGAGGCCAGCGTGAGGTCCTCGTACGGCTTGGCACGGGTCTCGGTGTTGCCGAACCGGAACAGGCAGCTGTCGCCGATCGAGAGCGACACGACGGGCTCCCGGGAGACCTCGTCTTTGTCCTGGTGCATGCCCATCCGTGCCGCGCCGTCGTAGTAGTTCACCAAAGCCGTGTCCGGCGTGTAGGCATAGGCCGCGCGGCCTGGCCCGTAGGCCTCGGCGAGGGCGAGGCGTCCCACGCGCACGAGCCACTCGGGGAACGGGAGCACCCGGGCGCCGTTCACGTCAGCGGCCTCGCGGCTGTAACGGTACGGCTGCCAGTGCCAGCCGAGGCACACCGTCTTCACCGACATCTCGTGCCCACGAACGCTCGCCGCCCGGAGCGGGACCGGCCCGGCGGACCATTCGCGAAAGCGCGCAGCGATCCAGGCCTGCTGGGCCACACTCAGCCACCCCGGCACGTGAACCGCGCCCGGCGCGAGCGCCCGACGCGGCCGCTCCAGGAGATCGTCGCCGAAGAGGGCCGCTGTCACGCCGCCGCCTCGAGCGCGAGGAGCGCGGTCTTGGTCTCGAGCCCGCCGATGTACCCGCCGAGGCTGCCATCGGACCGGAGGACGCGGTGGCACGGCACCACGACGGGCAGCGGGTTCGTGGCGCAGGCGGTCCCGACGGCGCGCACGGCCTTCGGGTTCCCGACTGCCCTGGCGACTTCCGTGTAGCTCTCCGTGACACCGAAGGGGATCTCGCCCAGGTGTGCGAGGACGGTGCGGCGGAATCCGGAGGACAGGCGCAGGTCGAGCGGGAGGTCGAACTCTGTGCGGACCCCCTCGAAATACTCTGCGATCTCCCTCGCGGCGGACTCCAGACGGGAGGGCGCCTCGAGGATGCGCGGGCTGAGCTTGTCGGCCAGCGACTGAAGCACCGTCTCGTGGCCCTCCCTTTCGAAGGCCACGCGGACGAGCCCGCGTTCTGTAGCGGCGATCAGCAGTCGGCCCACAGGCGAGTCGATCACCCGGTAGGCGACGTCGAGCAGGCCCTCCCGCCCCGCCTCGATGGCGAGGGAACTCCGGAGCCGTTCGAGCACTCCCGGCTCGATCACGGTCAGGTGGGGCGGGAAGACGAGGTCCACGGGCCCGGTGCCCTGCGGAGACCCGACCTGGTCAGCGGTGCTCATGGATGCTTCCTTCGTGCTGGTCTTCCGAGATGAGGGTGCGGAGCTTCTTGAGCCCGTCCGCGGCCGAGCGGCGCGCGGCGGCGGGGGTCCCGCCGACGATGTCGGCGATCTCCCCGAACGGGAGGTCGCCCAGATAGCGGTAGGCGATCACCCGCCGCTGCTTGTCCGGGAGCTGGGCCACGTGGGCCCAGACCCCGTCGCCGGGCGGGCCGGGGTTCCCGAGCGGGGAGGCGCCCTCCGGCACAGACTCGATGGGCACGGCGCGCCGGCCGGCGGCGCGAACGGAGTCCAGCGACCGTCGGTGGGCGATCCGGACGAGCCACGCCTCGACGTTGGCATCCGCCGGGAGCTCGGTGTACGCCCGCAGCGCGGAGATGAAGGTCTCCTGCCAGACGTCGTCGGCATCCAGCGGGCCTACGACGGCGCGGCACACCCGTAGCACCGTGGCTCCGTGGAGCTCGACGAGCATTTCGAAGGGCTGTTTCGTGTCCATCACCGTGTAGACGCTCCGGAGGCCGGAAGTGTGAGGTCGGGAGTGTGTCCCGCCCATCATTCCATCGTCCGCCCCCGGGCCCCTACTGGGCCGTCGGTGGCTCCTGCTAGGGTCTGGCCATGGGGCAACCCCGGGCGGCCGGTCCGACGGCCATCGCTATCTCATCACTCACCAAGCGATACGGTGACAAACTCGCCCTCGACGGCGTCCGCCTCGAGGTGGCGCCGGGAGAGGTCGTGGCGGTCCTCGGCCCGAATGGCGCGGGGAAGACCACGCTCATCGAGCTCCTGCTCGGCATGCGCACCCCCACCTCCGGCACGGTCGAGGTCTTCGGCGCCGGGCCGTCCTCGAGAGCAGTCAAGTCGCGCGTGGGAGCGATGCTGCAGGACACCGACGCGCCGGACGGCCTCACAGTCCGGGAGATCGTCACCCTCGTCTCGAGCTACTACCCGGTCGGCATCCCCGTCGCCGAGGCCCTCGGGCGTGCCGACCTCACAGACCACGCCCGCAAGAAGACCAGCGAGCTCTCGGGTGGGCTGCGCCAGAGGCTCTCCTTCGCGATGGCCATCGTGGGCGATCCCGACCTGATGTACCTCGACGAGCCGACGGCCTCCCTCGACGTCGCCGCGCGGCGCGAGTTCTGGGCGCAGGTCCGCGGATTCGCAGGCCTCGGCAAGACGATCCTGTTCTCCACCCACAACCTCGCGGAGGCCGACGAGTTCGCGCAGCGCCTCGTCCTCCTCGACAACGGGCGCATCATCCTCGACAGCACGCCCGAGGCCGCCAAGCGCCTCGTCGCCGGACGGCGCGTGGCCCTCACCACGGATGCCCCGCTCGATGTGCTGACCACGACCGAGGGCGTCATCCACGCGGAGTTCGACGCCGGCGAGCAGCCGCCCGCCGGCGCCTCACCAGGGACGGCGAGGGCCGCCGTCGTGCGGTGCAACAGCCCAGAAGCCCTCCTGCGGAAGCTGTTCACCCAAGGCTGGGAGGTCGCGGAGCTGACGGTTACCGAGGCGAGCCTCGAGGACGCCTTCCTGCACCTGACCGCACCCGCGGCCAGGCCGAAGACCAACGACGGAGGGATTCCGTGACTGCCCTTCCCGAACGCAGGCTGAGCCCGACCGCCCGCCGCGGTCGGGGCCTTGCCGGCGCGCTGTGGGCCCAGAGCCGGGCCGAGGTCGTCAAGGTGCTCCGGACGCCCGAGTACCTCGTCGGCGTCGTGGTCCTGCCGGCCATCCTGTTCTCGATGTTCGGCCTCGCCCAGTCGAGCCAGAAGCTGCCCTCGGGGACGGGGGTGGGCGTGATTCTCTTCGGCTCGTTCGCCTGCTACGGGGTGGTGAGCCAGTCGCTCTTCTCGATGGGCGGCGACATCGCGCAGGAACGCGCCAAGGGCTGGCTCCGCAGGCTCTTCGCGACGCCGATGCCGATGATGGCGTACTTCGTGGGCAAGCTCGTGCTCAACATCGTCTTCTCCGTGGCGATCGTCCTGCTCATCAGCGCCGTCGCCCTGGTGGGCGGGATCCGGTTCGAGCTCGGGCCGTGGGCCGGCGCATCGGCCACCGCCGTCGCGGGCTCGATCGCTTTCGCGACGACCGGGACCGCGATCGCCTACTGGGTGCGGACGCGTGCGGCCACGACGATCGTCAACCTCGTGTTCCTCCCGCTCTCCTTCCTCTCCGGATACTTCATGCCGCTGTCCGCGCTCCCGAAGGTGTTCGGCGACATCGCGCCGTGGATGCCCACTCACCATCTGGGCATGCTCGTCTGGACCTCGCTCGCGCCGAAGGAGGAGCTCGGCTTCCTCGGCGTCACCGCGGACTTCAGCCCGCTGCGGAGCTGGGCCATCGTCGTCGGGTGGTCCGTGGTCCTGGCGGTCGTCACGGCGCTCGGCTACCGGCGTGCGGCCCGCCGCGAGCAGCCCTGACTCAGCGGTGTTGGGCGAAGAACGCCCGCAGGAGGGACCCGCACTCGTCCTCGAGCACGCCCGGGTACACCTCGACCCAGTGGTTGAGCCGCCGTTCTCGCAGGATGTCGAACACGCTGCCCGCGGCGCCGGCCTTCTCGTCCCACGCGCCGAACACGACGCGGGGGATCCGCGCGAGGACGATCGCTCCGGCGCACATCGCGCACGGCTCCAAGGTGACCACGAGCGTGCAGTCGGCCAGCCGCCAGCCGTCGCCCGCGCCGTCGCGCGCGAGGACGCCAGCTGCGGCGCGGATCGCCTGGACCTCGGCATGGGCCGTCGGGTCGCCGAGCGCCTCGCGCTCGTTGCGCCCGACGGCGAGCACCTCCCCGCCCGACCCGATCACGACAGCGCCGATCGGCACGTCCCCGGTGGCCTCGGCCGCGCGCGCCTCGCGCAGGGCGAGCCGCATCCAGTCCTCGTGCAGGCGCTCCTGATCGAGCGGTCCGTGGGGTCCGGGGGCTGGCATGGGTCCAATGATAGGTTCGGCCGCAGGGGGAGACTTGTTCTGAAGGGTCCGGCCGGCCGGTGGGCCGGAAAGGGGCACTGGTGCGCGAGGGAGGCGTCCTCCAGCGGCTGATCGGGGTCCTGGCACGGTGGCTGGGGCCGCACGCGTCGATGTGGATCCTGCTGGCCGTCGGCGCCGCACTCGTGCTGGGGTTCTCGTGGGCCGGCGGTGAGGTGTACGAGTCGGTGGTCGAGCACGACGCCGTCGCCTCGCTCGATCAGCCGGTGCTCACTTGGGCAGTGTCGGCGCGGACGCCCGCGCTGGACAGCGCGGTGACCGCTTTCACGAACGTCGGCGGCGGGGTGATCGCCCCGATCGTCGCCGCGTCGCGACCGCGGTGCTGACCTTCTGGATGCGGCACTGGCGCCCGCTCGTCCTCATTCCCGCAGCCGCCGTCGGCTCCCTCCTCGTGACCCTCTTCGGCAAGCAGCTCACTGGCCGGGCCCGCCCGCCGCTGGCCCTGGCCGTCCCGCCGTACGAGCACACGCCCTCGTTCCCCAGCGGCCACACCCTCAACGCCACGGTCCTCGCGGGTATCATCGCCTACCTCGTCTGCCTCAAGGTGCGCCACACGTGGGCCCGCGTGGCCACGATCACGGTCGCCGCGGCCTACGCGTTCGCCATCGGCCTCTCGCGCGTGTTCCTCGGCCACCACTGGCTCACGGACGTCGTGGCCGCCTGGTTCCTCGGGCTCGCGTGGCTGACGATCGTGATCGTCGCCCATCGGGTCTTCCACCTCGTGCGGCTCTCACGTGCTGCGGCGCCCACCGCCGCCGGTGCGCACGACGGCGCCCCCGGCCCGCCGCCGTCGTCCTCCTCCAGCGGTGGCGCGCCGCCGGGGTGAGGCTGGTAGTTTCTCTGGCATGCGAACTCTCGTCGTGGACCACCCGCTCGTCGCGCACAAGCTCACCGTCCTGCGGGACAAGAACACCCCGAGCCCCGTCTTCAGGCAGCTGACCGAAGAGCTCGTGACGCTCCTGGCATACGAGGCCACCCGCGAGGTGCGCACCGAGCCGGTCACGATCGAGACCCCTGTGACGGTCACGACCGGCACCGCCTTCACGAAGCCGACCCCCCTCGTCGTGCCCATCCTGCGCGCCGGGCTCGGGATGCTCGAGGGCATGGTCAAGCTCGTTCCGACCGCCGAGGTCGGTTTCCTCGGCATGGCCCGCGACGAGGAGACCCTCGACATCGTCACGTATGCCGAGCGCCTCCCCGAGGACCTCACGGGCCGGCAGGTCTTCGTCCTCGACCCCATGCTCGCCACGGGTGGGACGTTGAGCGAGGCCATCACGTTCCTGTTCCGCCGCGGCGCGAGCGATGTCACGTGCATTTGCCTGCTGGCCGCTCCCGAGGGGCTCAAGCGGCTCGAGGCGGGCCTCGGCGACGCGAACGTCAAGATCGTCCTCGCCTCGATCGATGAGCGGCTCAATGAGAAGGCCTACATCGTCCCGGGCCTCGGGGACGCCGGCGACCGGCTGTACGGGCTCGCCAAGTAGCGCGCCCGGTTGCCGGGCGACCCGACGGCTAGGGCAGCGGAAGCTGGCCGCCGGGGAGGAGGCCGGTCGGCCTTGGCAGCGGCAGCATGTCCGGGACCGTGGGGGCGGGTGTCGGAACCGCAGGGCGCGCTGACGGGATCGGCAACGAGGGGAGAGGCACCGCCGGGCCGCCTTCCGCGGGCGCGGGAGACGATGTCTGCGGGTTTGACGACGGACCCAAGGTCGGGCCCGCGGTGCTCGCGGGCGACGGGCCCCGCGGTGACTGCTCGGCCGGGGCGAGCCGTGGGCTGATGGAGCCGTCGGGCTGGGCCGGCGCCTCGGAGGGAGCCTCGCGCGGTTCGCCCGTGGCGGGGCCCATATTCCTCGTGACGCCGCTGTCCGGACCCGGGAAGATCCCGCTCTGGGCGACGGCCGCCGCCGCGGTCGCGGCGCCCGCAGCGAGCGCGATGACCATGGCCGTCACGACCGGACGGCGCCCGCGGGGCCGCTGCCCCGGGAAGTCCTGCCGGGCGACGCGTCCGCGGCGGGCGGCGTTGAGGGCCACGACCCCGGCGTCCGGCGCCTCATCTGCCGGGAGCACGCGGGTGCTCGCGAGGAGGTCCGCGGCGGCCTGTGACGTGGGGAGCGCTGCGGTCGCTGGTGTGCTGGGCTGCTCCGTGTGGCCAACGTGGGCCGCGGCGGTGAGCGTGCCCTGCAGGACGGCCAGAGGCGCCGTCGGGGCCGCATCGTCCACGAGGAGGGCGGCGAGGCGCCGGTTGGGAAGCACGGGTCCGGCCACGGCGAGAGATCGCAGCTCGGCGAGGACAGGTCTCAGCGGCTCCGCGTCCTCGGTTCCCATGCCAGCAAGGAGCTCGTCGACGACGCCGAGGTCTTCAGGATCTGGTGCTGATGTCATGGCGTGCTCAGTTCTTTCGTGGACACGTGGTTTCGGAGTTCCTTCAGGGCTCGGCGCTGGAGCTGCTTGACCGCCCCCGCGGTCCGCCCCATGACCGTGGCAGTCTGTTCGATCGAGAGGTCTGCGACGATGCGCAGCAGCAGGACCTCCCGGTAGTCCTCGGGGAGCTCGTCCAGGAGTGCAAGGGCACCGCTTCCCGCCAGCACGGCATCTTCGGGAGTCGTAGGGGCGCGGCGCGGGTCGGTCTCGGCCTCGTGCGGGACGAGGTAGGGAGTCCTCGCCCGGCGGCGGTGGTGGTCGACGGCGCGGCCGTGGGCGATCGTGAAGGCGAGGGCCTTGGCGCCCTCGAGGCCACCGGTGACCCTTGGTGGCTCCTCCCGGCCGGACGGGACCATGCGCGTGTACAGGGTCAGGAAGACATCATGCGTTGCGGCGTCGGGGTCATCGACGCCCCGCGCCCGGAGGTAACCCTGCACGGGGCCAGAGTATGCGCGGTACGCCGCCGTGAAGAGCGCGGCCGGGCTTCCGTGATCATCAGCGGCGATCACGGATCCGGCGTTCTCTGTGGTCTGCAACCAGTGCATCCTGTTCGTTGGCGAACGGCGCCACAGCGGCCCGGGGACGGTCCGGGACGCGCGCCGTGGTGGTGTGGCCCGGGGGTCCCGCGCTCGCGGGACCCCCGGGCACGGTGAGCCAGCCTACCCGACGCTACGGGCGGACAGCCTTCGTCACCTCGGACGGCACGGACGGCGCGGCCGTCGGCAGGGCCGGAACCGAGGACGGGGCGGTGGGGGCCGACGAAAGGGCATTCTGGCCCGGGACAGCGGGCAGCGACGGCAGGCTCGGAGCGGCCGGCACGGCGTCCAGTGCCGAATCGGCCCCTGCGGAGCCCTGGGCGGAAGCCGATGCGCCGCGGGCCTGGCAGAATGCCGCGACGTTGGCCTCGCCGTTCGCGGCCAGCGCGAGGGACTTGAAGCCGGCGGACGCGGCGTCGAGGGCGCCCTGGGCGTTCGCGTGGCACAGGCCGGGGATGTCGATGTCCGCGGCGCCGGAGGCCGAGGTGCCCGGCGTGGCCTGCGGGACGGCGCCCCGGGCGCCGTCCCGTGCGTCCGAAGCGGCCTTCGTAGCGGCGTCCGTGGCCGAGGCGGCGTCCTTGGCCGCCTCGCCCTTGGCGTGCTGTGCGGCCGCCGTAGCGGCGTCCTGGGCATCCTGCACGGGCTTCGGCGCTGGGGCCCCGATGACCCGGTGGGCCACCTGCTGGGCATCGGTGGGCAGCGAGCCCGTGTAGGCGGCGGTGCCGAAACCACCGACGGTCAGGGCGCCGAGGGCGGCGGCGCTCACCGCGATCTTGCTCGAGGCGAGGGCAGCGAGGACAGACATGGAAGCTCCTGGAGGATCGGGATCGGATGGACAGGCCGCTCAGCGGCGACCTACACACCCTGAACCGATCCGGTTCCGGGAAAGGTCACTCCTCCCAGAGAAAAACTTTCGGACGGGCGCTGCGGACCGGAACTGTCCGCAGCCCGTCCGCGGGAGGTTCCGCCCGCCGTCGTGCGCCCGTAGCGTGGGGTCATGGACTGGAAACTGGAACTCGCCTTCATCCCCGTCAGCGACGTCGACCGCTCGATCGACTTCTACGTGAACAAGGTGGGCTTCCACCTCGACTACGACCAGCGCGTCAACGAGAACCTGCGGTTCGTCCAGATCACCCCGCCCGGCTCGGCGTGCTCGATTGCGTTCGGTGAGGGCCTCGCGCCCGTCCCGCCGGGCACGTCGGCGCTCCAGATTGTCGTGGCGGACATCCACAAGGCGCACGACGAGCTCGCGTCCCGCGGCGTCGAGGTGAGCGACGTCGAGGTCCTCGATTGGGGACACTTCGTCAGCTTCGCCGATCCGGACGGCAACCGCTGGGCCATCCAGTACCTCCCGAACCGGCCCAACGGGTAGTCCCGCAGCCGGGGAACCGGCTGCCGGCGCGAGGGCTACGCGGGCCTCTCCCCGGCCAGGACCGAGGAGAGGTCGTAGCTGACCGGTTCCTCGAGCTGGTCATAGGTGCACGACGACGGCTGGCGGTCCTCGCGCCACCGGACCCATTGCGCGGTGTGCCGGAATCGGTCGCCTTCCATGTGGTCGTAGCGCACCTCGACGACGCGCTCCGGCCGAAGCGGCACGAAGGAGAGATCCTTGTTCGCGTTCCAGCGGGAGTGGGCCGCGGCCGTCGGCGTGCGGGGGATCGACTGGTCACGGTTGTCCGGTGTCACGTCGGCGGGCTGCGCCCAGGCCCACGGGTGCCCGTCGAACGTCGTGACGAGCGGCTGCAGCTCCGCGAAGAGCTCGCGGCGGCGGGCCATCGGGAACGCACCGATGACCCCCACGGAGTGGAGCAGGCCTTCTCCGTCATAGAGGCCGAGCAGCAGGGACCCGATGGCGTCGGGTTCGTCCTTGTACAGGCGGTACCCCGCGAGCACGCAGTCCGCGGTCCGCTCGTGCTTGAGCTTGGCCATGACCCGCTTGTCCTCGGCGTAGGGCTCGCCGAGCGGCTTCGCGATGACGCCGTCCAAGCCAGCGCCCTCGAACGTGCTGAACCACTCGAGGGCGACGGCGGGGTCCCCGGTCGCCTGCGTCAGGTAGACCGGCGGTGCGGCGTCCTTGAGCGCCTCCTCGAGGGCCGCGCGCCGTTCCCGGAAGGGACGCTCGACGTAGTTGACCTGTCCGAGCGCGAGCAGGTCGAAGGCGACGAAGCTCGCCGGGGTGGCCGCGGCGAGCTTCGCGATCCGCGAGGCCGCCGGGTGGATGCGCTGCTGGAGGGCGTCGAAGTTGAGCCGGTCGCCGGATTCGGGATCGATGAGGATGATCTCGCCGTCGATGACCGAGTGGTCGGGAAGGTTGGCCACGAAGGCCTCGACGAGTTCCGGGAAATAGCGGGTCATGGGAAGTGAGTTGCGGGACCCGATCTCGACCCGGTCGCCGGACCGCCACACGATCGAGCGGAAGCCGTCCCACTTGGGCTCGTACAGGTAGTCGCCCTCGGGCAGCTTCTTGAGGGGCTTTGCGAGCATCGGTCCGTACGGCGGCGCGATGGCCGTGCCCCACTCGGCGTCCCGCTCGGCCTTCGGGGCCATGTACTCCGCGTCGGCCCTGTCGGCCTTGCGCTTGCTCGGCGGGACCCGCGGCGGTTCGCCGGGCATCTTGGGGTAGTCGGGCGGGAAGTTGAGCTCGCCGAGCCCGCGCTCGAGGTCCTTCTCCCACAGGGCGAGCGCGCCGCCCACATCTCCAGCCGTGCCGTCGATGTCCGACCACGGGCAGTCCCGCGAGGCCAAGAGCGCGGGGACCGTGCGGACGGTGAGGTCGCGCGGGTCGGCCTCGGCCAGCTCGTCCCAGGTCAGCGGGGTCGAGACGGGCGCGTGGGGCAGGGGCCGAGGGGAGTAGGCGGCGGCGATCGTGCGGTCTCGGTTGGCCTGGTTGAAGTCCACGAAAACCCGCTCGCCGCGCTCCTCCTTCCACCAGGACGTCGTGACCAGGTCCGGCATACGGCGCTCGAGCTCGCGTGCGATCCCGATGACGCCGTGCCGCACGGCCTGGAACTCGTGCGTGGGCCGGATGCGCGCGTAGACGTGGACGCCGCGGTTGCCGGACGTCTTCGCATAGGCCATGAGCCCGGCCTCCGCCATGACCTCCCTCAGGGCCTGGGCCGCGACGACGGCGTCGCCGAACGCCCGGCCGGGCTGGGGGTCCAAGTCGATGCGCAGCTCGTCCGGGTTGTCCAGATTGGCCGTGCGAACCGGCCACGGGTGGAACGTGATGGTCCCCATCTGGGCCGCCCACGCGAGCGCGGCGGCCTCGTCGAACACGAGCTGGTCGTGGCGCCGATGTGACGGGTACGTGCACGTCACCGTCCGGAGATAGGGGGGCGCACCCCGCGGCGGCCGCTTCGAGAAGAACTCCTCCCCGTCGATCCCCTCCGGGAAACGCTGCAGCGTCATGGGCCGGTCGCCGTTGAGGCGCAGGAACGGCGTGGCCACCGAGATCAGATAGTGGGCCAGATCGCGCTTCGTGAGGGGGCCCTGCCCCTCGACGCCCGGCCACAGCACCTTGTCGGGGCTGCTCAGCTTGACCTCCCGCGCGCCGTCGGGGCCGTCCACGTGCAGGATCTCGGAATCCGCCATGCGCCCAACGGTAGCCGCCAGAGACGTCGTTGCGGCAGGGCCGCGCCCACGGCGGGAGGTTCCGCGCGGCGTCGTGCGCCGGCTCGGCGGTCGGTGAGCGGGACCGGCCCCGCTCACCCGGCGCCCGGCGGCAGCTCCGCCGCGACGCGGTGAAGGTACCGCTGCTCCGGGATGCTGCGGGTGAGCTGCGCGGCCCTCTCGAAGGCGGCACGGGCCCCGTCGGCGTCGCCGAGGCGAGCCAGCAGGTGGCCTCGCACGGCGTGCACGCGGTGGTTGCGCTCGTCGTCGACGGCTCTGAGCACCATGAGCCCCGCCTCCAGGCCCTCGGCCTCCGCTGTGGCGGCGGCCACCCCGATGGTGGTGGCCGCGGACGGCGCCACGGCCTCGAGCATCCGGTAGAGCTCGAGGATCTGGGGCCAGTCGGTATCGCCCGCCGTCGCGGCCTCGGCGTGGACGGCCGCGATCGCCGCCTGCAGCTGGAACTCGCCCACGTAGCCGCGCGGGAGGGCCTCCTCGAGCAGGCTGACTCCCTCGAGGATCAGGTTCCTGTCCCACAGGGCGCGATCCTGGTCCGCGAGCGGGACCAGGTCGCCGCGCCCGTCTACCCGGGCTGCGGCCCGCGCGTGGGTGAGGACGAGGAGCGCGAGCAGGCCTGCGTTCTCCGGGTCGCTGGGGGCCTGGGCGAACAGCTCGCGGGCCAGGGCGATCGCCTCCGCTGCGAACGGGGCGCTCATCGCTTCGGCCCCCGCGCTGCGCAGGTGCCCCTCGGTGAAGAGCAGCGAGACCGCGTGGCGGACGGCGAGGAGCCGGCCGGGGAGGTCTTCGGGCCGCGGCGGCGCGAACCGTGCTCCGGACCTCGCGAGAGCGGTCTTCGCACGGCTGATCCGCTGTGCCATGGTCGCCTCGGGCACGAGGAACCCGGCGGCGATCTGGGCGGTTGTCAGGCCCGCGACGGCCCTGAGGGTGAGCGCCACCTGCGAGGACCGGGAGAGGGCGGGATGGCAGCACAGGACCATGAGCTGCAGGGCGTCGTCGGGCTGCGCGGGCAGGGGATCCTCGGCCCAGGCGCCCCGGGCCGCCGCGTCCTCACGGGCCCGGCGCGCGCCCTCGCTCCTGAGCCCGTCCACGAGCCGCCGCGACGCGACCCGCAGGAGCCATGCCCGCGGCTGTTCAGGCACCCCGTCGCGGGGCCACTGCTCGGCCGCCGCGATGAGGGCCAGCTGGGCCGCGTCCTCGCAGTCCGCGAAGCGCCCGTAGCGGCGGGTGAGCGCGGCGAGGACGTGCGGCAGTTCGGTCCGCCACACGTCCTCGAGGCCGGGCATCATGCGCTCAGTCCGCGCCGACGGACATCACCGGGCGCAGCTCGACGGATTCCCCGGGCCCGCTGAACGCCCGGGCGATCTCCTCCGCGCGGTCCTGGCCTTCGACGTCGATGAGGAAGAAGCCGGCAAGGTGCTCCTTCCCCTCGGCGTAAGGCCCGTCGGTCACCACGCGGTCGCCGCCCCGCCAGCGGAACAGCCGCGAGCTGCCGGGATGCCCGAGCGCCTCAGCGTGCACGAACTCGCCGCGCTCCATCATCTCGGCAAGCGCGTCGTCGAACGCCTTGCCCAGACGCGAGCGCTCCTCCTCCGGGAGCTGCTGGTGCTCGGGCACGAAGTCCGAGGTCGGGTGGCCCCACGGCTGCGGGTTCGAATGGATCAGGATGACGTACTTCATGGTGCTCCTCGTCTCTGCCGTCGGATCGGGCACGTGTCCGTGCCTCGACGGTACGTCGGAGCGGGCGCGACATTCTCGACATCCCCGTGGGGAATTCTCAGACATCGCCCGGCAGGCCTCACCCCAGCTCGTAGACGGCGGCCCCGCCGATGGTCTGGGCGGTGAAGTTCGCCTCGACCCACGCCGCGATCTGGCGGGCCGCGTCGGAGCCGGAATTGCCCTGCATGAGGTTCGCGGCGATGAACCAGTGCACCCTGTGCTGGGCGACGAGCTCCTGGAACTGCGCGAGCGTGGGGGAGGGGTCGGTCCCGTTGAATCCGCCGAGGGCCATGACCGGGAGCCCGGACGCGAGCTGGTATCCGGCAGCGTTGTTGGAGCCCACCACGGCCGCGGCCCACGTGTAGGCGGCGGAGTCGGTCTCGAGGGCGGCGACGAGGTCGGACGACGGCGTGGCCGCGCCCAGGAGCCCGCCGGCACCTCCGCGGCCCCCCGCACCGCCGAAGCCGCCTTGGCCCGGGCCCTGCTGGCCGAACCCGCCGGCCGCGGGGCCGGTGTTGCCCTGGCCGAGCTGGCCCTGGATGAACTGCCGCTGGCCGCCGAACCCACCGCGGCCGGGGCCGAACCCGGAGGACGGGCCTGCGGTGACGATCGCGCCGGTGTGTGACGTCGAGACCGTCTGGAGCGTGAACGCGAAGGGCCCGGCGAGGGCCGCGACGAGGGCGAGTGCCGCCGTCGTGCGTGCGGGCGGTCCGGCCCAGCTCGGGGCGAGGCGCGTGCGGAACCCGCTGGCCAGAACGCCGAGGCCGGCCAGGACGGAGGCCGCCACCACGGCCCACCCCAGCCACGGCACGAAGCCCGAGGCGCGGCCGAGCAGCACCGCGCCCGTGATGCCGGCGGCGAGGACGGCCGCCGCGAGGGCCACGGCCTCGAACGCCGCGTGGCGGCGATGCCACAGGATGCCGCCGCCGATCCCGGCGAGCGCGGCGATGCCCGGGGCCAGCGCCACCGTGTAGTACTCGTGGATGATGCCTGCCATGAGGCTGAACGTCAGGCCCGTGACGAGGATCCACGCGCCCCACGCGATGACGGATGCACGGACCGCGTCGGTGCGCGGTGCACGGCGGCCCACCCAGAGGATCGCCGCACCGACGATCAGCGCGGAGGGCAGCAGCCACGCGATCTGCCCGCCGAACGAGTCGGAGAACAGGCGCGAGAGCCCGGGCTGTCCCCAGCCGTTGCCGCCGCCCACGGAGCCGACCTCGGTGCCGTCGAGCCGGCCGAGCCCGTTGTAGCCGAACGTGAGCTCGAGGATCGAGTTGGTCTGCGAGCCGCCGATGAACGGCCGTGCGCTCGCCGGCGTGAGCTCCACCGCGAGGATCCACCATCCGGCCGCGACGACCATCGCGCCGAGCGCGGCCGCGAGGTGCGCGAGCCGCCGCGTGAGCCGGTGCGGTGCGGCCCACAGGTACGCGAGCGCGAAGCCCGGCACCACGAGCAGCACCTGCAGCTGCTTGGTCAGGAAGCCGAACCCGAGCAGCACGCCAGCGGCGACGAGCCACCGCGCCTTCCCGTCCTGGATGGACCGGACGGTTGCGTACCCGGCCGCGGTCATGAGCAGCACGAGGAGCGCGTCCGGGTTGTTGAACCGGAACATGAGCGCGGCGACGGGGGTCAGCGCGAGCACGACGGCGGCGACGAGCCCCGCGCCGTGCGCGGTCGCATCGCTGCCGGTCGCCGGGCGGACGGCCCGACGGACCGCCAGGTAGAGGATCCAGGCTGTGCCCACGCCCATGAGCACCTCGGGGACGAGGATGGACCACGAGTTGAGCCCGAACGCCTTCACGGAGAGGTCGACGATCCACAGCGAGGCCGGCGGCTTGTCCACCGTGATGGAGTTCCCAGCGTCGGAGGACCCGAAGAAGAACGCCTCCCAGTTCTGGCTGCCGGCCTGCGCGGCGGCCGAGTAGAAGGCATTGGCCCAGCCGTTGGCTGCCAGGTTCCAGAGGTACAGCGCTCCGATGGCCACGAGCACGGCGGCGAGCTCCGCCCGCCGCCGGACGGTACCGGCTGCACTTGCGGCACGTGACCTCCGGGAGGTGACTCCCAGACGGCGGGGGGATGACGCCGTCTGGGCCTCCAGCGTGGTCGAGCCGAGTTCAGCGGAGTCGAAGCCCAGGGTGCCTGCCATCATCCCACCAGCTTGTAGACGGTGGTGGAGCCGACGGTCTGCGCCTGGAAGTTGGCCTCCACCCACTGGGTGATCGCCGAGGTGTCGCTTCGGCCCTGGCCACCGAAGCCGCCACCCATGCCGCCGCCCGCGATGTAGTAGGTGACTTGGCCGTTGGCGACCATGGCCTTGAACTCGTCGAGGCTCGGGTACGGGTCGCTGCCGGTGAAGCCGCCCATCGCGATCACGTTGGTGTTGGACGCGAGCTCGAGGGATGCGGCCGAATTGGAGCCGTTCGTGGCCGCGGACCACTTCGTGGTGGTGGCCTGCAGGAGCGCGACCAGCTCGGGCGACGCCGCGGCGCCACCACCCGGGCCGCCCTGGCCGCCGCCGAAGCCCTGGGCCTGGCCGGTCTGTCCGCCGGCCTGCGCGCCGCCGTCAGCCTGGGCGCCGGTGCGGTCCCTGAACTGCGTGAACGCTGCGCCTCGGGCGCCGAACCCGCCTGAACCCGATGGGCCGGACGTGGGGATTGCGCCGCTGTGGCCCACGGACGCGGTGGCGATGGTGAACGCCGTCGTGCCCAGGCCGCCCGCGAGGACTGCGGTCACGGCCAGGGCGACGGCCCCGAGATGGAACCGGCCGGCCTGCAGGCGAGGGGCACGCAGCATGTCGACCCGGACGAGGAGCCCGGCGGCCGCGAGGACCCCGAGGACCACGATGACCACGCGCAGCCACGGCAGCCAGTTGGCGTAGCCGCCGAGCAGCACGGCGGTCCACACGCTCGTGCCGAGCACCGCCACTGCGAGCACGATCCGCGAGGGCCAGTATGCCCGGCCGCGCCACAGCTCGGCCGCGCCGATCCCCACCACCCCGGCGATGCCCGGTGCGAGCGCGATCGCGTAGTACGGGTGCACGGTCCCGGTCATGAAGCTGAACACTGCGGCGGTGAGCACGGTCCAGCCGCCCCAGATGATGAGGGAGGCCCGCACGCGGTCCGTCCGCACCGCACCGCGGGTGAACCATAGCCCGGCCACGAGCAGGATGAGCGCCGCGGGCAGGAGCCAGGAGATCTCGGTGCCGAAGCTCGAGCCGAACATGCGCGTCAGACCGGCGGATCCGCCGAACATCGAGTTGCCCCCGCTGCCGGGGCCGCCGCCCGCGAGGGTGCCGCCCGGGAATCCGCCGGCGGCGGCACCGGCGTCAGCGAATCCGCCGCCGGCGGCAGCTCCGGCGTCGGCCGCCCGGTCGCGTACCGCGCCGCCGAACCCGCCGCGGTTGCCGAAGATGCGCGAGAGCCCGTTGTACCCGAACGTGAGCTCGAGGAAGCTGTTGGTCTGCGAGCCCGCCATGTAGGGGCGGACGCTCGTGGGGGTGAGAGTGAACGCGAGGATGTACGCGCCGGAGACGGCAACGAGGCCGCCGAGCGCGCCGAGCAGGTGCACGATGCGCCGGCGCAGCGTGGTGGGTGCGGCCCACAGGTAGGCCAGCGCCAATGCGGGGACGACGATGAGCCCGGCGAGCATCTTGGTCAGGAACGCGAGCCCCAGGAGCGCGCCCGCGCCGGCGAGCCACCTCCAGCCCGCCTTCTCGATCGCCCGGACCGTCATGTAGGCGGCGAGGACGAGGCAGAGCGTGAGCATCGCGTCCGGGTTGTTGAATCGGAACATGAGCGCCGCGACCGGGGTGGCCGCGAGTGCGCCACCCGCGATGAGTCCCGCCGCCGGACCGCTCACGCGCTTCACCGCGGCGTACAGCAGCGCCACGGATGCGACGCCCATGAGTGCCTCGGGCAGGAGCATCGTGAACGAGCTGAAGCCGAAGAGGCGGCCCAGCAGGCCGGGGATCCAGAAGGCTGCGGGGGGCTTGTCCACGGTGATCGCGTTGCCGGCGTCGAGCGAGCCGAAGAACCACGCGGTCCAGTTCTTGCTGCCAGCCTGGATGGCGGCGGCGTAGAACTCGTTCGCCCAGCCCGAGTTGGTCAGGTTCCACAGGTACAGGAACCCGGACGCGACGACGAGGGAGAACGCGGACGGGCGCACCCACCGCGGCTGGTCCTCGCCGAACGCGAGGCGGCGCCATCCGAGTTTGCCGCTGCCCCAGGTGAGCGCACGACGCCGGGAGGTGGCCGACGTCGTGCGCTCACCTCGGGCGGGGGAAGGCGCGGTGCCCGTGTCGGGGGTGAGGGAGGTCGTCATGGTCGAAGCCCTTCTGGGGGTCACGTTCTGGGAGTCAGCTTCTGGGAGTCAGCTTCTGGGGGTCACGTCAGACGGGTCACGCCCGCCGGCGGAACACCCAGTGCCGGAAGAGCAGGAACTTGACGGCGGTCGCGGCCAGGTTCGCGACGATGAGCACGGCGAGCTCGAGCCACCTGGCCGGGTCGGCGAGCGTGTGCATCCATGCGAGCGCGCCCGCCGTGAGCGCCCACCCGATCCCGAAGACCAGGAGCCCCTCGACGTGGTGCCGGCCGAGCCGTTCCGCGCCGAGCACCCCGAACGTGAAGCGCCGGTTCGCGGCGGTGTTCGCCACGGCCGTGATGAGGAGCGCCACGAAGTTCGCGGCCTGGGCGTCCATGAACTCGCGGCCCAGGAGGAACAGCGCCGCGTACGCGAGGGTCGAGGCGACACCGATCGCGCCGAACCGCGCGAGCTGGCCGAACAGGCTCTGGCGCCGGCCGGCCTCGGCCGTGCGCTCGCGGGCGGGCAGCGGCCCGCGAGCGAGCGCCGCGCGCAGCTCGGCGAGGGGGATCCGGCCGCGGGCCATGTCCTGCGTCAGCCGGTACATCCCGCGGAGATCATCGAGGGCCGTGCGCAGGACGTCGACCTTCGAGTCCGGATCGTCGGTCCAGTCCACCGGGACCTCGTGGCAGCGCAGGCCGCAGCGCTCGGCCAGGACGAGCAGCTCGGTGTCGAAGAACCACGCCGTGTCCAGCGTGTGGGGCAGGAGCTGCTGGGCCACGTCCGCGCGGATCGCCTTGAAGCCGCACTGCGCGTCGGAGAACCCGGCCCCCATGAGGGAGTGCAGGAGGAAGTTGTAGGAGCGGGAGACGAACTCCCGTTTCGGCCCGCGGATCACCCGGGACGTCCGGGCCAGCCGGGTGCCGATCGCGAGGTCCGAATGCCCCGAGAGGAGCGGGGCCACGAGGGGGCCGAGCGCGGCCAGATCCGTGGAGAGGTCCACGTCCATGTACGCCAGGACCGGCGCGTCGGAGGCGAGCCATACCCTGCGCAGCGCGTTGCCGCGGCCCTTCTGCTCGAGGTGCACGGCGCGGATCTCGGGAAGCTCCCTCGCGAGCCGCTCGGCCACCCGCAGGGTCGTGTCCGTCGAGGCATTGTCCGCGATCGTGATGCGGAAGCCATGCTCGAACGCGCGCGACAGATGCGCATGGAGGCGGCGGACGCACTCCTCGAGGTCCTTCTCCTCGTTGTACACCGGGATGGTGACGTCCAGGACTGGGATCCCTGCGGCGTCGAGCGCGGCCGTGTCGATCGCGGTGCCCGGTCGGAGGAGCGGGTGGCTGTGGGCCGCCTGGTCTGCGGGACGCACGACGTCGCCGCCCGCCAGCGCGGTCGGCTCGCCTGCACCGGTGGCTGGGGCACCGGAGGTGTCCGTGAGGGTGGGATCCGTGAGCGTCATGTAATGACTCTCGCGGGATAGCTTTGGACGGTCCTTGCGCGCGGCTGTGGCGCGGCTGTGAGGGTGGGCGGGGTGTGCGGCACGAGCGAGGTGCCGTCGTCGAGCCGGAGGCGGTCATGGGTCGGCCAGGCCCCGAGGACCCGACCCCGGCATCGGGGGCCCGATCTCGTGCTCACACGCCCGCATTTCGGCGGGCAAGGCCCCCACCTCGGCGGGCAAGGCCCCCATTTCGGCGGGAGGATTCGGCATGGCACGAATCGTTCTCCAGCGTCGGAGGGCGGGCATAGAGTGGCCCCGTGATGCACACCATTGCCGTGCGGGTGATCCCCGCATGAGCCGCCGCGCCTGGATCCTCTTCGTGGCCATGAGCCTCATCTGGGGCGTGCCGTACCTGCTCATCAGCCAGGCGGTCGCCGAGGTGAGCCCCGCCGTGGTGGTGTTCGCGCGGACGGCGATCGGCGCCGTCGTGCTTCTGCCGTTCGCACGGCGCGGGATGCGCGCGGTGTGGGAGCACCGCTGGCCCGTGCTCGCGTTCGCGCTGCTGGAGATGGTGGGGCCGTGGTTCCTGCTCAGCGACGCCGAGCGGTTCATCACGAGCTCGCTCGCCGGGCTCCTCATCGCGTTCGCGCCGGTGCTCGCGCTCGTGGTGGCGCGGATCATCGGGCTCGAGAAGCGGATCGGCCCGCTACGGATCGGGGGACTAGTGGTGGCTGTTGCCGGCGTCGCGGCCCTCGGCGGAGGCGGCATGGAGGCGTCCGGTCCCTGGCCGGTGATCGAGATGATGCTCGTGGCCGTCGGCTACGCGGTGGCGCCCCAGATCGCCGCGACGAAGCTGCGGGATGTGCCCGCACTGCCCATGACCGCCGCGTGCCTGACCATCGCGGCACTCATCTCCGCGCCGTTCGCCGCGATGTCCTGGCCCACCCGGGTCCCGTCGGGGCTCGCGATCGGATCGCTCGCACTGCTGGGGCTCCTGTGCACGGCGGTCGCGTTCCTGCTCTTCTTCCGCCTCATCGCGGACGCCGGCCCCGCGCGCGCGACGGCGATCGCGTACGTCAACCCCGTGGTGGCCCTCGCGCTCGGGGTGAGCCTGCACGGCGACCCGCTCACGCCGCTCATCGGGCTGGGGGCAGTGCTCGTGCTGGCGGGCGTCTTCATGGCCACCCGGCGCAGCGTCCACGAGGCGGAGCCGGCACCGACCGGTCAGCCCGCGTCGATGACCTAGCTGGGCCGGCGCGAGCCGCGCGCCGAGGCTGGGGGAAACCGCCACAGCAGGCCGTGACCGGCACAGGAGGCCGTGACCGGCACAGCAGGCCGGCGCCACGGCCTGCCATGCCGGGCAGGGCCTGCCGCCAGCGAGCGGTCAGTGCGCCCGCATCCGCCCTAAGCGGCCGGGGCCGGAGCGGGTGCCGGGGCCGGTGCCGGCGTGGCCGGCAGGTACACCGCGAACTCGGTCCGCCCGGGCCGGGACGTGAGGTCGATCGTGCCGCCGTGGGCTTTTACGATCGCGTCCACGATCGAGAGCCCCAGCCCCGTGGACCCCTCGCCGCCGGCCGTGCGCGCCTTGTCCGCGCGCGTGAACCGCGAGAAGACCGTGCGCTGCAGGTCGGCGGGGATGCCCGGGCCGTCGTCCGTCACGGTGAGCACGGCCTCTCCCCGGGCCGAGCGCCCAGCGGACGCCGTCACGGTGGTCCCCGCGGGGGTGTGCTTGCGCGCGTTGCTGAGCAGGTTCACGAGCACCTGGTGCAGCTTCGCGCCGTCGGCCGTGATCTCGAGCGGCTCCTCGGGGATCTCGAGCCGCCAGACGTGGTCCGGAGCGATGACCTTCTGGTCCGTCACGGTCTCCACGACCAGCTGCGTGAGGTCCACGGGCCCGCGCTTGAGCGGCTGGCCCTCGTCGAGCCGGGCGAGCGTCAGGAGGTCCTCGACGAGCCGTGACATCCGCAGGGACTGCGTCTCCACCCGCCCGAGCGACTCCGCGCCCTGGTCCGTCAGCGGCTCCGTGAGCCGCAGCATGTCCGTGTATCCGCGGATCGCGGTCAGCGGCGTGCGCAGCTCGTGCGAGGCGTCCGCGACGAACTGCCGCACCTTCATCTCGGACGCCTGCCGCGCCTCGAGCGCGCCGGCGACGTTGTCCAGCATCCGGTTGAGCGCGTTGCCCACCTGGCCCACCTCGGTGCCGGGGTTCGCGGCCGACGCCGGCACCCGCACCGCGAGGGCGACCTCGCCGGCGTCGAGCGGCAGCTGCGCAACCTGACCCGCCACGCGCGAGAGCTGGTCGAGCGGCTTCATGGTGCGCCGGATGATCATCGTGCCAAGCAGCCCCACGAGCACGAGCCCCCCGAGCGAGACGATGACCGTGGTGAGCACGAGGGAGCCGAGCGTGGCCTCGGTGGCGGCCATGGGGAGCCCCGTGACCACGACGTCCCCGTACTCGGTCTGCACGGCGACCAGGCGGTAGGTCCCGACACTCAGCTTGCGGTCCACGGGTGTGAGCTCGTCGGCGCCTGGCCTCCCGGTTCCCGACGCGCCGGCCGAGACAGGCACGGAAGCCAGCTGCGCGGCGTCGGACGCGGTGGGGGAGGCGACCTTCCCGTCCGAGGTGATGAGGCTGCTCGTCACGAGCACGCTGTTGCTGATCCGCGCATTGAGCGTCCCCGCTCCCTGGCCGGGGGCCTCGATCGGGTTGCGCCGCGGGGTGCCCGAGGTCGGGGTGCTGAACTCGGCCGCGCGGTGGCTCGCCTGGGCGAGCTGGCTGTCGAGCTGCTGGGTGAGGACGCGGTCCATGCTCGCGTAGAGGACCGTCCCGACCACGGTGCAGATGCCCACCAGGAGGAGCGTCGTCACGGCGACGAGCTTGGTGCGGAGGTGCCACGTGTCCGGGTGGAGCCAGCTGCGCCCGGTGCGCGGCTCCGCGCCCGAGAGCTTACTCATGGTCATGCTTCCTTCAACTGTTGCGTCACGCGTCTGCAGGTTTGATGACATACCCGGCACCTCGGACGGTGTGGATCATGGGGGCACGGTCCACGTCGATCTTCTTGCGGAGGTAGGAGATGTAGAGCTCGACGATGTTCGCCTGCCCGCCGAAATCGTATTGCCAGACGCGGTCGAGGATCTGGGACTTGCTGACCACGCGCTTGGGGTTCTCCATGAGGTAGCGCAGGAGCTCGAACTGGGTCGCGGTGAGCTGGATGTCCTCGCCGCCGCGGGTCACCTCCCGCGTGTCCGTGTTCAGGACGAGGTCGCCGACCACGAGCTCGGCGTCGTCCTGCGCCGCCACGCCCGAGCGCTGCACGAGCCGGTGGAGTCGGAGCATGACCTCCTCCATGCTGAACGGCTTGGTGACGTAGTCGTCACCGCCGGCCGCGAGGCCGGTGATGCGGTCCTCGACCGCGTCCTTCGCGGTGAGGAACAGCGCGGGGACCTCCGGGAGGAACTGGCGGATGCGCGTGAGCGCCTCGACGCCGTCGAACCCAGGCATCATGACGTCCAGCACGAGCACGTCCGGCCGAAATTCCCTCGCGGCCTTGACGGCGGATGGCCCGTCAGCCGCGACCTGCACGCTCCAGCCTGTCATCCTCAGGCCCATGCTCATGAGCTCGGACAGGCTCGGCTCGTCGTCCACCACGAGGGCGCGGATCGGCGTGCCGTCCGGGTGGGTGAGGGCCGGCAGGTTGTTGGTGGAGAAGGGGCTTGCCATGGTTCCAGCCTCCCTGTGAGAAGTAGCCCGAGCCTGAGCGGACGCTGTGAGCGGCCTGTGGACGCCAGCGTACGCCCGTCACAGTCGGCGCAGGAGGGCGGCACAGCGTCGCCACAGGATCCACGCGAACGCTGGAGTCAGAACTTCTCTCATCCCAGGAGGATCCGATGGCCCACCACGAGCCGCCCCTTTCCCCGCAGCCCGGCGAGTCCGGCCAGACAGTCCCCCAGCCGACGGTTGCCGCGACGGTGCCCGCCGCACCCGCCGAGCCGGGGACGCACGACGCCGCGCAGCACCCGGGCAGTCAGCCCGCCCAGGGGTGGGGCGCACCTCAGCAGGAGGGTCAGCCCGCGCAGGGCTGGGGCGCACCTCAGCAGCAGGCCCTCCCCGAGCAGCTCTATCCCCAGCAGCCCGGCCAGTACCGGCAGCCGAACGGGGGCCAGCAGCCCGGCGGCTGGGGCGCGCCCCCTCCGGTGTACCAGGGCCAGCGATCCGCGGGGGCCCGGTGGCGCGGACTGAGTACCACGCAGAAGGGCCTCGCAGCGGGCGCCGTCGCCGTCGTGATCGCCGGCGGTGCGGGCGCGGCGGTATGGGCTGCCACGTCGGCGAACTCAGCGAACTCGGCGAACTCGGCCAACTCGGTGAACGGCTTCACCGGGGCGAACGGCCGCGGCGGCCAGGCCGGCCAGAACGGCACCAACGGCCAGGGCTTCGGCGCCCAGGGCGGTACCCGGGGCCAGGGCTTCGGCGCCGGTGGACTGGGCGTCGGCATGATGGGCGAGGTGCTGCACGGCGAGTTCGTCGTCGTGCGGGACAACGCGACCGTGACGATGGTGGAGCAGACCGGTACGGTGACGGCGGCCGCGGGGCAGTCGGTCACGGTGAAGAGCACTGACGGGTTCGAGCAGACCTACGCGCTCTCGTCCTCGACCCAGTACGCTGCGCGCGGCGCACGGGGCCAGGGCGGCACCGGCGGCACCCAGCAGTCCGCTACCCTCGCGCAGGGCCAGACCGTCACGGTCTCCGCGCTCAAGGACGGTCTTGCGGCGCAGACCATCCTGATCCAGGGAACCAGCAGCGGGTCCAGCACCAACTGACCCGTAAGAAGTGGCCCATGCAGGGTCCCCGCGTGGCACCGGCCGGGCTGAGGCGGTGAGCATAGGCTGACGCCATGCTCATCGCCTCAGCCGTCCTCGCCGCGCTGGCCGGCGCGCTGCACGTGTACATCTTCGTGCTCGAGTCCTTCCGGTGGACCCGGCCTTCGACGATGCGCACGTTCGGCCTGCGCAGCCGGGAGGAGGCGGAGACCACCCGGCTCCTCGCCTTCAACCAGGGCTTCTACAACCTGTTCCTTGCGCTCGGCGCGCTCGTGGGCGCCAGCCTGCTGCTGTGGGGGCCGGCGTTCCACCAGGCCGCCCGCGCCCTCCTCGTCGGGGCGTGCGGCTCGATGCTCGCCGCGTCGATCGTCCTGCTGCTCAGCGACCGCACCAGGCTCCGCGCGTCCGCTGTCCAGGGCGCGCTCCCGCTCCTCGCGCTGCTCGCCCTGGCCATCGCCGGGCGCGGCTGATGCGCCGGGCCGGCCCCACGCCCGCACGACGGCGCCGACCGCCTCGAGCGTGGGGCGAGCGGCGCCGTCGTGCGTCACCCCTTCCGCAACACGCCATCAGGACATGCTGCAGAGATCAGGTCTCTGCGGCATGTCCTGATGCGGCGTTGGGCGAGGCGGCTCTCAGTACCAGTTGTGGGCGAGGTGCCACGCGAGGGCGGCGGCGGGGGAGCCGTAGCGGTCCTTGATGTAGCCGAGGCCCCACTCGATCTGGGTCTTGTAGCTGGTCTGCCAGTCTGCGCCGGAAGTGGCCATCTTGCCGGCCGGGAGGGACTGCGCGATGCCGTAGGCGCCGCTCGAGGCGTTCGTGGCCGTGGTGGTCCAGTCGGACTCCTTGTTCCACAGCGTGATGAGCGCGCTCATCTGGTCCTGGCCCCAGCCGAACGCGGCGAGGCGGCTCGCGGCGTAGGCCTGGGCGCCGGCCGGGTCGTTGACGGCCTGCGGCGGGGCGGCTGCGGCCTTCTGGGCGGCGGCCTGGTCTGCCGCGGCCTTGTCGGCGGCGGCCTTCTGGGCGGCGGCCTGGTCTGCCGTCGCCTTGTCGGCAGCCGCCTTGTCCGCGGCGGCCTTGTCCGTCGCGACCTGCTCGGCGGCCGCGATCCGGGCGTCCGCGGCGGCGGAGGCGAGCACGGACTTCTCCGACGGGTCCGCGGAGACGGAGACCGCGGAGTTGGACGGCGTCACAGCCGAGGTGCGTGCCAGGTCCGTCGCGTTGGCAGTGGCTGCCGCCCCGCCGCCGGCGACGGCGAGGAGCCCGAGCGAGAGCGCGACGACGGCGCTGCGGTGGCCGAAGCGGTCACCGCCGGACTTGAGTCCGGCCTTTGCTGCCACGCGGGCCAGGGCAGACGGGTTGGTGGACACGGAGCGACGGCGGCCATGAGGGCGTGCGGCATCGCGGGCAGGGGTCTTGCTCAAAGCGGTAGGGCCTCTCGTTGGCGCCTGCGAAGTTAGCTGTCGGGTTCGGATGAGAGTCATCCGGCCGGCCTCGCGGCCTGGGCTTCACCCCGAGGCTTGCACCACACGCTCGTGACGAGCGGGCGCAGCCGCTGGTGGGTCCTCCGTCTCTGCCTTGCATTTCCTCCCAGACGCGTCGGCAGAGCTCGGCGGACAAGGCCCAGGGGTTGCCCACCGTGGGGAGGGCACCCGACCACCCTACGGGAAGATCTCGGCATTGTCACATTTGGATAACGGCGGATTTGGAGGATTCCCCCGCGTGACTAGCGCAGTGGAGCGGGAGATGTCCAATCGCCTTACGCCCGCCTGACGGGCCCTGTCGAGTCACGTTCGGATGCTGAGACGTCTGTCACGGGGCGTCCGCTGGGACGGTCGGGGCGATCTCGTCGAATATCCTTCGGAAGAAGGACTCCCTGAGACCCCAAGATCTGAAAATATGCGTTCACATCGTGACTCTGCCGAATCGTGATGCTCGTCACAATCACCACCGTCTGTCTCACATCCTGAGACTGATGGCACATTGTTACTTGCCTGTAGCCATTGTTACGGGACACACTCGGTGTGTGAACAAAGACTCAGCAGCACCTGCAGCCGCAGAACGACTCGCCGGCACACCCGCCGGGCGGTCTATGTACTGCTGTCGAATGTCGAGCTAACTGCACCACCCCAGCATTCAGCGCACGTCTTTTCGCCGCCCAGCGTCGGGCACTATCCGTCACGCGGGCGTCTCAGCTCCGCATTCGAAGCCGTCACGGCTAGTTCTCTCGAGGTTCCCTTCATGTCTGTTGCATCCGGCTACGTCCACATCTCCGTCCGCAATGCCCAGAAGGCCCAGCAGGCTGGGCACCGCCAGCCGTTCGGCTCGCGCTTCGGCGCCCAGCCCGAGGCCTACCAGTCTGGCGCCCCCACGGCGCTGCATCCCGCCCAGCCGTTCCGCCCCGTCGAGGACCACAGCCCGCTGACGGCTCCGACCCCGGTGATCCAGCCCGGCGCCGAGGCAGTGCGTGCCGTGCCCGCCGACAACGTGGCCCACGGCTTCGTGGTCTACGTGGGCCTGTCCGAGCAGCAGGCCGCCGCTGCTGGCACGTCGATCGCCCGCATCGCCCAGGAGATCCGGGCCCACGCGCAGAACCTCGTGGAGGGCATCGAGAGCTACGCCGCCGTCGCCGTCGCCCCCGCGGACGCCCCCGGCTCGTCGCTGGATGTGGTGCGCTCGACGTTCGGCGACCCCACCGTGGCCAGCCGCCAGCAGCGCCCCGAACCGCGCCCCGCGGCAGTGGCTGACTCTCGCCCGTCCGGCGTGCTCATCGACCTCGCCCGGCGCGAGGTCCACCTCGACGGCGAGACGCTCAACCTGACGTTCAAGGAGTTCGAGCTCCTGAACTACCTCGTCGAGAACGGCACGCGCACGGTGAGCCGCGACGAGCTGCTCGAGAGCCTCTGGAAGAACGCCGAGGAGATCCCGAACGAGCGCACCATTGACGTGCACATCCGCCGCCTGCGCTCCAAGCTCGGCCGCCTCGCCAACACCGTCCGCACGGTCCGCGGCCAGGGCTACCGCTTCTACGAGCACCCCGAGGTCATCGTCTGGGCCGCGCCGGAGTACTCCATCTAGGACGGCGCTCGCGCCGCCGGCGTGCGGGAGGCCGCAGCCCCGCGGAGCCCCGGGTCCCCGTAGGCTAGGGACGTGAGCAAGCATCACCTCAAGCACCTCATCGTCCTGCGCCACTCGAAGGCGGCATGGCCCGAGGGGGTCGCGGATGCGGACCGGCCCCTCGCCGAGCGGGGCCACGCGGACGCCCCGGAAGCGGGGAAGTGGCTTGTCAAGCACGGGTTCATCCCGGACTTCATCCTCTGCTCGACTGCCCTGCGGACCCGCCAGACCACCACGTGGGTGTGCGAGGCGCTCGGCGACAAGGCCCCCACGCCCAAGCTCGAGTCCGGCCTGTACGCCGCGAGCGCGTCGCGGATGCTCGCCGTGGTGAATCACGTGCCCGAGTCGGTGCGCTCCCTGCTGATCGTCTCGCACATGCCCGGTGTGCAGGACCTTGCGCTGCGGCTCGCCTCCCGCGATTCCGATCAGGACGCGTACATGGACGCCGCGACCCACTTCCCGACCACCGGCCTCGCGGTCCTCGAGACCGAGACGCCGTGGGCCGAGCTCGACGGGCAGGACGCCCGCCTCGTCAGCTTCGCCGTGCCCCGCGCGAAGAAGCGCTGACCCCCAGCCGGGCTCCCACGGGCACCCGCCGCACGGTGATCTGGGCGTACCGCGCCGCCGGGACCGGCTTCCTTGCCGGGCCTGGCTTCCTCGCCGTGCCCGGCTTCTTCGGCACGGACGACGGCGCCCGGCGGGGGCGGACCACAGTCGAGCCGGCGGTGGGGCGGCGGCGGGGAGGAGTCCGTCGGGGCTGCGGCCACGCCGCGCCGACGAGCAGCACGGCCAACGTGAAGCCCGTGGCAGCCACGGCGCCGAAGAAGTACGGATCGGCGTCCTGGCTGGAGACCGTCGTGACGGAGTTCGGATCCTGGTCCCACGCGAGGCCCAGCATCCTCAGGAATGCGAGCGCCGCGCCGATCGCGAGCGCGGAGCTCACGCATGCGATGGCCGCAACGACGTAGCGGGACATGCCCAGGACGGCGTACAGGGCGCATGCCACGAAGCCCCCTGCAGCGATGAGGGCGAGGGTCGCCGTCCCGCCGTCGAGCGTCGCGGCCGCGACCACGCTCAGGACGGCGGCCGCGCCAGCGGCCCAGAGCGTCGCCTGGGCGCTTCGACGCAGGGGGAGAAAACGGGAGGCCATACCCCCAGTGTGACAGGAGTTTCTCCAGTTATCAGTGTTACTGGAGTGACTCATGGGATGGCGTGTCCCGGGTGTGCCCGGGTGCGTCGAGCTCAGCCGGAGAACGCCCCCGCTGCGAGCCCGACGATCGCCTCGACCGCCGGGCCCAGCGGCTTGGCCGGGGCCGACGAGACCCGATCCATCCCCACGACGAACGAGGCTCCGAACAGGGCCGTCGCGAGCACGTCGAGGTCCTGCCCGGGACGGAGCGGCGACTCCTCGGCAACGCGCGCGAGGGCAGCGCGGATCACCCCGAGCACGTCCGCCCGCATGGCGGCGAGCACGGGCTGCCACGTGCCGTCGGGGCGCCACTGCTCGCCCATCCACAGCCGCACGAACGAGGGGTAGGCCTCGATGAAGCGCAGCGCGCTCGCCACCATCTCGCGGACCCGGGCGAGCGGCGAGCCGAGCGCGTCCGGTGCGGCGCCGGCGTCGTGCGCCGCGGCCAGATCCGCGGGGCCGAGGGCTTCCATGAGCAGCGCCATGCCGTGCCGGAGGAGCTGCGCGACGAGCTCGTTCTTGCTGCCGAAGTTGTAGTAGACGGTTCCCTTCGCCACGCCGGCGGCCGCGGCGATCTCGTCCACGGTCACGGCCGCCGCGCCGCGCTGGCCGATCAGCCCCATCGCGGCGACGAAGAGCTTCTGGCGGGTCGCCTCTGTCCGGGTGCTCATGGCGTCACGCGGTCCTCACACTGAGATTTCGGGCTGGAGCGTCTTGAGCCGCCAGGTCATGTTCTTGCGGGTGCCCACGAAGTTCAGCAGGCCGCCCAGGAGCGTGTAGCCGATCAGGCCCGTGACCGTCGGCAGGATCCCTGAGAGGTCGCCGCCGTAGATGAGGTGGCGCATGCCCTGGACCACGTACCCCATCGGCAGAGCCTGGTGGGCCAGCTGGAACGGTTCCGGGGTCATCTGCCACGGGAACGTCCCGCCCGAGGAGACGAGCTGCAGGATCAGCAGGATCAGCACCACGAACTTCCCGGACGTGCCCAGCAGCGCCACGATCCCGTGGATGATCGCGCTGAACGCGATCCCTCCCAGCGCCAGGAACAGCCACATGAGCAGAGGATGCGCCGGTTCGAGGCCGAGCGCGAAGTCCACCACAGTGGTCAGCAGCGTCGCCTGGACCGCCGCGACCACCGCGAACGGCAGCCAGCCGCCGAGTGCAATCTTCCACGGCGGGGCGTTCGAGGCGAGCGCGCGGACCGTGAACGGGCGCATGGCCTGCATGAGCATGAAGATGCCCACCCACATCGCGAGCGAGAGGAAGAACGGGGCGAGGCCCGCGCCGTAGGAGGCCGCCTTGGTCTGGGAGGCGTGGTCGATCGCGACGGGGTCGCCCATGACGTTCGAGACGCCCGCGACCTGCTGCGCCGACGGGTTCGGGACCCTCCCCGCGCCCTCGGTGAGGCCGGACGCGAGCTGGTGCCCGCCGTCGTCGGCCCGCGCCGCGCCGTCCCTGAGCTGGGCCGCGCCCGTGTCGAGCTGGCCCGCGCCGTCGCGGAGCCTCTGGGCATCGTCGATGGCGATCTGCTCGCCGTCCGCGAGCTTCTCGGCGCCGTCGAGGGCCGCCTGTTGCCCCGACGCGAGCTGTGAGGCCCCCGACGCGAGCTGGTGCGCGCCGTCGTCCGCCTGCCCGATCGCCGAGGTGAGCGCCGGCATGCCCGCTGCGAGTTGCGCGGCGCCGTCGGACACCTTCTGGGAGCCGTCCGCGAGCTGCTGGACCTGCCCGGCCGCGGCATGGAGCTGGGTGCGGGCGTCCGTCACCGCGGCGGAGGACTGCGCCGCCGCGACGTCCGCCACGATCTTGTCCGCCTGGGCCTGCGTGAGGACCCCGTTGGCGACGAGGTGCGCCGCCGCGTCCTTGACCTGGCCCTGGAGTGCGGCGTCCGCGGCGTCCACTGCGCCGACTGCGGTCTGGACCTTCTCGTTCAGCGCGGCGTTGCCGGCAGCCACCTGGGCGGCGCCGCCGGCGAGCTGCTGGGTGCCCGCGGGCAGGCCAGCGGTCGTGTCGCGCAGCTGGTCGAGCCCGGAGGCGAGCTGGGCGGAGCCGGCCGAGAGCTGGTTGGCGCCATCGCGCAGCCGGGTCTGGCCGGCCACGAGCTGGTTGGCCCCGTCGCGCAGCTGCATCTGGCCCGCTACGAGCTGGTCGGCGCCCGAGTGCAGCTGCGACGCGCCGTCCGCGAGCTGCGTCGATCCGGCCGCGAGCTCGTCGAGGCCCGAGGCGAGCTTCGTCGCGCCGTCTGCCGCCGTGGCGAGCTGGGCGTGGATCACGCCGTAGCCGGTGAGGAGCCTGGAGGCCGTCTCGGTGCCCACCTGCTTCGCGACGGAGTCGTGGACCGCGGTGGTGACCTTGTCCACGATGGTGCTCAGGAGGTAGTTGTTGGCGTCGTTGGTGGTGACCTTGAGCATGGCCTGCCTGGCGGAGTCGAAGGCCTCCGGGGAGACGAGGTTCGAGGAGAAGTCCGCCGGGAGGGCCAGCTCGAAGCCGTACGTGCCGTTCCGCACACCCTCGTCCGCCTCGGCGGCGCTGCCCACCCGATGCCAGTCGAAGAGGCGCCCGTCCACGAGGGTCTGGGCCACCTCGTTCCCCGCGTCCAGGTGGGTGCCGTCGGCTGCGTCGGCGCCGCGGTCCTCGACCACGAGGGCGGCGGGGATCTGGCTCATGTTCTTGTACGGGTCCCAGTTCGCGTACAGGTAGACGGCGCCGTACAGGAGCGGCACCGTCACGAGCGCCAGGATGGTGAGCTTGGGCAGGAGGCCGTGGGTCATCCGCTTGAGCTCGGAGCGGGCGAGGCGCAGGACCGTCACGCGAGCACCTCCTCGGCCAGCGCGCGGCCACCCGGTGCGGCGCCGAGGTCACCCGGTGCGGCGCTGAGGTCACCCCGCAGCGAATTGCCGACGACCGCGGCAGGTCCGGTCCACTCCGGCGGGAGCGCGGCCACCACGCCCACGACGGCGAGCGGTCGCCCCGGGCGCGCGGCCGTCGCCGCGAGGAAGGGGAGCCAGTCGTGCGGGTCGTCCGAGTGGCGGTCCGGGGAGTCGAGGACCAGGAGCTCGGTCTCGGGGTTCGCGAGGGCGATCGACGTCAGCAGCTCCGTGCGGCGGGAGGCGGGGAGGTCCTGGGCCCAGTGCTCCGCGACGTCCTGGAAGGCGTTGACCGTGAGCCAGGCCTCCGCGCTGATCGGGCCGCGGTGGCGGCGGGGGAGCAGGGCAAGGTCCTCGGCCACGAGGTCCCTGACCCTGAGGTGGAGCTCGGCCTCGTTGATCTGTGGGGAGTCGACGACGGCGCTCGCCCGCCGCAGTGCCCGGAGGTCCTTCTTCGCGGTGCCCGCCCCGGCGCCCCACACCGCCGTTCCGGCGTTCGGCGCGAGGCGGCCCGAGGCGGCGAGGGCGAGGGCCGTGCGGTGCTCCCGGCCGTCCGCACGGATGAGGACGAGTTCGCCCCGATGGGCCTCGAATGAGGTGGGAGGGACGAGGTCGCTGTGCCGCCCGGCCACGCGGAGGCCACGAACTGAAAGCATGCTCTCAATTCTAGGAAGACTGACCGGTCAGTACAAATCGGCGGCGCCGGCGGGGGACTCAGGTCCGTCTGCGCGTCGCCGGACGCTCCGTTGCCTCGTCAGCGGACGGGCCCTCGGCCCCGAAGCTCCCGAGCAGCGCGAGGGAGTCCGCGGACGGCGAACCGGTCGCCGCCGTGAACACGCGCAGCGTCTGGTCCGGGTCATGCCGCGGGGCCAGGTCCTCGAAGGTCAGCTCGAGGTCGCCGACCACCGGATGGTGCATCCGCAGCGTGCCCGCGTGCGTCGTGACCACCCGGTGGCCGGCCCACCACTGCCGGAAGTCCTCGCTGTGGACCGCGAGATCACCCACCAGCTGGTTGGCCTGCGGATCGTTGGGGTGCCGGCCGATGTCCACCCGCAGTGCTCCGGCAGCCTCCGCTGCCACAGAGTGCCAGTCGGTGAACAGCTCCCGCGCCGCCGGGTCCAGGATGATCCAGCGCGTGAGGTTGCGCTCGGCCGCGGGCAGGGCCGGGAAGTCCGCGAGCAGCAGGTAGGCGAGCCGGTTCCCCGCGAGCACATCGGTGCGGCGGCCGAGCACGAGGGCCGGCACGGCGCCCACGGCGTCGAGGAGCTGCCGCAGGGCCGGGCGCACGGTCTCGGCACAGGAGCCCGCTGCGACTTCGCGCAGTGCTCGAGCAAATCGATCATGTGCGCCCGCTCGGCCTCGTCGAGGCGCAGGGCCCTGGCCACGCTGTCCAGCACAGACCGCGAGGGGTGGATGTTCCGCCCCTGCTCGAGCCGCGTGTAGTAGTCCGTGCTCACCCCGGCCATGAGCGCGATCTCCTCGCGCCGCAGCCCGGGGACACGTCGCGCGGCAGAGGGCGCCGGCAGCCCCGCCTCCTCCGGCGCGATCCGCGCACGCATGGCCTTGAGGAACCGTCCGAACTCCGCGCTCTGACCCATGCCTTCTATTCTGGTCCCGCCCGCCGCGGCGTTTCCACGGCGAGGGTAGGACTGCCACTCCTAGGAAGAACGGGCCCGGCTCCTCCGCTGACACCACGGGCGCGCCCGCATAGCGTTGAAGGCGCACACCCGAGGAAGAAGAAGGACCATGGAACACACGGCGTCGATCGCCCTTGCCCTCATCATCCCCACCTGGAACGCGGAGAGCCGCAGCGCGCTCCCGGACGCCCCCACCGTCGACGACGGCCGCGACCGCCCCTCGCGGGGCGCGGCCACCCGGGCATGGCTCGCGACGGCGCTCCACCGCGCCGCGTGGTGGGTGGAACCCGAGCCGTGGACGACGGCGCACGCCCGCCGCGCGCCGTCGTGCGCGGACGCCGCGTGCTGCTAGCAGACGCCGAGAAGAACCCGAGAGCACCGAGAAAGAGGTAGGCACATGCCCAACCTGTCCGACATCACCGTCCCGACCGTCACCCTCAACAACGGCGTGGAGATCCCCCAGCTCGGCTTCGGGGTCTTCCAGGTCCCGCCGGAGGAGACCCAGCGCGTGGTCGAGGAGGCGCTCGCCGCGGGGTACCGGCACATCGACACGGCCGCGGCCTACCGCAACGAGGCCGGGGTCGGTGCCGCGATCGCCGCCTCGGGGATCCCACGCGAACAGCTCTTCATCACCACCAAGCTCCGCAACGGCGACCAGGGCAGGGCACGCGAGGCGTTCGAGGACAGCCTCGCGGCCCTCGGTCTCGACTACGTGGACCTCTACCTGATCCACTGGCCGGTTCCATCCCAAGGGCTCTACGTCTCGGCGTGGCAGTCCCTCGAGGAGGTCTACGCGGGGCGCCGGGCCCGCGCGATCGGGGTCTCGAACTTCCTGGCCGAGCACCTCGAGACGCTCCTCGCATCGGCGCGCGTGACGCCAGCTGTGAACCAGATCGAGCTCCACCCGACGTTCCAGCAGCGCAGCCTGGCGGCCGCGAGCCGAGAGCACGGGATCGCGGTCGAGGCGTACAGCCCGCTCGGGCAGGGTGCGGATCTGGGCGCGGGAGCGGTGCTGGCGGCCGCCTCCGCGCACGGGGCCACCCCGGCGCAGGCCGTGCTCGCGTGGCATCTCGCGCAGGGGACCATCGTCATCCCGAAGACTGCCACGCCCGCGCGCATGCGGGAGAACCTCGCCGCCGCGGCCCTCACCCTCGGCCAGGGCGAGATCGAGGCGATCAGCGCCCTCGAGACCGGGGACCGCATCGGCGGCGATCCCGCCACGGCGGCGCACAGCCAGTTCTGACGGCCGCGTACGGCCTCTGGCCCGTCAGAGGCCGTACGCCTCGAGGAACCGCAACCACACTTCGCTGAGCGTCGGGAACGACGGCGTCGCGTGCCAGAGTCGCTCGAGCGGCACCTCGCCCACGACCGCTATCGTCGCCGAGTGCAGGAGCTCCGCCACGTCCGGGCCCGCGAAGCACGCTCCGATGAGCGTGCGGGCGTCCTCGTCGACGAGGAACTGGGCCCAGCCTTCGTAGTCCTCGGCGTGCTGCCACGCGCCCGCCACGGAGATGGGCAGCTCGACGGCCCGCACCCGGATGCCGGCCTCCCACGCGTCCTCCTCGGTCAGGCCCACCGAGGCGAGCTCGGGGTCCGTGAAGACGACGTGCGGCACGGCGAGCACGTCGGCGGTCCGGGCGTGGCGGCTCCACGGCGCCGGGGACCGCTCGAGCTCGCCCCGGGCCGCGGCCACGATCGCGTCCCCGGTGATGCGGGCCTGGTACTTTGCCCTGGTGCGTGAGCTTCGGCCCGCCGGAGCAGTCGCCCACCGCGTACAGCCACGAGAGCCCCTGCACGCGTCCGGCCTCGTCCACCCGCAGGGCGTGCGGCTCGATGCCGAACGCCGGCAGCCCAAGGCCGTCCAGGGCCGGGCGGCGCCCCGTGGCGACGAGCACCCGTGCCGCCTGGAGCGTGCGGTCGCCCTGGAGCGTGAGCCGCACGGCGCCGTCGTCCGTCTCCTCCGCGAGTTCGGGGGTGACGCCCTCGAGGATCTCGACGCCGTCCGCGCGCAGCCCGTCCGCGACGAGATTGCGGGCGTCCTCGGGGAACGCGCTGAGGAACGAGCCGCGCGCGAGCACGGTGACCTTCGCGCCGAGGCGCGCGAACGCCTGCGCCAGCTCGGCGCCCGCCACGCCAGCGCCGATCACCACGAGGCTCTCCGGCACCTCCCGGGCGCTCGTCGCGTCCGCGGTGGTCCAGACCGGGACGTTGGGCAGGCCTGGGATCTTGGGCAGCGACGGGACCGAACCCGTGGCGAGCACGACGGCGTGCCTCGCCGTGAGCGTGAAGTGGTTGCCGGCGTCGTCGGTCACCCAGAGGCGCTTGGCCCCCGTGAGCCTGGCGGTGCCGCGGACGAGGGCGATGCCGGCTTGCTGCGCCCACTCGACCTGGCCGGCGTCGTCCCAGTGGCTCGAGGCGTCGTCCCGGTGGGCCAGGACCGCCGGGATGTCGAGTGTTCCGGTGACGGCCTCGCGTGCGCCGGGGACGCGTCGGGCCGCGTGCAGCGCCGTGCCCGGGCGAAGGAGGGCCTTGGAGGGCTCGCAAGCCCAGTAGGAGCACGCGCCGCCGAGCAGGCCCTTCTCCACGATGGCGGCGGTGAGGCCACCCTTGACCGCGCGGTCCGCGGCGTTCTCGCCGGCTGCGCCGCCGCCGACCACTATGACGTCATACTCCGTGTCCACCCCAGCATGCTACGGGAGCGCGGGGGTACGGCGCGGGCCCTGGGGGGCCGCGGGGGGAAGTGACCCCTCAACCGGGAAGTGACCCCTCAACCTTTCAGGCGAGGGCGCTTTCAGGCGAGGGCTTCCCGGAACCACGTCGTGATGGTGGTCGGGTGGGTGATGGCGGTGCCGACCACCACGGCGAACGCGCCGGCGTCGAGCGCCGCGCGCGCCTGGGCGGGGGCGTGGATGCGGCCCTCGGCGATGAGCGGGCGGCCGAGGCCGGCGGCGGCCACGTCCGCGATGAGCTCGAGGTCGGGACCGTCGGTCTTGGGCCGCTCGCCGGTGTACCCGGCGAGGGTGGTCCCGATGAGGTCGGCTCCGGCGTCGGCGGCGGCGCGCGCGTCGTCGAGGGATCCGCAGTCCGCCATGACCAGCGCGTGGGACCCGGCGTGGATCCCGGCGACCGTCTCGGCGAGCGAAAGGCCGTCCGGCCGCTCGCGCCGTGTGCCGTCGATCGCCACGACGTGCGCCCCGGCCGCCGCGACGGCGAGGGCGTGGCGCAGGGTGGGGGTGATGAAGACGCCGTCGTGCCCGTCCTTCCACAGGCCGATCACGGGCACCTCCACGGCGGTCCGCGTGAACTGCACATCCGCGACACCCTGCACTCGCACGGCCGCGGCCCCGCCGTACACCACCGACGCCGCCATCTGCCCCGTGATGTGGGGCTCGCGCAGGGGCTCTCCGGGGTATGCCTGGCACGAGACGATGAGCTGGCCGCGCAGGGCCTCGAGGGCGTCTGGGGTGAGGATCACGGGATGGAGACCTTTCGTGGCGGCGATGGCCCGCGGGAGCGAGCGGCTAGGAATGCGTGAGGATCTCGGGCGAGAACACGAGCCGGGCGGCTCCGACGAGGGCGGCGGTCCCGCCGAGCGTGGCCCGCACGAGCGGGAGCGCGGCGAGCGGGGGCATGAGCTCGGCCCGGAACGCGGCCTCCATCGCGTCCCACCACAGCGGGCCGGCGTCAGCGAGCCCGCCGGAGACCACGATGACCTCGGGGTCGAGGATGTTCGCGAGCCCGCCCGCGGCCTGTCCGGCGGCGCGGGCGGCCACGTCGATGGCGGCGATGGCGACTGGGTCGCCGGCGGACTCGCCGCGAACGGACGAGTCACCCGTGCTGCCCTCGCCGCCCGCGGCACGCGCGAACACGGCCCTGGTATCCGGCGCGGCGGGATCGCCGCCGCGCCGGAGGTATTCGGAGTGCAGCCCGGGGCCGGAGGCAATCGCCTCGACGTGCCCCGCGGAGCCGCACACGCACGGCAGCGGCGAGCCCGCGGCGTCGTGCGCGAAGGGTGAGGCGACGTGCCCCACGTGGCCGCCCACCCAGCGGTGGCCCAGCAGCGGGCGACCGCCGACGACGAAGCTGCCGCCCACGCCGGTGCCGAACGCGACGAGCAGCGAGGACGACGTCGCCGCGGCGGCTCCCAGCCATGCCTCGCCGAGTGCGTGGGCGTGGACGTCGTTGACGACGGCTGTGTGCAGCCCCGTGCGCCCGGCCAGCCCGCCCGCGACGTCCGTACCAGCCCAGCCGCGGATCGCGTCCGTCGCGGAGACGACCCGTCCGTGCGCGGCGTCGACGACCCCGGCCGAGCCGACCCCGATCCCGGCGACCCCGAGCCCCTCCACGGCGGCGCGGCGCCGCACGCGGAGGACCAGCTCGGCCGTCGCGTTGAGGATCGCCTCGCCGCCCTGCCGCGAGAGCGTGGGGATCGTTTCCGTGAACAGCACCTCGCCGTCCTCGGAGACGAGGCCCCCGGCGGTCTTGGTGCCGCCGAGGTCGACGCCGATTGCGTGCCTCACGCCGTTGTCCTCCTCAGGGTGGGTGGTGAGCGGGTGGGTGTGGTGGTGAGTCAGAGGAGGCCGGTCTCGACGAGGATGGCGCGGATCGTCTCCGCCTCGGCCTCGTTGAGGGACTCCATCGGGGTGCTCATCGTATTGGACTCGATGATGCCCATGAGCTGAAGCGCGGTCTTGAACGCGCCGAGGCCCGCGGCACCGCCGGAGACCCTGTTTCCCGGGGCGTAGACGATGTCGAAGACGCGCGCGAGGCGGTCTTGCTCGGCCGCGGCGCCGGCCCAGTCGCCGGCCTTGGCCATGTCGTAGAGCTTGCGGTAGCCGGCCGGGTCCACGTTGCCGAGGCCGGGCACGACGCCGGCCGCGCCGCCCAGGAGCGCTCCGTCCACGACGACCTCGTGGCCGGTGAAGACGGAGAAGCCCGGCACGTCCTTCGTGGCGAGGAGGAGCTGGCGGAACGAGACGTCGTCGCCGGAGGAGTCCTTGACGCCCGCGATCACGCCGTCCTTCGCGAGGCGCACGAGCACGTCGGTGGGGAGCTTGAAGTGCGTGCGGACGGGGACGTCGTAGGCGAAGACCGGGGTCGCGACGGCCTCGTGGATCGCGCGGAAGTGGGCCTCGGTCTCCGCGGCGTTGCCGATCGCGTAGTACATGGACGTGATCACGAGGGCGTCCGCGCCGAGGTCCACCATCTTCTTGGCCTCGTCGATGACCCGGTTGGTGGTCTGCTCGTTCGCGCCCACCACGAGGGGAACGGCGCCCGCGTTGGCCTCGGCGATCGTGCGGACGGCGAGCTCGCGCTCGGCGTTGGTCATGTACGGGACCTCGCCGGAGGAGCCGAGCACGAACAGGCCGGTCACGCCGCCGTCCACGAGGTGCTTCGTGACGTTCTTGAGGGAGTCGACGTCGATCGTGCCGTCGGCGTGGCGGGGGGTGACGACGGGCGGGATGACGCCGTGGAAGGTGGCGGACACAGAATTCTCCAAGGGTAGGGCGGGTGGGTCTGGAAGAGGGCGGGTGGGTCTGGAAGAGGGCGGGTGGGTGGGAAGCTGGCGGGCGGGTGGGACGGCCGGGTGGGAAGCTGGCGTCAGACGTGCAGCAGGCTCGGCGCGGCGCCGAGGAGCTTGCGCGTGTAGTCGTTGGTGGGGGAGTCGAAGACCTGCGCGGCGGTGCCCTCCTCGACGATCCTGCCCTTGAAGACCACGCAGATGCGGTCCGAGACGTACCGGACGGTCTGGATGTCGTGGCTGATGAACACCATGCCGAGACCGAGCTGCTGCTTGAGGTCGTTGAGCAGGTTGAGTACCTGGGCGCGCACGGAGACGTCGAGGGCGCTCGTGGGCTCGTCCGCGATGATGATCTCGGGCTCGAGGGCGAGGGCCCGGGCGATCGCGACACGCTGCCGCTGGCCGCCCGAGACGTTCGACGGCGTGACCTCCGCCGCGGACTGCGGCAGGCCAACCACGGCGAGCAGCTCCTGCACGCGGGCCCGGCGGGAGGACTCGGTGCCGATCCCGTGGACGATGAGCGGATCGAGGAGGATGTCCTGGATGGTCATGCGCGGGTTGAGCGCGGTGGCCGGGTCCTGGAACACCACGGAGACGGTCCGGCCGAACTCCTTGCGCAGGCGACCGTCGAGCCGCTTGACCGGCCTGCCCTGGAACAGGAGCGTCCCGTCGGTGGGCTCCTGGAGGCCCACTAGGACGTTGGCGAGCGTGGACTTGCCCGAGCCGGACTCGCCCACGATCCCGACCGTCTCGCCGCGGCTCACGGTGAAGTCCACGCCGTCCACCGCCTTGACGATGTTCGGGCGGAACAGCGCCCCGCCCCGCGCGCGGTGATAGACCTTGAGGTCCCTCAGCTCGAGGACGGGAGCGTTGCCGGCTCCGGGATTCGCAGTCACTGCACACCTTCCTTGACGAGGTCGCCGTCGCGGCTCGCGGTCTTCTCATGGCTGGCCCAGTAGTGCTCCGGCTCGCCCTCGACGGGCACGAATCGGAGGCGCTGGTTCGGGTCGGCGTCCGGCCGCAGGGAGCGCTCGGCGAACCGGTCTCCCGGGGCGAAGTCCCGCGGCGACGGGACGGTGCCCTTGATCTGGTGCAGGCGCGGGGCGTCCGCCTCGATCGAGAGCACGGAGCCGAGGAGGCCGCGCGTGTACTCGTGCCGCGGGTTGCGCAGCAGGTCCGAGGTGCGGGCGGTCTCGACGACCTGGCCGGCGTACATGACCGTGACACGGTGGGCGAGCTCTGCCACGAGCGCGAGGTCGTGGCTGACGAACACCATCGCGAAGCCCAGCTGGTCCCGCAGCTCGTTCAGGAGGTCGATGACCTGCTTCTGCACGGTGACGTCGAGCGCCGTCGTGGGCTCGTCGGCGACCACGATCTTGGGTGAGCGGGAGAGTGCCATCGCAATGACGACGCGCTGCCGCTGGCCGCCGGAGAGCTCGTGCGGGTAGGAGCGCAGCGTTCGGTCCGGGTCGAGCTTGACGAGCTCGAGCAGCTCGCGCGGGCTCTTGCGGCCGTGGCGCCGGGTGAGCTGCTCCATCTGGTCCTTGATGAGCATGGACGGGTTGAGCGCGCTCAGAGAGTCCTGGTAGATCATCGCGATCTGCTCGCCGCGCAGGCCCTCGTAGCGCCTGGTGCGCTCCTTCGGGTTGTTGGTGAGCAGTTCCTTGCCCTCGAACCGGATGGAGCCGGAGAGCTCCGCGGCCGGGGCCTGCAGTCCCATGACCGCGAGCGAGGTGATCGACTTGCCGCAGCCGGACTCGCCGACCAGCGCCATGGTCTCGCCCTCGCGGACCGTGAACGAGACGCCGTCCACGAGGGGGATGTCGCCGTAGCGGTTCGGGAAGCGGATCGAGAGGTCCTCCACCTCGAGGACGGCCTTGGCCTCCGGACCCACCTGGGGGAGACGGTCCGTGCGCCCGGCCTCGATCTCTGCCAGCTTGGCGAGCTCGATGTCCAGCAGTGCGAACGGATTCTCGTCGAGGCGGGCGACGGCGGCGATCGCCGCCGGAGGCAGCTCGCCTACTGCGGAGGCATCTGAGGCGAGGTCGGCGTCGGTCGTTTCGGCGATCGCCGCGCCGGCGACGGTAGCCGCGGAGCCGTCGTCGTCCTTCACCTTCGGGGCCCTGCGCAGGCGCGGGTTCACCATCGCGTCGGTGAGGCCCTCCGCGAGGATGTTCAGGGCGAGGACGGTGAGGAGGATCGTGATGCCGCCGAACGTGGTGGGCCACCAGCCGCCGGAGAAGACCAGCTGGCGGCCGTCGCTCATGACGTTGCCCCACGAGGCGGCCGGCTGCTGCACGCCCGCGCCGAGGAAGGACAGGGACGCCTCGAGGATGATCGCGTCCGCGACCATGACCGTGGCGAACACGAGGACCGGGGCGGCGGTGTTGCGCACGATGTGCTTGCGCAGGATGTGGAACCGGCCGGCGCCGATGACCTTCTCCGCCCGGACGTAGTCCTCGCCGTACTGGGACAGGACGTTGGCGCGGACCACGCGGGCCAGCTGTGGCGAGTACACGATGGCGATCGAGAGGATCAGCACGGGCACGGTCGAGCCGAATGCGTTCAGCGAGCCGGCGGAGAGTGCGAACATGAGTGCCGCGGCGAGCGCGATGCCGGGGAACGCCATCACGACGTCCAGGATGCGCATCACGGTCTCGTCGGCAGACTTGCGGCTCGTCGCGGCGACCGCGCCGAGGATGGCGCCGATGATCACGGCGAGCGTCACGGCACCGAGGCCGATGATGATCGAGATCCGTGCGCCGTAGAGCAGGCGGGTGAAGACGTCGCGGCCGCCGAGGTCGGTGCCGAAGAGGTGCTCGGCGTTCGGTGCGGTGTTGGGGATGAAGGACTCGTTCTCGCCGTACGGGGCGAGCATGGGGCCGAAGATGGCCACGAGGACGATGAGCGCGAGGAACGCGAGAGAGATCTTGGAGCCCAGGGGCATAGCCCTGAAGCGGGCGCCCTGGTCGGCGAGGCGGCTCGCGAGGCCGGCGCGGGGAGCGAGCGTGGCGGCTGGGCGGGGTGCTGGTGACATGTCAGACCGTCCGGATGCGCGGGTTGATGAGCAGGTACAGGAGGTCCACGATGATGTTCACGAGGACGAACGTCGCGGCGATCGTGATGACGCCGCCGGCCACGAGATTGGTGTCCTTGCCGGAGAGGCCGCTGATGATGAGCTGGCCCATGCCCTTGAGGTCGAAGATCGCCTCGATGACGATCGCGCCGCCGAGGAGGTAGCCGATGCGCAGGCCGAGGACGGTGACCGGGGTGACGAGCGCGTTGCGCAGGACGTTCTTCGCCACGACCGTGCGGTAGGGGACGCCGTTGCCCACGGCGGTGCGGACGTAGTCCTTGTCGAGCTCCTCGACCATGGACGTGCGCACCACGCGGATGAGGGATGCGGCCACGGGCAGGCCGAGCGCCAGGGACGGCAGCGCCATCGAGTAGAGCCAGCCGGTGAACCCGTACTGGTCCGCCCAGGCGAGGCCGCCCACTGGGAACAGGGAGCCGGGCGGCAGCGCGAACCACTGGATGAGGAGGATCCCGAGCCAGAACGACGGGGTGGCGATCGCGGCGATCGAGAAGACGCGGATGAGCTGGTCCGGCCACTTGTCGCGGTACAGCGCGCCGAGGATGCCGAGGACGAGGGCGAGGACCACCGCGATGAGCACGCCGAGGAACGTCAGCTCCAGCGTGATGGGGAAGGCGGAGGCGATCTTGGAGCCCACCGGCTCCTCCGGCGGGTTCGTCATGCCGAAGTTGAGGGTGACCAGGCTGCCGAGGTAGGCGAAGAACTGCACGATCAGCGGCTGGTCGAGGCCATGGTCGTGGCGCCACGCGGCCTTGGCCGCCTCGCTGGCATCGGGTCCGAGGACGAAGGTGGCGCGGTCGCCGGGGGCGACCTGCAGGACGAGGAACACCAGGATGGTGACTCCCAGCAGCATGAACGGCAGGGCGGCGAGGCGCCGGCCCAGCAGTCGCATCAGGGTACTCACGGTTTCAAAGCTCCAGATCTGTCTGCGGCGGGCGGACGACGGCGGTGGGGAACCCGCCGTCGTCCGCCCGGCCTCGGTGCGGCTACTTGTGGCCGACGCCGATGAACGACACGCCAGTGGTGGGCAGCGGCTGGAAGCCGTCGAGCTGCTTGTCGTCCCAGGCGGTGGGCAGCTGGCGGTGGAAGATCGGGTACAGCGGCGCCTGCTCGGCGAGGATGTCGATCACCTGGCCGTGCAGGCTCTTGGCCTTGTCGGCCTCCGCCTGGGCGGCCTGGTCCAGGAGCGGCTGGATCTGCGCGAACTCGGGCGTGGTGTCCCAGCGGGCGCGGGTGTGCATCCACGTGCCGGGGCGGTAGAACCAGCTCAGGAGCAGGTCGCCGTCGTTCCCGAACACGCTCGGGTCACCCGAGGCGCAGACCACGTCGTAGTCGCCGCCGTCGGCACGCTGGCTGCTGTAGACCGTCGCGGACGGGACGATGTCCAGGGTGGTCTTGACGCCGATCGCGTCCCAGTTCTCCTTGATGAGCGGCATGATCGGGTCGATCCAGGAGTTCTGGGTCGAGGTCACGCGCAGCGAGAGGTTGGAGGCGCCGGCATCGGCGAGGAGGCTCTTGGCCTTGTCGACGTTGTAGTCGTACTGGGTCTTGGCCTTCGTGTAGTCCGGGTGGCCCTCCTGGAAGTAGGAGGACGCGGCCCTGGCGTTGCCGAGGAGCGCCTTCTTGATGATGCTCTCCGTGTCCAGCGCATAGTGGAGGGCCTGGCGGACGCGCTTGTCCGAGAACGGGGCCTTGGCGCAGTTGAACATGAGGAAGAGCTGGCCGAAGGACTGCACGGCCTGGACGGTGACGCGGCTCTTGAGCGAGTCGACGTCGAGGTAGGGGACGTCCTCGATGGCCTGCGTGCGCGAGGGGATCGAGTTGACGCGGGCCGTGCCGTCCGAGATGAGCAGCCACGTCATGGTGTTCGAGCGGGCGGGGTACTGGCCCTTGTAGCCGTCGAACTTCTTGAACACGATCTTGTCGTTCGCGGCGGCCGAGACGAACTGGTAGGGCCCGGTGCCGACGGGCTTGGCGTCGAATGCCTTCTGCTTGTCCGGGGTGTCGGTGAGGGCCTTGGGGACCACCTTGACCACGGCGATGCGCTGGGCGAAGCCCGCGAACGGCGTCTTGAGCGTGAACGAGACCGTCTTGTCGTCCTTCTTGGCCACGTCGGCCACGAAGGGGAGGAAGCCCGCGAAGAGGGACTTGAGGGACGGGTCGAGGATGCGCTTGAACGACCACACGACGTCGTCCACGGTGACCGGGGTGCCGTCGTGGAAGGTGGCGCCCTGCTTGAGCTCGACCTCCCAGGAGGTGTCGCTGATCTTCTTCGGATCCGAGGCGGCGAGGGCAAGGTACGGCTTGCGCGTGGCCGGGTGGAGGTCCACGAGGCCTTCGAAGATGTGGTTGTTGGCCGTGGGGTGGCGCCGGAGGCGGTGCCCGGGTCGAAGCCGGTGGAGAGCGCGAACGAGATGCCCGCGACGAGCTCCTTGGTGGGATCCACCGCGCCGCCGGAGGCGGAGCCGCTGCTCGAGGGCTGGCTTGCCGGCGAGCACGCCGCGACGGAGGCCGTGATGGCCGCCGCAGTGCCGAGCACGCCGCTCAATTTGAGGAAGGAGCGGCGGCTGGCGTCGCTGACCAGCGGCATGGTGGTGATGGGGTTCTTCATTGTGCCTCACCGTTCGTGTCGGATGCCTGGGGGGCTTCCGGACATCCCAATATCGGATGTGGGATGTCCGAAGTCATGGATCAACTGTAAGGGTGGTCACACGGGTCGTCAAGGAGAGCTGGAGGGCTTCGTGTCGCCGGATTGCGCGGGCTCTCGCGCGGAGGTGGGACATCCGATATCATCGAGAGCAGGGGTGAGCTGGGCCACAGGTTCCGCGCTCGCCCTTCGTGAAGGTTCTTTGAGATTACGGGAGAAGCCGCATGGCCACGAGCAGCGCCGCACCCGCGGCCCGATTCAGCGCCCAGACGCGCCTGCGCGCACTTCAGGCGGACATCATGGAGCTCATCCTCGAGCGAGGGCTCGAGGCGGGGGACTCGCTCCCCACGGAGAACGAGCTTGCCGCCACGCTCGGCGTGGGCCGCAACACCCTGCGGGAGTCCCTCAAGGTGCTCCAGGCGCTCGGCGTGATCGAGATCCGCCACGGGTTCGGGATGTTCGTCGCGCCCAGCAACTTCGACGCCCTCGCCGACGGCCTCACCTTCCGCGGCCGGCTGTCCCTGCGCCATCACGGGCATGAGGCCCTCGAGCTCGTCGACGTGCGCCAGGCCCTCGAGTCCGGGCTGATCGGCAGCTCCATGGCGGCCATGAAGCCCGAGCACCACAGCCGGATCGAGGCCGCAGTCGTTGCCATGGAGGAGTCGGCCGCCCGCGGCGAAGCTTTCCCCGAGGCCGACGCCGAGTTCCACCGCCTGCTCTTCGAGCCCCTCGACAACGCCCTCCTCATGAACCTCATGGGCGTGTTCTGGAAGGTCTACCGCAAGATCCACCTCGAGGTGGGCCCGCTGCGTCAGGACCTCACTGACACCGCCGCGGTCCACCGCGGCATCTACGAGGCCGTCGTGGCCGGGGACGCCCCGCTCGCCGCGGAGCGCCTCAACCGCCACTTCGACGGCATCCGAGAGCGCATCGCCGAGCACCACCAGGACTAGCCCGTCTCGGGTACGCGTACTTCGCCGCTGAGCGCTTTCGGGTACGCGTACTTCGCGCCTGCAGGGTCTCGGGTGCGCCTACTTCGCGCCTGCAGGGTCTCGGGTACGCGTACTTCGCGCCTGCAGTGTGTCGGGTACAGATCATCCGTTCGGACGCCGTCTCGCGTACGGGGCGGGGCCCGGGCGTTGCGTCTCGGCACGCACGACGCCGGTGGCCCGCCCCGGGCGGGCCGGGCACCCGCCGTCGTGCGTACCCGAGTCGCCGTGGGGCGCGATCTCGCGTTCCCGAGACGCCCCAGGGGCGGAGTTCGCGTACCGGAAACGAGCGGGGAATGCAGAAGGACCCGGTCGGATGACCGGGTCCTTCGTGTCGGTGCGCCCAGAGGGATTCGAACCCCCGGCCTTCTGTTCCGTAGACAGACGCTCTATCCAGCTGAGCTATGGGCGCATACCGGCCGCTTCGGTTTGTCTCCGCCCCGTTCGGCCTCGAATAACTTTACGCGAACAGATCGACAACGCCAAATCGATCCAGTGTGTCCATGCCCACGTCGCTCGCGGTTCATGTTACCTAGACCGGTCTATGTGACCTTGCTCACTTAAACGTTCGGGATCTCGCGCGCCGCCCCCGGGATCATGGGAATTCCGGAAGCTTCCCTCTCAAATCGGCGGGTAACACTGCCGGTGGTACAGACCACCTTCCCTACCATGGGATGACATGCCGACCCCCACGAAGGAGACCACCATGGGCGATACTCGTCTGCCGCTGCTCGCGGAAGCACCCACCACGTACGAGCCGCTGCTCTCCTGGGTCGAGGAAGTCGCCGAGCTGACCAAGCCCGACCAGATCCACTGGGTCGACGGCTCCGAGGCGGAGTACCGCCAGCTGACCGATGAGCTCGTCGCCGCCGGCACCCTCACGCGCCTCAACCCGGAGCTCTTCCCGAACTCCTTCGCCGCATTCTCCGACCCCGCGGACGTGGCCCGCGTCGAGGAGCAGACCTTCATCTGCTCGAAGAACGAGCGCGACGCCGGCTTCACCAACAACTGGATGGACCCGGACGCCATGAAGGAGAAGCTCAACGGCCTCTTCGACGGCGCCATGCGCGGCCGCACCATGTACGTCATCCCGTTCGTCATGGGCCACCTCGACGCGGAGGATCCGAAGTTCGGCGTCGAGATCACCGACTCGGCCTACGTCGTCGCCTCGATGCGCATCATGGCCCGCATCGGCACGGCCGTCCTGGAGAAGATCGAGGAGACGCGCGCGTTCTTCGTCCCCGCTCTCCACTCCGTCGGCGCCCCCCTCGAGGAGGGCCAGGAGGACGTGCCGTGGCCGTGCAACCCGGAGAAGTGGATCGTCCACTTCCCGGAGGAGCGCTCCATCTGGTCCTACGGCTCGGGCTACGGCGGCAACGCCCTCCTCGGCAAGAAGTGCTACGCCCTGCGCATCGCCTCCGTCATGGCGCGGGACGAGGGCTGGCTCGCCGAGCACATGCTCATCCTGAAGCTGACCAGCCCGGCTGGAAAGGCTTACCACATCTCCGCCGCGTTCCCGTCGGCCTGCGGCAAGACCAACCTCGCGCTCCTCGATCCCACGATCGAGGGCTGGAAGGTCGAGACGCTCGGCGACGACATCACCTGGATGCGCTTTGGCAAGGAGGGCGAGCTCCGCGCGGTCAACCCCGAGGCCGGCCTGTTCGGCGTCGCGCCCGGCACCGGCTGGGGCACCAACCCGAACGCGATGCGCGCCATCGCCAAGGGCAACAGCATCTTCACCAACGTGGCCCTCACGGACGACGGCGGCGTGTGGTGGGAGGGCATGACCGACGAGGTCCCCGCCCACCTCACCGACTGGCGCGGCAACGACTGGACGCCCGAGCTCTCGTCCGCCGCCGGCGGACGCCCCGCCGCCCACCCGAACTCCCGTTTCTGCACGCCGATCGACCAGATCGACATGCTCGCGAACGAGTACTTCGCGCCGGAGGGCGTCGAGATCAACGCGATCCTGTTCGGCGGCCGCCGCAAGACCACGATCCCGCTCGTGACCGAGGCCCGCAGCTGGGCCAACGGCATCTTCATGGGCGCCACGCTCTCCTCGGAGACCACGGCGGCGGCTGCCGGCGCGGTCGGCGTCGTCCGCCGCGACCCGATGGCGATGCTGCCGTTCATCGGCTACGACGCCGGCGACTACCTCGGCCACTGGGTCAAGGTCTCGGGCAAGGCCAACCCGGCCCGCCTGCCGAAGATCTTCCTCGTGAACTGGTTCCGCCGCACCAAGGACGGCGGGTTCGCGTGGCCGGGCTTCGGCGACAACTCGCGCGTCCTCAAGTGGGCCATCGAGCGCATCGAGGGCACCGCGGACGCCGTCGAGACCCCGATCGGCTTTGTGCCCACCCCGTCCAGCCTGGACCTCAAGGGCCTGGACATGACGGAGGCGCAGGTCGAGGAGGCCACGCACTTCGATCGCGACGAGTGGCTCAAGGAGCTCCCGGGCCTCACCGAGTGGTTCGACCGGTTCGGCGGCTCGCTGCCGAAGAGCATCACGGCCGAGCTCGACGGCCTCAAGGCGCGCCTGTCCTGACGCGTCCACAGATTCCGGCGGTTTAGACGGCGCCGGCATTTCGGGAGGGCTGCCCCGCTGCACACGGGGCGGCCCTCCCACTTTTCATGGTGGCGGCCGCCTGACGTGCCTCCCAGAACATGACCTTCAGGAGCTGACCTTCAGGAGCTGACCTTCAGGAGCTGACCCCAGACGGCGGGGCGGCGGTAGGTTTGGCTCATGCACGACGGCGCGGCCCCACCTCCCGCTGCACCCGAACCCCGGGCCGCGGCCCGGGAGCGTCCCGGCCCGCCGCTGGTCCTTGCGCTCGCCTCGGTGCGGGCCACGGACCTGCCCGCGGCGGGCGGCAAGGGCGCGAACCTCGGCGAACTCCTCGCGGCAGGCCTCCCGGTCCCGCCGGGCTTCGTGGTGACGACGGCGGCCTACCGCGCCCACGCGGGGCACGCGGGCCTCGACCCGGGGCGGGCCGCCTCGGATCCCGCGGGCGCGAGGCGACTTCTGGCGGGCACTCCCCTCGACCCCGCAACACGGCACGCCATCGCGGCGGCGCTGATCGAGCTCGGCCCGGCGGGCGCTCCCGTGGCGGTCCGGTCGAGCGCGACCGCCGAGGACCTCCCCGGTGCGGCGTTCGCCGGGCAGCAGGACACCTTCCTGGACGTCTCCGGGACGGAGGCCGTGCTGGACGCCGTCCGGCGCTGCTGGGCCTCCCTGTGGACCGACCGCGCCGTCGACTACCGCGAGCGGCAGGGGATCGACGCGCGCGAGGTCGCGATCGCCGTCGTCGTCCAACGGATGGTCCCGGCGGAGGCGGCCGGTGTCGTCTTCACGGCCAATCCGCTGACGGGCCGCCGCGGCGAGCTCGTCGTGGATGCGGCGCCCGGACTCGGCGAGGCCGTCGTCTCCGGAGAGGTCACGCCGGAGCATCTCGTCCTCGCCCGGGACGGCACGGTGCGGTCCGTGGCACTCCAGCACGACGGCGCGCCCCGGGTCCTGCCCGACGCCGAGGCCGGGCAGCTCGCGGACCTCGCGGCCAGGACCGAGCGGCACTTCAGCAGGCTCGCGGGCGAGGAGCGACCTCAGGACATCGAATGGGCGCTCGCGGACGGCCGCATCAGCCTGGTCCAGGCGCGCCCCATGACTGCCCTGCCGCCCGAGCCGCCCGAGCTGGACTTCATCCAGCGCGCGGTCGGCCCGTTCTTCCTCGAGATGTTCACCCAGCGACCGTACCCGCTGGACGTCACGGGGTGGCTCGGGCCCGGCGTCGTGCACATGCTCGACCTCATGGCCGGAAGCGTGGGCGTCCGTTTCCCGCCGCTGCCCCACCTGCTCCGGGAGCGGGACGGCGTGGCCCTCCAGCTCGTCCCGCCACGGCCGCGGCCCAGCCTGCTCACGCTCGGCGCACCGCTATCCGTGGCCCGCCGCGCCCGCGCGTTCGACACCCGCCGCTGGACCGAGGACCCCATCTTCCGGGAGTTCGAGTCGGCCGTCGCCGCGCTGGACGCAGAGGATCCCGCCGACCTGCCCTGGCCGGACCTCGTGCGCCGCATGGAGCGCTGCATCGCGGCCATGGTCCCGCTCGCCCTGGTCCGCGTGAGGTACCTGCCCGGCTCGTTCGTCCCGTTCGGGCCGCTGCGGCTCCTGCTCGTTGTGCTCGGCCTCGGCCGGCTCGCGTCCCCTCTCGTGGCCGGCGGGAGGACGCGGACGCGGGACGGGAACGACGCGCTCGAGGTGCTCGCCGCCGTCGTCCGCGCGGACCCCGAGCTGGCCCGCGCCGCCCGCGAGCTCGACGCCGCGGGGTTCCTCGCCGCCGTCAGGACCCGGCCCGAGTTCGGCGCGTTCGCCGCGCGCCTCGACGCGTACCTTGCGGAGTATGGTCATCGCGAGTCGGTGAGCGTCGTCATTGCGACCGCGCCCACGTGGCGTGATGATCCCACCCCGGTCGCGGCGCTCCTGCAGTCCCTCGCGGAGGCCCCGCCGGCCGCGAGGCCGCAGGACCGCTCCGCCGAGGCCCTCGCGGAGCTCCTGGGCCATCCGCTGCTGCTGCGTTCTCGCCGGGCCTCGGCGGCGGCGCGCGCGGTCGTCGAGGCCTGCCGCCGCGGGCTGGCGTTCCGCGAGGACACCCACTTCCACCTCACGCGGCTCATGCCGCCGCTGCGCGCCACGTTCCTCGAGCTGGGCCGCCGCCTCACGGGGGCGGGGGCCCTCGGCGCGCCCGAGGACGTGTTCCACCTCCGCGTCGAGGAGCTGCGCGGCCTGTCCGATCCGGCAATGATGGACGACGGCGACGCCTCCCGGATGCGCGGCCTCGCCGAACGCCGGGCACGCCTGCGCCGCGAGTACGCCCGCGTTCCGATGCTCGATCCCGGGCTGTTCGCCCAGCATCGCGGCCGGACCGATGCGGCGGGTGCGCTCCTCACGGGCACCCCCGCGAGCGGCGGAGTGGCTGCCGGGCCGGTCAGGGTCGTGATGGGGCCCGAGGGCTTCGCGTCGCTGCGGGCGGGGGAGGTGCTCGTGTGCCCGAACACGAACCCGTCGTGGACGCCGCTGTTCGCGCGCTCGGCCGCGGTCGTCGTGGACACGGGCGGGCTGGGGTCACACGCGGCGATCGTCGCGCGTGAGTACGGCGTACCGGCCGTCATGGCGACCGGGAATGGCACTGCTGTGCTGCGCGACGGCCAGCGTGTGCGGGTCGACGGAGGCAGGGGCCGCGTGGACCCGGCCTGATCGCCCCTCCGTCTGAGAGTCATCTTCCGGAGCGCATCTCCAGTGGGTCTGACGGGCGGGAGCTGACCCCCAGGATGTGACCTCAGAACGTGCCTCCCGGAAGCCGACTTCCAGAGGCGACGCCTGAAGGTCACGTCCCGGAAGGCAAAGTCAGAACAAAGACCTTCAGGACGTGACCTTCAGATGGGGCCTCCGGAGGCGACCCCGTGTTACGCGGTCGCTGCGGCGGGTTCCTCCGCGCGGACGGTGAGCTGACCGCCGTCGTCCGCGGCGCCGTCTGCCGTCACCGCGACCCGGCCGCCCGCGGCGGCCGCGCCCGAGACGAGCAGGTCCGCGATGCGGTCCTCGAGCTCGCGCTGGATCACCCGGCGCAGCGGGCGCGCGCCGAACTCGGGCTCGTAGCCGCGCTCGGCGATCCAGTCCACGGCGGCATCGTCCACGGCCAGCGCGATGCCCTGCGCCGCGAGCCGCGCCTCGGTCCCGCGCAGCTGCAGCCGCACGATCTCATGCAGCTGCCCACGGGTGAGCTTGCGGAACAGCACGATCTCGTCGATGCGGTTCAGGAACTCGGGCCGCATCGTCTCGCGCAGCCGGCCCATGATCCGGGCCCGCAGCTCGGTATCCGAGGGCCCGCCCTCGGCGCCGCCGGCCGCGAAGCCGAGCGAGGCCCCCCGCGTCGCGAGGAACTCGGACCCGAGGTTGGACGTCATGATCACCACGGTGTTGCGGAAGTCCACGGTGTGCCCCTGGCCGTCGGTGAGCCGCCCGTCGTCGAGCACCTGCAGCAGCAGGTTGAACACGTCCGGGTGCGCCTTCTCGACCTCGTCGAGCAGCACCACGGAGTACGGGTGCCTGCGCACACGCTCGGTCAGCTGTCCGGCCTCCGAGTAGCCGACGTACCCCGGAGGGGCACCGACAAGGCGTGAGACCGTATGGCGCTCGCCGAACTCGCTCATGTCGAAGCGCACCATCGCGGACTCGTCGCCGAACAGCGACGCCGCGAGGGCCTTCGCGAGCTCGGTCTTGCCCACGCCCGTCGGGCCGAGGAACAGGAAGCTGCCCACGGGGCGCCCGGCAGCGCCGAGACCCGTGCGGTTGCGCCGCACGGACTTCGCGATCGCGGAGACCGCGTCCTCCTGCCCGATCACGCGCTCGTGGAGCTCGTCCTCGAGGCGTGCGAGCCGCTCGCGCTCGCCCTCGGTGAGGCGCGCCGCCGGGATGCCGGTGGCGCGGGCCACCACGGCGGCGATGTCCGCCTCGCGGACAACAGTGCTCACGACGGCGTCTGCGTGGGTCTCGGTCGCGGCGTCGCCGTCGGCGCTGGTCCCGTTGGGGAGCGGGGTGCCGGAAGCCTCGGCCTCGATCCTCGCTGTGAGGGCCTCGATCTGATCGCGCAGGCGCGAGGCGTCCTCGTACCGCTCCTGCTCGATCGCGACCTCCTTCTGCTCGGTCAGCTCGGCGCGCTGCGCCTCAAGCTCAGCGCGCAGCGCTTCGATGTCCACGCGCGGGCCGCGGGCCAGACTCAGCCGGGCGCCGGCCTGGTCGATGAGGTCGATCGCCTTGTCCGGCAGGTACCGGTCGGTGATGTAGCGGTGCGAGAGCTCGACCGCCGCGCGGATCGCGTCCTCGGAGTACGTGACGCCGTGGTGCTCCTCGTAGCGGGACTTGAGTCCGTCCAGGATCCTGACGGCGTCCTCGACGCCGGGCTCGCCGACCGTGACCGGCTGGAAGCGGCGCTCGAGGGCCGGGTCCTTCTCGATCTTGCGGTACTCGTTGAGCGTGGTCGCCCCGATGAGGTGCAGCTCTCCGCGGGCCAGGCGCGGCTTGAGGATGTTCCCGGCGTCCATGCCGCCGCCCTCCCCGCCGCCACCGGCGCCAACAATTGTGTGGATCTCGTCCACGAACGCGATCACATTCCCATCCTGGGCGATCTCGTCCATGGTCTTGGTGAGCCGCTCCTCGAAGTCGCCGCGGTAGCGCGTGCCGGCCAGCATGGCGGGCATGTCGAGGGAGACCACGGTCTTGCCGGCGATCTGCGCGGGCACCTTGCCCTCGGCGATGGCCTGCGCGAGGCCTTCGACGATCGCGGTCTTGCCCACGCCGGCCTCGCCGATGAGCACGGGGTTGTTCTTGGTGCGGCGGGCCAGGATCTCGACGGCCTGCTCGATCTCGGACTCACGGCCGATCACCGGGTCGAGCCTGCCCTCGCGTGCGAGCGCGGTGAGGTCGGTGCCGAACTGCTCCAGCATCGAGTCCTTCTTCCGGCGCTTCTGCGCCGCGGTGGCGCGCAGGGGGCGGTCCGCAGCGTGGGGCGACGAGGCGCCGTCGTGCGCAGCGTCCGCTGGGTCCGCGCCGTTGTCGGGGCGCGCGGACTCGCCGTCCTGGAGGGATTGCGGGGTCACGCCGGCGGCGGCGAGGATCTGGCCCGCGGCCGCATCGGAGTTGAGCACGAGGGCGACGAAGAGGTGCTCGGGGTCGATGTAGGTGGACCCGACCGAGCGAGCGACCTTGTACGCATCGAGGAACGCGTGCTGGGCGCTCGTGGTGAGGGAGGGCATGGCGTCGTCGGGGGAGCGGTCCACGGTGCCGGGCATCCGGTCCTCGGACGCGGCGACGATCTCGGCGGGGTCGGCCCCGGCGCGTTCGATCATGCCGGAGATCGACTCGGTGTGCGTGAGGGCGCGGAGCAGGTGCAGGGCGTCGACCTCGCGGTGGCCGTGCTCCCTCGCGAAGCGTCCGGCGGCGTTGAGGACGGTCTGCGTCCCGCGGCTCACGAGCCGGGTCATGTCGATGGGGCGGCCGGGCTGGCGAGCGCCCTGGCCCTGCAGATAGCGGGCGAGGAACTCGTCGAAGGAGCCGTTGCCCGCGGCCGGGCCGAAGAACAGAGGCATTCGTTGTCCTCCAAAGGAGTCGGGTCACTCAAAGTTGAGCGGCTTACGCTCAAGTTCAACGCTGTGGCCAACGAGATATTCCCGGCTGTACCAGAACCTGCAGTCGCGGGACTAGGTTGGGGCCCATGACGACCATCGCGCAGAACATCGTCGCTACCCTCGCAGCCAACGGCGTCCGCCGCGTCTACGGGCTCCCGGGCGACTCCCTCAACGGCTTCACCGACGCCCTCCGCGAGACCCCCAGCATCGAGTGGGTCCACGTGCGGCACGAGGAGGCAGGGGCGTTCGCCGCCGCGGCGGAGGCGGCGCTCACCGGGGAGATCGCCGTCTGCGCGGGCTCCGCTGGCCCCGGCAACCTGCACCTCATCAACGGCCTCTACGACGCCAACCGGTCGCGGGTACCCGTCCTGGCCATCGCGGCACACATCCCCAGCACCGAGATCGGCTCGAACTACTTCCAGGAGACCCATCCGCAGGAGGTCTTCCGCGAGTGCAGCGTCTACGCCGAGCAGGTCACCGACCCCGCGCAGATGCCGCGCATCCTCGAGATCGCGATGCGGACGGCCGTCGAGAAGCGCGGGGTCGCGGTCGTGGTGCTCTCCGGCGACGTGGGCCTCACCGCCATGAATTCGGACCGCGTGACCGTGGTGCGCAAGACGCGTCCGCGGGTGGTGCCCAGCGACGCCGAGCTCCGCGAGGCCGCCGAGATCCTCGACGCCGCCGGCAAGGTCACGATCCTGGCCGGTGCCGGCGTCGAGGGCGCGCACGACGAGGTCGTGGCGCTCGCGGACGCGCTCGCAGCGCCCATCGTCCACGCCATGCGGGGCAAGGAGTTCATCGAGTACGACAACCCGTTCGACGTCGGCATGACGGGCCTCCTCGGGTTCTCGTCCGGCTACCGGGCCATGGAGGACTGCGACGCACTCCTCATGCTCGGCACCGACTTTCCGTACCAGCAGTTCTACCCGTCCAGGGCCAGGGTGATCCAGGTGGATCTCCGCGGGGAGCAGCTTGGCCGGCGCGTGCCACTGGACCTCGGCCTCGTCGGCGACGTTCGCGAGACCGCCGCCGCGCTCCTGCCGCTCGTGCCGCGCAAGAAGCGCCGCACCCACCTTGAGTCCTCGCTCAAGCACTATGCCAAGACGCGGTCCAAGCTCGATGACCTCGCGAACCCCACGAAGAAGGGCCAGCCGCTCCACCCCCAGTTCGTCACCCGTACCCTGGACCGGCTGGCCGCCGAGGATGCCGTCTTCACTGCGGACGTGGGCACGCCCGTGATCTGGGCGGCCCGTTACCTGACGATGAACGGCCGACGGCGGCTGGTCGGCTCGTTCACGCACGGATCCATGGCGAACGCCCTGCCGCACGCGATGGGCGCCCAGGCCGCGTTCCCCGGCCGGCAGGTCGTGGCGCTCGCCGGCGACGGCGGCCTCTCGATGCTCCTGGGGGAACTCCTGACGATCGTGCAGAACCGCCTGCCGGTCAAGCTCGTGGTCTTCAACAACGCCTCCCTCAACTTCATCGAGCTCGAGATGAAGTCTGTGGGGTTCGTGAACTTCGGCACGGGGCTGGACAACCCCAACTTCGCGGCGGTGGCCGAGGCGATGGGAATCAAGGGCGTGAGGGTGAACGACTCCTCGGAGCTCGAGGTCGGGCTCAAGGAGGCGCTCGCGCACGACGGGCCCGCGCTCGTGGACGTGGCCACGATGCGCGAGGAGCTCGCGATGCCGCCCACGATCACGGCCCAGCAGGCGGGCGGATTCACGCTCTACGCCCTGCGGACCGTCCTCTCGGGACGCGGCGACGAGGTGCTCGACCTGGCCAAGGCCAACTGGCGACGCGTCTTCTGACCCGCTGAGGGGTCACTTCCCAGTTGAGGGGTCACTTCACAGAAGTCACAGCGCGGGCATTGGCCGGTCGCCCCAGGATGTGACCCCTCGCCGGGGATGTGACCCCTCACGACGGCGGGGCGGAATAGGGAGTGCTCGAGCGCGGTTGACGTGAGTGACCAAGTTGTTACTTCAACTTTTAGGAGCCCTCATGAAGATCGCCGTGTACGGAGCCACCGGAATGGTCGGGAGCCAGATCGTCGCCGAGGCAGCCCGCCGCGGCCACGAGGTGACCGCCATCAGCCGCAAGGGGGCCCCGGTGGAGGGCGCCGCCGTCGTGCGCGCGGCAGAGCTCGCCGACGCGGAGACGTACCGTGAGATCGCGGACGCGAACGACGCCGTGGTGCTCGCGACGTCGCCGGACCGCACCGGCGGCTCGCGCGAGCCGTACATCGACGCGCACCGCGCGATCTCGAAGATCCCCACGAAGGCCCGTCTGTACATGGTGGGCGGCTTCGGCGGGCTCAAGACCCCCGAGGGCACGCCGATCAAGGACACCGAGGGGTTCCCCGCCCAGTACAAGGGCGAGTCCGACGCCGTCTACGTCGCCTACGAGGCGCTCCGCGACGCCGACGCTGACCTCACCGTCCAGGCGCCGGCGGCCGTGATCGCCCCGGGGCAGCGGACCGGCAAGTACGTCACCGCCGTCGGCGTCCCGGCCCCGGGCGAGACGATCTCCTCCCAGGACTACGCCGTGGCCGCGCTCGACGAGCTCGAGCAGCCGCAGTTCCGCGGCAAGTTCTTCACCGCGTCCAACTGATCGTTCGCCCGGCGGGTGAGAGTCAGTACGTCGTCGCGTTCGGCAAGATCACCGGGCGCGACGGCGGCTGGGTGAAGTCGAAGTCGTTGACGAGGTCGCCGAGCTGAGGCGCGTTCTCGCGGACGTCGGGGCGGGGATCCGGGCGGCCGTCCGTGGTGGGGTCGATCCGTGCCCCGTGCAGGAAGTCGTCCTCGATGAACTTCACGTACGCGTCGTGGCTGAGCGTCTGGTGGTCGATGTAGCCCTTCTTCGCGTAGGGGCTGATCACGATCCCGGGCACGCGCAGCCCGTACCCGTTCGCGTCCACGGTGGGCGGGGCCACGTGGTCGTAGAAGCCGCCCCAGTCGTCCCAGGAGAGAAAGATGGCGGTGCTGCCCCAGTCCGGGCCGGACATGACGGCGTTGACGAGCCCGCTCACGTAGGCCTGTCCCGCGCTCACGAGCGCCGGCGGGTGCTCGCTCACCGCGTCCGTCGGGTCGATCCAGCTGACCGCCGGCAGCGTGCCGTCCTTGGCCGCGGAGTAGAAGCTCGTGAGGGACTGGATGTTGCCCAGCTGGCCGTCCTGCTTGACAGTGTCGAAGTAGGGGAGGGGATTCCAGATCCCGGGGGTCTTCGCGTCCTGCTTCACGGGCGGGCACGCCATCGCGGCGTCGTTCTGGCAGTCCGGCTCGGTCCCGTTGAACACGTAGTAGCCCCACGAGACATTCTGCTTGTAGAGCAGGTACGTGAGGTCGGTCCACGCGTAGTCCGGGGGCGCGATGGTCTTCGCGACGGTCAGGAGCTTCTGCCTGAGCCCTTCGGGGAGCGGGGCCTTGTCGACCGCGGCGCGGCACTCGGCATAGGTCTCGGTCGGGGTGCAGTGCTGCAGGATGAACGTGTGCAGCTGTGCTGCGACGTCTGGACTGATCCCGGCCGCGGCGAGCGCCTTCTGGCACGCGGAGGTCGCCGTCCCCGCCCGGCACTGCCCGATGATGGTGTTCCTCAGCCCGGCGCCGAAGTCCGGCGGGAGCGCGGGGCCCTGGAGCGCGTTGACGCAGGACGCCGGATCCCCGGCCGTGCTGCACTTCGCCGACCACTCCGAGACCATATAGAGGTGCGCGGGCAGGCTCCACGAGGCGTTCGGCTCGAACATGCGGTCCTGGAGCACGTAGTCCCGGGCGTATGCCCAGTAGTTCGGGATGTCCCGCGCGTCGTGGTAGCCCATGACGTCGGTCCCGGCGGCGCCGTTGCAGGCGGGCTCGTTCGGTGCGCACTTCGACGAGGCGTTCTCGGCCTGGGCGATGAAGCCGTCCATCTTCCCGCCGTCGATGTCGGCCGTCGCGTTGGCCGCGCTGTGCGGGCCGCCCGAGTTCTTGTCCGCGGGGTCGTAGTACGGCGCGACGCACGTGCCCTTGGCGGGGTCGGGGACGCACACGGCGGGCACGCCGCCCTTCATCGGGATCCCGTCGGCTCCGGGGAACGTGCCGAAGTACGAGTCGAACGAGCGGTTCTCCTGCATGATCACCACGACGTGCTTGATCTTCGAGATCCCGGCGTCCTGGACTGTCTCGCCGACCGTCGGGCGGGCAGCGAGCGTATACACGCCGGCAGTCACGAGGACCGCGATCGCCACGAACGCGGTCCAGGAGAGTGCCCGGTGCCTGCCGAGCCACCCGCGGATACGCCGTCCGCGGCGACCACGCGCGAGGGCCACGATCACAGCGTAAGCCCCCGCGCCCCGTCGTGCGTCGGAGCGGGCGCAGAGGGCGCTGTGGATGTCGGGGCGCAGGCGCACGACGGCGCGTCCCCGCCCCGGACGCGCCCCTCCAGAAACGTCTGGGAGCCACCTCCCGGGAGTCAACGTCCTGACATTGACTCCCGGGAGGTGGCTCCCAGGAGCTGACCTTCAGCGGGTCGGTCCGCGGCGCCGCCGCCCAGTGCCTTCCAACCGGCGGCGCCTGCGGCGTCCGGGGCCCGCGCCTCCGCGCGGGCAGGGCCTCAGTTCTGCGAGGCGAGCCAGAGGTCCGGGCCGAAGACCTCGTAGTGGATCTTCGTGGCGGGGATGCCCTTGGCGATGGCCTGCGAGCGGACCTTCTGCATGAAGGGCAGGGGGCCGCAGAGGTAGACGTTCGCGTTCTCGGGGAGGTCCACGTCGGCGAGGTTCATGAAGCCCTCGTGCGTCTCCGCGCCCCTCGCCCCAGCGCCGACGGCGGCGAGCTCGGACTGCGGCTGCTCGAGCCAGACCTTGAGGCTCGCGCCGTCGATCTTCTCGACGTCGCCCAGCATCTGCTCGGAGAGGGCCCACGTGTCGAGGCTGCGGTCGGCGTGGAGGGCGAGGACCTCTCGGCCCGACCCGTTGTTGGCCAGGGTGCGCAGGATCGAGGCGGCCGGGGTGCAGCCGATGCCGGCGGTCGCGAGCACGAGGGGGCCGTCGCCGTCGTCCAGCGTCACGTCGCCGTACGGGTTGGAGAGCTCGACGACGTCCCCCACCTGGAACTTCTCGTGCATGATCGGCGAGACCTCGCCGCCGTCGTTGAACTTCGTCGTGATGACGCGGCGCTCGGTGGACTCGGCGTCCGCGGAGAGCGTGTACTGGCGGGCCTGGAGAAGGCCGTCTGCGACCGGGATGCGGACCGAGACGAACTGGCCCGGCTCGCCCGGGGTCACGGGAGTGTCATCGGCGGGCTCGAACACGAACGTCATGGTGGTGGGGCTTGCGGGGGTCTTCTCGACGATCTTCCACGGCATCCACATCTTGTCATTGGCCTGCTTCGCGTAGAGGCCCTTCTCGATCTTGATGAGGGCGTCCGCCATGAGCCAGTACACTTCGGTCCAGGCCTGCGCGACCTCGGGGGTGACGGCCTCGCCGAGGTCCTCGGCGATGGCCTCGAACAGGTACTTGTAGACGATCGGGTACTGGTCCTCGGTGATGCCGAGCGACGTGTGCTTGTGGGCGATTCGGCTCAGGACCGCCTCCGGGAGGGTGCCGGGGTGGTTCACGAGGTGGCTCGCGAATGCGGCGATCGCGCCGGCGAGGGCCTGGCGCTGCTGGCCGTTGGCCTGATTGGCGCGGGAGAAGATGCCGTTGAGGAGCTCAGGGTGCGCGGCGAACATCTTCTGGTAGAAGATCGGCGTGATCTCGCCGATACGGCTGCCGACGACGGGCAGCGTGGCTTCGATGACGGGACGCGCGGTATCCGAGAGCATTGAGACTCCTCAACTGGGGCTGGCCCCCGTGGCGGGGGACTTCGATTATTCTGCATCTGTAATGCTGAATTAGTCCCAGTGTTCTACGGAGCGTAGAAAATGGCAATTCGAGAGGCGGTGACGCTCGTCACGCGGCGTCATGTGGGGGCCGGTGCGCACGACGGCGCCGGGTCGCCTCAGGCGGCGGGCGGCCGCAGCCCGATGGTCACAAGGACGGGGCCCATCTGGCGCTCGTTCGGCAGGGTGGCGACCACCACGTCGTCGAGCTCGCGGTAGAACGCCTCGCGCGCCCGGCGCAGGGCGCCGCGGAGGCCGCATTGGTGGTTGAGCGGGCAGTCGCCGTTCGGGGTCTCGCAGTCGGCGAGGTCCTCGCGGGTGTCGAGGGCGCGCAGGACGCCGCCGACGGTCGCCTTCCGGCCCGCCTCGCTGAGCTGGACTCCTCCGGCGCGGCCGCGCGTGGCCTCGACGAAGCCGAGCTCCCGGAGCTTGAGCACGGCCTTGCTCACGTGGTTGTACGGGGTTCCGACGCCGTCGGCGATGGTCCGTGTGGGCAGCGGCTCGCCGGTGTCGTTCGCGGCCAACAGCATGAGGGCGCGCAGGCTCACGTCCTCGAAGGCTGTCATGCGCATGGGGTGTATTCTACGCTCTCACTTGCGCGGGGGCCTGCGCCGCGTCCGCCTCGGCGGCCTCGTGCAGGAGCGCGGCTGGTTTTCGGCGTCGCGAGCCCCGCCCCCGCCCGCGCCCGTCTGACGCGAAGATTCTTCGAACCTTCGTGTCAGACGGAAGGGGTCAGCGGGTGAAGACCGTCGCCTCGTGCCCGTCCGCCTCGAGCGGGCTGAACACGTAGCCCTCCGCGGTCAGCTCGTAGGGCACGACGGCGGCCATCACCCCGCCGCTGGAATGCTCGGCCGCGCCGTGGATCGCGTCAGAGCCGGCCGCGCCGCTCGCGGCCGGGTGCTCGGGCAGGTGCACGTCCGAGGCGAAGGCGACGGCCCGGTACCCGTCGCGGCCCTGCCGCAGGAGCTCGAGCACGTCCGCCATCATCGACTCGGCGTCGTACTCTCCCTCCGTGTCGTCCGTCTGGGGGTCGGGCTCGGGCGGGGTCACCATCACGAGCCGCAGCTCGCCGCCGTGATCCATCGTCACGCCGAACGGGAGGAAGCCGCCGTTCTGCTCGAGGTGCTCCTGCGCGAGCCCGAGGGCCGTGCCGAGGACCTCGCGCAGCTGGGTCTGCTGCGTCCCCTGCGGAACCTCCTCCGCCATGCTCACGCCCGCACGATCGCGAGCACGTTGTCGCACAGAGACTCGAGCGTCTCGCGGTCCTTGGCCTCGCCGTTGAACCGCAGGAACGGCTCCGTGTTGGACGGGCGCAGGTTGAACCACCAGGTGCCGTCCGCGGCGGAGAACGTGGTGCCGTCGAGCTCGTCGATGGCCACGTCGTCGCCCTCGTACTCCTCGCGCACACGGGCCACGGCGGCGGCCTTGTCCTCGATCTCGGAGTTGATCTCGCCGGAGGAGACGTAGGGCTCGTACTCGGCGCCGAGCTCGGACAGCGGGGCCTCCTGGCCGCCGAGGGCCGCAAGGACGTGCATGGCCGCGAGCATGCCCGTGTCCGCGTTCCAGAAGTCGCGGAAGTAGTAGTGCGCGGAGTGCTCGCCGCCGAACACCGCGCCCTCCTCGGCCATGACGGCCTTGATGAACGAGTGGCCCACGCGCGTGCGGACCGGCCGGCCGCCGTCGTGCTGGACGAGCTCCGGGACGGCGCGGGACGTGATGAGGTTGTGGATGACCACCGGTTCGGCCTCGCCGGCGGCCTTCGCGCGGGCAATCTCGCGGCGAGCCACGAGGCCCGTGATGGCCGACGGCGAGACAGGCTCGCCCTTCTCGTCGATCACGAAGCAGCGGTCCGCGTCGCCGTCGAACGCGAGGCCGATGTCCGCCCCGTGCTCGAGGACCGCCTTCTGCAGGTCGCGCAGGTTCTCCGGCTCGAGCGGGTTCGCCGGGTGGTTCGGGAATGTGCCGTCCAGCTCGAAGTACAGCGGCACGATCTCCAGCGGGAGGCCGGGCAGGAGCTGGTCGCCGAGCACCGCCGGGGTGGTCATGCCGGCCATGCCGTTGCCGGCGTCCACCACGACCTTGAGCGGCCGGATCCCGGACAGGTCCACGAGCTGCCGCAGGTAGGCGGCGTAGTCGGCCAGGATGTCCCGGGCACTGATCGTCCCGGGGTGGCCCACGGCCTGCACGCCCTTCTGTCCGCCGGCGAGATACGCCTCGGCCGCAGCCTGGATCTCCTTCAGGCCCGTCTCGGACGACACGGGCTGCGCGCCGGGCTTGGCCATCTTGATGCCGTTGTACTGGGCCGGGTTGTGGCTCGCCGTGAACGTCGCGCCGGCTGCATCGAGGGCCCCGCACGCGTAGTAGAGCTCATCGGTCGAGATGAGGCCGAGCGTCTCGACGTTGCCGCCGCGTGCCGCGGCGCCCTTCGCGAACGCGTCGATGAATTCGGGCGACGAGGGGCGCATGTCGCCCCCCACGAGCACGCGCTGGCCGGCGAGGCCCAGCACGTCCACGAATGCCGCGCCGACGGCCTCGACGATCCGGGCGTCGATGGTCTCACCGACGATCCCGCGCACGTCGTACGCCTTGAATGAGGCGGAGAGGTCGGGAGTGGCTCGGCCGGCGGCTTCGGGTGCGTTCACGTTGCTGGTCACGGGCTCGATTCTACGTCCGGGCCCCGACAGTCCTGGCGCCGGCCGTTGAAGGCGGCCGAAACCGCGCCTAGTTTGGCCTCATGGACTGGACCCTCGAAGTTGTCATCCTGCCCGTCTCCGACATCGACCGCTCCATCGAGTTCTACCGCGACAAGGTCGGCTTCCACCTCGACCACGACACCACGAACGAGCACATGCACGTCGTCCAGCTCACTCCCGAGGGCTCCGGCTGCTCGATCGTGTTCGGCGACCTGCCCGCCCAGCGTGAGATGGAACCCGGCTCGATCAAGGGCCTCCAGCTCGTCGTCGCGGACGCAGAGGCCGCCCGTGCGGAGCTGACAGCCCGAGGCGTCGAGTGCTCCGAGCTCATGGTCTTCTCGCCGGACGACGGCGGCACCTTCTTCGGCTTCTCCGACCCCGACGGCAACACGTGGGCCGTCCAGCAGATCCGCGCCCGCGCCGAGAAGCCGCTCATCCCGCGCGAGAATCGCGGTCGCTTCGGAGCGTAGGCGCCCGGCCTCGTCGAGGAGCCACTTCCGCGAACCCGAGGAGTCACGGTGACTCCTGGATGCGTCGTAGGTGACTCCTCGCGGAGACGCACGACGGCGCGTCCTCCGCCTGAGCGGGGAACGCGCCGTCGTGCGTGTGGTCACTCCCGCGGAACTGGTGGGTTGAGCATGGTGCGGGGGCCGGGGACCCTGCTCAACCCACCATTTCGCGCGACGGTGTGCGCGGCAGGCGCGAAGGTCAGTACGCCTTGACGCGCTGCTCCACGACGAGGTGGATGAGGGCGAACGTCTTGTCCTCGTCGATCGCGGAGGGCGGCCTCGAGGGCGCCGGGCACGTCGGCGTCCTTCTCGACGCGCACGCCGAACCCGCCGAACGCCTGCGCCATGAGCGCGAAGTCCGGGTTCTTCAGCTGCGTGCCGGAGATGCGGTGCGGGTAGTGGCGCTCCTGGTGGGAGCGGATCGTGCCGTACTCCTGGTTGTCCATGACCACGACGAGGGGCGTCGCGCCGTACTGCGCGGCGGTCGCGAGCTCCTGGCCGTTCATGAGGAACTCGCCGTCGCCGGCGATCGTGACGACGCGGCGGCCCGGGTAGGCGAGCGAGGCCGCGATCGCTGACGGGACCGAGTAGCCCATCGAGCCGTTGCGCGCCGAGATCATCGACGCGTAGCGCTGGGTCGGGAAGTAGCGGTGCGCCCAGTTGGTGTGCTCGCCGGCGCCGAGCGTCACCATGGCGTCCTCGGGCAACGAGGCGACGAGGTTGGCCATGAGCGTGTCCATGCGGGCCTGGCCCTCGGACGGGGTGGCCTCCGGCGGAGTGGAGAACTTCTCCTGCTCGCCGCGCATGCGCTCGGTCCAGGCCTTCCATTCCTGGCGCACCGGCAGGTTCATGAGGGTCAGGTCGCGGATGAACGAGTCCGGCTTGGCGACGATCTGGTGGGAGACGGGCCCGGAGCGGCCGCGCAGCGACGGGTCGATCGTCACGAGGAAGTTCTTCTTGCTCCAGTCCTGGCGGGCGAGGTAGCCGTCGGTGATGACGTCGCCGGGGACGGTGCCGACGAACACGAGGAGGTCGGTCTCCTCGAGGAGGTTGTAGGTCGGCTTCGGGCGGCCGTAGCCGATGGGGCCCACGTAGGAGGGCGAGTCGAACGGGATGGTGCCCTCGCAGCGCCACTCGGCGGCGGCGGGGATGTGGTGGTCCTCGAGCCAGTTCGTCAGGGCGGTGGCGCCCTGCTGGGTCCAGTCGTTCCCGCCGACCACGAACAGCGGCTTCTCCGCCTCGCTCAGCGCGGCCTTGAGCGCCTTCCAGTCCGTGACGGTCATGCCGCCCTCGGCGACCGGGATGACGGGGTGGAGCGTCGCGTCGATCTCCTCCTGGATGATGTCCTCGGGCAGGCCCACCACGACGGGACCGGGGCGGCCGCTCATGGCGGAGAACATGGCCTCGGCCACGACCTCGGAGGCACGCTCGGCGGCGTCGAGCACCATGACGCGCTTGGCGCCGGTGTCGAACCACGACTTGATGTCGAACTCCTGGAACGCCTCGCGGCCGCGGTGCGCGAACGGGATGAGGCCCACGAAGAGCACGAGCGGCGTCGAGTCCTGCCACGCGGTGTGGAGGCCCACATGGGCGTTGGCGGCGCCGGGGCCGCGGGTGACCATGGCGATGCCGGGGAGCTGGTTCATCTTGCCGTCGGCCTCGGCCATGTAGGCGGCGCCGCCCTCGTGGCGGCACACCACCGTCTCGATGTCGGAGCGGTAGAGCCCCGTCCAGGACGTCCAGGTACGACTCGCCCGGGACCACGTAGGTCCGCTTCACGCCGTGGGCTGCAAGCGAGTCGACGATCACGTGGCCCGCGCTCTTGCGGGCGGGCTGCTCTGCTGGCTGGACGGCCTGCTGGGAGACTTGGGTCTGGGCGTCAGTAAGGGGCGGCACCGTTGCCGTCATGTCACGTTCCTTCTCTTGGCACTGAGATATCACTAAGGTAACGGGCTGCGGGCTTCCGGGTCTGCGAAGAGTGTCAGACGTCACCGCCATACTTGATGCATGGCCGGGAGCACGAGGGAAAACATCCATTCAGCGGAAATTGTGACGGATCGTGACGTGACGCACGACGGCGCGCGGGGCCTTCCGCATGACGCGCACGGAGGGCTCCGGGGCGAGGCCCTGACGGTTCTGCGCAGCCTCGTGGGCCGGGAGGACGCAGCGTTCCACCCGGGCCAGTTCGAGGCCATCGAGGCGCTCGTGGCCGATCACCGGCGCGCGCTCGTGGTCCAGCGCACGGGCTGGGGAAAGTCCGCTGTGTACTTCGTCGCGTCCCTGCTGCTGCGGGCCCGGGGGGCCGGGCCGACGCTGATCGTCTCGCCTCTCCTGGCGCTCATGCGGGACCAGGTGGCTGCGGCCGCCCGGGCGGGCGTGCGCGCCGTCGCGATCAACTCCGCGAACCGGCTCGAGTGGGATGAGGTGCACGCCGCGCTCGAGGCGGACGCCGCGGACGTGGTGCTGATCTCGCCGGAGCGGCTCACGAACCCCGGGTTCCGCGAGCAGCACCTGCCCGAGCTGCTGGCCCGGACCGGGCTGCTCGTCGTGGACGAGGCACACTGCATCTCCGACTGGGGCCACGACTTCCGGCCGGACTACCGGCGCATCGCCTCGCTCATCGGGGAGCTCCCGGCCTCCGTCCCGGTCCTCGCGACCACCGCGACGGCCAACGCCCGGGTGGTACGCGACATCGAGGAGCAGCTCGGCGCGGGTGTCCTGACCCTGCGGGGCGCCCTGGGGCGGGAGTCGCTGCGCCTCGGCGTCCTGCGCCTGCCGGATGCGGGCCACCGTCTCGCGTGGCTTCTCGCCCATCTCGAGGAACTGCCGGGAAGCGGCATCATCTACACGCTGACGGTCTCCGCGGCGGAGGACACCGCCCGGATCCTCTCCGAGGCGGGCCACCGAGTTCTCGCGTACACCGGCAAGACGGACACCGAGGACAGGGAGCGGGCCGAGCAGCTGCTCAAGGACAACGAGGTGAAGGCCCTCGTGGCCACGAGCGCGCTCGGGATGGGCTTCGACAAGCCGGACCTGGGCTTCGTCGTGCACCTCGGCGCCCCGTCGAGCCCCGTCGCGTACTACCAGCAGGTCGGCCGCGCGGGCCGCGGCGCCGCGAACGCCGACGTGCTGCTGCTGCCCGGGCCCGAGGACCGCGATATCTGGCGGTACTTCGCCACCGCCTCGATGCCGGACGAGGCCAAGGCGCACGCCGTCATCGCGGCGCTTCAGGAGTCGGGGCGGGCCCTGTCCACGGTGGCACTCGAGTCCCTCGTCGAGCTGCGGCGCACCCAGCTCGAGCTGCTCCTCAAGGTCCTCGCGGTGGACGGCGCGGTGGAGCGCGTGGGCGGCGGGTGGCAGGCCACCGGCCTGCCCTGGGAGTACGACGCCGAGCGGTACGCCCGCATCGCCGAGGCCCGCGTTGCCGAGCAGGACTCGATGGTCGTGTACGAGGAGACGGCCGGATGCCGCATGGAATACATCACGAGCGTGCTGGACGACGAGACCGCCGCCCCGTGCGGGCGGTGCGACAACTGCGCGGGCCGCTGGTTTCCTGACAGCGTCGACCCCGGGCTCCTCGACCGCGCCGGGACGCAGCTGCGCCACCCCGGCATCCCGATCGAGGCCCGTGCCCAGTGGCCCTCGGGCATGGACAAGCTCGGCGTCTCGGTCAGGGGCAGGATCCCCGCGGATGAGCAGCTCGCCGAGGGGAGGGCGCTCGGCCGCCTCACGGACCTCGGCTACGGCGGGCCCCTGCGCGAGCTCTTCGCCGCCGGCGCGCCGGACACGGAGGTCCCGCCCGCGCTGGCGAGGGCCTGCGTGGAGCTGCTGTCCTCGTGGGCCCGTGGCGATGCGGCGGCGGGCGCGTGGAGCGGTGCAGGGCGGCCGGCCGCCGTCGTGAGCGTCCCGTCGGCGACACGCCCACAGCTTGTCGATTCGCTCGCGCGGGGCATCGCCCAGGTGGGCCGGCTGCCGTACCTCGGCGCGCTCGAGCGGACCGAGGCCGCGCGCCCCGGGCAGGGCGGGGGCAACAGCGCCTTCCGGCTCGCCGGGGTCTGGGCCGCGTTCGACGTCGGCCCCGACCTCCGCGCCGCGCTCGCCGATGCGGAGGGACAGCCCATCCTGTTGGTGGACGACCTCGTGGACAGCCGGTGGACGATCACCGTTGCCGGGCGGCTGCTGCGCAGGCACGGCGCCGGGTCCGTCCTGCCGATCGCGCTGGCACAGGCCGGATAGTGAGTGTGTGACGCACGACACGTCACGAAATGATCACGGAATGATCACGTTTCGGTAGGGTGGGTGTGGACCACTGCCCGTGACAGCCAGGAAGGGCCCTCGTGAGCCTATTGGCCCCACCGATCGCCCGACGCTTGGCGATGCTTGCCGCCTTGGTGGGTGCAGTGGGCCTCTTCCTCTCGGCGGTCCTCGTCCAGGACGCCGGGCCAGCCGCGGCGTCCCCGGCGGTGCCGAGCGCCTCCGATCCGGCCACGCCCACTCCGAGTCCGGCCCCGTCCTCGAAGGCGCCAGCCGCCGCGCCTCGTGCGGCTCAGGTGAGCCTCGAGCGCGCCGACTGCGACACGGCGAGACTTGTGGCGAGGACCGACGCGGGCGTGACGCTCGCCCATCGGGTCGCTGACGAGTCGGGTCAGGTGGCCGCGTCCGGGACGTTCGTCGGGTCCGCGGACCTGACGATCCCGCTCTCCACGGGCCACGACTATACGGCGAGCGTGGCCGACCCGGCCAGCGGCGCGCCCCTCGCCAGTTCGGCGCCCGCGAGCCTCCGCGACGCGTGCACGGTCTCGGTCGCCCCCGACGCGCCGGGGTTCGTGGACCCCTGCGGCGCCGAGCGGGACGTGGTCCAGGTGCCAAGAGTCATCGGGGTGGACTACCGCGCCGGGGGAACGGTCCTGGCCCCGGGGGCCAACGTGGCCACGGGGACTGTGACAGTCGTGGCGGTCGCCCGGCCAGGGTACGCGTTGGTTGGCCCCGCCCAGTGGACCCACACGTTCACCGTGGACCCGTGCCTCGCCGCGCCAGAGCCCCCCGCGCCGGCGCAGGCCGCAGCGCCGCACGACCAGGGCCTCGCGATCCCGTCGCCGCCAGGCATCCAGTCGGAGCAGTCGGTTCCCCCGAACGCCACGGCCGCCGCCCCGGGGGCGGCCGGGCCCCCCCGTGAGGACCCCGCGGTCCGCGCTGACACCCAGCCCGCTGTCCAGGCATCCGTGGGCGCGCCCGGCCCGCTCGCGTGGGGCATCATGATCGCCCTCGCCCTCACGGGCGGCGTCGTGTTCTGGCTCAAGACCCGGCACTGAAGGCCCGGCGCTGGGAGGGCCAGGTGGCCGCAAGCAACGAGGAACGCCCCCGGTCAGAGACCGGGGGCGTTCCTCGTTTTCACGTGGCGGAGACGGGGGGATTTGAACCCCCGGTCCAAGTTTCCCCGGACCCTTCATTAGCAGTGAAGTCCATTCGGCCGCTCTGGCACGTCTCCTTGCTGTCGCCAGCCTGACAAGCGTACCGAGAACCATGGGGGAGCGCAAAAGCGCCTTCCGAGTCTCAAGGTCAGCGGAGCGTCCCCGTCAGCGCCCGCCACAGGAAGCTCTGGCTCCGGGCCTGCAGGGCTGCCGCCTGCCGGTTGTCGCTCGCGCCGGCGTGCCCGCCCTCGAGGGCTTCGTGGAACCACACGTTGGGGATCCCCATGGCCTCCATCCGGGCGGCCATCTTCCGCGCCTGCACCGGCCCGACCCTGTCATCCGAGGTCGCCGTCCAGATGAACGTGTCCGGATACTCCACGCCGTCGTGGAGCAGGTGGTACGGGGAGAACGTCTTGATGAATTCCCATTCCTCGGGATTGTCCGGGTCGCCGTACTCCGCGATCCACGAGTACCCCGCGGAGAGCTTCGTGTACCGGCGCATGTCCAGCAGCGGCACGCCGCAGGAGATCGCGCCGAAAAGCTCGGGGTAGTGGACCAGCATGTTCCCCACGAGGAGCCCGCCGTTGGACCCGCCCGAGCAGCCGAGGTGCTGCGGTGAGGTGACATCCCGCCGGATGAGGTCCCGCGCCACCGCGGCGAAGTCCTCGTACGCGCGGTGTCGGTTGGCCTTGAGTGCGGCCTGGTGCCACGCGGGGCCGTACTCGCCGCCGCCGCGGATGTTCGCGACGACGTACACGCCGCCCTTCTCGAGCCACGACCGCCCCACGGTCCCGGAGTACGCCGGCGTCCGGGCAATCTCGAAGCCGCCGTAGCCGGAGAGCTGCGTGGGCGCGGTGCCGTCCAGCTCGAGGTCCTTGGGCCCGATCTGGAAGTACGGCACCCGGGTGCCGTCTGCGGAGGTGGCGAAGTGCTGCTCGACCTCGAACCGGGATTCGTCGAAGAACGACGGCGCGCGCTTGACGTCCGCATGGCCCCCACCGAGGGTGCCGCGCAGGAGGGTGGCGGGGGTGAGGAAGCCGGTCACGACCAGCCAGTAGTCGTCCCCGGCCTCCGGGTCCTCGTCGTCCACGGCGTAGCTCTCGACGAGATGCAGCGGCGGGCACGCGTCGAGCACGGACTGCGACCACGCGCCGTCGTGCGCTCCGTCGGGTCCCGCCACGGCCGGCGTGAGGATCCGGATCTCCGAGGAGACGTCCCGCAGGAGGTTGAGCATGAGGTGGCTCTTGGTCCAGGACCACGACTGCAGCGAGGTGTGCTCGTCGGGCGCGAACAGCACGGTCACCGAGCGGGAGCCGCCCATGAAGGCCTCGAAGTCGGCCACGAGCAGCGAGCCTCCCGGGAACACGGTCCCGGTCCCATCAGTGCCCTCGAGGGCCCATTCCCGCTGCGGCCGGAACAGGATCCACTCGCGGTGCAGGTCCACGTCCACGTCGGTGGGCACGGGGATCGGCGCCCACGCCCCGTCGCGCCACACCGAGTGCTGCACGTCGAAGAAGCTCATCCTGTCGCTGACGATGAGCCGCTCGAACCCGGGGGTATCGTCGAACCCGCCGCCAGCCATCATGTGCTCGGCGGGGACCTCGTAGATCACTTCGGCGTCGGCGAGATCAGTGCCGCGCGGCAGCTTCCGCACGATCCGGGGGTACGAGGACGTTGTCACCGCGTCCTCCCCGAGCGTCGAGGAGACGATGAGCGTGTCCGCGTCGAGCCAGTCCACACCGCCCTTGGCCGCGGGAAGCGCGAATCCGCCCTCGGCCGGGGCAATGAAGGCGCGCTCCTCGACGTCGTACTCGCGCACGGCGGCCGCGTCGCCGCCATCGGGGGAGAGCCGAACCATGCAGCGGCGCCACGAGACGCCGTCGGCCGGACGCAGGAAGCCCGCCCCGCCCCACACCCACTCGGTGCCCTCGGCGGCGGCGAGCGCGTCGACATCAAGCACGGTCTCCCACTCCGGCGCGTCCGTCACATAGGACTCCCAGCGGGTGCGGCGCCACAGGCCCTTGGGGTGCTCGGCGTCGCGCCAGAAGTTGTAGTACCAGTCGCCGCGCTTGGTCACCATCGGGATGCGGTCCGTGGAGTCCATGACTTCGAGGATGCGGGCCTCGAGCTCGGGGTAGTCCCCGGTCTCGAGCAGTTCCTCGGTCCGGGCGTTCTGCTCGCGGACCCACGCGAGCTGGTCCTGGCCGTGGATGTCCTCGAGCCAGATGTTCTCGTCGACGGGTTGGTCCGCGGGAGCGGGGGAGACCGGCGCGAGCGTGGTCGTGTCTGCGGCGGGCTCCGGCGACTGGGCACTCATGGCGCTATCTTTCCACGCTCCTGCCTCCTCTGCGCCCCTCTGTTCCCTCTACTCTGCTGCCTTCGCTCCGCTGGGCTTTCCGCTCCACTGGCCGACCGCTCCGCGGACTAAGCTCAACCCTATGGTTCGGGGAGGCAGGCTGCGCGTGGCGGTGGTGGGCGGCGGCCCGCGCGGTGCCTCGGCGGTCGAGCGGCTCCTCGCGGTGTACGCGGGGCGGGCCGCGGCGCAGTCTGTGGACCAGGCTGCGCGCGACACCGCCGGGTCGCCCCCTCGGCTTCCGCGCCTCGAGGTCACCGTCTACGACCCCTACGCCCCGGGCCCGGGCAAGGTCTGGCGTACGGAGCAGCTGCGGCTGTTCCTCATGAACACACAGTCCTTCTATCCCACGCTCATCCCGAGCGAGCCCGGCCTCGCGGCCCCGCTTGCGGGCGGCAGCTTCGACGAGTGGCGCGCCGCGCAGCGTGCGGCGATCGAGGACGGGACGTCGGGGCTCGGCTCGGAGGAGCAGGCCGAGCTGAAGGGCCTCGAATCCCGCGACTTCCCGCCCCGCGCCCTCTATGGCCGGTACCTCGCGGACACATGGGGCGCACTGCTCGCCGCCGCTCCGCCCGGCGCCACCGTCCGCCACGTCGCCGCGGAGGTCGCCCGCGTGGGCCGGACCCCTCACGGGTTCGCCGTGACATGCTCGAACGGCCGCGCGCAGGAGGCGGACGCCGTCGTGCTCGCCCTGGGCCACGTGCCGGCCCAGCTGGGCCGTGAGCAGCATGCGCTCGCCGACGCCGCCGGCCGGCTCGGCCTGCACTACCTCCCGCCCGCCGCGCCTGCGGACGTGGACTGGGATCAGCTGCCCGCCGGCGAGACCGTCCTGGTCCGCGGCATGGGCCTGAACTTCTTCGACGTCATGGCCGCGCTCACGATCGGCCGCGGCGGCCGGTTCTCCGAGGGGCCGGACGGTCGCCTCGACTACAGTCCGTCGGGCCGTGAGCCCCGCATCGTCGCGGCGTCGCGTCGCGGCGTCCCGTACCGCGGCAAGGCCGAACTCGACGCCTACTACGCGCCGTCCATCCAGCTGCGCTGGTTCACGCGCGAGGCGGCGCTGGCCCCGAGGCGCGCAGGAATCCAGCCGTCCTTCGATCAGGACCTCTGGCCGCTCCTGCACCGGGACACGCTCTGGGCGTACTACGCGACGCTCGCGCGCGTCGAGCCCGCAGCCGTTTCCGAGGGGTTCCTGGGCGCGCTGTCCGCGGCGCTCTCGGTGGAGGGCCCCGGCTGGGAGCCGCAGGCCTCGAAGGCGGCGCACGACGGCGTGGTCCCTGCACGGCGGCTCGACCTCCGTGCGCTCGGCGCGCCGCTGGCCGGCTGGCATGCCCGCGACCGCGCGGACCTCGACGACCGCGTTCTGGCGTACCTGGACGAGGACGCCGCCGGCTCTGCCCGCGGGGAGGACGACCCGGTCAAGATGGCCATCGCGGCCCTGCACCGCGGCCGCGCCGTGCTGAAGGAGGCCGTCGCGGACGGCGGGATCACCGAGGCCTCATGGGTCTCGGGCCTGCGCGGCTGGTTCGAGGGCCTCGTCGAGGGGCTCGCGAGCGGTCCGCCCGCCGAGCGGATCCGCCAGCTGGCCGCGCTGGTGCGTGCCGGCGTCGTGAGCACCGTGGGGCCGGAACCTCGTTTCTCGATCGACCGCACGGGACCGGAGGGGCCGGCGTTCATCGCGTCCTCGCCGTGGGTGGGCGGGCCGGACGTGCGGGCACGGTGGCTCGTGGAGGCGCTCGCGCCGGCGAACGTCATCGCGCGCGCCGACTCGCCGCTTGTCGCGGGGCTGCTCGCGGACGGCCTCGCGCGGCCGCGGTTCCTCGCTGGCGCCGACGGTGTGCCGCTGCCGGCCTCCGGCCTCGACGTGTCCGCGCCGCCGTACCGCGCGCTGGACGTCAACGGCCAGCCGGTCGAAGGCCTCTACGTGCTCGGCCTGCAGCTTTCCGCGGTGCAGTGGGGCACGGCGATCGCCGCCGAAGCACACCCGTTCGCCGCGCCCGGCGAGGCGCACGACGGCGCCCCCTACCCGAGCGCGCAGCGCACCCTTCGCGACGCAGACGCCATCGCGCGGGACATCCTGAGGGTCATCTCCTGAAGGTCGCCTCCCGGAGGTCATCTCCTGAAGGTCATCTCCTGAGGGCTAGAGGAGGCAGGCCTCGTGGGTCTCGCCCACCGGCACCGCGGGGGAAGCCGCGACGCTGTAGTGGGTATGGCTGACGCGTGTCACGAGGATCCCGTGGCCATTGGCGAGGGCGACGGGCCTGATCGTTTCCTCCGCGGCGCTGAGGAGGGAATCGCGCACGCCAGCGCGCGGGATGGAGACGGTGATGTGGTTGGTCATGGCGGACTCTCTTGCTTGGAATACGCATTCCAAGCATACTTGCGCTTCTTCCCCCTCCGGAAACGCGATCTGGTGGTGTGGCGGGCCGCGCGGTGGCGCTGGCCCTGTTCTGTTTGTTAGCACATGATTGTGAGGCCACGATCGGCCACCGCGCAAGTCCCACGGTCCGACACCCGGGAACGCGAAGCGGCGGGTGGCTTCCGTGGGGAAGCCTCCCGCCGCCGTCGTGCGCGAGCTGGCTGGGGTCAGTGACGGATCACTGGCCGCACAGCGTGGCGTAGTTCTTCGTGAGCGCCTCGATCGCCTTCGCGGCCCGGTTGCCCGGATCGTCGAGGTTCTTCCTGAGCGCCTTGCACTGGGCGGAAGCCGCCACCGGAGGCTGGTCGACTACCGGGACGGTGATCGGCAGCGTCACGGTCGTGTGCGACTCGAGGGCCGAGACCACGTACGTGCCGCCCTGCGGGAACTCCGGGACCGTGAAGTCCAGGACCGCCTTGCCGCCGGTCACGCCGAACGTGTTGACGAGGACCGGATCGCCCGCCTTCGGGTAGTACGTGAGCGAGACCTGCGTGTTCATGGGGCTGCCCAGCGAGGTCAGGTCGAGGCCCTGGACGGTCACCGAGAGCTGCTGGCCCGGGGCGACGACCGACGGCGCGTTGAGCACCTCGGCGCTGCGCTTGGCGAAGTCCGGGGAGACCGGGGAGTTCGCCGTGAGGTACGAGATCCACGCGTCGCGGTCGATCAGGCCCGAGTCTCGGGTGTCGGCGCCCTGGGTGAAGACGTGGAAGTTGTCCCCGCCGGTTGCGAGGAAGCTGAACGTGCCCACGCGGTACGAGCGCTGCGGATCGATCGGGGCCCCGTTGACCTGCAGCGACGTGATGCGGTCGCCCTCGGGCCGGGTCGAGTCGAACGTGTAGGTGAGGTTCTTCGAGGTCCCCAGCTGGAGGTACGGACGGCTCGGGACGTTGCCCGCGTCGTCACGCTGCCACTGCTGCTCGAGCATCGTCTCGACCTGGGCGCCGGTGAGCGAGGTGGTCCACAGGTTGTTCACGAACGGCAGGACCGCATTGGCCTCGGCGTAGGTGATCGTGCCCGACGCGTCGGAAGGGTCGGCGTAGTACAGCTCGGCGCGCAGGCCGCCCGGGTTCACGACGCCGATCTCGGCGCCGCCGAGGGTCGGGTCCTTGAGTGTGGCCAGCAGCGAGTCGGCCACGAGGCCCCCGAGCGTGGACGACGACGCGCGGTCGTCGCGCTTGCCCCCGGAGAACGCGGTGGTGATGTCCGCCGTCACCTTGCCGATCGGCTGGCTGCCGATCTCCTTCGCCTTGGCGAGCGCCGCATCGACGATGCCCTTGACGGTGGCGACACGCGGGTATGCGGCGACCAGAGCGTCGTCGCCCGCGGTGGAGCGCTTGACGTTGGCCTGAGCGTACTTGGTGACCTGCTTGGTCTTCAGATCGACGGTGAGGTCGATCAGGCCCACGTTCTCACCGTAGTTGCCGGTCTGCAGGACGGGTCGGGTCTTGCCGGGCTGGCCGGGGACCGGCCCGTCCCACGTGTACTCCTTGTGCGTGTGGCCCGTGAAGATCGCGGCGATGTCGGAGGACGTCTCGGTCACGAGCTTCGCGAACGGGCCGCCCGCGGCGATCTCCGCCTCGAGGGTCGCACCATCCGGCGTGCCGGCACCGGCACCCTCGTGGTACTCGGCCACGATGACGTCGGCGAGGTTCTCGGCCTTGATCTTCGCGGCCACCCGGTTGACGGCGTCCGTCGGATCGCCGAAGTCGAGCGAGCTCACGCCGGCCGGCGAAACGAGCGCCGGGGTCTCCCGGGTCACGACGCCGATCACGGCGACCTTGAGCCCGCCGGACTGGACCACGGTGTACTCGGGGAGGGCCGGCGTCGTCGTGCCCTTCTGGTACACGTTGGCGCCGAGGTAGGGGAACTTCGCGCTCGAGGAGACGCGGCCCGTGAGGTCCGCGAAGCCCTTGTCGAACTCGTGGTTGCCCACCGCGCTGGCCTTGGCCTCGAGAGCGTTGAGGACGTCGAGCGTGGGCTGGTCGTCCTGGCTCGCCGAGGCGAACACGGACGCGCCGATGTTGTCGCCCGCGGACAGGAACAGGGCGTTGCCGCCGGGCGCCTCTGCCTTGAGCTGCTCGACCGTGCCCGCGAACTTCACGGTGTTGGCGTCGATCCGGCCGTGGAAGTCGTTGATGTTCACGAGCCGGAGGTCCGCCTCGGTCGGGGCCGGGGAGAGGTTCATGCCGAGCACGAACGGGTCGTGATCGGAGGAGCGGTACTGGTCCGCCACGTAGTAGTTCGTGACGTTGTAGTTGTAGCGGCTGTACTCGAGCGCGATCGACTCGTAGGCGTTGATGTTCCAGACGTCCGCACCGCTGACCTTCGCGTCCGCGGCCGGGGAGGCGAGGACGTGGTCGAGGGACCCGACCATGCCGCCGAACGCGTACGTGTGCTTGCCCGTGCGGGCCTCCTGGTCGATGTAACCAGCGTCCGTGAGGACCTTGATCGGATCCTCGAACTGGTAGGCGTTGAAGTCGCCGACCAGCAGGACCTTGTCCGTCTTCGCTGTGGCCTTCATCGTCTCGGCGAACGTCACGAGCGCCTGCGCCTGGCGGGTGCGGGCGAGGTTCGAGGCACCCTGGCCCTTGTCCGTGTCATCCGGTGTCGCGGCCGAGCCCTTGGACTTGAAGTGGTTCACGATCGCGAGGAACGTCGTGTCGTCTCCACCGGTGACCGGCTTGAACGCCTGGGCGAGCGGCTGGCGTGCGATGCCCGTGAACGCGGCGTCGTCGAGGATCACTGAGCCGCCCACCGGCGCTGCGACGGCCTTGCGGTAGATGAACGCCATGCGGATCACGTCCTCCTGCGCGGGGACGACGGCCGGGCTCGGGACGAACGCCCACGTGTCCGGGGTCGCGGCGTTGAGCGCGTCCACGAGGATCGAGAGCGCCGAGTCCCGGTCCTTGCCGAACTTGGACGAGTTCTCGATCTCCTCGAGCGAGATGACGTCCGCACCGGAGGCGTTGATCGCCGCGACGATCTTGGCCTGCTGGCGCAGGAGGTTCTCCTGGTTCGCGGCGCCACGCGCGTCGCAGCCCGAGTTCACCGTGATCGGGTTCCCCGCGCGGTCGGTGTAGTACGTGCAGCCCTGGAGCGTGTCGCCCGTGGTCGGGAAGTAGTTCTGCACATTGAACGTGGCCATCGTCAGGTTGCCGCCCACCTTCGCGGGGGCCGCCTGGCGGGTGTTCTCGAAGTGCGCGGGCTGGACCACGGCGGCGTTCGACGGCGTGAGCTGCTCGAGCGGCTGGAGCTTCCACGCGCTGTTGCGGTAGTCGAACACCACGTCGCCCGTGAACGTCGTGGGGGAACCCACGCGAACCGGGTCAGCGGTCGTCAGGTAGGGCAGCGGCTGGGACTTGTTGGCGGCCGACATGAAGTTGGTCGAGGCGCCGTCGTCCAGGGTGATTTTGCGCGCGGCGTTGTCGGCGACCGCGGCGCTGTACGCGTCAGAGCCGTAGGCCGCGACAGCCGTCGGCTGCACGAGTGCGGAGGTGCCCGCGGCCAGACCGATCTCGCCGTACTGGTTCAGCGAGTAGTTGTCCGTGACGGTGAACGGACCCTCGGGCGCCACGACCATGCCCTCGAGCGCCTCCTTCGCCGTGTCCGAGAGGGGCAGGCTGAAGGAGGTGGGCTTGACCTCGGGGGCCGCGTCGGGGAGCACCTTGAGCCCGCCAGCGGAGGCCACGGAGATCTGGGTCAGATCGAAGTACTCGCTGACCGCGCCGGTGACCTCGACGTAATCGCCGCGGTGCACGCTGCCCACGGTGGAGGGCGAGTAGATGAAGATCGCGTCCGACGACGCGCGCTCCGCCGCGGGGGCCCCGCCCGAGCCCGGGGTCTGGATGTAGTAGCCGTTGAACCCACCGGTGGCGTAGGCCGCAGTGACCTTGCCGCGCGTCGTGACGGTCTGGCCGATCAGCGGGCTCGCGGTGCCCGTGCCCTGGATCTCGGCAATGGTCTTCAGGCCCGCTGGGTCGGTGCCCGTGCCGGGGTCGGTGCCCGTCCCCGGGTCCGTGCCGGTCGAGCCCGAGTTCTGCGGCGTGATGGTCGCACTGAGCGTGAAGTCCGCCGAGTTGTCGTCGGTGTCCTTCCCGCCGGTGCGGTTGAGGCTGCGCACGTCGGTGTTGGCCGACGGCGCGGTGGCGGCCTTGGTCTCGAACGTGTTCGAGGTGCCGTAGCCGAGGAGGTCGGCGACGTCGGAGTTGCCGGTCAGGCTGCCGGTCGGCAGGCTGAGCGCGGTGGCCTTGCGGGCAAGGATGAGGGTGCCCGTGGTGCCGGATGGGTTGAGGCCGGAAGCCACGACGTCTGCTGCGGGAAGGTCGGCGCCCGCCGGATTCGGCGCGCCGTTCTGGCCACCTTGGACGAGCAGGTGGCCGCCGGCCTTGATGGTCTTGCCGGAGAGGCTGACCGTCGTCGAGGACGCCCCGGTGCCGGTCGCCGAGCGGTACTGGAGCGACCACGTGCTCAGGTCGACGTCCTGGGCGGAGGCGTTGTAGAGCTCGACGAACTTGTTCTTGAAGGCGGCCCCGGCGCTGCCGCCGGAGAGGTACGCCTCGCTGATCACGACGCCGCCTTGAGGCGACGCGAGGTCTGCCGCCATGGCTGGCAACGCCGTGAAGGCAGCCATCGATGGAAGGACGACCGCAGCAGAAAGTGCTGCGACCGCCCTAGTCACAGGATTTGGCATGAAGTTGTGTCCTTTGTCACGTGCGAGTGATGGTTGTCAGCCAACCACCCGTACGTGAACGGAAGGTTTCATTTCTACGGCGTCGGCGTGTCGCCCTCGCCGTCCTCCTGGCCGCGGTCCTGGATGATCCTGAACGGCGCACCCAGCGGGTCCGCGAGCGCCGCCATGCGCCCGAACGGCGTGTCGACGGCCGGCATGAAAACGGTCGCGCCGAGCGCGGTGGCCTGGGCCAGGGTCTCGTCCGCATCTTCGACGGTCCAGTACACCGTCCAGTGGGCGGGGACGCCTTCCGGCAGGTCCTTGGCGGCGTCGAAGATCCCCGCCTTGGCCTCGCGGCCCTCCCCGAGCGTCGAGTAGCGGAACTCGGGCGTGTCGCCCATGACCGAGAGGCTCCATCCGAGGGCCTTCGAGTAGAACGCCACGCTCCCGTCGTAGTCGAGCGCGTGGAGCTCGAACCATGCCGGCGTGCCGGGCTCCGCGAGCTTGGCGAACCCGGTGTGGCCGGTGCTCTGCCACACGCCGAACGCTGCACCGCCGGCGTCGCCGAACACCGCCATGTGGCCCTGCTCGGGGACTTCCATGGGCGGCATGAAGACCTGCCCGCCCGCGGCCGCGACCGCGTCGGCGGTCGCGTGGATGTCGTCGGACTTGAAGTAGATGGTCCAGACGTCCGGCATGGCGGCCTGGTCCTCCGCCTTGCCCATGAGGCCGGCCACCATGGCGCCGTCCTTGAAGGCGGTCGTGTATCCGCCGTACGTCTCCTGGTCGCCGGTCTCGTAGGTCCAGCCGAAGAGTTCGGTGTAGAACGCCTTGGCCTTTTCGAGGTCGCTCGTCATGAGGTCCGTCCAGCAGGGTGCGCCGGCGGTGAGGTCGGGAGTGGGCATGGAGGCTCCTTCGGTCTGTCTGGGTGTGGGGCCGAACTATCCGAACGAGACCGACGCTATGCGGGGGCTCCGACGTTTTTCAAGGATCGCCGGGGCCGCCCTGCATCAGGCGGGGTCACCCGAGGGGCCGGCCCCGCGCCGTCGTGCGTGAGAAGCAGCGGAGGCGGCGCCCACTGGGAGTCCCAGCGGGCGCCGCCTCGCCTGCAAGCGGAAGGTAAGGGATTTGAACCCTTGGTACGGGGTTACCGCACACTGGTTTTCAAGACCAGCTCCATAGGCCGCTCGGACAACCTTCCTTGTGCCTAGTAGTGTTTCATAGCGCAGTGACCTCGTGAAACTGACGCCCCCGCGGGGGAGGAGGAGCACCGACATGAAGGCCGTGTTCATCACCGAGCCCGGGGGGCCGGAGGTCCTCCAGGTGCGCGAGGTCGACGCCCCCGTGCCTGGGCCAGGCGAGGTGCTCATCGACGTTGTGGCTGCGGGCGTGAACCGCGCCGACGTGCAGCAGCGGCGCGGATTCTACCCGCCGCCCCCGGGCGCGTCCGAGATCCCCGGGCTCGAGGTCTCGGGCCGGATCGCGGGCTTCGGTCCGGACGTCGCGCGGCCGTTCTCGGTGGGGGACAAGGTTGTGGCCCTCCTGGCCGGCGGCGGGTACGCCGAGCAGGTCGCGGTCCCGGCGGAGCAGGTGCTGCGGATCCCGGACGGCGTGGACCTCGTGACGGCCGCGGCGCTGCCCGAGACCGCCGCGACCGTGTACTCGAACCTGTTCATGACGGCCCAGCTCCAGCCCGGCGAGATGCTGCTCATCCACGGCGCCACGGGCGGCATCGGCACGATGGCCGTCCAGATGGCCAAGGCCTTCGGCGCACGCGTCGCCGCGACCGCGGGCACGGAGGAGAAGGTCTCGACGGCGCGCGCGTTCCTCGGCGTCGACGTGGCGATCAACTACAACGAGCAGGACTTCGTCCAGGCGATCCGCGACGCGACCGACGGCCGGGGTGCGGACGTGATCCTCGACGTCGTGGGCGCGAAGTACCTCGAGCGCAACGTCGAGGCCCTGGCCACGTATGGCCGGCTCGTCGTGATCGGCCTCCAGGGCGGGGCCAAGGCCGAGCTCAACCTCGGCATGCTCCTGAACAAGCGCGCGGCCGTGATCGGGACGGCACTGCGCCCCCGCCCCGTCGAGGAGAAGGGCGCCATCATGTCCGCGGTCAAGGACCACGTGTGGCCGCTCGTGGTGGACGGGCGCATCAAGCCGCTCGTCGACAAGGTTTTCCCCCTCGCCGAGGCCGCCGCAGCCCATGAGTACTTCGACTCGGGGGAGCACGTGGGCAAGATCCTGCTGACGGTGTAGTGGGCCCGCTCCGAAGCGAGGGCCGCGACCCGGTGCGCCGTCAGCGCAGGAGGGTAGCCAGGGTCAAAAGGGTCACGTCGTGGAGTCCGTGGGCAAGGCCCGTGGCCAGGGTTGTGCAGTGCCGGACGGTGAGGATCGCGCTGGCGTAGAGGGCGCCGATGAGCGCGGTCATGATGACCTGGAGGAAGTCCTGGCTGCCGGGGAAGTGCCATAGGCCGAAAAGGGCCGATGACACGACAACCGCCCCGGCCCGCGAGCCGAGGAGGCGGTTCGCTCCGGCGAAGACGTAGCCGCGCCATGCGAACTCCTCCACGAAGCCCACGCCTACGAAGGTTCGGATGGCCAGATAGGCGAAGGCCAGGGGGCGGGGCTCGCCCTCTCCCAGCACGTTGAAGCCCACAGCCGCCGGCAACAGGGTCAGCGTCAGCGTGACGGCTGCGAGCGCCACCCCGATGAGGATCTGCCGCCCGAACCGTTTGGCCGACCACCCGAACGCCGTGGCCATGCGCATGCGCCCAAACCGCGCCGCCACGAACAGCACACCGACGATCATCACGAACGGGGAGAGGTTGGCCGCGATGCGCAAGGGCAATGATGCGCCGCTCGCCGCGGACGTGAGTACCGGCCATCCGGCTACAACCACGAACAATGCGAGAACCACGGCCAACCACCAGCCCAGGCTCGGGCCCGCTCGCGTTGCCTCCGCTCGTGCCGTGCGTGAAGTGGTCATGGTCGGGTTCCCCTCCTTGGCGTCACTCTCCTCACGCTAGGCCTGGGCATCGCAGCGGAGTAGGGCCGATGGGCACGGGTACTCCTTGCCTTCGCCCATACCGAGTATGTACCCTTGAGTGCATACTCGGTATGCCTGCCGCCATTGGGGACGGTCGGACGCCGACCATCGCACAGGGGGTCCGATGTCCATCCGCCACAGCCTGCTGGCGCTGCTCGAGGAGCAGCCGCGCTACGGCTATCAGCTCAAGAGCGAATTCGAGGCCAGGACAGGCGACGCGTGGCCGCTCAACATCGGTCAGGTCTACACGACACTCGACCGGCTCGAGCGCGACGGCCTCGTGGCCCGCGAGGGCGACGACGGCGAGGGCCACGTCATCTACGCGATCACCGCGGCGGGCCGTGCGGAGGCTGCCGGATGGTTCGCCTCCCCGGTGGAGCACGCGAACCCGCCGCGCAACGAACTGGCGATCAAGATCGCCCTCGCCCTCACGATCCCCGGCGTGGATGTCGCAGCCGTGGTCCAGACGCAGCGCGCCGCGAGCATGCGGTCGCTCCAGGACTTCACACGGGCCCGCCGCACCGCAGCAGAGCACGACGTCGCCTGGCGGCTCGTGCTCGAATCGCTCGTCTTCGCCGCGGAGGCGGAGATCCGGTGGCTCGATCACTGCGAGGCGACCCTCACCAAGAGTGCGGGCGCCGCCGGCCGGGCTGGGCAGGCGGCGTCGTCCGCCCGACGTGCCGCGACCCGGGCCGAGGCCGGTCGATGAGCGCGCACACCGCGCCCACGGTGCTCGAGATCAGCGGTGCGCACCGGACCTTTGGCGCGGGCGCCACTGCCGTTGCCGCGCTGCGCGACGTGAGCCTACGCGTCGCCGCAGGGGATTTCGTGGCCGTGATGGGGCCGAGCGGGTCCGGGAAGTCATCGCTGCTCGCGCTCGCCGGCGGGCTGGACCTGCCCACCCGTGGCGACGTGTACATCGAGGGCACACCCACGGCCTCGCAGGGCCTCAACGGCCTCGCGCGGCTCCGGCGCCGTGCGGTGGGCTACGTGTTCCAGAACTTCAACCTCGTGCCCACACTGACGGTGGCCGAGAACGTCTCGCTCCCGCGCGAGCTCGACGGCGTGCCAGCTAAGAAGGCGCGGCGGCAGGCGCTCGACGCGCTGCGGCTCGTGGACATCGACGAGCTCGCCGGCCGATTCCCGGAGGAGATCTCGGGCGGGCAGCAGCAGCGAGTGGCCATTGCCCGCGCGATCGTGGGGGACCGGCGGCTCATCCTCGCCGACGAGCCCACCGGCGCCCTCGACACCGCCACCGGGGACGGCGTCATGGAGGTGCTCCGACGCCGGGCCGACGACGGCGCCGCCGTGGTGCTCGTGACCCACGACGCACGGCACGCGGCCTGGGCCGACCGGGTGGTCTACCTGCGCGACGGGCGGCTCGTGGACGAGGCCGCGGCCCAGCGGGATCCTGCGGCCCTGCTCGCGACGGAGGGCTGAGATGGGCCCGGACCTCCTGCCCGCCGAGACGATCCGCACTGAGCGCACGACGGCGGCGCCTCGCCGGCGGAGGGGCGGCGCACGGGCGGTGATGCGCATCGCCGCGCGCGACATCATGCGGCACAGGGGCCGCTCCGCGCTCATCGTGGGGCTGATCATGCTGCCGGTTGCGGCAGTGTCCGCCGGTGCCACGCTCGTGCAGAGCACGCAGGCCACTCCAGCAGAGGTGGTCACACGGGAGCTCGGCGCCGCACAGGCGCGCTACACGTCCGGAGTGCTTCCGGGCCCCGGCGCCCAGCAGCTGCCGGCCGACGACCACAGCATCCAGATGACCGGACCGCTCACCCCGCAGTCAGACTGGAAGCCCGCCCCGGTGGCCGAGGCGCTGCCCCCCGCGGGGCGGATCCTCCCGGACCGCGCCGCACAGACCGAGGCGTGGGTCACCGCGGCATCACCCCGTCTCGGTGCGCGGTGTCGATGCGCTCGACCCGGTGTTCGCCGGGAAGTTCCGGCTCACGGGCGGGGCCGCGCCATTGTCGGACGCCGATGCGCTCGCGACACCGGGGTTCCTCGCCACGGTGGACGCCGCGATCGGGGACACCGTCTCGACTGGCTTCGGGGCCTTCAGAGTCACTGGCACGATCGCGCAGACCGGGACGTCGCCCGACGTGCCGGAGCTGTTCGTCGCGCCGTCCCTAGTTCCGGAAGCGGGCTCCCGATCGTCCGGCGGGCGCGACGAGTATTACGTCGCTGGCGCGGCACCGGTCGCCTGGGACCGCGTGCTCGAGCTCAACAGGGCCGGCATCACCGTGCTGGACCGGAACCTCGTGCTCGACCCGCCGCAGGCCCATAGCGCGGCTCCCGCGCGCACCCCCGCACAGCTGGCGGCGAACTTCTCCGGCGTGGCCTTCGTCGGCGCGCTCGCCCTCCTGCAGGTCGGCCTGCTCGCGGGGGCGGCGTTCGCCGTCGGCGCGCGGCGCCAGGCCCGCGAGCTGCATGTGCTCGCGGCCGTCGGGGCCGCCCCGCGCGACCTGCTCCGCGTCACCCTCGCCGGTGCGGCGGTCCTCGGGGCGGGTGCCGCCGTGCTGGGCGGAGCCGTCGGCACCGGCGGTGGCGCCGCGGGCGCAGCCATCGCGATCGCCGCCGGCTCCACGGCATTCACGGGCGTCCACCCGAACGTCCTGATGGCGATCGGCGCGGGCGGCCTCGGCTTCGTTGCGTGCCTCATCGCCGCCGTCGCTCCCGCGCGGTCCGCTGGGCGGGCGGCCCTGCGTTCGGCCATGGGCGCGCCGCCGGCCACGAGCCCGAGCAGACGCGTCGCGGCCGTCGGGGCTGCCGTCGTGGGCTCGGCGGCCATCGCCCTCGTTGCGGCCGGGACGCTGCCCCGTCTGCTCGGCCCCGACGAATGGGACGGCGCCACGGCGCTCACGGGCGGCCTCGCGGCGTGCGGCGCCGTGGTCGCCGTCGTGGGCACCGTCCTCCTCCTGCCCCGAATCGTGCACCTGGTCGCGCGCCCGGGGGACTGGCTTCCCGCACCGCTGCGCATGGCCCTGCGCGACGCTGCCCGCAACCGTCAGCGTGCCGTCCCCGCCGTCGCCGCATGCGTGGCCGTCACGGCCCTCGCCGCCGCCGTCATGCTCCCCTCCGCGGGAGCGAACGAACGGGCCGCGCTCACCTACCCGTGGCAGGCCAACGGGAACCAGGCCTTCTCGTGGGTGCTGGAGAAGGGGCCGACCCTCGACGAGGTCGTCGCTGCGAGCAGAGCCGCAGGTGGGGAGCCAACGGCGTGGCGGACGGTCTCCAGACCGGCGGTGGCCGGATGCGGGACGGCCGGCGAGCATGACGCAATGGTCAACGCCGCTTACGTGCAGGAGTTCGGCAGGCAGGGTCCCTGCGAAACGACGTGGCTGATGATCGCGCCCGGCCAGGCCTGTCCGCGCACCGGTTCCGGCGCCGTGATCGATAGGGGCGACCTCCGCTGCGCCGGAACCGACGGCGCTCCGAAGACGCTCGCGGTCGGGAACGTCGACGATCTCGCACTTCTCCTCGGCCGCCGGCCGTCGCAGGCCGCCGTCTCCGCGCTCGACGGGGGCGGCGTGGTCGCCCTCGACGCGGCCGTGTTCGACGACGGCCACGCCCGCGTGGGCGTCCAGGACGTCGCGTCCGTGACGCGGTCCCGCGGGGCACCGCCCGACCTCCAGCCCAGGGCGACCCTCGACGCCGTCCTCGAACCGGCGCACTTCGGAGCTGCGGGCATCGTGAGCCCAGAGACTGCACGGACCCTCGGAATCCTCGCGCAGCCGTGGATGCACGTCGTGCAGCTCGCCTCGCCCCCGCCCGCGGACTTCGTTGCCCGGGCAGCTGACGGGCTCACGACGGCCGCCGCCCCGTACGCTGCCGTGAGCGTGGAACGGGGGCCGGACCTGACCACGGCCGCACTCATGCTGTGGCTGCTCGTCGGCGGAGCAGCGCTCGTGGCACTCGCCGGGGCCTCCATCACCACCGGCCTCGCGCTCGCCGACGGGCGCCGGGACAGCATGACGCTCGCCGAGGTCGGCGCCGCGCCGGGATTCCGCAAACGGTACGCCGCGGCGCTGGCCGGTGTCACCGTGGGCCTCGGGACGCTCCTCGGCGCAGCGATCGGGCTGGCTTCCGGGGCCGCCCTCGTCGGGTCGTTCGGCGGAGGGATTCCGATCGTGGTTCCGTGGGGCCAACTGGCCGCGCTCGTTGTCGCGATTCCCGTCCTCGCCGCCGCGATCGCGTGGTGCGTGACCCGCGCGGGGTACGGAGAGCGCCGTCGTGCGCTCGAGAGGTGAGCCGCGACTCTACGCCGGTCGCCCCCGCCGGGCGCCCCGCCGGCATGGCAGGCCCCCGGCGGCATGGGGGCCGCGCACGCGGGCCTGTTGAGTCGTTGCGGGCCTGTGATGCCGTCACGAGCCGGTGAAGCGCACGACGGCGCCCGCTCGCCCGCTGCTGCTGACACGGGGTGCGTGAGAGTATGGCGACATGACTTCAACGGGGAACGAGCACACGGCATCCGCGGACACTCGGGACGAGGAGACCGTGGAGGGGACCCCGATCGACGGTGCGGCCGCGGCGGATGGCGAGCACACGACGTCGTCCGATCAGCGTCGCGCCAAGCGCGCCAGCCTGCAGGAGCTCGTGGACGAGCCGGCGAAGGTCATGCGCATCGGCACGATGATCCGCCAGCTCCTCGAGGAGGTGAAGGGCGCGCCGCTGGACGAGGCCGCACGCGAGCGCCTCGCCGAGATCCACGAGCGCTCCATCAAGGAGCTCGAGGACGGGCTCGCGCCCGAGCTCGTCGATGAGCTCCACCGCATCTCCCTGCCGTTCTCGGACGCATCGGTGCCGTCCGAATCGGAGCTCCGGGTGGCCCAAGCACAGCTCGTGGGCTGGCTTGAGGGGCTCTTCCATGGCATCCAGACCGCGATCGCCGCGCAGCAGGCGGCACACCAGCTCGCGGCGTCGCAGGTGCAGCTGCGCCAGCTCCCCCCGGGGACCATGATCGCCCCCGGCGTGATCATCGGTGAGAACGGTGAGCCGCAGCGCGCCCCGCAGGGCCAGGCGCAGCGGGCCGCCGAGCAGGGCCGCGCCGAGCACGGCCCCGGCCAGTACCTCTGAGCGCGCTTACCTCCATGGGGTTCATCAAGGAGGCCCTCGCGAACCGTCGCGACGACGCCGAGCTGGGCAAGGGCCTGTGGCGCCGCGCCCATGACCGGTTCCGCAGGGGGCTCGACCGCTACCACCAGGTCCTCGAGGGCATCGACGACGACGTGCTCTACAACGAGCTCGTCGTGATCGCCAACGCCCTCGCCGGGCTTCTCCCGCGCGTCCGGGCGGTGTGCATCGAGGCGCAGCGCCGTTCCCCGAGCGATGGGCTGGACATCCCGGGGGAGTTCACCGCCGTCCACCGCGCGCTCTCGCGGGCAGGCAACGCGCTCGCGACGACCGCCGAGGCGGCCGCGATGCTCCGCCTTGCCGTCGGGCCCGTCCCGGTGGGCGCGCTGTCGGTGCAGCGCCGGGCAGCGGCGGTGCTCGAGCACGTCGAGGAGGCCGAGAGGCTCATGCACCCGTGATCCGGAAGGTGACTCCCGGGACCTGACGCCCAGACGGCGGGGGCGTTCGCAGTCCGCGAAGCCGCACGGAAAATCCTGCCATCCCGCTGCGCCGACGCGCGGTCCGATGGCAGGATGGACGCCATGACAACGGCAGAGACCCTGACTTCACCCGTGCTCACGCTCCACGACGGCAACACCATCCCGCAGCTCGGCTACGGGGTGTGGCAGGTCGCCGACGACGTGGCCGAGCAGGTTGTCGGCGAGGCGTTCCGCGTGGGCTACCGCCACATCGACACCGCCGCCGCATACCGCAACGAGGCCGGCGTGGGCCGCGCCATCGCCTCCTCCGGCCTGGCCCGCGAGGACCTCTTCATCACCACGAAGCTCTGGAACGCGGACCAGGGCAGCGACAAAACGGCCGCCGCCTTCGAGGCCTCCCTCGAGAAGCTCGGCCTGGACTACGTGGACCTCTACCTCATCCACTGGCTCCAGCCCAAGCAGGGCAAGTACCTCGAGACCTGGCAGGAGTTCGCCAAGCTCGCCGAGTCCGGCCGCGTCCGCTCGATCGGCGTCTCCAACTTCACGGTCGAGGCGCTCGAGGAGATCGAGCGCGAGACCGGCGTGCGCCCTGTGATCAACCAGGTCGAGACGCACCCGTACTTCCCGCAGAACGAGCTCCGCGCCTACGAGCAGTCCAAGGGGATCCTCCACGAGGCGTGGTCGCCGCTCGGCCAGGGCAAGGACCTTCTCGCGGACCCGGTCCTCGCCGGCATCGCGAAGAGCCATGGCGTGAGCATCCCGAACGTCGTGCTCGGCTGGCACCTCGCGGTGGGCAACGTGGTGATCCCCAAGTCGGTCACCCCCGAGCGCATCGCCCAGAACTGGACGGCGCTCGCCCTCACGCTGGCGCCCGAGGAGGTCGCAGCCATCAACGCGCTCGACAAGGGCGCGGCCGGCCGCATCGGCCCGGACCCCGCGGTCTCCGACTTCGCCTGACTCCGGAGGCGTCAGGTACAAGCGGCGACGCGCGACGCCGGTGACCCGCCCCCCAGCGGCGAGTCACCGGCGTCGTGCGTCGCGCGCACGTAAGGTCCTTACCCGGTGGTGCGGGCGCGGAAACCGCACCGCCTCGGAGGCGCCGGCTCAGCCGCCGACCAGGACCGCGAGACCGGACGCGGCGACGCCGAGCACCATCCACACGATGTAGTCTCCGACCCTTCCGGAGTGCACGCGCCGCAGGAGACGGAGCGCCGGGTCCGCCGTGCCCAGGGCGCGGGCCACGGCCGGCAGCCGGTGCCGGTAGAGGGCCGCGGCCGCGAGCGCGACCGCCGATCGCCACGGTGACGAATCCCCACACCGTGGCGGGGGCCTCCCACCCGTCCCCGCCCCCGACGCCGGCCGATGGGCCCACCGGGCCGCCTCCGAGCACCGCCCCTATATAGCCCGTTCGGTCGATGAACTGGCCGGCGGCCCCGTCCGCCGCGGCGCCGAGGCCCGGGAGGATGCCCAGCCCGAGGCCGCCCGCGAGCAGGGCAACCACCGGCGCGGACATCGACAGGGGGACGCGCTCGCGGCCGATGCTGACCTCGATCCTTTCCTGGTCCCCGCTCATGCCCTCCTCCTCGATCCCCTCGGGCGGCGATCCGAGGCCGAGGAAGACTCGCGCACCCACGCGGAGGACGGCGCCCGCAGTCACCGCGGAGACGGCGACCATGAGGGCCATCGCCCAGCCCCAGCCGTCCTCCGAGAGCGCGTGCTCGGTCAGTCCCTTGCCGAGACCGACGGCGAACGGCGGCGCCCCGGCAAGGGCCAAGGCCGCCGCGAGGTAGGCGGCACCGAGCCAGGGCGCGTCCTTGCCGCGTCCCTGGAGGGTGAACTCGTCGACGCTGCCGTAGCGGTCCAGGATGATGCCGCTGAGCAGGAACAGCGCGCCCTTGACCGCCGCGTGGCCGGCTGCGTAGACGGCGAGGCCAGCCAGCGCGGACCCGGAAGCCGAGCCGAGCGCGAGGAGGAACACGCCCGTGTGCGCGATCGTCGAGTAGGCGAGCAGCCGCTTGAGGTGCCGCTGCAGGAGGCACATCACGGTCCCCACCGCCGCGGTGAGCATGCCGAGCGCCACAAAGAGGGGCTGCGCCGCGGGCCCCGCTCCCGTGTCGCTGAACACGGCCCAGTACAGGCGGGCGGTCCCGTAGAGGCCCAGCTCCACCATGACCCCGGAGAACAGGACGCACACGGGGGAGGGCGCCACCGCGTGCGCGTCGTCGAGCCAGAAGTGGAAGGGCGAGATGGCGCCCTTGACGAGGAAGCCGGTGCACACGAGCACGAACCCTACGAGCACGAGCGGGCTGCGGTCGCCCGCGAGCTGGGCGGACAGGGCAGCGAGGTTGAGGCTTCCCGTGTGCGCGTAGAGGACTGCGACCCCCGTCAGCGAGATGTACGCCGCGAGGGAGTTCACTATCCCGAAGTTGATCGCGCCGTGCACGGCCGAGGGGTCCTCGCTCTTGAGTCCCGTGAGCGCATACGCCGCGACCCCCATAAGCTCGAAGAAGACGAACATCGTGAAGACGTCCCCGGCGAACGCGAAGCCGGTCATGCCCGCGAGGAACAGCACCATGAGCCCGTGGAAGTGCGCGCTGTCCGACTCGAAGTACCGCCAGGCGAACACGAGCGAGGTGAGCATGAGCACTGAGGCGAGCAGCGCGATGCCGATGCCCAGACCGTCGCCGACGAGCGCGATGCCGACGGCGCGACCGCCGCTCGGCTCCCAGCCCGCGAGCCAGTACACGAGCCGCGACTGGGTGGCGGCGGGGAGCATGAGTGCCTCACACCCTGCCGCGGCCACGGCGGCGGACACCGAGACGATGTCCCCGAACAGCCGCGGCAGGAACCGGCCGGCGGACATGAGCAGGCAGGCCGTGAGCACGAGGCCGACGACCACGAGGGGCATGAGGACTGGCAGGCCGGCGCGCATGCGATCAGCCCTCGAGGGCGCTGAGGTCGTCCGGATCGATGGCCTTGCGGCGCTTCGCCATCTGGACCACGAGCGCGAGGAGCATCGACGTGACCGCGGCGGAGACCACGATGTCGGTCAAGGTCAGCGCCTGCACCACCGGATCTACCACCGGGGTGTCCCTGCCGACCTGCGCACCGAAGATCGGGGCAAGGCCGCCGTACTGGAACCCCACGGCGGCGAGCAGGATGTACGTGGCCGACTGGGCCACGGACAGGCACACGACGGCGTGGACGAGGTTCCGGCTCGTCGCGATCCCCACGATGCCGAGCACCATGACGGCCCCGGCGACGGCGTACGCGTAGTAGGTCATGCGGCGTCCTCCTTGTCGTCGTGGGGTCCTCCCGGCGCGGCGCGCACGGCGAGGCTCTGGTCGAGGAACCCCGCGAGGAGCACGACGACGCTGCTCGCCACCGCCATGCCGACGGCCACGTTGAACAGCGGCACGGTCCCGGAGGAGACGAAGTCGCCGAGCTGGCCCTGCGGCAGCACGTTCGAGAAGAGGCGGGCGCCGAACGCCGCGCCGGCAAGGCCGATCGCGCCGAAGAGCACGACGCCGGCCGCCTCCCCCTGCTCGAACCATTCGAGCGGGCGCAGCCGCCGCAGCAGCCGGTAGCGCCCCCCCACGTAGAGCAGGTGGAGGCCGGTTGCGAGGATGATCCCGCCCTGGAAGCCGCCGCCCGGCGTGATGGCCCCGTGGGCGATGACATCCGCCCCGAGTACGAGCGTGAGCGGGAACAGGACGTAGACCAGCAGGCTCGTCGACTCGAGGATGACCCCGCCGCTGCTGACCTTGCGGCGCCGCTCGCGGTGCACCGGCCGCAGCAGCGCCGCGACGCCCACGACAGCGCAGAACAGGATCGTCTCCTCGCCGAACGTGTCGAACCCGCGCTGGTCGAAGTTGACGCTCGCGACCGCGTTCGCGGTGGAGTGATCGAAGGTCCCGGCCACGGCAAGGTCCCGGTAGGGGTGCGTGCTCGCACCGAAGGGGGGCACTCCGGCGAGGGCGATGCCCAGGACCGCGGCGAAGCCCACGAGCCCGACCACGAGCAGGACAAGCCGGCTGCGGCGCGTCATGTCGTGTCCTGAGCGTCGTCGGGTACTTCCGCCGGCGTGTCGCGGATGCTCTCGACCTTCCTGATCGCGAGCACCACGATGAGGGGCACGACGGCGGAGCCGACAGCCACCTGGCTGAGCGCGACGTCGGGGGCCTGGAGCACGAGGAACATGACTGTGAGCAGCAGTCCGTACGCGGAGAGCACCACGGCCTGCCGCGCGGGCCGGTGGGTGAAGACGACCGCCGCGGCGCCCGCGAGCACGAGCGTCAGGCTCACGGCGATGAGCACCCCGCCCAGGATTCCGTTGCTCACTCCGGCGACCTCCCGACGTCGTGCCCTGCCTCTGCCGCGACGGCGCGGCCCACGGCCGCGGTGACCGCGGGCCCGCTCCCGGCGGCGACGAGGGCGACGGCCAGTACGGTGGCGCTGCCGAGCGACACCCCGAAAGCGATCACGGCCGCGAGCGAGAACAGGGGGACCGCGAGGGTCGTGACGGGCGCCAGGAAGTGCAGCCGGTCCAGCGCCGTGCGGGCGAGGAGCGCCCCGCAGGACGCGTACGCGACGACGAGCAGTGCCAGGCCTGCGCATACCGATTCGAGGACTAAGGTCATCGCGCCGCCTCCTGGCCCGCGTCCTCGGGGGCGCCGCTCTCGGGACTCAGCAGGCGCGTGTAGACCAGCGTGCCGGTCGAGCTCAGCACGGCGAGGACGAGCGGGACGATGAGGTACGAGGACTGGCCCGCGAGGACGGACAGGCCGACGAGTACCATCACGCCGGTCGCGTTAAGGAGTGCCAGGCCGACCAGCCGCTGCGCCGCTGTGCCGCGGCAGGCCAGCACGAGTCCGGGGACCACCCCGACGATGAGGAGCGCGGCAGTCGCCGATGCCCAGAGCGCCTCCACGCTATCCCTCTTCCCCGGACCGCAGGACGTCCTCGTCGAGGCCCGGCCAGCCGTGGACGAGGGAGTGCACCGTGACGGTTCCCGCTTCGGGGTCGGATGCGACGACAACCGAGCCGGGGGTCGCGGAGAGTGCGACGATCCCGCCGGCGCGCCACCCGGTCTCGCGGGCGCCGTCGCCCCCGGGCATGTGGCCGGCGCGCAGCTGCCCCGGTTGCCGGGTCCGGAGCCAGCCGGTGAGACGGACCATGTCCGCGACCGCCGCGACAGGGACGGTCGCCGCCCACCTCGGCCACACGCGGCGCGGGAGGGCGCGGAAGGGCATGGCCCGCCGCGCCACGGTGGCCAGCGCGCCCGCCGGGAGCGCGACCGCCGCCGCGGCGATGGACTCGACGGCGGTGACCGAGGACGCCGTCGCGAGCCAGAACAGGGTTCCCGCGAGCGTCCACGCCGCGACCTCGACGACCCGCTTGATCACGCCGTATCGCTCCATAGACTCTCGGTGCCCACACGGCTAGCGTCGAAACCATGGACACCAACGACCAGTCACAGCGCCCGCTCCCGCACGAGGAGGGCTACGGCAGCCCCACTGCCGAGGAGGAGATGCCGCCCACGGAACAGAAGGCGCAGCCAGCCGAGGAGTCCTCGCAGCCAGCCGACTCCGCCGGGCAGCCAGCCGCCGAGGGGTCCTCGAACACCTCCGAGGAGGCGCCGTCCACGGATGCCGAGATCGAGGAGGACAACACGGAGGAGGCGTCGGGCCGCGAGTCGTTCTCGTCCGAGTCGGACGAGGAGGGCTCCGGCCTCCCCGACGAGTGACGTCGGGCCCGGGCCCTCAGACGGCCTCCTGCTCGGCGGTGATGGGCCTCGCGACATCCTCAAGCGAGGTGCGCGAGGCCTCCACCCCGAGCACGATCTCGACGATGCCCGCCGCGATCATGAGAGCGGCCCCCATGTAGTAGCCGGTTCGGTCAGCCGGTCGCTGATCGAGCCGACGATGGTGACCTCGAGGCCATCGAGGACCCACACCGTGCCGAGGCCGATGATGACCGTCCAGTGCCATCTCGCCCAGGGCAGGCGATCCATGCGCGCCGGGATGTTCGTGGTGATGGTGTCCAGCGTTGTGCGCCTCATCATGCCTCCTGGGTCTTGGCCGGCCGGCGCACGCGCCCTCGGTCGAGCTTTGTCCTGTCCTCGAGCTCGAGGCCCTTGGCCTCAGGGAGCAGCGCCGCGACGAACCAGAACGAGAGCGCCGCGAAAAAGGCGAATCCGCCGTAGACGTACCCCAGCCCGACCGCCTGGCTCAGCACCGGGAACAGCAGGGTGACGAGGAAGTTGAAGATCCAGTTGAACGCCGTCGCCACGCCGAGGGCGAGGCCGCGCATCTTGTTGGGGAAGACCTCGCCCAGGACCACCCACATGACCGGTCCCCACGTCGCGGCGAAGAAGATGACGAACAGGTTCGCCCCCACGAGTGCCACGAGGCCCCACGGCGCCGGCAGCGAGATGTCCTTGCCCGAGCCGGTCGCGTTGGCGAAGGCGATGGCCGCGCCGACCAGCCCGACGAACATGCCGACCGAGCCCCAGAGCAGGAGCTTCTTGCGCCCCACGCGGTCCACGAAGAGGATGGCCACGAACGTGAGGAGGACGTTGATCGACGCGGTGATGACCGACGTCGTGAACGAGTCCTGCTGCGTGAAGCCCACCGACTGCCAGAGGGTCGTGGAGTAGTAGAAGATCGCGTTGATGCCCACGAGCTGCTGGAAGGCCGCCATGCCGATCCCGATCCAGACGATAGGCGCGAGCCCGAGGGCATGGCCGCGCAGGTCGCTGTAGCTCGAGTGCCGCTCGTTCTCGATGCTCTCCTGGATCTCGCGGTAGCGCTTGGAGGCGTTCTCCTCGCCGGCCGTGAGGGTGATGACCTCGCGGGCCTCATCCTCCTTGCCGGCCCGGATGAGGAACTGCGGGGACTCTGGGATCCGCAGGGTGAGCAGCCCGTAAACGACGGCGGGCACGACGCCGACCAGCAGCATCCAGCGCCACGCCGGAAGGCCCCACCAGAGCTCGCTCCCGGCGCCGCCCGCGCCGCGCACGAGTCCTGCGTCCGAGAGGAGCGCGAGGAAGATGCCCACGGTGATCGCGAGCTGCTGGAGCGAGCTCAGCCCGCCGCGCAGGCGAGCTGGGGCGATCTCGCCGATGTACGCGGGGGCGATCACCGAGGCGATGCCGATCGCGAGGCCCCCGATGATCCGCCAGAGCATCAGGTCCCACACGGCGAACGCGAGCCCGGCACCGATGGAGCTGACGATGAACATCGCCGCACCCAGTAGCATGACCGGCCGGCGCCCCCACACGTCGGCGAGCTGGCCGGCGAACCACGCGCCGATCGCGCAGCCGATGAGGGTGATCGCGATGGTGAGACCGAGGAACGCCGCGTCGAGGTGGAACGTGGACTGGATCGAGTTCACGGCCCCGTTGATCACCGAGGTGTCGAATCCGAACAGCAGCCCGCCCAGAGCAGCCGCCGCGGTGGCACCGTAGATCCGCCGATGCACCGACGTGGCACCGAGGCCACCGGATCTGGAACCGGAGTGGTGGATGGGCCCCTGGTGTGCGTGAGCATTCATGATCGTCAGCTTTCTGTTGATCCTCATGCTGTCGTCCGCGTCAGCGGCGGGCGGCTTCCTGTGGTGATTGCCCTGCCGAACCGTTCATGAAACGGCACCGGCGGTCCCGAAGCGGTCCGGGGGCGACCTCAGGCCACCCTGAACCGCTCCGCGTCGGCCGCCCGGAGCGTGAGCCCATTGCCCGGCGCGTCGGCATCCGGTGCGATCGTCCCGCCGGCAGGATCGAGGGTGCCGTCGAAGAGCATGCCCTCGAGCCGGACGTGGTCGTGGAACCATTCGAGGTGGCGGAGGCCAACGGCCGCGGCGGCGGGAGCGGCGGAGATTGCGGGGGCGCAGTGGCCCGAGAACCCGACGCCGTGCGCTGCGGCGACCGCGGCCACCCGGAGCCACCGCGTGATCCCGCCGCACCGGGTCACGTCGGCCTGGAGGCAGTCGACGGCGCCCTCGGCGCACATGCGCTCGGCCTCGGCGAGCCTCGTGAGGTACTCTCCCGCGGCCACGTCCGGTGCGACGCGCTCGCGGACGAACCGCAGGCCGGCCAGATCCTCGCTCGAGACCGGCTCCTCGAACCACCTCACGTCCGCGTCCCGGAGGGGCTCCGCGATCCGCACAGCCTGCTTGGGCGTGTAGGCGCCATTCGCATCGACGAACAGCTCCACGTCGGGCCCCACGGCCTTTCGCGCCAGGCCCACGCGTTCGACGTCACGTGCCTCCGCCGCGCCGCGGTCCTGCCCGATCTTGATCTTCACGCGCGGAATCCCCTGCGACCGCCAACCGCCGAGCTGCGCGGCGAGCCGCGCGTCCGTGTAGGACGTGAAGCCGCCGCTGCCGTACACGGGCACCTCGTGGCGCGCCGCGCCGAGGAGGTCGTGCAGCGGCAGGCCCGCGAGGCGCGCGGCGAGGTCCCACAGCGCGCAGTCGACGGCCGACGCCGCGTACGCACCCGCGCCGAGCTGACCCACGTTGCGCAGGGCGCGCGACATGGACTCGGCGGCCGCCGGCACGGCGAACGCATCGGCGCCGCGGACCGCAGGCGCGAGCAGCCCCGTGACCAGACCGACGAGGGCCGCCGGGCCGTACGTGTAGCCCACGCCCGTGGCGCCGGCGGCCGAGGCATGGACCACGACGACGGTCGTCGAGTCCCACGCGAACGTCCCGTCCGCCTCGGGCGCGTCCGTCGGGACGGTATACGCCGCGGCGGTGACGGCCGAGACCGAGGCGCCCGATCCGGCGTCGTGCGGCCCGTGGTTCGCCGACGCGGTAGCTGACGCGGTCACTTCCGGTGCCCGGGGAGCAGCTCCTGCGCCTTGGTCTTGAGGCCCTCCTTGATGAAGTCCCACGCGTGCTCGTCGCCGCGGAGCGCGCTCTTGGCGGTGTTCATCGCCTGCTCGAGCGTGGCGTGCGGCGGGATGGGCGGGACGTTGGGGTCGGTGCGGACGTCGAGCACGGTGGGCCGGGCCGCGGTGAGGGCCTGGTCCCACGCCGAGCCGAGCGCGTCCGGGTTGTCGACCGAGACCGCCCCGAGGCCCAGGCCCGCCGCGAACGCCGCGTAGTCCACGTCGGGCAGTTCCTGCGTCATGGGGATGGTGGGGGAGCCGCTGAACGCGCGCAGCTCCCACGTGACCTGATTGAGGTCGTTGTTGTGGAGCACCACGACGACCAGCCGCGGGTCTTCCCACTCCTCCCAGTAGCGCGCGATGGTGATGAGCTCGGCGAGCCCGTTCATCTGCATCGCGCCGTCGCCCTCGAACGCGATGACCGGCCGGTCCGGGTGGGCGAACTTGGCGCCGATCGCGTACGGCACCGCGGGCCCCATCGTGGCGAGGTTGCCCGAGAGGCTCCCGCGCACGCCGGGGGTGAAGCGCAGCTGGCGGGCGTACCAGTTGGCGGCACTGCCGGAGTCCGCGGCGATGAGGGCGTTGGCGGGGAGCCGGTCCGAGAATTCGGAGAACACCCGGAGCGGGTTGACCGGATCGGCCTCGACCATGGCCTCGCTCGCCATGCTGTCCCACCACTTCGCGACCTTGTCCTCGATGTCCTCGCGCCAGCCGCGCTCCTCCTTGCGGACGAGGAGCGGGATCAGCGCGCGCAGGGCCTCGGCGGCGTCGGCCACGAGGTTCACCTCGTACGGGTAGCGCAGCCCGATCATGGTCGGGTCCACGTCGATCTGGACCCCACGGGCCTGGCCCGGCTCGGGCATGAACTGGGCGTATGGGAAGCTTGAGCCGACCGTCAGGATCGTGTCGCAGTCCCGCATCATCTCGTAGCTGGGCCGCGTGCCGAGCAGGCCGATCGAGCCCGTGACGAACGGGAGCGTGTCAGGCAGCGCATCCTTGCCGAGCAGCGCCTTCGCGACGCCCGCCCCGAGGAGGTCGGCGACCTCCTGGACCTCGGCCGCGGCGTTCCGGGCGCCCTGCCCGATGAGCATGGCCACCTTCTTGCCCTTGTTGAGGATCTCGGCGGCCTTGCGGATCCCGTCCATGTCCGGCCGCATGTCCGGCCACGCCACGCCAAGGCTCGAGGGGATCATCTTCATCTCGTGCGTCGGCGCAGAGTACTCGAGCTCCTGGACGTCGGCGGGGATGATGACGGCGGTCGGCGCGCGCCGCGCGGACGCGATCCTGATCGCCCGGTCGAGGACGTTGGGCAGCTGCTCGGGGACCGTCACGAGCTGGACGTAGTCGGAGGCCACGTCCTTGAACAGGGTCGGCAGGTCCACCTCCTGCTGGAAGGAACCGCCGATCGAGGTCCGCGCGGCCTGACCCACGATCGCGACGACCGGCACGTGGTCCAGCTTCGCGTCGTACAGGCCGTTGAGCAGGTGGATCGCGCCGGGGCCGGAGGTCGCAAGGCACACCCCGACCCGGCCGGTGAACTTGGCGTACCCCACGGCCTCGAACGCGCTCATCTCCTCGTGCCGGGACTGGACGAACTTCGGTCCGTCCCCGTCGCCGAGCGCGGTCACGATCCCGTTGATGCCGTCGCCCGGGTAGCCGAAGACCGTCGTGACGTCCCACGCCTTGAGCCGTTCGAGCAGGAATTCTGCAACGTTCTGTGAAGCCATGTCAGCTCTCCTTTGCTGGTTGTCGCAGCGCTGGTTTTCTCATGGTGTTCTGAGGCCCGACCGCGCTCCGGCGGCGAGCCGTGACGCGGTCCGCGCGGCGAGGGCCATGATGGTCAGTGCAGGGTTGGCGCTGCCCTGGGTCGGCAGGACGCTGCCGTCGGTGATGAGGAGGTTCGGCACCGCGAACGTGCGGCAGTCGGCGTCGACCACACCGTGGCGGTCGTCCGCGGCCATCCGCGCGCCGCCCACGAGGTGCGCGTAGCGCTCGATCGTCATGACCTCGCTCGCGCCCGCGGCGGTGAGGATGCGCTCCATGGTCTCCCCCGCCGCACGCATCAGCCGCTTGTCGTTCCCGCACCGGCTGTAGCTCATGTGTGCTACCGGCATGCCGCGGTGGTCCGTCTCGGAATCGAGTGTCACGCGGTTCTCGGGCAGCGGCAGGAACTCGCACAGCGCGCCGAGGCATGACCAGTGGACGTAGTCGCTCATGCGGCGGCGCAGTTCCGCGCCCCAGTGCCCCTGGGCAGCGACATGCTCGGCCCACGCGATCGGCAGCGGCGAGACGGTCTGGATGGAGTAACCGCGCCGGTAGGGCTTGGACGGGTCGGTCTCGTAGAACTCCTCGGTGCTCACCTCGGGCGGCGGCGCCTTGTACATGCGGACCTCGTCGGAGAAGCGTCCGCCGGTCTGCGGCGCCCCCTGGACCATGAGGTAGCGGCCCACGAGGTCGTGGTCGTTGCACAGGCCGTCGGGGAAGCGCGGCGAGGCGGAGTTCAGCAGGAGCCGCGGCGTCTCGATCGAGTAGGCGGCGACGGCGATGTTGCGCGCGCGCTGGAAGCGTTCGACGCCGTCGCGCACGTACCGTACGCCGCTCGCCAGACCGGTGCGCGGGTCGAGCTCGATGCGGGTCGCCATGGAGTCGGCGCGCACCTCGGCGCCGTGGGCGAGGGCATCGGGGACGTGGGTGATGAGGGGCGAGGCCTTCGCATCGACCTTGCACCCCTGGAGGCAGAAGCCACGGTAGATGCAGTGGCGGCGGTGCCCGAACCGGCCGTTCGAGATGGCCACGGGACCGACCCGCGTCTCGATGCCGCACGCACGCGCCCCGCGGAGGAACACGTCGCCGTTGCCGCCCACCGGGTGGGGGCTGTGCGGGTAGCCGTGCGGGTCCCCCCACGGCCAGTCCTGGCCTGCGACGGGCAGCTCCTCCTCGATCGCCTCGTAATGGGGCCGGAGGTCCTCATACGCGAGGGGCCAGTCGGCGCCGACGCCGTCGAGGGTCTTGGTATGGAAGTCGCTCGGGTGGAAGCGCGGCGCGTAGCCGGCGAAGTGGACCATGGAACCGCCCACCCCGCGCCCGGAGTTGTTCGACCCGAGGGGGACGGGATCGTCGCCGTCGATCACGCGCGGCTCGGTCCAGTAGAGCTTGTGAGAGCCGGCCTCGTCGCTGACCCAGTCCCGTTCCGGCTCCCAGAACGGCCCGGCCTCGAGCACGACGACGCTCCAGCCCGCCCGGGCCAGGCGCTGCGCCATGGTTGACCCGCCGGCGCCGCAGCCGACGATCACGAGGTCCACCTCGTCGGCGTCCTGGTAGTGGCGCATGCGCTCGGAGACGTCTGCTTCGGCGAGGGGCAGCAGCCACGCGGACTCGTTGCGCTCGCGGACCGACCGCAGCGCGCTCATGCGCTCTCACCGGGATGCGCGTCCCGCACCTCGAAGTGCTCCCGGCGGTCGCGCCCGAGGTTCGCGTAGCCGCGCGGGTATGCGGGGCCGGGGAAGCCGATCTCGTCCCACGCCCAGGGGTGCGCATAGAACGCCGTGCACGCGTAGCGCATCCACAGGTTCCACAGGTGCCCCGCGGGCATGCCGTGCCACTCGCCCGGGAGCCCCTGGACGTCGGTGAGCACCGCCTCCTGCAGGGGTGCCGGCGCCTCGGCGAACCCAGTCCCGCCCCGCGCGCGGGTGTCAGCGTCGAGCCCCGCGGCCGAGCGCCGCCAGGTCTCGCCGTCCTCGGGGAGGTCGGCGTAGTGCCATCCGTCGGTCTCGCCCGCCGCGAGCCTCGCGTCCACCGCGTTCAGGAGGGGCACGCGGGGCTCGCGGTCCTGGCCCATGAGCTGGTCGAGGAGGGCTCCGACCGTGGCCGCCTCGGCCTCGGTGAAGAACGTCAGCTCGCCGGGAGGGCCCATCCGCGCCAGGACGACGGCGGCGGTAGCGTCGTCCCAGTGGTCGCGCTGTCCGAGGGCGTGCTGCCCTGGGAAGCGCCGCTCGCCATGGGGTGCGGGGAGCGCTGCGCTCACCGTTCGCGCCTCAGCAGCGATGCGAGGATGCCCATGCCGCCAACGAGCGTCACGAGCAGCGGCGCCAGCAGCGGAGGGCCGACCTCGGCGTTGTAGCGGAACTCCTTCAACCCGCCTGGGCGCTGCGCGATCCCGCGGAGATGCAGGTACGTGCCCTGGAGCCCGTTGGCCACGATCGCCGCGCTCGCGAGCGGGAGCGCCGTGTGCGCCATGCGTGCGCTCACGACGCCGGCGACTCCGGCCGCCGCTCCCACCGGGCCGAGCGCCACGGGCGCCCACATCCACGGATTGCCGAAGCTCGCGCGGTCATGTTCGAGGTAGATCTCAGCGGCCGTCACGAGGGCGCCCGCGGCCGTGAGGCCAGAGAGCATCCGTTCGAATCGGCCCGTTTCCACGTTGCGGACGAGGCGATGGATGCCTCGGGGCGCTTGCGTCACGTTCATGCGGATTCCCGCTCCGTCCTGACGTCGGTTCTCCCGCCCAGGCACCCGGGCCCGGGCCACGTCCTCAGCAGTTACCCACGGCCTCTGGCCGCAAACGCGTCGGGGGCCAACTTCGATGGGGCCCACGTGGATGCGCCATCGCCGGGGTACACAGACGCATCCGGAAACCGTGGCCGGCCGGCGTACGCTGGCGCCATGAGCCAGGCGGGGGCCCCTGAGGGGACGCACGACGCCGGTGACCCGCCCGCCGTGGGCGCGTCGCCGGCGTCGTCCGTGCCGCTGCAGCGCCAGACGACCCGTCACGGGAAGGACGCGCCGTCCTGGGCCACGACTCCGGCGATCCGCAAGACCATGCTCGGCAACCGCTCGCGTGACACGGCCCCCGAGCTGAAGGTGCGCCGCGCCGTGCACGCGATGGGTCTGCGGTACCGCGTCGCCTATCGGCCCGAGCCCGCGCTCCGGCGCACGGCCGACCTCGTGTTCACCCGCGCCCGCGTGGCCGTGTTCATCGACGGCTGCTACTGGCACGGCTGCCCCGAGCACTACATCGAGCCCGCGAGCAACGTGGACTACTGGCGCCCGAAGATCGCGCGCAACCGCGAGCGCGATGAGGAGACGACGGCGGCGCTCACCGCGGCCGGCTGGCACGTGCTGCGCTTCTGGAGCCACGAGGACCCGGCCGAGGTCGCAGCGACGATCCGCGCGGAGGTGCGGGCCGCCTCAAGCCGTGGTCGCGCCGCCCGCGGTGAAGGCTAGGCTGACTTCTTCGAGGTTGGGGAGTGCGTGGTCCAGCCGATGGGCGATCTCGGAGCGCAGCGCGTCTGTCTCGGCGGTCGTCACTGCAGCGCCGACGCGGATCAGGACGGACCCATGGAGGCGGTGCCCGATCCAGCGCAGCTGGACCCGCTCGACAGCCAGGACCCCTGGCGCGTGGGCGACCGCGCGCTCGGCACGGGCGACCAGATCGGGCTCGACGCCGTCGAGCAGGCGGCGGCCGAGGCTCTTGACGGTGCCCCAGAGGAGCACGAAGATCGCGATGCTGATCAGCACGCCGACGATCGGGTCCGCCAGGGGGAACCCGAGCATCACCCCGACGGCGCCGACGACTACGGCGAGCGAGGTGAACCCGTCGGTGCGGGCATGGATTCCGTCCGCGACGAGCGCCGCGGAGCCGATCCGGCGGCCCACGCGGATGCGGTAGACCGCCACGGCCTCGTTGCCAGCGAACCCGATGACTCCGGCGGCGGCGACCCACCACAGGTTCTCGAGCGGCTGCGGGTGCAGAAGGCGCTCGATCGACTGCCAGCCGGCCACCACCGCGGAGAGCGCCACAACGGCGATGATGAACAGCCCGGAGAGGTCCTCGGCCTTGCCGAGGCCGTAGGTGTAGCGCCTCGTCGCCGGCCGGCGCGCGAGGATGAATGCCACCCACAGGGGCACGGCCGTGAGGGCGTCCGAGAGGTTGTGCACGGTGTCCGCCAGCAGCGCCACCGAGCCGCTGACGAGGACCACGAGGAACTGCAGGACCGTCGTGGCGAGGAGCACGAACAGGCTGATCTTCAGGGCGCGGACACCCTCGGTGCTGGCCTCGAGGGCATCGTCAATCGAGTCGGAGGCATCATGCGTGTGCGGGATGAAGAACTCTTTGAGCGTCCCGAGGAACCCGTGCCCGTGGCTGTGCCCGTGGTCATGCCCGTGCCCGTGGCTGTGCCCATGCTCATGGGTGTGGCCGTCTGTGTGCTCCGTGTGGTGGGGTGCCTGCCCGGAGCTCATGCGCTCTCCTCCTCGACTGTGTCCGCTTGGGGGTGGTGGTGCCGGGGGACCCCTCCGAGGGAGTGCTCGGCCTGGAAGATGGCATCGGAGACCATCTGGGAGGCGTGCTCGTTCGCGAGCCGGTAGTACGCACGCGTCCCCTCGTGACGGGCAACGACAATGCGGGCCAGGCGCAGCTTGGCGAGGTGCTGGGACACTCCCGCGGGCGCCTTGCCCACGATCTCGGCCAGTTGGTTCACCGACAGTTCCCCGCTTCCGCGCAGGGCCAGGACGATCCGCACCCGCGTGGCGTCGGCGAGCATGGAGAACACCTCGACCGCGAGGTCCACGTATTGCGAGTCCGGGTCACGCCCGCAGATCGTCTTATCTGCATTCATACGCAGATATTACACCGAGTCCGTTCTGCGCTGAAGGACTCGCCCGTGGGCCAGACTCCGCGTCCCTACTCCGAGATGGTGGGTGGTTCGTCGCTCTCGTAGCAGCCGTACTCGAGCGCCACGGCGGCGTTGACAAGCCCGAAGTGACTGAAGGCCTGCGGCATGTTCCCGAGCTGACGCCCGGCTTCCGGGTCGTATTCCTCGCTCAGGAGGCCTACGTCGTTGCACAGCGCGAGCAGCCGCTCGAACAGTTCCCGCGCCTCGTCGCGGCGGCCGATACCGACGAGCGCGGTCACGAGCCAGAACGAACACGCGAGGAACACGCCCTCGCCGCCGGCCAGCCCGTCCTCCGCGGCTTCCACACGGTAGCGCATGAGGAAGCCGTCGACGTTGAGCTCGCGCTGGATCGCCTCGATGGTCGCGACGACGCGCCGGTCCGAGTACGGCAGGAAGCCGACGCGGGGGATCTGCAGGAGGGCGGCGTCGAGCTCGGTTGAACCGTAGGACTGCACAAAGTGCGAGCCCGTCGGGTCGAGGCCGTGGTCGAGGATGTCCTGGCGGATCGTGTCCCGTACCGAAGTCCAGCGCTCAAGCGGTCCCTCCAGCCCGGATTCTGTGATGCCCTTGACCATCCGGTCCGCGGCGACCCACGCCATGACCTTGGAGTGCGTGAAGTGCCGGCGTCCGCCACGCATCTCCCATAGCCCGTTGTCAGGTTTCGTCCAAGCGGTCTCGAGGTGCTCCATGAGTGAGGTCTGCAGGTCCCACGAATCCTCCGAACCGAGACTCGCCCTGGCGAGGGCGAGCCCATCGAGGACCTCGCCCCACACGTCGAGCTGGAGCTGCTCGGCCGCGGCGTTGCCGACCCGGACGGGTGTGGAGTCCTCGTAGCCGGGCAGCCAGTCCAGCGTCATCTCGGGCAGGCGGCGCTTGCCCGAGAGGGAGTACATGATCTGGAGCTCGGCGGGGTCGCCGGCGACGGCGCGCAGGAGCCACTCGCGCCACGCCGCAGCCTCGTCGTGGTAGCCGGCCGCGACGAGCGGCTGGAGGGTGAGCGTCGCGTCGCGGAGCCAGCAGTACCGGTAGTCCCAATTGCGCTCGCCGCCCGGCCGTTCGGGCAGGGACGTCGTGGCCGCGGCGACGAGGGCGCCGGTGGGCTCGAAGGTCAGCGCCTTCAGCGTGATGAGTGAGCGGGTCACCTGGTCCTTGTATGGCCCGTCGATGCGGCAGCGCCCCGACCATTCGGTCCAGAACGCCTCGGTCTTCTTGAGCGACTTGTCGGGGTGGGGCCGGGGCTCGTACTCCTCGTGGCTCGGCCGCCACGTGAGCACGAACGGCACGCGTTCGCCCTCACTGACGGTGAAGGAGCTCTCGGTGCGGAAGTCGCGGCCGACCAGCGGCGCCGTCGTGCTCAGGTACACGGCGTCAGGGCCCGCGATCGCCTGCAGGATGCCCTCCCGCCGCCTCACCCACGGGACCACGTGCCCGTAGTCGAAGCGGACCGCGAGGTCCATGGCGAAGTCAACGGTGCCGCGGATGCCCTCGACGATCCGGATGACGTCCACGACCTTGTCCCGCGGCGGCATGAAGTCGAGGACCCTCGCGGCGCCGCGGTCCGTCTCCCAGACCGTCTCGAGCACGAGCGTTCCTGGGTGGTACTGCCGCGACGTACACGTGTCCGCGCCCTCCGGGGCCAGACGCCAGCGGCCGTGGTCGGGCGTGCCGAGAAGCGCTGCGAAGCACGAGGGCGAGTCGAATTGGGGGAGACAGAGCCAGTCGATGGAGCCGTCCCTCCCGACGAGGGCGGCCGTCTGGAGGTCACCGATCAGCGCATAGTCTTCGATGCGGGACATGTGCGCACCTTACCAACCCGGTCTCGACGGCGCGGGAATGATTCGGCCGTCCGCGGCCGGGTACTACGAGGGGAGAACCCGACACCCAGGAGGTGCTTCCATGGATCCCACCCAGCTGACGTGGATCATTGTCGCCATCGTCGTGATCATCGTCATCGTGGTCGTTGCGATCGCCCTGTCCAGACGTCGGTCCGAGGCGCACAAGCAGCGTCTGCGCGACCGCGCCGAGGAGATGCGTGCTGAGGCAGAACGCCGCGAGATCGACGTCCGGGAGCGGGAGGCCAGAGGCCAGGAGGCCGAGGCGCGCGCCAAGAGGGCCGAGGTCGAGGCCGCACGCCTGCGCCAGGAGGCCAAGGACCGCAGCGAGGGCACGGATGAAGACCGTGCCCGCATCGAAGAGCAGCGCCGCAAGGCGGACGAGCTCGACCCGGACCGGCGCACCGAGGCGGACCGGCGCACCGAGGCGGACCGCGAGGCGCTCCGCGACAGGAGCGACGACGGCCGTCACGCTGACGATCGCCCCCGCGCCGACGATCGCCAGGACGGATGGGCGACCGAGCGTCGCGCTGCCGCCGGCGGCGTTCGCGACGGTGACGTTCGCGACGGTGACGTTCGCGACGGCGATGTTCGCGACGGCGATGTTCGCGATGACGACGCCCGTCGCCTGCATGACGATGCCCGGCCACGCGGGGACCATCGCTGAGTAGACGCGACCAGTGAACGGGTTGCAGCAATGAAGGAGCGCCGGCATCACGAGGCTGGCGCTCCTTCGCGTCGCTCGGGGCGGGGCGCAATCCTCAGACGCCGCGCTGGAAGTGGCTTCACGTACCGCGACGCGGATGGCGGCAGGGTCACTGACCCTGAGGCACTCGCCAGGATCGAGGCCCTCGCGATCCCACCGGCATGGCGGAACGTCCGGATTGCGGGATCGGCGCGCGAGCACGTGCAGGCGACGGGGGTCGATGCGGCCGGGCGCAAGCAGTACCTGTATGCCCAGCGCTGGCGGGACCGCCAGGACGCTCGGAAGTTCGATCGCGCCCTGGAACTTGCTGAGCGGCTGCCCGCGATCCGCCGTGCCGTGACGGCAGACCTGCGCGGCCGCAGCGGCGCCCGTGAACAAGCCCTGGCAGCTGCGCTGCGGCTCGTGGACCGCGCCGGGTTCCGGGTGGGGAGCCGGCGCTACGCACGGAGGCATGGCTCCTTCGGGGTCACCACCCTGCAGCGTCGTCACGTGACGCTCGACGGCGATCTGGTCGCCTTCGACTTCCCGGGCAAGTCTGGCATGCGGTGGTGTCTCGAGCTCAAGGACACGGACCTCGCCGCATATCTGGCCGCGCGCCCGCGCGGGGGTGCTCGGAGCCGGGCCCTCGGGTTCGAAGACGAGGCAGGTTTTCATCCACTCAGCGCATCGGCGGTGAATGTGTACCTCCGGCAGAAGGCCGGCATATCTGCCAGCGCTAAGGACCTCAGGACGTGGCGGGGCACCGTGGTGGCCGCGGAGGCCCTCGTGAGGGAGGGCGCGAGGGGTTCGGATGCGGACTCTGCATGGCGCGCTGCTGTCGCTGATGCGGCGGAATGGCTGCACAACACCTCCGCCGTTGCCCGGGGCTCCTACGTGGATCCCAGGTTGCTGCTCGCCTTCCACGAGGGGAGGAATCTGACCACGCGGGGCGGGACGATGTCAGACTCCTGTCTCGCCGACGTCCTGCGCTCTACGCCGCGGAGTGGTCCGGGCACGTAGGGCGCGGGGATGCGCGGCGTCAGGTCGGAGGCCCCGTCCCTGCGCCAGCGCAACACAAGACTTCCGCCTTCTCAGCAGCGCTGAGACCCAGAGGAGCTTCGGCTCAAGTCATTGAAGCCTGATCCGTGCTGTGCCTACGGTGGAAATGGAGTCAAGCAGCTGGCGCCATCGTTGTGGATGCCTTTCTGCAGAAACTGGAGTTTATCGTCGTCATGACCCAAGCGGCGCGATTACAGATGCGCCGCGTGCTCATCATGGGGGAGGACGCCGAGCTTGCCGCAAGGCTCGGCACGGTGTTCGAACGCGCAGGCGCCGTTGTGGAAACAGCCCGGGGCATCCCCACCGGGGAATCGGACGGGACCTTGGCCGCTGAGGCGGCTGTCCGGGAGCTCGGGGGACTCGACGTCCTCGTGAACATCGGACCCGGGGCCCTGCCGGGCGACAGCCCGGATCCTGACCAACGGTCATACGAGGTGGAGCGCGCCCTCACGCAGTTTATGGGACGTCTCGTGACAACCACCGAGGCTGCACTGGCAGCGATGAAGGCCGGGGCGAGCATCATCAACGTCGTGGCGATGTCTGTCCAGACGCTCACCGCGGCGCATCAGGCGCTCGCCGCCGCCGTCGTCGACACCACTCAGGACTGGGCAGCCATTCTCATGGAGCGCGGGATTCGAGTGAACGCCGTGGTCGGTGGCCCATGGCTCGATCCCGCCGTGGCTGCGGCCCTCGATGCGCCCCCCGACGGCCAGGTGACCGCAGAATCGGCTCAGCTCGACGCCCTGGTCTATCTTGCCTCTACGAACTCGAGCCATATCTCGGGATCGGTGGTCTCCGTGGCGAGGCCGATCGAAGTCACCACCACAGCCCGCACGGGGGAGGCGCCTACCGACCTATAGCTCCTGCTCTTTCCCTAACCCCAGCGAGGAGGAAAACTCGCAATGAACGTCTTGAAGCGGCAGGGTCTCCTGCCAGTCCCCTTCGTCACCGGAATCGCCGGGGCACCCAGCGGATCCCTTGCCGGTTGGCCACTGTTGGGACCCTTCACCCGCTCCAGCGCTGCACAGACGACGACCGCCCGCGCACAGGAGGCGGGCAGGCTCGTGCTCGAGTATCTCGGCGTCGCCGACGCCCTGGCCAGGCGCTTCCGCTGCGCTGGCCACGACAGAGAGGACCTGCGCCAAGTGGCACGGCTCGGACTGCTCAAGGCCGCGCGGAGGTACCGTGAGGCGTTTGGGCACGGGTTCGTCCCGTACGCGGTGCCCACCATCACGGGAGAGCTCAAGCGCTACATGCGCGACCAGTCATGGGTCGTCCGCCCCCCGCGCGCTCTTCAAGAGCTCCGGCTCAAGATCAACGCCATTCGTCCGCGACTCGCCCAAGAACTCGGCCACGAGCCGTCGACTGCGGAGCTGAGCACAGCGGCCGGCGTCGCCGCGAGTGACGTGGCGGAGGCCCAGATCGCGGAAACCGCCATGGTGGGTCAGCCGGTCGAGCATGGCGACATGTCCGATGACCCCGAGGAGCGCCGCGTCATGGTCGTCCTCGGCGGGGAGGACCCCGGCTACGAGCGGGTGGAGCAGATGGACGACCTCGCGGAGGCGCTCTCTGATGCCTCCGTGGCGGACAGGAGGCTACTGCGCCTGCGGTTCGTCGAGGAGAAGACGCAGAGCCAGATTGCAGAGGAGCTCGGGGTGAGCCAGATGCAGGTATCCCGGCTCCTCAGGAAGCTGCTTGAGAAGCTCCGGCAGCGCATGGCGGCCTAGAAGCAGAGCATGGCGGACTGCGAGGCGGCGCCCGCTCGCCGGACAGCCCGCCGTACCACGGTCAGGAGACGCCGTAGCACGGTCAGGAGAACTCAGGTCAGCCGCCGAGCGAACTCGAGGCCCCTGTTCCCAGATGGTCATCTCCCAGACGCTCGCGGGCCAGATCGGGGTCGTCCACCTCTCCACCCTCGTCCACTGTGCTGGCGGCGAGGTCGGCAATGCTGCGCAGGCCGGTGCGGGCCGCCGCACGTCGCTGGGCACGTTCGCCGGTGCCACGGTCGAACAGCGCGGCGATCCCGGCCTCGGCCAGGGCGAGTTCGTTCCCCTCCCGCAGGACCGGGGCGAGATGGCACAGGAGGGCGTCGATGGCCTCGGCTGCGGGCACCGGGACGCCGGTCATGGGGTGGATGAGGTCGCCGGCGAGGCCGGAGCGGCTGGCGCGCCAGGCGGCGAGCCGGAGGGACGACACGGATTGGGCCAAGGGCGCGGCGCCGTGAGCGGCCTCGCGTGCGGCGGTCTCGACGAGGGCGCGGGCCACGACGGCGATGAGGGCGGAGTCCTCGGGCACGAGCGGGACGTCTGCGACGCGGATCTCGACGGTGGGGTGCTTGGCTGAGAGGCGCGCGTCGAAGTAGGCCATGCCCTCGTCGAAGGCGACGCCGGTGCCGGTCATGGCGCTGATGGCGGCGCGGTAGGCGCCGAGGGTGCCGTACAGCTCTCGCGGCCCCGCGGTGGGCCAGCGATTCCAGGCCTGGGTGCGGAAGCTCGCGTACCCGGTGTCACGTCCGTGCCAGAAGGGCGAGTTGGCGCTGAGGGCAATGAGGAGGGGGAGCCAGTCGCGGATCCGGTCCAGCACAGCCACGCCTTCCTCGGGACAGTTGACGTGGACATGGACGTGGAGGGCGCAGGTGAGCTGCTCCTCCGCGGTGATGCCGTACTCGTCGGAGATCCGGGCGAACCGCAGACCCGGGGCGAGCATGCTGGGCGAGCCTAGAGGCGAGGTCGCCAGAGGGACGGCGCGGGCGCCGAGTGCCCGTGCTGCGCTGTCGGCCAGCCGGCGGCCGGCGATGATCTCGCGCAGCAGTCCGTCGTGGTCCCCACACGGCCGTGTCTGGACCTCGATCTGGTCGAGCTTGAACTCGTAGTCCAAGGTGTCCGGGCGGCCGGCAGTCTTCAGCACCTGATCTGCCAGCGCCGTGGGCCGGCCCGTGAGCGGGTCCAGCAGGAGCAATTCCTCCTCCACCCCGAATGGACGCCTGCCCGGTGCACCCTGATCTTTCATGCTTAGCTCCCCTCCAGCTCCGACCAATCAGCCCCGCTGCGCTCAGCGCACGGCGAGGTACTCGCGGTGGTGATCCGCGGCGTCGTGCGCTCTGCCGAGACCCAGTATCTCGAGGCGGTCAACGGCGTCGAGGACGGTGCCCGGCAGGACCGCCAGCGAGCCCGGCTCGAGCGTCTCTGGGAACGGTACACCCGGCCGAGTCTGGCCCTCCGCAAGCGCGATGTGCGGACCGTCCGGTGGGGAGTTCCATTCCTGCCTCGTGGACTGGTCGAAGAGCACCACGGAGGGTGTGCGGTACGCGTTCGCGAGTTGACTGGCCGACGAGTCCGCGGTGATGACCACGCGGGCGGCCGCGACGGCCGCCACGAGGTCCACAAGGTCCCAGGTTCCGGCCACGCAGGATGATCGCGGAAGTCCCGCGCCGCGTACGACGGCGGCCGCCCGGAAGGCGTCCTTCGCGTCGCCGGCTACGACGACCCGGTGCCCCTTCAGCGCGAGGACCGCAGCGACGTCGGCGAACCGCTCCACGGGCCACTGTCGTCCTCCGGGGGCGGCTCCGACGTGGAGGACCGTCGCTGCCTCGACCGGAGCGGGCGCCTCGGGCGGGCAGAGTCCGAGGTCGTCGGGGCTGGCCTCGATCCCGTGCCAGGACATGAGCCGCGCCCAGCGCTCGCGTCCGGGGAACTCGTCGTCCCACTCAGGCCCCGCCCACCCGGGGGCAGCGTGCCCGATCCGGTACGTGGGGGAGAGCTCCTCAAGCCGCGTACGGCTCTTCGGACCATGGCCGTGGAGGTCGACGGCGATGTCCACGGGGCCTCGCCATCGCAGCGGGCCCTCTACATCCGGGGTGCCGAGCAGACGGTTGATACCGCCGATGAGCGGCACCACCGGCGCAAGCCCCGCGGGCGCGGCAAGCACAAGCTCATGGGACGGGAATGCGCGCCGTAGACCCCTGAGTGCCGGGACCGCCACGAGAAGTTGGCCGAGGTCCAGAGCGCGGAGGGCGAGGACAACGGGGCGTGCGGAAGACTGGTCCACTGTGGCTCCTGACACACGTAAGTGAACACGCCCGCGTCTTGAGCGGATTGAGGGGGCAGAGACCCCCGAGATTCGTTTAGTGTACTCCGCGCAAGGGCATTAATACCCTATGAAGACAATGACCAGCAGGCGGCGCCGGGCTCCCGCGGCGGTGCTGTTCGACCGGGGCGGGACTCTCGTCATCGATGTCCCGTACAACGGCGATCCCGCCCTTGTACGCACCCTCCCGGGCGCGCGGAAGGCCCTTGAGAGGCTGCGGTCCGTCGGGGTGCGAACTGGCGTTGTCACCAACCAGTCTGGTGTGGCCCTGGGCCTCGTGGAGCCGGAGGGCGTGCGGGCCGTCAACGCCCGGGTCGAGGACCTCCTCGGGCACTTCGACACGTGGCAGGTGTGCCCGCACGCTCCTCAGGACGGCTGCCGCTGCCGGAAGCCGAAGGCCGGACTCATCCTTGCCGCGTGCCGCCAGCTTGGACTCGCTCCTCACGACGTCGTGGTGATCGGGGACCTCGGCAGGGACATGTGCGCTGCGCGCCGCGCCGGGGCCCGGGGAATCCTGGTGCCGAGTCCGGCCACCCTGCGCAGAGAGATCCTCGAGGCGCCGACCGTGGCAGGCGACCTGTGGTCCGCCGTCACCCTCGCGCTCGGTCCGGACATGACGCACCTGGCCTACCTCACCACCGCGGCGGACGACTCCCCGAGCATGGGGAGCGCGGCGTGATGCGCGGCCTCGCCTGGCACGCAGTCGGGGAACCGCGGGGGCCGGAAGGCGGACTCCCGTGAAGATCGCGATGGTCTCGGGACACGCGAGTCCCCTTGCCGCGGCCCGCGCCGACGGCACGGGCGACCAGAACGTCCATGTGGCGGAGCTGGCCGCCGCGCTGGTCCGGCGCGGACACTCAGTCACGGTGTACACGCGCCGCGACAGCATGAGACTCCACTGGGAGCAGATGCTCCCCAACGGCGTGGGCCTCGTCAACGTCGACGCAGGGCCTCCGCGCACGGTCCTCAAGGAGAAGATCCTCCCGTTCATCCCCGAATTCGCTGACCGGCTTGCGGACCTGTGGTCCGAGGGGGCCCCCGACGTGGTCCACGGCCACTTCTGGATGTCCGGCGTTGCGTGCATCGAGGCCGTCGGCAGGCTTCAAGACCGTGGGATCGATCCCCCTGTGGTCGCGGAGACGTTTCACGCCCTCGGGACGATCGAGCGCCGGCATCAGGACCGCGAGGACACGAGCCCGCCTGAGCGCAAGATCCTCGAGCCGTGGGTGGCCCGCTCGGTGGACCGGGTCATCGCCACCTCTCCCGACGAGGCGTTTGAGCTGCGCAGGCTCGGCGCCCACCGCCAGCGCATCTCGGTCGCGCCCCGCGGCGTTGACACCGAGCTGTTCACGCCCGACGGGCCGGCCCGCCCGCGCGGACAGCGCTTTCGGCTCGCCACCATCGGCCGGCTCGTCCGAGGCAAGGGCGTCGACACCGTCATCGAGGCGCTCGCACTTCTCGCCCGGACGGGCCGGAAGGACGTCGAACTGCTCGTGGTGGGCGGCCCCGTGGCCAAGGACCGGGTGGCCTCCGACCCCGAGGCGCGACGCCTGCGGGACTTGGCCGCATCCCGGGGTGTGGGCGGCCAGGTCATCTTCGCTGGGCAGGTGCCTCACGAGGCGATGCCTGAGCTCATGCGGAGCCTCGACGCCGTGGTCTGCTGCCCGTCGTTCGAAGGTTTAGGCGTCGTGCCTCTCGAGGCCATGGCGACCGGCGTCCCGACCGTGGTCGCTGACGTGGGAGGGCTCGCAGACGCGACGGTCGACGGCGTCACGGGCCTCCACGTCCCGCCCAGGGACCCGCGCGCACTCGCGACGGCGATCTCTAGGCTGGCAGACGATCCCCAGCTGCGGGCCAGGCTCGGCGAGGCCGGGCTGCAGTGTGCCCGGAGCAAGCACACGTGGGACCATGTCGCCGCGGACACCGAGTGGATCTACTACGACATGCGCGACAACTGGGCGCGGCCGGAACCGGACGTCGTCAGATCCCGCCTGCGCCTCCGCCGCGTCGAGGAGGGGGCCTGAGGATGTGCGTACAGTCTCGTGGCGTGGATCCCGCCCATGCAACGCCCGGGCACCCGGCGGCCCCCAAGACCGTGCACGCCGCAGGGAGCGACGCTTCCCGCTCCGCCGCCCGTCGCGGCCTCGCCGCCGAACGCCGCAGCGCGCCCGGCGCATGACCGCCGGCGCGGACAGACCGTGGGAGGAATGACGTGCGTATTGCAGTGGTGGGCGACACGCTCATGGACATCGACCTCCGCGGCCATGCCACGAGGCTCTGCCCCGACGCCCCGGCACCGGTCGTCGACGTCGCCCAGCGGCAGGAGCGCGCCGGCGGCGCGGGCCTCGCAGCGAGGCTGCTTGCGGAGGACAGGCACGACGTCGTCCTCGTCACCGCGCTGGCCGATGACCATGCGGCCCAGCGGCTCCGGGGACTGCTGGACGGAGTGCAGGTGAGCGCGGGCGCGCTCGGGGGCCCGACGCCGGTCAGGATGCGCGTCACGGCGGACGGCCAGCGGATCGCCCGCGTCGACGAGGGCTGCAAGTCCCGTCCGTTCCCGCTCGTGGACCAGTCGATGATCGACTCGCTCGAGGGGGTCGATGCCATCATCGTGGCCGACCGCGGACGCCGCGTCGCCGACGCGCCGACCCTGCGCGCCGCCCTCGCCTCGGCCGCCCGGCGCGTGCCCGTTGTCTGGGACCCGCACCCCAGAGGTGCCCGCCCGACAAGCCACGCTGCCGCCGTGACCCCCAACCTGCCCGAGCTGCTCGCCCTCTCCGGCCGCCCGGTCAGCGACCTCCGTGCTGTGGCGAGCGCCGCGGGCCGACTGCGGCAGCGGTGGGCCGCGGGCGCCGTCGTCGTGACTCTCGCCGAGCGGGGCGCGCTCCTGTGCGGCCTTGAGACGGACGTCCACATCGCCGCGCCCATCGCGGGACTGCGCATCGACGACTCGTCAGGGGCGGGCGGCCGCTTCGTTGCGAGCCTTGCCACTGGCCTCGCCGAGGGCCAAGAGATCCAGTCCGCCGTCGAGGCCGCCGTCTCCGCCTCGGCGTCGTTCCTGGGCCGCGGTGGCGTGTGCTCGCTTGATACCGTGCGCCCCGTCCTCGCTCCTGCTCCAGACGCGGGCGAGACGGAGCCGGAGGAGAGCGCGGCGTTCGCGCTCGCGCGCCGCGTGCAGGCGCTCGGCGGCCGCGTGGTCGCGGTGGGCGGGTCCTTCGACGTTCTCCATGCCGGGCACCTTCGGCTCTTCGAAGCCGCCCGCGACCTTGGAGACTGCCTTGTGGTGTGCCTCGATTCGGACGAGTCGATCCGCCGGATCAAGGGTGGTGCCCGCCCCCTCATGTCACAGGCGGACCGGGTCGAACTGCTCTGGCACTCAGCTGCGTGGACGCCGTCGAGGTGTCCTCCGAGGACACGCCTGAGAGTCTCCTGCGCGAGCTGCGCCCCGATATCTGGGCTACGGGTCCGGAGGACGAGAGGGCGCCGGAGCCCGGCCTGCTGCGCCGCTGGGGCGGCGAGATCGTCAGGGTACCGCTTGAGCCCGGACGGTCGACGACGGGCCTCGCCCGCGCGATCGCCGGCCTCGGCCGCGCGGTGTGAGTCCGCGCGGGCGGGGAAACAGAAGCCTACGCGGGCCTTCGCCCCTGTTGGCCTGCGGGGAAGGAGAACTGACATGCCAGAGAAGAAGACGCCTCCGAGCATCAAGGATCCGAAGATGTACGAGGAGCTGCGGGACGAGGGCGCCTCGAAAGAGAAGGCCGCGCGCATCTCCAACGCGGCGGCCAAGGAGGGCCGCAGTTCCGTGGGCCACCGTGGCGGAGCAGCGGAGAACTACGAGGACCGGACGGTGGAGGAGCTCCGCGATCGCGCCAAGGAGCTTGGGATCGAGCGCTACTCCTCGATGCGCAAGGACGAGCTGATCGATGCCCTCCGGAACCACTGAGGGCCGCCCCCAGCGACTGGTCCTCTACCACCGCCGCGAGACGTACGCCGAGAAGCTGGACCGGAACTGGTCGGAGATCCTGCAGGAGCTCCGGATCCTCCAGACCGGGCTCCAGCTCATCGGCGGCTTCCTCCTGATCCTGCCGTTCCAAGCGCGCTTCACGGTGCTCGACTCCTATGCGAGGACGCTGTACCTGGTTCTCGTGGTCGCCGCGGCCGTCGCGATCCTGGTCGTGCTCACCCCGCTCAGCGTCCACCGGCGGCTCTTCCGTAGGCAGGTCAAGAACCGGCTCGTCACGAGCGGCGTGTGGGCAGCCAAGGTGGGGCTAGGCCTGGCCGGCCTGCTGATCGTGGGCACATGCTCCCTCATCTTCGACGTCGTCATGGGGCTCTGGCAGTCTTGGGTTGTGGCGGGTGCGCTCGCCTTCCTGTGCCTGACCCTCTTCCTCGGGCTGCCGGCCGTCATCGTGCGGAGGCCAGAGCCTACGCCGATTCCCGAGACCGAGGTCATCCGGCGGCTTCCTGCCCATGAGGGCGAACCGGGCGCCGAGGACGGCGGAATCGGCCCTCCGCGGGACATCGACGCCGTTTGAGGAGCTGTGCGGCATGGTGCCGCATGCGTAATTGAAGAACCGACACGCCGCCCCTTGTGCTTGATTTGTTTCCAGTCCTACGGTAATGGCGTGCCCCACGGTGGGTGATCGAGGATGGGGCAGCATCGATCGACAGGAGTGCACAGATGGCAGAGAACGCGATCAAGGCTCGGGCCGCGCGTCGCGGCGGTGCTGTGGTGCGGTATGAGGACCGCACTGTCATGCAGTTGCGTGCGCGGGCCAAGCAGCTCGGGATGCATGGGTACTCGTCAATGCGCAAGGCCGACCTCATCGCGGCCCTCCGCAAGCATTGAGTCTCCTTCCACGGCCACCGGCCCGAGGGCCGTCGGCCCATCATCGGCCCGGCGGCGGGGCGTGCAGCCTCCACCGCACGGGCCGACACTTCGACTCGGTCACGGCCCTAAGTCCCTAGCCCTGCCGGACCGCGGGCCGTAGTCTCGGGCCATGAGCGAAGCACAGGAGTCCGCCCGCCCGGAGCTCGGTATCGTCGTCGGCGTCGACGGCTCGCCCCTCTCGATCGAAGCACTCAAATGGGCCGCACGGCTCGAGCCGACCTTGGGCGGCCCGATCACGGCTGTCGCGGCCTGGCACATCCCCGCGAGCGCCGCCGGATTCGCAGAGTACCCCGGCGTCGGCTGGAACCCCGAAGAGGACGCCGCCACGGTGCTCGAGGGCGCGCTCAAGGACGCCTTTGGAGACCAGCGCCCTGCTGGCCTGACGGCCCGGACCGTCCAGGGGCGCCCCGCGCAGGTCCTCGTGGAGGCCAGCCGCGATGCCTCGATGCTCGTGGTCGGCTCGCGCGGACTGGGGGGCTTCATGGGCATGCTGCTCGGCTCGGTGAGCCGCGCCTGTGCAGAACACGCCGCATGCCCCGTCATGGTGCTGCATGCGCCCGGCGACGAAAAGGCGGGCACGTCCGTGGAAACAGATGAACTGACTCACCGCTAGGGTGCGCGTGCCCTTTACAGCAGGCAATCTCCGGCGTGTACTGGAATCGGCCAGCGTCTTCTTGCGCGGCGCACATGCACCGAACAGCACCAGCACTGACCGAGTCCCCCGGGGGGACCGGGGGGTTGAGAGTTGGGAGGAGAGCAACCCATGAAGAAGTGGACGCGTTGGGAGGACTACGTCGCAATCGTGGCGGGCCTCTACGCGGCGCTGGCAACGATGTGGACGTCGCAGACTACCTCGTCCATGTCGCTGATGCTCGTGTTCGGGATCCTGCTGATTGTCTCGGGTGTCCTCAACCTGTCGCTGCCCGGCACGCCGTGGCTCGAATACGTGCAGTGCGCCCTCGGCGTGCTTCTGTTCGTGTCCCCGTGGATGGGCATGTACACAAGCCACACGGGAGCGTCCTGGACATCGTGGATCGCCGGCATCATCGCCGCTGGAGTGACAGCTGCGGCCTTCAAACCGGCTATGGATGCCAGGCACCACCGGGTGATGCCCTCGCACTGAGCGAGACATTCCTTCACACACAAACACAAGACCCCGTCCAGCACCGCTGGACGGGGTCTTCCGTATCGGAGCCTCCTAGCAGGATCGAACTGCTGACCTTCTCATTACGAGTGAGACGCTCTACCGTCTGAGCTAAGGAGGCATTCCAGTGCTCCCGCTCGAGGCGGAACCACCGGGAAACCACTCTAGACGAGTCGTGCCGCCGGGGTCAAAACGACCGCTGGCCGGTCCGTCGAGCTGCCGGAGTCGGACGGTGGCGGCCACCACCCCCAGCGTGGTGGCCGCCGACATCTTGAGAATCCCCGCCCGAGCGTCCATGACGCGAGTTCGGCGGATCTCTTCGGTCAGCGTTCAGCAGCGCGCGCCGTCGGTGGGGGCCGCCTTGTCCACGAGGTACGCGTCGACGGCGTTGTCCACGCAGGTCGAGCCGCGGCCATAGGCGGTGTGGCCCTCGCCCTTCCACGTCAGCAGGGCGGCGTTGCCGAGCTGGGAACGCAGGTTCCCGGCCCACTCGACCGGCGTGGCCGGATCCCCGGTGGTGCCGACCACGAGGATCGGGCTCTTGCCCGCGTAGTGGGCGGGCGCCGGGGTGCGGACCGGCTTGTACGGCCAGTCGCGGCAGTTCACGGCGCCGTACGCGAAGAACGAGCCGAGCGTGGGGGAGTCCTGCGCGAGCTGCTCCGCCTCGGTGCGCATCGCCGTCGTGCTGGCGTCCATCGGGTAGTCGAGGCAGTTGTATGCCATGAACGCGAACGTGCTGTTGGAGCTGTAGGTGCCGTCCTGCTCGCGGTCCGCGGCGAGGTCGGCGAGGCGGAGCATGCCGCTGCCATCGCCGCGCAGGGCGGTCTTGAGTGCGCTCGTCAGGGCCGGGTAGTTGCTGTCGTTGTACAGCGGCAGGATGAAGCCGTTGACGAAGTCGGTGCCGTTGACGATCCGGCCGCTGCTCGTCGGCAGCGGGTGCGCCGCGACCGATGCGAGGAGTTCCTGGATCTGGGCCACCGCGGCGTCCTCGGGCCCCGTGAGCGGGCAGCCGGACTGGGAGAGGCACGAGCGCACGTACGTGTGCACCGCGGCCTCGAAGGCCCTCGCCTGGCCGCGGGTGATGTCGGTGTTGCTCAGCGACGGGTCCAGGGCGCCGTCGAGCACCATGCGTCCCACCCTGTTGGGGAACAGGCCCGCATAGGTTGCTCCGAGGAACGTGCCGTAGGAGTAGCCGAGGTAGTCCAGCTGCACTTGGCGGGCGGCCGCCGCACGGATGATGTCCATGTCCTTCGCGGCGCTGATCGTGTCGGTGTGCGCGAGGATCGGGCCGCTGTTGGCCGCGCACGCGTCGACGAGCTGCTTCTGCCGCGCGAATGCGGCCTGGAGGCCGGCATCGGTCGAGTAGTCATCGGTGACCTGGCGGCGGGCGTCCTGCTCCGCGTTGCCCACGCACGTCACGGGGGCGGAGCGCTTCACGCCGCGGGGGTCGAACCCGATGATGCTGTAGGAGTCGAGCAGCTTGCCGGTGAACATGGTCTGGGCGGAGTCCTTCACCATGTCGTAGCCCGAGCCGCCCGGGCCGCCGGGATTCACGAGGAGCGTCGCCTTGGCCCGGCGGCCGGTCAGCCGGATGAGGGCCAGCTTCGCCGTGTCACCGGATGGATTCGCGTAGTCGATCGGGACCGAGACGCTCGCGCACTCGAACTGCCCGCCCTCGCACGGCGACCACGAGACGTCCTGGCTGTAGAACCGTTCGAGCCCCGCGGGCGCGCCCTGCGTCGCATCGGGGTCACCGCTCGGCTGGGCCGCGGTCCCGCCGAACGGCATGCAGCCCGTCAGCACGAGCAGCGCCGCGGTGAGCGCGGCGAGCAGCACGGACAGCTTCCGGACGTGGGTCACAGGTCTCCTCAGATCAGGGCCACGGCCATCGCCTCGACCGCGAGGAGCGGCGCGACGTTCGTGGTGGTGATGCGCTGGCGGGTCGTGTTGATCGCGTCCATGCGGGCCAAGGTCGCCTCGGGCGTGGACGATTCGGCGAACCCGCGGATCTCGGCGACGAGCTCGGCGTTGACGGGCTCGACGTCGCCGCCGAGCTGCAGCATGAGCACGTCCCGGTAGAACGAGAGCAGGTCCGTGAGGGTGCGGTCGAGGGAATCGGTCACCGAGCGCTTGGCCCGGCGCTTCTGCTCCTCCTCGAGCTGGCGGACCTGGCCGCGCAGCGACGGCGGGAGCCTGTCTCCCTCGGCAACCCCGAGGGTCTCGAGGAGCCGAGCGCGCTCCGCGGCGTCGCGCTCGTCGTTGGAGGAAGTCGCCTCGTCCGTGGCGATCTTCATGAGTCGCTCCGCGAGCGCCACGGCCTGTGAGACCGTCGTGAGGGCCAGAGGCGCCCGGACGGTTTCGGTGCGGCGCTCCCGGGCCGCGGCGTCGTGCGCGAGGCGCCGGGCGATCCCGATGTGGCTCTGGGCGGCGCGCGCGGCCTCGAGCGCGAGGTGCGGGTCGGCGCCGTCGCGCTCCACTAGCAGGGCCGCGACGTCCGCCACCGGAGGCAGGCGCAGGCCCACCGGGCGGCAGCGGGAGCGGATCGTGACGAGCACGTCCGCGGGCGAGGGGGCGCACAACATCCAGACAGTGCGGGGGGTCGGCTCCTCGATCGCCTTCAGGAGCACGTTCGTGGTGCGCTCGGCCATCCGGTCGGCATCCTCCACCACGATGATGCGGTACCGCCCGCTCTGAGGCCTGTCGCCGGCCTTGGCGACCATCTCGCGCGCGTCCTTGATCGAGATCTGCACGGCCTCCGTGCGCACGAACTCCACGTCGGGGTGCGTCTCCGCGAGCACCTCCTGACAGCCGGCACACACGCCGCAGCCGCGCGCCGTGACGTCCTCGACCTCGCAGGTGAGGGCCGCGGCGAAGGCCTTCGCCGCCGTCGAGCGCCCGGACCCGGGCGGGCCCGTGAACAGCCACGCGTGGGTGAGGCCCTCGCCCGCGGCGGCGCGCCGGAGCTGCTCCACCACGGGCGCCTGGCCGCGCAAGTCGTCCCAGACGCTCATGGGCGGCCCCCGCCCGCCGGGGACGACGCCGGCAGCGCCGCGCGCACCTGAGCCAGGACGTCCGCCGCGAGCGCCTGGGGCGGCCGGGCGGCGTCGAGGACAAGGTAGGAAGCGGGGTGGGAGCGGGCGAGGCCCAGGAACGCGTCCCGCACGCTGCGGTGGAAGGCGTCCGGCTCGGACTCGAGGCGGTCCTCGGCGGCATCCCCGGCGGTGCGGCGCGCGCGGCCCGCGCCGGCGTCGAGGTCGAGCACCACGGTCACGTCGGGCCACAGCCCCTCGGTCGCCCACTCGTTGAGCCCGCGCACATCATCGGCGCCGAGCCCTCGGGCGATCCCCTGGTAGACGATCGAGGAGCCGATGTAGCGGTCCGTGATCACGACGGCGCCCCTCGCCAGCGCGGGCCGGATCGCCTGCGCGACGTGGGCGGCCCTGGCTGCGGCGAAGATGAGGGCCTCGGTACGGGGGTCGATCTCTCCGTGCCCGTGCTCGAGGACGAGGCCGCGCAGCTTCTCGCCGATCTCGGTCCCGCCAGGCTCCCGCGTGAGCAGGACCTCGCGGCCCTCGGCCCGCAGCGCTTCGGCGAGGAGCCGCGCCTGGGTCGACTTGCCGGCGCCGTCGCCGCCCTCGAACGCGACGAAGAGCCCCGGGGCGTGCGGTGCGGCGGGGCTCGGCGATGAGGGGGAGGCGGGGAACGTCACTGACTCAAGGGTACCGGCGGTGATGACACCTCCCGTCAACGGACCGTGGACTCCGCCTCGAATGTGCCGTGTCCTAGATTGGAGGGCATGACCTCTGACGCGACCTCTCCCTCCGGGTACCCACACCTCGACGACGCGGCCCTCGCCGCGCTCGCCCCCGAGACGCTCGCCGTCGCCGCGGGCCGCCCCGAGAGGGGGCCGGACATGCCGGTGAACCCCGAGATCGTCCTCTCCTCGACGTTCGTGGGGCTTGGCGGGGTCGGCGAGGGCTCGCGCGGATACGCCCGGTTCTCGAACCCCACGTGGGAGCCCTTCGAGGACGCCGTCGGCAAGCTCGAGGGTTCGCCGCTCCCCGCGCTCCTGTTCAGCTCCGGCATGGGCGCCGTCGCCGCCGCGATGAGCCTCGTCCCGGTGGGCGGGGTCCTCGTGGCCCCGCGCCACTCGTACTCCGGCACCCTCGGCCTCGCCCAGCTCAAGGCGGAACGCGGCGAGCTGACGCTCCTCGAGGTGGACATCGACGACACCGAGGCCACGGTCGCGGCGCTCGACGGCGCCGACGCCCTCTGGGTCGAGAGCCCCACCAACCCGATGATGGAGGTCGCCGACCTCCCCGCCCTCACCGCCGCCGCCCGCGCCGCCGGGGTGCTCGTCATCGTCGACAACACCTTCGCGACCCCGCTGGGACAGAAGCCGCTCGCGGTGGGCGCGGACGTCGTCGTGCACTCCGCGACCAAGTACCTCGCCGGGCACTCCGACGTGCTGCTCGGCGTGGCGGTGGCGGGCACCGAGCAGCTGCGCTCGCGCCTGCACCAGCACCGGACCCTGCACGGCGCGATCGCCGGGCCGGTCGAGGCCTGGCTCGGCCTGCGCGGCCTGCGCACGCTTGCGCTCCGGGTCGAGCGCTCGCAGGCCACCGCGGGGGAGCTCGCCCGCCGTCTGGACGCCCACCCCGCCGTCGTGCGGGTGCGGTACCCGGGCCTCCCGTCGGACCCTGGCCACCGGCGCGCCGCCGCACAGCTGACCGGCTTCGGCTCGATCGTGAGCATCGAGCTCGACGGCGCCGCGGCCGCCGACGCGTTCGTCTCCCGGGTCGCGCTGTGGCTCCCCGCGACGAGCCTGGGCGGCGTCGAGTCCACGATCGAACGCCGCCGCCGGCACGCCGCCGAGCCGCTGACCGTCCCGGAGGGACTCGTCCGGCTGAGCGTGGGGATCGAGAACGTCGACGACCTCTGGGAAGACCTTCGTCAGGCCCTCGATTCCGGGCGGTAGGCTGTTCCCGTGGACGGCAAACTCCTCATCTACTGGATCCAGTTCGCCACGTTCTACGTGGCGGGGTTCGTCTGTGCTGCCATCGCGGTGTGGGCATTCGTGGACTGCCTGATCCGCAAGGGCCCCCGGTTCGAGGCGAACTCCAAGCGCACCAAGGGCTTCTGGCTCGCGCTCACCGGCGGCGCCGCGTTCGTGACGCTCCTCGGGCTCCTGGTTCCCACCAGCGGGCTGCTCAGCTTCGGCGGATACGGGCTGTTCAACATCGCCGCCGTGACGGCCGCGGGCGTGTACCTCGCGGACGTGCGCCCCGCGGTCGCCTCCCGCTGACCCTGCGTGGTCGAGAAGGCGCGGCCTATCCGGACGCCGTCCGGGCACGTGGGGTCCGGCCGCCCCGGACAGCCGAGGCCCGGGCGCAGGCTGCCGGGCGTCGTCGTGGGCAACGTGACCCGGGGCACCACCAACCCCAACCGCATGCGCCGGGTGGACCGGTGGATCACCGGGACCCAGGCGCGCCGGCTCCTCGCGCACGCGGGGCCGCCGCACGCCGTCGACCTCGGGTACGGCGCCTCGCCGATCACCGCGGTCGAGCTCTTCACCCGGCTGCGCGACGTCCGGCCCGACGTCCGCCTCACGGGGATCGAGATCGAGCCGGGCCGCGTCGCCGCCGCGAAGCCTCTCGAGCGCGAGGGCCTCGACTTCCGCGTGGGCGGGTTTGAGCTTCCCGTCGAGGGGCACCCCGTCCTCGTGCGGGCGTTCAACGTGCTGCGGCAGTACGAGGAGGCGGACGTCCCCGGCGTCTGGGACCTGGTCCGCTCGCGGCTCGCGCCGGACGGCATCTTCGTCGAGGGGACCTGCGACGAGATCGGCCGCCGCTCCGCCTGGGTGACGCTCGACGCCGCGGGTCCCCGCGCGCTGACCCTCGCCCTGCGCTTCGGCTCGTTCGCGCTCCCCTCGGACGTGGCCGAACGGCTCCCCAAGGCCCTCATCCACCGCAACGTGCCCGGCGAGCGCGTCCACGCGTTCCTCTCCGCGCTCGACGCCGCGTGGCTGGCGGCCGCCCCGCTCGCACCGTTCGGGGTGCGTCAGCGCTGGCTCGCCATGTGCCGGACGGTCAAGGCCGACGGGTGGCCGGTGCTCCACGGGCTGTCCCGATGGCGGCTGGGCGAGGTCACAGTCCGCTGGGAGGCCGTGGCGCCCGATAGCATGGCCCCATGACCTACACGCTCATCCTGCTGCGCCATGGGCACAGCGAGTGGAACGCCAAGAACCTGTTCACCGGCTGGGTGGACGTGGACCTGAACGACCAGGGACGCGAGGAGGCCCGCCGCGGCGGCCAGATGCTCGCCGACAAGGGCCTCCTGCCGGACATCCTCCACACGTCCCGCCTCAAGCGCGCGATCAACACCGCGAACATCGCCCTCGATGTGGCGGACCGCGGCTGGATCGACGTCAAGCGCTCCTGGCGGCTTAACGAGCGCCACTACGGTGCGCTGCAGGGCAAGGACAAGGCCCAGACGCTCGCCGAGTTCGGCGAGGAGCAGTTCATGGTGTGGCGCCGCTCCTACGACACCCCGCCGCCGCCCCTCGCCGACGACTCCGAGTTCTCGCAGGTGGGCGATCCGCGCTACGCAGACCTCGGCAACGACATGCCGCGCACGGAGTGCCTCAAGGACGTCCTCGAGCGGCTCATGCCGTACTGGGAGTCCGAGATCAAGGAGGACCTCAAGGCCGGCAAGACGGTCCTCGTGACCGCGCACGGCAACTCGCTCCGCGCGCTCGTGAAGCACCTCGACGGCATCAGCGACGAGGACATCGCGGGCCTGAACATCCCCACGGGCATTCCGCTCGTCTACGAGCTCGACGAGGACTTCGCGCCGACCAACCCCGGCGGCATGTACCTCGACCCGGAGGCCGCCGCCGCCTCGATCGAGGCGGTCAAGAACCAGGGCCGCAAGTAGCGGCCTGACCAGGACGGCTTAACCACGACGGCGGCCGCTCACCCCACGAGGGGTGAGCGGCCGCCGTCGTGCGTACCGGAAGTGTGGGTCAGCTCGAGGTGTTGTCGCCGTCCCACTCGCCGGTCACGAGGTAGGAGACCTTGCGGCTCACGGAGACCCCGTGGTCGGCGAAGCGCTCGAAGTAGCGGCTCGCGAGGGCGGCGTCGACCGCGAGGGCGGGCGAGCCGGTCCACGACGGATCAGCGATCGCGCGGAACACGCTCGCGTGCAGCTCGTCCAGCTCGGCGTTGGCGGCCTGGATCTTCGACGTGCGCTCGAGATTGTGGTCCTCGAGGAGCCCAGTCACCTCGGCGATGATCGTGGCGTCGAGCTCGGCCATGCGGGCGAACGTCTTCTCGAGCGCCTCGGGCGCGGCCTTCTCCGGGTAGCGCAGGCGGGCGAGCTGGGCGATGTGGCGGGCCAGGTCCCCCATGCGCTCGAGCGAGGCGCTCATGCGCAGCGAGCCCACGATCACGCGCAGGTCCGAGGCTACGGGGCCCTGGAGGGCGAGGATCTCGATCGCCTTCTCGTCGAGGGCGGTCTGGAGGAAGTCGATGCGCGCGTCGGCGGCGATGACCTCCTGGGCGAGCTCGACGTCCGCGGTCGTGAAGGCCTCGACCGATCGGTCCAGCGCCTCGGCCACCAGCTTGGCGATCTCGACGAGATCCTCGTGGACCTTCTGCAGCTCCTCCTGGAATACCTTTCGCACTGCGGCGTCCTTTCACAGGGGTTGACGAGTGTGCGCCCCCATGAGGGCACTCCGACTCGTCACACTCTCAGCGGCGGATGAATAGTTGCCCGCCTCAGGGTGAACGTTAGTTGAACCGCGCCCGCGCGAGCCACCCTCGCGGTCACGGGGCGCCGCTGCTCGTCCTAAGCTGGCTACGTGGATCCTCTCGTCGTCGGCATCGTGGCGGGCCTCATCGGCCTGTCGTTCGGCGCCTTCGGCGTGCTCGCCTTCCGTGCCAGCCAGCGCCAGCGGCGCCTGCTCGAAGGCCCGGTGGGCGAGCCGAGCCTGCCCGCCGGCGCCACGGACGTCCTGTCCGTGCTCGGCAAGGCATTCGTTGTGGTCGATGCGATCGACGGCGTGGTGCGCGCGAGCCCGGCCGCCTACGCCTATGGGCTCGTGCGGGGCCATACCGTGGTGCACACGGAGCTGCTGGCCATGACCGCGAAGGTGCGCGGCAACGGCGTCATCCTCGAGAAGCAGCTCGAGCTGCCCCGCGGACCGCTCGGGCAGGGGACCATCATCGTCAACGTCCGGGCCGCCGTCCTCGGGGACGAGTACATCCTGCTCCTCGCCGACGACCGCACCGAGATCACCCGCACCGAGCGCATCCGCAACGACTTCGTGGCGAACGTGTCCCACGAGCTCAAGACCCCGGTCGGGGCCATCTCGCTCCTCGCGGAGGCCCTTGAGGCGAGCCCTGAGGACGAGGCGGCCGTGCGGCGCTTCGCCGCGCGCATGCGCAAGGAGGCGAGCCGTCTGGCGGCCCTCGTCCAGGACATCATCGAACTCTCCCGCCTCCAGGGGGCGGACATCGTGCACATGGGCAGGGCCGTGGACCTCAACGAGGTGGTGGCCGACGCCGTCGACCGCTCCCGCCTTGCGGCCGAGGCGAAGTCCATCGAGGTGCGCGTGGGCGGGCACGTGGAGGTGCCCGTGTTCGGCGACGCCGACCTGCTGACCAACGCGCTGCGCAACCTCATCGACAACGCCATCCGCTACTCGCCCGCGCACACGAAGGTGGGGATCGGACTCAAGCACAAGGACGGCCTCGTCTCCGTGTCCGTCACCGATCAGGGCGAGGGCATGACGCCCGAGGACCAAGGGCGTGTGTTCGAGCGGTTCTACCGCGTGGATGCGGCCCGCTCGCGCCGGACCGGCGGGACGGGCCTGGGGCTCAGCATCGTCAAGCACGTCGTCGAGAACCACGGCGGAGAGGTGACGCTGTGGTCGCAGCCAGGCAAGGGCTCCACCTTCACGGTGCGGCTGCCCGAGATGGAAGAGGACCCCGAAGGCAACGGGCCTGACGGGCAGAACCAGCATGACCGGACGGCCGGGCGGCCGCCGGAGCAAGGAGCGTTTCCGTGAGCAGGATCCTGATCGTCGAGGACGAGGAGTCGTTCAGCGACCCCCTCTCGTTCCTTCTGGCGAAGGAGGGCTACGAAGTCGAGGTCGTGGACAACGGAAGTGACGCGCTCGTCGAGTTCGACCGCAACGGCGCCGACCTCGTGCTCCTGGACCTGCAGCTCCCCGGGACCCCGGGAACCGAGGTGTGCCGGCAGCTGCGGGCGCGCTCGAGCGTGCCCGTGATCATGCTGACCGCGAAGGACTCGGAGATCGACAAGGTGGTGGGCCTCGAGCTCGGCGCCGACGACTACGTCACCAAGCCGTACTCCTCGCGTGAGCTCGTGGCGCGCGTGCGGGCCGTGCTGCGCAGGCACGGCGAGCCGGAGGAGCTCATCTCCTCGACGGTCCACGCGGGCCCGGTGCGCATGGACGTGGAGCGGCACGTGGTGAGCGTGGACGGCGAGCAGGTCTCGCTGCCGCTGAAGGAGTTCGAGCTGCTCGAGATGCTCCTGCGCAACTCCGGGCGCGTCCTCACGCGCGGCCAGCTGATCGACCGTGTGTGGGGCTCCGACTACGTGGGGGACACCAAGACCCTCGACGTGCACGTCAAGCGGCTCCGCAGCAAGATCGAGCCGGACCCGTCGAGCCCGCGCTACCTCGTCACTGTGCGCGGCCTGGGCTACAAGTTCGAGCCCTGATCCACGCCCTCCCGTCCTGGTCCCCCCGTCCGGGGGTCGCCTTCTGTGGGTGAGCTTCTGGGTGTCAGCTTCCGGGTGTCACCTTCTGTGGGTCCTCGGTCTGGGGATCACGCGAGGTGACCTTCGGGAGGTGACTTTCAGAATGCGGCGTAGCGCGCACGACGGCGGCCGGTCACCTGGCGGTTTCTAGTGGTCGTTGCAACACCGCTGGTTGATCAGGTGGAGGTTAGCAGGTCGCGCAGGCGCTCGGCTGGGGTCTTCCAGCCGAGCGTCTTGCGTGGTCGGGCGTTGAGTTCCTGGGCGACGTGCTCGAGGTCCTCGGGGCCGTAGACCGACAGGTCGGTGCCCTTGGGGAAGTACTGGCGCAGCAGGCCGTTGGTGTTCTCGTTGGTCCCGCGCTGCCAGGGGCTGGCCGGGTCGCAGAAGTACACGTCCATGCCGGTGGCGAGCGTGAACGTGCGGTGGCGGGCCATCTCGGAGCCCTGGTCCCAGGTCAGGGACCCGCGCAGGTGCTCCGGGAGGGTCTGCACGGTCTCGATGAGGGCGTCGCGGACGCTGGCCGCGTCGTGCCCGTGGGGCAGGTGCAGGAGCATCACGTAGCGGGTGGTGCGCTCGACCAGGGTCCCGATCGCGGACCGGTTGGAGGCGCCGGTGATCAGGTCCCCTTCCCAGTGCCCGGGCACGGCGCGGTCCTGGACCTCGGCGGGCCGGTCGGAGATCATGACCATGCCCTCGAACCGCGGGATCCGTTCGGTCCCGTCGCGGTGCGGGCGGCGGACGGCCCGGCCGGTGCGCAGGGACGCGGCGACCTCGCGTTTGAGGCCTCCGCGTCCTTGGACGTAGATGGCCTGGTAGACGGTCTCGTGGCACACGCGCATCTCCGCATCGTGGGGATAGTCCTGCACCAGAGCATGGCAGATCTGCTCCGGGGACCACCGCGTGGCCAGCTTCCCCGCGACGTAGTCCCGCAGCGGGCCCGGCCGGGCGAGCTTGGCCTGCCTGGGCCGGGGACGGCGCACGGCGGCCGCCCGCTGGGCGGCATAGGGGAAGTACCGCCCGTCGGTGCTGTTGCGGGCGATCTCCCGGGAGACGGTGGAGGCGGACCGGCCCAGCTGCCGGCCGATCTCCCGCAGTGTGGCCCCGGCGGCGAGCAGGTCCCCGATCCGTTCCCGCTCGGGCAGGGACAGGTAGCGCGGATCAAGGGGCTTCTCCACTCCGGCCAGCGGCACCGCTGCGCTGACGGAGGGGGCGCGGGCTTCCATGGGAATGTTGTAGTCCACCACGCGCCCGTCCCGGTACCGGCGCCCGTTGCCCAGCTTGTGGACCCCGTTGTCCCATTCCTGAGCGGTCGTGCGGTGGATCCCGAGCCGCTCGGCGGCCTCAGTCCGGCTGAGGCCCTCGCGCCGGAGCCGGTGGAAGTCCCCCCGCGCAGGCCTGTCCGAGCGCTTCCGCGCCAGCCCGGCCTTCCGCACCCACCCATACCCCGTGTTCCGGTTCACGCCCAGCTCCGCCGAAACAGCCGTCACCGACTCCCCGGCACGCACACGCTCCACGAACCCCTCACGGAACCGGGCCCTCCCAGCATCTCCATCCCCATAACGCGGCACGGTCGTTGCAACTCCTCAAAGTCCGAGGTGTTGCAACGACCGTTAGAACCCAAGCCTTTCGCTGGAAAGGTGACCGGCCGCCGTCGTGCTTGTGTACTAGCGGCTCTGCGTCGCGGAGGCGGAGGCGGAGGCCGATCCCGATGCCGAGCCGGACGCCGATCCCGATGCCGAGCCGGACGGGGTGGCCGAGGAGGTTGCCGACGGGGTCGGGATGTACTGGCGGTACTCGGCGAGCGTGCCGTCGAGCACCGGGACCTCGACGTCCTGGCTCGTGCCGTCCGCCGTGAAGGAGACCTTGGCGAGGGCGCCGGGCACAGCGCCCGCCTTAGACAGGGTGACGTTCGTGCCGGGCTTGGACAGCTCGACCTCGCCCTTCTTCGGCACGTCGATGCGGATCGTGTTCGCGTCATCCTTGACGGTGAGGGTCACGTCCTTGTCCGACGTGTTGAAGACCGTGCCGAGCAGTCGGCCCTGGCTGCCGGCCGAGGCGCTGCTCGAGGACGTCGGCTGGTCCGCCGAGACGATCAGCATGTTGCGCAGCTGGAGCACGCCGATGTCGGTGCGGACGCCGTCAGACGCCGAGTACGTGTGGGTGGTCTGCTGGGCGTTGATGTAGCCGCAGCCCGTGGCGGTCAGCATGCCGACGCCCAGCGCGGCGACGAGGGCGACGCGCTTGGCCGGCTTCGTTGCAGAGAAACGCACAGCTGGCTCCTGATCAGGGTGTGAGGAAGTCTGGTCGGGCTTAGCCTATCGCCAATTTCGACGTTCTGTAGATTCGGCGCGCGTCACGCACCGGGGGCGTCCAGCACGGGCCGATGACCCGTCCGTGACGCGCGCGTCCGCGGACGTGAAGCATCTTTTTCGCTCCTGGTCAACCCCTGTGACGCCGCTCGACGGTCCGACTTCCGCGTAATTCCGCGGTTCTCGGGCAGCCCCGGGCCCGGGTCGAAGGGCAGACGTGGTAGACTAGTCTGCGGGAAAGGGGAATGTCCACATGGTTTTTGAGGTTGGCGAGACGGTTGTTTATCCCCACCACGGTGCAGCCAAGATCGAAGAGATCAAAATGCGCACCATCAAGGGCGAAGAGAAGATGTACCTCAAGCTCAAGGTGGCTCAGGGGGACCTGACGATTGAAGTACCGGCCGAGAATGTGGACCTTGTCGGGGTCCGCGATGTCGTGGGCAAGGAAGGCCTCGAGCACGTGTTCGATGTGCTCCGTGCCGAGTTCACCGAGGAGCCGACCAACTGGTCGCGCCGCTACAAGGCGAACCTCGAGAAGCTTGCCTCCGGCGATGTGATCAAGGTCGCCGAGGTCGTGCGCGACCTGTGGCGCCGTGACCAGGACCGCGGACTCTCCGCGGGCGAGAAGCGTATGCTGGCCAAGGCCCGCCAGATCCTCATCTCGGAGCTTGCGCTCGCGGAGAAGACGGACGAGGAGCAGGCGGCGACTGTGCTCGATGAGGTCCTCGCGTCCTGAGGCACCGATGCTGGCCACGAGGGCCCCGACAGCTTTGGCTGTCGGGGCCCTCGTGCATTTCCAGGCCCGCTCACGCCGTCGTCTAGGCTGGAGGCCATGACTGACGCCCCCCATCTGGCCGCCCCGACCGCCGTCGTGATCGTGGCGGCGGGCTCCGGGACACGGCTCGGCTACGGGCTGCCGAAGGCGCTCGTGCCGCTCGCGGGGGCACCGCTCCTGCTCCACACGCTCCGGGGCGCCGCCGGGGCAGGCCTCGCCCAGCAGCTCTGCGTGGCCGTGCCGGCCGGGGACACCGAGCTGACGGAGCTGTGCCGCACGTTCGCGGAGGAGCTCGGCGAGGGCGGTCTGCAGATCACTGTCGTGGAGGGCGGCGCGACGCGCGCAGACTCGGTGCGAGCCGCCCTCGCCGCGCTCGCTCCCGGCACCGGTCACGTCCTCGTCCACGACGCCGCCCGGCCGCTCACGCCGTCGGACGTCTTCCACCGCGTCGCCGAGGCCCTGGACAGGGGAGCGGCTGCCGTCATCCCGGCCATGCCGGTGGTGGACACGATCAAGTCCACCGCCCCGACGGAGGGCGACGCCGCAGCGATCGCGGCCGAGGTCGTGACAGGCACGGCGGTGCGCGAGCAGCTGCGCGCGGTGCAGACCCCTCAGGGTTTCGACGCCGCGACCCTCCTGCGCGCCCACGAGGTCGCCGCCGGATGGGAGCCGGAGCAGGCCGCGGCGATCACCGACGACGCGATGCTCGTCGAGTCCCTCGGCACCCCCGTCTACGTGGTCCCCGGCGACCTGCAGTCCTTCAAGGTGACCACTCCCATGGACCTCCACTTCGCCGAGACGTTCATCGCCGCGCAGGGCTGAGGAGGCACCCTTGGATTCCGCACCGATCCTTCCCCGCACGGGAATCGGCATCGACGTGCACGCGTTCGCGCCGGACGACGCGCCCCGCCCCCTGTGGCTCGGTGGACTGAAGTGGGAGGGCGAGCGCGGACTCGCGGGCCACTCGGACGCTGACGCCGTGGCGCACGCCGCCGCCAATGCGCTGTTCTCCGCGGCAGGGCTCGGGGACCTCGGCACGCATTTCGGCACAGACCGCCCCGAGTATGCGGGCGCGTCCGGACTGACGCTCCTGGCCGAGGCGGCGCGGATCGTGCGCGAGGCGGGCTTCGGGATCGGGAACGTCGCGGTGCAGCTCGTGGCGCAGAGGCCCAAGTTCGGCCCGAGGCGCGCCGAGGCGGAGCGGGTGCTCTCCGAGGCAGCCGGCGCGCCCGTGGGCGTCACGGCAGCGACCACGGACCACCTCGGCTTCACAGGTCGCGGCGAGGGCATCGCTGCGATCGCGACGGCGCTTGTCTACCCGGCCCCGGGCTCGATCAGCCCCGACTCGTAGGCGAGCACGACGGCCTGCACCCGGTCCCGCAGGCCCATCTTGGCGAGGATCCGGCCAAGGTGCGTCTTGACGGTCGTCTCGGAGAGGAACAGCTCCGCCGCCACCTCGGTGTTGGACATCCCGTGGCCCACGGCCGCGAGGACCTCGAGCTCCCGTGGGGTCAGCCCGGCAAGCTGGCCCGCGGGGCGCCCCGGTGCGGGGCGGCGCACGAACTGCTCGACGAGCCGGCGGGTTACCGTGGGTGCGAGGAGCGTCTCGCCCGCCGCGACGGCCCGGACACCGTGGCTCAGCTCGGCGGCGGGGACGTCCTTGAGCAGGAACCCGCTCGCGCCCGCGCGAATCGCGTCGTAGACGTACTCATCGAGGTCGAAGGTGGTGAGCATGAGCACCCTTGCGGTGCCGGCCGAGCAGATCCGCCGGGTCGCCTCGATCCCGTCCATGACCGGCATGCGCACATCCATGAGCACGACGGCGGGTGCAAGCCGTGCGCACTCCCTCACCGCGGCAGCCCCGTCGGCTGCGGTCCCCACGACTGTCAGATCAGGCTGAGCGTCGAGGATCATCGCAAATCCGTCCCGGACGAGTGTCTGGTCGTCGGCCACCAAGACAGTGATCGCCTGCCGGTCCGCGACCGCTCCGATGGACCCCGACGGAGGAGCCGCGGCCGCGTCGTCGCGTGTCATGCCGACCCCAGCGGAAGGGTCGCCCTCACGCGGAAGCCGCGTGTCGGCGTCGGGCCCGCTTCGAGCGAGCCGCCGCACAGCTCGATCCTCTCGCGCATGCCGCGCAGCCCCACACCCGCACCCGCGCTGCCGAGCGGCACGACGTCGCCGGGAGTGCCGTCGTCCTCGACGTCAATCCGCAGGCTGTCTGTGCCGTAGACATAGGCGACGTGGGCTGCGCTGGTCTGGGAGTGCTTGACCACGTTCGTGAGCGACTCCTGCACCACCCGGTAGGCCGCAAGGTCGGCGGTTGGGGCGAGGGGGTAGGGCTCGCCGTCGGTCCGGACGGATACGGCAAGGCCACTAGAGCGCAGGCGATCAAGCAGAGCGGGGACGTCGGCCAGGCCTGGCTGCGGAGCTAGCGCGGCGCCCCCGTCGCTGCGCAGCCTCCCGAGCATGGTCCGCAGCTCGCGCAGGGCCTCGCGGCCCGTGGCCTCGACCGCCTCGAGCGCCCGGTGGGCGCGGGCGGGGTCGGCGTCGAGGACGCTGTTGGCAGCCCCCGCCTGGATCACCATGACGCTCACGGCGTGAGCGACGACGTCGTGCAGCTCCCGTGAGATGCGCGTCCGCTCGAGCTCGACCTGCGCTGCGGCCTCGGCGTCGCGCGACGCCGCAAGCTCCCGCGCCGTGGCCTCGAGGGCCGCGAGCGCCCGCTTGCGGCTCGCGAGGAGGCGCGAGATGCCGAAGACGGCGAACATGACAGCCGAGTTCCACAGGAAGGACCCGACGGGGTCTTGGAAGCCGACCGAGACCGTCACGTCCAGGAGGGCCGTCCCGAACAGCCCCACCCAGAGTGGCCGGGAGGCGGCGAGGCCCCAGATCACGGCCATCCCCGCGACGAGGGTCGACGTCGAGTTGTCGAGGTGATAGCCGAGCGTGGGTCCCGCCGCGAACACGGCCCCCGCGAGCAGCACCGCGGCGTGCGGCTGCCGTCGGCGCAGGAGCACCGCCACGACGAGGATCCCTACGATGAGGGCCCGCTGCGCCGGCGTCCACGCCACAATCGCACCGATCGCCTCGATCAGCGCGAACACGACGACGAGGGCCGCCATCGACACGTCCCCGGACCACGTCGGGAGGGGCCGCTTCCACGATCGGCGGGCGGGGGCCGCAACCATGGCTCGACCATACGCCGGGCTCCACGCGGGCACCACGTCCTGGAGGACGACTCGTGTCGTCCCCAGGGATGACCCGTGACGGCCCGGGCATCGACCTGCGCGGCGGCGAAACCGTCCCACGGCACGATCCGTCGGCGTACCCCAGCTCCGTACGGTTCAGGGGTCGGCTACATCCCCTCCCTACCGATTCCTAGGAGAGACCAATGGTTATCACATCAGCCTCATCACGCACGACGGCGGGCGGCCGGTCCGGCGCGCTGCGCACCTACGCGGGCTTCACCAGCCTCATCCTGTTCTTCGCCGGAGCCCTCGCAAGCCAATTCCTCTTCTCCGACGACGGCAGCGACCCCGCGTCGGCACTGAGGACTTCCGCGGCGAACCCGGGCCGCGCCATGTCGCTGGGGTGGACCCTCCTCGCGCTTGCGGCGCTTTTCCTCGGCGGCGTGCTCTTTCTCGCCGGCGCCACCCGCGCGCGCGGCTCCGGCTGGGGCTCGGCGGGCCTCGTCGCGGGGCTCCTCGGCACCGTCGGAACGGGCCTGATCGGGATGCACTCCTTCATGACTGCCGCACTGTCCCAGACCCCGCTCGGAACCGCGGTGGCCACGAGCGCAGCCCTCGACGGGCTCGGCGGCTGGCTCACCCTGCCGCTCATGGCCTGCCAAGTCCTCTCGGTGCCCCTGTTCGCAGTCGCGCTCTGGCGGGCCGGGCTCGCGCACTGGTGGGTCCCGGCGGCCGGGGCGCTCTCCCTCGCTGTGACGTTCCTTCCCGTGCCATTGAGCGGACAGGCGTCGTTTGCCCTCGCCCTCGCCGCACTGGGCTGGGCCGGGCTCGCTGTGATCCGTCGGCGGCGTGCCGCGGGCTGGGGCGAGGAGCCGACCCCAGTACACCGGGCATGGGCCGGTGCCATCTGCGCGGTCGCGCTCCTGATGCTCAGCGCCATCAAGGACCTCGTGTTTGCCGGCGCCGACGACCCCGACGCCGCCCTCGCTGCCGTCGGTTCAGATCCCACGCCCCTCGTCATCGAGGGCACCATCGCGCTCGCCGTTGCAGCGCTCTTCGGCGGGACGGCAGCGTTCCTCGCAGGAGCGGTCCGCGGTCGGGGAACCGGGCTGGCGATCGCCGGCACCGTCTGCGGGATTCTCGGCACCGTGTCGATCTCCGCGATGGGAGCCCTGGACTTCCTCACCGGTGCCCTGTCGGTGAGCCATGCCGGCGCGGGAGTCTTCGGTCCGCTCGGCGGGATCCTCTTCCCGGGGTTCCTGCCGCTCTTCCTCGCCGAGAACGTCATGCTGGTCGCTTTCGCCGCGGCGCTGTGGCGGGCCCGTGTCACCGGATGGATTCCGTTCGCCCTCGCGCTCGTCTTTGGGGCAGCAGCACAGCTTCATCCCCTGGGTCCGGCGGCCGTCGGACAGATGCTCCTCGGGCTCATCGTCGTGGCATGGATCTCGTACGGTGTGCTGCGCGCGCGGGGTGCGCTGCCCGGCGTCGCGCGCCGCCAAGGTATGCGGACGACCGCGCGTGCAGCCGCCCAGGGGACGCTTGGCTGAACGGGCTGCCCCGGCCGCATCGATTAGAATGGATGGCTGGTCCCGCGTCGGGCCAGCCAATCCTGTACCCAACCGCTTGGAGTCCCGCATGAAGAAGTCGCTCGCTGCCGCCGCACTGGCCGCCACGATGCTGCTCACGGCGTGCGGCGGGGATGGGCGGATGAGCGTGCAGGATAGCTGCAAGTTCCTCAGCACGGACGTCTTCCAGCCAACCGGCAATGCCGTCCAGCAGGCCCGGCAGAAGGCTGACCACTACAAGGAGGTCGCCGCGAAGGTCGACCCCGCAATTGGTGCGTTCATTCAGACGATGGCTGACCTCGAGCAGAAGGTCGCTTCGTCGTCGACGGCAGTGGCCACCCCTGAGCAGCAGAAGCAGCTCAGCGATGCCTTCAACAACATCGGCAAGGTCTGCGGCAACTGAGACCGTCTGAAAGCCACCTCCTGAAGGTCACCTCGTGTGGCTCCCGGGAGATGACCTCCGGAACCTGCCCTACCGATACCCTTATCCAGTGACCCTGCGCTTCTACGATTCCGCCACCGCCGAAGTCCGTGACTTCGTCCCGCTCGAGCCCGGCAAGGCCTCGGTGTACTACTGCGGTGCCACGGTGCAGGGCTCGCCGCACGTGGGGCACGTGCGCTCGGCGATCGTGTTCGACCAGCTCACACGCTGGCTGCAGTACCGCGGCTTCGCCACGACCGTGGTCCGCAACGTCACCGACATCGACGACAAGATCCTTGCCAAGTCCGAGGCGAGCTTCGCCCCCGATTTCGACCCAGACGGCACGTACATCCCGCGTGAGGAGTGGTTCGCGCTCGCGTACCGGTTCGAGCAGGAGTTCGAGACCGCGTACGAGGTCCTCGGCGTACAGCGACCCACCTACGAGCCGCGGGCTACCGGCCACATCACGGAGATGCACGAGCTCATCCAGCGCCTCATCGACCGCGGGCACGCCTACCCCGCGGGGGACGGGTCCGGGGACGTGTACTTCGACGTGCGCTCGTGGCCGGCGTACGGCTCGCTGACCCGGCAGAGCATCGACGACATGCAGGCGGCGGCGGATGCGGACCCCCGGGGGAAACGGGACCCCCGCGATTTCGCCCTCTGGAAGGGCCACAAGGACGGCGAGCCGGAGACGGCGTCGTGGCCGTCTCCGTGGGGCCGCGGCCGGCCCGGCTGGCACCTCGAGTGCTCCGCGATGGCTACGAAGTACCTCGGCGCCCGGTTCGACATCCACGGCGGAGGCCTCGACCTGCGCTTCCCGCACCACGAGAACGAGCTCGCCCAGTCCGCCGCCGCCGGCGACGGCTTCGCGAACTTCTGGATGCACAACGGCATGGTCACGTTCGAGGGCGAGAAAATGTCGAAGTCCATCGGCAACGTCATCTCGCCTGCCGAGATGCTCGAACTCGCCTCGCCCCGCGTGGTCCGCTACTACCTCGGCCAGGCCCACTACCGGTCCGTCCTCGACTACCGGCCCACCTCGCTGCAGGAGGCGGCGGCCGCCGTCGAACGGATCGACGGGTTCATCGCCAAGGCACTCGCCGCGGCGGCGCGGGCCGCGAACGCTGGCGTCCTGACGGAAACGTTCGGGATGTTCTCCTACGGCATCGTGCCGGAGGTGTTCGCGGACGCCATGGACGACGATCTCAACATTCCACAGGCCCTCGCCGCCCTCCATGACACGGTGCGCCGGGGGAACACCGCCCTCGCGGACGGCGACGTCGAGGCGTCCAACGCCGCCCTCGACGAGGTCCAGGCGATGACCCGCGTCCTCGGCCTCGACGCCACCGGGGGGCACGCGGCGTCGTGGGCCGGCGGCCCGGAAGAGACAGCGCACCGCGCACTGTCCGCCCTCGTCGAGGCGCGGCTCGCCGACCGTGCCGCGGCGCGCGCCGCCAAGGACTGGGCCGCGGCCGACGCGATCCGGGACTCGCTCGCGCAGGCGGGCATCGCCGTCGAGGACTCCGCCGACGGGGCCACATGGAGCCTCGCCGCCACGACCGAATCCAGCGCGCAGAGCGCGTCCACCAACCGAACGGGAGCATAGATGGCCGCCAAGGGACGCCCGGGAGCCGCGAAGAACAAGAAGGGCCCCACGACGGGCACGGGTGGCCACGGCCGCAAGGCCCTCGAGGGCAAGGGCCCCACGCCCAAGGCCGAGGACCGCGTGTACCACAAGGCCTACCGGACCAAGCAGCTCGCCGAGCGGTCCGCCGCGAAGCGGTCTGGCCAGCCGGGCCGCCTCGCCGCGGGCCGCGGCGGCGCTTCCGGCCGCGCCAAGGGATCCGAGGAGATGGTCACCGGGCGCAACTCCGTGGTCGAGGCGCTGCGCGCGGGCGTGCCCGCCAAGGCACTGTACGTTGCGGTGCGGATCGAGATGGACGACCGTGTGCGCGAGGCCATGAAGCTCGCCGCCGAGGCCGGCATCGCGCTCCTCGAGGCCCAGAAGCCGGAGCTCGACCGCATGACTGACGACGCGATCCACCAGGGCCTGGCCCTGCAGGTCCCGCCGTACGTGTACCCGGACGCGTTCGAGCTCGCCGAAGAGACGCACGAGAAGTGGCGCAAGGGCCACATCGCGAACGCTCCTCTCTTCGTGGCACTCGACGGCATCACCGACCCGCGCAACCTCGGGGCGATCATCCGATCCGTCTCCGCGTTCTCGGGGCACGGCGTGATCGTTCCCGAGCGGCGCTCGGTCGGCATGACCGCGGCGGCATGGAAGACGTCCGCCGGCGCAGCCGTGCGTGTGCCGGTGGCGAAGGCCCCGAACCTGAACACGGTGCTGCGGCAGATGAAGGAGCTCGGGATCTTCGTCCTCGGGCTCGACGGCGACGGCGACGTCGCGCTTCCCGGCCTCGCGCTCGCGACCGAGCCGGTCTGCCTCGTGGTGGGCTCCGAGGGCAAGGGCCTCTCGCGGCTCACCCGCGAGCTGTGCGACCAGATCGTCTCGATCCCGATCGACTCCGACATGGAGTCGCTCAACGCCGGCATGGCCGTGGCGATCTCCCTGTACGAGGTCTCGACCCGGCGCGCGGCAGCGGAGGCCCCGGCCGGCTGACCAGCTGAGCGCACGACGGCGGGTTCCCACCCGCCGTCGTGCGTCCCCGACGCGCTCAGAGCGGGGCACTTCTGAAGTGCAGCACCGCGTGGACTGTGCACACGGCCCGATCTCGGCGCGGGGCGGAGGGGTCAGAGGCGCACGCGGTTGGCCAGGACGGGCAGCGCCGCGCGGGCCTTCTCGACCTCGGCGAGGTCGAGGTCCACGTACAGCGTGTCGGGGCCGGAGCCGAGCCGCTCCACGAGGTGCCCGAACGGATTGGCCACGGCCGAGCGCCCAATCCCGGTGGGGGCCCCGTGCGGGGCCTCGACCCCGGCGGCCTCGGGGTCCGACTGGCCCACTGCCACCACGAAGCACGTCGAGTCCACGGCGCGCGCCCGCACGAGCAGGTCCCACTGTTCGGCCTTGCCCGGCCCAGCGCCCCACGAGGCGGGCACGAGCTGGACCTGGGCGCCGTCGTCGGCAGTCGCGGTGAAGAGGTCGGGGAAACGGATGTCGTAGCACGTCGCAAGCCCGAATGTGACGCCGTCCACGGTGAACGTGACGGGCTCCTTGCCCGCGGTCACGGTGTCCGACTCGAGGAATCCGAACGCGTCATACAGGTGGATCTTGTCGTAATGTGTCTCGACGCCGCGCCCGTGGACGAGGAGCGTGTTCTTCACGGTCCCGGGTTCCCCGGGCGTGAACATGCCCACCACGACCACGACGCCGGCCTCGTCGGCCGCCTCCCGTACGGCGGTGGCCCAGGGCCCGTCGAGGGGCTCTGCGATGTCGGTGAGGGAATTGCCGAAGGCGCGCATCGTCGCTTCGGGGAACACCACGACGTCCGCCCTCCTCCGGCCGGCTTCGGCCAGAGTAGAGCGCACAAGGGCGAGGTTGTCGTCGAGGGAGCGTGAAGAGGTCAGCTGGGCGAGTGCGATCCGCATGGCACCAGTATGTCGAAACCACCCCCCAGGGGAAGGCCTTCGAGGCGGGTCGCCGCAACCGGGACAGCGCCCCCGGATACTAGGATGGGAGCGCTGGGGGCGGCCGCAACCACTGACCCTGTCATAGACCAGGAAGGATTCGGCCCCGGCGACGGGCCGGGGAATGCTATGAGCATGAGCAACATGACGATGCCGCTGGCGTTCGTGGTGACGCCGTCGCAGCCGTTCCCGCTCGGCCTCACGCCCGCACGCTCGGCCGAGCAGCAGGCGAGCCACACGGTCAACCTCGCTGTCTACGCGCCCGGTCTCGAAGCCGTGGACGTCCACTTCATTGACCACGAGGGCGCGTGGCGCAAGGAGCCGTTGCCCGAGTTCACCGACGGCGTGCACCACGGGCTCGTGGCGGGCATGCCGGAGGGCACGAGGTACGCGTTCGCGGCGCGCACGGACGCGGAGGGCGCTGCGCCGGGGCCGGGCCACGGCACGCTCCTGCTTGACCCCTACGGCCGGGCGGTGGACCGCGTCGGCGACCAGTGGCTCAACGTCCGCGTGCACGCGGACTTCGACTGGGGCGTCGTGAACCGCCCGGGCATCCCGATGAGGGACACGATCATCTACGAGGCGCACGTCAAGGGCCAGTCGATGCTCCACCCGGACATCCCCGAGGAACTCCGCGGCACGTACGCGGGCCTCGCGCACCCGGCCATGATCGAGCACTTCCACCGGCTCGGCGTCACGAGCATCCAGCTGCTGCCCGTCCATTTCCACCTCGACGAGTCCCACCTGCAGGACCTCGGCCTGACGAACTACTGGGGCTACAACACGGCGGCCTTCTTCGCGCCCCACCCCGCGTACGCGACGGAGGCTGCGCGCAGCGCCGGCCCCCAGGCCGTCCAGGACGAGTTCAAGGGCATGGTGAAGCTCCTGCATCTGGCCGGTCTCGAGGTCTTCCTCGACGTCGTGTACAACCACACGGCGGAGGAGGGCGCCGGCGGGCCGCCGATCAGCTTCCGCGGCCTCGGCGACCGGGAGTATTACCGCACGGACCCCGAGGGCCGGTACATCGACACGACCGGCTGCGGCAACACGCTGGACTTCTCGAACCCGCGCGTGGTCCAGCTCGCGCTCGACTCCCTGCGCCTGTGGGCCGAAGAGTACCGGATTGACGGCTTCCGATTCGATCTGGCCGTCTCGCTGTGCCGCGACGGCCAGCACGCCTTCACGCCTGCGCACCCGTTCCTGGTCGCGGCGGCCGCGGACCCCGTCATCTCACGCACCAAGCTCATCGCGGAGCCGTGGGACCTGGGCTTCGGCGGCTGGCAGACCGGCCGCTTCCCGATGGGCTGGGCCGACTGGAACGACCACTACCGGGACACAATCCGCGACTTCTGGCTCTCCGACCGCGCGGAGCTCGACTCGGGCGGCCTGGGAGGCACGACGGCGCGCCTCGCCGACGCGCTGTCCGGCTCGCACGGCCTGTTCGCGGCCTCGCAGCGGACGGCGCTCGCGTCCGTGAACTTCCTGGCGGCCCACGACGGCTTCACCCTCGCGGACCTGACGGCCTACCAGCGCAAGCACAACGAGGCCAACGGCGAGCAGAACCGCGACGGCGCCACCCACAACCGCTCGTACAACCACGGGTTCGAGGGCCGCACCGAGGTCGAGGCGATCATCGCGGCGCGGACCCAGACGGTGAAGAACCTCATGGCCACGCTCATGGTGTCCCTTGGGGTGCCGATGTTCACGGCCGGGGACGAGTTCGGCCGTTCCCAGCAGGGCAACAACAACGCGTACTGCCAGGACAACGAGCTGACGTGGCTCAACTGGAACCTCGACACGGCGGGGCGCGAGCTGCTGGACCACACGGCATGGCTCATCCGGATCCGCAAGGACTTCCTGCTGCGCCAGCCCCCCAGCTACCCCGGGCGCGAGGACAGCAACTATTTCCACTGGTTCGGCGCGGACGGGAACCCGATGGACCCGGGACGGTGGCATGATCCCCATGAGCGGCTCCTCCAATTCCTCATCGGATCGAAGGACGGCTACCTCGACGGCTTCGTGGTGATCAACGGTGGCCCCGAGAAGCTGGACGTCACGTACCCCGCCCTGCCCCGCGACGGCGCGGCGCAGGCCCACGAGCTGGCATTCGAGCTTCGCTACTCGACCTCCCACCTCGCCGAGCATCGCATCGGGACGGTCTTCGCCTCGGGCCAGGAAGACGTCGCGGAGCCCTACTCGCTCGCCATCTACCGCGCGCGGAATGCCTCGTGAGCTGTGCGCTCAAGCGGGCGCTCATCCCGCTCGTGATCCTCGCGGTCGCGGTCCTCGGGTTCCTCGCCGCCCGCGGCGGGGCGGGCGCGGACGTCAGCGCGGCGCCGACGTCCGGCGCGTCCCAGCCCTCGCCCGGGACCGGTCCGCGCACGACGCCGGCCCCCTCCTCGGGCGGCCACCGCACCTCGGCGAACCCGAGCGGACTTGCCGAGGTCAGGGCGTCACAGCTGCCCCTGGAGGCCCGCGACACGCTCGCGCTCATCCAGAGCGGAGGTCCCTACCCGTACAGCCGCGACGGGGTCGTGTACAGCAACTTCGAGAAGATCCTGCCGGGCAAGGCGAGCGGCTACTACCACGAGTACACGGTCGTGACGCCCGGCTCGCAGGACAGGGGCGCCCGGCGGATCGTCGCGGGCGGTCAGGGGGAGAAGTACTACACGGACGACCACTACGCGTCGTTCCGCTTCATCGTCGAAGGAGAGTGAGCGGGCAGTGACGACCGGGGCCAACAGCGCGAGGCGGAGGACCGTCGTCGTGCCCGCTGCCGCATCGAAGCGGGAGGTGCTCGTGGCGTTCGGGAAGGCGCTGCGCTTCCCTGACTACTACGGTGCGAACCTGGACGCGCTCAACGACTGTCTCCAGGACCTTGCCGCCGATCTGGCCACTGGCGAGGGGGAGCCCCTCGTGATTGAGTGGCATGTCCATGAGGCCTTCCGCAGAGGGCCCGCCTACACCGCCGTGAAGGGAATCCTCGAGGACGCCGTCGCGGCCTCCGAGGGAACACTGACGGTCCGCACGGTTCCCCCCACCCACGCCTGAGAGTCACGTCCTGGAGGTCAGCTTCTGAGAGGCACTTCCTGGGAGTCACCTCGCGCGGGTGGACCCGCAGGAGGTGACTCCCAGACGTGCGGCGAGGGAGGCCCCCAAGCTTTCCGATCAGGCGTTGACCACGAGCCCGAGCTCGGCCTTGGAAGCCAGGCCCTTGTGCCGCGGGATCACGCGCACGGTGTACCCGAACGCGCCGGAGTTCTCGATGGTGACGGCCCCGGAGAACTTGTAACGGCCGTTGCCGAGGTTCTCGCTGGGCTCGAGCTCGGCGAGGCCCACGCCCGTGAGCTGGTCGGCTTCGTCGACCTTGCCGTAGGCGAGCTCCACGAGCACATCGGCGGGATTGAGGACGCCGAGGTTCAGGTATGCGCTCACATCGAGCTTGTCGCCGATCTGCGGCACCTCCGAGAGCCCGCCCGAGTCGATGTGCTCCACGTGGACCTGGGACCAGTTGCTGCGCACGTGCTTGGTCCACGCGGCGAGCTCGCGGGCGAGGCGGTAGTCCTCGCCCCGGACGGTCCGCCCGGCCACGGCGGCCGGGGTGTACAGCTCGCGGACGTAGTCGCCCACCATGCGGTCGGCGGAGACCGCGGGGCCAAGGTGGGAGAGCGTGTGCTTGATCATGGAGACCCAGTGCGTGGGCACGGTGTCGACGCTGTCAGCGCGCCCGTCCTCGTCCAGGGACGGGCCGGCCGCGCCAGCGGACTCGGCGCCAATGCCGGTGGTGGAGGCGCCGTAGAAGCGCGGGGCGATCTGGGTCTCGAGGAGTTCGTACAGGGCGGCCGCCTCGATGTCGTCGCGCTCCTGGGGGGTCGAAGTGCCGCTCGCGGTGGGGATGGCCCAGCCGTTGGAGCCGTCGTACATCTCGTCCCACCAGCCGTCGAGGACGGACAGGTTCAGGGAACCGTTGATCGCGGCCTTCATCCCGGAGGTGCCGCACGCCTCGAGCGGGCGCAGCGGGTTGTTCAGCCACACGTCGCACCCGGGGAACAGCGTCCGGGCCATCGCGATGTCATAGTTCGGCAGGAACGCGATGCGGTGGCGCACCTCGGGGTCGTCCGTGAAGTGGACCAGGTCCTGGATCATCTTCTTGCCGGCGTCGTCCGCGGGGTGGGACTTGCCGGCAATGACGATCTGGGCCGGGTGCTCGGGGTCCAGCAGGAGCCGCTTGAGCCGGGCGGGGTCGCGGAGCATGAGCGTGAGCCGCTTGTAGGTGGGCACCCGCCGCGCGAACCCGATAGTGAGGATGTCGGGGTTCAGGATCGAGTCCGTCCACGTCAGCTCGGCCTCGCCCGCGCCGCGCTTGCGCCACGCCGAGCGGACCCGGCGCCGCACGTCCTCGATGAGCCGACCGCGCAGCTCGCGCCGGATCTGCCAGATCGTCTCGTCCGGGACGTTGAACACCACGTCCCACCGGCGCCCCACGCCGGCCCCCGGCGCGAGCTCGTCGGCCATGCCGGTGATCTGCGGGTCCACCCACGTGGGGACGTGCACGCCGTTCGTCACGGACGTGATGGGCACCTCGGAGCTGTCGAACCCGGGCCACAGGCCGGAGAACATCTCGCGGGAGACCTCGCCGTGCAGCTTGGCCACGCCGTTGGCCCGCTGCGCGAGGCGCAGGCCCATGACGGCCATGTTGAACACGGCCGGGTCGCCGCCGTCGTAGCTCTCGCGCCCGAGCTCGAGCACCTTGGCCGTCGGGACGTCCGGCGCGAGCCTGGCGTCGAAGAAGTACTTGATCTGGGCGGCGTCGAACCGGTCGATCCCTGCCGCCACGGGGGTATGCGTCGTGAACACGGTCGAGGCGCGCCCGGCCACGAGCGCCTCGTCCCACGTGAGCGGCTGCGGGCCGGACATGAGCTCCTGGATCCGCTCGATCCCGAGGAAGCCTGCGTGGCCCTCGTTGGTGTGGAAGACCTCCGGCGCGGGGCCGCCGGTGAGGCGCTGGTAGATCCGCAGCGCCTTCACCCCGCCCATGCCCAGGAGCAGCTCCTGCTGGAGCCGGTGGTCGCCGCCGCCGCCGTAGAGCCGGTCCGTGATGGAGCGTGCGCCGTCGTCATTCGACGGGATGTTCGAGTCCAGCAGCAGCAGCGGCACACGGCCCACGTCAGCGCGCCAGATCTGGGCATGCAGCTTCCGCCCATTGGGAAGCGGCAGCGTCACGACGCACGGGGTTCCGTCGTCCTCCCTGAGGAGCGTCAGCGGCAGGGCATCCGGGTCGAGGACCGGGTAGGTCTCCTGCTGCCACGCGTCGCGGGAGAGCGCCTGCTTGAAGTAGCCCGCCTGGTACAGCAGGCCCACGCCGATCAGCGGCACGCCGAGATCGGACGCGCTCTTGAGGTGGTCGCCGGCAAGGATGCCGAGGCCGCCCGAGTACTGGGGGAGGACCTCCGTGATGCCGTACTCGGGGGAGAAGTAGGCGATGCACCGCGGGGCGTCCTCGCCGAGGCCCTGGTACCAGCGCGGCTCCTCGAGGTAGCGTCGGAGGTCGTCCGCCGCCGCGCGCACTCGCTCGACCACGTCCGGATCGAGGGCGAGCCGCTGCAGCTGCTCGCGGGTGACGAGCCCGAGGAGTCCCGCCGGGTCGTGCCTGCTCTCCTCCCACAGTTCGGGATCGAGGCCCGCGAAGAGCTCACGCGTGGGCTGGTGCCACGACCACCGGAGATTGGTGGCCAGCGTGTCGAGGGCGGCGATGGGCTCCGGCAGTACGGTGCGGACGGTGAATCTACGGATGGCCTTCACCTGCGCCACATTAGCCGAGCGGCGCGCACCGTTGAAGTGTGCCGCGTTACAGGCCGGTGAACTGCGCCCAACACGCCGGTGGACGAGCGAGGGGGCAGCGTCACGGCCTTCGCATTCGCCTCCGAGGCGGGCTATCGTGACGCAAGGACAGGCTCCCTCGCAGAGAGGAAACCGGCCCCACCTTCGCGAAAGGACGTGACGTGCCCGCACTCGAGCCGAACATCCCAGGCAAGCTCCGCTTCGGACGCTTCCCGATAACGGACGTCTCGCCCGTGGTGGAGGGCGGCACGTTCCCCGCCAAGGCCGTGGCCGGAGAGGGGATCGTGGTGGGCGCCACCGCCTTCCGCGAGGGCCATGACGCGCTCGGCGTGAGCGCCGTCCTGTACTCCCCGAAGGGGAAGGAGAAGCAGCGGATCCGGCTCACCGAGCACGGCAAGGGCCTGGATCGCTGGACCGGCCTGCTCACCCCGACGAGGGAGGGCGAGTGGACCTTCACGATCGAGGCGTGGCACGACCGCTACGGCACGTGGCACCACAACGCCGAGGTCAAGATTGCCGCCGGCATCGACGTGGAGCTCATGCTCGCCGAGGGCGCCGCGCTGCTGAGGGAGGCGGCCGACGACGACGCCCGCACCGCCGCGGACCGCGGAGCCTTCCGCTCGGCTGCTCAGGCGCTCGCCGACACCTCGAGGCCCGTCGAGGAGCGCCTCGCCGCGGGCGAGAGCGAGGAGGTGCGCGCCGCCGTCGAGCGCCTCCCGATCCGCGAACTCGTGGCCGAGAGCCAGCACTTCCCGCTCCTCGTGGAGCGCGAGCGTGCCGGACGGGGCGCGTGGTACGAGTTCTTCCCCCGGTCCGAGGGCGCCGTGCGCAACCTCGAGACCGGCGAGTGGACGTCCGGCACGCTGCGCAGCGCGGCGGAGCGGCTGCCCGGAGTGGCGGCGATGGGCTTCGACGTCATCTACCTGCCCCCGATCCACCCGATCGGCAGGGCGTTCCGGAAGGGACCGAACAACACTCTCAACGCCGGCCCGGCCGATCCCGGCTCGCCGTGGGCGATCGGCGCCGCGGAGGGCGGCCACGACTCGATCCACCCGGACCTCGGCACGTTCGAGGACTTCGACGCGTTCGTGGCCCGCGCCGAGGAGCTGGGGCTCGAGGTCGCGATCGATCTCGCGCTGCAGGCATCACCGGACCATCCGTGGGCCACCTCCCACCCCGAGTGGTTCACGCGGCGCGTGGACGGCTCGATCGCGTACGCAGAGAACCCGCCGAAGAAGTACCAGGACATCTATCCGCTCAACTTCGACAACGATCCGGAGGGGCTCTCGAAGGAGATCCTGCGGATCGTGAACCTGTGGATCGACCACGGCGTGAAGATCTTCCGAGTCGACAACCCGCACACCAAGCCGGTCTGGTTCTGGGAGTGGCTCCTGGGCAAGGTGGCCAAGAAGAACCCCGACGTCGTGTTCCTCGCCGAGGCGTTCACCCGGCCGGCCATGATGAAGGCGCTGGGCCGGGCCGGCTTCCAGCAGTCCTACACGTACTTCACGTGGCGGAACACGCGGTCCGAGCTCGAGGAGTTCTTCACGATGATCTCGAAGGAGTGGGCCCCCTTCTACCGGCCCAACCTCTTCGTGAACACCCCGGACATCCTCACCGAGTACCTGCAGTTCGGCGGGAAGCCCGCATTCAAGGTCCGGGCAGTCCTGGCCTCGACCGCAAGCCCGCTGTGGGGCGTGTACGCGGGCTACGAGCTCTTCGAGCACGTGGCCCGGCCGGGCGCCGAGGAGTACATCGACAACGAGAAGTACGAGTACAAGCAGCGCGATTGGGCCGGCGAGGAGGCCGCGGGGCGTTCTCTCGCGCCCTACATCACGCGCCTGAACGAGATCCGCCGCGCCCACCCCGCGCTCCTCGACCTGCAGAACCTGACCCTGCACTCGAGCACGGACGACGCCACGGTCGTGTACTCGAAGCACAAGGTGCTCCCGGACGGCACCAAGGACACGGTGATCGTGGTGGTGAACGTGGACCCGCACTCGACGCGGGAGAGCACGGTGACCCTCGACCTCGCCGCGCTCGATCTGGACCCGGACAGGCTCGACGCCGACGGCCGGTTCCGCGTCGACGAGCTGCTCTCGGGGCAGTCCTGGCAGTGGGGGGAGCACAACTATGTGCGGCTCGACGCGCACGTGGAGCCTGCGCACATTCTGCACGTGCGCCGCTAGCCGCCTCGAGGGTGCCGCGCTAACGTCGTACACCTGAAGAGCGCGACCCACCGCGAAGGAGACCACCTAGCCCATGAACATCGGCCAGCAGGCACAGCCGAACTTCAACGTCAACGCCCCCGGCCTCAGGCACGACCCGTCCTGGTACAAGAAGGCCGTCTTCTACGAGGTCCTGGTGCGGGCCTTCAACGACGCCAACGGGGACGGCTCGGGTGACATCCAGGGGCTCATCGACCGGCTCGACTACCTGCAGTGGCTCGGCGTGGACTGCCTGTGGCTCCCTCCGTTCTTCGAGTCGCCCTTGCGGGACGGCGGCTATGACGTCTCCGACTATGAGAGCGTCCTCCCGGAGTTCGGTTCGATCAGCGACTTCCAGCGGCTCGTCGCCGAGGCCCATGCGCGCGGCGTGCGGATCATCATCGACCTCCCGCTCAACCACACGTCGGACCAGCACCGGTGGTTCCAGGAGTCCCGCCGCGACCCCGACGGCCCCTACGGCGACTTCTACATGTGGAGCGACACGGACGAGAAGTACCAGGAAGCCCGCATCATCTTCATCGACACCGAGGACTCCAACTGGACCTTCGATCCGATTCGGCGGCAGTTCTTCTGGCACCGCTTCTTCAGCCACCAGCCTGACCTGAACTACGAGAACCCCAAGGTCCAGGAGGCGATCTTCGACGTCGTGCAGTTCTGGCTCGACCAGGGCGTGGACGGCATCCGCGCCGACGCGATCCCGTACCTCTACGCGGAGGAGGGGACCAACTGCGAGAACCTCCCCGCCACGCACGTCTTCCTCGCGAAGCTGCGGGAGTTCATGGACCACAAGTATCCGGGCCGCATCATCATCGCGGAGGCCAACCAGCCCCCGCACGAGGTGGTCGAGTACTTCGGCACCCCCCAGACGCCGGAATGCCACATGGCCTTCCACTTCCCGATCATGCCGCGCCTGTACTACTCGCTGCGGGACGCGCGGGCCCAGCCAATCATCGACACGATGGTGGACACGCCGCCCATCCCCGACGGCGCGCAGTGGGGGACGTTCCTGCGCAACCACGACGAGCTGACCCTCGAGATGGTCACCGTCGAGGAGCGCGAGGCGATGCTCGGGTGGTACGCCTCGGACCCGCGCATGCGCGCGAACGTGGGCATCCGGCGCCGGCTGGCGCCGCTGCTGGACAACTCGCGCGCCGAAATCGAGCTCATCAACGCCCTCCTGCTCTCGCTGCCCGGCAGCCCGTTCCTGTACTACGGGGACGAGATCGGCATGGGGGACAACATCTGGCTCGAGGACCGGGACGCCGTCCGCACACCGATGCAGTGGAACCCGGACCGCAACGCGGGCTTCTCGACCGCGGACCCCGGCAAGCTCTACCTCCCCACCATCCAGTCCCTCGTCTACAACTACGCGATGGCCAACGTCGAGGCGGAGATGGCGCACTCCGGGAGTCTGCTGCGCTGGATGCGGAACATCCTCGGCGTGCGGCGCGCGCACCCGGTGTTCGGCCTCGGCGGCTACCGCAACGTGCCCGCGGAGAGCGAGCGCGTGCTCGCGTACCTGAGGGAGATGCCGGACGACGCCGCCCACGACCAGCGCGGGGAGTCCATGCTGTGCGTGTTCAACCTCGCCGGCCATCCCGTGGCGACGTCCCTTGACCTGCCCGAGTTCGCGGGGCGCGGCCTGCGCGACGCCTTCGGCGGTGAGCCGTTCTCCCAGGTGGGCCCGGACGGCCGCTTCCACGTGACGCTCGGGGCGCACGGGTACTTCTGGCTGCGGATCCGCAACGCCGCGTCGGTCCCGACGAGCCCGGTCACCACCGCGCTGCCCCTCATCGTGCCGGAGCCCGCGACGGGGGAGCTGGTCGAATGACGGACGCGACACGGCCGACCCTTACGCCGCCGCTCGCTGAGATCCTCGAGCGATGGCTTCCATCCCAGCGCTGGTACCCGGCGAAGGGGCGCGAGGCGACCTTCTCCCGCGTGGGCGGCATCCGCCTCGAGGACCCCGAGGGCGAGGTCGGCATCGAGATCCACCTCGTGCGGGTCATGGCCGGGCGGCTCGAGGTCACCCTTAACGTGCCGCTCACGTACCGGGCACAGCCCCTGGATGGCGCGGAGCACGCACTCCTGGCCCAGAGCCGGCACTCGGAGCTCGGTATGCGGTGGATCTACGACGGCTGCCATGACCCCGCCTTCGTCGCGGCACTCGTGCGCCTCATGGCGGCGGGCACCCGCGTTGGCTGCGAAGGCACCACGGCGGTCGGCGCCTCGAGCGGCGAGGGCTCGCTCCCCTCGGGGAGCCTCTCAGCGGCCGTCCTTCGAGGCGAGCAGTCCAACTCCTCGATCATCGTGCGCTCGCCCGCCGGGGACGCGATGGTGAAGGTGTTCAGGCAGCTCGCGGAAGGAACCAACCCGGAGGTAGAACTCGGGGCCGCGCTCGCACGCGCTCACGCGACCGACGCGGCGACGGCGCTGGGCTGGGTCGATGCCGAGTGGAGCCTGCCGTCGGGTGCGCTCGCGAGGGGACAGCTCGCCGTCGCCCACGAATTCCTCGGTGGCGGCGAGGACATGTGGCGCTTCGCGCTCGAGGCCGCCGCGCAGGGGAACGATCTCTCCGAGGAGGCGCGCGGGCTGGGTGCCGCAACCGCCCGCATCCACGCCGCGCTCGCCCGCACGCTGGGCACGCAGGTGCTCACCGGTGAGGCCGTCGACGCGTTCATGGGACGGCTCTCCGACCGGCTTCGTGCGGCGTGGGCGGAGGTCCGCACGAGCGTCGGTGTGCCCGACGAGGCCCTCGAGGCGCTCCTGGACTCGCTGGTCCGGCCCGGCGACAGCCTCGTGGTCCAGCGCATCCACGGCGACTTCCACCTGGGCCAGGTCCTTCATTTCGCCAATGCCGAGCGGCCCTTCGCCATCCTTGACTTCGAGGGCGAGCCGCTGCGGCCCGTCGCGGAGCGGAGCCAGCCCGACCTCGTGCTCCGCGACGTGGTGGGCATGCTCCGCTCGTTCGACTATGCCGCGGGTGCGGCACGCCGCACCGACCCCACTGCGCGCGTCTCCGAGGGCTGGGCCGATGCGGCGGGACAGGCCTTCTGGGCCGGGTACTCCTCGGTGGCTGGCGGGGCGAGCCCGTTCGGGACAGCCCTGTTCGCCGCGCTCTGGCTCGACAAGGCCCTGTATGAGGTTTCCTACGAGGAGCGGAACCGGCCAGCGTGGGCCGAGATCCCGCTCCGCGCGGCGAGGACCGCGCTCGAGGCATGGCTGCCCGAGGCGGCCAGGTCCGGACGAGGTGACGGTCTGACCGGTTTGACCGGCGCGCCCGCGGGGCAGCCGGAGGGGACAGATATCGGGACGGCGGGAACGCGGCCCGGGGAGGAGATGGACGTGGTACAGGGACATCACGAGGCGGGCTCTGGCGGGGGCCCGGCGGGCGACGCCGGAACCGTGGCCGCGCCCACGCATACGCTGGACGGCGCGGGACAGGCGGCTCCGATTCCTGTGGATACGGATGTCCTCGCCCGGATTGCCGCCGGCGCGTACCACGCGCCCCACGCGGTGCTCGGCGCGCACCTGGACGGTGCGGGAACGGTCACCATCCGCGTCCTCAAGCACCTCGCGACGGCCGTCACGGCCATCACCCCCGATGGGCGCATTCCGCTCGCGCACGAGGCCCACGGTGTGTGGGTGGGCACCGCGCCCGAGAGGGAGCCGGGCCATGTGCCGGACTACCGGCTCGAGGTCGAGTACGGCGAGGGCCACCTCGTCACGGTCGACGATCCGTACCGCTACATGCCGAGCATCGGCGAGCTTGACCTGCATCTCATCGGCGAGGGCCGCCACGAGGAGCTGTGGCGTGCGCTCGGCGCCCACGTGGAGCGGCACCACTCGGTCCTCGGCGACGTCGAGGGCACCTCGTTCAAGGTGTGGGCGCCGAATGCCCAGGCAGTGCAGGTGCGCGGCGATTTCAACGGTTGGGACGGGCGCGAGCACGCTATGCGCAGCCTCGGGTCATCCGGGGTGTGGGAAGTCTTTGTCCCGGGCGTAGTAGCAGGGATGTGCTACAAGTTCGGGATCCTCACCCGCCACGGCCACTGGGTGGAGCGCGCCGACCCCATGGCGTTCGGGACCGAGGTGCCCCCGCGGACCGCGTCCCGCGTCGTCGAGTCGAACTACGCGTTCAAGGACGACGAGTGGATGGCGGCGCGCGCCAAGACGGACCCGCACAACGCGCCGATGAGCGTCTACGAGGTGCACCTGGGCTCGTGGAGGCCCGGCCTCGGATACCGCGAGCTCGCCGAGCAGCTGGTCGAGTACGTGACGACCATGGGCTTCACCCACGTCGAGTTCATGCCGGTCGCAGAGCACCCGTTCGGCGGATCCTGGGGCTATCAGGTGACGTCGTACTACGCTCCGACCTCGCGCTTTGGCCATCCGGACGACTTTCGTCACCTCGTCGACAGCCTGCACCAGGCCGGCATCGGCGTGATCGTGGACTGGGTCCCGGCGCACTTCCCCAAGGACGAGTGGGCGCTCGCGAAGTTCGACGGCGAGCCCCTCTACGAGCACGCCGACCCGCAGCAGGGGGAGCACCCCGACTGGGGCACGCTCATCTTCAACTTCGGCCGCACCGAGGTGCGGAACTTCCTCGTGGCCAATGCCCTGTACTGGTTCGAGGAGTTCCACATCGACGGGCTCCGCGTCGACGCGGTGGCGTCCATGCTGTACCTGGACTACTCGCGTGAGGAAGGCCAGTGGCGGCCCAACCAGTACGGCGGCCGCGAGAACCTCGAGGCGATCTCCTTCCTCCAGGAGACGAACGCGACTGCGTACAAGCGCAATCCGGGCATCATCACGATCGCCGAGGAGTCCACGGCGTTCCCAGGCGTGACGAAGCCCACCTCGCTCAACGGCCTGGGGTTCGGCCTGAAGTGGAACATGGGCTGGATGCACGACTCGCTCCAGTACATGGAGGAGGACCCGGTCAACCGCAGATGGCACCACAACAAGATGACGTTCTCGATCGTGTACGCGTTCAGTGAGAACTTCCTCCTGCCCATCAGCCACGACGAGGTCGTGCACGGCAAGGGCTCAATGCTCCGCAAGATGCCGGGGGACCGCTGGAAGCAGCTCGCCAACCTGCGTGCGTTCTATGCGTTCCAGTGGGCACACCCGGGGAAGCAGCTCATCTTCATGGGCTGCGAGTTCGGCCAGGAGGGGGAGTGGAACCAGGAGCACGGGCTCGAGTGGTGGATGGCTGACATGGAGCCCCACAAGGGTCTGCAGACACTCATCCGCGAGCTCAACACGGTGTATCGCGAGACGCCCGCGCTGTTCGAGAAGGACAACGATCCGGCCGGCTTCGAGTGGATCAGGGGCGACGATGGCGACCATAACGTGCTCTCGTTCATCAGGTGGTCCAAGGACGGCACGCCGCTCGTGTGCATCGTGAACTTCGCGGGCAACCCGCACCTCGACTACATGGTGGGGATGCCGCTTGCCGGCCGCTGGCGCGAGGCTGTGAACACCGACGCGACCGAGTTCGGTGGATCCGGCGTCACGAACGGCGGGCTCGTTGTGGCTGAGGCCCGGGAGTGGGACGGCAAGCCGGCCTCGGCCGTTCTCACGCTCCCGCCGCTGGGCGCGGTCTACCTCGTCCCAGACACTCACCGCGCGGCCCGGTAGCGAGTCCACGGCAGCAGCGTCTGGGCATCCTGAGCGCAGCTTCTGACCCCAGCTCGGGCGCCGGTTGGCGCCGGCGCCCGAGCGGTGGTATAGTTTTATCCCGCGCCAAGGACGAGGGAAACCTCGTCGTGGAGCGGCAACTACCCACCAGATCACGGACGAAGATGCGGCCGAACGGCCGGTTTGACTCCGAGGAGCGACGCGGGTAAGTTTGGATCTTGTTGCCGCGGGGAAGCGAACGGTCTGGATGGGCCGGGGGTGTTACCTGCGGGTGTTTGTTGTTTGAGAACTCAATAGTGTGCCAAGTTTTGTTGATGCCATTTTTTTGGTTATCAGTTGCCTGGTTGCGTGCGCCCCTGTGTGCGTGGCTGGGTGTTTGATGCCGGATCATTTTCTGCTGGCTGGTGGCCTCATTTTCCTGGGGTTTCTGGTTGGCGTGTTTTTTGACGGAGAGTTTGATCCTGGCTCAGGATGAACGCTGGCGGCGTGCTTAACACATGCAAGTCGGACGATGATGCCCTTCGGGGTGGATTAGTGGCGAACGGGTGAGTAACACGTGAGCAACCTGCCCTTGACTCTGGGATAAGCCTGGGAAACTGGGTCTAATACCGGATAGGACCTCCTGCCGCATGGTGGGGGGTGGAAAGCCTTGTGCGGTCTTGGATGGGCTCGCGGCCTATCAGCTTGTTGGTGGGGTGATGGCCTACCAAGGCGACGACGGGTAGCCGGCCTGAGAGGGTGACCGGCCACACTGGGACTGAGACACGGCCCAGACTCCTACGGGAGGCAGCAGTGGGGAATATTGCACAATGGGCGGAAGCCTGATGCAGCGACGCCGCGTGGGGGATGACGGCCTTCGGGTTGTAAACCCCTTTCAGCAGGGAACAAGCGTGAGTGAGGGTACCTGCAGAAGAAGCGCCGGCTAACTACGTGCCAGCAGCCGCGGTAATACGTAGGGCGCGAGCGTTATCCGGAATTATTGGGCGTAAAGAGCTCGTAGGCGGTTTGTCGCGTCTGCTGTGAAAGCCCGGGGCTCAACCCCGGGTCTGCAGTGGGTACGGGCAGGCTGGAGTGCAGTAGGGGAGACTGGAATTCCTGGTGTAGCGGTGAAATGCGCAGATATCAGGAGGAACACCGATGGCGAAGGCAGGTCTCTGGGCTGTAACTGACGCTGAGGAGCGAAAGCATGGGGAGCGAACAGGATTAGATACCCTGGTAGTCCATGCCGTAAACGTTGGGCACTAGGTGTGGGGGCCATTCCACGGTTTCCGCGCCGCAGCTAACGCATTAAGTGCCCCGCCTGGGGAGTACGGCCGCAAGGCTAAAACTCAAAGGAATTGACGGGGGCCCGCACAAGCGGCGGAGCATGCGGATTAATTCGATGCAACGCGAAGAACCTTACCAAGGCTTGACATGTGCCGGACCGTCCCAGAGATGGGGCCTCCCTTCGGGGCCGGTTCACAGGTGGTGCATGGTTGTCGTCAGCTCGTGTCGTGAGATGTTGGGTTAAGTCCCGCAACGAGCGCAACCCTCGTTCCATGTTGCCAGCACTTCGGGTGGGGACTCATGGGAGACTGCCGGGGTCAACTCGGAGGAAGGTGGGGACGACGTCAAATCATCATGCCCCTTATGTCTTGGGCTTCACGCATGCTACAATGGCCGGTACAAAGGGTTGCGATACTGTGAGGTGGAGCCAATCCCAGAAAGCCGGTCTCAGTTCGGATTGGGGTCTGCAACTCGACCCCATGAAGTCGGAGTCGCTAGTAATCGCAGATCAGCAACGCTGCGGTGAATACGTTCCCGGGCCTTGTACACACCGCCCGTCAAGTCACGAAAGTCGGTAACACCCGAAGCCGGTGGCCCAACCCCTTGTGGGGGGGAGCCGTCGAAGGTGGGACTGGCGATTGGGACTAAGTCGTAACAAGGTAGCCGTACCGGAAGGTGCGGCTGGATCACCTCCTTTCTAAGGAGCATTGCACCCCCCGGTGGTGGTGCCGGCGGCCGCATGGCTGCCCGGTGCCCGGGGGGATGGCAGCCCCGCTGCGGAGACATGTGTTCTCCGGCGGGTGCTCGTGGGTGGAACATCGGCGATTCTGTGGCCCGTGCCCCGTGCGGTGCGGCCCTTCGTGAGTACGCCTCCCCTGTGGGGGGGGCTGGAAAGCGGTGGGGCCGTGGTTTTGCGGTGGGGGTGGGGTCCTTGGCACACTGTTGGGTCCTGGGACAACAAGCGTCCCCGCGCCCTGTCTTGCTGTTCCTGTCCTGCCTGTGCGGCGGGGCGGGGCGGTGGGTGGGGCGTGTGGTGCCCGCCTTCTCCCGGCGTGCCGCTTCGCGGCGGTGCGTGTGGGGGCTGTGGGGGTTGTTGTTTGAGAACTGTATAGTGGACGCGAGCATCTAGCAATCTCGTTTTTCGAGTTGTAGGACGTACACGCACGGGCGCTCTGGCGTGCCGTGTGGTTGTGTGTCCTTGGTCTTTGTTGTGTTGAAGTTTCCAAGGGCGCACGGTGGATGCCTTGGCATCGGGAGCCGATGAAGGACGTGGGAATCTGCGATAAGCCTGGGGGAGTCGATAACCGGACTGTGATCCCAGGGTGTCCGAATGGGGAAACCCCGCCGCACTTGATGCGGTGACCCGCCGTTGAACGCATAGACGGTGTGGGGGGAACGCGGGGAAGTGAAACATCTCAGTACCCGCAGGAAGAGAAAACAAGAGTGATTCCGTCAGTAGTGGCGAGCGAACGCGGACGAGGCCAAACTGTGCGCGTGTGATACCCGGCAGGGGTTGCGCGCATGGGGTTGTGGGGCCTTCCTTTCGATCATCTGCCGGTGGTCGGGGGTGTTGCGGTGGTGTAGGCGAACGGTCTTGAACGGCCGGCCGGAGAGGGTGTGAGTCCCGTAGCCGGAACGCCTGTCGCAGCCCTGGGGAGGTGCCCGAGTAGCACGGGGCCCGAGGAATCCCGTGTGAATCTGTCAGGACCACCTGATAAGCCTGAATACTACCCGATGACCGATAGCGGACAAGTACCGTGAGGGAAAGGTGAAAAGTACCCCGGGAGGGGAGTGAAACAGTACCTGAAACCGTGCGCCTACAAACCGTCAGAGCAGGCCTTGTTCCTGTGATGGCGTGCCTTTTGAAGAATGAGCCTGCGAGTCAGTGCCACGTCGCGAGGTTAACCCGTGTGGGGGAGCCGTAGCGAAAGCGAGTCTGAACAGGGCGTTCAGTGGCGTGGTCTGGACCCGAAGCGGAGTGATCTACCCATGGCCAGGTTGAAGCGACGGTAAGACGTCGTGGAGGACCGAACCCACTTCAGTTGAAAATGGAGGGGATGAGCTGTGGGTAGGGGTGAAAGGCCAATCAAACTCCGTGATAGCTGGTTCTCCCCGAAATGCATTTAGGTGCAGCGTTGCGTGTTTCTTGCCGGAGGTAGAGCTACTGGATGGCCGATGGGCCCCACAAGGTTACTGACGTCAGCCAAACTCCGAATGCCGGCAAGTGAGAGCGCAGCAGTGAGACTGCGGGGGATAAGCTTCGTAGTCGAGAGGGAAACAGCCCAGACCACCGGCTAAGGCCCCCAAGCGTGTGCTAAGTGGGAAAGGATGTGGAGTTGCCCAGACAACCAGGAGGTTGGCTTAGAAGCAGCCACCCTTGAAAGAGTGCGTAATAGCTCACTGGTCAAGTGATTCCGCGCCGACAATGTAGCGGGGCTCAAGCACACCGCCGAAGCCGTGGCAGTCCCATGTGTGCCCTAGCCTTCGTGGTTCAGGGGTGGGGCTGGGTAGGGGAGCGTCGTGCGGGCAGTGAAGCCCCCGAGTGATCGAGGGGTGGAGGCCGCACGAGTGAGAATGCAGGCATGAGTAGCGAAAGACGGGTGGGAAACCCGTCCGCCGGATGATCAAGGGTTCCAGGGTCAAGCTCATCTGCCCTGGGTAAGTCGGGACCTAAGGCGAGGCCGACAGGCGTAGTCGATGGACAACGGGTCGATATTCCCGTACCGGCGAAGGACCGCCCATGCCGGACAGCCGATGCTGACCGCCCAATCCCCCCACCATGGGTCCTTCGGGACCTGTACCGGGGGGCGCGCGCGGGACCCGGAGCTGCGAGGCAAGCGTATTAACAGGTGTGACGCAGGAAGGCAGCCCGGCCAGGCGATGGTTGACCTGGTCCAAGGATGTAGGGCGCGCGGCCGGCAAATCCGCCGCGCATCAGGCCTGAGATCCGACGGGACCCCCTCGCGGGGGGATCGGGTGATCCTATGCTGCCGAGAAAAGCATCGACGCGAGGTCCCAGCCGCCCGTACCCCAAACCGACACAGGTGATCAGGTAGAGAATACCAAGGCGATCGAGAGAATCACGGTCAAGGAACTCGGCAAAATGCCCCCGTAACTTCGGGAGAAGGGGGACCCCAACCCTGAACACCGCGCGCCGGTGGGAGGGGGTCGGGGTCGCAGAGACCAGGGGGAAGCGACTGTTTACTAAAAACACAGGTCCGTGCGAAGTCGCAAGACGATGTATACGGACTGACTCCTGCCCGGTGCTGGAAGGTTAAGAGGACCCGTCAGCTCTCACGAGCGAAGCGGAGAATTCAAGCCCCAGTAAACGGCGGTGGTAACTATAACCATCCTAAGGTAGCGAAATTCCTTGTCGGGTAAGTTCCGACCTGCACGAATGGAGTAACGACTTCCCCGCTGTCTCGACCGTGAACTCGGCGAAATTGCACTACGAGTAAAGATGCTCGTTACGCGCAGCAGGACGGAAAGACCCCGAGACCTTCACTACAGTTTGGTATTGGTGTTCGGAGCGGCTTGTGTAGGATAGGTGGGAGACTGTGAGGCCGTCACGCCAGTGGCGGCGGAGTCATCGTTGAAATACCACTCTGGTCGCTTTGGACACCTCAACCTCGGCCCGTGATCCGGGCCAGGGACAGTGCCTGACGGGTAGTTTAACTGGGGCGGTTGCCTCCCAAAGAGTAACGGAGGCGCCCAAAGGTCCCCTCAGCCTGGTCGGCAACCAGGTGGCGAGTGCAAGTGCACAAGGGGGCTTGACTGTGAGAGAGACATCTCGAGCAGGGACGAAAGTCGGGACTAGTGATCCGGCGGCACCTCGTGGAAGGGCCGTCGCTCAACGGATAAAAGGTACCTCGGGGATAACAGGCTGATCTTGCCCAAGAGTCCATATCGACGGCATGGTTTGGCACCTCGATGTCGGCTCGTCGCATCCTGGGGCTGGAGTAGGTCCCAAGGGTTGGGCTGTTCGCCCATTAAAGCGGTACGCGAGCTGGGTTTAGAACGTCGTGAGACAGTTCGGTCCCTATCCGCTGCGCGCGCAGGAGATCTGAGAAGGGCTGTCCCCAGTACGAGAGGACCGGGACGGACGAACCTCTGGTGTGCCAGTTGTACCGCCAGGTGCACGGCTGGTTGGCTACGTTCGGAAGGGATAACCGCTGAAAGCATCTAAGCGGGAAGCCCACTTCAAGATGAGATCTCCATGCCCGCAAGGGCGAGAGGCCCCCAGCAGACCACTGGGTTGATAGGCCGGACGTGGAAGACAGGACTGAAGACTGTCGAAGCCGACCGGTACTAATAGGCCGACAACCTCAACACACACCACCCACCCGGTGGTGCAGGAAACCAAGCATGCTACGCGTCCACCATACGGTCCCCAGACAACAAACCCCACCCCCGCCCCACACCACGGGGCGGACACGGGCACCGCAGCCACAACCGAACACAGATCCACGGACAACAACCGTGACCACAGCTTCCCACCCCCACCCCGGGGGACGGGACAAAGGGTTACGGCGGCCACAGCGTGGGGGAAACGCCCGGACCCATCCCGAACCCGGAAGCTAAGACCCACAGCGCCGATGGTACTGCACCCGCCAGGGTGTGGGAGAGTAGGACACCGCCGGACAACCATTCCAGGACCCCCGACCACACGGCCGGGGGTCCTGACATTTAACACAGCTAGGATCGGCACATGGATTCGCTCTTCTCCCACGCTGCGCGTCCGGAACGTGACGTGACCGCGAGTGGCGAGGCGCCGCCGTCGCGCGTCGCCCGGGTGCGCCTCCCGGCTCCCAGAGACATCGTGTACAACGCGTTCGTCGGGGACCTGCACCTCTGGTGGCCGTCCTCCTACACCGGATTCGGCGAGGGGACGCATCCGTTCATCGAGGACGGCATCGTGGGGGAGGAAGGCCCCGATGGGCAGCTGCGCTCGTGGGGCGAGGTGACGGGCGAGGAGCCTGGGTCGCTCCTCGAGTTCGCCTGGACGCTCGCGGGGCCCGCGGATGCGCCCACGCGCGTACGCGTCGAGTTCGCCGATGACGGCGACCAGACCGTCGTCGTGCTCACGCACGACGGCTGGGCTCGCGGGCGCGAAGGGCGCGCGCAGTACGAGAAGTACGCCGACTGGTCCGTCATCCTCGGCCGTTTCGCGGCGTTCTTCGGCCAGCCGGCCGATTCGGTCGAGGAGACCTAGAGGCGTTGACGATCGAAGGCCCCCGACGGGCGCTAGCGAAGTGCCCTCGGCACGGCCGTGCTCGTGCGGACGATGAACTCCGGCTCGATCGCGCGGCTCTGGGGCTTGGCGCCGTCCGACTCGAGCTCGCTGAGGAGCATGCGCGCCGCATCGGCACCCTGGCGCGCCGGCGCTTGGTCGAAGGTCGTGAGGCCGAACATCCCGCCCAGCTCGTGCCCGTCGATGCCCACGACAGAGACGTCGTAGGGGACGTGGAGGCCCAGCTGCTGTGCCGCGGTGATGGCTCCGATGGCCATCTCGTCAGAAGCGGCGAAGATGGCGCTCGGTCGCCGAGCCGGGCCGGCGAGCAGGCGCTTGGCGGCCTGATGCGCGCCCGGGATCGTGAAGTCCGTGGCGACGAGCCACTCGGGCCGCACGGGGATTCCCGCGTCGGCCATGGCGGCCTCGAAACCGAGGCGCCGGTTCGCGGGCAGGGCGAAGTCTCGCTCGAACTCGGCGGTACCGCTCAGGTGCGCGATGTCCGTGTGGCCCAGGCCGAGGAGGTGCTCGGTAGCCAGCCTGGCGACCGCAAAGTCGTCGATGTGGAGCGTTGCCGCTCCTTCGATGGGCCCGCCGAGGCCGACCACCGGCCGGCCCACGCGGAGGAGCTGGGCGACCTCCTTCGGCGAGAGCTCGAGGGAGACGGCCACGACGCCGTCGAGCCTCTGCCGCCGCAGGAAGTCTGTCAGGACGCTCTGCCGGTTCCCCGCCTGCTCTCCGGTGTTGTACAGGGTGAGGTCATAGCCGGCCTCGAGCAGGGTCTTGGAGACGCCCTCGAGGACGCTCGAGAAGAACCACCGCCTCACGGTGGGGACCATGACGCCGATGTTGCGGGTGCGGCCGGAGGCCAGGCTCGAGGCGTTGTAGGAGGGAACGAATCCGAGGGACTCGGCGGCCTCGAGGACCCGGAGCCGGCTCCGCTCCGAGACATTCCCGCGGCCGCTGAGGGCACGGGACACGGTGGCCATCGAGACGCCTGCCGATTGCGCGACGTCGCGGATGCTCACGCTCACACCGGACTCATCCCTCATGCCCCCAGCAGCCCCCTCAAGGTGTCATCCGTCCTCGCCGAGCCGGAGCCACGCGGCCTCGCCCGGTGCGAGCTCGGCGGGTGCGCCGAGGCCGGACCTGACGATGACCTCGAGCGGCGGCAGGGCCGCTGCGGTCCCGCCCGCGTTCAGCATGACCAGAATAGTGCCGTTCACGAAGGCCAGCACGCCGCCTCGGCACAGCTCGGGCGCCCAGGCGAGGCTTCCCGCGCCGAGCCCGTGCCCGCGCCGATGCGACAAGGCGCGCCGGTAGAGGCTCAGGTGGGAGTCCGGGTCGAGGGCCTGCGCGTCGCGCGAGAGCTCTGCCCAGAGGCCCGGCTGGGGGAGCCAGCTCAGACCCGCCTCGCTGAACCCGTGCGCGGGTGCGTCCACGCGCCACGGGAGGGGCACTCGGCAGCCGTCCCTGCCCACCCGCTCCCCGCCGGTGCGGTGGAACGTGGGGTCCTGGCGCTCGTGCGGGGCGATGCCCGTGTTGTCCACGAGCCCGAGCTCCTCGCCTTGGTAGAGGTAGGCGCTGCCCGGAAGGCCCAGCATGAACAGGGTCGCGGCGCGTGCGCGGGCCCGCCCGAGGGCGAGGTCCGGCTGGACGTCAGCGGGGCCGAGTCCGTCACCGACGTTGAGGCCGATGCCGGGAAGCCCGAGCCGCGAGGCATGCCGGACCACGTCATGATTCGAGAGGACCCACGTCGTCGGGGCGCCGACGGCACCGAACGCCTCGAGCGACTGGGTGACGACGGCGCGCAGCGCCTCCGCCTCGAACGGCGCCCCGAGGAACGGGAAGTTGAAGGCCTGGTGCAGCTGGTCGGGGGCGACCCACTCGGCCATCCGGTCAAGCGGGTCGACGTTGGCCTCGGCGCACAGGACGCGGTCCGGGCCGTATTCGGCGAGGATGGCCCGCCACCGGCGGTACACGTCCTTGAGCGCGGGCTGTCCGAACATCGGCGCGTGGTGCCCCGGGAACCCCGGTGACGAGCCGCCGTCGGCCCTCCCGCCCCAGTCCGGGAGCCCCGGCGCCTTGACGAGGGCGTGCGCGACGTCGACGCGGAAGCCGGCCACCCCGCGGTCGAGCCAGAAGCGCAGCACGCGCTCGAACTCGTCGCCCACGGCGGGGTTGTCCCAATTGAAGTCCGGCTGGGTCGAGTCGAACAGGTGCAGGTACCACTGGCCCGCGGTGCCGTCCGCCTCGATGACGCGCGTCCACGCGGGGCCGCCGAAGTGCGATTCCCAGTTGTTGGGCGGCAGCTCGCCGTGCTCGCCGCGCCCGTCACGGAAGATGAAGTGCCCGCGCTCGGTGCTCCCAGGCCCGGCCGCGAGGGCGGCACGGAACATTGCGTGCTCGTTCGAGCAGTGGTTGGGGACGAGGTCCACGATGATGCGCAGGCCGAGGTCGCGGGCTCGTGCGGCGAGGGCGTCGAAGTCGGCGAGCGTGCCGAAGAGCGGGTCGACGTCGCAGTAGTCGGCCACGTCGTACCCGCCGTCGCGCTGGGGCGAGACGAAGAAGGGCGAGAGCCACACCGCGTCGACCCCGAGCTCGGCGACATGGTGGAGTTCGGCCGTGATGCCCGCGAGGTCGCCGACCCCGTCGCCGGACGCGTCGCGGAACGACCGGGGGTAGATCTGGTAGATGACGGCGGAGCGCCACCAGTCCTCGTGCGGGGAGGCCTCGCTGATGCGCACGAGGGGGCCCACGGTCGCGGTCTTCCCTCGTTCTTCGGGGATGGCAGCGGGCGGCGCGGCGGGCAGGACTGGAACGGCAGTCGAAAGAGCCATGCCGGACATCCTGACACATGACACGCCATTCTGGAAGCGCTTACACCCCATGAACCTCATACAAGCAGGGTCCTGCTTTGCGCCCTGCGATCTACTGTGTAGTATCTGCAAGCGTTTCCAATTGTGAGGTGCTTCACTCTCCTGCTCTTTTCGGGAGGTTCGCCTCACCCTTTGACCCAGAAGGGACACCCATGATGGTGCGAATCACCCCGCAGGTGGCACTCAGCCGCCGGAACTTCGTCACCGGCGCGGCCGGGGCCGCCGCACTGCTCGGCCTCGCCGCGTGCGGAGCCAGCACCACGAGCTCGTCGCCGTCGACGCAGGCGAAGAAGGACCTCGCCGCCGGCGGGGCCGGCACGATCACGATGTGGCTCGACGCCGAGCGCGCGCCCGCGCTGAAGGACGTCGCCGAGAAGTTCAAGGCGGACACGGGGATCGAGGTCAAGCTCGTCGTGAAGGACTTCGCCGCGGTCCGCGACGACTTCATCACGCAGGTCCCCACAGGCAAGGGCCCCGACCTGATCGTCGGCCCGCACGACTGGCTGGGCAAGTTCGTCCAGAACGGCGTCATCTCCCCGGTCGAGCTCGGCGACAAGAAGTCCGGATTCCAGGACGCTGCCGTCCGCGCCATGACCTACAACGGCTCCATCTACGGTGTCCCCTACGCGATCGAGAACATCGGCCTGATCCGCAACACGGCCCTTGTCGACTCCGCCGCCACCACGTTCGACGAGGTCCTCAAGAAGGGCGCCGACACGGTCGCGGCCGGCAAGGCCAAGTACGCGTTCCTCGTCGGCCTCGATCCCAAGCAGGGCGACCCGTACCACCTCTACCCGCTCCAGACGTCGATGGGCGTCCAGGTGTTCGGCCTCGATTCCAAGGGCGAGTACGACCCCAAGCAGCTCACGCTCGGCGGCCCCGGCGGCGCAGAGTTCGCCGCCAAGCTCAAGGAGTGGGGCGACACCGGCTCGAAGGTCCTCAACTCCAACATCACGGGCGACATCGCCAAGGAGAAGTTCCTTGCCGGCGAGAGCCCCTACTACCTCACCGGCCCGTGGAACGTGCCGGACATGCAGAAGAAGGGCCTCAAGATCGCGGTCGATCCGCTGCCCAAGGCCGGCGACAAGGATGCCCAGCCGTTCCTCGGCGTCAACGGCTTCTTCATCTCCGCGAAGAGCGCCAACGCCCTCGCGACCAACGAGTTCGTGGTCAACTACCTCACCACCGAGGCGGTCCAGGACTCCATGTTCAAGGCCGGAGGCCGCCCGCCGGCCCTCAAGGCCTCGTTCGAGAAGGCGTCCAGCGACCCGATCGTCAAGGCGTTCGGCGAGATCGGCACCAAGGGCGTCCCGATGCCCGCCATCCCGGCCATGGACGCCGTCTGGGCGGACTGGGGCGCCACCGAGCTGAACCTCATCAAGGGCCTGGGCGGCGACCCCGCCGCGCAGTGGGCCACGATGGCCGCGACCATCAAGGGCAAGATCGGCGCCTAGGCGGCTGAGCCGACCACCGACGGCGGCGCGCACCCGCGCCAGGGGCGCGCGCCGCCGTCGTGCGTTCCCACCGCAGCCCAGGCACGACAACCGAAGGAATCCCCATGCCCCGAGCAGATCAGCTCACCGCCCCGGCGCACGACGACGCCGTCCCCGCCTCCCTGCCCCCCGCACCGCAGCGCGGTGCACCGCAGCGGGCCCGCCGCGGCCCGGACTCGTGGAAGGGCGCCCTGGCCAAGATCGTGCTGCTGGGCCTCGTGGATGCCCTCGCGGTGTACATCTGCATCGCCCTGTTCCTCTCCCACTCGTGGGCGGTGTTCGGGATCGCGGCGGCGGTGACGCTGCTCATCAACTGGACCTACCTCCGCCCGGGCGGCCTCCCGGCGAAGTACCTCGCGCCGGGCGTGCTGTTCCTCGCGGTCTTCCAGGTGTTCGTGGTCGTGTTCTCCGGCTACATCGCGTTCACCAACTACGGCGACGGGCACAACAGCACCAAGGAGGACGCGGTCGCCTCGATCCTGACCTCCTCGCAGAAGCGCGTGCCGGACTCGCCCGCGTACCGCACGTCGGTCGTGACCAAGGACGGCGCCTACTACCTCCTCGTGACTGACCCGAGCGGCACCGCCGAGATCGGCGGGACCGGGAAGAAGCTCGAGCCCGCCCCCGGGGCCGTCAAGGACTCGACCGGCAAGGCCAAGTCCCTCGACGGGTACCAGACCCTCGCGCTCGCCGACCTCGTGGCCCACCAGCAGGACGTCCTGGGGCTCGTGGTGCCGGTCTCGGACAACCCGGGCGACGGCACGCTGCGCACGCAGGACGGCTCGAACGCGTACATCTTCCGCTCGTCCATGGTCTACGACCGCGCCGCGGACACGCTCACGGACAACGACACGGGGACGGTGTACCGAGACTCCGGCCAGGGCGACTTCGTCTCACCGTCCGGCGAGAAGCTCGCGACGGGTTGGAAGATCGACGTCGGCTTCAAGAACTTCGTCACGGCGTTCACCGATCCGGGGCTGCGCGGCCCGCTGCTCGCCGTGACCGCGTGGACGTTCACGTTCGCGATCGCCTCGGTGCTGCTGACGTTCGCGCTCGGACTGTTCCTCGCGATCACGTTCAACCGCGCCGACCTCAAGGGCAGACGTGTCTACCGGATCATCATGATCCTGCCCTACGCGTTCCCGGCGTTCCTCTCGGGCCTCGTGTGGGCTGGCCTGCTCAACCCCGAGTTCGGGTTCATCAACAACGCGCTCCTCGGCGGTGCTCACATCGGCTGGCTCACCGACCCCGTCCTGGCGAAGGTCTCCGTGCTCGTGGTCAACCTGTGGCTCGGCTTCCCGTACATGTTCCTCGTGTGCACGGGCGCGCTCCAGTCGCTTCCCGAGGACGTGGACGAGGCCGCCCGGATGGATGGCGCGAGCCCGTGGCGGATCTTCCGCTCGATCAAGCTCCCGCTCCTGCTCGTCTCGACCGCACCCCTGCTGATCTCCTCGTTCGCGTTCAACTTCAACAACTTCAACGTGATCTACATGCTCACCAACGGTGGCCCGCGCTTCGCGGACACGACCCGGGACATCGGCGCCACGGACATCCTCATCACGCTCGTCTACAAGAGCGCGTTCGGCGTGGGCACCGGACGCGACTACGGCCTCGCGAGCGCCCTCGCGATCATCATCTTCATCATCCGTCGCGACCGTCTCGGCGATCAGCTTCAAGCAGACCAAGGCCCTCGAGGACGTGAACTGACATGAGCATCCAGACCAGCGAGAACGGCCGGACCCTCCGGACCGCTGACGGTACGTCACGCACGACGCCGCCGGCCCCCGCCCGCGGCAGGCTCCCCTTCGGGCGGTGGCTGAGGGAGAAGGGCTGGCGGCACGCCGTCGGCGTGGCCGTGAGCCTGTTCGCGGTGTTCCCGCTCCTGTATGTCCTCTCGGCCGCGTTCAACCCCTCGGGGACCCTCGCCGGGGCCGCGTCGCTGTTCGCGAACGTCTCCCTGGACAACTTCATCAAGCTGTTCGGCAACGACCAGCGGCCGTTCGGCATGTGGTTCGTCAACACGCTCTACGTGGGAGTCGTGACCTCCTCCGCCGCGAGCGTGCTCCTTGGGGCCCTGGCCGCGTACGCGTTCTCCCGCATGCGCTTCACCGGCCGGCGCGTGGGACTGCTCAGCCTGCTCCTGCTGCAGATGTTCCCCCAGCTGCTCGCCGTCGTCGCGATCTTCCTGCTCCTGAACGGGATCGGCGAGGTCATCCCGGCCCTCGGGCTGGGCAGCCAGCTCGGCCTCATCATGGTGTACCTCGGCGGTGCGCTCGGCGTGAACACGTACCTCATGTACGGGTTCTTCAACACCGTTCCCGTCTCCCTTGACGAGGCCGCGAAGATCGACGGTGCGAGCCACGTGCAGATCTTCTTCGGCATCATCCTGCGTCTCGTCACCCCGATCCTCGCCGTCGTCGGGCTCCTGACGTTCATCGGCATCTCGAGCGAGTTCGTCATCGCGTCCGTGGTCCTCACCGATCCGAACACGCAGACGCTCGCCGTGGGCCTGTACTCGTTCGTCGCGAACCAGCGCACTGAAGACTGGGGCGTCTTCGCCGCCGGCGCCGTGCTCGCCGCGCTGCCCGTCATGGCCCTGTTCCTGTTCCTCCAGCGGTACATCGTCTCCGGGCTCGTGGCAGGCTCGGTCAAGGGATGATCCCCGCCACCACGGTCCCGGGGCTCGAGGCGCACCACGACGGGTCGCCCCTGTACGTCCATGGCGGGCACGACGGGTCCGGGCACCTCGGCCTCGGGGACGAGGCCCGGGTGCGGGTGCGCACGCGGGAGGGCAGCGGCGTCGTGCGCGTGTGGGTACGCACGGTCGAGGACGCCGAGCCGCGCTTCGCCCCCGCGCGGCACCTGGGCGCGGCTGCCGGCTGGGACTGGTGGGAGGGGCGCGTGCGCGTGCACAACCCCGTGGCCCGGTACCGCTTCCTGCTCGAGCGGGAGCACGACGGCGCGGGCTCGCCGCCCGCGTGGCTCAACGCCGCAGGCATGTGGGGCCACGACGTCCCGGATGTGGCCGACTTCCGCCTGACCGCCGCTGCCCCCGGGCCGGGTTGGGCCGCTGGCGCGGTCACGTACCAGGTCTTCCCGGACAGGTTCGCGCGTTCGACGGAGCGCGCGCTGGCCGAGTCCGCGGCAGCGGAGGGCGCGTCCGGGTGGGCCGCACCCGACTGGGCCGTGCCCGCGATGTGGGGCGACGCCGTCGTGCACGAGGGCCCTGACACACCGCGGCAGCTGTTCGGCGGCGATCTCGACGGGATCCGCGAACACCTCGACCACCTCGAGGAGCTCGGCGTCGAGGTCCTCTACCTCACGCCGATCTTCCCGGCGCGGTCCAACCACCGCTACGACGCCTCGACGTTCCGCCATGTCGACCCGATCCTTGGCGGGGACTCCGCGCTCGTGCGCCTCGTCACGGCGTGCCACGCCCGCGGCATCCGCGTCATCGGTGACCTCACCGCAAACCACACCGGCGACGCCCACGAGTGGTTCCAGCGGGCGGCCGCTTCTCGCGCCCGCGCCGACGGCACAGGTGCTGGTGCGACGTCGTCCGCCGCCGAGCGCGACTACTACTACTTCGGCCCCGACGGCACGTACGAGGCCTGGTGGGGGGTGCCGAGCCTGCCCAAGCTCGACTGGGCCTCGCTGGCCCTCCGCGGCGAGTTCCTCGAGGGCCCCGGCTCGGTCGTGGCGCAGTGGCTCCGTGAGCCGTACCGGCTCGACGGCTGGCGCCTCGACGTGGGCAACATGACCGGGCGCCTCGGCGCGGTGGACCACCATACGGACGTGTTCCGCGTGCTGCGGGCCACCGCGCTCGCGGCCAGGCCGGATGCGCTGCTGATCGCGGAGTCCACGAACGATGCCTCGGCGGACTTCCAGGGGGATACGTTCCACGGCTCCATGAGCTACGCCTCGCTCACCCGGCCGCTCTGGGGCTGGCTCGCGGACGGTATTGCGGTGAACTACTTCGGTGCCCCGTCCGGCCGACCTCCACGGATCCCGGCCGAGGGCTTCCTCGCCCAGTACCGCGCGTTCTCCGCGGCCTATCCCTGGGACGTCCGGCTGCGCTCGCTCAGCGCGATCGACACCCACGACACCGCCCGCGCGGCGACCGCGATGGTCCCGGGCGGCCAGCAGGTCGCCGCCGTGCTCGCGTTCACGCTGCCCGGCATGCCGATGGTCTTCGCCGGCGACGAGTTCGGGCTCGAAGGGGTCAACGGTGAGGACTCCCGGACTCCGATGCCGTGGGACGCGCCCGAACGGGTGGTCGCCGACCTGCGCGGCCTGTACTCGCGGCTCGGGCGCTTGCGGGACGAGCCCACACTGCGGATCGGGTCGCTGCGCTGGCTGTGGGCCCGGGGCGATCTCCTCGTATTCGTGCGCGAGCTGCCGGAGGCGACGTTCCTCGTGGCCGCCGCGCGGGCCGCGACCGCCGTCGCACTTCCTGCCGGCGTGCTGCCCGAGGGGTGGCCGGGCGCGGAGCCCGCGCTCGCCGTCGGACGCCTCGTGCTGGAACCCGCTGATGCGCGCCCTCGCCCGGATGCGCAAGGCGCCGCCGCGCACGACGGCGCGGCCCGTCTCGCCGCCGAGGGGCCGGCCGCCGTCGTGTGGCGCCTCGCAGGGCCCGGGCTGCCCGCCGAGGGTTGAGCGGCGCGCGAGCAGGCGGGAGGATGCTGCCCATGAGCGCATTCGAGGGGTTCCCGGCAGAGGGGACCGAGTTCTACGCGGGGCTCGAGGAGAACAACACCAAAGAGTGGTGGACCGAGCACAAGGACGTGTACGAGCGGGCCGTGCGCGGCCCCATGACGGCACTGCTCGACGAGCTGTCCACGGAGTTCGGCGAGGCCAAGGCGTTCCGCCCGTACCGCGACGTGCGCTTCAGCAAGGACAAGTCGCCGTACAAGACCCACCAGGGCGGCTTCGCTCAGACCACCGAGGGGACCGGCTACTACCTGCACCTCGACGCCGACGGGCTCACCGTGGGCGGGGGCTACCACTCGCCCGCGCCGGCCCAGATCGCGAGGTTCCGCGCCGCCGTCGACGCCCCGGCTTCAGGGGGCGAGCTCCAGCAGATCGTCGACGCGCTGCGCGCCGACGGCTACGCGATCAACGGCGAGCGGCTCAAGACGGTTCCGCGCGAGTACGCCAAGGACCACCCTCGCGGCGAGCTGCTCAAGCACAAGTCGCTCACCGCGGGCAAGGCGTTCGGGACCCCGGAATGGCTCGGCACGCCGGAGGCGCTCGAGCGCGTGCGGGCCAGCTGGACCGAGCTGAGGCCGCTCGTGGAGTGGCTCACGGAGCACCTCGGTTAGTCGAGCTCCTCCAGGGCCCGGTGGCGGGCCTCCTCGCTCTCGATGACCTTGAGCATCTGCGTGTCCGGGTTCAGCATGATGGCTGCCTCGTCGCGGCGGTGCCGCAGCACGTTGTCGATGTAGGACTGCACCGTCTCGGCGAGCGGGATGTACCGCTCGAGCCGCTCCGACATGTACCAGCGGTGCTCGAGGACCTGGTGCACCACCTCGGCGGGCTCGAGCTTGCCGGAGAGCTCCCGGGGAATCGCCTTGACGATGGGCTCGAACACCTGGCTGACCCACGCGTGCGCGCTGATCTCCTCGTCCTGGCCGGCGTAGTTCTCTGCCCGGAACGTGTCCATGTCGTTCAGGAGCCTGCGCGCCTGGTTCTCCTGGGCGTCGATGCCCGTGAGCCGGATCAGCCGGCGCTGGTGGTGGCCGGCGTCGACCACCTTGGGCTGGAGCTGGATCGTGGCGCCGTCCGGCGTCGTCTTGATCACGTACTCCTCGACGTCGAAGCCGAGCTCGTTGAGCCGCCGGATCCGGGCGGCCACCCGCCACCGCTCGCCCAGCTCGAACGATTCCTTCTCCGTCAGCTCCGCCCACAGGTTGCGGTACGAGTCCATGATCCGCTCGCTCGTGGCTACTGGGTCCACGACCTCGTCGATGAGCCCGCCCTCGAGGAGGTCCATCATCTCGCCCGCGATGTTCACCCGGGCGATCTCGAGATCGTACTCGCGCTGGCCGGTCGAGAGGTCCGGGTACAGCTCGCCCGTCTCGGCGTCGACGAGGTAGGCGGCGAATGCGCCGGCGTCGCGCCGGAACAGCGTGTTGGAGAGGGAAACGTCGCCCCAGTAGAAGCCCACGAGGTGCAGCTGGACCAGCAGCAGGGCCTGGGCATCGATGAGGCGCGTGAGCGTGTCCCGGCGCAGCTTCTGCGAGAACAGGGCACGGTAGGGGAGCGAGAACTTGAGGTGCCGCGTCACGAGCGCCGTGTCGAGCGGCCGACCGTCAGGGGTGTGGCGGTCGCGGATGACGGCGACTGGCTCAACGCACGGGACATCGAGCCGCTGGAGCTTGCGCAGCATGTGGTACTCGTGTCGGGCCACGTGTTCGCTCGTCTCCTTGACGGCGATGACCGAGCCGCCGAGCTTCGCGAAGCGCACGATGTGCCGCGAGATGCCGCGGGGGAGCGCCGCGAGGTACTCCTCGGGCCAGTCCTCGAGCGCCACGTGCCACGGAAGGTCCAGGAGCTCCGGGTCGGCCACGGCCGCGGTGATGTTCAGCGACCCCAGTGCTGCGGCCGGCTCGGGCGCGGGTCCGCTCCGTGCCAGCTTTCCCACCTCGTCGTAGTCCGTTGGCTCGTCCTGCCACGTGGCGCTCTGGTCAGTCATGGGTACATTCTCCTGCGTCTTGCTGGGTTGACCAGAAACACGGCGTGCCCGCCGGGAGGACCCGGCGGGCACGTCATTGTGATGGGTTGCTGGCGGTCGGCTCCGGTCAGTCGCCGAGGCGCTCGCCGGTCTTCGTGTCGAAGAGGTGCACGTGGCCCTGCTGCGGGCGGACCCACACCTTGTCGCCCTTCATCGGGGGGCGGCGGCCGTCGACGCGGGCCACGATGTCGTGGTCCTGGCCGTCGAGCGTGGTGTGGCCGTACACGTAGGCGTCGGCGCCGAGCTCCTCGACCACGTCCACCTCGACCTCGAGGCCCTCGCCCTGCGGCGCGGACTCGAGGTCCTCGGGGCGGACGCCGAGGGTGACGGTGGAGCCGGTGGCCCCGGCGAGGACGTCGCGGGCCACGGGGTAGACGATGCCGCCGAACTTCACGCCTCCGTCCGCCTCCGGGAGCTCGAGAAGGTTCATGGCGGGCGAGCCGATGAAGCCGGCCACGAACACGTTCTCCGGCCGGTCGTAGAGGTTGCGCGGGGTATCCACCTGCTGGAGGAGGCCGTCCTTAAGCACCGCCACGCGGTCTCCCATGGTCATGGCCTCGATCTGGTCGTGGGTGACGTAGACCGTCGTGACGCCGAGGCGGCGGGTGAGGGACGCGATCTGGGTGCGGGTCTGGACGCGGAGCTTCGCATCGAGGTTGGAGAGCGGCTCGTCCATGAGGAAGACCTGCGGGTTTCGGACGATCGCGCGGCCCATGGCGACACGCTGGCGCTGGCCGCCGGAGAGGGCCTTCGGCTTGCGGTCCAGGTACGGCTCGAGGTCCAGGAGCTTCGCGGCCTCCCTGACGCGCTGGGCGCGCTCTTCCTTGGAGACGCCGGCGATCTTGAGCGCGAAGCCCATGTTGTCCGCGACCGTCATGTGCGGGTACAGGGCGTAGTTCTGGAAGACCATCGCGATGTCGCGGTCCTTCGGCGGGACGTCCGTGACGTCGCGGTCGCCGATGAGAATGCGGCCCGAGTTCACGTCCTCGAGGCCGGCGAGCATGCGGAGGGAGGTTGACTTGCCACAGCCCGAGGGGCCAACCAGGACGAGGAACTCGCCGTCCGCGATGTCGATGTTGAGCTTGTCGACGGCGGGCTTGTCCGTGCCCGGGTAAAGGCGCGTCGCATTGTCGAACGTAACTGTAGCCACAGTCATATCCCTTCACCGGCAGGTACGTGCCGGACGATCCGTAGTGAATGGTTCTTGTTGTTCAGTTGTGTGTGCCACGCTGGCCGCCGGTTGGGCGGCGCCGCCATTGTGGCACAGCATGAGAACCGGGGGCAGCGCCCTCGCTCACAGATCGAGTATGGCATAGATCACATGGCCAAGGACAATGTGACGTCCATCATGTGGATAAAGATCCCCTGTGTGGGTGCTGGGACCCGATGTGGAACTGCCTAGGGAGTGCGCTGCGCAGGAAGCTCCGAGCGGAGCTGCGCCAGCAGCGCGACGACGTCCGCGACGTCCTCGGGCCGCTCGACCCTGAACGATGCCGCCGTGTCTCCCGGGCCGACCTTGAGCCCGAGATCGCCGGCCTCGAGGGCGAGGAAGCCGTCCTCGTCGGTGACGTCGTCCCCGGCGAAGAACACCGCATCCGCCTCGGTGACCTGGCGGAGGAACGCGAGGCCCTCGCCCTTGGTTGCGTGCACTACGGAGCCCTCGAGGACCTCCTTGCCCTCCTTGAGGAAGATGTCGCGCCGGGACGCGAGCTGCTGCTTCGCAGCGCCGACGGCGGTCGCAGCGTCCTCCCTGTCCGCCTGGCGTGTATGCAGGACGCGGCCGGCGGGCTTCTCCTCGACCCACGTGCCCGGAGCCTGTGAGGAGATCTCGGTGAACACCCGGTGGAGGTCCGCGAGGGCGTCCCGCTGGTCTGGGTCGAGGGTCACGGGGTGCTCCTCGCCGCCCAGCCGTACCTCCGCGCCGTGGCTGCCGATCAGCTGCGTGCGCGGGTCTGGGCTTGCCACCGCCACGAGGCTCGCGAGGGCGCGGCCGGACACGTAGGCGGTCCACGTCCGGGGCAGGCCCGCGAGGCGTGCCACAGCGTCCGCGGTCTCCGGAAGCGGGCGCGCGTCCTCGGCTCGGGCCACGATCGGGGCCACGACGCCGTCGAAGTCGAGCGCTACGAGGAGCTTCTCGGCAGCGGCAAGGCGTTGGAGCGCGCCGCGGAGGGAGTCGTCGATGCTCACGGGCAGACCTCTTCGAGCCGGGCGAGGAAGGAGGAGGACCATTCCTCGACGTTGTGGACAAGGATCTGGCGGCGCATGGCCTTCATGCGGCGCGTTGCGACGCCGTGCGGCAGGGTGATCGCCGTGGTGATGGCGTCCTTGACCCCCGCGATGTCATGCGGATTGATCAGCAGCGCCTGCTTGAGCTGGTCCGCGGCGCCGGCGAACTCCGAGAGGACCAGTGCGCCCGTGCCGTCGCGGCGCGCGGCCACGTACTCCTTCGCCACGAGGTTCATGCCGTCCCGCAGTGCCGTGACGAGCATGACGTCCGCCGCAAGGTATAGCGCCACCATCTCCTCCACCGGGTAGGCGTGGTGGAGGTAGCGGACGGCCGTATGCTGCATCGTGTCGAACGTTCCGTTGATGCGGCCCACCGTGCCCTCGATCTCCTCGCGGAGGATCCGGTACTGCTCGACCCGCTCGCGGCTCGGCGAGGCGACCTGGATGAGCGTCACGTCGCCGACCTTGACCCGGCCATCGCTGAGGAGTTCCTCGAACGCCTTGAGGCGGTGGCGGATGCCCTTCGTGTAGTCGAGCCTGTCGACGCCGAGCATGATCGTGGTGGGGTCGCCGAGGTCCTGGCGGATCTGCTTCGCGCGCTCGATGATGTCCGGACGCGAGGCGAGCTCGGAGATGCGGGCCGTGTCGATCGAGATCGGGAACGCCTCGGCGCGGACCTCGCGCGCCCGAGGCGAGCCGCCGCCGTCGTGTGTCCCCTCCGTCACCGTGAGGTGCGTGCCCTTGCCGCTGGCCCGGGTGTAGCGGCGGGCGGCGCGGGAGAAGTTCGCGGCGTCGTTGGGGCGCTGGAACCCGAGGAGGTCCGCGCCGAGGAGGCCCTCGAGGACCTGCCGCCGCCAGGGCAGCTGCGCGAAGATCTCCTGCGGCGGGAACGGGATGTGGTTGAAGAAGCCGATCTTCAGGTCGGGCCGCGCAGCGCGGAGCATGGCCGGCACGAGTTGGAGCTGGTAGTCCTGCACCCACACCGTGGCGCCCTCGGCGGCGTGCCCGGCCGCGGCGTCCGCGAAGCGCTGGTTGACCCGCTGGTACGCATCCCACCAGGCGCGGTGGAACTCCGGCGGCGCGATCACGTCGTGGTACAGCGGCCAGAGGGTCGCGTTGGAGAAGCCCTCGTAGTAGTTCTCGACCTCCGCCGCCGAGAGGGGCACCGGCAGGATCGAGATGCCCCCGTGCTCGAAGGGCTCGACCGCCTCGTCCGGGGCGCCGTGCCAGCCGACCCACGCGCCGTCGGAATTCTCCATGACCGGGGCGAGCGCGGTCACGAGCCCGCCGGGGGAGCGGCGCCAGCCCGAGTCCTCGCCCTCGCCGACCCGGTCCACAGGCAGGCGGTTGGAGACGACGAGGAAGTCGTACAGCGGCTGCGCCTGGTCCTTGCCCTTGGTCTTTGTGGTCCTCTGGGTCACCTTCAGGTCCTTCCGCTCCGGGTTGCCTCCACCCTACCGGGGCACCCACCGTGAGGAGCCGCATCTCACACTCGGGCCACGGAACTACGGCGCGGGGCGGATCGTTTCGCACTGAGGAAGCCCCGGCGGGGGTGGAGCCTGCCGTGGGCGTGACACAGGGTGGACGCCGGCGGCTGCACTACACTTGGCCCGTCGCCGTCACCTGTGCGCCCCGGGCGCACCGCGAACCGATCACGAGGAACGATGAGCCCCGCCAACCAGCCACGACCCACCAAGGCAGAGCGCACCGCCGCCGCCCGCGAGAAGGCCCGCCAGATCCGCGAGGAACAGCAGAAGCGGGAGCGGCGCAACAAGCTGCTCCTCCGCTGGGGCGTCGTGGTGGCGCTCGTGGCAGTGATCGCCGTCGTGGCGCTCGTGGTCACCACGTCCATGCGGCAGAACGCGCCGATCGGGGACACCGGGCCGCGCGCAGCGAACACGAACCAGTACGGCGGCGTCACGCTCGGCAAGGGCACCGCGGTCACGACGGTCCCCGCCGGAACCGTGAATGTGGCAGATGTCCCCACGCCCTCCTCGCAGCCGACCGCCAGTGGGGCCGCGACCGCGCCCGGCGTGGAGCCGTCCGCGAAGGGCGAGCCGGTCAAGGTGGTCGTGTACGTCGACTTCATCTGCCCGATCTGCAAGCAGTTCGAGGACACGTACGGCTCGACCCTGACCCAGGACCGCAACGACGGGAAGATCACGGTCGAGTACCGCCCGCTCGGCTTCCTCGATCGGAACTCGACCACCAACTACTCCTCGCGCGCGGCCAACGCCGCCGCCGCGGTGGCGAACTCCTACCCCGACAAGTACGCGGACTTCTTCAACGCCCTGTACGCCCAGCAGCCCGCCGAGGGCAGCGCCGGCCTGTCAGACCAGCAGCTCAAGGACATCGCCAAGGGTCTCGGCGCCGACATCAGCCAGGCCGTGGACGACAAGACCTACCGGCCCCAGGTCAAGTACGACACCCAGCTCGCCGCCGCCTCGGGCGTGACCGGCACGCCGACGGTGTTCGTGGACGGCAAGCAGTGGGGCGTGGGCGACTCCGCGAAGACACCGTTCGACCAGTTCCTCGCGGCGGCGATCACCGCGAAGGGCTGACGCTGCCCGACGCACGACGGCGGCCCGGTCCCCTTGAGGGGGCCGGGCCGCCGTTGCTTGTCCCACCACTGCGCTCCGTCCTCCCGCGACTGCGCGCCGCCCTCCCGCGAAATGGTGGGTTGAGCAGGGTCACGCGGCCCCGCACCCTGCTCAACCCACCATTTGCGTGGGAGAGGCCACGGTTTCGGACCCGCCCGCGGACCCGGTACGCTGGTACGTGCGCCGATGGGCGCCACGCCCCCTTAGCTCAGTTGGCCAGAGCATCTGTCTTGTAAACAGAGGGTCGCCGGTTCGAATCCGGCAGGGGGCTCCACGAAGAAGCGCGTGATCACGCGTTTTTCGCGCCCCCCGACGCTCTCCGCCAATCCTGCCTTGTGATCACGTGAGCGCATTTTGAGCACGCTCACGACCCTGGGCGTCCGCGCAGCGCTCAGAAGCGGCGGGCGTACTCCGGCCCGGGGCCGGTGGTGGCTGGCACGAGGCCGCCGAGGATGACCAGCACCGTCTGGCACGGCCAAGGCTCCCGGCAGCTCGCGCACGGCTCGCCGAGCAGTTCCCCGGCCGGGGCGTGGATTTGCAGTAGGAGCTCACAGACCGCGAGGGAGTGCTCTTCGTGCCCCAAGCCGCGCCGGCGCGCGGCATGCAGCATCCCGAGCATCGTCTCGTGCAGGGGCAGGGACTGTTCCGGTGAAATCATGGAGAAGAGATTGCCCGACCGCCCTGAGCCCGAAACCGGGGGCACGGCAGAGCCCGTGGTTCAGCCCTCGCAGTCGCGGCAGTACTCGACCCCGCCCCGGACCACCTTCTGGGTGCGGTGTCGGACCAGGAAGCAGGACTGGCATACGAACTCGTCGGCGCCCTGCGGGATCACCTGGACGGTGAGCTCGTCGTTGATGATTTCGCCACCGGCCAGGCCTGCCTCGGCGGAGTCGTCCCCGTCGAGCTCGAGCACCACGGACCGCGGATCGGGCTTGTTGGCCGACTTCACGGCCTCCAGCGACTCGTGCTGGGATTCCTTCACATCGGAGCGAAGCTCGTCGTAATCGGCGGCCACTCGGCAGCACTTCCTTCTGGTCAGCAGTGGATGGGACAAGCAACCGTACACCGGTCCGGGACCCCCGGGAGAAGAAGGAGACCAGCCTCACGGCGGCGGAGCAAGGCTCGCCGGGAGGGAGCTCACTGAGAGACATATCGGCGGCGGGATCCCCCTGTCCCCATGAAGCGCCTGAGAGCCCGTCGAGCTTCTGCAGGAAGGCGATGTTCGCGGCCCCGATGGAGAGGAACTGCCAGAACACCGGCGGCGGGTATCCCCGAATCGCAGACTGGCCCCTACTGGACAGGCCTGTCACGAGGTAGTTCCGCTCCGCCACCCTCTCACGCGCGCCGCGTCCGCAGCCATACGAACTCCTGCGGCGGCAGCGTGATGCCGTCCCCGAGGAGAATCGTCTGGCCCGTGAAGAGGTCGGTGGACTCCGTCGCGAAGCCCGAGAGCGTCAGCGGAGTGACGTGCTGCGGCTCGTCGGAGAAGTTGGCGAGGACCAGGACGACGATGCCGCTCTCGCCCGGCCGCTGGTAGCCGAGCACGTGGCGGTTTCCGGTGCCGAACCCGATGAGCCGGTTTCCCGCGAGCTCAGGCGTGCGCTCCCGCACGGCGAGGATCTTCTTCAGGCCCGCGTAGATCGCCCCCTCAGCCGTCCACGGGTCGTCGCGGTGAGCGTAGAGCTCGGCTGGGTAGTGGGGGCGGTGGACCCAGCGGGAGTCCGCGCCGTGCCCGGGCTCGTCGGCGTAGCCGTAGTCGTTGAGCTGGCCCACCTCGTCGCCCAGATAGATCAGCGGGATGCCGCCCGTGCTGATGGCGACCGAGTGCGCCAGGAGGATGCGGCGCACGGCCGGCGAGTCGTTGGGATCGGTGACGTCCTCGAGCCCGGCGAGTGACGCCGTCGTGCCTGAGATGCGGCAGTCGCCGGTGCGCGGGTTGTCCTGGAAGGGCACGCCGCGGGCGAAGCTGCCCGGATAGCGGTTCACGTAGAACCGGTTGAGGAAGCGGCGGTGGTCGAACCCGTTGATGCCGAGCTCGGCGGCGTCCTCGTCGGCGAAGGTCCACCCGATGTCGTCGTGGCTGCGCACATAGTTCACCCATGCGGTCCCGGCGGGAAGGTTGTGCCGGCGCTCCAACGCCTGAGCCAGCAGCGAGGCATCCCGCGTGGCGAGTGCCTCCCACGTGAGTGCCATCTCGAGCGGGTTGTAGGAGATCTGGCATTCGGCGGGGTCGATGTACTGCACGACCTCGTCCGGGTGGACGATCGCCTCCGACTTGAACAGGAGCGACGGCGCCGCGAGCCGGCACACCGCGTTGAACGCGCGCAGGAGCCAGTGCGCCTCGGGAAGGCTCTCGCACACCGTTCCGAGGCGCTTCCAGATGAACGCGACCGCGTCCATGCGCAGGATCTCCACGCCTTGGTTCGCGAGGAAGAGCATCTCGCCGGCCATGGCGCGGAAAACGGCGGGATTGGAGTAGTTGAGGTCCCACTGGAAGGTGTGGAACGTGGCCCACACCCAGCGGCCGTCCGGCATCGGCACGAACGAGCCCGGATGGTCTTCGGGGAAGATCTCCCGGACCGTGCGCTCGTACGCGTCCGGCATGGTCCTGTCGGGGAAGATCCAGAAGAAGTCCTCGAACTCCCTCTCGCCCGCGGCCGCGCGGCGGGCCCACTCGTGCTCGTTGGAGGTGTGGTTGAAGATGAAGTCCACGACGAGGCTGATGCCCTGCTCGCGGAGCTCGGCCGCGAGCTCCCGCAACTGGGCCATCGTGCCGAGTCTCGGGTTGACCTCGCGGTAGCTCGAGACGGCGTACCCGCCGTCCGAGTTCGGCTCGGGGGCGAGGAACAGCGGCATGAGGTGGAGATAGGTGAGGCCGAGTTCCCTGAAGTACGGGATGCGCGCCCGGAGTCCCTCGAGGTTGCCCGCGTAGCGGTCCACGTAGCAGACGCCGCCGAGCATCTGACCGGACTGGAACCAGTCCGGGTCCGCCTCGCGCCGGGCATCGAGGTCCTTCAGCTCGCTCGGGCGGCGCTGCCACGACGCCGCGCACTCGACCACGAGCTGGGCGAGGTGGTCCTGCCAGTCCCCGCGCTCGCCGTACAGCTGGCCGAAAAGCTCTGCCAAGTCGCCGAAGTGCGCATCGAACCGCCGCAGGAAGGCATCCCACACGGGTCCCGACCGCTCAAGGCCCGGGGCGGCCTTGAGCGCCGCGAGCACACCGTCGCGGGGCGCCTGTTCGGCCTTCAGAACGTCGTCCGCCACGGGTCCTCCTCGGTTCCGCACGGTCCGCCGGTGCGGCGGACCGTGCGGCCCAGACTACTGGTGCCCGGCCGCCAGCGGGATGGCTCGCGCGAATCGTCGGGGAGCCGACTCAGCGGGGCGACCCCGCGCCGTCGTGCGCGGCACGAACGACGGCGTCGATCGCCGCGGCGATGCCGTCTCCCCACGGTGTCCCGTGCCCCGGCAGCACCCACCGCGCGCCGGTGGCGCGGAGGCGCTCGAGCGAGGCGAGGGCCTGCGCGGGATCGTCCGTGAAGGGTGCGGGCTGGGGGCCGGAACGGCCCGTGAGCACATGCCGCGTCGTGAGCCCGTCGCCCACGAACACCGCGTCCACCGACGGCACGTGGAACGCGACGCTGCCGGGGGAGTGCCCGGGCATGCCGATGACCCGGGGCGCGCCGGGCAGGTCGAAGACGTCCCCGTCCGTGAACTCGCGGACCTCGGAGACGTGCACGGGCCGCAGCCCGCCCCGGGCGGCCGCATACGCCATGAACCGCACGAGCGGCCCGAGCCTCATGGGCCCCCAGGAGGGCTTGGATGACTCGAGACCGCGCGCCCTCGCGCTGTCCGCCGAGTGCACGTAGACGGGCACCCCGTGATCGCGCCGAAGGCGCTCTGCGAAGCCGATGTGGTCAGAGTCGCCGTGCGTGAGCAGCACCGCGCGGATCTCCTCGACGCGGCGCCCGAGCGCTGCCAGCTCGGTCTGGAGGTCCTTCCACTGGCCGGGGAGGCCCGCGTCGATGAGCGTCATCCCGCTCGGCTCGACGATGAGGTAGGCGGCGACCATGTCATTGCCGATTCGGCGCAGTCCTGGGGTGAGTTCCATGCCGTCATCGTAGCCAGCTCCAGAAGGAAGGGGCATCTTGATATCTCGAATATCGAGAAATAAGATGATCGAAACATTTGAGACCAACGGTCAGCACCACACGGAAGGCCCAGCCATGCCAAGCCTGTCCCACTCCCGCCGCTCCACGGCAACGCCCACAACGTCCGCACTGGCCGAAGGAGATGCCGCGGCCCCAGGGCGACGCCGCTGGGTGGGCCTGGTCGTCATCAGCCTCGCCGTCTCGCTCATCATCGTGGACTCGACGATCGTCAATGTCGCGATCCCCTCGATCGTCAGGGACCTCGCAGTTGACTCGACCGGGGTGCAGTGGGTCCAGGAGTCCTACACGCTCGTGTTCGCGGCGCTGCTCCTGGTTTTCGGCACCCTCGGAGACCGCATCGGTCGCCGACGTCTGCTCGTGCTCGGAGTGGCGGTCTTCGCGCTTGCGTCCGTGGCCGCCGCCGTGGCCCCGACCGGGTCCATCCTCATCGCGTCGCGCCTCGTCCAGGGTGTGGGCGGGGCGATGGTCCTGCCCTCCACTCTCTCGCTCATCAACGCCGGGTTCAGGGGATCGGAACGAGCGATTGCCTTCGCCGTCTGGGGCTCCACGATCGGAGGCATGTCCGCTGTCGGCCCCCTCCTCGGCGGCTGGCTGACCACGTCGTTCTCGTGGCGGTGGGCCTTCGGGATCAACATCTTCGTTGCTCTCGTGATCGTGGTGGGCTCCTTCGCCGCGGTGTCCGAATCGAAGGACGGGACCCGCCGGCCGCTGGACCCGGTGGGCGCAGTCCTGTCCGTCGTCGCCTCCGCCTCGCTCGTGTTCGCACTCATCGAGGGGCGGACCTATGGGTGGTGGGCCGTGAACCACCGCCCGAGGATCGGGTCCTGGGAATGGCCGGGCGAGATCTCGCCCATCCCCTTCGTCTTCGGCGTGGCGCTGGTGACCATCGCAGCCTGCGGCCTGTGGGCGGTCCGCCGCGAGCGGATGGGGATGGCGAGCATGTTCTCGGCCGAGCTCCTTCGCATCCCCTCGTTCCGCAACGGCAATCTGGCGGCGCTCATCGTCTCGCTCGGCGAGTTCGGCATCATCCTCGCGCTGCCCATCTGGCTCCAGAACGTCCTGGGCTTCAGCGCGCTTGACACCGGTCTGATCCTTCTCGCCCTCGCCATCGGCTCGTTCGCGGCGAGCGGCCTCGCCGGCGCTCTGGGCCACCGCGCTTCGCCCGTGGCGATCGTTCGCGTGGGCCTCGTCGCCGAAATCGTGGGAGTGGCCGGCCTCGGGGTCGTCATCGGCCCGGCCACCCCGTGGGCACTGCTGGTCCCCTTCCTCTTCATCTACGGCTTCGGGGTGGGCCTCGCAACGGCGCAGCTGACAGGCGTGGTGCTCAAGGACGTTCCCGTCGCCGCGAGCGGGCAGGCTTCCGGGACGCAGAGCACCGCGCGGCAGATCGGCTCGGCCCTGGGCATCGCGATCCTCGGGACGATTTTGTTCTCCTCCGCCGGAGGGCTCCTTGGAAGCTCGCTCGACAGCCACGGCGTGCCGGCCGCGCAGCGTGACTCCATCGTCTCCTCGGTGGTGGATAGCTCTGGCGGCGCAATAGCTGGATTCGCCGGAACGCCCGCCACGGCACAGGTTGCCGCAGACGCGAAGGCAGCCTTCTCCGAGGGAACCCGATACGCCGCGTTCTCGGCGGCGAGCTTCCTCGCCGTCGGCCTCCTCGCGACCCTGTCCCTGGGCCCCGGGCGCGAGAGGCGCCGGGCCTCCGGCGAGACGAGGGCGGAGCGGGCGGCGGCGCGGGCCTGAGGCGTGCCCAGTGGTCGCCGCTATCCTGTGCCCATGACCGAGTTCATCAAGATCCCCGCGCCAGACGGCACCGCCGAGGCGATCGTTGCCCGCCCCTCGACCGGCGAGGGTCCGTTCCCCGGCGTGATCATGTACATGGACGCGTTCGGGATCCGCCCGCGCATCGAGGAGATGGCCCAGCGCATCGCCGACTGGGGGTACGTGGTCCTTGCCCCGAACGTCTTCTACAGGGAAGGGACGGTGGAGGAGCTCGTCCCGCGTGTCGACATGAGCACCCCGGAGGGGCGCCAGGCGGCAGGGCAGGCAGCCTTCCCGCGCGTCGGCCACCTCACCGCTGACAAGGCCGTGGCCGACGCCGCGGCCTGGGTCGCCGCGCTGCGCGCCCTCGACGGCGTGGCGCCGGGCCCGATCGGCACCACGGGCTACTGCATGGGTGCGCGCCTCGCGGTCCGCACGGCGACGTCGCAGCCCGAGGAGATCGCCGCCGTCGGGGGCTTCCACGGCGGCGGGCTCGCGAGCGAGGAGCCTGACAGCCCGCACCTCGACCTCCCGAACGCCCGCGCCCGGTTCGTCTTCCTCCACGCAGACCAAGACCGCAGCATGGGCCCCGACGCCGTGGCCCGTCTGGGCGAGGCCCTCGCAGACGCCGGCCTCGAGGCGACCAACGAGGTCTTCGCCGGCGCCGCCCACGGCTACTCGATGGCGGACACATCCTCCTATGACGAGGCCGCGACGGAAGAACACTTCCGGCGCCTGCGAGAGCTCCTCGACACGACCCTGACGGCCTGAGAGCGCATGCCGGACCTGACGGACCTCGACAGGCGGCTGCTCTCGGCGCTGCGCGAGGACGGCCGCGAGTCCGTGGCCAACCTCGCGCGGCGGCTCGGGGTCACGCGCGCCACGGTCAGCAGTCGGATCGACCGGCTCGTCGCCTCGGGGACGATCGTTGGGTTCACCGCACGCGTGCGCGAGGAGGTGGACCCGGACGAGGTCCGGGCGGTGACGCTCATAGAGGTCGAGGGCCGGAGCACCGGCAGCGTCATCGCGGCACTCCGCGGGCTTCCCGAGATCACCGCCCTGCACACCACGAACGGCCGCTGGGACCTTGTGGCGGAGCTGCGGACGGACAGCCTGCGCGGGTTCGACGCGCTGCTCGGGAGGATTCGCGGCATCGAGGGCATCGTCAACAGCGAGTCCAGCCTCCTCTTGAGCTCGGTGCTCCGATAGTGCGCACAATGGCCACCTGAGGTCCTCGCAATGCTCAGTGACTGCCCAGAAGTGATCCAGTCCGGCCATTGATGATGCAAAACGCCAGCTCATACCGTGAAGGGGTACCCCGAGATCCACTGAAGGAGCCCACGCAATGGCGCGTTTTGTCGATGTCCGAACCATGATCGCCTGGACCGCGGAGCGCGGTCCGGAGGAGATCATCGCCGGCATGATCGACTACCTCGAAGAAGACTTCCGGCGGTGGGAGTCCTTCGACAAGACCCCGCGTGTGGCCAGCCACACCCCGTTCGGCGTCATCGAACTCATGCCCACGAGCACCGAGGAGACGTACGGCTTCAAGTACGTCAACGGTCATCCATCCAACCCGGCGCGCGGCTACCAGACCGTGACGGCGTTCGGCGTCCTTGCGGACGTGCACAACGGCTACCCGACCTTCCTCTCGGAGATGACGATCCTCACGGCGCTGCGGACTGCGGCGACCTCTGCCATGTTCGCCAGACACCTCGCCCGCCCGGACTGCAACGTCCTCGCCCTCATCGGCGCCGGCACCCAGTCCGAGTTCCAGGCCCTCGCGTTCCGCAGGGCGCTCGGCATCTCGTCCTTCCGCGTGTGGGACACCGACGCGGCGGCGATGGAGAAGTTCGTGCGGAACCTGGCCCCGTACGGCGTGGAGATCGTCGTCGCGGGCTCCGCCGCGGAATGCGTCGAGGGCGCGGACATCGTCACGACGTGCACGGCGGACAAGGCCAACGCGACCATCCTCACGGCGGACCTCATCCGTCCCGGCGTCCACATCAACGCGATCGGCGGCGACTGCCCCGGCAAGACGGAGCTCGACGCGGCGATCCTCGGGCTGGGCGACGTGTTCGTCGAGTACACGCCGCAGACCCGCATCGAGGGCGAGATCCAGCAGGTGGCCGCCGACTTCCCCGTCACCGAATTCTGGGAGGTCCTCCTCGGCCGCCGCCCCGGCCGCACCTCGCCCGACCAGATCACGATCTTCGATTCGGTCGGCTTCGCGGTCGAGGACTTCTCGGCGCTGCGCTACGTCCGAGACGCGGTCAGCGGCACCGAGTTCGGCGAGGAGATCGACCTCGTCGCGGCCCCAGAGGACCCGAAGGACCTCTTCAGCCTCGTCGCCGCAGCGCCGGCCCGTATCCGGTAGGCCCCGCGGCAGCAAGCGCACGACGGCGGGTGAGCGCCCGCCGTCGTGCGCCCACCATTTCCGCGGGTGCTACTTCTTGCCTGGCGTGATCAGGCTCGGCGGGGGCGGGTCGAAGTTGCCGTGGTCGTACAGGCCGAGGACCTTCTGCATGTAGAACGCCCACTGCGGGCCGGCAATGTACGCGCCGTCGATGTTGGGCCAGAACCGCCCGTTGACGATCACGTTCCGTCCGGGGTGGTCCTCCGGGTTCCCGAGGGCCTCGCCGAAGTAGGACGCCGTCGCGAGGCCCCGGGTGTATCCGACGAGCCACGTCTCGCTGTTGTACTCGTTGGTGCCCGTCTTCGCGGCGTCGGGGACCCCGAGGAAGATCGTCTTGCCGGCGTTGTCCTTGATGTTGTAGCCCGAGCCCTTCGTGAGAACGTCCTGGAGCACGTTCGTCACGGCCTTCGCCACGTCCGGCTTGATGGACCCGGGCTGGCACTGCTGCGTCTGCCCGCCGATCTGCTTGCCCTGCCAGTCCGTCACCGTCGCGATCGACCACGGCACGCAGTAGGTGCCGTTGGCCGCGAAGGTCGCGTAGCCCGAGGCCATGGTCAGCGGGGAGATGTTCGGGCCGCCGAGCAGGTTGCCCAGGACCGAAAGGTCGAGCTTCTTGCCGGCGCCGTCGCCGTCGTGCATCCCGAGCGCGTCCGCGGACCGCTGGATGTCGCAGAAGTCGTTCAGGCCAGCGGCGGAAGCGAAGGTCGCGGTGTTGATGGACTGGTAGATGCCTTCGCGGACGGTCATGGGCCGGTACCACTGGGGCTCGTCGTTTTGGAGGTCGCCGGAGGTCCCAAGGCTGGCGACGGTCGCGCTGTCATAGGCGCCGATGACGCGCCCGCACGTGCTCCGCCACGGGTAGTTGAGCGGGTAGCGACGCTGTGCGGCATTGACGATCGCGTCCGTCTGCTTGCCCTCGCTCAGCCACGCCGTGAGCGTGATGGGCTTCATGGCCGACCCCGGCTGGAAGCCCCCGGCGCCACCGAGGTCGTTGCCGTTGGCGTCGGTGCGGTCCACGCCGAAGTTGTAGCTCGTGACGAAGTCGAGGCCCTGCCCCGGGAGCATCCGGGTGTTCTGGGCCATCGCGAGGACCTTGCCTGTGCCCGGCTGCACCGTCACGAGCGAGGTGCCCCACTTGTCCGGGTTTGCGCCCGCCGTCGAGTCCACCTGGGCCTGCGCGGGAGCCTGGAGGCGCGTGTCAAGGGTAGTCGTGATCGTCAGCCCGTTCCGGGTGACCGCCTGGTACCGCGCGTCCGGGGTGGCTCCATACGTCGGGTCATTGAGGATCTGGTGCAGCACGTAGTCGCAGAAGTACTGCGCCTGAAGTGCGTAGGCGCAGCCCTGGTGCGGCGGATTGAGCTTGAGCCCGAGAGGGGCGGCGACGGCGTCGTCATGCTGCTTCTTGTCGATGTAGCCGTGCTGCAGCATTGCGTCCAGCACGAGGTTGCGCCGGGCCACCGAGTTGTCCGGGTAGGCGGTGGGGTCGTATACCGAGGGGCCGTTCACCACGCCGGCGAGGAGCGCGGCCTGGGGGAGCGTGAGGTCCTTGGCATCCACCGAGAAGAAGTACTGGCTTGCCGCCTGGATGCCGTAGGCGTGGGTGTTGAAGAAGACGATGTTGAGGTACCCGGCGAGAATCTCGTCCTTCGAGTACTTCTTCTCGAGGGCGATTGACAGCTTCATCTCGCGCAGCTTGTCGCCCAGGCTCTTCTGGCCGTTGAGCAGCACGGTGGGGTCCTGCCCCTCCGCGAGGGAGTTTTCCTTCAGCACGTTCGCCACGTACTGCTGGGTGAGCGTGGACGCGCCCTGACGGTCGCCGCGGATGTTGGCCATGACGGCGCGCAGGATCCCGGTGGCGTCGACGCCGCCGTGGTCGTAGAAGCGGTAGTCCTCTATTGCGACGACGGCGTTCTTGACGTTCGGGGACATCTGGTCGAGGTTCACCGGGGTGCGGTTCTCGTTGTAGAGAGTTGCGATCTCCGAGCCGTCCGCGGCGAGGATCTTCGTGACGCGGGCCGGCGGGGTCACTGTCAGGTCCGAGGGCAGGCTGTCGAAGAACTGCACGGTGCCGTTCGTCGCGCCCCACGTCGCTGCTGCGACCGGCGCGAAGAAGCCCGCGACGAGCGCACCGCAGACTGCGCTGATCGCGAAGAAGGCGACGATCCTTCCGACGGCCGTGGCCGCGTCCCTGGCTCTGGCCATGTTCCGCATCCTACGGACTCCGAACCGCACGGGCGAGACCTTTACGGGCGGTCTTCGGCGCGGCGCCTGAGATACGTGTCCAGGTCGTAGGGGTTGCCGCGCAGCGGGGCCGCGGGCGGGCGCGCCTCGGCCTTCCCCTGGCCGCGGGGCTCACGGGCGATCACGCGCCGTGGGGTCCGCATGAACCTCAGACCCGTCCAGACGAGGACCGCCAGCACGATGGGGACGCCCGCCACCCGGGCGATGTCGAGGACGGCCAAGCAGAGCACGGCGATCACGAGCCATTGGAGGATCAGCGCCGCCAGAGGGAGCGGCCGTACTCGCCGGAGCCCCTCCCAACTCGCCACCGGCCGCGCTGAGCGTGGTGGCGGCACCTTCGGGATGTGCCCGGCGGCGTGGCTCGTCGTCGAGGGCAGACGGCGGGACCTGAGACCGTGCCGCTGGCCCCGGACCCTGTAATGCATGCGTCCCACGAGGCCTCCTTAAGCCTTCTTCCATTGTAGGAGCGCCGGGTGTGGGAGCGCCGGGTGCCCCCGCATCGGTGAACGCCTAGGATCGTGGGAGCGGACGAAACCCCACCAGAGAAGAGGTCCCATGCCCACGCTCAAGGAGCGCCTCCAGGCCGACGTCGTGACCCACATGAAGTCCGGCAACAAGACGGCCCTCACGACGGTGCGCAACGTGCTCGGCGAGATCGAGACCCGCGAGAAGTCCGGAAAGACCCCCGTAGCGTTCGACGACGCGCAGCTCACCGCGCTGCTGCAGAAGGAGGCATCGAAGCGCCGGGAGACCGCGGAGATCTACGCACAGGCCGGGGAGCAGGACCGTGCCGCGGCCGAGATCGCCGAGGCCGAGGTGATCGAGCAGTACCTTCCCAAGCCGCTCACGCGCGAGGAGGTCGAGGCCATCGTGGACGGCGCGATCGCACAGCTGAAGGCAGACGGCACCGAGCTGACCATGCGCCAGATGGGCCAGGTCATGAAGCCCGTCACGGCGGAGGTGGCCGGCCGGTTCGACGGCAAGGTGGTCAGCGAGATCGTCCGCTCGCGCCTCGCGTAGGGGGCGCACGACGGCGGCCGCGCACCCGGCGTCGTGCGCCCGGCCCTCGCGGGGCTACTCGAATCGGGCCGTGTCCCCCGCGCCGCGCCGGGCGATCTCCGCGGACCCGGACGTGAAGTCCACGACGGTGGTCGGCTCGGAACCGCACTCGCCCGCGTCGATGACGGCGTCCAGGACGTGGTCGAGGCGTTCCTTGATCTCCCAGCCGTCCGTGAGGGGCTCCTCCTCGCCCGGCAGGAGGAGGGTCGAGGAGAGGAGCGGCTCGCCCAGCTCACGCAGGAGCGCCCGGACTACCGGGTGGTCCGGGATGCGGACGCCCACCGATTTCTTCTTCGGGTGCAGCATGCGCTTGGGCACCTCCCGCGTGGCGGGGAGGATGAAGGTGTAGGGGCCGGGCGTGACCGCCTTGATGGCGCGGAACACGTCGTTGGGCATCTCCACGAGCTGGCCGAGTTGGGCGAACTCCGCGCACACGAGCGTGAAGTGGTGCTTGTCGTCGAGATGCCGGATCTGCCGGATCCGATCGAGCGCCTCGCGGTTGCCCATCATGGCCCCCAGCGCATAGCACGAGTCGGTCGGGTAGGCGATGAGCCCGCCGTCGCGCAGGATCTGCGCGACCTGGGAGATCGCCCGGGGCTGCGGGTCGACGGGGTGAACGTCGAAGAATCTGGCCATGCCAGCCAGCCTACGCCCGCCGAATCCGCAACTCTCCGAGGCGGTGGACGAGAAATGTCGGACCCCGTCCCTAGCCTCTTTGTATGAGCACAGCAGCAGTAGCCCCGGGAATCGAGCACGCCCCGGGAATCGGGCACGGCCCGGGAACCGAGCACAGCCGGAACGTCGAGCACAGCCCCCATCGCGGGCGCTCCCTCGCCCTCGTCGAGGACGTGTGCTTCGAGTGCGGTGGCGCCCTCGCGGAGTCCGAGGAGCACGTGTGCGCGGACTGCTGCGACCTCAGGGCCCATGCGTGGTGCCGTGACTGCGGTGCCATCCTCGCGGACGCCGACCTCGGATCCGGCGCTTGCGCCGATTGCACGGCCTGAGCGCCGCACAGTGAGAGAGCCCGAACCACCGTCCCGTCCCTGTTCCTGCCGGAGGTCCCCGGCGGCATGATGGGTCCCCACCACGCGGCCTGTGGCGCAGCAGCCTGGGTCGCGCTGACAACCCGTGTCCATTTCGACCTCACGTTCATCACTTCGATGCTTCCGCCCGGGCTGGGGGTCGGCCCGATCGCCTTCGACCTCGGCTGGCCGCTGTTCGAGGCGACGCCCGTCGGGATCGTCGTGGGAGCGCTCGTCACGGCCGGCGCCGCACTGCTGCCCGACGCCGACCACCGCAGCGCGACCATAGCCCAGTCCCTCCCGCCCGTCTCGAACGCGGTGTGCGCGAGCATTGGCGCCATCGCGGGCGGCCACCGCAACGGCACCCACTCGCTCGTGGGCATCGCCGGGTTCGTCGCCCTGGCCTGGTTCGCTGGGCACTGGACCATCGAGACGCCGCTGTGGGGCACCGTGTACCTCGGGGCCGGGCTCGTCTCGCTGCTCCTCGTCTCCTTCGCGGCGAAGGTCCTGGGCATCCTGCCCGACGGCGTGCAGAAGCTCCCCTGGATCCTGTCCGTGCCGCTCGCGGCGTTCGTGGCGCTCTACGCGCCGGACGAGCAGGACTGGTTCCCGCTCGCGGTCGGCATCGGGTGCGCTGTCCACATCGCGGGCGACCTGCTGACTACCGGCGGGTGCAACCTCATCTGGCCGTTCAGGGTGCGCCGCCCCACGTTCATGCACCGGACGCCGATCATCCGCACCGTGTGGCGGCGCGGCGGGCACGTGTGCCTGCCGATCCTCGGCGACGCGGGCTCGTGGCGCGAGTGGCTCATGCTCGTGCCGGTGAGCGTCTACGCGGTCATCGGGGTCGGGACGTCCCTCGTGGACCTGGGCCGGTCGGGGTTCCTGTGGGCGAGCGCCCTCTGGGGGATCGCGTCCCGCTGAGGTCGGCGGGATGGCGAGGACTGTCGGTGGGATAGGGCAAAGTAGATCCGTGAGCATCGAGACTGCCCCGACCCAGAAGCACCCCTCCCTGCCCGGCGACGGGGAGACCGCGGAGGCGATCGCCCGGACCATCGCAGCCGAGCTCGGCGTGGCCCCGTGGCAGGTGAAGGCCGCCGTGGGGCTGCTCGACGGGGGTGCCACGGTCCCGTTCATCGCCCGGTACCGGAAGGAGGTCACGGGCACGCTCGACGACGCGCAGCTGCGCGACCTCGAGGAGCGACTGCGGTACCTGCGGGAGCTCGAGGACCGCCGCCGCGCGATCCTCGGCTCGATCGCCGAGCAGGGCGCGCTCACCGACGAGCTCCAGGCCGCCCTCCTCGCCGCCGCCACCAAGGCCGAGCTCGAGGACCTCTACCTCCCCTACAAGTCCAAGCGCCGCACACGCGCGCAGATCGCCCGGGAGGCGGGCCTCGAGCCGCTCGCCGACGCGATCCTGGCCGACCCCACTCAAGACCTCGACGCCCTCGCTGCGGCCTACCTCAGCGAGGAGCGAGGCGTCGCGAGCGCGCAGGAAGCCCTCTCCGGCGCCCGTGCCATCCTCACCGAGCGCGCCGGTCAGAACGCGGAGCTGGTCTCCGTGCTGCGCGAGCGCCTGTTCCGGGGCGGCCGCATCCACTCCGAGGCCAAGGGCACGGGCGATGCGGGCAGCAAGTATGCCGACTTCGAGGACTACGTCCAGCCCGTCCAGGCACTGCCGGGGCACCGGGTCCTTGCGTTGCTGCGGGGCGAGCGGGAGGGCGCGCTATCGCTCGGCATCGCCGAGGCCGATCCGCGCGACGATGCCGCCCTCGCCGAGGCGCGCACCGGGTACGAGGCCGCCGTGGCGCGCGCGCTGGGCGTCCGCGGTGGCGCCGGCACTCCGGCCGCGAAGTGGCTCGCGCAGACAGTCAAAGTGGCCTGGCAGGGCCGGCTCCTGGCAAAGCTCGAGTCGGATCTCCGGGGCCGGCTCTTCGAGCAGGCTGAGGACGAGTCCGTCAGGGTCTTCGCCGCCAACCTCCGCGACGTGCTCCTCGCCGCGCCGGCCGGAAACCGGGCGGTGCTCGGCCTCGACCCGGGCCTCCGCACGGGAGTCAAGGTCGCGGTCGTCGACGGTACCGGCAAGGTCGTGGCCACCGCGACCATCTACCCCACGCGCCGGCCAAGAAGTGGGAGGAGTCGCTCGCCGTCCTCGAGAAGCTGTGCCGGGCGCACGGCGTCGAACTCGTGGCGGTCGGCAACGGCACTGCGAGCCGCGAAACCGACCGGCTTGCGGGAGAGCTCCTGAGCCGCCTCGGCATGCCGCGCAGCGCGAAGGTCATCGTGTCCGAGGCGGGCGCGTCGGTGTACTCGGCGTCGGCGCTCGCGTCGGCCGAGCTGCCGGGCATGGACGTGTCCCTTCGCGGTGCCGTGTCCATCGCGCGTCGCCTGCAGGACCCGCTCGCGGAGCTCGTGAAGATCGACCCGAAGTCGATCGGCGTGGGCCAGTACCAGCACGACGTCACCCAGTCCAAGCTCGAGCGGACCCTGGATGCCGTCGTCGAGGACTGCGTGAACGCGGTCGGCGTGGACGTCAACACCGCCTCGCCCGCGCTGCTTGCGAGGGTCGCCGGCCTTGGACCGACCCTCAGCCGGAACATCGTTGAATACCGCGACGCGAACGGGGCCTTCGCCTCGCGCGCCCAGCTGAAGAAGGTGCCTCGGCTGGGGGAGAAGGCGTTCGAGCAGTGCGCGGGCTTCCTCCGCGTCACCGGCGGCACACAGCCGCTCGATGCCTCGGCCGTGCACCCCGAAGCGTACGGCCTTGCGGCGCGGATCCTTGACGCAGCCGGCGGGTCCAAGGAGCGCGTGGCGACCTTGGACGCGTCCCAGTTCGCCGACGAGCGCTTCGGCCTGCCGACCGTCCGCGACGTCATGGCCGAGCTCGTCCGGCCCGGCCGGGACCCGCGTCCCGAGTTCGTCACGGCGTCCCTGACCGAGGGCGTCGAGACCATCAATGACGTCAAGCCCGGCATGATCCTCGAGGGCACCGTTTCCAACGTTGCCGCGTTCGGCGCGTTCGTGGACCTCGGGGTCCAGCAGGACGGCCTCGTGCACGTCTCTGCCATGAGCACGAAGTTCATCTCGGACCCGCGCGAGCTGGTGCAGTCAGGACAGATCGTCAAGGTCAAGGTGCTCGATGTCGACGTGCCCCGCAAGCGGATCTCGCTCACCCTGCGCCTCGACGACGAGGTCGGCGGGGGCCGTGCCGAGCGCGGGGGAGGGGCCCGCGGAGGCGAGGAACGGCGTCGTGGGTCCGAGGGCGGCCAGCCCCGCGAAGGCGGCGCTCCCCGTCAGGGTGGCCAGAAGGGATCCGGCCAGCCCCGCGGGGCCGGCCAGAGGGGATCCGACCAGAAGGGATCGGGTCAGCGCGGGGCCGACCAGCGCCGGGGCGGCCCGGGCCCGGCTCCGGCGGACACGGCGCTCGCCGATGCGCTGAGGAGGGCCGGCCTCGCCCGCTGAGCCGCACGGCTCAGGCGCAGGCCGACGTCGAGGTTGGGGCGTGACCTCTCAACGCAGGGACGTGACCCCTCAACGCAGGGAAATGACCCCTCAACGTCGGGGTCGATAGGTCGGGGTCGATAGGGTGGGCGGGTGACCGACCCCGTGCTCCTTCCCGGCTCCCGCGCCACCCTGCGGGACTGGACCCCCTCCGACATCGAGGCCCTCCGTCGCTGGATCGTGCCTCCCTCGCGGGGGGTCCACGAGTGGCAGCTGTACGACGGGCCGTTCTACGCGCGGTGGACCGCCGAGGGGGCGAACGGCTGGTGCGATGGCCTCCGGCGTCGCGCGCGCGACGGCGACTGGCCGGCTGTGCGGGAGCACCTCGCCATCGTGGACGCCGCCTCGGGTGAGTTCGTGGGGCAGGTTTCCTGGTACTGGGAGGAGCGGCCCTCCGAGGAGTCCGGGGACGGCACGGCACTCCTGCCGTGGCGGCGGCTCGGGCTCGTCATCTACGACCCCGCCCACTGGTCCGGCGGCTACGGCACCGAAGCGCTCGCCCTGTGGACGGACTACCTGTTCGCGGAGACGGACAGCGACCGGCTCGACTTCGCGACATGGAGCGGGAACACGGGGATGTGCCGCATCGGGGCGAAGCTCGGCTTCACGGAGGAGGCCCGGTTCCGCAAGGCGCGGAAGGTGCGCGGCGAGCTGTACGACGCCGTGGTCTACGGCGTGCTGCGCGAGGAGTGGGAGGCTCGGCGTGCTCGCTGACGAGCTGCTGCAGGGGCAGCCGCACCCTGACGAGCCGCCCCTCGAGGGGGCCCCACACGACGAACTGGGTGCCGGCCCGGAACTTCGGCCGCGCACTCGCGGGCAGCGGCGCGCGGCTTCCGGCCGGATGGTCGCGGCGTTCGCGGTCGCCGCGGCGCTCGTCGCGGTCGTCGGCGTCGTGGTTGCCCCCGTCGCCGTGCTCGTCGCGGCCGGGGTCGTCCTGGCCGCCGCAGTGTTCTGGAAGTCGGGTTCGTCCCGGTCGGCGGGGTCCAGCGTGGTCCCGCGCCCCGCGGTGTGGGCTGCGGTCGTCGCGCTCCTCCTGGCCCTCGGCGCAGCGTCCCTCCAAGGCGTTACCGGCTCGTGGGACGCGGCCCTGGCCGGGTCCGCGGCCCACGAAGGGGTCGCCGCCGCTCAGGTGACCACTCCTGCGGAAGGCGCGACGACGCCGTTGTCCGCCGCATCGGCAGGCTCCACACCCCAGCCGAGCGGGGCCGTCACGACGCCGGGGGAGCCCGCGCAGCCGGCGGCGACCGGGCAGCCGGAGGTGCCGGGGCCCGCCGCGGCACCCGCGGTGCCTGCGGCGCCTGCAGTGCAGTCCGCGGTCGCGCCAGCGCTGGCGGCTCCCACGTCCCCCACGGCTACGCCGAGCTACAAGAACTGCGGTGCACTCCGCGCTGCCGGCATCCAGACGCTCCTCCGCGGCCAGCCGGGATACAGCCCGCGGCTCGACCGGAACGGGGACGGGATCGCCTGCAACTGACCACACGGCGACGCTTCGGGGAGCGTGGCCAAGATCACTGCGGCTCAGCGTCATGGGGCCCGCGCAGCCCGGTCAGAATTGGACGTGGACCCCTTACGCGGAGGGGTTCGGAGCGAGTGGAGCCATGTTCGAGTTCAACCTTCAGACTGCTGTGTTCTTCGGTACCGTCGCGCTCGGCGCGCTGCTGCTTGCGCTGGGCATCCTGGCGTTCGTCGGGACGACCGTGATGGTCGGCGCCGCCCGGTGGATCATGCGCACGAGTGAGTCCGTGCAGCACACCAAGCTGCGTGGAGACAGCTCCCAGATCGCTGGCTGAAACGCGGCGACGTCTGGACGTGGCCCCCGGTCCCACAGGACCGGGGGCCACGTGCGTCCGGAGGGCCGCGGGCCGAGGTCAGGTTCGCGATGGAGCATCAGCCGGGCGCCAGCTGTGTGTGCCGGGGGAAGCATTTGCCGATGTGACCCTCGGCATAGCACAATTGGCCTAAGCCCCGGATGGTCGCGTGCCCACGCGTGCGTCAGGAGCGCAAACTGAATACAGCCTCTGATCTGCGGCGGGAGAGTCCTGCGAGCACGAGCAAGCAGGCGCCGTAGGAGCAACACCTCCCCAGGAATCTCTCAGGCACCTGTACCGCCGCGGCAAGGCAACTCTGGAAAGCAGCGCCCCCAAGGCAAGCGCTCACCGACGGTGCAAGCCGGGCCCAGCCCGGCGGAATCTCTCAGGTCCGATACAGAGCGGGGAGGAACGAAAATCAGAAGCTGCCCCCGGGCAGCCAGATGGATGGAGTTCCCCGTGACGGACCTTTCCCCCGCAGCGTTCGTCGACCGGCACATCGGTGCCCGTCGCGACGCCGACATCAAGCACATGCTCAACGCCGTGGGCTACGACAGCGCGGACGCCCTCGCTGAGGCTGCTGTGCCGGACAGCATCAAGCAGGACAAGCCGCTCTCGCTCGGCACGGCCCTCAGCGAGGCCGAGACCCTTGCGACGCTCCGCGGCCTCGCGTCCAAGAACAAGCCCCGCGTCCAGATGATCGGCCAGGGCTACTACGACACCATCACCCCGCCGGTGATCCGGCGGAACATCGTCGAGGACCCGGCCTGGTACACGGCGTACACCCCGTACCAGCCGGAGATCTCCCAGGGCCGCCTGGAGGCCCTCCTGAACTTCCAGACCGCGGTCGAGGACCTCACGGGCCTCGCAATCGCCAACGCCTCGCTGCTGGACGAGGCCACCGCCGTCGCCGAGGCCGTGCTCCTGATGCGCCGCGCGAACAAGAACAAGGAGGCCGCTGGCGGTCGGACGGTGCTCGACGCCGACCTGTTCCCGCAGTCCATCTCGATCGTCAAGGGCCGCGCGAAGGCGCTCGGCTTCGAGGTCGAGGTCGCGGACCTCTCCCAGGGCCTGCCCGAGGGGCCGATCAATGGCCTCGTGATCCAGCAGCCGGGTGCCTCCGGCCTCGTCACGGACGCCACGGCGCTCATCGCCGAGGCCAAGGACCGCGGCGCCCTCGTCACTGTCGCGGCCGACCTTCTGGCGCTCACCCTCATCAAGTCCCCGGGCGAGCAGGGCGCGGACATCGCCGTCGGCTCCGCCCAGCGCTTCGGCGTGCCGCTGTTCTACGGCGGCCCGCACGCGGCCTTCATGAGCGTCCACAAGGGGCTCGAGCGGCAGCTCCCCGGCCGCCTCGTGGGCGTCTCGAAGGACGACGCCGGGATGCCCGCCTACCGCCTGGCCCTCCAGACCCGCGAGCAGCACATCCGCCGCGAGAAGGCCACGTCCAACATCTGCACCGCGCAGGCGCTCCTCGCGATCGTCGCCTCGATGTACGCCGTGTACCACGGACCCGAGGGCCTCAAGGCCATCGCGCAGCGCACGCACTCCCACGCCCGTTCGCTCGCGGCGGCGCTCGCGGGCGCCGGGGTCGAGCTCGCGCACCGAAGCTTCTTCGACACCGTCACGGCGAAGGTCCCGGGCCGCGCGGCCGCGCTCGTGGAGAAGGCCGAGAAGCAGGGCGTGAACCTGCGCCTCGTCGACGCCGACACCGTCGGCATCTCGTGCGACGAGGCCACCACGGCCGAGCACGTGGCCATCGTGGCGGGCGTCTTCGGTGCCGGCGCGGCGGGCGACGGCGTCGACGTGCGCTCCGGCGCAGAGGGCGAGAGCTTCGACCTCGAGCCGGCCGTCCTGCGCACGAGCCAGTACCTCACCCACCCTGTGTTCCACTCGTACCGCTCCGAGACCCAGATGCTGCGCTACCTGCGCAAGCTCTCGGACCGCGACCTCGCGCTGGACCGGACGATGATCCCGCTCGGCTCCTGCACGATGAAGCTCAACGCCACCGTCGAGATGGAGTCGATGACGTGGCCCGAGTTCGCAGGCATCCACCCGTTCGCCCCGGACTCCCAGACCGCCGGCTGGCGCGAGCTCATCGCCGACCTTGAGGCGGACCTCGCCACGATCACCGGCTACGACCAGGTCTCCATCCAGCCGAACGCCGGCTCCCAGGGCGAGTTCGCCGGCCTCCTCGCGATCCGCGGCTACCACGCCTCCCGCGGCGAGGGCCAGCGCGACATCTGCCTCATCCCGGCCTCGGCCCACGGCACCAACGCCGCCTCGGCCGTCCTCGCGGGCATGAAGGTCGTCGTCGTGGCCACGGCCTCCGACGGCACGATCGACCACGACGACCTGAACGCCAAGATCGAGCAGCATCGCGACAACCTCGCGGCGATCATGATCACGTACCCGTCCACGCACGGCGTGTACGACGCCGACGTGCGCCAGGTCTGCGACGCTGTCCACGAGGCCGGGGGCCAGGTCTACATCGACGGCGCCAACATGAACGCGCTCGTGGGACTGGCCCAGCCGGGCAAGTTCGGCGGCGACGTCTCCCACCTGAACCTCCACAAGACGTTCTGCATCCCGCACGGCGGCGGCGGCCCCGGCGTCGGCCCCGTCGCGGCCCGCGCACACCTCGCCCCGTTCATGCCCGGCGACGCCACGCAGTGGACCGGCGCCGAGGGCGAGACGGCCATCCCCGTCTCGGCATCGCGCTACGGCTCCGCCGGCGTGCTCCCCATCTCGTGGGCGTACGTGAAGCTCATGGGCGGCGAGGGCCTGACCGAGGCCACGAAGTCCGCCCTGCTGGCGGCGAACTACATCGCCAAGCGCCTCGACTCCTCCTTCCCCGTCCTGTACACGGGCGAGGGCGGCCTCGTGGCCCACGAGTGCATCCTCGACCTGCGCGAGCTCACCGCCAAGACCGGCGTGACCGCGGAGGACGTCGCGAAGCGCCTCATCGACTACGGCTTCCACGCCCCGACCCTCGCGTTCCCCGTGGCGGGCACGCTCATGGTCGAGCCGACCGAGTCCGAGGACCTCGGCGAGATCGACCGGTTCATCGACGCGATGATCGCCATCCGCGCCGAAATCGACCAGGTCGGCTCCGGCGACTTCGAGCTCGCCGACTCGCCGCTGCGCCGCGCCCCGCACACCGCGGCGGCCGTCGTCTCCACCGAGTGGGACCGCCCGTACACCCGCGAGCAGGCCGCCTTCCCGGGCAAGACGCACCACCAGGACAAGTACTTCGCCCCGGTCGGCCGCATCGACGGCGCCGGCGGCGACCGCAACCTGATCTGCGCGTGCCCGCCCCTCGAAGCATTCGAGGACGCCGAGACCGCTCTCGCCCACTGAGCAAGGAGACTTCCCATGACTGAAACGACCAACGCGCAGGCCGTCCAGGAGAAGCGCACCGCCCTCTACGACGAGCACGCCGCCCTCGGCGCGTCCTTCACCGACTTCGGCGGCTGGCAGATGCCGCTCAAGTACGGTTCCGAGCTCGCCGAGCACAAGGCAGTCCGCGAGGCGGCCGGCCTGTTCGACCTCTCCCACATGGGCGAGGTCTGGGCCACGGGCCCGGGCGCCGGCGCGTTCCTGGACTACGCACTCGTCGGCAAGCTCTCGGCCATTGCCGTGGGCAAGGCCAAGTACTCGCTGATCTGCGCCGAGGACGGCGGCATCATCGATGACCTCATCGTCTACCGGGTCGCCGAGGACGACTTCCTCGTCGTCCCCAACGCGGGCAACGCGGAGACCGTCGCTGCGGAGCTCGCCTCCCGCCTCGAGGCGTTCCAGACGGCCGACGGCGGCGGGGCGGCCGGCGCCGTCGCCCTCCGCGACGCCTCGGCTGAGACGTCCCTCGTCGCCGTGCAGGGCCCGAACGCGGAGGCGATCCTGCTCTCCGTGGCTGGCTCCGAGGACCACGAGGACATCCGCCAGCTCAAGTACTACGCGGGCATCGAGGCCACCATCGCGGGCGTGCCCGTGTTCCTGGCGCGTACCGGCTACACCGGCGAGGACGGCTTCGAGCTGTTCGTCGGCAACGAGCTTGCCGTCCAGCTGTGGAAGGCGCTCGAGGAGGCCGGCAAGGCCCACGGCCTCGTTCCGTGCGGCCTCGCATGCCGCGACTCGCTCCGCCTCGAGGCCGGCATGCCGCTCTACGGCAACGAGCTTTCCCGCGGCCGCTCGCCGTTCGCCGGGGGCCTGGGCGGCGTCGTTGCGCTCAAGAGCAAGGAGGGCGACTTCGTGGGCCGCGCCGCGCTCGAGGCGAAGAAGGCCGAGGGCGAGGGCACCACGAGCGGCCAGCGCCTCGTGGGCCTCAAGGGCCTTGGCCGCCGCGCCGCCCGCTCGCACTACGCGGTGATGAAGGACGGCGTGCAGGTCGGCGAGGTCACGTCCGGCCAGCCCAGCCCGACCCTCGGCTACCCCGTCGCGCTCGCGTACGTGGACGTCGAGCACTCCGCCGTCGGCACGAAGCTCGACGCGGACCTGCGCGGCAAGGCCGAGCCGTTCGAGGTCATCGAGCTGCCGTTCTACAAGCGCCAGAAGTAGCCTTTCACCGCACGTTTTCCCCGTTCGACGAAGAAGAGGATCCACACCATGAGCAAGGTCCAGACCGGCCTCCGCTACTCCGAAGAGCACGAGTGGCTCGACACGGCCGGCACCCCCGCCAAGATCGGCGTCTCCCAGGTCGCCGCCGACGCGCTCGGCGACGTCGTCTACCTCGATCTCCCCGAGGCCGGCGGCACCGTCACCGCGGGCCAGACCTGCGGCGAGATCGAGTCGACGAAGAGCGTCTCCGACCTCTACTCGCCCGTCTCCGGCACGGTCGTCGAGGTCAACCAGGAGGCCATCGACAACCCGGCCCTCGTCAACGAGGACCCGTACGGCGCCGGCTGGCTCTTCACGGTCGAGGTCTCCGAGGAGGGCCCCCTCATGACCGCCGAGGAGTACGCCTCCAAGAACGGCGGCGAGCTGTGAGCGGGGCCCAGGACACGGCGCAGTTCGTGCAGGTGGTCTCGCCCTCACTGGATGCCAACATCGGCGACTTCGACCCCGAGATCGCCCGCAGCATCGACGCCGAGCTCGGCCGCCAGCGCGGCGGGCTCGAGATGATCGCGTCCGAGAACCACACGGCCGTGGCCGTCATGCAGGCCCAGGGCTCCGTGCTGACCAACAAGTACGCCGAGGGCTACCCGGGCAAGCGGTACTACGGCGGCTGCGAGAACGTCGACGTGATCGAGCAGCTCGCGATCGACCGCGTCAAGGCTCTCTTCGGCGCCGAGTACGCGAACGTCCAGCCGCACTCCGGCGCGCAGGCGAACGCCTCCGTGATGCACGCGCTCATCAAGCCGGGCGACACCGTCATGGGCCTCAACCTCGCCCACGGCGGCCACCTCACGCACGGCATGAAGATCAACTTCTCCGGCAAGCTCTACAACATCGTTCCGTACCAGGTCCGCGAGGACGACCACCGGATCGACATGGCCGAGGTCGAGCGCCTCGCGCAGGAGCACAAGCCGCAGCTCATCGTGGCTGGCTGGAGCGCCTACGCGCGCCAGCTCGACTTCGCCGAGTTCCGTCGCATCGCCGATTCGGTGGGCGCGTACCTCATGGTGGACATGGCGCACTTCGCCGGCCTCGTGGCGGCGGGCCTGCACCCCTCGCCCGTGCCGCACGCCCACGTGGTCACCTCGACGACGCACAAGACCCTCGCGGGTCCCCGCGGCGGCATCATCTTGACCAACGATCCGGACATCGCCAAGAAGGTCAACTCGGCGGTGTTCCCGGGCCAGCAGGGCGGCCCCCTCGAGCACGTCGTGGCCGGCAAGGCCGTCGCGTTCAAGATCGCCGCGTCGCCGGAGTTCAAGGAGCGCATGGAGCGCGTACTCGCCGGGGCGAAGATCCTCGCCGAGCGCCTCACGGCCAGCGACGTCAAGGCTGCCGGCATCGGCGTCGTGTCCGGGGGCACCGACGTGCACCTGGTCCTCGTGGACCTGCGCGACGCGGCCCTCAACGGACAGGAGGCCGAGGACCGGCTCGCGGCGATCGACATCACCGTGAACCGCAACGCCGTCCCGTTCGACCCGCGCCCCCCGATGGTCACCTCCGGCCTCCGCATCGGCACGCCGGCCCTCGCCACCCGCGGGTTCGGCGAGGCCGCGTTCCGCGAGGTCGCAGACATCATCGCCGAGGCCCTCATCGCGGGCCCCGACACGGATCTCGCTCCGCTCAAGGCGCGGGTCGACGCCCTCGCGGCGGCGCACCCGCTCTACCCGGGGGTCGCCGACCTGGCCTGACCCCGCGTGTGGGCCCGGGACGACACCCGGGCCCACGCGGTCACTCCCTTTCGAGGAAGGAGACACCGACAATGGCAGTCGGCGTTTTCGAACTGTTCTCCGTGGGCATCGGCCCCTCCAGCTCCCACACCGTGGGCCCCATGCGCGCGGGCGCAGTGTTCGCCCGTGAACTGCGCGAGAAGGGCATCCTCGAACGTGTCGCGTCGCTGCGCGTCGATCTGTACGGGTCCCTCGCGGCGACCGGCCACGGCCACGGCACCTTCACCGCCGTGCTCCTGGGCCTCGAGGGCTTCGAGCCCGAGGAGATCCTGCCCGAGCAGGTCGAGGAGCGGCTCACCGCCATCGCCGAGAGCGGCCGGATGAACCTCGCCGGTGGGCTCGAGCTGCCGTACTCCGTCGAGGAGATGGTGCTCCACCCGCTCACCGTCCTGCCGCGTCACACCAACGGCATGACGTTCAAGGTCCTCGACGCTGATAGCAGTGTGATGCATGAGGCCACGTTCTTCTCCGTGGGTGGCGGGTTCATTGTCCGCGAGGGCGAGGAGGACTCCGCACAGAAGGAGCTCGACGAGTCCAAGAAGGAGCTGCCGTTCCCGTTCCGAACCGCCGCGGAGCTGCTGGGACGGTGCTCCTCGAAGGGCCTGACCATCAGCGACATCATGCTCGTGAACGAGAAGGCCTCGCGTCCCGAGGCCGAGATCCGTGAGGGCCTCCTGCACATCTGGTCCGTCATGGAGGGCTGTGTCGAGTCCAGCCTCAAGCGGGAGGGGATCCTACCCGGCGGACTCAAGGTGCGCCGTCGTGCGCCCGATTGGCACGAGCGGCTCCTCAAGGAGGACAAGGACCGCGACCCCAAGTACTGGCAGGAGTGGGTCAACCTCATCGCGCTCGCCGTGAACGAGGAGAACGCCTCCGGTGGGCGCGTCGTGACGGCCCCGACCAACGGCGCCGCCGGCATCATCCCCGCCGTCCTCTACTACGCGCTCAACTACGCCCCCGGCATGGAGAACGCAACGCAGCAGGACAAGGACGACGTCGTGGTGAGGTTCCTCCTCGCCGCCGGCGCCGTCGGGGTGCTGTACAAGGAGCAGGCGTCGATCTCCGGCGCGGAGGTGGGCTGCCAGGGCGAGGTCGGGTCGGCGTCGTCCATGGCGGCCGCGGGCCTCGCCGAGGTCATGGGCGGCACACCTGCGCAGGTCGAGAACGCGGCCGAGATCGCGATGGAGCACAACCTCGGCCTCACGTGCGATCCGATCGGCGGGCTCGTCCAGGTCCCGTGCATCGAGCGCAACGCGATCGCCGCGGCCAAGGCCATCAACGCCGCGAAGATGGCGCTGTGGGGCGACGGGACGCACCGCGTTTCGCTCGACGAGGTCATCGTGACCATGCGCGAGACCGGCAAGGACATGTCCAGCAAGTACAAGGAGACCGCCATGGGCGGCCTCGCGGTCAACGTCGTGGAGTGCTGAGGCGCGCTCACGACGACGATGGGGCGCCTCCCGCACGGGGGAGGCGCCCCATCGTAGTGTGGTGGCTCAGAGCTCGTCGTGGCGGCCCTCGGAGATCTCCTCGAGCATCTTCGCGCAGAAGGCGTCGAGGTCTCCGGGGTTCCGCGACGTGGTGAGGCCGCGGTCCGTGACGACCTGCTCGTCGACCCAGTCGGCACCCGCGTTGCGGAGGTCGGTCTGCAGCGAGCTGTAGGAGGTCATCCGGCGGCCCTTCGCGAGCCCTGCCTCGATGAGCGTCCACGGGGCGTGGCAGATCGCCGAGATCGGCTTGCCGGCCTCTGCGAAGGCCTTCACGAAGTCCACGGCGGCCGCCTCCGCGCGCATCTTGTCCGCGTTGATCGCGCCGCCCGGGAGGACCAGGGCGTCGTAGTCCTCCGCCCGTGCCTGGGCAAGGGGGACGTCCACGTCGAAGGAGTCGCCGTGGTCCCAGTCGTGCTGGAGCGCGGTGATCTTCCCCTCAGCGGGCGAGACGAGGACAGGCTGCCCGCCGGCCTCCTGAACGGCCTTCCACGGCTCGGTGAGCTCTGACTGCTCGACGCCGCCCGTGGCCAGGAACGCGACCTTCTTGCCGGTGATCTGGTGTGTGCTGTTCTGTGCCATGTCCTCGGCTTTCCCCGCTCGGCCCTACGGCAAACCTCCTGCCGGACATCCGTGGACGGGACGACTGACTAGACTGGCTTAGGCCCCCTATCCGCGACTGAAGGGACTCACCCCCCTTGAGCAGCCCCACTGCCCGCCCCGCCACCCCCGCCGCACCGTTCACCGCACGCTTCGCTGCCCGCTTCGCAAGCCCAGACGAGATCGCGCACTGGGACAAGCACGTCACCGCGAACCCGAATGGCGGCAACCTCCTGCAGTCCGAGGCCTTCGCCGCGGTGAAGCGCAACTTCGGCTGGGACGTGCGCTTCCTCGTCATCGAGCCCGCGGGCCTCGGCTCGGGGGACCAGCCTGAAGCAGCACAGCCGAGCTACAACCTGGTCCTCGAGAAGTCGTTCCCCGTCCTGGGCCGCTTCTGGTACCTCATCAAGGGCCCCGGCGTGACGGACATCCACGAGGTCCCCGCAGCGCTCGAGGCGATCAAGGGCCTCGTGGCCCGCGAGAATCTCGGTGTCTTCGCGGTCAAGGTCGAGCCGGACATCCTCGACTCCGAGGACGCGCGCGCGGTCCTCGCCGGCGCTGGCCTGGTCAAGGTCCCGAACCTCCAGCCCAACGACTCCACCGCCATCCTGGACATCAGCCCCGAGCCGAAGCTCGTGCTCAAGAGCCTCCACTCGCGCGGCCGCAACGCCGTGCGCCGCGCCGAGCGCGAGGGCGTCGAGGTGGTCGAGGCCGAGCCCACGCTCAAGAACTACCGCACCATGCACGCGCTCATGACCGGCACGCTCAACGCCAAGTCGAGCACCGGCGCGCAGGTCCGCAGCTTCGAGTACTACCGCCAGTTCTGGAGCGAGTTCACCTCCCGCGGCCAGGGCCGGCTCTACTTCGTCTACGAGAACGGCCGCCCGTCCGTGGGGGCGTTCGTGATCAACTACGGCCACAAGGGCACGTACAAGGACGGCGGGTCCCTCCAGCGGCGCTCCCAGTACGGCGACTCGCACCTCATCCAGTGGACCGCGATCAACCGCGCCAAGGAACTCGGCTGCGTCGAGTACGACTTCTGCGGCACTCCGCCCGCGGACCGGCTCAAGGACACCTCGCACCCGTTCCATGGGCTCGGCCTGTTCAAGACGTCGTTCACCAAGACGGTCACCGACTTCGTCGGCTGCTGGGACTACATCATCGACCCGCTGCGCTACCGGGCGTGGACCACGGCCGGCGAGCGCGTCGCGCGGCAGCTCTACACGCGCCGCACGGGCCAGCAGTTCTACTGATCGGCACACGCCATGGCTGACCCCGAACTCGACGACGGGACCCACGGCGACATCCCCGCCGGGGCGATCCCGAAGATCACGGCCGTCGCCTTCACCGACGTGCCAGCAGCGCCGCTCCCGAGCAGCCCCGGCGGTGGCGACCGGACGACGGCGGGCGGGGCACCGCCGTCGTCCGTCCCACCTCCCGCCGTGGTCCCGCCAGCCGTGCCCCCGCCGGCCGCGCCCCCGGCGGCGACTCCCGCCTCCCCAACGACCGCTCCCATCACCGCCTCGCAGGTCCGCGCGAACGCCGCGGCCAAGCGCGTGCTGGCGCGGCTCATGCGGGGGGAGAACCCGCCCACGGCGCCGATGAGCATCGTGGACCGGCTCGCCGGCAGCCCCTACGCGAACCCCGCCATCCCGGCCGCGCCGGACGAGTCCGTGCGGCGCACCCTCGACTTCGCGCTCGAGCTCGCCGAGACGATGTTCCGCTACGGGGCGGGCGCGCTCGAGGTCGAGACGTCCATGATCGCCGTGACCACGGCGCTCGGGCTGCGCCACGTCGACGTCGACATCACCAACCAGTCCGTCACGATCAACCACGCGCCGCAGGAGGGCACGCCGAGCACGCTCCTGCGCGTGGTGCGCTCGTGGACGTCCAACTACGCCGGGCTCGTGCTCGTGCACCAGCTCGTCACCGAGATCGCGGCCGGCGGGGTGGGCCTGAATGAGGCGACCCGCCGGCTGCAGGCCATCTCGCGGCGCGCCAAGCCGTTCCCCAAGTGGGCAGTGACGTTCGCGTTCGGTGTGTTCGCGGCCGCGTTCGTGGGGGTGCTGGGCGGCGGCCTGCTGGCCTCGCTCATCGCGTTCGGCTCGAACCTGCTCGTCTCGCTCGTGTCGCGGGTGTTCGGCACGTGGCGCGTTCCGGACTTCTTCACGACGCTCGCGAGCTCGTTCCTCGTGACCATGGTCGCGCTGCTCATGTTCGCCGCGCAGCTGCCGATCTCGCCGACGATCGTGGTGGTGGGCGGGATTCTCCTTCTCCTGCCCACGTCGCGGCTCGTCTCGGCCACACAGGACGCGATCAACGGCTTCCCCGTCACCGCCGCGGGCCGGTACCTGTCCGCGTTCCTGACGTTCGCCGCGCTCGTGGCCGGCATCTCCGTGGCCACGGCGGTGGGGGAGCTCCTCGGGATCTCGCGCATCGACGTGACCGAGACCTTCCCGCCCGCCTATCCGTACGTGGTCGAGGTGCTGCTCATCGGGCTGGCGGTCGCCGCGATCGCGGTGACCGAGCAGTCGTCGCGGCGGCTCGTGCTGCCGACGGCTGCCGTCGGCGTCGTGGGCTACCTCGCCCTCACGGGGGTGGGGCTGCTGGGCGTGGGGGACAGGCTCGCGCCGGCCGTGAGCGCCGTCGTCATGGGGTTCCTCGCCCGGATCGTGGCGCTGCGGATGGGGGCGCCCCAGCTCGTGGTCGCCGTCCCTGCGGCGCTCATCCTGCTGCCCGGCCTCACGATCTTCCGGTCCATGTACGTCGCCACGCTCGACGCCGCGCAGATCACCGCCGGCGCCGGCGGGATGCTCACCGCGATGGCGATCATCCTCGGGGCGGCCGCCGGTGTCGTTCTGGGCGACAACCTCGCCCGGCCCTTCACCCGCAGCGCGACGTCGCTCGAGCGGCGGAGGCGCGCCCGCCGCCGCTAGCCCTTCCCGTCTCGGGTACAGATGATCGCGCCCACAGGCGTCTCGGGTGCACGTGATCCGCGTCAGCGACATTTCGGGAGCACCGGACTCGCCTCCCGCCGCTCTCAGGTACGCACGACGGCGCGTGCCCGGCGTGCGTTGGCCCGGCACCCGGCGTCGTGCGTACCCGCAGGAGCGGAGCGCGCGCAGGAGCTGACCTCCAGGAGGTGCCCCTCAGGAGCTGACCTCCAGGAGGTGCCCCTCAGGAGGTGATCTTCAGGAGGTGACTTTCAGACCTGGCCTACGGGGAGCTTCTTCTCCGCCTGGAACTGGTCCTCGGCCCGGCCGTGCGCCCAGTAGCCGGACAGCGAGAGCTTCTCGCGCGGAACGCCGCGCTCCTTGAACACGGCGCGCAGCTCCTTCATCGCCCCGCGCTCGCCGTGGGCGAAGACGCTCGGCATGCCCGGGAGCCATTCGGCCCCGTTGACGGCCTCGGCCAGGATCACCGTCTCCCCCGCGGGGAGCCCGTCCCGGGAGAGCCAGCGCAGCTCGACCCTGTCCGGCGCGGCGATCTCGAGCACCTCGTCGGCGGAGCCCACCTCGAGGAGAGCGAGCCCCCGCGCGTCCCGAGGCAGGGCCTCGATGGCGGCGGCGATCGCGGGGAGCGCGGACTCGTCGCCCGCGAACAGGTGCCACTCGGCCTCCGGATCGGGGGCGTAGGCCCCGCCCGGACCGGCGCACACGAGCCGGTCGCCGGGCTGCGCCGCTGCGGCCCACGGCCCGGCCAGGCCCTCGTCGCCGTGCACCACGAAGTCGATCGCGAGCTCGCGCGCGGCCACGTCGAACGACCGCACCGTGTACGTCCGGGTCACCGGCCACTGCTCGCGCGGCAGCGACTCCTTGAGCGCGGGGATGTCCACAGGCCCGTCCGGCCACGCCGCGCCCGGCAGCTGGGTGGGGAACGAGATCTTGACGTACTTGTCGGTGAAGCCGTTGTCCGCGAACGCCTCGAACCCCGGACCGCCTGCCACCACCCGCACCATGTGCGGAGCGAGCTGCTCGGTGCGCACCACCAGGAGGTCGAGGGTGGGGCGGGGCTTCTTGGCCGGGCGCGGGGCCGGCTCGGCAGACTGGGCGCGCGCCGCGGGGGCGCTCTCAGCGGGCGACGTCATGCGGTCCAGCGTAGCGGGTCACACCCAGCGCACCGGCTCGGCGCCCTGTGCGACGAGCAGCGCGTTGGCCCGGCTGAACGGGCGCGAACCGAAGAAGCCGCGGAAGGCGGACAGCGGCGAGGGGTGCGCGGAGGCGATCACCGGCGTCGTGCCCAACAGCGGCGCGACGGACTGCGCGTCCCTGCCCCACAGGATCGCCACGAGCGGCCCGCCGCGCGCGGCGAGCGCCCGCACCGCCGCGTCGGTGACCTCCTCCCAGCCGAGCCTCCGGTGGGAGCCCGCGGCGCCGGCCTCGACGGAGAGCACACGGTTGAGCAGGAGGATGCCCTCGTCGGCCCACGGCGAGAGGTCGCCGGTGGCGGGGGCGGGGACGCCGAGGTCGTCGGCGAGCTCGCGGTAGACGTTCGCGAGGCTGCGGGGGAGGGGCCGCACGTGAGGATCGCAGGCGAACGAGAGCCCGATCGCGTGCCCGGGCGTCGGGTAGGGGTCCTGGCCGATCACGAGCACCTTCACCGCCGAGAGCGGCCGGCTGAACGCGCGCAGGAGGCGGGATGGGGCAGGGAGGATCAGCGCGCCGTCGTCGGCACGCTCCGCGAGGGCCTGCAGGGCCGCGCGCAGCGTCGGCTCGCTTGGCGCGAGGGCCGGCACCCACTCCGGGTGGACGAGCTTGTGCAGGGGCGCCGCGGCCATCGCCGCCAGTTCCCGCGCGGACTCGGCGGGGGACTCGGCGGGGACTGCGGCGAACGACGCCGCGTGGTCGCCCCCCGCGCCCGGCCCGCCAGTGGCGGTGCGCGCTCCGGTCGCGCTGGGCAGCTCGAAGAGGGGCTCGGCATCCATCCCGCCAGTGTGCCAGACGCGCCCGTGCGGAATCGGGCGAGCCGGAATGACATCCCTGTAGTTCCCTCTTAAACTGGAACCCATGTCGGCACCAGCACACCAGGCACACACGTCCGAGGGCGCCGAGCGGCTCACAGAGCGCGAGGAGCAGATGCTGGCGCTCGAGCGGGGATGGTGGAAGTACGCCGGGGCCAAGGAACAGGCCATCCGCGAGCTGTTCGACCTCTCCGCGACGCACTACTACCAGCAGCTCAACGCGCTCATCGATACCGAGGCCGCGCTCGCGCACGATCCGATGCTCGTGAAGCGGTTGCGTAGACTGAGGACGTCGCGGCAGCGTGCGCGCACTGCCCGCCGGCTCGGCGGAGGCGCCTGACGCCGCGCGCCGAACCCCAGCCCGGCCACCGACAAGGACCTGACCCCGGCATGAACATGCATCCCCGCGACGAATTCGATGATGTCCCCGAGTCTCCCCGCAGGCAGGGCATCCACCGGACCCGCGGGGAGACGGGCGCCGAGGGCGGCGGGCAGGCCGGGCGGGGCCTCCGCTGGATCCTGGCCACAGGGCTCATCGCGCTCGTGATCGGTGCGATCGCGTTCTTCGTCCTCCCGCGCCTCGGGCTGAGCGGATCGACGGTCGCGGCCACGAGTTCCTCAGCGCCGTCCACGACGGCCCCCTCGGGTGCGCCGAGCACCGGCGCGCCATCGGCGGCGCCCAGCCAGCCGGCGTCGTCCGCGGCCCCGTCCGCGACGCCGTCGCCCTCGAGTGCCGCCGGGCAGGCGGACAAGACGCTCGAGGTCGGCGTGTACAACGCGACCACCACGGCCGGGATCGGCACCCGCGTGGCCGGCACGGCCCGCGCGGCGGGGTGGACCGTGACGGCCGTGGCCAACTGGGGCGGCGTGCCCGTGAACACCTCGGTCGTCTACTACAAGACCGCCAGCCAAGAGGCCTCGGCCCGGGCCCTGGCTGCGGACGTCGGCATCACCACGGTCCAGCAGGCGCCCGCGCTCGGGCTCCCGCTCGCCGTCGTCGTCGGCCCCGGATTCGCCGGGTGACCGTGGCCTCTCGGGGGATGCGCCTGGGACTCGCGGGCGCGGCGCTCGCCTCGGCGCTCGCCATCGCATCCTGCGGGGTCACCGCGGACGCCCGGACGGGCTCGCCCGCGGCCTCGGGCGACGGCGTGCTCCGCCTCGGCCTCATCCTCGATTCGACCGGGGATTCCCAGTACCTCAGCGACGCGCAGCGCGCCGCGGTGGTGCTCGCCGTCCAGCAGGCCAACGCTGCTGGCGGGTTCGGCGGCAAGCCCGTCGAACTGCTGCCGCCCGAGTCCGGGACGGACACCGGGGCCGCCGCCCAGCGCCTCGCCAAGGCCGGTGCCGACGCGGTGATCGGCCCCACGGACTCGAGCCGCGCCCCTGCCGCCATCGATGCGCTGCGCGCCGCGAAGATCCCCCTGATCTCACCCGCTAACACGGCCGCGGGGCTGAGCACCTACCGCAGCGACGGGTACTACTTCCGCACGGCCGCGCCCGAGGGCGCCGAGGGGGCGGCGCTCGTCGAGCTCGCCCGGCGAGGGGGCGCCAAGACCGTCGCGATCCTGCACCAGGCGGGGGACCACGGCAAGGCCGAGGCGGATGGCGCCTCCGCCGCCGCGAAGGCGGACGGCCTCACGGAGAAGGGCAGCGCCGAGTTCTCCGGGCACGACGCCGGCCGCGCGGCCGCAGCGGCCAAGGACGCCGACACCGTCATCGTCGTCGCGCAGACGGAAGGCCAGGCCATCCTCGCGGGCGTCGCCGACGCCGGGGTGCCCGGCTCCAAGCTCCTGGTCTCGGGCGACCTCCTGGGGCACTATGGCTCCGCGCTGGCCAACCACGCACTCGAGGGCGCGCGCGCCACCGTCCCGGGCGTCTTCCCGACCCCCGAGTTCCAGGCCGCCCTGATCGAGCACGCGCCCGGGCTGACGGACCTCACGTTCGCCTCGGAGGCCTACGACGCCGCCTCGCTCGCGATCCTCGCCGCGGGAGCCGCGAAGGACGACGGCGGTCCCTCCATCGCCTCCAAGCTCACCGCCGTCTCGGGAGGGGCGGTGCAGGGCGGCGCTGCGGGCGAGAAGTGCACGGGGCTCCCGGCGTGCCTGGCCGCCCAGGCGAAGGGCGCCGTGGACTACGAGGGGATGTCGGGTCCCATCGCGTTCGACTCGCACGGCGACGTCACGACGGCGCGCTACATGGTCTTCGCGTTCGGCGCCGACAACCAGCCCAAGCGCGACGGCGAGGTGACGGTCGCGCGGTAGGTCCGCCTGACGCGTCACCTGAGGAATCTGCGCGCTTGCACTCGGAGGGGTCGAGTGCTAACAATTGACCTAGCACTCTTGTGGTCCGACTGCTAAACCAGTGTGGCCGCAGGGGACAGGAACACCTTGCTGGGGTGAGGCTCCTTGGCCCGCACACGCGGGAGGGGCGCCGGCCGTCGCGGGCGCTGCAGCAGGTGGCCTACCGACAGAAACGTCCCGAAAGGACTGAAGCCGTCATGGCCAAGATCATTGCATTCGACGAGGAGGCCCGTCGCGGTCTCGAGCGCGGCCTGAACCAGCTGGCCGACGCCGTCAAGGTCACCCTCGGCCCGCGTGGCCGCAACGTCGTCCTCGAGAAGAAGTGGGGCGCCCCCACGATCACGAACGACGGTGTCTCCATCGCCAAGGAGATCGAGCTCGACGACCCGTACGAGAAGATCGGCGCGGAGCTCGTCAAGGAGGTCGCCAAGAAGACCGACGACGTCGCCGGCGACGGTACCACCACCGCCACCGTGCTCGCCCAGGCGCTCGTCCGCGAGGGCCTCCGCAACGTCGCCGCCGGCGCCGACCCGCTCTCCCTCAAGCGCGGCATCGAGAAGGCCGTCGAGGCCGTCACCGCCGAGCTGCTCGAGTCCGCCAAGGAGATCGAGACCAAGGAGGAGATCGCCGCTACCGCGTCCATCTCCGCCGGCGACACCCAGATCGGCGAGCTCATCTCCGAGGCCCTCGACAAGGTGGGCAAGGAGGGCGTCATCACGGTCGAGGAGTCGAACACGTTCGGCCTCGAGCTCGAGCTCACCGAGGGCATGCGCTTCGACAAGGGCTACCTCTCCGCGTACTTCGTCACCGACGCCGAGCGCCAGGAGACGGTCCTCGAGGATCCGTACATCCTCATCGTCAACTCCAAGATCTCCTCGGTGAAGGACCTCGTCGCGGTCCTCGAGCGCGTCATGCAGGCCAACCGCCCGCTGCTCATCATCGCGGAGGACGTCGAGGGCGAGGCCCTGGCCACGCTCATCGTGAACAAGCTCAAGGGCACGTTCAAGTCCGTCGCCGTCAAGGCCCCGGGCTTCGGCGACCGCCGCAAGGCCATGCTCACCGACATCGCGATCCTCACCGGCGGCCAGGTCATCGCCGAGGAGGTCGGCCTCAAGCTCGAGAACGCCACGCTCGACCTCCTGGGCAAGGCCCGCAAGGTCGTCGTGACCAAGGACGAGACCACGATCGTCGAGGGTGCCGGCGACGCCGACCAGATCGCCGGCCGCGTGTCCCAGATCCGCGCCGAGATCGAGAACTCCGACTCGGACTACGACCGCGAGAAGCTCCAGGAGCGCCTCGCCAAGCTCGCCGGCGGCGTGGCCGTCATCAAGGCGGGCGCGGCCACCGAGGTCGAGCTCAAGGAGCGCAAGCACCGCATCGAGGACGCCGTCCGCAACGCGAAGGCAGCCGTCGAGGAGGGCATCGTCGCCGGTGGTGGCGTGGCCCTCATCCAGGCCGGCGCCAAGGCGTTCGCCAACCTCACCCTCGAGGGCGACGAGGCCACCGGCGCCAACATCGTCAAGGTCGCCATCGAGGCCCCCCTGAAGCAGATCGCCTTCAACGCCGGCCTCGAGCCGGGCGTCGTGGCCGAGAAGGTCCGCGGCCTGCCCGCCGGCCACGGCCTCAACGCTGCCACGGGCGTCTACGAGGACCTCCTCGCCGCCGGCGTCAACGATCCGGTCAAGGTCACCCGCTCGGCGCTGCAGAACGCCGCGTCGATCGCCGGCCTGTTCCTCACCACCGAGGCGGTCGTCGCCGACAAGCCGGAGAAGGCCGCCCCGGCCATGCCCGGTGGCGACGACATGGGCGGCATGGGCGGCTTCTGATCCGCTAGCTCCCAGCTCGTCTCGGGTACACATCTCGACGCGTTTTCGGCCTTTCGGGTACGCCTCGAGTGTGAAGCACGACGGCGGGGTCCCCACTTCGGTGGGGACCCCGCCGTCGGCGTCTGGAAGCACCGGTTGAGGGGTCATGTCCCTGCGCCGGCCACAGTCAGCAATATGCCCTCGCCGGTCAGTCGTGCAGGATCCGCTGGTACAGGCGGTGGTCCTGCCACTGCCCCGCGATCCGGAGGTACTCCGGCGCGATCCCGTAGGGCACGAACCCGTTGCGCAGCAGGACGTGCTGGGACGAGGCGTTGTGCACGAGGGTGGCCGCCTCGATCCGGTGCAGGCCGAGCTCGTCTCTGGCGATCTCGACAGCGGCCGCGACGGCGCGGGACATGATCCCGGCGCCGGTGTGGCTGAGCGCGAGCCAGTAACCGAGGTGTGCATTCTGGAACGGGCCCCGGACGATCGACGAAAGGGTGACCCGGCCGACGACGCGCTGGCCCTCGACGAGCACGAGCGGCATCGCTGCTCCTCGCTCCAGGTCCTCGAGAGAGTGTGTGACGGCCTCACGCTGGCCGTCCTCGGTGAAGAAGGAATCGGGACGCGTGGGCTCCCATGGAGCCAGATGCTCCCGGTTCTCCCTGTAGGCCAACGCGAGCCCTGCTGCGTCGGCAGCCTCGAGGGTCCGCAGCCGAACGGACGGGGTCAGCTCGCGTTCGGGGACCATGGCCCTCCCTAGGCCTCGGGGGTGCCCTGGTGGAAGCGCAGGCGCCATCGGCCCTCGTCACGCTGCCACAGGGACGAGCGCAAGGCCGAGCCGTCGGGCCCAGCGGTCCGGTAGACGATCTGCATGAGATCACCCTGCAGCGGCGTGGCGTCGACCAGTTCGAAGCGGGCCCGCGTCCCGGGCTCCTGCACGAGCTCCTCGATGAGCTCCTCACGGTCCCACAGGCGCCCGGAGGAGCCGATCTCGCGGTAGTCAGGATGCAGGAGGTACGCCAGCTGGCCGTAGTCGCCGCGGACTGCCGGGCTGAGTAGTTCCCGTTCGAGGTCCACCACAGCCTCGACGTCCCGTGCGAGCGCGGACTGCGCTGCGTCCGGCACAATCTCGTCGAACAGCCCGGCCTGCTCGACCTCGGGCTCCGCTGCGTTCGCTGCTCCCTGCGCTACTGCTCCCCGCGCATCTGCTCCCCGCGCCGCGGATCGCTCGGTTCCGGGTGCGGGGACGCCGTAGCCGGGGCCCTCGACCGGTGCCCTGCCCGACTGGTAGGCGAGGGCCACCGCGCGTGCCCTGGTGTCGGCGGCTTCGTTGAGGGGGTGGCCGGCGTGGCCCTTGACCCATTCGAACGAGTACTCGCGGCCCGAGAGCTCGGCGTCGATCTGCTTGAGGAGGTCGACGTTCAGCACGGGCTTGCCGTCCGCCTTCTTCCACCCCTTCCGCTTCCATCCCGGCATCCACTTGGTGATGCAGTTGATCACGTATTGGCTGTCACACAGGATGCGCAGCGGCTCGTCCGCCATGTGCACGGTCGAGCGGAACAGGTCAAGAACCGCCATCAGCTCGCCCTGGTTGTTGGTGCCGTGCGGCCAACCGCCGGCGTGCCAGTGATCCTCGTCGACGTACCAGGCCCAGCCCGCTGGACCGGGGTTGCCGAGGGCAGAGCCGTCTGCGGCTGCGGTGATGGTCATGGGTCCATCCTGCCAGAGCGCACCGACACCCCTCGGAGCAGGGAGCGGCCCCGTCCTGCCCCAGCTGCGGACAGCACGGCGCCACCAGCCCTGGGGCGCACGGGGCGGCTCAGCCCCGGAAGAGGCTCGAGTTGCTCGTCTCGATGTCGCCGTAGGCGTTGCCCGCATTGCGCAGGGCGGTCCCGATCGAGCCCAACGAGGCCTCGACCTGCGCCTGTGTCCTCGACCAGTCGGCCACGAGGGTCTGGAAGCGTTGGATGCCTGCCCCTCCCAGCTCCCTCGGAGGTTCTCGAGGTTGTTGCGCATGGCCTGCACCTCGGTCCGCACGCGTTCCGAGGTTGCCAGCACAGCCTGCGAGCTCGAGCCGATCGCCTCGGTGTCCACCTTCATGATCGCCATGGTCGTTCCTTCCCCTGATGCGCCGCGGCCGGTCCGCGCCGTCTCCTCGACCCTAGGGATGGACACCGTCACGGGGCAGCCCCGGGAGCGGCTATGTGAACAACGCAGCACCGGGGCGGCTATGTGGACAACGCAACCGCGGGGCCCACGGCGACAACGCGGCCGAAGCCCGACCGCTCAGGGGCGCCAGCCGCCGAGGCCGCCGCGCGCCGTCGTGCTCTCGGGGTCGCCAGACGTGGCGGGCGGCTCCGTGGGCTGATCCGGCACCACGATGTACGGCATCTCGATGACGAAGGTCGAGCCGCCGCCGGGGGTGCCCTGATACCTGACGGTCCCGTTGTGGGAGCCGATGATCGCAGCCACAATGGCGAGCCCGAGCCCGGTCCCGCCCGTGTCACGCGTGCGCGAGGTATCGGCGCGGTAGAAGCGTTCGAAGATCTTCGCGGCATCCTTCTCGTCGATGCCCGGACCATGGTCCCGGAGTTCCAGGACGGCGACGGCGTGCGGTCCGGTGTTCCGCGTTCCGACGGCCACCTCCAGCGGGGACCCAGCAGGCGTGTAGGCGAGGGCGTTGCCGACAAGGTTGCCGACCACCTGCCGGACGCGCGCCTCGTCGCCGAGCGTCGGGGCCGCCGCAGGGGCTGGGCCATCGAGGCCCACGAGGCGGACCTCGCGGTCCGGGGCGGCGGCGCGAACATCGACGACGGCATCGTGGCCCACGGGGAGCAGGTCCAGCGGCTTGAGCACGAGTGGGCGCTGCTCGTCGAGCCGCGCGAGGGTGAGGAGGTCCTCCACCATCGTGCCCATGCGCTTGGCCTCGCTCTCGATCCGCCCCATCGCGGTGGAGACGTCCTGGTCCGTGGCGAGGGCCCCGTGCCGGTACAGCTCCGAGAAGCCGCGGATCGTCACCAGCGGAGTGCGGAGCTCGTGCGAGGCGTCCGAGATGAACCGGCGCATGCGTGCCTCCGAGGCCATACGGGCCTGGAACGCCACCTCGATGTGGGAGAGCATCGCGTTCAGCGAGGACGAGAGACGGCCGAGCTCCGTGCCCGGGGTCTCCACGTCGACGCGCTGGGAGAGGTCCCCGGCGGCGATCGCTGCGGCGGTCTTCTCGACCCGCCGCAGCGGCCGGAACGCGCGGGTGACCGTCCACATGGCGATGGCGAACACGGACGCCAGTGTCACGACCCCCACGCCCGCGGTGAGCGTGAGCGTGTGCTGGATGGCGTCCTCGACGTCGGTCAGCGGCAGCGCGATGACGATCGCCGCGGGCGTGTTGCTCGCCACCACACGCACGGGGATTGCAGTGTAGCGCCAGTCGGTCGAGTTGACGGTCCCGCGGACCTGCCGGACCTCGTCCCGCTGCTGCATCGTGCGCGCCTCGTCCGCACTGACGGACGGGATGTCAGGGCGCCCGATCGCGGCGTCAGGAGTGTAGTAGACGCTGGGCTGCCCGCCCTGGGGGTAGATCACGAGCACGTAGTCCTGGGGGACGAGCGGGTTCGCCGTGGTCAGGAGGTCGATGTCCTGGTTGTTCTTCGCGTAGTCGGACGCGTTGGTGAGCCGCAGGTCGAGCTGGCCCACGAGGTACGTCTTGAGCTGGGTGACCGTGGCCGCCGCCATCAGGAAGATGGCCCCCGTGAGCAGGACCATCATGATCGCGACGAGCTGCGATCGCAGCGACGCCCTCTTCCACAGCGCCAGCACGGATCAGCGCTTCTCCGCCGTCCGCAGCACGTAGCCGACGCCGCGCTTGGTCTGGATGAGCCCGGGACCGTTCGCGTCCACCTTGCGGCGGAGGTAGGAGATGTAGGACTCGACGATCGAGGCGTCTCCGTTGAAGTCGTACTCCCACACGTGGTCGAGGATCTGCGACTTGGACAGGACCCGGTTGGGGTTGAGCATGAGGTAGCGCAGGAGCTTGAACTCGGTCGGGGAGAGGTCGATGCTCACGCCGCCGCGGCGCACCTCGTGCGCGTCGTCGTCGAGCTCCAGATCGTCTACGCGGATCACAGCGTCGTCGTCCAGGACCGGCTGGGTGCGGCGCAGCACGGCGCGGATGCGCGCCACGACCTCGTCGAGGCTGAACGGCTTGGTGACGTAGTCGTCGCCGCCCACCGTGAGGCCCTGGACCTTGTCCTCGGTCTCGTCCTTGGCGGTGAGGAAGAGGACGGGGACGTGGCGTCCGGCGGCGCGGAGCTTGCGGGTCACCGTGAAGCCGTCCATGTCCGGGAGCATAACGTCGAGGACTACGAGGTCCGGCGACTGCGCCTCGGCGGCCGCGAGTGCCTCGCGCCCGTTCCCCGCCGCGACGACCTCGAAGCCCGCGAACCGCAGGGACGTCGAGAGGAGTTCCCGGATGTTCGGCTCGTCGTCGACGACGAGGAGCTTCGCTTCATGCTCAGTCTTCTTCACGCTTCCCATCGTGCGCCCAGTTTCTGAGAATCTTCTGGACGTTGGCTGTGCGATGTGGCGAGGCTGGCTCGATGCAACCGGGGCAGCGGGTGGGCGCCCCGGTCACTCTGGCCGATTGGCCGACTCGCCGTCGTGGCTGAACGGGGTCGAGATCCCCTCGTAGGCGAGGTGGAACACCATGCCGTCCCGCGCATGCGCGAGGTTGTGGCAGTGGTCCATCCAGATTCCCGAGTTGTCCGCGGTGAGCAGCACGGTCCACACTTGGCCGGGCCGGACCTCCATGCTGTCCATGCGCAGGTCCGCCGTGACCGGGCGCCCATCGATGGCCACCACGCGCACGTGGTGGCCGTGAGGGTGCATGGGGTGGATGTCGTCGCTGCGGTTCACGATCGTCACGAGCACCTTCTCGCCCTCGTGCACCACGAGCGGCGGGATGTTCGGGTACACCGCCCCGTTCACCGTGAACGCGAACTTCGGCACGCCGTCCACGAAGCGCACCAGGTGGTCGGCGATGTAGGTCGCCGAGCCGTCGGCCTGCGGCACTGGCGCGGAGGCGGGAGCGCCGTAGGTGGCGAGGTCGATCTCAGGGCCGGGTGTAAAGCGGGCGGCGGACGACGGCGCGTGCTCGCCCGGCGGGGTGAGGGCGAGGCTTCCGCCGCGGGAGCCTTCGAGGGCGATCTGCACCGGATGGTCCGGCATGGTGAGTACTACGTCGTAGCGCCCGCCCGCCGCGAGGGGCAGTACGGCGCCGGTGAGGTTCGCGGCGGTGCGGTCAGCGCCTGTGGCGAGGTCGCCGCCGTCGACCGCCGCGAGCCGGTACGGCGCCCCGGCGACGCTGAAGCGCTGGGTGAGCTGGTCGGTGTTGATGAGCCGGACCCGCACGGCCGTTCCCGGAGCCACTTCCTCGGACCACACGCCGGCGTGGGAGCCGAACAGGGTGGAACCGCCAATCGAGTGGACGGGGACGGTGAGGTCCTTGGTCCCGGGCGGGAGGGCCGGATCCGGCGAGGCCGGATCCACGACGAGTGCACCGTACAGCCCGAGCGGCACGTCCACGGACCCGTTCTGGTGCGTGTGGTACCAGTACGTGCCCGCCTGCGCCGCGGGGAACTCGTAGGTGAACGACGCGCCGGGCATGACGGCGTCCTGCGTCACTCCCGGCACTCCGTCCATGGCGTTGGGCACGTCGTAGCCGTGCCAGTGGAGCGTGACGCCGTCCGGCACGGAGTCATTGACGAGCGTGACCTTGATGGTCTCGCTCTGGACGGCGCGCAGCTCGGGGCCGGGCAGCGACCCGAACGTGAGGGCGTCCACCGAGCGGCCGTCGTCGAGGGTGACCCGCTCGGCGCGGGCGTGGAGCGTGAACTCGCGCACGGCGCCGCCTGTCGAGGCGGTCCCACGGAGGGTGTCGATGCTGCGGTCCGCCGCGGGCTGCGCGGAGGCGGGCGCCGCGCCCACGTGGTGGCCGGCCCCGTGGAAGACAGACGGCGCGGCGGCGCGGCTGTCCATCCAGGACACCGCGAGGGAGCCTGCGAGAACCGCGACGCCGAGCGCCGCGACCGGGACGACGGCGCGGTGCCGCCAACCCGGGCCGAAGCCGAGCGCGGCGACGGCCGTGCCGAGGAGTGCGAGCACGGCCAGGACCACGAGCGGCAGCCAGCCGGCGGGCGTGCCGAGCGTGAGCGCTGACACCAGGCCCGCGGCCGCGAGCGATGCCGCGGCCCCAAGCCCGGTGAGGCGCCGGCGGCGGTTCGCCTCGCCGCCGGCGCCGGTCTGGGAGCTGTGGAGCGCGACGACGGTGAGCCCGGCCAGGCACCCGGGTGCGGTGAGTGCCGTGGCTCCGAGCAGCCTGTCGCCGACGAGAGCCGGCGATTCTGCGGCCAGGAGTGCCAGGCGCCCCGCGCCGAGTGACGCGCCCAAGGCCGCGCCAGCGGTGGGAGCCCACCGCGGCAGCCAGCCGGGCGGCGTCGTGCGTCCGATGGCGAGCGCTGCAGCGAGGGCGCCCGTCCACGCCGCGGCACAGGCAGCGGCGAGGAGCAGGTCGACGCCGAGCACGGCCGAACCGGCCATGGCGAGCCTCCGTAGGGTGCGATTCTGCGGGAGCGGGTCAGACGGTTGCTGCGGGCTGGGGGGCTTCGGCGGCCTTGGCCGCCGAGCCGGTCTTGTCGAGCCGGCGGGCGCGCAGGACCAGCCAGTAGCAGCTGAAGATGATCAGCAGGCCGGTGACCGCGTGCGTCGCGACCGCCCAGGCGCCCGGAACCGTCGGGTTCTCCGGGCCGGCGCCGGTGAGCATGCCGCCCACGATGAAGACGAGCATCTGGACCCATGTCAGCGCGAAGATGCCGACCGTGAGCCAGATGGTGTTCTTCCCGGCCTTGGCCAGCGCGGCGAACAGGATCGCGAGCAGCGAGAGCCCGCGCAGGACGAAGTAGCCGTTGATGAAGTGGTAGGCGAAGGACTCCTCGCCGAGGAGGCTCTCGGCGAAGGCGCCGAACGCGGCGAGGTAGAGCTGGACGATGGTGTCGAGGAACATGAGGGCAGCGACGACAAGGAATGCCTTGCGCATGGGAATACTTCCTTGGGTACGGGCGGATGGCGGAGTGGACCGTTGTCGAGTCCTCTCGCCCCGGTCAGGGCGCCCCGTGAGGACTTGATGTGTCCCGTCAGCGCTTCCATCGTAGGTTTGCGGACCATATTTGTAAAGACGTTGGAATTAATTCGGGAAGCGAGGCCCCGCTGCGGGCAGCGGGGCCTCGGATGCCGGACGGGCCGCCGGGACACTGTAATATCCCGTCCCTGAGTTACCCTGGCGACCGGTCAGGCGCCGGGAATCTCCCCGGCGTCGAGGATCCGGTAGGCGTATCCCTGTTCGGCGAGGAACCGCTGGCGCTTCGCGGCGAAGTCCTGATCCAGCGTGTCCCGGGCCACGAGCGCGTAGAACCGAGCGGCACGGCCGTCCGCCTTGGGCCGCAGCAGCCGCCCGAGCCGCTGCGCTTCCTCCTGGCGGGATCCGAACGAGCCGGACACCTGGATGGCCACGGACGCCTCCGGCAGGTCGATCGAGAAGTTCGCGACCTTGGAGACCACGAGGCGCTTCTCCTCGCCCGCCCGGAACGCGTTGAACAGCCGCTGCCGTTCCTTGACGCTCGTCGAGCCCGTGATGACGGGCGCGCCGATGCGCTCGCCGATCTCCCCGAGTTGGTCGAGGAACTGCCCGATCACGAGGAGCTGCTCGTCCGCGTGCCGGGCGACGAGCCGCTCGACAACGCCCGTCTTCGTCTCGCTCGCCGCGCACAGGCGGTACTTGTCCGCCTCCTCGGCCATCGCGTACGCCATCCGCTCGTCCCGCGGCAGGTCCACGCGGACCTCGACGCAGTCGGCCGGTGCGATGTAGCCCTGCGCCTCGATGTCCTTCCACGGCGCGTCATAGCGCTTCGGGCCGATGAGCGAGAAGACCTCGCCCTCGCGGCCGTCCTCGCGCACGAGCGTCGCGGTCAGGCCGAGCCGTCGGCGCGCCTGGAGGTCCGCGGTCATGCGGAAGATCGGCGCCGGGAGGAGGTGGACCTCGTCGTAGATGATGAGCCCCCAGTCGTGCTTGTCCAGCAGCTCGAGGTGGGGGTAGAGGCCCCCGCGCTTGGACGTGAGGACCTGGTAGGTCGCGATCGTGACCGGCCGGACCTCCTTGACCGCCCCCGAGTATTCGCCGATCTCGTCCTCGGTCAGCGACGTGCGCTTGAGCAGCTCGTCGCGCCACTGCCGCGCCGAGACCGTGTTGGTCACGAGGATGAGAGTCGTGGTGGAGGACTGCGCCATCGCCGCCGCCCCCACGAGCGTCTTGCCCGCGCCGCACGGAAGTACGACGACGCCGCTGCCGCCCGCCCAGAAGTTCTCCGCCGCCACCCGCTGATAGGGGCGCAGCGACCAGCCGCTCCCGGCCGCGCCGGGGCCCGAAGGCGACGCGGACGACGCCGGCGCGTCACCGCCGTCGTGCGTCTTGGCTGCCGTCTCGGTGAGCGCGATCGGATGCGGGGTGCCGTCCACGTAACCCGCGCGGTCGTCCGCGGGCCAGCCGATCTTGAGCAGTGCCTGCTTGAGGGCGCCGCGCTGGGACGAGTGCACCACTGTGGTCTGCGGGTCGATGCGCGGGCCGAGCATCGGCGCGATCTTCTTGGCCCGGTGCACCTCCTCCAGCACCGGGAAGTCCTCGGAGCGCAGCACGAGCCCATGGACCGGGTCCTTCTCGAGCCGCAGTCGCCCGTAACGGGACATCGTCTCCTCGATGTCGATCAGGAGCGCGTGCGGCACGGGGAACCGGGAGTAGGTGAGGAGCGAGTTGAGGACCTGCTCGGCGTCGAGCCCGGCGGCACGGGCATTCCACAGGCCCAACGGCGTGATCCGGTAGGTGTGGACGTGTTCAGGGGCGCGCTCGAGCTCGGCGAACGCGGCGATCTCGTGGCGCGCATCGGTCGCGAGGGGATGGTCCACCTCGAGCAGGATCGTCTTGTCGCTCTGGACGATGAGCGGTCCGTCGCTCACGCACGCCTCCTTGGCAGCGGACGGTCGCCGGGACGGCGGCCCCCTCGCGGGTCAGGCCCAGTTCCGCGGGTCAGGCCAGTTCGACGTCGATGATCCGGTGGACGGAGAGGACCCGCTCCGTCTCGCGCTCCGGGTCGAAGACGCGCACGCGGCCGGCGGAGATGGACACCGGCCGAAGCTCCTCGACGCTCGAGTTGCCGAGCGCGTCGACAATGTTCAAGCGTACCGCCCGCTTGAGCCGGATGGCCTTCTGGAGGGTCTCGATGCCCATCGCCGGCGCCGCCTCGTCTCCGTTGGGACCCACCGGGGACTGGGTCCGCAGGACGGCCAGCTGCGCCTCGATGGCCTCGTGATCCGGCACGTCCGGCCGGGGCGCCGGGGTGGGCAGCGTGCTCTCCCCGGTGCGCCGGCGCAGCCGCACCACCGGGTCGAGGGCGGCGTCCACGGCGGGCGAGAGGCCCAGCTCCCGCAAGACGTTCGCGACCTCCTGGGGGGAGGCGTTGCTCACCAGCACGGTCGGAGCGATCTGCGTCAGGCCGAGCTGCCGCGCGGCCGGATCGGCGAGGATCCCCGCGAGGGCGGCTTCGTCGTCGCTCGCAATGAAGCTGCCGGCGCGGCCCACCCGGATGCGGCCATGCCTCGCAGCGGTGTCATCGACGAGGTACGCGAGCGGTTGCGGCACCGGCGTCGACGAGTGCTCGGCCAGGAAGGCGTGGATCGACGCGGCGTCCTCGCCGGCGTCGAGGGCGCGGCGAAGGCTCGAGGCCGAGAAGCGGTAGATCGTCGCGGGGCCGCGCCCCTCGGGGTCGGCCAGGAGCGCAAGGCGCCGCGCCAGGACCGGATCGAGATAGCCGGGGGCCACGCCCGTGAGGTCCGCCTGGAGGAGCACCTTGTCCACCCCGGGCGGCAGGAGCTCGGCAAGGCGTGCGCGGGCGGCGTCGAAGTCGTCCCGGAGCACGGCGGCGCCCACCTCGGTGAGCGAGCCGGACCCCATGAAGCCGAGCAGGCCTGCCTCAGCGAGGACCATCTCCAGCAGGCCGCGCAGCCGGCGGCCGAGCCTCGGCTGGAGCCAGTCGATCCGCGTGCGGACGGCCTCGGGACCCACCACGACGCTGCGCCCGTCGGGCCTCGCCGCCTCCTCGGACAGCTGCGCAACGACCTCGAGGATGCGGCGCCGGACGCCCGGCGCGTCGGAGCGCTGGCCCTCGCCCGTCAGCGGCGCGAGCTGGTCGCTGCCCTCCGCGGACATGGCCAGGGACGCCACGCGCGGCGTGTCGAGCCAGACGGTGGCGAGGATGAGCCACTGCTCGGGCCGGGACAGGGCAAGCCACGGCTCGGCGCCCGTGGCGCGCCAGGTCGAAGTGTCGGGGTCGAGGCTCAGGAGGCCCGCCTCTGCGGCGAGCTCGAGAGCGAACACCGTGGGGTCATGGTCGGTGCGCAGGGCCGTGGCGAGGCGACGAACCTCGCGGGTGCCGACACCGCCGGTCCGCAAGGTCTCGATGGGACGCTCGGACGCCTCGACGGCCAGTGCGCTCACTGTCCGCAGGAGATCGCCGATCGCGCCGAGTGCGGCGTTGCGGCGGAGGGCGGGCGGCGTCGTCGTGAGCGTGGCCTGCGGAGGCGCCATCGCGAGGTCCGGCACGATCCGGCCGCCCCGCAGGGCGAGGCCCGCGGGCCGCGCGAGCTCGACGTGCTCGTCGTCGAGGGGCACGAGGATGCCATGCGAGAGCAACCAGTCCACGGGATTGTCCGTGTGCTGCCCGGGCTTGATGCGGGCCACCGCGTGCGGGACCGCGCCGACGGGCCAGTTGGCGAACTTGGCCAGGACCTCGCCCGTGCGCGGCGGCGCGCCCTCGAGCGACTCGGGGAGCGCTACCCAGCGTTCGAGGGCATACGCGGCGGCAATATGGTGCTCCACGGGCTGCTGCAGGACGGCGGGCTGCAGCACGGCGATGGCGTTGACGATCCGCGCCGCCTGCTCGGCGAACACCGGGGACGCCGCGGCGAGGTCCGTGTAGGGCCGCCCGAGGCCGGCCGGGTAGCTTCCGAGGACCTCCCGCAGTCGCGCCACCGGCTGGTAGTAGCGGCGGCGGCTCCCCGAGGCCGAGTGGATGGTGTCCGGCGGATCCGCCCGGTAGACGAGCGCGAGCTGCGAGAGGTTCGCGAGGATCGTCTCGAGCGTGCCCAAGGTCGCGTTGCCCACCGCGTGGCGCAGTTCGACGGCGCTCCCGCTGCGGCCCTCATCCTCGTTGGTGGTCAGGACCAGCGCCTCGAGGACCTGCAACTCCGGCTTGGTGAGGCCCTCGAGGGCCCGCTGCAGGCTCACCCGCGCGCACGCCCGCGCCGCGAGCGCCGCGAAGTCCGGGACGCCCGGCATGATCAGGTCCGGGCGGGATACGAAGAGTCGCCGCAGCGAGTCGTTGCCCCTCGAGGAGAGTTCTTCGGCGAGGGCGCGGATCGAGGACACTACCGGCGCCTCCGATCCACGACGGCGGCGACGAGGGCCACTCCCATGAGGATGAATGCGGCCGGGAGCCCGTAGAGCGCCAGTCCGTCGACCCAGCCGGGGGCCCTGCCGCCGCTCGCCGCGAGGCCGAGCGTCACGCCCCACGCCGCGAGCGAGACCACCGCGAGGGCGACCCCGACGGCCATCACCGCGCGCCGCCAGCCGGGGATGGGGGCGGCCGGCGAGCCGCCGGGCCCGGGCGCACCGCCCGGCGACGGATCGAGTCGGCCCTGATGAGGCAGGGAAGGGACCATGGCTCCAACCTATATCAGCGGCGGTCGTGGGCGCGGGCGCCGGGCCGACTTTGACGGTGCGAGCCAGTAACCTAGATGCAGTACAGCTTCCCCGCCCGGCGTTCCTGCCGAGACATGAGCGGGTTCCAACGAGTCCTCACAGATGGGGGTTGTGGCAGTGCCCACTGGCAAGGTCAAGTTCTTCGACAAGGCGAAGGGCTTCGGGTTCATCGCCGGAGATGACGGGCAGGAGGTCTTCCTGCCGGGCTCCGCCGTGCCCACCGATGCCGAGATCAAGACCGGCACGCGGCTCGAGTACGGCATCGCCGACGGCCGGCGCGGACCCCAGGCCCTGTCCGTGCGCGTCCTCGAGAAGCTGCCGTCCGTGGCCCGCGCCAAGCGGATGCCCGCCCGCGAACTCGCCCCCATCGTCCAGGACCTGGTGAGCGTCCTTGACAACCTCTCCGGCCAGCTGTCCAAGGGCACCTACCCGGACAAGGGCCCACGATCGCCGCCGCGCTCCGCCGCGTGGCAGAGCAGCTCGAAGCATAGCCATGGCCGACGTCCCCGCTCCCCAGACCGCGGCCGCGAAGCCGAAGGCCGGCGTGCCCGTGTGGCGCGTCGGCAAGCCGGACGCGTTCCTGGCCGCCGCCGTGGACACCGCGCGCGCCGCCCTGGTCGACATCGCCCGCCCCCAGGACGTCGGGGACCACCTCGCGGCCAAGAGTGAGGGGGAGCGGGTCGTCACGCACCTGTTCGAGTCGCGTCTGGACGGCTACCGCGGCTGGCAGTGGTTCGTCACCGTGGCCCGAGTGGCCCGCTCCAAGACAGCGACAGTGAGCGAGATCGGCCTGGTCCCCTCCCCCGACGCGGTCCTCGCTCCCGAGTGGGTCCCGTGGTCCGAGCGGGTCCGGCCGGAGGACACCGAGGAAGCCAAGGCCGCCGCGGCGGAGAAGCCCGGCGACGCGGATGCCGCCGCTGAGGCTGCCTCGGCGTCTGAAGATGCTGCTGCGTCTGAGGATGGCACTGCGTCTGAGGCCGCCGCGCACGACGCCGGCCCCGCGCCTTCCGCGGCCAGCTCACCGGGAACGGGGGAGGCGGACGCCGCCCGTGCCGAGGCGCCCGAAGGGGACACTCGGGACTGACCCAAACCAGGTCCTGGCCACGACGCACGGCGGGCCCCCACCGCGAAGGTGGGGGCCCGCCGTCGTGCGTCAGGGCCTCTCAGCCCGCCAGCTGGCCCACAACCCAGTCGATGGACTGGGTGAGCTTCGTGACGTCGTCGGGCTCGATCGCGACGAACGTGGCGATGCGCAGCTGGTTCCGGCCCAGCTTGCGGTACGGCTCGGTGTCCACGATGCCGTTGGCGCGCAGGATCTTGGCGACCTGGGCTGCGTCGACGGAGTCGTCGAAGTCGATCGTGGCGATGACGTTGGAGCGCTCCTCGGGCTTCGCGACGAACGGCGTTGCGAAGGCGGACGCCTCGGCCCACGAGTAGACCCGCCCGGCCGAGTCCGCGGTGCGCGCGGCGGCCCAGTCCAGGCCTCCCTGCGCGTTGAGCCACTCGATTTGGGCGTTCAGGCCCACAAGCGTGGTGAGGCTGGGCGTGTTGTAGGTCTGGTTGAGCTTCGAGTTGTCGATGGCCGTCTTGAGGTCCAGGAAGTCCGGGATCCACCGGCCCGAGGCCTTGATCTCCTCGGCGCGCTCGAGCGCGGCGGGGGAGAACAGCGCGAGCCACAGGCCGCCGTCGGACGCGAAGTTCTTCTGCGGCGCGAAGTAGTACACGTCGCTCTGGGCCACGTCCACCGCGAGCCCGCCCGCTGCGCTGGTTGCGTCTACGAGCACGAGCGAGCCCTCATCGGCGCCCCCGACGCGCTCGACGGGGGCGGCGACTCCGGTCGACGTCTCGTTCTGGGGCCAGGCGTAGACGTCGACGCCGGCCTCGGCCTTCGGCGTGGGACGCGTGCCCGGGTCCGAGGTGATGATCGAGGAAGCCTCGAGGAACGGTGCCTTGTCCGTGGCCTTGGCGAACTTCGAGCCGAACTCGCCGAAGGAGAGGTGCTGGGCCTTGGAGCGGACGAGCCCGAACGATGCGACGTCCCAGAACGCCGTCGATCCGCCGACGCCGAGGATGACTTCGTAGCCCTCAGGGGCCTTGAAGAAGGACTTGAGTCCCTCGCGGACGCTGCCCACGAGATTCTTCACGGGAGCCTGACGGTGGGACGTGCCCAGCAGCTTCTCGCCCGCGGCCGCGATCGCCTCGACCTGCTCCTTGCGGACCTTCGATGGTCCCGCTCCGAAGCGGCCGTCCGCCGGAAGAAACTCGGCGGGGATCTGAAGCTGGCTGGTTTCGGTCACGGGGGCGCCTCCTACGGGATCCAGGTTGGGGGCGGAGGTGGTACTCTCCCGCCCCGCGTCCCAGTGTGCCGCACGGGAACGTGGGCAGGCGAATCCGTGTCTTCGCCGTCGAAGTCGGCTAATCTGAGCAGATCAAAATAAGCTAGACTCAGTGATCGGGTGGTGAACCGCACCGCCCGTCCCGCTGCCAGGAGCTCGCGCCACGCATGTCCGACCTCATCGATACCACCGAGATGTACCTGCGAACCATCCTCGAGCTCGAGGAGGAGGGCATTACTCCGCTGCGTGCCCGCATCGCCGAGCGGCTGCGCCACTCCGGGCCCACCGTGTCCCAGACGGTGGCGCGCATGGAGCGCGACGGACTCGTGGTCGTCTCGGGCGACCGCCATCTGGAGCTCACCCTCTTCGGCCGCAAGCGGGCGGTGGAGGTCATGCGGAAGCACCGCCTCGCCGAGCGGCTCCTCTCCGACGTCATCGGGCTCGACTGGCCATACGTCCACGACGAGGCGTGCCGGTGGGAACACGTCATGAGCGAGCGGGTGGAGCGTCGGCTGTACGAGCTGCTCGGGCGGCCGAGCGAGTCGCCGTACGGCAACCCGATCCCCGGCCTCGAGGAGCTCGGCGGGGAGGCGGCCGAGGACTTCGGCGACGGCGTGGTGACCCTCGTCGAGGCCATGGGGGACTACGCCCCCGGCTCGCGGGTCGTGGTCTGCCGCCTCGCCGAGCCGATCCAGGTGGACCCGGAACTGCTCACACAGCTCGACGAGGGCGGCATCCGCCCCGGAGCCAAGGTCTCGCTCGAGCGGGTGGGCGACTACATCTCCGTGCGCGTGCCGAGCGTGGACGGCGCCCTCGAGCTGCCCGCCGAGGTCGCCGCGCACGTCTTCGTCTCCGTCGGCTGACGTCTCGCCCGACGGGCTGCCGTCGTGATCTCGGCCTCGGGCGGACCCGATCACGGCGGGGGAGTGACGCAGATCTCACACCTAGTCACACAAAGCGACAAAACCTCTACTCGATGGAGTAATCGTTACCGCGCGGTATTCTGTGAGCTAGGTCTCATAAAAGATCACGGAATTGTTACAGTGGGTTGCTTCTGCCTAAGCTGGACGCACGGCGGCGAGGTACTCGACGCCATCTCAGCCCGCGCGCCGAGCTCTGCCAGCGGGATGTGATCGCACCCTTGAAGGCAGAGGCGGGGGAACCACCGACGGCGGTCATGGCCGCCTTGGGGTGAAGCCGCAGCTCGTTTGGAATGCAGTCGACCGTGGGTCGGCGCGCTGGACGGCTGGGCCGAGTCCGTGACTCTCTGACTCGAACCCGACAGCTAACTTCGCAGGCGATGACAGAGAGGAAATCGCTTGACGCAGTCTGCCGTCCACGGGCGGCGGCGTGCCGCCGTGCCGCCGTCCGCCATATCAGCCACGACACGTCCTGGACCCGGATCGCGGCCGTCTGCCCAGCGCGGCCGTCGCGCCGCGACGAAGCCGGGAGCGATGCGCCAGCTGGCCGAGATCGCCGCCGTTGCGGGCGCTGGCCAGAAGGCCGGTGTCGTGCTCGCCGCCACAGGCCTCGTGCTCACCGTCACGGTTCCGGCCGCCACGGCCGATCGCGCGCCAGAGGCCGCTCCCGTGGCGGACACCGCGCTGCATCCGGCCGTGACGGCCTCGAGCGACGCGGTGGTGGACTTCTCGCGCGCCGCGGTGGGCAGCGCGGCCGACCCCGACGGCCAGCTGAAGCAGATGCTCAGCACCGAATCGGCCGGCGGGATCACGCCGGCGCAGGCGCACCACTCGCTCGGCGCGGCGCTGGACTCCATGGTCCCGTCCTCGCCCTACGGCTACCGTGTCAGCCCCATCACGGGCCAGATCGGCGAATTCCACCGCGGGCAGGACTTCGCGGCACAGTGCGGGACCGCGGTCAAGGCGGCCGCCGGTGGAACCGTGACCTTCGCCGGCTGGCATCCTTACGGGGGCGGGAACCGTGTGGTGATCGACCACGGGAACGGCCTGGAGACCACGTACAACCACCTCGCGTCGTTCTCCGTCTCGGTGGGCCAGAGGGTCGACCGAGGAGCTCTCATCGCCCTCAGTGGCACCAGCGGCGCTTCCACCGGCTGCCATCTCCACTTCGAGGTCATGGTCAACGGCGACGTTGTGGACCCCAACGGCTGGCTCTGAAACCTCCGTGTCCGATTCGTGACGCGTGAAAACGTCCCGTGATCCGAATGTGACTTTTGGTCCGGTGTCGGGTAGGGTCGTTCCTGTTCCAGCTCCTACCAAGTTGGAACATCCGGGAAGAACGCCTAGCTCTGCCACTTCCCGGAGCCGTTCGCACAAACCGTCTGGCAGAGGCGGGGGAACCACTTTTGGTCCTCTTCGGAGGGCCTTGGGGTTAAGCAGCCTGGCCCGCCAGGCGGCCGGATACTTTCCATCCGAACCCGACAGCTCACCTCGTAGGCATTGGGAGAGGCTATTTCTGTGTCGACTCGTACGTTGACGGCGCGCCACCGCGCCCTTCCGGTCCGCACCAGTCCCCTTGGGGCCGTGGCGCAGGCCGTCTCCGGCAATGCAGGCACCATCGGCCGCCAGGCGGCCGTGATCGCCGCAGCGTCCGGTCTGATCATCAGCGCCGGGCTCCCCGCCCAGGCTGCGGAGACCCACCGTGAGGCCTCCGCCCTCTCCGACGTGGCCAGCGCCTCTGCGCCGAGCGTCGTCGCGTCCAACGAAGCCCAGGTCTCCTTCGAGCGCCCGGTCGTCGAGTCCGTGGCAGCCCCGGTCGTCGAGAAGGTCGTCCAGCAGACGACCTCCACTGCGGCCCAGACCGCCCGGTCCACGGTTCAGGCAGCTTCCACCCCGGCCCCCGCGCCGGCTGCCGCCGCGCCGACCGCCGCCGGCTCGAGCCTCGCGGGGATCGCCTACACCGGCATCGGCCACCCCTACGTCTGGGGCGGCAACACCCCCGCCGGTTGGGACTGCTCGGGCTTCACCCAGTGGGTCTACGCTCAGGCTGGAATCAGCATCCCCCGCGTGCAGGCCTGGTCCATCATGAAGCCGACCTCCACGCCCGTCCCGGGTGATCTGGTGGTCCAGAACGGCGGTGCCCACGTCGGCATCTACGTTGGCAACGGCATGATGATCAGCGCGCTGAACCCCTCGCAGGGCACCCTGCTCCACGCCGTGAACGCCACGGGCACCTCTGCCTTCTACACTCTCACCCACTGAGGCCCATCACACATTCCCGGCGATGCGGCACTCTCGTGACCGGGTCGCCATACTTCAGCGCCGACCGACCCCCTGCGGCCTGAAGGACACGAAAGAGAGAACCCCTCAATGACCACTCGTGCAGGCATTGCCCGCCACCGCGCGGACAACACCTCCTCGCTGGCCGTCATCGCGAAGGCCGTCACCGTGAACGCTGGCGGCGTTGGCCGCCAGGCTGCCGTCATCGCCGCCGCCGGCGGACTCGTGCTCACGGGCAGCGTCGCCGCCAACGCGGCCGACGTCTCGACCCAGCGCGAGGCCTCAGCCCCGATCTCGCTCGACGTCGAGAGCGCTGTGCAGGCGCCGATCTCGGCCGAGGCCAACGCCACCGTAAGCTTCGAGCGCCCCGCCGTCGAGTCGGTCGCCGCGCCGGTTGTCGAGGCCCCGGCCCCCGCTCCGGCCGCGACCCAGACGCAGGCCGCCGCCCCGGCCCCCAAGGTCCAGGTCGCCGCCGCGACGCCCGCCCCGGCCGCCGCACCGAAGCCGGCTGCCGCGTCCGGCATGGGCGCTGCGATCGCCGCCGCCGCGTACGCCCAGCTCGGCGTCGCCCAGGACTGCACGATGCTCGTGACCAACTCGCTGGCCGCCGTCGGCATCCACTACCACGGCTGGCCGGCTGGCTACCTCTCCCTCGGCCGCACGGTGAGCGCCGCGGAGGCTCAGCCGGGCGATCTCGCCTACTACGCCAACGGCGGCATGGGCATGGCCCACATCGCCGTCTACGTGGGCAACGGCATGGCCGTTCACGGCGGCTGGAACGGCAACACCACCGCGCTGTTCAGCGTCAACGTCGGCTCCGGGCCGGTCTTCATCCGCGTCGGCGGCTGATCACAGGTCAGGCCTACCGGGCAGCGAACGGCTCGGGAATCCACAAGGACGCCCCCTCCCACGTGGGAGGGGGCGTCCTTGTGCGTTTGGAACCCCTTGGAGCGTGTCCGGGCGGTGAACGTTGGGGGACGGCTCGGTGAGGCGAAACCCGGTGTTCGGTTAATCACAGGACTGTTCAGTACTCTATGAGAGTCGATCAGCCCGGCTACGCACAGGGCAGCCGGCCCTGTGCCCCTGACCGGGTGCGGCCGTGAGGAACGCGCATGCGCACACTCGTTCTCAATGCTGGATATGAACCGCTCGCGGTGGTCACCTTCCGCCGAGCGCTCGTGCTCGTGCTCGCCGGCAAGGCGAGCGTCGTGCTGGAAGACGGCGAACCGGTCGTCGGGCCACGCGATGTGCTCGGGCGCCCATCGGTGATCCTGCTCCATCGGTACATCAGACCCCGGCGCACCCATGCCACTGCTGTCAGCAGACGCGGCGTGCTGCGTCGGGATGCGCACGCGTGCGCGTACTGCGGCAAGGCCGCCCACACGGTGGACCACGTTCTGCCGCGCTCGCGGGGCGGGGCGGACTCGTGGGAGAACCTCGTGGCGTGCTGCCTGCGGTGCAATAACGTCAAGGGCGACCACACGCCGGGCGAGATGGGCTGGAAGCTCCGCTTCTCACCCGCGGCGCCGGTTGGAGTGGTCTGGCAGATCAAGGAACTGGAGAAGCCCGCCGCACAGTGGAGCCCGTTCCTCGCCCCGGAGTCCGCGGCCTGACGCACCACGACGCCTCCTCGCTTTCCGCTGCCGCCGCGCCGGACGCCGCGGCTGCCTCAGGCGCAGCCGCTTCCGCTGTGGCGCCCGGGTTTGACGCCGTCGTGCTCGCGGGCGGCCGGGCGTCCAGGCTCGGAGGGTACCCGAAGCCGCTCCTGTCCTACCGTGGCGTGACGCTGCTGGACCGTGCGCTGGCGGCGGTGGCTGAGGCGCGGGCCACCGCCGTCGTGGGTCCCGGCCCGGGCGAGCCCGGCGGCCCAGCGCTGCACTGCGGCCCTGCCTCCGGCCCCGGTGGTGGCCTGGGGCCGCCCCGTCGCTCGCGGCTGCTGGTCTACACCCGCGAGGAGCCGCGTTTCGCCGGGCCGCTCGCGGCGCTCGGCGCGGGCCTTGCCTCCCTGCGGTCTGCGCCAGGGCGGCTGCCCGTATGGGTGGCGGTGCTCGCCGCGGACCTGCCACTCGCCGTGGATGCGGTGGCGCCGCTTCTCGCCTCCGCCGTCGGGGACCCGGCCGGGGATGGGCTCCTCGGCGTCGACCAGAGCGGCCGCATCCAGCCGCTCCTGGCCGTGTACCGTCGGGATCCGCTCGAGGCGGCCGTGGCGGCGCTCGCGGGGCAGGGGGGACTCGCGGACCGGCCGATGAAGCACCTCATTGCTAGGCTGGACCTGCTGCCCCTGGCGCTGCCCCCGCGTGCCTCCGACGACGTCGACACGTGGGACGCGGCGCGCTCATGGGGCATCGAACGCCCCGAGCCCACTGAGGCGCGGGACGCCACGCCACGGCAGGAGGAAGGCCATGACTGAGACGCCGGCAGGCGGGTCCAGCGCGTCCAACAGTCCCAGCGACGCGAAGGACGCCGTGCTGCGCGCGTGGTGCGCGGAGCTCACCGAGGTCCTCGGGCTCGGGGAGACCGAGGTCGACATCGACGCGGTCCTCGGCCTCGCAGGGGTCGCGGCCCATTCGATCGTCCGTCCGGCCGCGCCGCTGACCACGTTCATCGCCGCCTACGCCGCGGGCCTTGCGGCCGGAAGCGGCCGCGCCGAGCCAGACGCCGCGATGCGGCTCTCGATCGCCGCGGCGCTCCAGGCCGCGAAGGCCCGCGGGACGGCCGGGTCCGAGGGATGACCTCCGGCCCCGAGGCGGCCGGACCCCAGCACGCACTGCACCTCACGTGGGCCGAGGCGCGCGAGGCCGCGGCGGCCGCAGCCCGCCCGCTGCCCCCTGCCGACGTCCCGTTGGCGCGCGCCGATGGCCGCACCCTCGCTGAACCGCTCGCCGCGCTTCGGGCCATGCCCCACTACACTTCCTCCGCGATGGACGGCTGGGCGGTCTGCGGCACGGGCCCCTGGATCCTCGCAGAGCCCGGGGAGCCGCTGAGCGCGCATCAGGCCGTGCCGATCGTCACCGGCGGCGTCCTCCCGCCGGGCGCCCGGTCGGTGCTCCGGCGCGAGCACGGCGAGGTGGTCCCGGACGACGACGGGCTCCCGCACCTCCGCGTCGCGCCCTCGGCCCCGCCGGGCTCACCCGGCGGAGGCGCCGACCTGCGGCCCGCAGGGGAAGAGGCCGCCGAGGGCGAGGTCCTGCTCCCGTCCGGCACAACACTGGGCCCGGCGCAGCTCGCCCTCGCGGCGCTCGCCGGCTACGACGGGCTCCGAGTCACGGGCCGCCCGCTCGTCAGGCTCGTCCGCACCGGCGGCGAGGTGGTCGAGAGCGGGCTCCCGGGCCCCGGCCTCGTCCGCGATGTGTTCAGCTACCTCGTCCCGCCACTCATCGAGGCCTACGGCGGGATCCTGGCCGGCCACGAGAAGATCGGCGACGCCGCGTCCGAGTGGGAGGCCGCACTCGCGGACGGCGCGGCGGACGTCGTGGTCACCACCGGAGGGACGGGCAAGGGCGGGTCGGACCACTTCAGGGACGTCGTGGCGAAGATGGGCGGCCGGCTCATCGTGGACGGCGTCGCGATGCGCCCCGGCCATCCCACGGTCCTGGCCGAGCTTCCGGACGGCCGCTTCTTCCTCGGCCTGCCGGGGAACCCGCTGGCCGCCGTCGTCGGGCTCGTCACGGTCGGCGAGCCCCTGCTCGCGGCGCTGTGCGGGCGTGAGTCGCTCGCCGCCGTCGAGCTTCCCTCCGGCGAGGTGTTCGAGCCCGAGCTCAAGCGCACCCGGATCGTGCCATTCCGGCGCATGTACGGGATGGCGTCCCCGGCCGCCGGCATCGGCTCCGGCATGCTGCGGGGGCTCGCCCGCGCGGACGGGTTCATGGTGGTGCCCCCACACGGCCTCGAGCTCGGCGCCCCGGTGGCGTGCCTGCCGCTGCCGTGGGGACGGCCGCTCGGCGGGCAGGCGCCGTCGTCCGCCTCGGGGGGCGAGGCCGACGCGAAGGCGAGGCCGAGGCGGCGCTCCGTCGCGTCCAAGGGGCCGGTCGACTGGAGCGCGCTGGAAGGCTGATGCGCCCGCATGATGGGCCGTGGTCGAAAAGTGTCCGCGGGTGTGGGCAGTATGGTCCCATGAGCAACGAGCGCATTGTGGACATCAACGAGGATTCCCTGCACGTCGGCCACCCCGAGACGTCCGCCGCAGGCCTGACCGCTGTCGCCGTGGCCCTCCAGCGGACCATCGGGGAGGGCGGCCCGGTGCGCACGGCCCGCTCCCTCGCCCGGATCAACCAGCGCGGCGGCTTCGACTGCCCGGGATGCGCGTGGCCCGAGCCGAACGGCCACCGCAAGGCGGCCGAGTTCTGCGAGAACGGCGCCAAGGCCGTCGCCGAGGAGATCACCGTCTCCGCCGTTACCCCCGAGTGGTGGGCCGAGCACCCCGTCGGCACCTTGCGGGACAAGACCGACTACTGGCTTTCCAAGCAGGGCCGCATCACCGAGCCCGTGGTGCTGCGGCCGGGGGACGACCGCTACCGCCGCATCTCGTGGGCCGATGCGTTCGACCTCGTGGCCGAGCACATCAACGCCACCACCCCGGACCGCTGCGTGTTCTACACGTCTGGCCGCACGGCGAACGAGACCGCGTTCATGTACCAGCTGTTCGCGCGCAGCCTCGGGACCAACAACCTGCCGGACTGTTCGAACATGTGCCACGAGTCCTCCGGGTCCGCGCTGAACCCCACCATCGGCATCGGCAAGGGCACCGTCTCCCTCGAGGACATCCACGAGGCCGAGCTCATCATGGTGGTGGGCCAGAACCCGGGCACGAACCATCCGCGCATGCTCTCCGCGCTGAAGGAGTGCCGCGATCGCGGCGGCAAGGTCGTGGCCGTCAATCCGCTGCCCGAGGCCGGGCTCCTCCACTTCAAGGACCCGCAGACCGTCGAGGGGTACGTGGGCGACGGCTCGACGATCTCGGACGAGTTCCTGCAGATCAAGGTCGGCGGCGACCTTGCACTGTTCCAGGCACTGGGCCATCTCCTGCTGGAGGAGGAGCGCCGTGCGCCGGGGACCATCGTGGACCGGGCGTTCGTCGACGCGCGCACCGAGGGCTTCGCGGAGTACGAGGCCGCGCGCGCCGGGATCGACTGGGACGAGACGGAACGCGCCACGGGCCTGTCCCGGCTCGAAATCGCCACGGTCGCGAACTTGCTCGCCAAGTCCAAGGCCACCGTGGTCTGCTGGGCTCTCGGCCTGACCCAGCAGCCCCACTCGGTGGACACGATCCGCGAGATCGTCAACGTCCTGCTGCTCCAGGGAAACTTCGGCAAGCCCGGGGCCGGCGCGTGCCCGGTGCGCGGCCACTCGAACGTCCAGGGCGACCGGACCATGGGCATCTGGGAGAAGCCCAAGGAGTGGCTGCTCGCCGCGCTGGACACGGAGTTCGGCATCAGCAGCCCGCGCGAGCACGGCCACGATTCGACCGAGACCCTGCACGCGTTCGAGAAGGACGAGGTGGACGTGTTCGTGTCCCTCGGCGGCAACTTCGCCCAGGCGAACTCGGACACCGAGGCGCTTGAGGCGGGCATGCAGCGCGCCGGGCTCACCGTGCACATCTCCACCAAGCCCAACCGCTCCCACGTGGTCCACGGCAAGACCTCGCTCATCCTGCCCACGCTGGGCCGGACGGACCGGGACGACAAGCACCCCAAGGGGCGGCAGTTCCTCTCGGTCGAGGATTCGATGTCCATGGTCCATGCGACCCAGGGCCGCCTCGAGCCGATCTCCGAGCACCTTCTGGCCGAGCCCGTGATCGTGGCCCGCATGGCGGCCGCAACGCTGGGGGAGAACCACGCGGTGGACTGGCGCGCGATGGCCGAGGACTACGACGTGATCCGGGACCACATCTCCCGGGTCCTGCCCGGCTTCGAGGACTTCAACCGCCGCGTTCGCGAGAAGAACGGCTTCCAGCTGCCCAACCCGCCGCGTGACTCCCGCACGTTCGCCACCGAGGCCGGCCGAGCCCACTTCACGGTCAGCCCGCTCGAGTACCTCGAGGCGCCCGAGGGCCACCTCATCCTCCAGACGGTGCGCAGCCACGACCAGTACAACACCACGTTCTACGGCCAGGATGACCGGTACCGCGGCATCAAGGACGGCCGCCGGGTCATCCTCGTCCATCCCGAGGATCTTGCCGCTCTGGGCCTCGCGGACCGGGAGCTCGTCGACGTGGTGAGCGTGTTCAACGGCGAGGAGCGCCGAGCGGACCGCTTCCGCCTCGTCTCCTACCCGACGGCGAAGGGCTGCGCGGCCGCCTACTTCCCGGAGGCCAACGCGCTCGTGCACCGAGACAACGTGGCCCGCGAGTCCAACACGCCCGGCTTCAAGGCCATCACGGTGCGGTTCGAGCGGCACACCCCTGCGGGCAGGGCCGCGCACGCGGGAGAATTGAGCTGACGCGCTCGCCAGAGAACGCTGGCCGCGCGCACGGGAGCAGGTTAAGGAGGGCGCCATGGGCCGGTTGAGCCAGCGCCGGAAGGTCCACAAGTACGTCTTGGGCAGCGAGCACCCGATCCGGCACAAGGAGGATGTCCTCGCTGTCGAGGAGCCGCTCGAAATCCGGCTTACCGGGCCTGCCGGCACCCTCAAGTACAGCGTCACGATGCGGACCCCGGGCCACGACTTCGACCTCGTGGCCGGGTTCCTCGTCTCCGAGGGTGTGATCTGGGAGCCGGGACAGCTCATCTCGGAACGTTTCTGCGCTGGCGAGGATGAGGACGGGCACCAGACTTTCAACGTGGTCGACGCGCAGCTGCGGCCCGGGGTGGTGCTTCCGGACTTGGGGCGCAACGTCGTGACGTCCAGCGCGTGCGGGATCTGCGGGACGGACTCGATTGACGCGGTTCGGCGGTCCTCGCACTATGGCCCCGCGCACGACGCCGTGCCCCTCCTGCCCGAGCTCATCGCCGGCCTGCCGGACCGCCTCCGCGCCGCCCAGGCGCTGTTCGACAAGACGGGCGGGGTGCACGCGGCGGGGCTGTTCTCGATCCACGACGACGGCACGCGGGCCGAGCTCGAGTGCCTGCGGGAGGACGTGGGCCGGCACAACGCGGTGGACAAGGTCGTGGGCTGGGCACTGCGCGAGGGCCGGCTGCCGCTGTCCGGGACGGTCCTCCAAGTGTCGGGCCGGGCCTCGTTCGAGCTCGTGCAGAAGGCCGCGATGGCGGGGATCCCCGCCCTGGCGGCGGTGAGCGCACCGTCCACGCTGGCAGTGGAACTCGCGGAGGAGGCCGGCGTGACGCTCATCGGCTTCAGCCGCGGCCACGGGTTCAACGTCTACGCGGGCCACGAGCGACTCCTCTCCTAGCGTTTCGGGTACACACCACTTGTTGGAGGTGCCCACGACGCCGGCAGGAACAAGCGGGGTGGCGAGGGTGGTTCCGCCCGCGCGTACGGGGGAGTAGCTTTGATGTCCACAGGTTAGTCAACTGATTGGATTTTCCCGTGCACGATGACCGCCTGATCACCGAGGCCCGGATCGACCGCTTCTTCCGGGAGCGCATCACGCCGGGCATCTACCGTCGCACGGTCCCGCTGGCCGCCGGGCGGTGGGACGCCGCGGGCGAGCCTGTCCGTCTGGAGGATGCCCTTGCCCAGGACTTCGGGCCCACCGCCCCGGGGGAGGAGTGGGGCCCCGCGTGGGGCACCATGTGGCTGCACCTCGCGGGACGCGTCCCTGCAGGCTGGGGCGGCGCCGGAACCGACCTCGAGGTGCTCGTGGACCTCGGGTACACCGACGAGCAGCCGGGCTTCCAGTGCGAGGGCCTTGCGTGGCTGGCGGACGGGCGCATCGTCAAGGCGCTCAACCCGCGCAACCAGTACGTCCCGTTGAGCCAGCTCGGGGGCGGCCCGTCGATCGACTTCTACGTCGAGGCCGCCGCGAACCCCGACCTCGCCCAGGGCTGGATGTTCCAACCAACACCGCTTGGGGACAAGGCCACCTCCGGCGACGCGCCGCTGTACCGCCTCGGCCCGCTCGTGCTCGCGGAGCGGGACACGGCGGTGTGGGAGCTCGCCCAGGACGTGTGGGCCATCCTCGGCCTCATGCACGAGCTTCCCGACAACCGCCCCCGTCGCCACCTGATCCTGCGCGCCCTCGAGCGGATGGTGGACGTCATGGACCCGCACGACGTCGCCGGCACGGCTTCCGCGGGCCGCGAGGCACTCGCCGACGTGCTCGCCTCGCCCGCCGAGCCCAGCGCGCACCGCATCGTCGCGACGGGGCACGCCCACATCGACTCGGCCTGGCTGTGGCCCGTGCGCGAGACGCAGCGCAAGTGCGCCCGCACGTTCGCCAACGTCGTGGCGCTCATGGACCAGGACCCGGACCTGACGTTCGCATGCTCCTCCGCCCAGCAGCTCGAGTGGATCAGGGACGGCTACCCACTCCTCTTCGAGCGGATCAAGGAGAAGGTCGCCGAGGGACGGTTCATGCCCGTGGGCGGCATGTGGGTCGAGTCGGACACCAACATGCCCGGCGGCGAGGCGATGGCGCGGCAGTTCGTCGAGGGCAAGCGGTTCTTCCTCGAGGAGTTCGGAGTCGAGTGCGAGGAGACTTGGCTGCCGGACTCTTTCGGATACTCCGCCGCGCTCCCGCAGATCGTGAGGGCTGCGGGCAGCCGGTGGTTCCTCTCGCAGAAGATCTCGTGGAACCAGACGAACCGGTTCCCGCACCACACGTTCCTGTGGGAGGGGATCGACGGCTCCCGCGTGTTCACCCACTTCCCGCCGGCGGACACCTACAACTCGGACCTGAGCGCCTCCAACCTTGCCCACGCCGAGAGGACCTTCCGAGAGCACGGACGGGCCTCAATGTCCCTCGTGCCGTTCGGCTTCGGCGACGGCGGCGGCGGCCCCACCCGCGAGATGATGGCCGCCGCGCGCCGGTTCCGCGACCTCGAGGGATCCCCCCGGGTCCGGGTCGACACGCCTCGGGCGTTCTTCGCCGAGGCGGAGGCCGAGTACGCGAGCCCGCCCGTGTGGACGGGGGAGATGTACCTCGAGAAGCACCGGGGGACATACACGGCCCAGGCCCGCACGAAGGCCGGGAACCGCCGCAGCGAGCACCTGCTGCGCGAGGCTGAGCTGTGGTGCGCCACCGCCGCGGTGCGCACCGGCGCCGAGTATCCGGCGGGCGAGCTGCGCCGCCTCTGGCACCTCGTGCTCCTGCAGCAGTTCCATGACATCCTCCCGGGCAGCTCCATCGCGTGGGTGCACCGCGACGCCGAGCGGAACTACGCCGCGATCGAGCAGGATGTTGACGCGATCATCGGCCGGGCCGCGCGCGCCCTCGTCGGGCCCGGGGGCCGCGAGATCCTCCTCAATGCGGCGCCCCACGCGAGGGCCGGCGTGCCCGCGCTGGGGGGCGGCGGCGTCGTGCGTCCATCCGGCGAGGCGCGTCTGGAGCGCGCTGTCCACGGCTCGGAGCGCGGCGCGAGCCCGACCACGGAAGGCGCGACGCCGGCTGGCTGGGTCCTCGACAATGGGACCGTCCGCACCGAGGTCGACGGCGACGGGCTGCTCGTTGCGCTCGTCGACGCGGTGACGGGCCGGAATGCGATCGCGCCGGGAGCGCACGGCAACCTCCTCGAGCTCCACCGGGACACGCCCAACGAGTGGGACGCGTGGGACCTGGACGAGTTCTACAGGCACAACGTCGAGGCCCTGACCGCGGCGGTCTCCGTGGAGCCGGGCTCCGGGGCGCACGGCGAGGCCGTCCTGGAGGTGCGGCGCGCCTTCGGGGACTCGACGGTGCGGCAGCGCCTCGTCCTCGCGCCGGGGGCCCCGGGCCTGACGATCGAGACCGAGGTCGACTGGCACGAGCGGCAGAAGCTCCTCAAGCTCGGCTTCCCCCTCGACGTGCGCGCGGACCGAAGCGCCGCCGAGACGCAGTTCGGCCACGTCTTCCGGCCGGTCCCCGTCAACACTTCCTGGGACGCCGCCCGGTTCGAGGTCTGCGCCCACCGCTGGATCCACGTTGCGGAGCCCGGCTACGGCGTCGCGATCGCCAACCGCACGGCGTACGGGCACGACGTCACCAGGACGGTCCGGACCGGTGACGGCGGCGACGGGGGCACGACGACGACTGTGCGGCTCTCGTTGCTGAAGTCTCCGCTCTTCCCTGACCCGACCGCGGACGCGGGCGTGCACGCCTTCACGGTGGTCATCACGCCCAACGCCGAGATCCCCGACGCTGTGCGCGAGGGATACGACGCGAACCTGCCTTACCGAGTCGTCGAGGGCGGCCGAGACGTCGAGCCCCTCGTGGCGATCGACAACCCGGGCGTGGTGGTGGAGGCGGTCAAGCTCGCCGAGGACGGCACCGGGGACGTCGTGGTGCGGCTGTACGAGGCACTCGGGGCCAAGACGGCGGCGGAGCTGCGGGCGGACTTCGACTGCGTCGGCGTCGAGGCAGCGGACCTGCTCGAGCGGCCACTCCCCGCTGAGGCGCACTCACCGCTTGAATCCGCGGAGGGCGGGTGGGCCCGGCTGAGAATGCGCCCGTTCGAGATCGTCACGCTCCGCCTGCGCCGCGACTGAGACCGCGCTGCGGCCAGCTCGGAGGAACCGCTCCCTGAGGATCCGAGCCTTAAATGGCTGAGTGGTGGCGGCCCGAAGGCCGCCGCCACTCATCCCCCCAATGACGAACTACCCCTGTCCCCCTGACAGGCCGTGTTCACACATTCATCATTGTGGCATGAACTAATGAAAATGTGAACTCAATTCATCACTGCGTTGGATTTTTACGCCGCGGCGTGCCGTCTTGCTATGAGCCCGGCGATCCAGATCGTTGCGAGGCCGCTCAGGAGGAAGAGGAGCGTGGTGTAGTTGACTGCCTGCATGAGAGGCACAGCGCTGGGAGGGAGCCAGGTGAACGTGTTGGTGAGGGCGAGGAGGATGTAGCCCACGGCGAGGAGCAGGGCCGCGACCCTCAGCACGGTGCGGGGCCCTTCGCGGACCGTCCGGAACAGGCAGGGGAGCAGGACCACGCCCGTGAACGCGGGGTAGACGCGCCCGAGGGTCGCGTAGACGTTGAACCAGACGTCATTGGCCTCGCCCCCCATGCCGACGCTCGAGGGGCCAGGATCGAGGAGCACGAACGCGGCGACTGTCGCGGCCCCGATGAAACCGAGCGCGGCGAGGCCCCACGGTCCCAGGAGCGCATGCTGCGCCCCCCGCGCACCGAACGCCCGGGCGATCCGGACGGCGAGCAGGAGAGTGATTCCGTAGAGCAGGAAGCGCAACATGAGGTTCGCGACGTTGAAGCCGCCCACGAGCCGGTCGATCACGAGGTACGGGCCCTCGATGCTGAGCAGCACCGCCGCGGCAATGAGCGTGAAGAGCCACAGCATGAGCCGGTTCTGCCCGCGGAGCGCGGCGGGGATTCGGACGAGCGCAAGGGCGAGGGCGACGGCGAAGGTCACCCATGCGAGCCAGGTCATCCGAGGTGGTCCCACACGCGCTGGGCGGCCCGCTCGTCCGAGGTCTGCCGGCGCAGAGACCGTCCGAGTGCCGCGAGTCGCTCGGCAGCCATGAACGCCAGTTCGGCGTCTGGGATCCGGCGCACCGCGTCCTCGCACGCCTCGCGTGGCCAACCAGCCTCGGTCGCGGTGACGAGTCCGGTGACCACGAGCCCATTGCGCAGGCCAACGCCGGCCTCGCGGGCGGTGCTGACCGCGAGTTCTGGGCTCAGGCGGTTCGCGCGAAGCTGGGCCGAGAGGTTCTGGGGCGCGATCCCCGCGGCCTCGCTCACGCGCTGGCGGAGCTCGCCGTCGTCGATCGCGTCCACCCAGTGGCGCACGTCCGGCTCAAGGATCGAGCCCTCGAGGCCGTCGCGGGGCTGCGCGGTCGCCTCCGGGTGGGCATGCGGGACCTCAGGGAGGCCACCGCTGCGGACCAGCAGTTCGGTCAGGAGCCGCGACGTCGGGACCTGGCTGAGGAGCTCCGCGTCCGTCGGGGCAGCCGTGCTGGCGGCCAGATCCTGGTACGGCGCGAAGTGCGCGAGCCCGAGGACGGGGTTCTCGCCGTAGGCGCGGGCGACGGCGACGACGGTCGTCTCGGCCACCTTGCCGCGCACCATCTGCTGGGCGAGCGTGCTCCTCTTGACCCCCGATCGGCGGCAGACATCCGCCGCGGAGATTCCTGGAGCGAGCTGCTGCATCCAATCGCGGAAGACGAGTGCTGAAACCGGCATGGACCCCCCTGCAAGCATCCGCGCGGCCCTGCTCCCCACGCGTCGACGGACGTTCTTTGCTCCGATTTTACGCGAGGCGCCAGCTGGCCTATGCTGGATTCAGCCCGCCGGCTCGCGCACCCCCCAATCGCGAGTCGGCGGGCCTTTCACGTTTCAGGAGAATTCATGAGCATGCAGAGTGCGGCGTGGAGCTCGTTGCACCAGATCTCGCGCGCGAAGGATGGGAAGAACCCGTTCAACCGCGCGACGATCCGCCGGGTCCTGTCCTTCGCAAGGCCCCACCGCGGCAGGCTCGTCGCGTTCGTGGCCTCCTCGATCGTCGCCGCCGTCCTCGCGGTTGCCACCCCGGTGCTCGCCGGGCAGGTGGTGGATGCGATCGTGGCGCGGGAGTCTGTTTCGACGGTGGTGTGGCTTGCCGTGCTCATCGCCCTGGTCGCGATCGCCGACGCCGGGTTCGGCATGCTCACCCGCTGGCTCTCCTCGACGATCGGCGAGGGGGTCATCCTGGACCTGCGCCGCGCCGTCTTCGACCACGTGCAGAAGATGCCGGTCGCGTTCTTCACCCGGACGCGGACTGGCGCGCTCGTGAGCCGGCTCAACAATGACGTGATCGGCGCTCAGGCCGCCTTCGCGGGGACGCTCTCCGGGGTCGTGAGCAACGCTGTGGCCCTCGTCCTCACGGTCGCCGTCATGGCGCAGAAGTCCTGGCTCGTCACCGTCCTCGCCCTCATCCTCCTCCCGGTCTTCCTCATCCCGGCGCGACGCATGGGAGCCCGCGTGGCGGACCTCCGGCGGGAGGCTGCAGCGCACAACTCGGCTATGAGCACGCAGATGACCGAGCGATTCTCGGCGCCCGGGGCCACGCTCATCAAGCTGTTCGGCCGGCCAGACGAGGAGTCCCGCGAGTTCGCGGTGCGGGCCCGGCGGGTCCGGGACATCGGCATCCGCTCGTCGATGCTCTCCTACACCTTCATCACCGCGCTGACGCTCGTCTCGGCCCTCGCGCTCGCGCTCGTCTATGGCGTGGGAGGATGGCTCGCGATCGGCGGGCAGCTCGCGGCGGGCGACGTCGTCGTGCTCGCGCTGCTCCTCACGCGCCTCTACGCTCCGATCACCAACCTCTCCAACGCGCGCGTGGAGATCATGAGCGCGCTCGTGAGCTTCGAGCGGGTATTCGAGGTGCTGGACCTCACCCCGCTCATCCGGGAGAAGGACGACGCCCGCGCGCTGCCCGCGGGGCCCGTCGCAGTCGAGTTCGACGACGTGCGGTTCTCCTACCCGAGCGCGGAGAAGGTCTCGCTCGCCTCGCTCGAGGAAGTCTCGGTCCTCGACGCGCGCGGCGGCGAAGAGGTGCTCCACGGCGTGTCCTTCCGGGTGGAGCCCGGGCAGACCGTGGCCCTCGTGGGGTCGTCGGGGGCGGGCAAGTCGACCATCGCCCAGCTGCTGTCACGGCTGTACGACGTCGACTCTGGCGCCGTTCGGATCGGCGGCACCGACGTGCGGGACACGACCTTCGCCTCGATGCGCGGCACGGTCGGGATGGTCACCCAGGATGGCCACCTCTTCCACGAGAGCATCGCCTCGAACCTGCGCCTGGCCCGGCCCGGCGCGACGGACGAGGATCTGTGGGACGTGCTGCGGCGTGCCCGGCTCGAGGACATGGCGCGCTCGCTTCCGGACGGGCTCGAGACGGTGGTGGGCGAGCGCGGCTACCGGCTCTCCGGCGGCGAGCGGCAGCGCCTGACCATCGCCCGCCTGCTGCTGGCGGCCCCGCGCGTCGTGATCCTCGACGAGGCCACCGCGGCGCTCGATTCGACGAACGAGGCGGCCGTCCAGGCGGCCCTGGGCGAGGCGCTCGAGGGGCGCACCGCCGTCGTGATCGCGCACCGGCTCTCCACGATCCGCACCGCGGATGCAATCCTCGTGGTGGAGGGAGGCGCGATCGTGGAGCGCGGCACGCATGCGGAGCTCCTCGCCGCCGGCGGCCGCTACGCCGAGCTGTACACCACGCAGTTCTCCGAGCTCACCGCCACCGCCGCGGGATACGCCGACGGCGCGGAGCACTGACGATGCCGGACCGCATCGTCGTCTCCGCCGTGTGCGTCTACTCGCTCGACGGGCTCCTCCTCACCGTCAGAAAGCGCGGGACCGACCGCTTCATGCACCCAGGCGGCAAGCCCGAGCCGGGGGAGTCCCCGGCCGAGACCGCGAGCCGAGAGCTTCTCGAGGAGGTCGGCATCCAGGTCGCGGCAGAGGCGCTGATGCCTCTGGGCGTCTGGATCGCACGGGCGGCGAACGAGGCCGCCACCGACATCGAGGCCACGGTGTTCACCGCGCCCGGTGCCCACGACCCGCGCGAGGTCCATCCGGCTGCCGAGATCGCGGAGCTGCGCTGGATTGACCCGGAGGCGGAGCCCGCCGCCGACCTCGCGCCTCTGCTGACTGACCACGTCCTGCCCCTGCTCGCCAGACAGGGACATGACCCCTCAGCAGGGAGATGACCCCTCAGCATTGGGCGGGTCGGGCCCGGCGGAGGACGCTCTCCAGGAGCAGGTCCTTGGCCGGGCCGCGCACGTCCCACGTGTAGCGCAGCTCGTCCGGCCCGACGGCCTCATAGTGCACGCGATAGTCGTCCGGGGAGCACCAGTGGTCTCCGTCCGCGGACGCGCCCGTGAGGTCCACGGTGTGGAACGGGCGGCCGTCCGGGAAGAACACGTCCATCGAGCCCGGCGTGCCACCCGGGCGCCACACGTACTCTCGCGCGGCGGGCCCCTCGTGCGAGCCCCAGCGCATGGTGCCGTCCTCGCGCTGGGCGAGCGCGCCGTCGCCGGCGTCGGGGACCGGCGAGAAGGTGACCGTGCCGGTGAAGGAGCCGCGTGCGCCGGTGGCGCGGTCCAGGAGCGTCCGCTCCACGGACCAGGAGCCCGCGAGGTACGCGCGCAGATCGGGCACCGAATACAGCAAGTGCCCCCGACCGGAATCGAACCGATGGCCTGCCCTTTAGGAGAGGGCCGCTCTATCCTACTGAGCTACGGGGGCCGGCCCGGACGCCCGGGCACGCACTCAAGCATACCGGCTGGCGGGGTGCCCGCTGTCACGCCGGGCGCGTGGATAGGCTGGGCGCGTGGCCACCGATGATGCACCGACCAACCGGGTCCGGCACTACCTCGGCGCATGGTCCGCGGTGAGCGTGGTGCAGTTCTTCGTCGCCGAGGCCGCGACGATCGCCGCGTGGCGCGGACCAGCGCCGTACAGCCGACGCCTCAACTTCATCAGCGACCTCGGCCAGCTCAGCTGCGGGATCCACGGCACGCGTGAAGTCTGCTCGCCGCTCCACGCGCTCATGAACACGTCGTTCGTGCTCCAGGGCCTCGGGATGGTCATCGCGGCCCTGCTCATCACGTCCGCGGTGCTGCGCGTCGCCGCCCATGAACCCGCCGTCCGCGCCGACGCGAGGCTCACCAGGGCGATCCTGGCCCAGTCACGCACGACGGCGCGCGGCAGCTCCCGCACCCGGATCGCCGCCGCGCTCGCCTCGGGGCACGCGGCCGTCGCCGTGCCGTGGGCCGCGACCCTGGCGGTGCGCGTGCTCCTGGCCGTCGCCGGGGCGGGTGTGGCGGTCGTGGGGTTCATCCCGCAGGACACGGACGAGGCGGTCCACTTGGCGGGGGCGGGTGCGTACTTCCTGTGCGGCTCGTCGGCCCTCGTGGTGCTGGGGATCCTGTGGATCAGGCGGACGGCGGCGGCATGGCCGATCCTGCTGTGCGGCGGGGCCTCGTTCGTGGCGACCCTGGTGGGCGGGGCGCTCGCGCTGCGCGTGCCGGAGCCGGGCACGCTCGAGCGGTTCATGGGCTATCCGATCACGGTGGGGATCGCCGTGGCTGGCGGTGTCATCGCGTATCGGCTCGGCGTGCCGGCCAGGGCAGCGCGCGCTGCCCGCCGGGCGGCCGGACGGGCTGCCGGCTGACGCGGCGCGCCCCGCGCGGCGTGCGCCGGAGAGGCGCGCCCCGCGCGGCGTGCGCCCGGAGAGGCGCGTCAGTCGCCCGAGGAGGCGCCCGCCGTCGTCCGCTTGCGCGCCCGCCGAGCGGTCAGGACCGCGGCCCCGGCACCGATCAGGATGAGGAACAGCAGCATCCAGCCCAGCACTACGAGGACCGCGGCGAGCACCGCCGAGGAGGCGTCCGCGCCGGGGGCCACCGCGTTGTCCACCGCCACGTTGCCCCAGAGCCGCACCACGGCGAACACCCCCACGAGGGCGAACGCGCCCCATCGCAGCGCCTTGGCCTTGAGCCACGTCCCGAACACGAGCAGGAACGTGAAGCCCGCGACGAGCGGGAAGATCGTGCCGGCGGTCTTGTGGACGTAGTTGAGCTGGCCGCGGGCGGCGTCGTCGAGGGCGCCCTGCAGCTGGTGCGCGTAGTCCGGCGAGAAGCCGAGGATGAGCGAGTCCGGCATCGCGAGCCCACCCGAGAGCTGGGTCATCTGGGACAGCACGAGCAGGTGGTAGTACCAGAACATGAACACGCTGGCCCCGAGCCCGGCGATGATGATGAGCCGTGCGTTCCCCTGAGCCTGCTCGGGGGTGCGGGCGGTCGTCGGGTTGGCAGGCTTGCCAGGACGGGCGGCGGGGGCGACCGCGGCCCGGTCTCCGTGCTTGCGCGCCCGCTGGGCGGGGGTCTTGGACATGGCTCCATTATCCAGCCCCCAGACGTCGGGCTGCCCGCGGGTAGGCTGGGCACGTGGCTGAGACCAGTGATCCCCTCCGCGCCCTTCCCGACCTCGACCCCTCGCTCTCCGACGCGGATCTCGCGGCGGAGCTCGTGCGCCACGCCGGTGCGCTCGCCCTGAGGATGCGGCGCGACGGGCTCGACGCCGAGCGCAAGACGTCCGTCTCGGACATCGTCACTGCGGCGGACAAGGCCGCCGAGGCGTACGTCGTCGCCCAGCTCCGCCGCTGCAGGCCCGATGACGGCGTGTTCGGTGAGGAGGGCACGGACGTGCCGTCCGTCTCGGGGCGCACGTGGGTGATCGACCCCGTGGACGGGACGTACAACTTCTTCTCCGGGTCCAGCTACTGGTGCTCGGCGATCGCCCTGCGGGGCCGGGCGTCCACCTCCGACGCCGACCCGGATCCTCTCCTCGGCGCGATCTTCCAGCCGCAGGAGGACAAGCTCTGGATCGGCGGCGTCGACACCCCGGCGACGCTCAACGGCGCGCCGCTGCCCGGCCCCGCCGATTCCGCGCTGGGACTGCTCGGGGCCGCGACGTCGATCCAGCCGCGCTGGCTCGAGCAGCCGCTCTCGGCGATGCCGTGGCACGCCGCCGCGGTCCAGGCCGCGTCGATCCGGATCCTCGGCTCGGGCTCGTGCGATCTCGCCCGCGTGGCCGACGGCGAGATCGGGGCCTGGTTCCAGCACTCCTGCCCCCAGTGGGACTGGCTGCCCGGCAAGGCGATCGTGACCGCGGCCGGCGGCACCACGGCGACCGTCGAGGTCAACGGCCTCACCTGGTTCGCGGCCGGAGGCACGACGGCGGTCCGCGAGATCGTCTCGGCCCTCGCGTCCGCGCAGCTCGTCTGAGCGCTCCGCCCGGCGGGCGCGCCCCGCGGGTGTGCCCCGTGGGTGTGCCCCTTGACCCCGGTGCGGGCGCGGTGCTGTTCTGGAGGAATCCTGTTGGAGGACCGTCAAGGAGGGTAACGATGGCAAGCATCGATGGCCAGGACCCGGCCCACGTCCGCTCCGAGGACGAGGACCCATCGCTCGACTACGCGGTGGAGGAAGACCAGACGGTGTGGGACGAGGAGGACGGCCTGATCGACGCCGAGGAGGTCGTGGTCGAGGCGAATCCGGCGGACGTCGTCGAGCAGCACCGGAGCGCCGAGGACTAGGGCTGCTTCATTGCCCCCGCCCGCAAGGGGCGGGAGAATACCTCATAGGACTGGGGCGGACGTCGCCGCAGGGAATGTTCAGACCTCGCGCCTGCCGCTGGCCCGCTGGGAGGGAGGTTCTGCCATGTTCGAGTACTTCTCCGAAGCACACGAGCTGTTCGTGTACCGCCTGGGGATTGCGCGTGGCGCGAGCCGGCGCGCGATTGTGACGCTGGGCGTCCTGGAGCAGGAGTCGCAGCGTCGTGAGGTCGCCGCACTGATGCTTGACCTGAGCGAGGAGTCACGCCTGCACGCGGCCGTCCTCGAGGACTGCTTCGCCGACCTCGAGCGCAACGTCGCCGTACCGCCGGGGCACGCCGCGGATGGGCTCGACAAGGAGGCCCACGCGGTACTCCGCAAGACCGCGGACGGGATCAAGGACCTCGCCGTCCTGCCCCTCGCGCTCGAGGTGGTGTACGAGGCGATCTCGATGTACGAGCCGCTCACCGTCTACGCGCGCGAATGGATCAGCGACCATCTGGCGGATCAGCTCGAGAAGTGCCTCGTCGAGCAGCTGGCCTCGCGGAACCGTGTGCTCGAGCTCATGCGGGAGGTCTTCGCCAGCACGGAGACCGTTCAGGCCAAGGCCGAGTAGGGCCACGTCCAGGGAGGGACACCATGAACCACCACGACCAGGACAAGCCGGAGCCGGGCCGGCACGAGAGCAGGCCCGAGTCGTTCATGCGGGCCATGGGCCACCTCCGCGGCCTCTACGGGCCGGCCAACCGCCGGACCAGCGATGAGCCCGAGCGGCACGGCCACAACCCCGAGGACGTCAAGGAGGAGCAGGAACTCGCCGGGATCGAAGTGGAGACCGACAGCGAGGGGCACCACTACGGCGTCCGCAAACCCAGCAAGGACTGAAGAGACCAGACCAGGACAGAACAGACCAGAACAGGGCTGACCAGGACAGAGCTGACCAGTTAGACCTGGGCCGGGCACGGCCGGTCCGGACCCGAGAAATGTCGGGCCCGGACTAAAATGGATGGATCATGGACATGCTCTTCGATCCTTACGCCCATCTGCCCAAGTCCGTCGCGGCCCGCACGGCCGACGGCTCGGCGGCAGGCGTGGCAGAGGAACCGGACCCGGAGGAGTTCCCGCCGGCTCCTGAGGAGGAGTACGGCGCCCCGGAGGATCTTCCCGAGGGGTGGCTGCCCGCCTCGGATCCGGCTGATGACGCGCGCCGGGAGGCCGAGGCGCAGGCCGCCCGGCTGCTCGAGGGCCTGAACCCCCAACAGCTCGAGGCCGTCACGCACGCGGGAAGCCCCCTGCTGATCGTTGCGGGGGCGGGGTCGGGGAAGACGCGTGTGCTCTCGCACCGCATCGCGTACCTCATCGCGACGCACCGCGCACACCACGGCGAGATCCTGGCGATCACGTTCACCAACAAGGCTGCCGCAGAGATGCGCGAGCGCATCGAGGCGCTCGTGGGGGAGCGCGCCCAGCGCATGTGGATCTCGACCTTCCACTCCTCGTGCGTGCGGATCCTGCGGCGCGAGGCCAAGAACGTGGGCCTCAACTCGAATTTCTCGATCTACGACTCGGCGGATTCGCTGCGCCTCATCACGCTCGTGCACAAGGGCCTCGAACTGGACCCCAAGAAGGTGGCGCCGAAGGCCGTCCAGCACAAGATCTCGTCCCTCAAGAACGAGCTCATCGACGCGGACGACTTCGCCGCGCGGGCCAACATGAACGATGTGTTCGAGGCCGGCGTCGCCGAGGTCTACAAGGGCTACACGCAGCGCCTGCGCCAGGCGAACGCGATGGACTTCGACGACCTCATTGCCGAGACCGTCTACATGTTCCGGGCCTTCCCTGCGGTCGCCGAGATGTACCGCCGCCGGTTCCGGCACGTGCTCGTGGACGAGTACCAGGACACGAACCACGCACAGTACGCCCTCGTGCGGGAGATCGTCGGTCCCGGAGACGGCGCAGGTCCGGAGCCTGCGGAGCTGACGGTGGTGGGCGACTCGGACCAGTCCATCTACGCGTTCCGGGGGGCGGACATCCGCAACATCGTGGAGTTCGAGAAGGACTATCCGAACGCGCGGACCATCAAACTCGAGCAGAACTACCGCTCCACGCAGACGATCCTCTCCGCCGCGAACGCCGTGATCTCGCGGAACCCGAACCGGCCCGAGAAGCGCCTCTGGACCGCGGAGGGCGACGGCGAGAAGATCATCGGCTACGCGGCCGAGAACGAGCACGAGGAAGCGCGCTTCATCGCCAAGGAGATCGACCGGCTCACCGACACTGGCGAGTTCCGCCCCGGCGACGTCGCCGTGTTCTACCGCACCAACGCCCAGTCCCGCAGCCTCGAGGAGATCCTCATGCGCGTGGGCCTGCCGTACAAGGTGGTGGGCGGCACGCGCTTCTACGAGCGCAAGGAGATCAAGGACGCCCTCGCCTACCTGCGCGTGCTCGTGAACCCGGACGACGACGTCAACCTCCGCCGCATCCTCAACGAGCCCAAGAGGGGCATCGGCGAGCGGGCCGAGGGAACCATCGCGGCCCTGGCCGAGCGGGACCGCGTCTCGTTCATGTCGGCGATGCGCCGCGCCGAGGAGGCCCCTGGGATGGCCACGCGGTCGCTCAACTCCGTCAACGCGTTCGTCAAGCTGCTCGACGACCTCACGGAGGTCGCCGAGGGATCGGGCGCGGCCGAGGCCCTCGAGGCGGTGCTCGAGCAGACCGGCTACCTGGCCGGACTGCGCAGCTCGACTGATCCCCAGGACGAGTCGCGCGTCGAGAACCTGGCCGAGCTCGTCGCCGTCGTGCGCGAATACGAGCGGGAGAATCCCGAGGGGAGCCTCGAGGAGTTCCTCGAGCAGGTCTCGCTCGTCGCGGACGCGGACCAGATCCCGGATGCGCCCGACGGCGCGTCCCAGGCGGAGGTGGATGCGGCGGTCGCCGAGGCGAAGCGGCAGGGGGTCGTGACCCTCATGACGCTGCACACGGCCAAGGGCCTCGAGTTCCCTGTCGTCTTCCTCACCGGCATGGAGCACGGTGTGTTCCCGCACCGCCGCTCCGCGACGGACCCCGAGGAGCTCGCCGAGGAGCGCCGCCTCGCGTACGTGGGGCTCACCCGGGCCCGCAAGCGGCTCTATCTCACGCGCTCCGAGGTGCGCAGCCTCTGGGGCCAGAGCGAGTACTACCCGGCCAGCCAGTTCCTCGGCGAGGTCCCCGGCGAGCTCATCGACTGGAAGCGCGAGGGCTCCAAGCGGCCGCCGGCGGTGGGCACTGCTGGCAGTGCAGGGAACAGCCGCTTTGACAGGCGCTCCGATCGCTTCGGCGGATCGTCCTGGGGCGCCGGGACGAGCCGGAACGCGAGCTTCTCCTCGATCTCGCCGGCCTCCGGCCCCACGGCTGCGCAGAAGAAGAACCGCGTCCAGCCGCAGAAGGAGGTCATCTCCGTGTCGGTGGGGGACAAGGTCAACCACACGGCGTTCGGCAACGGCACGGTGATCGGGGTCGAGGGCGCGGGGGACAAGACCGTCGCCAAGGTCAGCTTCGACATCGGTGAGAAGCGCCTCCTCCTGCGCTACGCGCCCCTGACCAAGGTGGGCTGACCCCTCTTCTCAGGCTCTGTCGCGGGCCGTACCGTGGTGACTGGTCTCGGATTCGCAGATGGAGCACATCATGAGAGTCCTCTTCGCCAGCCTCACCCAGGACGGCCACTTCAACCCGCTCACGGGCATCGCGAAGGCCACGCAGGAGGCCGGCCACGGGGTCGCCTTCTACACCGGGAGCCTGTACGGGCAGAAGCTCGCCCGCATGGGCGTCCGGCACTTCCCCTATGTGCGCGCCACCGAGGTGACCGCCGAGAACATCAACGAGATCTTCCCCGAGCGCACCAAGCTCTCCGGCCCCCGGCAGATCTCGTTCGACGGCAGGGCCTTCTTCGCGGACAACGTCGGCCGGTTCTTCGAGGACCTCCGCGAGATCAGGGAGACGTTCCCCTTCACCGTGCTCGTGCACGACACGGGCTTCTTCGCCGCCGAGCTCGCCGTGCGCTTCCTCGGGGTCGCCTCGGTGCCGGTCAACGTGATCGGGGACATCGAATCCGCGCCGGACGTCCCGCCGATGTTCTTCGGCTTCGGGTACCCCCGCAACCGCCTCGACCGGGCGAAGCACGCCGCTGCACGCTACGTCTCCAACACCGTGGTCCTGCGGCCTGCCAAGCTCCGCTACCGCGAGATCCTCGCAGAGTACGGCGTGCCGTTCGACCTGCGGACCGTTATGACCGATGTCCCCTACCGCGTCGCCTCGGCGGTTATCCAGACCGGCACCCCCAGCCTGGACTTCCCGCGCCGGTCAACGAATCCGAAGGTCCGGCACGTCGGCGCGCTGCTTCCGTGGCGCGACCCGGACGGCGACCGCGGCACCGATGTCCCGCTCGGCGGGTACCGGCGTCGTGCGCTCGTCTCGCAGGGCACTATCGACACCGCGGACTTCGGAAAGCTCATCTACCCCGCGGTCGAGGCGCTGCGGGACAGCGGCATGCAGGTCGTCGTCTCCACCGGGCGACAGCCCGCCGGCCCCGTGCGGGACAGGATCGGGGCGGAGAACGTGGTGGTCGAGGAATTCCTGGACTTCGACGCCGTCCTGCCGGCCTCGGACGTGTACGTGACCAACGGGGGCCAGGGAGGCGTGCTCATGGCCATCAGCGCTGGCGTTCCCATGGTCGTTGCGGGCCTCAACGAGGGCAAGGGGGATGTCAATGCCCGGCTCGCCTACCGCGGGCTGGCCGAGGACCTTCGCACCGAAAGGCCGCGCCCCGAGGCGATCCGGGCAGCCGTCGAGCGCGTGCTGGCCGATGAGGCGATGCGCGATCGTCTGGCGGCCGCGCGGGCGGAGCTCTCAGCCCTCGACCCGCTCGCGGAGAGCGTGGCGGTCATCGAGTCCGTCGGCGCGCGCCAGGCTTAGCACGGCCCGCGGCCAGCGCGCGGATTCTACACTCTGTAGAGCTGTGCGGTTGGTCACGAAAGCCGCCCCGGTTCAAACCGCAACGCCGCGAGGGGCTAGAGTTTCCCCTTGGAGCATCAGGCCCGCCGTCGGGGAGCTCCCCGCGGCGCCTCGTGCTTGCTCCGAGTAAGCACTACTTCGACGTAGAGGACCTGAACCGTGGACCTGTTTGAGTATCAGGCGCGCGATCTGTTCGAGGCGCACGGTGTTCCCGTGCTTGCCGGGATCGTTGCGTACACCCCCGAGGAAGCCAAGGCCGCGGCCGAGAAGATCGGCGGGGTCACCGTCGTCAAGGCTCAGGTGAAGGTCGGTGGCCGCGGCAAGGCCGGCGGCGTGAAGGTCGCCAGGACCGCCGACGAGGCGTTCGAGCACGCCACCAACATCCTCGGCATGGACATCAAGGGCCACACGGTCAAGAAGGTCATGATCGCCGCGGGCGCGGACATCGCCGAGGAGTTCTACTTCTCGGTCCTGCTGGACCGCGCGAACCGCAACTACCTGGCCATGTGCTCGGTCGAGGGCGGCATGGAGATCGAGCAGCTCGCCGTCGAGCGCCCGGACGCACTGGCGAAGGTGCCGGTCGACCCGGCCGTGGGCATCGACGCCGCCAAGGCCGCCGAGATCGTGGAGAAGGCCGGCTTCGCCCCCGAGCTGCGCGAGCAGGTCGCCGCCGTCATCGTCAAGCTGTGGGACGTCTTCAAGGGCGAGGATGCCACGCTGGTCGAGGTCAACCCGCTGGTCCGCACCGGCGCCGGTGACATCATCGCGCTGGACGGCAAGGTCTCCCTCGACGAGAACGCCGGCTTCCGCCACGCCGAGCACGAGGCCCTCGCGGACAAGGACTCCGAGGACCCGCTCGAGGCCAAGGCCAAGGCCCTGGACCTGAACTACGTCAAGCTCGACGGCGAGGTCGGCATCATCGGCAACGGCGCGGGCCTCGTGATGTCCACCCTCGACGTCGTGGCGTACGCCGGCGAGAAGCACGGCAACGTCAAGCCGGCCAACTTCCTGGACATCGGCGGCGGCGCGTCTGCCGAGGTCATGGCGAACGGCCTCGGGATCATCCTCGGCGATGACCAGGTCAAGAGCGTGTTCGTGAACGTCTTCGGCGGCATCACGGCGTGCGACGCGGTCGCGAACGGCATCGTCGGCGCGCTGGACAAGCTCGGCGACAAGGCTGACAAGCCGCTCGTGGTGCGCCTGGACGGGAACAACGTCGAGGAGGGCCGCCGCATCCTGCACGAGGCCAACCACCCGTTGGTGACCCTCGCCGAGAACATGGACCAGGGCGCCGACAAGGCCGCCGAGCTGGCGAACTCCTCGAACGCAGTGAAGTAAGGACGAGAGAAAAATGTCGATCTTCCTCAACAAGGACAACAAGGTCATCGTCCAGGGCATCACCGGCGGCGAGGGCTCCAAGCACACCGCGCGCATGCTCGCGGCAGGGACCAACATCGTTGGCGGCGTGAACGCGCGCAAGGCCGGCACCACCGTTTCGCACACCGACCAGCACGGCAACGCCATCGAGCTGCCCGTGTTCGGCTCCGTCAAGGAGGCCATGGCCGAGACCGGCGCGGACACGTCCATCGTGTTCGTCCCGCCGGCCTTCACAAAGGACGCCGTGGTTGAGGCCATCGAGGCTGAGATCGGCCTCGTCGTGGTCATCACCGAGGGCGTGCCGGTGCAGGACTCCGCCGAGTTCTGGGCCCTCGCCCAGTCCCGCAAGGACGCGAACGGCAACCAGACCACGCGCATCATCGGCCCGAACTGCCCCGGCATCATCACTCCGGGCGAGGCCCTCGTGGGCATCACCCCGGCGAACATCACGGGCAAGGGCGGCGTGGGCCTCGTGTCCAAGTCGGGCACCCTGACCTACCAGATGATGTACGAGCTGCGTGACCTCGGCTTCTCCACCGCCATCGGCATCGGCGGCGACCCGGTCATCGGCACCACCCACATCGACGCCCTCGCCGCGTTCGAGGCGGACCCGGACACGAAGGCGATCGTCATGATCGGCGAGATCGGCGGGGATGCCGAGGAGCGTGCGGCCGAGTTCATCAAGAACAACGTCACCAAGCCGGTCGTCGGCTACGTGGCCGGCTTCACCGCCCCGGAGGGCAAGACCATGGGCCACGCCGGCGCCATCGTCTCCGGCTCCTCGGGCACCGCCCAGGCGAAGAAGGAGGCCCTCGAGGCCGCCGGAGTCAAGGTCGGCAAGACGCCGTCCGAGACCGCCCACCTCCTCCGCTCGGTCTACCCGGTGCACCTGGCGGACTCGAACCTCTGATTCGGCACTGACGTACGACGGCGGCCGGTCGCCTTCCCCGTGGGAGGCGACCGGCCGCCGTCGTACGTCAGTGTGTCAGCTTCTGAGTGTCACATCCTGACGGTCGGCCGCACTCCTCCCCAACTTTGGCTGCACCCTTCCCCACCGCCTACGTGCCCTTGGCCGCCGCCTGCGGCGTGGTTCGGCCGGTGTCCGATCCCCGGTGCGGCCAATCTTGGGGAGCAGTGCAGGGAAGGCTGGGGAGGAGTGCAGGCCCCGGCCTTGTCCGCACCCACCGGAGGTGACCTACAGGAGGTGACCCCCAGAAGCTGACTCACAGAAGGTGACTCCCAGACGGCGGCTAGGGGGTTGAGACGGGGGTGCGTGACCTCGCACCGATCATCTCCGCCACGAGCTTCGCGTCCTTTCCCACCCCGCCCACGAGGTGCGAGGCGAAGGTGCGCTGGAACACGAGGCCTACGAAGTACAGGCCCGGAACGCCCTCGGCGGCGCCGTCGTGCTCGAGGGGGAAGCCGTCGTCGCCCACCGTCGCGGCGGGCACGAAGGAGTAGTCTGCCCGATAGCCTGTGCACCACAGGACGTTCGCGACGTCGAGCACGGTGCCGTCGTCGAGCTGCGGCTTCCCGTCGACGGCGCCCACGGCCCGCGCCTGCGTGCGGTGGATGCCCGCGGCGTCCAAGTCCGCGCGCTTGGTGCGCACGAGCGGGGCGCTCCCGCCGCGGATCTTCGGCCGGGCCTTCCGCCCGATGGGGTTCTTGAGGCTCAGGACGTAGTTCGAGACGAACCAGAAGATCGGGCCCCGGACACGCTCGCTGCCAGGGATCTCCCCCGGATGGCGGCCGGAGAGCCACGTCTCGTGCCCGGACCGGACCGCCTCGAGGGCGAGGTCCGCCCCCGAGGTCCCCGCACCGACCACGAGCACGGGCCCGGGGAGGAACTGGTCCGGGTTCCGGTAGCGGCTCGAGTGCATCTGGCGGATACCCGGGTCGAGCTGCCCGGCGACCTCGGGCACGGTCGGCATGGCGTCGGATCCGATGGCGATCACCACGTTGTCCGCCCTGTACTCGCCCGCGCTCGTCTCGACGCGGAACCCGCCGCCGTCGAGAGCGTCCACCGCGGTGACCCGCGCCCCGGTGAGGATCCGCTCGGCGAACGGCGCGGCGTAGGCCTCGAGGTAGTCGGCGAGTTCGCGGGCGCTCGGGAAGGTGAACCTGGGGCCGGGGAACGGCTCGCCGGGCAGCCCATTCGCAATGCCCGGCGTGAAGAGGCGGAGGGAGTCGTAGCGCTCGCGCCACTGAGTGCCGATCCGCTCGCTGGCCTCGATGACGAGGAACTCGCGGCCCGTCTCGGCGAGCCAGTGTGCCGTGGCGAGGCCGGCCTGGCCGCCGCCGACGATGATCGTCTCGATGATTCGGGGGCGGCGATCGCGTCCGGTGGGGAGGGATGTCTGGGGCTGGGTGCTGGTCATGCCTCGACGGTACGGCTGGGGCGCGCGGCGGCGCGTCGGGCGGATGGTGCATCCCGCGTGCTGGGGCATGGGCATTTCTGTGCAGCCGGCCGCCGCCCGGGGCTACTCCTTGGGGCCGTGGCGCCCGCGACGCCCGAGGGAGATGAGCCCTCAGCCCTCAACGTGAGGGGAGGTCAGACGAGGCGGTGGTCGTAGGCGTAGGCCGTCGCCGCGGCGCGCGAGGCGATGCCGAGCTTTGCGTAGATGTTCGCGAGGTGCCGGGCCACGGTCTTCTCGCTCAGCACGAGCCGGTTCGCGATCGCCCGGTTCGTGAGGCCCTCAGCGACGAGCCGCATCACTTCTACCTCCCGCTCGGTGAGGGGACCGGCGGGCGACGGCGCGTGGGCGGCGGCCGTCGTCGTCCCATCAGGGCTGGTGGGCAGGGCCGCAAGGTCCGGCGCCGCGCCGAGCCGCTCGAAGGCGGTCCGCGCGGCGTCGACCTCGAGCACCGCCGCCTCGTCGTCGCCGAGTGCCGCGTAGCACCGGCCGAGCACCGCCCGGGCGCGGGCCTCGAGGTACGGCATGCCGAGGTCGTGCCATGCGAGGGACGCGTCGCGGAGGGCAGCGACCGCACGCGAGGCCTCGCCCGCTGCGCACAACGCCGTGCCCTCCGCTGCGAGCGCCCGGGCACGGGGAACCGGTGCACGCCCGGGCCGCTCCCGCTCGGCCCGGTCCGCGATCCGCGCGAGCTCCTCGGCGGCTTCGAGCGCGGCGTCGGCGTCCCCGGCGGCGGCCATCACCTCGACGAAGGCGGGCAGGAACTCCTCCCGTTCCGAGCGGCGGGTCAGCTCGGTGTCGAGCCTGCGAGCCGTTACGGCCGCCGCATCGGTGCGGCCCTGCGCGAGCCGGAGCAGCATGAGCCCGGGCTCGGGCCGGCGGCCGGCTGAGTTCGCGAGTCGATACGCGTCCTCCGCCTCGGCGAAGCGTCCCGCGAGCCGGTGGACCTCGCCGAGCTGGTAGCTGGCCAGTCCCGCGTCCGCGGGGAGCAGCCGCCGGGCCGCGCGGAGGGCCTCCTCGAGGGCGCCCGGCCAGTCGCCGTCGAGCGTCTTCACCTGCGAGCGGTGCACGAGGCACTGGCCACGGAACGGCACCAGCTCCGGGCTCCGGTCGCACCACGCGGTCGCGACCGCGGTCCACTCGCGGGCCCTCGCCACGTCATCGGCCCAGAGGGACGCGGAGATCACCGAGCAGTAGGCCACGCCGTTCACGATCGGCGTCCGCACCTCGTCGGAGGCCACGGTGGCCATCGCTTCGTCGAGCTCGCCGAGGCCCTCCGTGGTGCGCCCGAGCCGGAGCAGGGCCCACCCCGCGCTCAGCCGCGAGAAGACCTCCGTGTCCGTGTCCCGGGCGGGCCGGGCGATCGCGAGCGCCTCCCGCGAGAGCTCGAGGGCGCGCCGGGTGTCGGCGGCATCCGGCGAGGCGAGGCTCCGGTGGCCCAGCCCGGAGAGGAGGAGCGCCCGTTCGGCCGTGAGGCCGGCCTCATCGATGATCCCCGCGAGGCGGCGTCCCCAGGCCTCGGCTTGGGCACGGTCCCCGCGCGTGTCGTGCGTGAACGAGAGCCAGAAGGCGGCGCGGGCGGCAGCGGCGTCGTCGTGCGTCCCGAGGAACTCCCGGAAGGCGCGGCCGAGAAGGTCGATGCTGCGCTCCTCGCGCCCCAGGAGGTACGCGCTGAAGGCCGTGAGCATGAGATCGCTGCCGGCGAGGGGCGCGGCCGAGTCTGCACGCTCGAACGCCTCGAGCGCGCTGGTCCAGGAACCGGCCTCGTAGAGGCGGCGCCCGTCGTCGAGCATGGGTGCGGGGGTGAGAGCCGCCACGAGAAGAGGATAGACCGGAGTAGGTTTGACCTGATACTGCCGCCACGTCAGGAGCCTGCCCATGCGCGCCACCATGATCCACGGAACCCGCGACATCCGCGTCGAAGACCGGCCCGACCCCGAGCTCCGCCTTCCCGGCGATGCCCTGGTCCGCGTGACGGCTGCGTGCGTGTGCGGCTCGGACCTCTGGCCCTACCGCGGCGTCCGGGAGATCACCGACGCCAAGCCCATCGGGCATGAGTTCGTCGGTGTGGTGGAGGCGGTGGGAGATGACGTCACCGCCGTGAAGGTGGGCGACTTCGTTGTCGCACCGTGGGCCATCTCGTGCGGGGAATGCCCCTCGTGCCGCAATGGGGTGCAGGTCGCGTGCGAGCACCGCGCCGCCTGGGGGGCCACCGACGAGCATGGCGTCCCCGTGGACGGCGGTCAGGGCGAGCGCGTCCGCGTGCCGATGGCCAACGGAACGCTCGTGGCCGTCCCCGGGGTCACCGAGCCGGACGAGGCGCTGACCAAGAGCCTTCTGACGCTCTCCGACGTCATGGGCACCGGGCACCACGCTGCGCTCGCCGCCCACGTGGGCCCGGGGCGGAGCGTCGTGGTGGTGGGCGACGGCGCCGTGGGCCTCTGCGGGGTCCTCGCGGCGAAGCGGCTGGGCGCCGAGAGGATCATCGCGATGTCCCGCCACGAGGACCGGGCCGCGATCGCGCGCGAGTTCGGCGCGACCGACGTCATCGCGGAGCGGGGCAAGGAGTCCGCGGAGAAGGTGCGGGAGATCCTCGGGGGCGTCCTGGCGGACTCCGTGCTCGAGTGCGTTGGGACGCACGAGTCCATGGATCAGGCGCTGCGCTGCACGCGCCCGGGCGGGAGCCTCGGGTTCGTAGGCGTCCCGGCCGGCGGGTCCGAGCTGCCGATTGGCACGCTGTTCTCGAAGAACATCTCCGTGGGCGGCGGGGCGGCCTCGACGCGCGCCTACCTGCCGGAGCTCCTCGACGACGTTCTCTCCGGCGCCATCAACCCCGGCCTCGTGTTCGACTCGGTCATGCCGCTCGAGGAGGCCCCCGAGGCGTACCGGGCCATGGACGAGCGCCGCGCGACCAAGGTCATGCTCGTCCCGGCGGGCGCGCAGCGATGACCGCCGCCGCGCCCGTCACCCCGCCGAAGAGCCGCGACGCCGGGTTCGAGGCCGCTTTCGCGGCCGCCCGCGAGGGCCTCTCGCAGGGTGGGATCCCGATCGGTGCCGCGCTGGTCCGCGGTGGCGAGCTGCTTGCCGCCGGGCACAACAAGCGCGTCCAGGGTGGGGACCCGATCGCGCACGGGGAGATGTCCGCTCTCCGGGCGGCGGGGCGCCAGAGCAGCTACCGGGACACGGTCATGTACACGACGCTCGCCCCGTGTGCGATGTGCACCGGGACGATCATCCAGTTCAAGATCCCGCGGGTCGTGGTGGGGGAGGCCCGCACCTACCCCGGCGAGCTCGAGCTGCTGCGCTCGCGGGGCGTCGAAGTCGAGGTGCTCGACGACGAGAGGTGCGTCGAGATGATGTCCGCGTTCATCCGTGAGAACCCCGAGTTGTGGGCCGAGGACATCGCCGAGTGACCCCTCGTCGCAGGGAAGTGACCCGTCAGCGGGGAAGTGACCCCTCAGCGGGGAAGTGACCCGTCAGCGGGGAAGTGACCCCTCAACGGGGAAGTGACCCCTCAACGCTAGGGGAGGGGGCGCCGCCGAGGCGGCGCGTGACGTCCGCGGCTGCCTTCGCGCAGGCCTCGCCCAGTGCTCCGAGCTGCGCCTCGGACACGCGGAACCGCGGCGCGGAGACGAGGACCGCCGCGACGACGTCCCCGCGGTGGTCGCGCACGGGCGCGGCGACGCCGACCTCGTCGATCGACGTCTCGCCGTAGTTGACCGCATACCCGCGCCCCGTCGCCTCGGTGAGGCGCACCGCGTAGGCGTCCAGCCCGGCGTCGTCCGTGGCGGGGAGGCTCACCGCGCCGCTGGCGATCAGCGCCCGGACCCGTTCCGGCGGCAGCGTCGCGAGGAACACCTGGACCGACGCCGAGAGCGCGGTCGCGTAGCGGGTGCCCAGCGCCGTGGTGTGCTTGACCTGGTGGGGGCTCGGGACCTGCTCGACCGCCACGGCCTCGTGACCGCTCCACAGCAGGAGCGCGCTTGTCTCGCCGGTGCGTTCCGTCAGCTCGCGCAGCGTCGGGATGGCCACGCGCCGGACGTCGAGGTCTGCGAGCAGGGGCCCCGCGATCGCGATGATCCCGAGCCCGAGCCGGTACCGCCGGGAGGCGGGGTCGCGTTCCACGAGGTCCTCGGACTCGAGCGTGGCCAGGATCCGGGACGCGGAGCTCTTGTGCATTCCCAGTCGGGCGGCGATCTCGGTGACGCCCAGGAGCGGCTCGTCGACGCTGAAGCAGCGCAGCACGGCGATCGCGGTCGAGACGGGGGAACCCCCGCGCCCCTCGGACGCGTCGCTGTTCTCAGTCATGGACCCCACCCTATCGGCGCGCCGGAACCGGGGCACCAGGAGCACGACGGCGGCGCCGCACCTCGCGAGGGCGGGGTGCGGCGCCGCTGGGCTCGGCTAGGGTCAGTGCGCGAGCGGCCGGCGGGAGGTCTCCTTGGCGCACAGGACGGCGATGAGGGAGATGACGGCGGCGGCCACGAGGTACCAGGCCGGGGCGAGCTTGGTGTGCATGAGCCCGATGAGCAGCGTGGCCATGAACGGTGCCGTGCCGCCGAAGACGGCGTTGGCGAGGTTGAAGCTGACCGCGAAGCCCGAGTAGCGGATGCGGGTGGGGAACAGCTCGGCGAGGAAGCTCGGGAGGGTCCCGTCATTGAGAGCGTGAGCATGGCGCCGAGGAACACCTCGACGAGCAGGATCACCGCGAAGTTGCCGGTGTCCAGGAGCATGAAGGCCGGGACCGTGAGGAGGATGAACAGCACCGAGGCCGTGATGAGCACGCGCTTGCGGCCGAACCTGTCCGAGGCGAGGCCCGTGAGGAAGATGAAGCCGATGTACGTCAGCAGGGCGATCGTCGTGGCGAAGAAGGATTCCGTGGCCCCGAACCCGAGCTCCGTGGAGAGGTACGTGGGCATGTAGGAGAGGATCACGTAGAAGCCGACCGCGTTCAGCAGCACCGCGCCCACGGCGAGCAGGAGCGAGCGCCAGTGGTTGGCGAACATGTCCTTGACGGGGGCGTGGATGACCTCGTCCTCCTTGGCGAGCTCGCGGAACACCGGGGTGTCCTCGAGCTTGGTGCGGATGTACCGGCCGATCAGGCCCATGGGCGCGGCGAGCAGGAAGGGCAGGCGCCAGCCCCACTCGGCCATCTGCGAATCGCTGAGGATGATCGAGAGCAGCGCGGCGAGGAGCGAGCCGAGGAGGAGCCCGGCCGCGGTCGAGGCGGGCACGACGGCCGCGTAGAGCCCGCGCCGGTTGGCCGGGGCGTACTCGACGAGGAAGGCGGAGGCCCCCGCGTACTCGCCGGCGGCGGAGAAGCCCTGGATCACGCGGATCACGAGGAGGATGATCGGCGCGCCCATGCCGATGAGGCTGTACGAGGGGATGAGGGCGATGCAGAACGTCGCGCCGCTCATGATGAGGATCGAGAGGGAGAGGGCGGTGCGCCGGCCGAGGCGATCGCCGATGTGGCCCCACACGAATCCGCCGAGCGGGCGGACGAAGAAGGAGATGGCGAAGACGGCGAACGTCGCCAGGAGCGCGGTCTGCTTGTCAGACTCCGGGAAGAACGCGGCGGCGATCGTCGAGGCGAGATAGCCGTAGACGGCGTAGTCGAACCACTCGACGAAGTTGCCGATGAAGCTGCCCCAGATGACCCGGCGGCGCGCGTCCTTGCCGATGCCGTGGCCTTCGTTGGGACGGGACTGGCCGCTCAGCGACGTGTCGCCGTCGACGCCGTTCGCTGAGGCCATCCGAGGGAAGTGATCGGTGCTCATGGAATAGAAACCACCTGAACTCATGGGTTGCGATTCGCGCAACTCGGTTGCATCAGGATAGGTGTGCTTGGCATCACATGGCAAGGGCCCGTGTTCTGACCGCGACTTCAGGCGACCGTGTGACCTCGCCGCCGAGACGGCGCGTGATCTCGGCGGCGGCTTGGGCGCACGCCGCGCCGAGGGCCTCGAGCTGCTCCGGCGAGACGCGGAATCTGGGTGCGGAGATGAGCACGGCCGCGACGACATCGCCGCGATGGTCGTGCACGGGCGCGGACACCCCGACCTCCTCGAGGGAGGTCTCGCCAAAGTTCGCCGCGTAGCCCCGCTCCGCCGCCTCGGCGAGGCGCGCCGCCAAGGCGTCCAGGCCGGCGTCGTCCGTGTGGGCGTACGCGACCGTGCCGTCGCCGACGAGGGTGCGCATCCGCGCGGCGGGCACCGCGCCGAGGAACACCTGCACCGATGCCGAGAGGGCCGTCCGGTAGCGCGTGCCGAGGGCTGTCGTGTGCTTGACGAGGTGGGGGCTCGGGACCTGCTCGACCGAGACGGCCTCGTGGCCGCTCCACACGAGCAGTGCGCTCGTCTCGCCGGTGCGCTCGGTGAGGTCGCGCAGGGCCGGGTACGCGACCCGGCGCACGTCGAGCTCCGCGAGCAGGGGGCCGGCGATGCCGATCACCCCGAGTCCCAGCCGGTACCGCCGCGTCTCGGAGTCGCGCTCGACGAGGTCCTCCGCCTCGAGCGTCGCGAGCATCCGGGACACCGAACTCTTGTGCAGACCGATGCGCGCGGCGATGTCTGTGACACCCAGGAGCGGCTCGTCCACGGTGAAGCACCGCAGCACGGAGATGGCGTTGGTGATGGGGGACGTGCCGCGCGCCTCGGGCTGCTCGCCGTTCTCAGTCATGGTGCACCTTCTGCAGTCTCTGGATGCGCCACGGGTGCGCGCTGTGCTGTCGGGTGGTCGCGGACGACGGCGGCGCCGCACCACAGCTGACGGTGTCAGCCGGGATGCGGCGCCGCTGTGCTCACCGGGTCCGGTCCCCGTGACGAGCCCGGCCCCGGAGGCGGGATCGAGGGCCCGGATCAGGCCTCGACGATGTTGTGCTCGGGGCCGAACCCGAACTTGGTGATGTTCTCGACGGTGTCCTCGCCGATGACGAGGATGTCGTGCTCGCGGTAGCCGCCGGCGCCCGGCTGGCCGTCCGCAACCGTGATCATCGGCTCCATCGAGACGACCATGCCCGGCTCGAGGACGGTGTCGATGTCCTCGCGGAGCTCGAGGCCCGCCTCGCGGCCGTAGTAGTGCGAGAGGACGCCGAACGAGTGGCCGTAGCCGAACGTGCGGTTGGGGAGGAGGCCGTAGCCGATGTAGATCTCGTTGAGCTCGGCCGCGATGTCCTTGCAGACGGCGCCCGGCTTGATGAGCTCGAGGCCGCGGCGGTGCACCTCGACGTTGATGTTCCACAGGCGCAGGCTCTCCTCGTCCGGCTGGCCGAGGAAGAGGGTGCGCTCGAGGGCGGTGTAGTAGCCGGAGGTCATCGGGAAGCAGTTGAGGGAGAGGATGTCGCCCTTCTGCAGCTTCCGGGTCGTGGCCCAGTTGTGGGCGCCGTCGGTGTTGATGCCGGACTGGAACCAGACCCAGGTGTCGCGGACCTCGCGGTCCGGGAACGTCTTGGCGATCTCGTGCACCATGGCCTCGGTGCCGATGAGGGCGACCTCGTACTCGGTGATGCCCTCGCGGATCGCGTTGCGGATGGCCTCGCCGCCCAGATCGCCGATGCGGGCGCCGTGCTTGATGACCTCGATCTCCTCCGCGGACTTGATCATGCGCTGGCGCATGGCGTCCTGGGAGACGTCGAGGAGCTGCGCACCCGGGAAGGCGGCGGCGATCTTCTCGCGGGTCAGGCCCGGGAGGAAGTCGTCCTCGACGCCGAGGCGGGTGGCCTTGACGCCGCGCTGGCGCAGGGCCTCCTGCAGGCCGAAGTAGAAGTTGTCCCGGCGCCAGTCCGTGTAGACGATGTTCTCGCCGTACGAGGTGCGCCACGGCATGCCGGCGTCGATGTTCGCGGTGATGGTGACCGAGTCCTCCGCCGTGACGACGAGGGCATAGTTGCGGCCGAACGTCGTGTAGAGGAAGTCGGAGTAGTACTTGATGCCGTGGTAGCTGGTCAGGATGACGGCATCCAGGTCCTTGGCGGCCATGATCTGGCGGAGGCCGCCGAGGCGGCGCTCGAACTCGGCATCGGAGAACGTCAGCTTGCCCTTGCTGCCGTTGTGGAGCACCTTGAGGCGCTCGAGCTCGGCGACGGTGGTGACGGCGTTGTCGACGGACATGATGGTCTCCTTCTGAAGGGATTGTGTGTGCGTGGGATGAAGTGGAGGTCCAGAGCCTGTTGCGAACAATGCAACCGGGTTGTTCTCAATGTATGTGTGGTGGCGATCACGGTCAAGTCGTTGCATCAAAGTTGCGTTGATCGCAACGAATCGGTGCGCGCTAGTGTGCGGCCGCGGCGCTGACGCCCAGGCCGAGCTCCGCCCCGATCTCGTCGGCCAGGGCCGCGGAGGTGCGCTCGAGGAGCAGCTCGCCGGCCTCACGGGACGCCGCGGCGGCGGAGGAGAGGCACCCCGACTCCGGGGTCAGTTCGGCGCGGACGGGCAGCACGTCATACCTGGGCAGCTGCGCGGCCGGCAGGTCCATGACGCGGTCCAGGCGGACCAGTTCGGGGTGGAGGTGCAGCATGAGGGACGTCTCGAGGACACCGCCATGCTCGACGTCCCACCCGGGGAACGCGCCCTGGTAGATCGTCTCGATCGTGTCCTCGTCCACGAAGTCCCAGTAGGAGAGCAGCACGGCGGCCACGTCCTGGCCGCGCAGCGAGAGTTCAGCCGTGGCCTGCTCCACGCCCTCGTACAGGAACTGGTAGTTCTCGAAATGGCCGTTGAGGAATACGAGCCGGCGCGCCCCGTGCCGCGCGAACTCGAGCGTCAGGGTCTTCGCAATGGAGATCAGCGTTGTTCCATCGAGGCTCGTGGTGCCGCCCAGGTGGTTCCCCCCGCCCGAGCGCTGCTGCGACTTGTACCCGTACACGATCGGCGCGGCCACGAGCCCGCCGAGCGCGCCCGCGAGCCTGGCGCTCATGGCCTTGGACAGGATGACGTCCGTGTTGAGCGGAAGGTGCGGTCCGTGCTGTTCGATCGACCCGACCGGGATGATGATCGGCGCTCCGTCCGCGATGGCCTCGCGGTACGTGAACGCATCGATCTCCTCCATGAAGACACTGAAGTCGCTGGCAGTCATGGCTCCTCCTTGAAAGGGCATGGTGGCATGGGGGCGGCGGCGGACCAGGAGCCCGCCGCCGCCCTGAGTTGGAAGGCCTAGGAGGCCGAGGCCGTGTCCACGGCAGCCGGGGCGACCCCGGCGGAAGGCGAGGCGGGGTGCAGCGCCGCGCGGTCGCCGTCGTGCGTCGACGCGTCGCCGTGGGTGTCGAGGTACTCCTGGTCGCTCAGGTCGCCCCTGATGCCCAGCGGGACACCGTGGTGGATGCGGTTCTTGAACCGCGGGTAGCCGAGGGCGAAGTACAGGCCTGCCGAGGTAGCGGTTCCGGCGAGCCACGAGAGGTCCACGCCGCCCATCGCCATCGCGATGGGGCCCTGGAAGATCGGGATGGCGCCGTCCATGAACAGCCACGTCATGATCAGACCGGCGAAGAACGCGATGAGCGCTACGGGGTTGACGGCCTTGAGGCGGGTGTCCTTGGGGCTCAGGAACAGGTAGTCGAACTTCTTGTGGCGGCGCTCGAAGACGAAGTAGTGCACCGCCATGATGCCGCCCCACGTGGACACCCAAGCCGCGATCGCCACGACCCAGCCGTCCAGGAGCGTTGCGAAGTCCTCGGCGAAGAGGAAGAGGATCACGGCGCACATCGAGAAGATGCCCACGAGGATCGAGATCTTCTTCCGGGAGATCTTGATGTCCAGGGCCTGGGTGGCCACGCCGAACGTGTACAGGTTGATGATGTTGGTGGCGATCGGGCCGTGGATCACGAGCAGGATGACCGGGATGGCCATGACGCCGAAGCTCTTGACGATCAGCTCGCCCGGGTCCGCCGTGCCGTTCATGGTCGCGAGGCTCGCGCCGAGCAGGCCGAGCCAGATGACCGGGAGGAACTGGCCCAGGACCGAGGTGAGGTACAGCTTCTTCTTGGGGATGCTCTTGGAGACGAAGCGCGAGTAGTCGGGGGCATACGTGAACCAGCCGATGCCCCAGCCGATGCCGATTGCGGTCATGATGCCGGACATCGCGGCGATGCGCTCGCCGCCGGTGAGGATGTTGCCGACGGGGCCGGCGTAGCTCCAGTCGATGGGCAGCTGGGTCCACGCGATGATGGACATGGCCACGAGCACCAGGAGCGTGGGCGGCATGGTGATGCGCTCGAACTTGGCGATCGCGCCGTAGCCGCGGTAGCAGATGGCCACCTGGACGCTCATGATCACGGCCGCGACCGCGATCTTCCAGCCCAGGTTCATCTGGGTCGGGTCGACCCAGCCGATCATGCCGAACAGGGCCATGACCAGATCGAGGATGACCCACGTGTTCACGGCGGACCAGCCCACGGCGACGATCGCCTGGATGGCGGCCGGGATGTAGGCGCCGCGGCGGCCGAACGCGCCGCGCGCCAGGAGCATGCCGGTCGCGCCGGTCTTCTGCCCGAGGAGGACGAAGAAGCCGAAGCCGAACATGCCGATGATGTTGCCGAGGACGAGCACCGTCATGGTGTCCGCGAGGCCGAGGCCCATATTGATGCCGAGGGCACCAAGGATCCAGTTGATGGGGGCGACGTTGGCCCCAGCCCAGATCCAGAACTGTCCGGAGACCTTGGTGGTGCGAGCTGACTCCGGAACGGGCTGCAGCACGTCCTCGACGACGTGCGTGGCGTTCTCAGAGTGGCTCTGAGTGCGAAGGCTCATGTGAGACTACTTTCTCGTGGGATTCGCTGGGGGAGCGAGTAGCCGGCTGCATCCAGCGTAGGTGTGTGACGGATCACCTTCTAGACTCGTTCTGTCGCCTACCCAAGAGTTCTAAGGCGACACAATGTCGCCCGATGGAGGTCTGTTGTCGTGTCACTGCCCTTGAGCGAGATCCTTGCCGGCGGGGTCCTCGCCGTCGGCGCCCCCGTGGTGGTGGGCGGCAGCGCCGGCGTTCCCCAGGCCCGCGTCCGGTGGGTCCACTCGAGTGAGGTCCTCGAGATCGCCCCCCTGCTCTCCGGCGGGGAACTCCTGCTCACCGGTGGCGCCGCGCTCCTCGCGCTCAAGCCCGCCGCTCAGGCCGAGTACGTGTGGAGCCTCGCGTCGCGACGGGTCGCGGCGCTCGCCGTCGAGACCGCCGGCACCGGTGCACGGCTCCCAACCGAGCTCATCGAGGCGGCGGATGAGGCCGGGCTGCCCCTCATCGAGCTGCGCCAGGTGGTGCCGTTCGTCGAGGTCGCGGAGGCGGTCAACCGACGCATCGTCTCGGCCCAGGTCGACGCGCTGCAGACCGCCGACCGGCTCTCCCAGGCCCTGACCGAGCGGATCGCCAGCTCCGGCGCACTGCTCAGCCCACTCATCACGCTCATCGCCGAGACCCTCGACGTCCACGCCCGGGTCGTGGACACCCGAGGTGTACTCCTGGCCTCGGCCGGCCCCGAGCCCGCACAGGGGGCGCACGGGCCGGACGCCGAGCTGACCGTGGGCGGGATCGGCGCCGCGCGGCTCGAACTCATCGGCGGGCCCGGCGCCGACGCGGAGCTGCTCGAGACCGTGCTCGCCCGGGTGCGCAGCATCGTGGCCCTCGCCCTCGCCCAGCAGCACCGGCCAAGCCTTGCCCGGCTCGCCGAGGACGAGCTCCTGCGCATCGTCGGCGCCGGCGGCGGCGGCGACCGGCTCATCGAGCTGTGCCAGGCCGCGGGGATCTCCGCGAACCAGCCGCTCGTGATGGCGGCCGTCCGGCGGCCGGCGGACGGGGCCGGAGACATCGAGCAGCGGGCCCGCACGGCACTGCCAGGCGCCCTGCTGATCGTGGACGGCGCCTGGGTGGACATCCTCATGCCCCTGCCCGCGCCCAGCGGCCACGCCGAGCGGGAGCAGATGCTCGGCGTCCTGCGCGAGGCGGTGGCGCGCGCGGGGCTCACCGGCGCGCTGGGGCCCACCGCGCCGACCATCCGACAGGCCGCGTTCTCACTCGCCGAGGCGAAGGTCACGTGGCGGCTGGGCCGATCCTCGAAGTGGACAGACGCGATCCACGACGCCTCCGACTTCCTCGTGGAGCGCACGGCCGAGCGGTCCCTCTCCCGCGGTGCGGTGGACTCCATCGTCGAGGAGGTGCTCGGGGAACTCATCCGGCTCGATCGTCGCAACGGCGGCGAGCTGGTCCGCACCCTCGACGTATGGATCACCTCCGGGTGCAACGCGACCGATGCGGCGCAGGTCCTCTTCCTCGAGCGCCAGTCACTGCACAAGCGGCTGCGGCGGATCTTCTCCGCGATCGGTGGCGACCCGCGCGGGCGCGGCAAGCTCGGAACCCTCGCGTTCGCGGTCAAGCTCGTGCGCGGCAACGCCCAGCTGCGGGACGATCCCCGCGCCTAGCCTCGCCGAGATCGGGTGGTGTGAGCGCGAGGTCGGGCCTCCTGATGCCGAGGCCACCCGTGTGAGAGTGGTGGCATGCAACAGCAGCTCATCCAATTCATGGCGGCGCTCGCGAATCGGCGCACGCGCGAACGCTTCGCCGCGATCGTTGCGGGCGGAACAGGCGGGGTACCCTCCGGTGCGGCGGACGATGCGCTCCTGCTCTCGGCCGGCGTGGTCGAGCCGCTGGGCGATGACCTCGTCCGAGTCTCAGAGTCCCGGATCCGAGCGCTCCTCGGGCATGCTCGGGAGGGGATTCCGGCGAGACCCGAGGGCAAGATCGATCAGCTTCCGCGGCAGCACAAGCGGCGGCTGGAGGTGCTGCGGGGCCTCGCGGGCCGGATCCTCAGTGCGGGGGAGCGGATTCCGGAGCGCGAGCTCAACGCGCGGCTGGGCGAGCACGTGATGGACATCCCCGGTGTGCGGCGGGCGCTCATTGATGAGGACATCCTGCGCCGCGAGGCCGACGGAAGCGCTTACTGGCTCGCCGTCAACGGGTGATTTCGGGCCACACGCCCCGATCTCGCGGTCACACGCCCCGATCTCGCGATCAGGGGACCCGATCTCGGCGGATGGCAGGACGGGACCGCCCTTTCGGGCGGCCCCTCCTGATGATGGTCCGGTGATGGCCTTCGCACACCTGACCTGGCCTGTGGACAGCGTGCCGCTCAGGCGCTCTGCGAGACTGAGCCTCGCGGCGCCGTCGTGCGTCCGTCGAGCGGGCGGTGTGCCGTCTCCGGGAGCAGCCACGCCGCGACGAGCGCGCCGACGGCGATGACGGTCAGGTAGATCGCCGGGGCCATGGGGTTGCCGGTCGCCGCGATGAGCCACGTGGCCACGAACGGCGCGGTCCCGCCGAACACCGCGTAGCTCACGTTGTAGGTGATGGCCGACGCCGTGTAGCGCACCTCGGTCGGGAAGACCTCCGAGAGCAGGACGGCGGTCACGACGTTCGCCGTCACGGCGCCCACCGCGAGCAGCGCCTGGCCGCCGAGGGCCGCCCCGAAGGATCCGCCCGAGGCGAGCAGGTACGCCGGCACGGCGAGCGCGCCGAGCAGCAGCGACGAGGCGAGCATCGTGGGGCGGCGGCCGATCCGGTCGCACACGCGGCCGAGGACCGGGGCGAGGGCCGCGGCGAACGCGAGGGCGATGACATTGCTGAACAGCACGAGGTCGGCGGGCATCTTCACGACCTCGCGCAGGAACGTGGTCATGTAGGTGGAGAAGGTGTAGAAGCTCAGGGCCGTGAGGGCGATGTACCCGCCCAGGATGAGCATGGGCCGCCACTGGAGGGCGAAGGTCCGGCGGAGGGGAGCGTGCTCCTTGCCCCGCTGCGCCTCGAGGGCCTCCTGGAAGACCGGCGACTCGTCGAGGCGGCGCCGGATGTAGAAGGCGACGACGCCGAGCGGCGCGGCGACGAGGAACGGGATGCGCCAGCCCCACTCGTTCATCGTGGCGGTGCCGAGCCCTGCCGTGAGCCCCCAGCAGAGGAGGGCGGCGCCGGAGAACGAGCCGAACGTCGCGGCGGGCATCCAGGAGGAGTAGCGCGAGCGCTGGTCGGCGGGCGCGTGCTCGATCACGTACGCGACGGCGCCGGCGTACTCGCCGCCGGCGGAGAGGCCCTGGACGCTCCGGGCGAGGGTGAGGAGGAGAGGCGCGACGACGCCGACAGCACCGAACGTCGGCAGGAGGCCTATGGCCATGGTCGCGCCGGACATGAGGAGGACGGTCAGGGCGAGCACCCGCTTGCGGCCGATCCGGTCGCCGAGGACCCCGAACACCGCCCCGCCGATGGGCCTCAGCGCGAACGCGACGGCGAAGACGGCAAAGGTCTGGAGCAGGCCGACGACGCCGTCGCTGGCCGGGAAGAAGGCGTGCGCGAGCTGGGTCGCGAGGAAGCCGTACACGGCGAAGTCGAACCATTCGACGACGGTGCCGGCGGCCGCGGCGCCGGTGACCTTGCGGAGGACCGACTGGGGGACGGGGGCGGTCTGGCCGCCAGGGGTGGAGGGAACTGCGGGGTTCATGGAGGGCTCCCGGGGAGGCTGCGGATCGTTCGGGGGCGTCCGACGTGCTCGACGCCAGAGTACGCGCAGCGCCCGCTGTCCGAGAAGACAGCGGGCGCTGTACGCTGCGACTCAGGCCGGATCTGAGGGGGCCTGGACCTCGGGCTGGGGGTCCGCGAGGGTCTTGGGGACGGTGTCCTCGAACTGCGGGAGGCGGTTGAGGTACTCCACCACCGAATCCGTGGACTCCACGTCACCGAACTTGTTGTCGATGTCGTAGAGGTTCCACTGCACGACGCCCGGGACACGGTCGCCGATGGTCTCCCTCGCGATGATCGGGCGGAACCCCTTCGCGATGGCGTCCTCAACGGTGTGGCGCACGCACCCGGCCGCGGTCGCACCGGTCACGATCAAGGTGTCGATGCGGTTGGAGGTCAGGAAGAGCTCGAGGTTCGTCCCGGGGAACGCCGAGGCGCGGTTCTTCTCGATCACGACCTCGCCTTCTGCGGGCGCGATGCGGTCATCGATCTGGGCCCAGTAGGAGTCCGCCGGAAGGGTCTCCACGGGGATCTTCGAATACCACAGGCCCATGTCGTTCGTGCCGGAGGAGGCGTCGCGGTTGCGGTACACGTTGGTGGTGTAGAAGACGGGGACCCCCTTGGCGCGCGCGGCCTCGTTGATCCGCTGGACGTTGGGGATGATCGTCTCCATGCCCGGGCAGCTGAACGGGTGGCCCGGACGCGTCCAGGCGTTGGCGAGGTCGATGTGGATGACGGCGGGGCGGTTGCCGTAGCCGACCCGGCGCTTGAAGCCGCGCTCGTTGTAGATGTCTGTGCCGGCTTCGAACGCCTCCTCCAGCACTGCTGCAAGACGGGCTTCGATGTCCTGGGCCACTTCGAGGTCCTGGCTCATGGTGTACTCCTCGGAATTTGCTTGGTGTGGGTCTAATTTGCTGTCTTAGCAACTCGATGAGATTGTGTGATGCACCTCTCGTTTGTTGCTGTGTGACCAATCTATTTGCTTATCCAGCAACACGCAAGAGGTCGCCGGAACTTTCTTCCGGGGGACTCGGACTAGTCCTGGCGGACGGTGCGCGGGTTGACGTTCCGGGCCGCGAGAATGAGCAGCCCCGAGGCGAAAATGGGCACGCAGCCGATCCAGAAGGCCGCCGTGCTCCACGTCCACCCGGCGCCCAAGGCGAGCGTGATGAGGAAGCTGCTGATGATCGCACCGACCTGCCCGCCAGCGTTGATGATTGAGCCGCCGGTGGCACGCGTCCGCACGGGGAAGCTCTCGCCGTTGAAGAACAGCAGCGCGGAGAACGGGCCGATGAGGAAGAACAGACCCGCGCTGTAGAACGCGACGACGACCCCGAAGTTCCCCGACGGCGCGAGGAGCATCGCCGTGAACGAGGCCCCGCACAGGATCCAGCCGAGGGCGATCGTGTTGCGCCGGCCGATCCGGTCGCCCAGCCAGCCGTGGAACACGTAGCCCGCGAATGCGGTGGCATTCGAGACGACGAGGATCACGAGGGCGTTCGTGAACGGGATGTCCTTGCCGTCCGGGGCGCTCAGGAGGGACGTCCCGAGGATCGCGAACACGAGGACGCCGACCCAGTTGAGCAGGAACGAGAGGCCGATCACCACGGTCGAGCGCAGCGACTCTCCCCGGAACGCCTCGGCGAGCGGCGAGCCGGTCGTATTCGCGTGCCGGTGTGCCTCGAACTGCGGGCTCTCCTTGAGCCAGCGCCCCGCGATGACGATGAAGATCGCAGGGAACGCGGCGACGATGAAGCACAGCGCCCACCCGCCCACGGGGAACAGCAGGTAGATCGACGCCGCCGCGAGCACAGAGCCGATCGGCCAGCCTGACTGCACGAGGGAGTAGATCAGGCCGCGGCGCCGCGCCTTGGCCGGATCGGTGTAGGCATGGGCGAAGAGCTCGTTGAGGTAGGCCGCATTGACCGACTGCTCGGCGTAGCCGAGACCGGCGGCCGAGCGCACGAGGATCAGCAGCACGACGCCGATACCGCCCACGATGCCCACCGCCCAGCCGGCGACGGCGGTCAGGAGCGAGGCAATCGCCGCGCCGATGACGGAGATGAGGATGCCCTTGCGGCGCCCGATCCGGTCCACGAGGGGGCCGACGGCGAACGCCACGAGCGCCGTGCCGGCCGTGACCCACGTGTTGACCGCGGTGGACTGCGAGGGGGCCCAGCCGACCTCAGCCGCGAGGACGGGGAGCAGGTTGCCGAACAGGACGAAGTCGTACACGGCGAACGTCCACGCGAAGAAGCAGATCCACGTGGCAATGCGGACGTCGCGCGGGGTGAGCTGTCCGGCGGCGGGGGCGGCCGCCGTCGTGCGCGCGCGGGGCGACCCGGCCGCGGTCGTCGGATCGAGGGTGCTTTCCATCGGTTCCATGAGTACTCCTGGGGTGAGTTGGTTGTGCGCGGGAGGGGATGGGGCAGACACAGAAGAGGCGGCCGGGTGGGACGCTGTGCGTCCCCCCGGCCGCCTCAGTGAGTGGATTCAGTGCGGTGTTGCTGGGTGCTGCTGCGTGTTGCGGAACTAGAGCGTGGCGTATGCGGGTGCCGGGGACCGGCGTTCCGCGGTGAGCGCGGCGTCGACCGTCATGGTGGTCGCGTCGATCACCACGCCGTAGTCGCGCTCGGCGGCCTCGAGGGTGGTGAAGCCGTCGAGGACGTCTTCCAGGACCTTCTGGGGATCGCGCCGGAGCGGATCGCCGAAGCCGCCGCCGCTGGGCACGGTGATCTGGAGGGAGTCCCCGGCCAGGAGCTGGCGACCGGTCACCTTGGACGGCCAGGACTCTTCGCCTGCCCGGCCGGGGTTCTTCACCAACGAGCCGTTGAGGCCGTCGTGGCCTCCGAAGGCGCCCCATGGTGCGTCGGACTCGTGGCGTTCGCCCTCGCACGTGATCGCAGTGTCGGTCAGGAACGTGTTCTCGCGGACGATGCCGATGCCTCCGCGGAACTCACCGGCGGCCGCGGGCTCGGACCGCAGTTCGTAGCGGTCGGTGCGCATGGGGAACCGCCACTCGAGCTCCTCGATCGGGTTGTTGCGCGTGTTGGCGATGAGGTTGTCCACAGAGTCCGGACCGTCGCTCGTGGCGCGGGCGCCGTAGGATCCCTCGTTGACCTCGAGGTAGACCCAGTACTCGCCCTGCTTCTCGTCCCATCCGGAGTAGGAGATGAAGTGGATGTGGGCGGAATTGCCGGCGGTGACGCGGTCGGGGATCACCGGGGCGAGTGCGCGCAGGGCGAGGTCTACGGCGCGCTGGACCTGGGAGAACCGCGAGAAGGTCGCAGCCGGGTACTTCGGGTTGAAGATGGTGCCCTCCGGGGCGATCACCTTCAGCGGCTTGAGCATGCCCTCGTTCTGCGGCACGAACACGGGGAACGCGACCTCGTCGAGGAACATCATCCGGGTGATGAAGGTGAATGCCGAGACCGTGGTGCCCTCGAAGGCGCAGTTGTAGGCGGTGGGCACCTGGGGGCTCGAGCCGGTGAGGTCGTAGGTGATCTCGTCGCCCTCGATGATGACCTTGACCTTGATCGGCAGCTTCTTGCCGTAGTTGCGGCCGTCGTCGTCCAGGTAGCCGACCTCGGTCTCGTAGACGCCGTCCGGGATCTTGGCGATCTCCTGGCGCAGCATCCGCTCCGAGTAGTCGATCCAGCTCTGGCCAGCCTCGCGCACCGCGTCGAAGCCGTAGCGCTCGATGAGGGCGAGGTAGCGGGCCTTGGCCAGCTCGCAGGCGGCGATCATGGCCTGGAAGTCGCCCTCGTTGGAGGTGGGCGTGCGGGTGTTGTTGAGGATGTGCCGGATGAGCGATTCCTGCCGGACGCCCTTTTCGTAGATCTTGATCGCGCGGAAGATGGTGCCTTCGGACTGGATGTCCTGGATGTCCACCATGAGGCCGGAGTAGGCGCCGCCGTTGTCGATCAGCTGGCCGGAGGCGCCGGCGAAGCCCACGAGCTGCCCGTCGTGGAAGATCGGTTCGATGATCGCCACGTCGGGGGAGTGGGTGGCGCCGAGGTACGGGTCATTGTGCAGGATGACGTCGCCCTCATGGATGTCCTCGCCGAGGACCGAGATGACGCCCTTGACGATCTTGGGCATGGAACCCATGAACATCGGTGTGGAGTCGGACTCGGCGAGTACGTTGCCGTCCTTGTCGAACAGGCCAGCGCCGAGGTCCTCGGACTCGCGGATGATCGAGGAGTAGGCCATGCGGAACAGCACGGAGGCCATTTCCTTCGCCGCGGAGTTCAGGGCGCCCCCGATCACGCGCATCAGGATCGGAGTGGCGAGCTTCTCTGCGGTCTGGGTGGCGACCGGGCAGTCGATGACGAGGTTGCCGGCCGGGTCCACTGTTCCGGAGAACCTCGGGGGGACGACAACGGTGGAGTCGTACTGCTCGATGATGGCGGGTCCGATGAAGGTGGTGCCGACGCCCATCTTCTCCCGGTCGTAGAAGGGGGTGTCCACCGTGACGGGCTTGCCGTCCTGCTCGAACGTCACCGCGCGGGTCTCCACGAGGGCCTCATGGAGGGAACCGGACGATGTCACCTCCGGCGTGGGCAGCTCATCCATCACGGCGCTCGCGTCGACGCGGATGTTGATGACCTCGACGGTGCCGTTCTTGAACTGGTGGCCGTACTCCTCGAAGTGGGCGTCGTGGAAGGCTGCCTCGGCCTTCTCGAGCCAGGCCTGGTCGACCGGCCCTTCGGGGGCGACGAAGCGGATCTCGTAGCCCTGGCCCTCATAGCGCGCGTCGGCGAGCCAAACGAGCTTGCGCCGTTCGGCCGGGACGTCCTCAGAGTCGAGCTGCGCGTGGGCCTCGCCCTCCAGCGCCTCGTAGGAGGCCTGGATGGCGGCGGGGTCGGCATTGGCGAACGTGAACCGCCGCGTGGCCACGAACTCGTACTTCTCGTCGGTGGCCAGCAGGCCGGTCGCGGCGATGATGCCGGGGTGGGCCGGGATCAAGACCTTCGGGACCTCGAGCTCCGCGGCGATCTCGCAGGCGAACAGTGCGCCGGCACCGCCGGCGGCGACGAGGGTGAAGTCGCGCGGGTCGTAGCCGCGGCGCACGGAGTTCTGCTCGATCGCCTGGGTCATGCCGAACTTCTGGACCTGGAGGGCGCCGAGCGCGGCCTCCTCGACACTCATGCCGAGCTTGTCTGCGACCTTGGCCATCGCGGTCCGCGAGGCCGCGACGTCGAGCTTCATCTCGGCGCCGGCCAGGGTGCGGCGGTCGCGCATGCGGCCGAGGACGAGCTGGGCATCCGTCGACGTCGGCTCCGTGCCGCCGCGGCCGTAGCAGACTGGGCCCGGAACGGCGCCAGCCGACTGGGGCCCGACGCGGAAGACCCCGCCGGCGTCGACGTAGGCGATGGAACCGCCGCCGGCGCCGATGGTGTCGATGTCCACCATGGGCACCATCGCCTGATGGTCGCCGATCTTGGTGTCCAGCAGGTGGCGCATGCGCAGCTCCCCCTGGTAGGCGACGCCGATGTCCGCCGAGGTCCCTCCGATGTCCAGGGTGACGACGTTGTCGAAGCCGGACTGGCGGCCGGCCCACATGCCGCCGATCAGGCCGCCGACCGGTCCGGACATCATCAGCGTGACCGGCCTCTTGGCGGCCTCCTTGATCGGCACCATGCCGCCCGAGGACTGCATGAGGAGGACCTCGCGCTGGTAGCCGAGCGCCTTGACCTGGGACGCGAGCCGGGCCAGGTACTTGGAGACCTTGGGCCCCACGTAGGCGTTGAGGGCCGTGGTGGAGAACCGCTCGTACTCCCGGTACAGCGGCACGATGTCGCTGGAGAGGGACAGGTAGGCCTCGGGGAACTCCTCGGTGACGATCTGACCGATCCGCTGCTCGTGGGCCGGGTTCAGGTAGGAGTGCAGCAGGCAGACCGCGACCGCCTCGACGCCGGCAGCCTTCAGCTCCCGCACGCGCTCACGGACCTCGTCCTCGTCCAGGGGAACCAGGACATCCCCGTTCGGGGCGGTGATGCGCTCCTTGACGGTGAGGCGGTGGCGGCGCTTGATGAGGGGCTTGGCCTGCCAGGGCATGTCCTGCTGCAGCGAGAAGTTGTGCGGCTTCTTGTGCCGGGCGATGTGCAGGATGTCCCGGAACCCCTCGGTGGTGATCATGCCCACCTCGGCCCCGGTGTGCGTCAGGGCGATGTTCGTGGCCACCGTGGTGCCGTGGACGAGCTGGTCGACCTCGGCCAGGCTCGTGCCGGCCTTGGCCACGAGCCGCTTGAGGCCGTCGATGACCGCCCGTGAGGGATCGTCCGGGGTAGAGGGGACCTTCTCGATGACTGCTCTTCCGACTTCATCGTCGGAGAAGTAGAGGTCGGTGAATGTGCCGCCAACGTCAACGCCTATACGCTTCATGTGGCTTTCCTTTCGATGCTGCCGGCCCTGGGCTGATCGGCAGGTGGAGGGTTGCTTTCTCCACAATCTATTTGTGCAGGGAGCAACGTGGGTTTCGGACAGGTAAGACATTTCGCACGTGAGGTGCATCACACATGATGTTGCTGTGACACCAAAATAGTTGCTGTCCTAGCATCGGGCAAGGGTTGCGGCGAAGATGATCGTGGACTCTAAGATGGGTCAGCCCCAACGAGCGCAAGGAGAGCAGCGTGGTAGGACGCCCCCGCACGAGCGATGAGGCCCCGCAGGGGGCCGCCGCATCCCTGCTCAACGGCCTCGGCGTGCTCGAGGCGTTCTCGATTGAGAGGCCGATCCTCGGTGTCACCGAAATCGCCCAGCGCGTGGGCCTGCACAAGAGCACGGTCTCCCGCATCCTTGCCGGTCTCGCCGAGGCGGGATATGTCCAGCGCGACGAGGCGACAGGCCGGTACCGATTGGGACTCGGCCTCCTGGCCCTCTCGGGGCCCCTCCTCGCCGACCTCGACGTGCGCCGCGCCGCGCTGCCCTACCTCGAGGAGCTGACTGAGCGGACGGGGGAGACGAGTGCGCTGGCCGTGTGGAACGGCGCCGAGGCCATCGTCGTCGAGCAGGTTCCGAGCCCCCACCAGGTCAAGCACACGGCGTCGATCGGAACCCGGTACAACAAGTTCGCGTCCTCGTCGGTCCAGGTGTTCCTCGCCGGACTCACGCCGGACGCGGCGCGCGGCCTGCTCGCCTCGGGCGAGGTGGTGCTGCCGGGGACGCACGACGGCGGCGCCTCCGCTGCCGCCTCCGCTCGTGCCCTGGAGGTGCTCGCCACAGTGGCGGCGGACGGCGTCGCGGTGAACGACGGCGCCACGACGCCCGAGGAGTTCGGCGTGTCCGCGCCCGTGTGGGACTACCGCGGGCGCATGGTCGGGTGCGTGACGGCATCGGCGCCGCGCTCGCGCGCTCAGGGTGACGTCGCCGAGCGGCTCGGGGCCGCGGTCATCGAGGCTGCGGCCCACGTCTCCGCGCGCCTCGGGTACGGGGCCAAGCGCGCCGAGGCCTGACGGCCGATCTGTGGCAGTGCCCCGTCCTCGCGGCGGCCCGCCGTGAGGGGGTGGACCTGGAGGCGACGCAGCTCGAGGCCCTCTCCAGCGGCGAGCAGCCCGTCGTCTGGGGGCTCGCCAGGCGCGGACCGGACCGCGGGCAACGGACAGCGGCAGAGAGGTCCGGCCCCCACCCCAGGAGCGATCTTGGGGCCGGACCCTTTTCAGTGCCCGCGATCCGCGGCACGGGGCGACGGCGTCAGCCCCGCAGCAGAGCCATCGCGTCGTCCTGGCCGAGCAGCTCCTGTCGGTACTCCTCGAGCAGGACGGCGAGCATCGCCTGGGCGCGCCCGGGGGACTCGGCGCCCATGGCATCCCGGGCGAACACCGCCCGGATGTTGTGGGCGTACGCGTCCGCGGCCGTCTGCGCAAGGCAGAGATGCGTGGAGACGCCAGCCAGGAGGACCTGATCGACCCGCCACGCGAGGAGTCGCTGCCGCAGGTCCGTTCCGATGAACGCGCTGTCGCGGTGCTTGACGAGCTGCGGGAGGTCCCGCGTGTCGAGCTCCGCGAGCGGCGCGGCCTGCTCGGTGCCGCGGAACGAGAAGCCCTGGCCGTCGTCGAGCATCGACAGTGTCCAGGTGGACTCGTCCGGTTCGTGCTCAGTGCGGACGATCAGCGTCGGGGTGGCCGCGGCCCGGGCGGCGCCGATGAGCTGGTTGCAGGCGCCCACAAGACGGTTCCGCTGGGCTGCCAGCGATGGGTTCTCGAAGAACGCGTTCTGCATGTCGATGACGAGCAGTGCGGTGCGCATGCCCGTGACCCTACCCGGGCCCGGGGCCGTTCACACGCACCCGCCACGCACGACGGCGGCCGGTGCCTTCCGCTCGGAAGGCGCCGGCCGTCGTGGTCGCGGGGGCGCGGGGCTCAGTGGCCGCGGTTGATCCATTCCTGCAGGTGGGGGGCCTCGGTGCCGATGGTGGTGGGGTCGCCGTGGCCGGTGTTGACCACGGTTTCCGGGGGGAGGGTGAGGAGGCGGGTGCGGATGGAGTCGATGATGGTGGGGAAGTCGGAGTAGGTGCGTCCGGTGGCGCCGGGGCCGCCGGCGAAGAGGGTGTCGCCGGTGAAGACGGTGTCCAGGGCCGGGGCGTGGAAGCACACGGAGCCGGGGGTGTGGCCGGGGGTGTGCAGGGCGGTGAGCTCGGTCCCGGCCACGGAGAAGATCTCCCCGTCGGCGATCTCGGCGTCCGGGGCGGTGCCGGGGTAGACGGCCTCCCAGAGCATCTGGTCGGCCGGGTGCAGGAGCACGGGCGCGCCGACCTTCTCGGCGAACTCGCGGGCGTGGCGGATGTGGTCGTCGTGGCCGTGGGTGAGCAGCACCGCGGTCACGGTGCGGCCCGCGACCGCGCCGGCGGCGGCGCCGGCGTCGTGCGCGGGGTCGATCACGATCGCCTCGGTGCCGTCGCCGATGATCCAGACGTTGTTCTCCACCTCCCATGTGCCCCCGTCGAGGGAGAACGTGCCGGAGGTGAGGATCCGCTCGATGCGGGCGTGCCCTGCCCCGCTCACAGCTCGACCACCGAGCGCAGGACGGCCCCGGAGTGCATCTTGGCGAAGGCGGCCTCGACGTCGTCCAGGCCGATCCGCTCGGTCACGAACGCGTCCAGGGGCAGGCGGCCGAGCTTGAACTGCTCCACGAGCATCGGGAAGTCCCGGGACGGCAGGCAGTCCCCGTACCAGGAGGACTTCAGCGACCCGCCGCGCCCGAACACGTCCAGCAGCGGCAGCTCGAGGGTCATCTGCGGGGTCGGGACGCCGACCAGGACCACGCGGCCGGCCAGGTCCCGGGCGTAGAAGGCCTGCCGGTACGTCTCCGGGCGGCCCACGGCATCGATCACGACATCCGCGCCGTGCCCGCCGGTGAGGTCGCGGATCGCCTCGACGGGGTCGGTCTCGCTCGAGACGACCCCGTGCGTCGCGCCCAGGCCCTTGGCGAGCTCGACCTTGGCCGGGTCCAGGTCCACGGCGATGATCGTCGTGGCCCCCGCGAGCCTGGCCCCGGCGATGGCGGCGATGCCCACCCCGCCGCAGCCGATCACGGCCACGGACTCCCCGCGGGCGACCTCGCCGGTGTTGATCGCGGCGCCGATGCCGGCCATGATGCCGCAGCCGAGCAGGCCCACCGCGGCGGGGTCGACGTCCTCGTCGATCCTGGTGCACTGGCCGGCCGCGACCAGGGTCTTCTCCGCGAACGAGCCGATCCCGAGGGCGGGGGTGAGCGGGGTGCCGTCCTCCAGGGTCATCTTCTGGGTCGCGTTGTGGGTCGCGAAGCAGTACTGCGGCTGGCCCTTCTTGCACGCGCGGCACTGCCCGCACACCGCCCGCCAGTTCAGGATCACCCGGTCCCCGGGCTTGAGGTCGGTCACGTCCGGGCCCACGGCGGAGACCACGGCGGTGGACTCGTGCCCGAGCAGGTACGGGTAGTCGTCCCCGATCCCGCCGAGCTTGTAGTGCAGGTCGGTGTGGCACACCCCGCAGGTCAGCACGTCCACGAGCGCCTCGCCCGGACCCGGATCCGGGACCAGGATCGTCTCCACCGCCGCCGGCGCACCCTTCTCACGCACGACGACCGCCTTCACCTCGTGCGTCTGCTGTCCGGGGGCTGCAGTGGTCATGGGGAATCCTCCTGTGGATCGTGAAACGTGGGCCGCGCCCATCATGACCGGCGCCCGTGGTGCGCGTCCACGTGGCCTGCGGCATGACCCCACGGCAGGGAAGCCTGAGGTCCCCAGACTGGTATAGCTCTGATATATCAGACCAGCCTAAAGCCGGCGCCGTCCGGGGTCAAGAAGGCCTCTCTCGCCTCGTGACATTCTTCCCTCACCTTTCCGAAAGTGCTTGACACCCCTCTGTGACCTGACTCACTGTTGTGCATGCCGAATCACGTTGCAGCCAGTGCAATTCATGGCGGGAGCCTTTGGCGCCGGGGACGTCTGGGACCCACTCTCTAAGGAGCAGCACGCATTCATGACATCCAAGCACTTCGACTACATCATCGTCGGCGGTGGCAGCGCCGGCGCCGTTCTGGCCGACCGCCTGAGCGCGGACGGTAACCGCACTGTCCTCGTCCTCGAGGCCGGCCGCAGCGACTACCCGTGGGACCTGTTCATCCAGATGCCGGCGGCGCTCACGTTCCCCAGCGGCAACCCGCTCTACGACTGGCGCTACGAGTCGGATCCCGAGCCGTTCATGGGTGGCCGCCGCGTGGCGCACGCCCGCGGGAAGGTCCTCGGCGGCTCGAGCTCCATCAACGGCATGATCTTCCAGCGCGGCAATCCGCTCGACTACGAGCGCTGGGGGGCCGACGCCGGGATGGGGACCTGGGACTTCGCCCACTGTCTCCCGTACTTCAAGCGCATGGAGAACGCCCTGGCGTCGTCCCCCGATGACCCGTACCGCGGCCACGACGGCCCGCTCATCCTCGAGCGGGGCCCGGCCACCAATCCGCTCTTCCAGGCCTTCTTCGACGCCGCCGTCGAGGCCGGCTACCCACGGACGGGCGACGTCAACGGCTTCCGCCAGGAGGGCTTCGGCCCGTTCGACCGCAATGTCCACAAGGGGGAGCGCTACTCCGCATCCCGCGGCTACCTGCGCCCAGCGCGGAAGCGACCGAACGTCACGGTGCAGACGCTGGCCTATGTGACGGGCATCGAGCTCCAGGGCACACGTGCCACGGGCGTCACGTACCGGCGCGGCGGGCAGAACCACACCGTGGGCGCCGGAGAGGTGATCCTGTGCGGGGGCGCATTCAACACCCCGCAGCTCCTCCAGCTCGCAGGCATCGGCGACCCGCAGCACCTGAGCTCGGTCGGCGTCACCCCGCGCGTGGCCCTCTCAGGAGTCGGCGAGAACCTCCAGGACCACCTCGAGGTCTACATCCAGCACGCGTGTCTGGCTCCCGTGTCCCAGCAGCCCTCGCTCGACCTGTGGCGCATGCCGTTCATCGGGCTCGAATGGCTTCTGGGACGCAAGGGCCCGGCGGCGACCAACCACTTCGAGGGCGGGGGGTTCGTCCGCTCGAACGACGACGTCGAGTACCCGAACCTCATGTACCACTTCCTCCCGGTCGCGGTGCGCTACGACGGCCAGAAGGCTCCCGTCGAGCACGGCTACCAGGTCCATGTGGGGCCGATGTACTCTGACGCGCGCGGCCGGCTCCGGATCCGCTCGGCCGATCCGATGGCCCGTCCGTCGATCCTCTTCAACTACCTCTCGACCGAGCAGGACCGCCGCGAGTGGATCGAAGCGATCAGGGTCTCGCGCGAGATCCTGCGCCAGCCGGCCATGGCTCCGTTCAACGGCGGAGAGATCTCGCCCGGGTCGTCCGTGGGCACGGACGCCGAGATCCTCGACTGGGTCGCCCGCGACGCAGAGACCGCCCTGCACCCGTCCTGCACCGCGAAGATGGGCCCCGCCTCGGACCCGATGGCCGTCGTCGACCCTCTCACGATGAACGTGCACGGCACCGAGGGGCTCCGCGTCGTCGATGCCTCGGCGATGCCCTACGTGACGAACGGGAACATCTTCGCCCCGGTCATGATGCTCGCCGAGAAGGCAGCAGACCTCATCCTCGGCCGGGCGCTCCCGGCCGAGCCCGAACCGTACTACCGACACGCCGTGAGCCAGACCGAGGAGGCCGCATGAGCGCCAGTGTCCTAGAACCCCGTACCGCGCGGCGCGCGGCCCCCAGCGGACCGTCGGAAGCCGCCCTCAAGGTCGAGGGGCTGTGGAAGATCTTCGGCCCGAAGTCGGACAGGATCATCGGCACGCCCGACGAGCAGCTGACCCGGAAGGAGCTCCAGCGCAAGACCGGCTGCCTCGCGGCCGTCAAGGACGTCTCCTTCGAGGTCGCCCCGGTGAGGTCTTCGTGGTGATGGGCCTGTCGGGGTCCGGCAAGTCGACGCTCGTGCGCCTGCTGACGCGGCTGATCGAGCCGACCGCGGGAACGGTGACCATCGACGGCGAGGACGTCACCCGCGCCAGCAAGGCGAAGCTGCGCGAGATGCGCCGCAGCCACATGGCGATGGTGTTCCAGCAGTTCGGCCTCCTCCCGCACCGCAAGGTGATCGACAACGTCGCCTACGGCCTCGAGGTCAGGGGCGAGGGCAAGGCCAAGCGGCTCGCCCGCGCCCAGGAGATGGTCGACCTCGTCGGCCTGGCCGGCTATGAGCGCTCCTTCCCGGACCAGCTCTCGGGCGGCATGCAGCAACGCGTCGGCCTGGCCCGCGCCCTCGCTGTCGATCCCCAGGTCCTCCTGTTCGACGAGCCCTTCTCCGCGCTCGACCCGCTCATCCGCAGGGATATGCAGAACGAGGTGTGCCGCCTCCACGAGGAGGTCGGCAAGACCATGGTCTTCATCACCCACGACCTCCAGGAAGCGCTCAGACTGGGCGACCGCATCCTCATCATGCGCGACGGAGAGGTCGTCCAGATCGGGACGCCCTCCGAGGTCGTCGCGAACCCCGCGGACGACTATGTGCGCGAATTCGTCTCCGACGTCCCGCGCTCGCACGTGCTGACCCTGCGGTACGTGGTCCGGGCGCCCCGCGCGGCGGAGTCCCTCGAGGGTCCGGTCATGCGCGCGGACTGCGTGGTCCGCGACGCCGCGCGGCAGGTCCTGGAGTCGTCGCTCCCCGTCCGGGTGTACGACGGCGAGCGGTTCCTGGGCGTGGTCGACGACGAGGACATCCTCCGCGTCGTCGTAGCCGAAGAGGCGTCCCCCGCAGCAGCCAACGGCGGTGCGGCGTGAGCGCGCTGGCCACCGAGCGCGAACGTGCCGATGCAGCAGCGGCCCCGCCCGCGGGGGCGAGGGAGCGTGCCGCGGAGCCCGCGACCCGCCCTCCGACGGGCGCCCCACACTCCGTCGTCCGCCGCCATTGGCGCCTGCTCCTCGGTGCCGGCGTCGTGGCCGCATGGCTCGTGCTGTGGGCGCTTCTGAAGGGGACGCAGACCCTCGAGCTCGGCGGGGCGGAGAAGACCGACGTCCACGTCTGGTTCAACGGCCTGAGGGACGGCTTCGATGCGGCCCGTGCGAACTCGGCCGTCTTCGAATACGTCGTCCAACCGGTCACGAACGGCCTCAACGGGGCCGTCGCCTTCCTCCAGCACCTGCTGAGCCAGCCATCCGCTGTCCGCCCGGTGCCCGAGGTCGGCTGGCTGGGCGTCGTCGTGCTCCTCGCCTGGCTCACCTTCGCCTCCGCAGGCATCCGGTCGACGCTCCTGGTCGCCGGCTGCGTGCTCCTGTTCGGCTTCTTCGGCTACTGGCAGCAGAGCATCGACACACTCATCGTGACGTCCGTCGCCGTCGTCATCTGCGCGGTCCTCGGGCTCCCGCTGGGCATCCTCGCAGCGAGGAACCCCAAGGTCTCGGCCGTGGTCACACCCGCGCTGGACCTTGCGCAGACTCTGCCCTCGTTCGCCTACCTCGCCCCGCTCGCGCTCGTCTTCGGGATCGGCCCGGCAGCGGCCATCGTCACGACGATCATCTACGCGCTGCCCCCGCTCGTGCGCATCACGGAGCACGGAATCCGGGCCGTCTCGCCGACCACTCTCGAGGCCGTGACGTCGATGGGCGGCACCGCCTGGCAGACGCTGACCAAGGTGGAACTGCCCATGGCGCGGCGCACCATCGTGGTCGGCATCAACCAGTGCACGATGGCCGCCCTGTCCATGGCGACCATTGCGACGCTCATCAACGGGCCCGGGCTCGGCGGACCCGTGCTCCAGGCGCTCCAGTCGCTCGACGTGGGATCCGCCTTCGTCTCGGGCCTGGCGATCGTCCTCATGGCGATCATGCTCGACCGCACGACGACGGCGGCCTCCGAGCGCTCCGGCATCGAGGCCCGTGTCCAGCGGGGCACGAACGGGTCCGGGCTCCGAGGGCCGCGCGTCAGGCGTGTCGCCCTGGTCGTCGGGGCGGTCGTCACCGTCATCGCCATCTACCTCTCGCGCACGTACCTCGCGTTCGCGAAGTTCCCCTCCGCGCCGGACTTCGGGAGCCCGCTCGCGAAGGCCGTCTCCGCCGCGACGGACTGGACCGTCGGCACGTTCTCGGGCTTCACCGGCTGGGTGCGGGAGGCCGTCACCGCCGGGCTTGTGAACCCGCTCGAGTCGCTCCTGGCGCAGTCGCCGTGGTGGGTCATGGCCCTCGTGCTGCTCGCCCTCGCGTTCGCCCTCGGCGGCTGGCGTCCGACCGTCGTCACGCTCGTCTGCGAAGCCGTGATCCTCGGGACAGGCCTGTGGAACGAGAGCATGAAGACCCTCGCCACCACGCTCGTCGCGACCCTCCTCGTGGTCGTCGCGGCCGTCGCCGTGGGCGTGTGGATGGGCAGGAGCAGGCTCGTGGACTCGATCGTGAGGCCGGTGCTCGACGCCTTCCAGACGATTCCGCCGTTCGTCTACCTCGTGCCCGCCCTCGCCCTCTTCGGACCCACGCGGTTCACCGCGATCGTCGCCGCGCTCGCCTACGGCGTGCCGATCGCCACCAAGCTCGTCGCCGACGGCATCAGGGGCGTCTCCCCGGTCAGTGTCGAGGCCTCGGAGTCGATGGGGACCACGACGTGGCAGATGGTCTCCAAGGTCCAGCTGCCCATGGCCCGCTCGGCCGTCGTCCTGGCCGCCAACCAAGGCCTCCTGTACGTCCTGGCCATGGTCGTCGTGGGCGGCCTGGTCGGAGGCGGCGGACTCGGCTACCTCGTCGTGTCCGGCTTCTCCCAGAGCCAGCTCTTCGGCAAGGGACTCGCCGCCGGCATCGCCATCACCGCACTCGGAATCATGCTCGACCGCATTGCCCAGCATGCCGCTGCCCGCTTCGGCAGCGCCTGAACAAGGAAGTGCCATGAAAATCTCGATCAAGGAACGCCTCCGCCCCGCCGCCGGGCGACGGGGCAGCGCGAAGGCGCTCGCCGCCGTCGTGCTCACCGCCACGCTCGGGCTCACCGCCTGTGGCGGGGACATCTCCGCCGCGTCCTCCTCGTCCAGCGGCGCGAGCTGTGGGACCTTCAACGTTGCCGTGAACCCGTGGGTCGGCTACGAGGCGGACGCCTACGTGGTCGGCACGCTCGCCAAGGAGAAGCTCGGCTGCACCGTGAACTACAAGACCCTCAAGGAAGAGGTGGCTTGGCAGGGCTTCGGCAGCGGCGAGGTCGATGTGGTCATGGAGAACTGGGGCCACCCGGACCTCACCGAGAAGTACATCACCCAGCAGAAGACGGCCGTCGATGCCGGCTCCACCGGCAACACCGGGGTGATCGGCTGGTTCGTGCCGCCATGGATGGCCAAGCAGTACCCGGACATCACCGACTCGAAGAACCTCAACAAGTACGCGGACCTGTTCAAGACCTCCGAGTCCGGTGGCCAGGGCCAGCTGCTCGACGGCGACCCCTCGTTCGTCACCAACGACGAGGCGCTCGTGAAGAACCTCGGCCTCAACTACAAGGTCGTGTACGCAGGCAGCGAGCCCGCCCTCATCCAGGCGTTCCGCCAGGCCGAGCAGAACCACACCCCGCTCATCGGCTACTTCTACGACCCCCAGTGGTTCATGGCCGAGGTCCCGCTCGTGAAGGTCAACCTCCCCGCCTACACCGACGGCTGCGACGCCGACGCGGCCAAGGTGGCCTGCGACTACCCGAAGTACGACCTCAACAAGGTGGCCTCGACGAAGTTCGCGAACTCGGGCAGCCCCGCCTACAGCCTCGTGAAGAACTTCCACTGGACCAATCAGGACCAGAACACCGTCGCCGGCTACATCGCCAAGGACGGCATGAGCCCCGACGCGGCTGCCCAGAAGTGGATCGACGCCAACCCCGACAAGGTCGCGGCATGGCTCAAGTAGCGACGCTGGCCCCGGAGACTCAGAGCCGGACCGTCAAGGGACTCTACGTCGACGGCGCCTGGTGCGTGGCGCACGACGGCGCGACCGCCGTCGTGCGGTGTCCCGCGGACGGGAGCGAGGTGGCGGTCGTCGCCTCGTCCACCGTCGACGACGCGGAGCGGGCGATCGCGAGCGCCCGCGCCGCGTTCGACGGCGGACCGTGGAGGCGCCTCACGGACATCGAGCGCGGGGCGGTCATGCTGCGCGTCGCCGACCTCCTCGAGCGTGACCGCGCAGCCTACGCCCGGGCCGAGGCGCTCGACACCGGCAAACGCCTTGTCGAAGCCGAATACGACGTCGACGACGTCGCGGCGTGCTTCCGCTACTACGGGAAGATTGCGGGGCTCGACGCGGGCCGGGTGATCGATACCGGCCGGCCGGACGCCATCAGCCGAGTCGTCTACGAGCCGGTGGGGGTCTGTGCCCTCATCGCCCCGTGGAACTACCCGCTCCTCCAGGCAGCATGGAAGGTGGCCCCGGCCCTCGTCGCCGGGAACTCGTTCGTCCTCAAGCCGAGCGAACTCACGCCGTCGACCTCGATCCTGCTCATGGAGACTCTCGCCGAGGCGGGGGTCCCGGCCGGGGTGGCGAACCTCGTGACAGGCCGCGGGGCCACCGTGGGAGCCCCGCTGAGCTCGGACCCGCGCGTCGACCTCGTCTCCCTCACGGGCAGCCTCCAGACGGGGCAGACCATCATGGCCGCCGCGGCGCAGACTGTGAAGGGCGTGGCCTTCGAGCTCGGCGGGAAGAACCCCAACGTCGTCTTCGCGGACGCTGACTGGGATGCGGCCGTCGACAACGCACTCACCGCCGTCTTCCTGCACTCCGGCCAGGTGTGCTCGGCCGGTGCTCGGCTCGTGGTCGAGGAGACGATCGCCGAGCGCTTCGTCGCCGAGGTCGTGGAGAGGGCCGGGCAGATCAGGATGGGAGGTCCGTTCGACCCCGAGGCCGAGACGGGGCCGCTCATCTCCGCGAAGCATCGCGCTCAGGTCCATGCCTACGTCCAGTCGGGTATCGCGGAGGGTGCCACGCTGCTCTGCGGCGGCTACATCCCCGATGAGGGGCCGCTAGCCGAGGGTTTCTTCTACCCGCCCACCGTGCTCGGCGGCTGCAGGTCCGGGATGGGCGTGGTCCGGGAGGAATCGTTCGGGCCGGTCCTCACCGTTGAGACGTTCCGTGACGAGGCGGAGGCGATCGCGATTGCGAACGACACCGACTACGGTCTGGCGGGCGCCGTGTGGACCTCGGACGCGTCGAAGGCCCAGAGGGTCGCGGGCGCGCTGAGGCACGGAACGGTGTGGATCAACGACTACCATCCGTACGTGCCGCAGGCGGAATGGGGCGGATTCGGGAAGTCCGGCATCGGGCGCGAGCTCGGCCGCGCCGGCCTCGACGAGTACCGCGAGGCGAAGCACATCTGGCAGAACGTGAGCCCGTCACCGAGCGGGTGGTTCGGCACGGGCTCCGCACACCAGCCGAACCACATCACGGCATGATCAGGTCCGGCCTCTCAGGAGCGATCCCGGGAGGTCGGACCGCCCATGAGCTCAGTGATCTCCTCGCCGGCGGCGACGATGGCCTTCGCGATGCCGGGGTTCGCCTCGGGATCGAATCGGAACGCCGGTCCCGAGAGGCTCACCGCGCCGATCACGTCCCCCGTGTGGCCGAACACCGGCGCGGCGATGGCATTGAGCCCCTCTTCGAGCTCCCCGCGGGTCGACGCAAAGCCGTGCTCGGCGATGCCTGAGAGCTCCTTCTCGAGCTGTTCGCGGCCATGCGTGTGCGGCGTGAACGATGTGAGCTCGACCCTCTGGAGGAGCTCGTCCCGCTCGCCCGGGTGGAGGTATGCGAGGAAGACCTTGCCGCTCGAGGTCGCGTGGAGCGGCGTGAGGCTTCCGATCCAGTCGAAGCTCGCCACGGTGGCGGAGCCCATCGCCTGGTCCACGTTGACCGCATAGACGTCGCGGCGCACGGCCAGGTTCACGGTTTCCCCGAAGTTCTCGGCGAGGTCCTCGAGCACGGGCCGCGCGGCGTTGACGAGGCTGAGCCGGCGCGGGATGGAACTCGCGATGCGCAGGAGCCCCACGCCGAGCTGGTACTTGCCGCGCCGGCTGCTCTGCTGGACGAAGCCGTGCGTCTCGAGCGCGCCGAGGATGCGCGACGCCGTGGACTTGTGCACGCCCATGCGGTCGGCCATGTCGCCGACCGCCGCGCTTCCCTCCTTGGCGAGGATCTCGAGGGCCCTGACGACACGCTCGACGGCCTGCACCCCGTTTGCGGACCGTGCCTCGTCTGGCTCCTCAGACATGATTGCCTTCCCCATGGGCCGATTCTGCCAGACCGTGTGCTATCGGTCATGGTGGTCGAGCGGCTGCAGCCCGCGACCGTCCGCCGGGTCCAGTTCATCCACGCCGACCGCTTGCATCTTATATATCAGTTGTTTATTTTTAGTATTCCACCATCACCGAGGGAGTTGCACGTGTTTGCGCAGAAGCCCCAGATTGAGGACATCGACGAGGGAGCCCTCGAGGTCCACGCGCCGAAGACCTACGCCGCCGGCGTGAAGGCGGTGACGGTTGCGCTCGAGCGGGGGCTCGCGCAGGCGGGGGTCGCACGGACAGTGCGTTCGATGCTGCGGGTGAACCAGCGGGACGGGTTCGACTGCCCGGGGTGCGCGTGGCCGGAGTCGATTTCCGGCCGGCGCAAGCCGGCCGAGTTCTGCGAGAACGGGGCGAAGGCGATCGCGGAGGAATCCACGGTGCGCACGGTGGGGCCGGAGTTCTGGGCCGAGCACCCGATCTCGGTCCTCGAGGGGAAGAGCGAGTTCTGGCTGGGCAGCCGGGGCCGGATCACCGAGCCGGTCGTGATCAGGCCCGGGGAGACGCACTACTCGCCGATCTCCTGGCAGGATGCGTTCGCCCTCATCGGTGAGCACATCAAGGCCACGACCCCGGATCGGTGCGTCTTCTACACCTCGGGGCGGACGGCGAACGAGACCGCGTTCATGTACCAGCTCCTCGCCCGGAGCCTGGGTACGAACAACCTTCCGGACTGCTCGAACATGTGCCACGAGTCCTCGGGCTTCGCGCTCAACCCCACGATCGGCGTGGGCAAGGGCACTGTCTCGCTCGAGGACATCCACCACGCCGAGCTCGTGCTCGTGATCGGCCAGAACCCGGGCACGAACCACCCGCGGATGCTCTCGGCGCTGGCGGAGTGCAAGGCCAACGGCGGCAAGGTCGTCGGTGTGAACCCGCTGCCGGAGGCGGGGCTCATGGGCTTCAAGGACCCGCAGACCGTCGCCGGGGTCGTGGGGGACGGCGTCGCGATCGCGGACGAGTTCCTCAAGGTCAGGGTCGGCGGAGACCTCGCGCTCCTCCAGGCCCTCGGGCACCTGCTCCTGGAGGCCGAGGACCGGAACCCGGGCGGCGTCGTCGACCGCGAGTTCGTGGCGGCGCAGACGGTGGGCTTCGAGGAGTACCGGCAGGCCCGCCGCAGCATCGACTGGGAAGCCACCCTCTCCGCGACGGGGCTCACCCGGGCGGAGATCGAGACGGTCGCGGAGCTGATGATCGCCTCCAAGGCCACGATCGTGTGCTGGGCGCTGGGCCTGACGCAGCAGCCCCACTCGGTCAACACGCTGAAGGAGATCGTGAACCTGCTCCTGGTGCAGGGGAACTTCGGCAAGCCCGGGGCAGGGGCGTGTCCAGTCCGCGGGCACTCGAACGTCCAGGGCGACAGGACCATGGGCATCTGGGAGAAGCCCACCGAGGCGTTCATCGCCGCCCTCGAGGCCGAGTTCGGGCTCCCGCTGCCCAGGGAGCACGGGTTCGAGTCGGTCGAGACCCAGCACGCGCTCGAGGCCGGGGAGGTGGACGTGTTCGTCTCGATGGGCGGGAACTTCCTCTCCGCGGCCTCGGACACCGCCAACACGGAGAAGGGGCTCAGGCGCACGGGCCTGACGGTGCACATCTCCACCAAGCCCAACCTCTCCCACGTCGCCCACGGCCGCACTTCGCTGATCCTGCCCACCCTGGGCAGGACCGACGTGGACGACAAGCACGCCGCCGGGCGGCAGTTCGTCACCGTGGAGGACTCGATGTCGGTCGTGCACCGCAGCCAGGGGCGCCTGCGCCCCGTCTCCGAGCACCTCCTGGCCGAGCCCGTGATCGTGGCCCGCATGGCCGTCGCCGCGCTCGGCGAGGACCACCCTGTCGATTGGCGGGCCATGGCCGAAGACTATGACGTCGTCCGCGACCACATCTCGCGCGTCATCCCCGGGTTCGAGGACTTCAACGCCCGCGTGCGCACCAAGGACGGCTTCGTCCTGCCCAGCCCGCCGCGGGACACCCGCACGTTCGCCACGGACGTGGGCCGGGCCCGCTTCACCGTCAGCCCGCTCGAATACCTCGAGGCGCCACCGGGCCACCTCATCCTGCAGACCCTGCGCAGCCACGACCAGTACAACACCACCATCTACGGCCTCGATGACCGTTACCGTGGTATCTCCAACGCCCGCCGCGTGGTCCTGGTCAACCCGGACGACCTCGCCGACCTCGGGTACGCCGACCGCGACCTCGTCGACGTCGTCTCGACCTTCAACGGCGACGAGCGCCGCGCCGAGGGCTTCCGCCTCGTCGCCTATCCGACCGCGCGAGGCTGCGCCGCCGCCTACTACCCCGAGGCCAACGTCCTGGTCCACAAGGACCTCGTCGCCCGCGAGTCCAACACGCCAGGCTACAAGGCCGTCACGGTGCGGTTCGAACGGGGGAGCGCGGGCTGACGCACTGACGCACGACGACGGCCGGTGCCTTCTTGCGGGGAAGGTGCCGGCCGTCGTCGTGCGGCGCCCGCCGTGATGCCGGTGCCCGCCATGGTGCAGGCCCACGGCGATGCGGCCGACGCGTCAGAGTGCCTTGCGGATCGTCGCCTCGAAGCTCGTCACGTGCTCGAGGGCCATGTGGCCGGCGGTCTCGGCGTCACCATCGGCGATCGCGCGCAGGAGGTCGGCGTGCTCCTGGACGTGGCCGGCCACGGAGGGCACCTTGTCCAGGACGAGGCACCAGATCCGCGTGGCGAGGTTGTCGTAGCGGATGAGGGCATCGGTGAGGTGCGGGTTTCCGGCGGCGGCGTAGATGAGCCTGTGCACCGTGATGTCGTAGCGCATGAGCTCGCGCTGGTCGATCGGTTCGGTCAACGCCTCGATGGTGTCCGCGGTCTCACGGAGCCGTTCGCGCATGGCCGGCGATGCGTCGCGCGCGGCCCGGCGTGCCGCGAGCGGCTCGAGCTGCTCGCGGATCTCGGACACGTCGGCGAGCTCGGTGATGTCCACGGCGGTCGCGAATGTTCCGCGCCGCGGGTAGGAGACCACGAGGTGGTCCACCTCGAGCCGTTTGAGCGCCTCGCGGACTGGCGTCCGCCCGACTCCGAGCTCCGCGGCGAGGGCCGTGTCGTTGATCGGGGCACCCGGCTTGATCTCGAGCATGATGAGCCGGTCGCGCAGCGTCAGGTACGCCTGTTCGGCGAGGGAAACGCCCGACGCCGCGCCCTCCACAGCAGCTGTCATCGTCACCTTGCACCTCCTTTCCCAGGGCCGCTTGACTCCCTGTGATGTGAACCATACTATCGATCTCAGAACTAATATATCAGTTGATGATTAGTCAGATATCAATATCGTTCCAGACGCCAGGAGGCACGATGGAGAACCTTCTCGATCTCCCGCTCGCGAGCGCAGATCCCGAGGTCGCCGCCGCTATCGCGGCCGAGCTCGGACGCCAGCAGGAGACCCTCGAGATGATCGCGAGCGAGAACTTCGCCCCCACCGCGGTCATGGAGGCGCAGGGCTCGGTCCTGACCAACAAGTACGCCGAGGGCTACCCGGGCAAGCGGTACTACGGCGGCTGCGAGAACGTCGACGTGATCGAGCAGCTCGCCATCGACAGGGCAAAGACGCTCTTCGGCGCCGAGTACGCGAACGTCCAGCCGCACTCGGGCGCCCAGGCGAACGCGTCCGCGATGCACGCGCTCATCCAGCCGGGCGACACGATCATGGGCCTCGACCTGGCCCACGGTGGCCATCTCACGCACGGGATGAAGATCAACTTCTCGGGCAAGCTCTACAAGGTGGTCCCGTACCGTGTCTCCGAGAAGGACCACCGGATCGACATGGCCGAGGTCGAGCGGCTCGCCGACGAGCACCGGCCCCAGCTGATGATCGCGGGCTGGTCCGCCTATTCCCGCCAGCTCGACTTCGCCGAGTTCCGCCGCATCGCGGACAAGGTCGGCGCGTACCTGCTCGTGGACATGAGCCACTTCGCCGGCCTCGTGGCCGCGGGCCTGCACCCGAACCCCGTCCCGCACGCCCACGTCACGACCACCACGACGCACAAGACCCTGGGCGGCCCGCGCGGCGGGATCATCCTGACCAACGACGCCGCACTGGCCAAGAAGATCAACTCGGCGGTGTTCCCGGGCCAGCAGGGCGGCCCGCTCGAGCACGTGATCGCCGGCAAGGCGGTCGCGTTCAAGTTCGCCGCGACCGAGGAGTTCAAGGACCGCCAGCACCGCACTCTCGAGGGCGCGCGGCTCCTCGCGGAGCGCCTGCTGCAGCCCGACCTCGCGGAGGCGGGGATCGGCGTCGTGAACGGAGGCACCGACGTGCACCTGGTCCTCGTGGACCTGCGGAACTCCGAGCTGGACGGCCAGCAGGGCGAGGACCGCCTTCACCGCATCGGGATCACGGTCAACCGCAACGCCGTCCCGTTCGACCCGCGCCCGCCGATGGTCTCCTCCGGCCTGCGGATCGGCACGCCCGCCCTGGCGACCCGGGGCTTCGGCGCCGAAGAGTTCATCGAGGTGGCAGAGATCATCGCCGCCGCCCTCAAGCCAGAGTTCGACGACGAGCTGGCCGCCTCGCTGCGCAGCCGCGTCGCCGTCCTCGCCGACAAGCACCCCCTCTACCCGAACCTGACCCCGGGCCAGAACGACCTGGCCGGGGCCCACACCGAGAACGGAGCCCAGTGATGGCGGATCTGCTGCCCGAACACCCGGACTTCCTCTGGCGCAACCCAGACCCGAAGCCCTCGTACGACGCTGTGATCGTCGGCGGCGGCGGGCACGGCCTCGCCACCGCCTACTTCCTGGCGAAGAACCACGGGATGACCAACATCGCGGTCCTCGAGCGCGGCTGGCTCGCCGGCGGCAACATGGCCCGCAACACCACGATCATCCGCTCGAACTACCTGTGGGACGAGTCGGCCGGCATCTACGAGCACTCCCTCAAGCTGTGGGAGCAGCTCCCCGAGGAGCTCGAGTACGACTTCCTGTTCAGCCAGCGCGGCGTCATGAACCTCGCGCACACGCTGCAGGACGTGCGCGAGTCGGTCCGGCGCGTGGGCGCGAACAAGCTCAACGGAGTGGACGCCGAGTGGCTCGACGCGGACCAGGTCAAGGAACTCTGCCCGATCATCAACACGAGCGAGGACATCCGCTACCCCGTCCTCGGCGCGACCTACCAGCCCCGAGCCGGCATCGCGAAGCACGACCACGTCGCGTGGGCCTTCGCCCGCAAGGCGGACGAGCTCGGCGTCGACATCATCCAGAACTGCGAGGTCACCGGCTTCGTCAAGGACGGCAACCGTGTGGTGGGCGTCCAGACGAACCGCGGCACGATCGCCACGGGCAAGGTCGCCCTGTGCGCGGCCGGCCACTCGAGCGTCCTCGCGAAGCTCGCGGGCTTCGACCTGCCGATCCAGTCCCACCCGCTCCAGGCGCTCGTCTCCGAGCTCCACCAGAAGGTCCACCCCACGGTGGTCATGTCCAACCACGTCCACGTGTACGTCTCCCAGGCGCACAAGGGCGAGCTGGTCATGGGCGCGGGCATCGACTCGTACAACGGCTACGGCCAGCGCGGCGCGTTCCACGTCATCGAGGAGCAGATGGCCGCGGCCGTGGAGCTCTTCCCGATCTTCTCCCGCGCACACCTCCTGCGCACCTGGGGCGGAATCGTGGATGTCACGCTCGACGCCTCCCCGGTGGTCGGCAAGGCCCCCGTGGACGGCATGTACATCAACTGCGGCTGGGGTACGGGCGGCTTCAAGGGCACCCCGGGCGCCGGCTGGACCATGGCCCACACGATCGCCAACGACGAGCCCCACGCCCTCAACGCACCGTTCGCCCTCGAGCGCTTCGAGACCGGCGCCCTCATCGACGAGCACGGCGCCGCCGCCGTCGCCCACTGAGCCGCGGCTCAGACAAGAACTGGAAGGAGCCAAGAGCATGCTTCTCATCACCTGCCCGAACTGCGGGCCCCGCGACGAGACCGAGTTCCACTACGGCGGCCAGGCCCACGTGGCCTACCCCGAGAACCCCGCCGAGCTGTCCGACACCGAGTGGTCCCGGTACCTCTTCTACCGCGAGAACACGAAGGGCAACTTCGCGGAGCGCTGGACCCACAGCGGCGGCTGCCGCAAGTGGTTCAACGCCATCCGCGACACCGTGACCTACGAGTTCAAGTCCGTCTACACCGGCGCCTCGCCAGCTGAGAACGCCGACAGGCAGAACACCACTGCATCCACGAATGGAGGCCAGAAGTGACCAACCAGAGCCACCGTCTCCCCGCAGACAAGCCCGCCGGTCGGCGGACGAACGAGCGGATCGACCGCGGCACGCCGGTGACCTTCACGGTCGACGGCACCGAGTACACCGGGTTCGCGGGGGACACCGTTGCCTCGGCCCTCCTCGCCAACGGCGTGGCCGAGACCGGCCCGTCCATGTACCTGGGCCGCCCGCGCGGCATCCTCGCCGCAGGCGTCGAGGAGCCCAACGCGCTGCTCACCGTCAAGGACCGCGGCGCCGGCGGCGTCGACGAGACGATGCTTCCCGCCACGATCGTCGAGCTCACCGACGGACTGGCCGCCACGTACCTCTCCGGCCTCGGCACGCTCGACCCCCGCCAGGACACTGCCGTCTACGACAAGAAGCACGTCCATACCGACGTGCTCGTGATCGGCGCGGGCCCCGCCGGCCTCGCCGCGGCCCGCGAGGCCGCCGCGACCGGCGCCCGCGTGATCCTCATCGACGACCAGCCGGAGCTGGGCGGCTCGCTGCTCTCCTCTCCCGGCGAGACGGTCGACGGCGTCCCCGCACCCGAGTGGATCGCCGCGGCCGCCGCTGAGCTCGCCGCGGCGGACGAGGTCACGGTCCTGACCCGCACGAACGCGTTCGGCTCGTACGACTCCAACTACGTCGTGGCCCTCGAATCCCGCACGGACCACCTCGGCGCCGCCAAGGCCCGCGAGCTGGACGCCCAGGGCGTCTCGCGCCAGCGGCTGTGGCACATTCGCGCCGCTCAGGTGGTCCTCGCGACCGGCGCCCACGAGCGCCCGATCGTGTTCGCGGACAACGACCGCCCGGGCATCATGCTCGCCTCCGCGGCCCGCACGTACCTCAACCGGTATGCCGTGCGCCCCGGCTCCGCCGCGGTCGTGTTCACCACGAACGATTCGGCCTACGCCACCGCGACCGACCTTGTCGCCGCCGGCGTCCCGGTCGCTGCCGTCGTGGACGCGCGTCCGGAGAAGACCGCAGTGGCCACCGCCGCCGAGGCGGCCGGAATCCGCGTGATCCCCGGCTCGGTGGTGAGCAGCACGGAAGGCTCCGAGAGCGGCCGGGTGAGCGCCGTCGTCGTGCGCGGCCTGGATGCCGCCGGCGGGCTGACCGGCGCCGGCGAGCGCCTCGAGGCGGACCTCCTGGCCGTCTCCGGCGGCTGGAGCCCCCTGGTGCACCTGTTCAGCCAGCGCCAGGGCAAGCTGCGCTGGGACGAGGACCTCGCGGGCTTCGTGCCGGCGAGCACCGTCACGGCCCAGCAGGTGGTCGGCGCGGCCCGCGGTTCGTACGCGACAGCGGATGCCGTCTCCGAGGGCGCCCACGCCGGCGCGGTTGCGGCGTTCAACGCGGGCTTCGTGACCGAGGCCGGCCAGCACGCCACCGCGGTCTCCGCCCACCCGGCCGTGGCTTCCGCACCGACACGCCAGGTCTGGCTCGTCCCTGGCGAGACCGGCGGCCCGGCCGACTGGAACACCCACTTCGTGGACTTCCAGCGCGACCAGACCGTCCACGACGTGCTCCGCGCGACCGGCGCGGGCATGCGCTCGGTCGAGCACATCAAGCGCTACACCTCGATCTCCACCGCAAACGACCAGGGCAAGACCTCGGGCGTCAACGCGATCGGCGTGATTGCGGCGGCGCTCAAGGGAGACGGGGGCGTGGCGCCCGGCATCGGCGAGATCGGCACGACGACGTTCCGCGCCCCGTACGCACCGGTCGCCTTCGCGGCGCTGGCCGGCCGCAAGCGCGGCGAGCTGTTCGACCCGGAGCGCATCACGTCCGTGCACCCGTGGCACGTGGCGCACGGCGCGAAGTTCGAGTTCGTGGGCCAGTGGCTGCGCCCGTGGTACTTCCCGCAGGGCGAGGAGACCATGGACGAGGCCGTGCTGCGCGAGTGCGCTGCCGTGCGCGAGTCCGTGGGCTTCATGGACGCCACGACCCTCGGCAAGATCGAGATCTGGGGCGCGGACGCGGGCGAGTTCCTCAACCGCATCTACACCAACGCGTTCAAGAAGCTCGCCCCGGGCATGGGCCGCTACGGCGTCATGTGCGGGCCGGACGGCATGATCTTCGACGACGGCGTGACCCTCCGCCTGGACCAGGACCGGTACTTCATGACCACCACCACCGGTGGCGCCGCGAAGGTCCTCGACTGGCTCGAGGAGTGGCACCAGACGGAGTGGCCGGAGCTCGACGCGAACTTCACGTCCGTGACCGAGCAGTGGACCACGGTCGCCGTGGTCGGCCCGAAGTCCCGCGCGGTCATCGCGAAGGTGGCCCCGGAGCTGGACGTGGACAACGACGCGTTCCCGTTCATGGCCTGGCGCGAGACGACCCTCGCCTCCGGCATCCCGGCCCGCGTGTGCCGCATCTCGTTCTCCGGCGAGCTCGCCTACGAGATCAACGTGGCCACGTGGTACGGGCTGCAGGTGTGGGAGGACGTCGCCGAGGCCGGCGCCGAGTTCAACATCACCCCGTACGGCACCGAGACGATGCACGTGCTGCGCGCCGAGAAGGGCTACCCGATCGTGGGCCAGGACACCGACGGCACCGTGACGCCGCAGGACGCGGGCATGGAGTGGATCGTGTCCAAGGCGAAGGACTTCGTGGGCAAGCGTTCGTACTCCCGCGAGGACACGGCCCGCACGGACCGCAAGCACCTCATCTCCCTGATCCCGGTCGATCCGTCCTTCCGCCTCCCGGAGGGCACGCAGATCATCGAGCAGGGCATCTCCACTGACTCCTCGAACGGCCCCGTGCCGATGCAGGGGTTCGTCACGTCGAGCTACCACTCGGCAGCGCTGGGGCGCTCGTTCGCCCTGGCCCTCATCAAGAATGGCCGCAACCGCATCGGCGAGACCCTCACCGCCGTCGCCGGGGACCGGCTCGTGGATGTCACGGTCGGAGAGACCGTCCTGTTCGATCCTGAAGGGAAGCGCCGTGATGGCTGAGACGATTGAAGTGAATGCAGGTACCCTCCGCCGCAGCCCCGCGGCCCAGCTCGCGGAGGCATTCGCCGCGGCGACCGTCTCGGGCAAGCACGCTGTGTCGGTGCGGGAGGTCCCGTTCCTGACCCAGCTCGGCCTCCGGGCCGTGCCGGGCTCGGCCGGGGCCGCCGCCCTCGAGACCGCCCTCGGCGTCTCCCTCCCCACCGGGCACGGGAGCACGACGGCGGGCGGTGGCTACACCGTCCTGTGGATCGGGCCGGACGAGTTCCTGGCCGTCGGCGATCTGAGCGGCGATGAGAACGGCCACGAGGACGGCGACTCGGCGTCCCAGGACCGCGGCCCGGCCGAGGCCGCCCGGGTGGGTGCTGCGCTCGGTGAGGTCGGCGCGCGGACGCCCGGCGCCGTCGTCGACCTCTCCGCCAACCGCACCACGTTCGAGCTGACCGGACCGAGCGCCCTCGCGGTGCTCGAGAAGGGCGTCTCCTTCGACCTGCACCCGCGGCAGTTCGCCGTCGGCCGGGCGATCGCGACCGTTCTGGACCACGTCCCCGTGCTGCTGTGGAAGACGGGCGAGGAGACCTACCGGATCCTGCCGCGCGCCTCCTTCGCGGACCATGTGGGCCGGTGGCTCGTCGATGCCATGCGCGAGTTCGCCGTCGGCGACCTCACAGGGCCGGGCGTACGGTAAAAGCATGACTACAGATCCGGTTGAGTATGTCCTCACGCTGGACTGCGCCGAGGGGCCGGGGATCGTGTACGCGGTCTCCGGGTTCCTCGCCGAGCGCGGCTGCGACATCGTGGACATCAAGCAGTTCGGGGACCGCCGCGCGGGGCACTTCTACATGAGGGTGCACTTCGAGGCGCCGTCCCAGGGTTCAACGGACGACGACGGCGATCGCCTCCGTGCGGAGTTCGCCTCAGTCGGGGCGAAGTTCGGGATGACCTGGAAGATCCGGCCGGCCGCGGAGAGGACCCGCGTGCTGCTCATGGTCTCCAAGTTCGGGCACTGCCTGAACGACCTGCTCTTCCGGGCGCGGATCGGTGAGCTGCCGATCGACATCGTCGCGGTCGTCTCCAACTGGGAGGACCAGCGCAGCCTGGTCGAGTGGCATGGGATCCCGTACCACCACATCCCGGTGACCAAGGAGACGAAGCCGGAGGCCGAGGAGAAGCTTCTGGCGCTCGTGGACTCGTACGACGTGGAGCTCGTGGTCCTCGCCCGGTACATGCAGGTGCTCTCGGACGCGCTCGCCACGAAGATGGCGGGACGGGTGATCAACATCCACCACTCGTTCCTTCCGTCCTTCAAGGGCGCGAAGCCGTACCACCAGGCGTGGGAGCGCGGCGTCAAGACCGTGGGCGCGACAGCGCACTACGTCAACGCCGAGCTCGACGAGGGGCCGATCATCGCCCAGCAGGTCATCGAGGTGGATCACACCCACTCGCCCGAGGACCTCGTGGCGGTGGGCCGGGACGCGGAGACCAAGGCACTCTCCAACGCGGTGCGCTGGCACTGCGAGGGACGCGTGATCCTCAACGGCAACCGCACGGTGGTGCTCCGCTAGAAGCCCCGGAAGCTGGAAGCGCTGGAAGCCCCCGCCGTCTGGATACGCGTCTGAGGGTCACCTCCTGAAGGCCATCTTCTGGGAGTCACGTTCTGGAGGTCACGTCACGTGACACTCAGGACCTGACTCTCAGGAGGTGGCCCTCAGACGTTGGGGGACCTCAGCGCTCCCTCCCGTCTTGCGCGGCGCCGCCGCGTCCCATCCAGTCCTCCGACACGGCTGGCGGGAAGTCGACGGACTCAAGCGTCTCGACCACGGCGGAGACCTCTGGGTGCGCCCGGGTGATCCTGGCGCGCAGGAGGGCGATGATCGAGATGAGGAACCAGGCGATGTTCGTGACGACGGACGGCCACGCACCGTGGTAGGCGCCATTGACCATGAAGGCGCATGAACCCAAGAGGTTTGCCGTCTGGAATCGGCGGCCCGGCCGGAGCCAGCCCATCGAAACAGAGAGGTATGCCGCCAGCACCGCGAGTGCTCCGACCCAACCGGTGACTTCAATCGGCACGTCCAACGGTGTTCCCTTCTGATGTCGACCGCGCCCGGGAGCGCAGCGCGGTCACGGTGTGTCCGGTTCCGCGACGTGGAGGCGCCACGGGACGGTGGGCAGGGCGACGGTCCGGGCCACCTCGCCGTCGGGGGAGAAGATGTCCCCGACAAGACTGCCTGAGTTGGCGGCGATGACGACGTCCATCTGGTCGACGATGCAGGATCCGACCGGCAGCAGCTCCAGGAACGGCGCGAACCGTTCCTGGAGGCGCGAGACCAGCACATCGGCCGCGGCGACGCCGACGGACCTGCCATCCTTCACGACGCGCTTGCTGAAGGTGACGAGGTACGCGTTGGAGCCGAGCGCATCGACGAAGGAGTAGCTCGTCTGGACGCCGCCCCGGTCATCCTTCGGCCACCATGGGGAGCTCGAATAGTCGTAGTACTGCAGATCCATCTCGAGCCTGCGGGGCGCCTGCTGGCCGACGGGCACGTAGGACCACACGATGCCCGTGTCCCCGAAGTACGTCGCGTCCGCGAGGAACCCGACCCCGTACAGGACAGACCGGGCCTCCTCCAGGGCCTCGAGGGTGACGCCATAGACGCCCTCGAGCGAGTCCAGCCCGCCGTCCTTCGAGGAGTCGAGGGCGGCGAGGATGGCATCGTCGACGGCGCGGATCGCGGCAACCGCGGCCATCTCGATCTCCACTGCGAGCGCCTCGATGGAGGCGATGATGCCGGGCTCGCCGCCGGCCGGCGGGGGAGCCTTCGCGGCCGGTCCCTCCATCGACATGCGCAGATCGATGAGGGCATTCATCTCGTGGCGGATGTGCTCTTCCGCGCGGGCGCGCGCGATGAGGGGGTCGCCGGCCTGGATCGCCTCCACGATCTCGGTGTGCTCCCGGGCCGCTCGGCGGCCGTCCCCGGCCGCGCTCGTCCAGATCAGCGGCCCGACCTCGGCCTGCAGCGCCATCTCCTGACGCGTGAGCCGGACGGACCTCGACGCGGCAGCAAGCTCGAGGTGGAACCGGCTGTCGGCCCGGGCCATGTCGGCCGGCTCGGTGGCGGTCTCGACCATGGCGCCGAGCGACAAGAGGCGCGCAACGGAGATCTGCTGTGGCCTCTCGGCAGCGGCCGCCGCCGCTGAGCCGGCCAGAACGGCACGGTATTCCCGGATGTCGCGGAGGCCGTCGAGCGTGTAGGCGGCGAGGGTGTCCCTGCGGGCCCGCGCGATATCTCCCGTGTTGGCCTTGACGAAGCTGCCGCCGCCCCGGCCCCGGCGCGTCTCCACGAGGCCGAGATGACGCAGCTCCGCCAAGGCTGCCCGCAGCGTCTGGGTCGAGACGCCCATCATGGCCGCGAGATCGTTCTCGCTCGGAAGCTGGGTCCCGTCTTCGAGGACGCCGAGCTCGATGGCATGGCGGATCCGGCGCCCGATCTCCTCGCCGCGCTCGGCGGTCTCGAGGGGAGCGAACGCGAGTTGTTCTCTCCACGTGCTCATGTGCCCATCCTCCTGCCCCGCCTCCCGTGCACTGGTCTGAAATCAGTATAAACCCTTGACATGTGAACTCACAGGTTTAGAGTTAAAACAACAGCGGGAAGGGATCCAGATCCCGGACCGGCCGACCAACTAGCAGGACAGAGGAGGCGGGGACCATGGTGGATGTCAACGAAGTCGTCCATGTGTGGAGCCGCGCCGGTCACGGAACTCTTGATGACCGACTGGGCCTCTACGCCCAAGCACTGACCGCAGATCGTCCGGTGGGCCCGTACCGCGCCCTCGACGACGCGCAGTCGCGTGAGGGCGGTCCACGCGACGGCGTGGGCGCGCGGATCGGAGATCGGCCATGAAGCGCCGCACGCCCCATACGCCGGGCGGGTTCATCTCCCCGATGGTGTCCCAGCGCGATGGCTCCGTGACCGCCCCGGTGACAGGCCATGCCTCCCCAATGGAGTCGCACGAGCGGCTCATCCGCCAGCTCGACCTCGAGATCCTCCTCAGCGACCTGCTCTGACTTGCGCTTCACCGGGCGCCGCCCCACCTGACGCCCCACTTGGCGCCGTTCAGGGCCGCCGGGCGGCACGGGGGAAAGCTGACCGGCTCGCCCCAGTGGGAGAGTGCAGGGCTGTATACGCGCCGGCGGCCACGAGCAGTCCGCCCGCGAACAGCGAGGCGGTGAGCGGCTCGGCGTCCAGCAACGCCGAGAGGAGCACCGAGGGAATCGGCAGCAGGAGGAACTGGTAGGAGGTCGCCGACGCGCTCCACCGCCGGATCACGAACAGGAATGCCGCGAAGAGGATGATCGTCGAGACGATGAGGAACCCGACTGCGGCGAGTGTCTCCGGCCGGGTCGGCACGCTCCAGTGCTCGCCGGTCACGAGTGAGGCGATCCCGAGGAGCACAGCACCGACCGCCATCCCGATCGCGTTGAGCGCGGCGCCAGGCGCCGGGGGGAAGAGTTTCACGACGACGGCGCCCCCGGCGATCGACACGGCCGCCGCGATCATCGCGCCGATTCCGAGGAGCGAGAAGGCGGGCGCCCCCGCGCTGCCCAGTCCACTGACAACTCCTATGCCCAGGACCGCCACGCCGGTGCCCGCGAGGCGGCGCCAGCTGAACGACTCAAGGCCGAACGCGGCCGCAAGGAGGATCGTGGCCAAGGGCGCGGCGGCGAGGATGACCTGGGCGATGCCCGCATGGATGCTGCGCAGCCCCTCGTAGATGAAACCGTAGGCCAGCGCGAAGTTGAGCACGCCGTAGAGGACAGCCCCGAGGAGTGCGCGACCGCGCGGCCACGCAGCGTGCCCGGTGACCACAACCACGGCGAACACGAGCGCCGCGATCGCGAAGCGGCCCGCTGCTCCGTAGAGCGGATCGATCTCGCGGTTGCTGATGCGGATCGCCACCGCGTTGCCGCCGGCCACGATGACGGCGACGCCGAAGACGAGCGCCGTCTGGACGCGCCGCGACGTCGCCGCGCCGGGACCCGCTGCGTGGCTCATCGGTACTCGGGGTTCGGATGGTCCTGGTCGCCGAGGTCCCAGTTCGCGATGATGTTCCCGTGCGCCGGGATGCCGCCGGCGTCCTTGATCCGGCGGGCCGCATGGAGCATGTTCCACGCGGCGAAGACTGCGTTCCGGGTGGTCCAGTGGTTCTGGGCGCCGCGGTTGTCGTCGAGGTACGAGGGCCCGGGCCCGGCCTCGCCGTTCCAGTAGGTGTCCGCCTGGGGCGGGATCGTGAACCCGATGTGGCTCAGCGCGTACAGCAGCTGCGCGGCGCAGTGCTTGCCGCCGTCCTCGTTCCCGGTGACGACGACGCCGCCCACCTTGCCGTAGTACGCCCACTGGCCCTTGGCATTGACTTCACCGGACCAGCCGTAGAGGCGCTCGACCATCTTCCGCGTCAGCGAGGACTGGTCGCCGAGCCAGATCGGGGTGGCGAGGACCACGATGTCCGCCGGCTCAATGAGCGAACGGTAGAGGTCCGGGAAGTCGTCGGTGGCCCAGCCGTGCTCACGCATATCGGGGTACACCCCCGGCGGGATGTCGTGGTCAACAGTGCGGATCTCGTCCACATGCACCCCCACGCCCTCGAACACGTGCCGGCCGACCGCGATGAGCCCGTCCGTGTGGCTCACCTCGGGGCTGCGCTTGAGCGTGCCGTTGACGTACACCGCACGCAGGTCGGTGAAGTCCGTGGTGCTGGCTGCGATCTCGGCGTCGATGAAGGCCTGGACTGATTCCGGGAGCATCGCCGGCTCCTTCCGCTGGTGGCTCCTCCCCACCCACGATGCTAGGCGCGCCCGGCACCCGGGGCGAGGGCCGGCGTCGTGCGCGAGCGGATCGCGAGGAAGCCCGTGGCCGCCATGCCCACGAGCGCGGCGAGCACGAACGCCAGGGGCGCCTGCCAGTTGCGCGCCGCCTCGTGGAGTCCGCCGATGACGATCGGCCCGGTCGAGGCGATGGCGTAGCCGACGGTCTGGATGAGCGCCGTCATGCGCCGGTTCTCGTCGAGGCTCCGCGCCCGGTTGATCACCACGGTGAACACGACCGTGAACGTGCCGCCCTGCGCGATGCCGCCCAGCACCGCCCACAGCACCCAGGCCCCGGGCGCGAGCAGGAGTCCGCTGGGGAGCACCACCCAGCACACCGAGACGAGCGCGAAGAGCCTCATGGGCCCCCACCCGAGCAGGTGCATGAGCGCGGGGATGAGCAGCGGCCCGGCGATCGCGAACACCTGCAGGAGGCTCGCGCCGAGCCCGGCCTCTGACGGCGTCATGCCCTGAGTGTCCACGAGGTAGGTGGGCAACCACAGCGTCATGGCGTAGTAGCCCACGTTGTGCAGCGCGAAGGTCACGGTGAACAGCCACATCATCCGCCGGTTGGCGGGGCTGATCGTGGCTGCCCGCCCGCGAGCGGGGAGCATGGGGAGCGGCCCGGTCCCTGTGCCCGGGTGTCCCTGCGCCGCCCGCAGCTCCGCACGACGCCGCGCGGCCGCCTTCGCCGCGCGGCCGGGGAAGTCGGCGTCGGACCACCGGGGCCCGTCCTTGCCCGCGGGGAAGACGAAGATCCACAGGCCAGCCGCAACCGCGGTCAGGTCCAGCCAGGACACGAGGGACGCCTGCCAGCCGATCGCGCCCGCGAGCGGGGCGGCAAGGGCGGAGGCGAGGGTCGTGCCCACGTTGACGGCGGCGGTCGTGACGCCCGTCATGAGGGCCGCACGCAGCGGGAAGTCCCGCCCCACGAGCAATGGAGTGGCCACGTTGACGATCGTCATCGACACGCCGATGACCACCGTCCCGATGAGTGCCCCAGCGGCCCCGCCGTACGAGCGGACCACGACGCCGGCCGCGAGCCCGCCGAAGAAGTACAGGACCGCGTGGTTGATGCCGATGCGCCCCACGAGCCAGGCTGCCGCAGGGGTGACGAGCCCGAAGCACAGCACCGGGATCGCCGCGAGGAGGCCCACCACCGCGGAGCCGAGACCGATGCTCGCCTGGATGTCGCCGAGCACAGGACCGAGTTGCACGATCGGGGCGCGGGAGTTCAGCGACATGAGGCCGACGGCGATCAGGGCCAACGCCGCGGTGCGGCTGATGCGGCGGGTCACGGGAGTCCTTAGGGGTGGGTGGGGGTGGGTGGGCCGGGATGAGGGCGGGCGGTGGGGGTGCGTGGGAGAGCCCTTTCCACCTTCTCACGCGCCGGGACCCGCGCCGCGCGGCGGTCCCCGTGTGACACAGGAGGCCGGGGGAGTAGGGTGCGTCTGGAGGCCCCGAAGGAGTTGCCATGACGGACGCGTCCCCCGCCGCTGCCGGAATCCCTGCGGATGACGGCATCGCGGCGATCCTCGCCGCGCACCCCCGCGCCACCGCCGATCCCGAGGCCCTCCGGGCTGTGGCGACCGACCGCTCGGGCTACGTGCCCGCGACGCTGCCGGGCGCCGTCGTGCGCGCGCAGACGCACGACGACGTGTCCCTCGCCCTCCGCCTCGCACACCGGCACGGGGTCGAGGTGGTCCCGCGCGGGGCGGGGACGGGCCTCGCGGGCGGCTCGAGCGCGCACGCGCGCCAGCTCGTGGTGGACGTCTCGCGGATGAACCGGATCCTGGACATCGACCCGGTGGAGATGATCGCGGTCGTGGAGCCGGGCGTGCTGAACGCCGAGGTCAACGCCGCCGTGGCCGGGCACGGCCTGTTCTACGCGCCGGACCCGGCGAGCACCGCGATCTGCTCGATCGGCGGGAACGTCGCGACGAACGCCGGCGGCATGTGGTGCGCCAAGTACGGGGTTACGCGCGAGTCGGTGCTGGGGCTGCGGGTGGTGCTCGCGGACGGCCGCGTGCTGAGGACGGGGCGGCGGACCATCAAGGGCGTCACGGGCTACGACCTCAACGCGCTGTTCATCGGCAGCGAGGGGACTCTCGGGATCGTGGTCGAGGCGACGCTGCGGCTGCGCCCGCGGCCGGTCCGCACGGAGACGCTCGCGGCGTACTTCGACGACATCGAGGCCGCGGGACGCGCGGCCTCGGCCATCACTGCGGCGCGGATCCAGCCCTCGATCCTCGAGCTCATGGACGGGCCCACGCTCGAGGCCGTGGACCGGGCCCGCGGAACGCGCCACCGGGAGCTCGGCGGCGCGTTCCTGCTCGCGCAGACGGACGGCTACGGGGCGCACCTCGAGCTGGACGCGATCGCCGAGGCGATCGGTCCGCTCGCCTCGCACGTCCACAGGGCCGGGGATGACGCCGAGGCCGCGGCCCTCGTGCAGGCACGCCGGGACGCGATCCCGGCGCTCGAGCAGTTGGGCCGGGTCTCGATCGGGGACATCGCGGTGCCCCGCAATCGGCTCGCCGACGCGTTCGCGGGTCTCGCCGAGATCGCAGCGGCCACGGGCGTGCGGATCTTCTCGATCGCGCACGCTGCGGACGGCAACCTGCACCCCATGATCGTGGTCGAGCCGGACGAGTCGATCACCGAGGGCCCGGCGAAGGCCGCCCTCGGGGAGATGTTCCGACTGGCCCAGCGCCTCGGTGGCACGCTGACCGGCGAGCACGGCGTGGGGCTGCTCAAGCGTGAGTGGGTGGGGGAGGAACTGGGGGAACTCTCGCTCGAGCTGCAGCGGGCGGTGCGCGCGGCGTTCGACCCGTCGGGGATACTCAACCCGGGCAAGGCGATCTGAGCGTCCTGCCGTTCGAAACTTTGTCAGGACAAAGTGTTGCCCTCGGAGCGTCCCTGGCCTAGTCTGAATATGTCAGTACAAAGTTCCGAGCAAAGGTATCCCGCACATGCCCCTCGTCCGCATCGACGTCACCGCCGGCCGCACCCCTGAGCAGCTCTCCCGCATCAGCCGGGCGATCCACGAGGCGGTCCTGGCCGAGTACCGGATCCCCGAGCGCGACTACTTCCACATCATCACCGAGCATGCCCCCGGCCAGATCATCGCGCAGGATGCCGGACTCGGCTTCGAGCGCACGGGCGGCGTCGTGATGGTCCAGATCTTCACGCAGGGCGGCCGCAGCCAGGAGGCGAAGGAGTCCCTGTTCGCGGCCGTCGCGGCGCGGCTCGCCGATGCCGGCATCCCCGGGGAGGACGTCTTCATCGGCTATGTCGAGAACGGCGCCGGCGACTGGTCCTTCGGGTTCGGCCGCGCCCAGTACATGACGGGCGAGCTCGCGGCCCCCGCGCGCTAGCCGAATGTCAGAACAAACTTTTGACAGGACAATAAATCTGTAGCAGAGTGGACCTGTGGCCGACGCCACAGGCAGCGAAGCCGGCCCGGGACACCGGGCGTATCAGGAAGGGCACCGAGACGTGACCTACGACCTTCTCACGATGGGACGCATCAGCGTCGACATCTACCCCAACGACATCGGCGTCGGACTGGCGGACGTGGAGAGCTTCGGCAAGTACCTGGGCGGCTCGCCGTCGAACGTCGCCGTCGCCGCGGCGCGGCACGGGCGCACGACGGCGGTCATCACCCGCACGGGCGACGACCCGTTCGGTGAGTACCTCCACCGCGAGCTGGCCAAGTTCGGCGTGGACGACCGGTACGTGGCCCCCGTGGCGGGCCTCCAGACCCCCGCGACGTTCTGCGCGATCATGCCGGCCACGCACGAGTTCCCGCTCTACTTCTACGGCCGCTTCCCCACGGCCCCGGACCTGCAGATCCGCGCGGAAGAACTCGACCTCCGGGCCATCCGGGACGCCCGCATCTTCTGGTCCACCGTGACCGGCCTGTGCCAGGAGCCGAGCCGCTCCGCGCACATTGCTGCCCACGAGGCCCGGCCGCGCGCCGGCCTTGCAGAGGGCCAGTTCACCATCCTCGACCTCGACTACCGCCCGATGTTCTGGGATTCCGAGGACGCCGCCCGCGAGCAGGTTGCCAAGGTCCTGCCGCACGTGACGGTCGCGATCGGCAACGAGGAGGAGTGCGCGGTCGCCGTCGGCTACGGAACCCCCGACGAGCAGGCCGACCGCCTCCTCGCGGCGGGCGTCGAGATCGCCGTGGTGAAACTCGGCCCCGAGGGCGTCATGGCGAAGACCCGCACCGAGCGCGTCGTCTCGGCCCCGGTCCCCGTCGAGACCCTCAACGGCCTCGGGGCCGGCGACTCGTTCGGCGGCGCGTTCTGCCACGGCCTCCTCTCCGGCTGGTCCCTCGCCCAGGTCCTCGACTACGCGAACGCCTCCGGCGCGATCGTTGCCTCGCGCCTCTCGTGCGCGGACGCGATGCCGACGCCGGCCGAGGACGTCGCTGCTGGCCGAACGCGGCCGCCTCGTCCCCGAGGCGGTGGCCCGGTGACCACCGCTACGACTCCCGTGTCCTCCACCCCGCCCGCCCGCGCCGGCTCTGCCGTTCGGGGAACGTTCGACGGCGACCCCCGCCGCTACGAGTACCTCACCAAGATCCGGCTCGAGGACCCGCAGGCCGTGGCCCGCGCGGCCAAGGGCCGCCGCCGCCACCCCGGCCCCGTGCTGGGCAGGCAGAACTTCATCGTCGCTGCCGACCACCCCGCCCGCGGCGCCCTGGCCGCCCAGGGGCGGCCCGAGGCGATGGCTGACCGGCGCGAGCTGCTCGACCGGCTCCAGATCGCCCTCGCGAATCCCGCCGTGGACGGCGTCCTCGCGAGCCCGGACATCATGGATGACCTGCTGCTGCTCGGGGCCCTCGAGGGCAAGCTCGTCTTCGGCTCGATGAACCGCGGCGGCCTTGCCGGGTTCGTCAATGAGTTCGACGACCGCTTCACGGGCCACACCGCCGAGGCCCTCGCGGCTCTGGGCGCGGACGGCGGCAAGATGCTCACGCGCATCGCGCTCGGCGACCCCGCGACCGCGTCGATCCTCGAGAGCACCGCCAAGGCCATCGATTCCCTCGCCGAGCGCGGCCTCATCGCCATGGTCGAGCCGTTCCTCTCGAACTGGGTCGACGGCAAGGTCAAGAACGACCTCTCCCCGGAGGCCGTGATCAAGTCCATCGGGATCGCGCAAGGACTCGGCTCGACGAGCGCTTACACGTGGATGAAGCTGCCCGTCGTCGACGAGATGGAGCGCGTCATGGCGGCCACGACCATGCCGACCGTGCTCCTCGGCGGCGACCCGACCGGCCATCAGGACGAGGTCTTCGCCTCGTGGGGCCGTGCCCTCGCCCTGCCCGGTGTCCAGGGGCTCACCGTGGGCCGCACCCTGCTCTACCCGGCCGACGGCGACGTGGCCGGTGCCGTCGCCGCCGCGGCGTCGCTGCTGCGGACCGAAGAAATCGCCCCAGAGGCCACAACACAGGCGCCCGTGGGCGCACCGGATCGCACCACCGGCAAGGAGGCCGCACAGTGACCACTCGCAGGATGACCGTTGCCCAGGCGCTCGTGGAGTTCCTCGGCCGCCAGTACACGGTTGATACCGTCGGGGGGCCTGATGGGGGCGCGTACAGGGAGCGCCTCATCCCCGGGATGTTCGGAATCTTCGGTCACGGCAACGTGGCCGGCGTGGGCCAGGCGCTCAAGCAGTGGCAGGCCGCGGACCCGACGCTCATGCCGTACTACCAGGGCCGCAACGAGCAGGCCCAGTCGCACCAGGCCGTCGGCTACGCCCGTCACACGCGCCGCCGCCAGACGTTTGCCGTCTCGACGTCGATCGGCCCCGGCTCGTCCAACCTGCTCACCGGCGCGGCGCTCGCCACGGCGAACCGCCTCCCGGTCCTGCTCCTGCCCTCGGACACGTTCGCGACGCGTGCCGCGGACCCGGTCCTGCAGCAGCTCGAGCAGCCGCATGGGTACGACATCACGGTCAACGACGCGTTCCGGCCGCTCTCGAAGTACTTCGACCGGGTCAACCGGCCGGAGCAGCTCTTCTCGGCGCTCCTGAATGGCCTGCGCGTCCTCACGGACCCGGCCGAGACCGGCGCCGTGACGATCGCGCTGCCGCAGGACGTCCAGGCCGAGGCGTTCGACGTGCCCGTCGAGTTCCTCGCCGAGCGCGAGTGGCGCATCCGCCGCCCCGAGCCCGAGGCCGAGGACATCGCCGAGGCGGCCCGCCGCATCCGCGCCGCGAAGCGCCCTGTCATCATCGCCGGCGGCGGTGTGCTGTACGCGTTCGCCACGGACCAGCTCCGGGAGTTCGCCGAGGCGACCGGCATCCCCGTCGGGTGGACCCAGGCCGGCGTCGGCTCCCTCGCCTGGGACCACCCCCAGGCGGTCGGAGCGGTCGGTTCCACGGGCACCACGGCCGCGAACGCGCTTCTGCGCGATGCGGACCTCGTGATCGGGATCGGAACGCGCTACGAGGACTTCACCACGGCATCCCGCACGGCGTTCCAGCACGACGGCGTGAGCTTCGTGAACATCAACGTCGCCGCGATCGACGCCTACAAGCACGGCACCTCGCTGCCGATCGTCGCCGACGCCCGCAAGGCACTCGCCGGGCTCACGACGGCGCTGGGCGGCTACCGTGTCGGCGTGGAACTCGAGCGGGTGGTCGCCGACGAGAAGGCGGCCTGGGACGACACGGTCGACTCGGCGTTCGCCCAGGACGACGAGCCGCTCGTGTCGCAGAACGCGATCATCGGCGCGGTCAACCGCACGATGGACCCGCGCGACGTGGTGGTCTGCGCCGCCGGCTCGCTGCCCGGCGACCTGCACAAGATGTGGCGCGTCCGCGATCCGTTCGGCTACCACGTCGAGTACGGGTTCTCGTGCATGGGCTACGAGATCCCCGGCGGGCTGGGCGTCAAGCGCGCGGCGCTCGACGCTGCTGCTCGCGGCGGAGACGGCAGGGAGGACAACCGCGACGTCGTCGTCATGGTCGGCGACGGCTCGTACCTCATGATGCACACCGAACTCGTCACCGCGGTCGCGGAGGGCATCAAGCTCATCACCGTGCTTATCCAGAACCATGGCTACGCCTCGATCGGCGCGCTGTCCGAATCCCTCGGCTCGCAGCGCTTCGGCACGAAGTACCGAACCCTCGACCGGGAGCACCACACATTCGACGACGGGGACAAGCTCCCGATTGACCTCGCCACGAACGCCGAGAGTCTCGGCGTCACCGTGTACCGGATCGAGCCCGGGCCCAACGCGATCGCCGACCTCGAGGCAGCCCTCGGGAAGGCCAAGGCCGCACCCGAGGGCTCGGGCCCGATCGTGATCCACATCGAGTCGGACCCGCTCATCGACGCACCGAGCTCCGAGTCCTGGTGGGACGTGCCCGTCTCCGGTGCCTCCGAACTCGAGTCCACCCAGAAGGCCTTCGAGGTCTACGCCGACCACAAGAGCCGCCAGCGGCCGCTGCTCGGGTGAGCAGCGCCGTCGTCCGCCACAGACCCTCCACCTGCCCCCCGCGAAGAATTCACACAGGAGCAAGAGCATGACCATCAAGACCATCCCGCATTACCTCAACGGTGAGGAGACCAACGGCTCCGGCGAGCGGACGCAGGCGGTGTTCAACCCGGCCACGGGTGAGCAGACCGGCGAGCTGCGGCTCGCGGATGCCGCGGACCTGGAGACCGCGGTTGCGAACGCCCGCAAGGCCGCGGATTCGTGGGGGGACATCTCCCTGGCCAAGCGGACCGCGGTGCTGTTCCGGTTCCGTGAGCTCGTCGCGGCGCACGTCGATCAGCTGGCCGAGCTCGTGACCTCCGAGCACGGCAAGGTGATCTCGGACGCGAAGGGCGAGATCGGCCGCGGCCTGGAGGTCGTGGAGTTCGCGTGCGGGATCCCGCAGCTTCTCAAGGGCGCCTACTCGGACCAGGCCTCGACCGGGATCGACGTGTTCTCCTACCGCCAGCCGGTCGGGGTCGTTGCGGGCATCACCCCGTTCAACTTCCCGGTGATGGTGCCGCTGTGGATGGCCCCGGTGGCGATCGCCACGGGCAACGCGTTCATCCTCAAGCCCTCCGAGCGGGACCCCTCCGCCTCGATGCTGCTGGCCAGGCTGTGGACCGAGGCAGGCCTGCCGGACGGTGTGTTCCAGGTCCTGCACGGCGGGAAGGAGACCGTGGACGGGCTCCTGACGCATCCGGACGTGGACGCGATCTCGTTCGTGGGCTCGACCCCAATCGCGAAGTACGTTCAGGAGACGGCCACGGCGCACGGCAAGCGCGTCCAGGCCCTGGGCGGGGCGAAGAACCACGCGATCATCCTCCCGGACGCGGACCTGGACAACGCCGCGGACCACCTCTCGGCCGCCGCCTTCGGCTCCGCCGGGGAGCGGTGCATGGCGATCTCCGTGGCCATCGCGGTCGGGCAGATCGGCGACGACCTCGTGGGCAAGGTCGCCGAGCGGGCCGAGGCGGTCAAGGTTGCCGAGGGCACCGAGCCGGACGCGGAGATGGGCCCGATCATCACCGCCGCCTCCAAGGAGCGGATGAAGGGCATCGTCACGGCCGCGGCCGAGTCCGGGGCCGAGCTCGTGGTGGACGGGCGCGAGTTCACCGTGCCCGGCAAGGAGGGCGGCTTCTGGTTCGGCCCGACCGTGATCGACAAGGTCGCCACGGACACCCAGGCGTACACCGAGGAGATCTTCGGCCCCGTCCTGGCGGTGGTGCGGGTCGAGACGGTCGAGGAGGCCATCGAGCTGATCAACGCCAATCCCTACGGTAACGGCACCGCGATCTTCACCTCCTCCGGCTCCAACGCCCGCAAGTTCCACCGCGGCGTGCACGTGGGCATGATCGGGGTCAACGTCCCGATCCCCGTCCCCGTCGCGTACCACTCCTTCGGCGGATGGAAGGACTCCCTCTTCGGCGACACGCACATCTACGGCGAGGAAGGCGTGGCCTTCTACACCCGCGGCAAGGTCATCACCCAGCGCTGGCCCGAGCCCACCCACGCCTCCGGCGCCTCCTACAACTTCCCGTCCAACTGAGCGCAGCCGCGCGGAGGAACACCATGACCGAGAACAAGCTCATCATCGGCACGGCCCCCGACTCGTGGGGCGTGTGGTTCGCCGACGACCCGAAGCAGACCCCGTGGGAGCGCTTCCTGGACGAGGTGGTCGAGGCCGGGTACAAGTGGATCGAGCTCGGCCCGTACGGCTATCTCCCCACCGACCCCTCCCGCCTCGCCGACGAGCTCAAGGCCCGCGACCTCAAGGTTTCCGCGGGCACCGTGTTCACCGCGTTCCACCGCGGCGGCCGGCCTGGGGACGCTGCCTTCGAGGAGGCATGGGAGCCCGCCCGCCGGGTCGCCGAGCTGACGGCGGCAATCGGCGGCGAGCACATCGTCGTCATCCCCGCGATGTGGCGCGACGACGTCACGGGCCAGGCCCTCGAGAACCAGGTCCTCACCGGCGAGCAGTGGGACGCGCTGTTCAACGGGCACGACGAGCTGGGCCGCCGCCTCTGGGAGGACTTCGGCCTGAAGCAGCAGTTCCACTCGCATGCCGACTCGCACGTGCTCACCCAGACGGACATCGAGACGCTCCTGAAGAACACTGACCCTGCGCTGCTCAACCTGTGCCTCGACACGGGCCACGCCGAGTACGGCGGCGCGTCCAGCGTGGACCTCATCCGCAAGTACCCCGAGCGCATCGGCTACCTGCACCTCAAGCAGGTGGACCCGGGCGTCATGGAGCGGGTCCGCGCGGAGAACCTCACCTTCGCCGCGGCGAACACGGCCGGCGTCATGACCGAGCCCCCCGGCGGCCTGCCGGACCTGCGCGAGGTCATCGAGGAGGTCGAGAAGCTCGACCGCCCGATCTTCGGCATCGTCGAGCAGGACATGTACCCCGTCGCGTTCGACGTCCCGCTCCCGATCGCCAAGCGCACCCGCAACTACCTCCTCTCCTGCGGCTCCCGCACGCGAGTGGCCTGATCCATTCCTTCCACCAAGAGCCCCAGAAAGGCAGATCCCATGGCTGAGAACCTGCGCGTCGCCGTCATCGGCGCCGGCCGCATGGGCGCGGACCACATCCAGCGCCTGCACACGCGCATCCACGGCGCCGAGGTGGCCGCCGTGATCGACATCGACCTCGACCGCGCCAACGCCGCGATCGCTGACATCCCCGGAGCGAGGGCGTACGCCACGGCGGCCGAGGCCTACTCTGTTGATCCCTCCTCCGGCGGCGTGAACGCGGTCCTCATCGCCACGCCCGGCTTCCTCCACGAGGTCGCCCTCCTCGAGGCCCTCGAGCGGGACATCCCGATCCTGTGCGAGAAGCCGCTCACCCCGGACGCCGCCTCGGCCTGGAAGATCGTCGAGGCGGAGCAGAAGCTCGGCCACCAGCGCATCCAGGTGGGGTTCATGCGCCGCTTCGACCAGGGCTACATGGACCTCGGCGGCCTGGTCCGCTCGGGCGAGCTCGGCGAGCTGCTCATGCTCCACTGCCGCCACCGCAACCCGGACACCCCGGCCGGCTTCACGAACGAGATGCTCATCAACGACTCGGTGGTCCACGAGTTCGACGCGATCCGCTACCTGACCGGTGAGGAGATCACGTCCGTGCAGGTCCGCCTCGGCAAGGCGACCTCGAAGGCGCCGAACGGCCAGCACGATCCGCAGCACGTCCTCATCGAGACGGCCTCGGGCGTCCTCGTCGACGTCGAGATCTTCGTCAACGCCCAGTTCGGCTACCAGGTCGCGACCGAGGCCGCGTTCGAGGACGGCATCGTCACGATCGGCGGCGACGGCGGTCCCTACATCCGTCGCGCCGGCCGCTGGGGCGGCGCGGTCACCCCCGGCTTCGAGGCCCGCTTCGGTGCCGCGTACGACGTCGAGGTCCAGTCGTGGGTCGACGCCGCCCTCCGGGGCGAGATCGGCGGCCCCTCCGCCTGGGACGGCTATGCCACCGCTGCCTGCTGCGAAGCGGGAGTCGAGGCGCAGAAGAGCGGCGAGAAGGTCGCAGTCATGCTCAATGAGAAGCCTGCGCTCTACAGCGCGGGCGAGGCCAAGGGGCAGGGCAAGTGAAGCTCGCGCTCGATCCCACCCCGTTCCACTCGACGCACTCGCTCCTCGAGTTCCCCGCCCTCGCCGCGGAGCTCGGGTACGAGTACCTTCAGATGACTCCGCACCGGGACTTCATCCCGTTCTTCACGCACCCCAAGGCCGACGACGAGCTGGTCCGCCAGTTCCGCAAGGCGTGCGCTGACGCGGGCGTCGAGGTGGCCTCGGTGCTGCCGGTGCTGCGCTGGTCCGGCCCGGACGAGTGGGCCCGCGAGGCCGCCGTGCGGTACTGGAAGCGCGCCGTCCAGATCACCGTCGACCTCGGCGTGAACCAGATGAACACCGAGTTCTCCGGCCGTCCCGAGCGCCCCGAGGAGTCCGAGGCGGCGTTCTACCGGTCCATGGAGGAGCTCGTGCCGGTCTTCGAGCGCGAGGGCGTCCACGTGGCGATCGACCCGCACCCGGACGACTTCGTCGAGGAGGGCCTCGCCGCCCTGCGCGTGATCCGCGGGATCAACTCGCCGAACGTGGGCATGGTCTACGTCGCGTCGCACACGTTCCACATGGGCGACGCGCCCCTTGACATCATGCGCGCGGCGGGGGAGCGGATCCGCGTGGTCCACGTCTCCGACACGATGAACCACCACGCCTCCCACGGCCTGCGGTACATCACGAACCCGCCGGGCAACGAGGTGCGGGTGCACCAGCACCTCAGGATCGGTGACGGCGACGTGAACTGGGACGAGTTCTTCTCCGGCTTGGGCGAGATCGGCTTCCTGGACCGCGACGACACAGTCATGGTCTCCTCAGTCTTCGCCGAGAACGAGAACGCCGACGAGGTCTCCCGCTACCAGCTCGCCGAGATGAAGGACCGGGTGGCCAAGGCCAAGGCCGCCAAGGCATAGCCCACCGTCTGGGGGTCACCTCCCAAGAGTCACCTCCCGCGGGCCACCCATCTCGGGTACACCAACCACGCTCCCAGGGCGTCTCAGGTACGCGAAACGCGCCGCCACGGGGGTTCCTGGTACGCGAAACGAGCCGCCAGACTCCCCGGGGTCTGGCGGCTCGCGGCGTTCCCGACGCCCGACGGCGGGTGCGTGGCCTGCGCGGGCCGGGCACACGCCGTCGTGCGTACCCGAAACGTCCAGGCCGCGGATTAGCTGTACCCGCAAGGCGGGCGAGGGTTGGACTCACGGCCGGCGGGTAACCCTCCCGGGTGACGCGGTGCGTCGGACGGAGGATGAGATGGACATCAGGAAAGCTCTCGGCGTCAGCGCGGTGGGTGCGGCGGCCGTGATGCTGGCGGCGTGCTCGGGCGGTGGCGGCAGTGCGCCCTCGGCCTCGCCGTCCGGATCGGCCAGCGGCTCGGCGAGCCCGAGCGCGAAGGTCTACTCGGAAAATGACCTGCGCAGCATGGTCTCGGGCCTGAAGGACTCCGACGGCAACGAGCTGACGCCGTACTCCCAGGATCAGGTGACGGCGGCCAAGGACCTCGGGAAGATCCTCCTCGACGCGGCGACCGTGGATCCGAGCGACTGCAAGTCGATCGCCACCGCTGGCCTCGTCAAGAGTGTTGAGAACGGCTCCGTGGCCGTGGCGATCTCCGAGAGCCAGATGCCCCGGACTGCGTCCGCGCAGTCGAGCGGCCAGGGTCCGGATGCCCAGCAGCTTCTGAACGACATCAGCGGCAAGATGAGCCAGTGCTCCACGTTCACGGTCTCCGCACTGGGCCAGAAGGTCACCGTCACGAGCAAGGAACTGCAGGCCAAGACCGACGCCGCGCAGACGTTCGGCACGGTCAGCACGCGCGGCGGCAACAGCTCGGACATGCTCATGCAGGTCTCGGGCGCGCAGGGGCGACTGCTCGTGGTGGCTACGAAGAGTGGCGGGAACCTCGGCGACAAGGACCAGTCAGAACTCGAAGGCCTCGTGAACCAGATGCTCTCGAAGGCCTCGGGCTCCGCTCCTGCCTCGCCGTCAGGGTCCGCGGGCATGGGCAGCTCGACGTCGACCACGTCAGGTTCGCCCGGCTCATCGGAGTCGATGAGCCCATCGGGCAGCTCCGGCGCGAGCTCGAGCTCAGGCGCGTCGAGCTCGCCGAGCCCCTCGCAGTAGTCCTCGGTACGCACGACGGCGTGTGCCCGGCCCGCGCGGGCCGGGCACACGCCGTCGTGCGTACCCGCAACGCCCTGGGGCGCGATGCCGCGTTCCCGAGACGCCCCAGGGGGCGGGTTGGTGTACCCGAGATCAGGCGGTGAAGGGCAGGCGCGGGTCGACCTGCTGGGAGTCCCAGGTCGAGCGGATCCAGCCGTGGTGCGGGTCGTCGCTGATGAGCCACTCGCGCACGCGGCCCGGTCCGGCCATGACGTTGAGGTAGTACAGGTCGTAGCCCGGCGCGGCCATCGCGGGGCCGTGCCAGCCGTAGGGGACGAGCACGACGTCGCCCGTGCGCACCTCTGCGTTGACGTCGATGGGCCGCTCGTCCGAGGCATACACGCGCGCGTACCCCACAGGGTCCTGCCCAGCCGCCCGCGCGTCCCCGGTCGGGGAGCCGGGCGCGAGGCGCGTTTCGAAGTAGTAGACCTCCTCGAGGAAGGTCTCGCCGTCCTTCTCCTCGTCGTGCTTGTGCGGCGGGTAGGAGGACCAGTTGCCCGCCGGCGTGATGACCTCGCACACGATGAAGCGGTCCGCCTCGAGCGCGGCGGGAGTGCCGAAGTTGTGCACCTGGCGCGAGCAGTTCCCGGCCCCGCGCAGCTCCACGGGGGTCTCCTCGGCCCGGATCAGGCGTGTGGGGTACGCGGCGCTGGCGGGGGCGAGCGCGACGGCGACCCGGCCGCCGTCGTGCGAGCGGATCTCCGCGGCCTTCCCGATCCCCGTGTAGAGCACGTCGCTCGGGCCCGCGAAGACCGAGCCGCGGCCACGCAGGGAGTAGGACTCGTCGTCGACCGTCACCTCGAAGCCGCCCGCCAGCGGGACGATGATGCGCTCCTCGCCGGCCGCGGCGAGCGAGACCGACGTCCCGGGGGCGAGTTCGGCCACCTTGATGCCCGTGTGCGCCCAGCCCGGAACCGAGGGAGCGCTGCTGTTCTCGTCGCCCGTGGGGCCGAGGGAGACCTGCCAGTCCCCATCCTTGGCCGAACCGAGGGGGTAGACCCACTCCGTCATGTGATTCCTCTCGTCAGGGGGCGGTCCGCGCTGGCCTGTGCCTAGCGCTGGACCAGCGTCATCTCGAAGCTGTAGGAGTCGGCGCGGTACACGTGCCGGCCGGTCTCGACGCTGCGGCCGGTGTCGTCGACGGCCGTGCGTTCCATGGTCACGAGCGCCGACCCGGGTGCGACCCCGAGCAGCTCGGCCTGGTACTCGTCCGCGACCGCCGCGCCGATCCGCTGGTTGGCGAGGCGGAAGTTCACGCCCGCGTCGCGCAGCATCTGGTACATGCCGTGTTCCCTCAGGCCGCCCTCGGTGAGCTCGGCGACGTCGTCGCGCACCCAGTTCTCCATGAGCGCGAGCGGCTTCTCGTCCACCGAGCGCAGGCGGGTGAAGTGGTAGACCCCGACGCCGGACGGCAGCTGGAGCGTGTCCACGACGTCCTTCTCGGCGGGGCCGTGGCGGAAGTTGAGCACCTGGGTGGTCGGCTTCTTGCCGCCGCTCGCCAGGTCGTCGAAGAGGCTGGAGAGTTCGAGGTGGCGGCGCACCTGGCTCGCCACCACCTGTGTGCCCACGCCCCGCTTGCGGACGAGCAGGCCCGCGCGGACGAGCTCGTCCATGGCCTTGCGCATGGTGGGTCGGGACAGGTTGAGCTGGGCGGCGAGGTCGATCTCATTCTCGAGCTTGGATCCAGGCTCGAGGGCGCCGCTGCGGATCATCGCCTCGATGCCCTGGACCACCTGATGGTACAGGGGGACGGGGGACGAACGGTCGATCGCGATGTTGAGGGTTGCTGCCATGACCCCTCCTTGGGTCCAGGCTTCCGGGGCGCTGCACGGGGGCCCTGTCCGCATGTTTATTTGATAGGACAAAATCTCCGTCTTGATCGTAGCACTGCCTGCCGCGCGATGTCAGGCCTTTTCCGCGGCAGTCTGGTTCAAGATGTATGTCATGAAGGCGTGACAAATAGCGCGTGCCGTCCGCGAGGTGCGAGGTAATTAGTGCTTATGTGTAGACAAAGTATTGACATGTGTGAAGTGAATCACCCAAGATCAAGCCAAGGCCCACGAGCCGCGGCGGAACGTCAGCGGCAGGGCCACGGATCGAAGGAGATTCCCCGTGACGAAGTACTCGTGGCGCCGCGCAGCAGTCGCAGCGCTCGCCGTCCCGATGCTCGCCCTCGCCGCGTGCTCCGCCGGCGGCAAGCAGGCCACTGACACCAGCGCCGGCGGTGGCCAGGCTGTCTCGACGCCGAGAATCAAGGTTGCGCTCATCACCCACGCCGCGGCGGGCGATACGTTCTGGGACATCGTGCGCAAGGGCGCCGAGGAGGCCGCGGCCAAGGACAACGTCGACCTCCAGTACCTCAATGACCCCGAGGCCGGTCGCCAGGCCCAGCTCGTCCAGCAGGCCATCGACCAGAAGGTGGACGGCATCGCCGTCACGCTCGCGACGCCGGACGCCCTCAAGGACGTCGTCAAGAAGGCCACCGATGCGGGCATTCCGGTGGTGAGCCTCAATGCCGGCGAGGACGTCTCCGCCCAGCTGGGCGCCTTCACCCACTTCGGCTCCAACGAGAAGCTCGCCGGCGAGGCCGTCGGCTCCAAGCTCGCCTCGGGCGGCTTCAAGCACCCCATCTGCGTCATCCAGCAGCAGGGCCACGTTGGCCTCGAGAACCGCTGCGCGGGCGTCAAGGAGAAGGTCCCCGGCACCGAGGTGCTCTACGTCAACGGCCAGGACATGACCTCGGTGCAGTCGACCGCGACCGCCAAGCTGCAGGCCACCAAGGACGCCGACGTCATCATCGGCCTCGGCGCCCCGATCACGATCACGCTGCTCAAGTCGGTCTCCGATGCCGGCAGCGCCGCGAAGGTCGCGTCCTTCGACCTGAATGCCGAGCTCGCCCAGGACATCGTGGATGGCAAGGTCATCTTCACGGTCGACCAGCAGCCGTGGCTCCAGGGCTACATGTCCGTGGATGCGCTCTGGCAGAACAAGCGGGGTGGATTCAAGCTGGGTGGTGGGCAGCCCGTCCTGACGGGTCCGACCATCGTCGACAAGTCCAACGCGTCCGATGTCCTCAAGTTCGCCCAGCAGGGCGTTCGCTAGACCGCAGCGGTACCGGGCCGCGCGGCGTCGCCCGCCGCGCGGCCCATCTACCAAGGAGCATTCCTCATGGCAACTGCAACATTGCCTTCGGCGCCGGCGCCGATCGCGGACGAGAGGGTCGGGCGTCGTGGTCCGTTCCAGAAGCTTCTCGGGCGTCCCGAGGTGGGCGCCCTGGTGGGCGCGATCGTCCTGTTCATCTTCTTCTCCGCCGTCTCGAGCACATTCCTGCAGCCGAGCGCGTTCGCGACGGTGCTGTACGGTTCCTCGACGATCGGGATCATGGCGGTGGGCGTGTCCCTGCTGATGATCGGCGGGGAGTTCGACCTCTCCGCCGGCGTCGCGGTGATCTCCTCGGCCCTGAGCGCGTCCCTGTTCTCGTGGAACTTCGGCCTGAACGTCTGGGTCGGTGTCGTGCTGGCGCTTGCCGTCTCGCTCGGCATCGGGTTCGTCAACGGGTGGATCCAGGCCAAGACCAAGCTGCCCTCGTTCATCGTGACCCTCGCGACGTTCCTGATGCTCACCGGCCTGAACCTGGCCTTGACCCGTGCGATCGGGGGTGCGGTCTCCTCCCCGTCGATCGCGCAGATGGACGGCTTCGCCGCGGCCAAGGCCGTCTTCGCCTCCTCGGTGACCATCGCAGGGGTCGATGTGAAGATCACGGTCTTCTACTGGATCGTGCTGGTGGTGATCGCCTCGTGGATCCTGCTGCGCACCCGGGTGGGGAACTGGATCTTCTCTGTGGGCGGGGACGCCAACGCTGCCCGCGCCGTGGGCGTGCCGGTGACGGCCACGAAGATCGGGCTGTTCATGGGCGTCGGGTTCTGCGGCTGGCTGCTGGGCATGCACAACCTCTTCGCCTTCGACTCGGTCCAGTCGGGCGAGGGCGTGGGCAACGAGTTCCTCTACATCATCGCCGCGGTGATCGGCGGGTGCCTGCTCACCGGCGGGTACGGGTCCGCGGTGGGCGGGGCGATCGGCGCGTTCATCTTCGGCATGGCCAACAAGGGCATCGTGTACGCGCAGTGGAACCCGGACTGGTTCAAGTTCTTCCTGGGCCTGATGCTCCTGCTGGCCACAATCGTGAACCTCATCGTCAAGAAGCGCGCGGAACTGAAGTAGGAACGGGACGTGACCACCATGGCAGAAGTCGTCAGCAACAAGGACCTCCTGGCTGCGGCCGGGGAGACCGATCCCCTCACCGACCGGCCCGTGCACCTGCTGCGCCTGGACGGCGTGGGCAAGCACTACGGGAATGTCATCGCCCTGCGGGACGTGACCATGGCCGTGGACAACGGCCGTGTGACCTGCGTCCTGGGCGACAACGGTGCCGGCAAGTCGACGCTGATCAAGATCATCGCCGGCCTGCACCAGCACGATGCGGGAACCTTCACCATCCTGGGCGAGGAGCGGAAGCTGAGCAGCCCGCGGGAGGCCCTGGATGCGGGCATCGCCGCGGTCTACCAGGACCTCGCGGTGGTCTCGCTCATGCCGATCTGGCGCAACTTCTTCCTCGGCTCCGAGCTGACCACCGGGTGGGGCCCGTTCAAGCGCATGGACGTGGCCAGGATGAAGGAGATCACCAAGAAGGAGCTCGCCGACATGGGCATCGACCTGCGCGATGTCGAGCAGCCCATCGGCCAGCTCTCCGGCGGCGAGCGCCAGTGCGTGGCCATCGCCCGGGCGGTGTACTTCGGGGCCAAGGTCCTGATCCTGGATGAGCCCACTGCGGCCCTGGGCGTGAAGCAGTCCGGGGTTGTGCTGCGCTACATCCTCCAGGCCAGGGACCGCGGGCTGGGGGTCATCTTCATCACCCACAACCCGCACCACGCCTTCCCCGTCGGGGACCGGTTCCTGCTCCTGAAGCGCGGCCGCTCGATCGGCTACTACGACAAGAAGGACATCACCCTCGAGGAGCTCACCGCCCAGATGGCCGGCGGCGCCGAGCTTGCCGAGCTCGCCCACGAGCTCGAACAGCTCGGCGGCCACACCCAGGCCCTCCAGGAGGTCAAGGCAGAAGCCGCCGCCGTCGAGGCGGAGGCCCCCAAGGCCTGACGTCACGTGTGAGGGGCGCACGACGGCGCGGCGCGGCACCCAGCCGACCGCGCCGTCGTCGTGCGTCACCCCGCCCCGGCCCGCGGCCATCAGCGGTCAGGTCTTGACAGGACAAAGTCCGGACGCCTTAGATGGTCTGGACACTATATTGGAACGTTCCACTATCCCGGAGAAGAGACTTCATGACCATCAGAGTGGGCGTCATCGGCGCCGGAATCATGGGCGCCGACCACGTGCGCAACCTTGCGGGCGCGGTCAGTGGCGCGGCCGTCTCGCTCGTCGCGGACCTCGACGCCGGCCGCGCGGCTGCCGCTGCCGGTCCCGCTGGCGCTCGCAGCACCACGGACCCGAAGGCGCTCATCAAGGACCGGGACGTCGACGCCGTCGTCATCGCCTCGCACGACTCGACCCATGCCGACCTGCTCCTCGCGTGCCTCGACGCGCGCAAGCCCGTCCTGTGCGAGAAGCCGCTCGCGCCGACGGTCGAGGAGGGGCGCGCCGTCGTCCAGGCGGAGGAGGCCGTCGCCGAGGAACTCGGCCGCAGCCTCGTCTCGCTGGGCTTCATGCGCCGCTTCGATCCGGCCCACACGGAGCTCAAGCGGCGGCTCGAGGCCGGGGAATTCGGCGACGTCCTCACGGCGCACTGCGTGAGCCGCAACGTGCGCTCCGCCCCGGACGCGACCAACGTCTCCGCCATCACCAACTCCGCTATCCACGAGCTCGACTCGATGCCGTGGCTCCTCGGTACCTCCGTGGCCGAGGTCGCGTGGGTCTCCGGGCGCAAGACGTCCGCGCTCGCGCCGGCCGGCCTCCAGGACCCCGCTTTCATGCTCCTGCGCATGGCGGACGGCACGCTCGTGACGCTCGAGCTGTTCCTCAACGCCGAGTACGGCTACTCGACGCGCCTCGAGGTCGTGGGGGAACGCGGGACTGCGAGCTTCACCGAGTCGCCGCTCCTCGAGGTCAACCTCGACCGGCGCCGCGCGACCGAGTACCCCGCGGACTGGCGCCCGCGCTTCGCCGACGCCTACCGGATCGAGCTCAAGGCGTGGATCGACTCCCTGGCGACCGGCGCGCCGTCGCCCCTCGCGACCGCCCGGGACGGCCTCCGTGCGTCCGAGATCGGCGCCGCGCTCGTTGCCTCGATCGACGCCGGCGGCGCATTCGTGCCGGTGGTGCACGGGTGAGCGCGTTCCAGTTCCCGCAGACCCGCGTCCCCGACGCGGCCGAGGCGCCGAGCCTGCGGTGGGGGATCGCCGGGCCGGGCTGGATCGCCGAGCGGTTCGCGGACTCCCTCCGCCTCCACGGCACACAGCGCGTGACGGCCGTCGGCTCCCGCTCGACTGACCGCGCCGAGGCCTTCGCCGCGCCTCGCGGGCTGCGCGCGCACGGCTCATACGAGGCGCTCGCCTCGGACCCCGAGGTCGACGTCGTCTACGTCGCCACGCCCCACACGGCCCACCTCGAGGTGGCCCTCGCCGCCCTCGAGGCCGGCAAGCACGTGCTCGTCGAGAAGCCCCTCGGCGTCAGCGCCGCGGAGGCACAGACGATCGCAGACGCCGCGCGGTCCCGGGGGCTGTTCGCCGCCGAGGCTCTCTGGACCGCCTTCCTGCCCTCGTACGACGTCGCGCGGCAGCTCATCCGAGGCGGGCACCTGGGCGAGCTGACCGCCGTCGTGGGCGACTACGGCGAGTGCCTTCCGTCGAGCCACCGCGCGCACGACCCGGCGCTCGCCGGCGGCCCGCTCCTCGACCTCGGCGTCTACCTGCTCGCCCTCGCCACGGACATCCTCGGCGAGCCGGAGCGCGTCCTGGGGCTGGGGACGCCGCAGGGGAATGGCGTGAACGGGCAGCTGTCCGCCCTCCTCGGCTTCCCGGGTGGGGCGCAGGCCACCCTCACCACGACGATGCTCGGGTTCACGCCCGCGCAGCTCACCGTGGTCGGCGCGGAGGCCGCCCTGACGTTTGACGGGCCGTTCAACGCGCCCGGCGGACTGACGGTCCGCACGGCCGACGGCCAGACCCACCGCTGGGACGGCGCGCCCGGTTCGCACGTGGATGGGCTGCACTTCCAGGCCGCCGCCGCGGCCAGGGCCATCGCGGCGGGTCGGACGGAGGTGGCCGAGCGCCCGCTCGAGGCGAGCATCCTCGCGCTGCGGGTCGCCGACGAGCTGCGGCGGCAGGTCGGGATCGTGTACCCGGGGGAGTAGCGGCACCCCCGCGTCTGGGAGTCAGCTCCTGGGGGTCACCTTCTGACGCGAAGATTCTTCGAACCTTCGCGTCAGACGGTGGGGGCGGGTCGGCGGGGCGGGGCCGTCGAGCCCCGAACCACGAGGTCCGGCGCGAGGAGCTCGCGGAGCGGGGGAGCGTCGGGGGCGTCGAGCCGGTCCAGGAGCGCCCGCGCCGCCGCCGCCCCGACGTCTCGCGAGTGGCCGTCTACGCTCGTGAGGGCGAGGTACCGGTACGAGGCGAGCGGCGAGTCGTCGTGGCCCACCACGGAGACGTCGCCGGGCACGGACAGGCCCCGTTCCCGCAGCGCGGCGAGGGCGCCCACTGCCATGACGTCGTTGCCCGCGACGATTCCCGTGACGTCGGGGTGCGCGTCGAGGAGGTCGCACGCGGCCGCGTACCCGTCGGCCTCCGACGTCCCCCCGCTGCCGGCCACGAGCGCCACGAGCCCGGCCTCCTCCATGGTGGCCTCGTATCCGCGGCGGCGTTCGGCGCCCGGGCCGCTGCCGCCGGCAAGGTGCCCGATCTTCCGGTGGCCCAGCCCGATCAGGTGCTCGGTCGCGAGCCGCGACCCGAGCGCGTCGTCGCCTGCGACGACGTCGGCGGCCAGTCCGCCGTCGGCCCCCGCGCCGCCCGCTGTGCCGAGATCCCGGGTGCCGGCGACGACGATCGGCGCGGCCACGCCGTCGAGCGTCCCGGGCGCGGGGTCCGCGGCGAGGACGAGGGCGTCGACGTGCATCGCGAGGAAGCCGTCCACGGGGTTGCGGCCCGAGGCGGACTCGAGCGCGAGGTCCGCGACACTCGCCGTGTACCCTGCCGGGTCGAGGACGGAGCGGAGGCCCGCGAGGAGTTCGACGAACCACGGGTTGTGGAAGTCGTCGATGAGGACGCCGACCGTGCGCGTCCGCTGGCTCGCGAGGACGCTCGCGGCCCGGGACGGCCGGTAGCCGAGCTCCTCGATCGCCGCAAGCACGGCCTCCCGGCGCCCATCGCTCACGTGCGGGGCGTCGCGCAGGACGAGGGAAACCAGGGACTTGGACACGCCGGCCCGCTGGGCCACGTCGTAGATCGTGGGGCGAGAGGCAGCGTCGGTCGGCACGGGTCCATCATGGCACCAGCAGCCGCATTTCGACTGCCATTGACAGGACAAAGTATCCGGCCTTACGCTCTTTTGGAGCGCTCCAAATCACGCTTCCACAGCTGCCGGCCGCGCCGGACCCCCTCGAAGGAGAGAGACATGAGCAAGCCCCTCGGCGTCGCCGTCATCGGCGCAGGCATGGCCGGCAAGGCCCACGCCGCCGCCTACCGCACCGCCAGCACCCTCTACAACCCCACCCTCCCCGAGATCCGCCTCGTCTCGATCGGGGACGTCAACGCCGAGTTCGGGCGCGCCGCCGCGACCCGCTTCGGCTACGAGCGCCACGACTCGAGCTGGCAGGCCATCGCCGAGGCGGACGACATCGACGTGGTCTCCGTGGTCATCGCGAACTCGCTCCACCGCGAGGTCGTCGAGGGCCTCCTAGCCGCCGGCAAGCACGTCCTGTGCGAGAAGCCGCTCTCCGACACCCTCGCCGACGCCCGCGCGATGGCCAGCGCCGCGCGCGCTGCCGAGGAGCGAGGCGTCCTCGGCCGCATCGGCTTCACGTACCGCCGCACGCCCGGCATCGCTGCGATCCGCGAGCTCATCCAGGACGGCACCCTCGGCCGCCCGCTCCACTTCTCCGGCCGCTACTGGACCGACTACGGCTGCAGCGCGCAGGCGCCCATGAGCTGGCGCTACAAGGGCGGACCGGGCTCGGGCGCGCTCGCCGATGTCGGCTCCCACCTCGCCTACGTGGGCGAGTTCCTCTGCGGAGACATCCAGACCGTCTCGGGCGGGCAGCTCTCCACCGCAATCACGCAGCGCCCGCTCCCGCTCGGCGCCGTCATGGGCCATGACCACGTCGCTGTCTCGGACACCTTCGAGCCGGTGGAGAACGACGACGTTGCGTCCTTCTCGGCCGAGTTCTCCTCGTGCATCGGCTCGCTCTCGGTCTCCCGCGTCGCCGCCGGCCACGCAAACTCGCTCATGTTCGAGGTGTTCTGCGAGAACGGCGCGGCCGTCTTCGACCAGCGCCGCCCGTCCGAGATCGGCCTCTTCCTCAACGAGGGCCCCTCCGCGCAGAACGGCTACCGCCAGGTGATCCTCGGCCCCGACCACCCGTACATCGCGGGCGGTCTCCCCATGGACGCCCCCAGCGTCGGCTTCGGCCAGAACGACGCCTTCGGCTACCAGGCGCGCGCGTTCCTCGAGGAGGTCGCGGGCCTGCCCGAGGCCGAGTCCCTCCCGCGGAATGCGACGTTCGATGAGGGCGTGCGCAACATGGAGATCCTCGACGCCGTTGCCCAGTCGGCGTCCGGCGCGGGCCGCCGCGTCGAGGTGCCGTCCGCGCAGAAGCCCGCACCCGCCGTCGTGCGCTGACCCAGCGGCCCCACGAGAACCCAAGGAGACCACCATGAAGCTCGGCGTCTACAACGCAATCCTGCACGACCGCCCACTGCCCGAGGCCCTCGAGGTCATCGCCGGCCTCGGCCTGACGGGGATCGAGATCAACACCGGCGGCTTCCTGCCCGCCGTCCACGTCCCCACGTTTGACGACATCCTCGTCAGCGACGCCGCCCGCGACGACTACCTCGGGATCTTCGAAGGCACCGGGGTCGGCATCGCCGGCCTGAACTGCAACGGCAACCCGCTGCACCCCAAGGCCGAGATCGCGCAGAAGCACGCCGAGGACATCCGCCGCTCGATCCGCCTCGCCGAGCGCCTCGGCCAGAACCGCGTCGTGACCATGTCCGGTCTGCCCGGTGGAGAGCCCGGCGCGACCGTGACGAACTGGGTCGTCAACGCGTGGAACTCGGCGGCGCTGGACGTGCTGGACTACCAGTGGGGCATCGCCGCCGACCTCTGGCGCGAGACGGACCGGCTCGCCGCGGACCACGGCGTCAAGGTCGCGCTCGAGCTGCACCCGCAGAACATCGTGTTCAACACCGCGGACGTGTACAAGCTCGTCGAGCTGACGGGCGCCACGCACGTCGGTGTCGAGCTGGACGCGTCGCACCTGTTCTGGCAGCAGATGGACCCCGTCGCGGTGGTCCGCGAGCTCGGCCCGCTCGTGTTCCACGCCGCCGCGAAGGACGTGCGGGTCAACCCGGAGAACGCGAAGCTCTACGGCGTCCTGGACAACCGCTTCCGCCGGCTCTCCGCGGACGAGCCCCGCACCAACCTCGGCGGGGACGAGTGGGCCAACGAGTGGCCCAAGGACTCCGCGTGGGACTTCGTCGCGCTGGGCCGCGGGCACGACGCCGCCTACTGGGCCGAGTTCCTGTCCGCCCTGCGCGACGTGGACGCCGAGATGATGGTCAACATCGAGCACGAGGACGTCTCCCTCGGCCGGATCGAGGGACTCGAGGTCGCCGCCGGGGTCCTGCTCGAGGCCGCCCGGATGATCGGAGAGGACGCCCCGGCGCGCGCCTGAGCACCGTGCCGCCCGCGCAAATGGGGAGTTGAGCAGGGTGCGGGCGCGCCCGCACCCTGCTCAACTCACCATTTGCGCGGGGCAGCGCGGGTTCAGCGCACGACGGCGCGTGGCGGCACCGTGTCCGACGCGCACAGGTGCGCCGCGATCACCTCTCCGACGAGAACGGCCGCGAGTGCGGGGCCACGCCGCGGCGCCGTCGGCAGGATGGACGTGTCCGCCACGGTGAGTCCCTCGACGCCCCGGACCCTGCCCTCGCCGTCGGCGGCCGCCCCGGTGCCGCCGAAGGGCACCGTCCCGCAGGTGTGCAGCGCTGTTCCCAGGTGCGCGGCGATCCACGAGTCCAGGGAGCGGTCGTCCGCCGCGTCCTCGGGGGTGATCCCGACGAGGCCGTCGTGGGCGGACTGCCAGTCCGGGGTGCTGAGCAGGTCGAGGCACAGTCGTGCCGCCTCGCGCATCCGGCGCCTGTCGTCGCCGTCGCGGAGGTATCCGTAGTCGATGAGCGGCGGGTCGAGGGGGTCGGCCGAGGTGAGTCGAAGGCGACCGGTGTTGCGCGGGGCCTGGACCGAGGCCATGAGGGCCAGCGGCGCGAGGTCTCCTCCATGCGCTGGCTCGAGCAGTGCGGTCATCGGTTTGACGGTGCCGAGCAGTTCGAGGTCGTCGGTGTGGAGCGCGCCGCCCATCCACTCGCCGGGGGCGGCGGGGCGCTGATGGCGCGGCGTCCATTCGATGACGAGCTGAGGATGATCGCTGAAGCGCGTCCCGACGGCAGGCGAATGCGCCACGACGGGTATTCCTGCGCGCCGCAGCTCGCGGGCCGGCCCGATGCCCGAGAGCATGAGGAGGTGGGCTGACGTGAAGGCGCCCGCGCACAGCACCACGTGGTCGGCGTAGGCGCGGTCCAGTCGGCCGTCGCGCAGGTACTCGACGCCGGTTACGCGTGCTCCCGCGAAGAGCAGGTGAGTGGCAGTCGCCCCGCCGACGGCGGTGAGGTTTGGCCGACCGATCGCCGGCAGGAGGTAGGCCACACCGGTGTTCTGTCGGACGCCGTCGGAGACGTTGGCGGGTACACCCCGGACGTCGCGCGGCGCATGGGGCTGGATTCGGCCGTGCTCGGCCTCGGCCACAAGTCGATCAGCGAGCTGGGCCGCGCGGACTTCTACATCCCTGAAGGCTTCGAGCGGGCACTCGGGGCCGACGCCCCGTCGCCGGTCCGCGCATGAGAAGGCGGGAGGACGGATGGGGCCTGGCCGGCGCGCACTGGCCCGAACTCGGCGACGTGGACCTCGTGCTCGTCCCGGTGGGTTCGACGGAGCAGCATGGCCCCCACCTCCCGTTCGATACCGACACGGTCATCGCGGCGTCGGTTGCCGCGGCGGCGGCGGAGCGGCTGCATGACGACGGCGTCTCCGTCCGCGTGGCTCCGCCGCTGCCCTTCGGCGCGAGCGGAGAGCACGAGGCCTTCCCGGGGACGGTGTCGATCGGCGAGGAGGTGCTGGCCGGCGTCGTGATCGAGATGGCGCGCTCGATCCGCACGTGGGCGCCCCGCGTCGTCTTCGTCAACGGCCACGGCGGCAACATCCGCGCGCTCTCCGGCGCCGTCGCCCAGCTGCGCGGGGAGGGGCACGACGCCGCGTGGGTGCCGTGCGCGACGCCCGGCGCCGATGCGCACGCGGGGCACGCTGAGACCTCTGTGCTGCTGAACCTCGCGCCGGAGAGGGTCCACCTCGCCGAGGCCGTGGCCGGTCCGGTGGCGCCTGTCGAGGAGCTCATGCCCCTCCTCCGTGAGAGGGGCGTCCGGGCCGTGTCGCCGAGCGGTGTCCTGGGCGACCCGACGGCCGCCTCCGCGGAGCACGGCGCCCTGGTGGTCGAGGCCATGACGGCATCCCTCGTGCGGCGCGTCACCGCAGCGGCCGTCGACGGACGTGGCTGCCTCCGTGACGTCGCGACGGTGGAGCGATGACGCTCCCTCCCGAGTTCGCGGTGCGGCTCAACAGGCATACCCGGTTGGTCGATGGCGGACGCGTACTTCTGGGCGGATCCCCCACCCGGTTGGTGCACCTCGCCCCCAAGGCCCGCCCTCTGCTGAAGGACAGGACGGTGCGGGCAGACACTCCCGCCGGCGCGGTGCTCGCCGACCGGCTGCTCGACCTCGCGATGGCCGATCCGGTCACGGAGGAACTGCCGGAGCCGGACGCTGAATACTCGGTGGTCATTCCCGTCATGGACCGGCCCGCCGAGCTCGCCCGGCTCCTGGCCAGCATCGAGGCGAGCGCGCCCGCAGGCCACGCCCCGCCCGTCATCGTGGTCGACGACGGGTCGAGGGCCCCTGAGGACATCGCGGGGGTCGCCGCGCGGCACGGAGCGCGGCTCGTCGCCCTGCCGGAGAACGTCGGACCCGGCGGCGCCCGCAATGCAGGTCTGCGCGAGGTCACCACACCCTTCGTGGTGTTCGCCGATTCGGACATCGTGCTCAACCCGCGCACCGTGCCCACGCTCCTGAAGCACTTCGCCGACCCCAAGGTCGGCATGGCGGCTCCCCGGATCGTGGGGCTGAAGGGCCAGCGCACGTGGATTGCCCGCTACGAGGACGCGCGCTCGTCGCTCGATTTGGGCGACGACCCGGCCGCCGTCAAGCCACGCTCGCCGGTCGCGTGGGCGTCGACGGCCTGTGTCGTGGCCCGCGTCGCGGCGGTGGGCGAGGGCTTCGACGACGCGATGCGGGTCGGCGAGGACGTGGATCTGGGCTGGCGCCTGGTCGACGCCGGCTGGAGGGTCCGATACGAGCCGGCCGCCCAGGCCGAGCACGAGCATCGCGCGGCCTTCGGCGACTGGATCGCACGCAAGGCGGTGTACGGAACCGGCGCCCATCCTCTCTCGCAGAGGCATCCTGACGCGATCGCGCCCGCGGTCCTTTCCCCCTGGAGCGCGGGCCTCGTGCTGGCCCTCATGGCCCAGCGGCGCTGGTCGGTGCCTGCCGCATTCGTGATCTACGGCGTGACCTCGGTGCGGATCGCCCGCAAGCTTCGGCGCACGGACCACCCGTACGTCCTCGGCGCCTGGCTCACAGCGAACGGCGTGGTCAGCGCGGGCGCGCAGGCGTCGGCGCTCGCGCTGCGGCACTGGTGGCCGCTCGCAGCTGCGGGATGCCTCGTCTCGAGGCGCATGCGCAGGATCGTCGCCGTGGCGGCGGTGGCAGACATTGCCCTCGAGTACCGCCGGAACCCGGCGCAGCTCGACGTCCTCCGCTTCGGGCTCGCCAAGCGCCTCGATGACCTGGCCTACGGCGCGGGAGTCTGGTTCGCGGCGCTCAGGGCGCGGTCGTGGGCCTCGCTGAAGCCTGACATCCGCGGCCGCAGGGGCTAGCGCACAACGGCGTGCGGCTGCGCTGTGCTCGACGTATCGTCTCCTCAGGCCAGGAAGCGCGCCGCCCAGTCGGGCCGGACCACTGCGATCGCGAGGAGGACGATATCGATCGCGAGGCCGAACACGAGCGAGACATTCCAGAAGAGGACGAGCAGGACCACTGAGATTACGCATGCCACGACAGTGAAGGTCGGCCACGCCGTCGCAAGACCTGGAACGCCCCACACGGCCAAGGCGAGCACCGCGAAGGCGATGGTCGTTGCGGTGATGAGGCCCAGCGCGAGGGGACGGCGCGCAGTTTCAGGCACCAGCCAGGACCGATCCAGCGAGAACTCGGGCACGCCCGGTGCGAGGTACAGCAGGTGGACAAGTCCATGGGCCAGGAGTAGTAATCCCACTGCAATGCGGACGAAGACCATTTCGAGGACCTTTCGGGGACTCTGGGCACCTACCATTCATCCGGATTCCAGCCTACGGACGGCGGGCTTTGCTGGGATGGGTCGTTGGTCCCCGCCCGCAAGGACGGTCGCGACTAGCGCACACCGGCGGGCGGCGGCGCGGTGCTCGACCTCACCGTGAGCGATGGGGAGACCAAGACGTGCTCGTGCCGCCCCTCGAGTGCCTCGGCGGCCGCGCGGACCGCCGCCGCCGCGAGGGCGTCGGGGTCCTGGCGCACGCTCGTGAGGCCCACGTGCGCAAGGGCCGCCAGATGGGAGTCGTCGTAGCCGACGACGGAGAGGTCCTCGGGCACGCGGAGGCCGGCGGCCCGCAGCACGTGGACGACGCCGAGCGCAGCCTCGTCGTTGAAGACGACGGCCGCGGTGGGCGCCTCGTGCCGGCGGGCGGCGGCGAGGGCGAGGAGCATTCTGGCCGCATCCATGCCGTCGGCGTCATGCGGCCCTCCCGGGACGACGATGGCGTCCCGGCCGGCCAGGAGCCGGAACGCGTCACGGCGCGCGGCGGCGCCCACGGCCGAGCCACCGTCGATGTGCGCGATCCGGCGGTGCCCCAGGCCCCTGAGGTGCGCGACGGCGAGCTCGACGCCGGCGGACTCGTCCGTCGCGACGCTCGAGATGGTGTGGCCGGCCTGCGGCTCGAGGAGAGAGACCACCGGGAGCGGGAGGGCCGAGAGCGCGTCGGGCGAGGTGTCCGGGGCCAGGACGAGGAGGGCCTCGACGCCGAGATCCAGGAGGGACCGGAGCGCCTCGTCCTCGGAGCGCCGCGGCCCGCGCGCGGACAGGGCGAGATCGAACCCGGCCACGGCGGCCGCGGGGTAGAGGGCCTCAACGAGTTCGCCGTGGAACGCGCCGTCGAGCGCGAAGACGACGCCGAGCAGCCGGCTCCGTGCACTGCGCAGGAGGCGGGCCCGGGTGTCGGGTCGGTAGCCGAGGCGCTCCGCGGCGGCGAGGACGCGCTCGCGGGTCGCATCGCTCGCGCCCGGGACGCCGCGGAACACGATCGAGACGAGCGCACGCGAGACGCCGGCCTCGGCCGCGACATCGGCCATGGTGGGCCGCTTGGCCACGGTTCCTCCTCTGCCGTCGGGATGCTTCCCCACACTGTACTAGATCGATCTAGACATCTGTGGGAAGTCATGTCACACTGGCGGGAACTAGATCGATCTAGATCACCGTTCTCAACCTTGGGAGGACCCCATGAGCTACCAGACCGTCGACTCGTCGCGGACCCCGCCGGTGCGCATCGGACTCATCGGCGCCGGCTGGATGGGGGCGTTCCACGCCCGCAGCCTCGCACAGAGGATCCCGGGCGCGACGCTCGCGGTGATCGCCGACCCCGCTGTCGAGGCCGCCACGAAGCTCGCGGCAGAGCTCGGCGTCGAGAGGGTCACCGCGGAGGCGGCCGACCTCTTCGCGGACCCCGAGATCGACGCAGTCGTCATCGCCGGCCCCATCCGGTTCCACGCGCCGCTCTCGATCGCCGCCGTCCGCGCGGGCAAGCACGTGTTCTGCGAGAAGCCCGGTTCGACGACGCTCGAGGAGCTCGGAGAGGTCGAGGCCGCGGTCGCCGAGGCGGGCGTGCACTGGCAGATTGGCTTCAACCGCCGCTATGCCGCCGATTTCCTCGCCGCGCGCCGTGACCTCGCCGCCGGCACCGTCGGCACGCCCCAGCTGCTGCGCTCCCTCACGCGGGACCCGGGCACCGGCTCGATCCCGAACGCCGCCCGCGTCCCGCAGTGGACCATGTTCCTCGAAACGCTCATCCACGACTTCGACGCCCTCAACTGGATGAACCCCGGCGCCGAACCGCTCACCGTCCACGTCCTCGCGGATGCCCTCGTGGAGCCCTCGTTCAAGCCCGCGGGCTTCATCGACACGGCGGTCGCCACGATCCGGTACAGCAACGGAGCCATCGCCGTTGCCGAGGCCAGCTTCTCCGCGCTCTACGGCTACGACGTGCGCGGGGAGACCTTCGGCTCGGCCGGGATGGTCCAGGCTGGTCGTCCGACGGAGACCGCAGCCCGCCGCTACACAGCCGCGGGCCTGGGGGCCGAGACCCCGCGTTTGAACATCGAGCTCTTCGCCGATGCCTACCGCGACGAGCTCGCCGACTTCGCTGTCCACGTCGCCGCGCGTCGGGACGGCGCGGAGTCGCCCGACCACGGCGTGCCGCTCACGCCAGGCCTCGCCGACGCGAGGCGAGCACTCGCCGTCGCCCGCGCGTGCATTGAGTCGGTGCAGAGCGGGGCGCCGGCCGACGTGGTCGGTTCGGGGGTCGACGCCGCGCAGGAAGGCGCGCAGGCCGTCGCCGGGGCGGTGACGCCGTGAGGCTCGCCGTCTGTGCCGAGATGGTCTTCACGGACCTGCCGTTCGCCGAGCGGGTCCGGCGGATCCACGAGGCCGGGTTCGACGTCGAGATGTGGGACTCCCGCACCAAGGACATCGCGGAGCTCAAGGCCACCGGTGCCCGCTTCTCGTCGATGACGGGCTATGTGTCCGGGTCACTCGTGGAGCCGGACACCGCCGACCATGTGGTGAGCACCGCGGAAGGCCTCATCCCCACGGCACTCCAGCTCGGCGTCGAACGCCTCGTGGTGCACCCAGCCGAGCTCGTGGACGGGCAGGCCGCGCGGCCCCACTGGCGCTCGGACGGGGCCATGTGGTTCACCGCCGCGAAGGCGCTCGAGCGGCTCGGCGAGCTCGGTGCGAGGCACGGCCTCACGTTCTGCCTCGAGAACCTCAACACCGTCCTCGATCACCCGGGCATCCCGCTCGCGCGGGCCAAGGACACGCTCGCGCTCGTGAAGGCGGTGGACCACCCGAACGTGAGGCTCATGCTCGACCTCTACCATGCCCAGATCGGGGAGGGGAACCTCATCGCACTCGTGCGCGAGGCCCTGCCGTGGATCGGCGAGATCCAGGTCGCGGACGTGCCCGGCCGCTGCGAGCCAGGCACGGGTGAGATCAACTACGCGGCCGTGCACCGCGCGCTCGCGGGGGCCGGATATGACGGGACGGTCGGGATGGAGGCCTACGCCGCCGCTGATCCGGACGACGCCCTGAAGGCCTTCGGGACGGCGTTCGGGCGATAGGCGCACCAAACGGCACAACTCGGCCCGCTACGGGGCCGGATCCGGCCAATACGGGACCTGAGTTGTGCAGTTCGGTGCACCACTCCCACGTCTGAGGGCCGGGCGGTCGACCCGGCCCGCGGTGGGTGGAAGACTGGCGGCATGACCCTGCACATCACAGGCGACGCCGACGCCGACCGCCTGCTCACCGAGGATCCCCTCGCGCTGCTGATCGGGATGCTCCTGGACCAACAGGTCCCCATGGAGACCGCGTTCGCGGGTCCGCTCAAGATCGCGGACCGGGCCGGCACCCTCGACGCGGCCGCCCTCGCGCACATGAACCCCGACGAGTTCGCGGCGCTGTTCAAGGAGACCCCCGCCGTGCACCGCTTCCCCGGCTCGATGGCGGCCCGGGTGCAGGCGCTGTGCGCGGCGGTCGAGGGGGAGTGGGGCGACGACGCGTCGGCGATCTGGACCCGGGGCGGCCCGGACGGGGCCGAGACGCTCAAGCGGCTCAAGAAGCTCCCGGGATTCGGCGAGCAGAAGGCAAAGATCTTCCTTGCGCTGCTCGGCAAGCAGTACGGCTACGAGGGCGCCGGCTGGCGGGAGGCCTGCGCCCCGTACGGCGAGGAGGGCTCGTACCGCAGCGTGGCGGACATCGTCTCGCCGGAGTCGCTCGGGAAGGTCCGTGAACACAAGCGGGCCATGAAGGCGGCGGCGAAGGCGAAGTCCTCGTAGGACGCGCCCCACCTCGGCCCACCCTCCCGGGCCACGGCCCGGCGCACGACGGCGGCCACGGGCCGTCGTGCGCCGGGCTCGCCTCAGGCTCCGGCCGCCCTGGGCGGCGCGTCGTGGTCCGCGTGGCGGGGGCTGGCCGGGTTGAGGAGCGAGTGCCTCCGGGAGTAGCCGAAGTAGATCGCGAGGCCGATCACGAGCCACACCGCGAACCGGACCCACGTCTCCCACGGCAGGGAGATGATGAGCCACAGCGAGAACAGGACGCCGACTGCCGGGACCACGGGCATCCACGGCGTCCTGAACGAGCGGGGGATCTCGGGACTGCGGTAGCGCAGCACGATCACGGCCAGGCACACCACCACGAAGGCCGAGAGGATGCCGATGTTCGTCAGCTCCGCGACGGTGTTGATGGGCAGGACCCCGGCCAGGAGCGCGGAGCCGATCCCCACGATCCAGGTGACGCGGGTGGGGACGTGGCGCTTCGGGTCGGTCTTGGCGAACCACTTGGGGAGCAGGCCGTCGCGGCTCATGGAGAACCACACGCGGGTCACGCCGAGCATGAACGTGAGCATCACCGTGAGGATCGAGATGATCGCGCCCACGGCAATGACGTCCGCGACCCCGCCGAGCCCCACGGAGGCGAAGGCGGTCGCGAAGCCGGACTTGGGGTCGATCTCCGTGTAGTTCTGCATGCCCGTGAGCACGAGGGTCGCGAGGACATAGAGGACCATCGCGATGATGAGCGAGTAGATGATCGCCTTGGGCATGTGCTTGGTGGCGTCCCGTGACTCCTCGGCAGCGGTGCTCATGGCGTCGTAGCCGAACACGGCGAAGAAGACCGTGGCGGCGCCCGTCATGACGCCGCCGAACCCGAACGGGAAGTACGGATGGTAGTTGGCGCTGTTGATGTGGAAGACGCCGAGCACCACGATGACCACCACGAGCAGGACCTTCAGCGCCACGATGAACAGCTCGAAGCGGCCGGTGCTCTGGATGCCGCGCGTGAGGATCCACGCCGTGAGGAGGCAGAGGACGATCGCGAAGAGGTCGATGACGTGGCCGTCTCCGGTGCCGGGGGCGCCGAGCATCCACGCGGGCAGGTCGATCCCGAGCTCCCCGACGAGGAACCCGAAGTACCCGGAGATGCCGATTGCGACGACGGCGACGATCGCCGTGTACTCGAGCAGGAGGTCCCACCCGATGAACCATCCGACCACCTCGCCGAGGGACGCGTAGCCGTACGTGTACGCCGAGCCGGCCTTGGGGATCATGCCGGCGAACTCGGCATAGGAGAGCGCGGCCGCGGCGCTCGCGACACCGGCGATGAGGAACGAGATCAGCACGGCCGGGCCCGCGGTCTGGTGGGCCACCGCACCGGCGAGCGAGAAGATGCCCGCGCCGATGATGCCGCCGACGCCGATCGCGGTCAGCTGCCAGAGCCCCAGGGACTTGGACAGGTGGCCGATGCCCTGCTCCTCCTCGATCTCTCCGATCGGCTTGCGACGGAGTATGGACTGGTTCGCCTGGCTCGATCCCGACCGGTTCGATTCCGACATCGCGACCCTCCTCTTCGCGTGCTGTGGTGCTCGACCCTCCGCACGCTACTCCGGGTTCTGGGGCACGTCAGCGGTTGGCTGCGCGATCCGGTCGGTTCACGATGTCCGGCCCACGGCGTCGGGCGGCGGCGCCGTGCTGGTGCGCACCTTGAGCTCGGGCTCGAGGAGCACGACGGCGGGGGGAGCCGCCGCGCTCCCCGTTCCCTCCTCCGTCTGCGCCGGGCCTGCCGCGCGGGGCCGTGGCCCACGGCCGACGCGCTCCGCGAGGAGCCGCGCCGCTACCCGTCCCGCCTCGCGGCTTGCGTTGTCCACGCTCGTGAGGCCGACGGCCCGCAGCCTCGAGGCCGGCGTGTCGTCGTAGCCCGCGAGCGAGAGGTCCCCGGGGACGCGGAGCCTGAGCTCCTCTGCCGCGGAGAGCGCACCGAAGGCGGCCATGTCGTTGACGGCGAACAGCGCCGTCGGCCGAGGACCTGTGCTGAGCGCGGCCAGGGCGGCCCGCCGGCCCGCCTCCTCGGTCAGGCCTGCCGGGACGGTGACTGCCTCGAGTCCGGCGAGTCGGGACTCGTCTTCGAATCCGGCCCGACGCGCCTCGCCCACGGCCGTGCCGGGGGCCGAGAGGTGCGCGATCCTGCGGTGCCCCAGCGCGGCGAGGTGGCGGACCACGCGGCGGGCGCCCTCGGCGTCGTCATTCGTCACCACGGAGGCGCCGGCAATCTGGGCGCTCGCGGCGCCGACCTGGACCACGGGGACGGTGCCGTGCTCGGGGAGGGCGACCGCGCCGTCGAGGGTCCCGACGAGGATCAGGCCCTCGACGCGCAGCTCGAGGAACCGCTCCGCGAGTGCCGCGCCCTCAAGCCGCCAGTCGCCCAGCAGCGGGCTGAGCCCAGCCTCGTGGAGGCCCTCCGAGAGCCCCTCGACGGCCGGGACGAACCAGGGGTTGCGGAGGTCGTCGAGGATGAGGCCCACGATCCCGCTGCGCGCCGAGCCCATGGCCCGCGCTGCGGCGTTGGGGCGGTAGCCGAGCTCCGCCGCGGCCGCGAGGACGGCCTGCCGCTTGGCGTCGCTCACGTAGCCGGTGCCGCGCAGGGCCAGCGACGCCGCGGATTTCGAGACACCTGCCCGCGCGGCGACGTCCAAGATCGTGACCGACTTCGCCATCCGGCACCTCCATCTGGTCGACGACTTGTCAGGACAAACCTTGACCGGAAGTCCCGGTCCTGTGCATACTCTAGTGCAGGATATTGGAACGTTCCCATAGGCGTTCCGGAGCGACGAAGGAGTGTCCATGGCGCAGCCCGCCACGCCCATCAGAACAGTGACTCTCGGCCTCGTAGGAGTCGGCCGGATCGGAGTCATGCACGCGAGGAACATCGCCGCCCTCGTCCCGGCGTTCGCCAAGCGTGGGATCGACCTGCGCCTCGCGCTCACGGACGTCGCCGAGGAGCACGCGCGCGGCGTGGCCGCGGAGGTCGGGGCCGAGTTCGTGCCTGGCGGGGCTCCCGGTCTGATCGGCCACGGCGTCGACGGGCTCGTCATCGCCACCGGCACGCAGACCCACCCCGAGCTCATCCGGGCCGGCGTCGACGCCGGCATCCCGGTGTTCTGCGAGAAGCCGGTCGCCGGGTCCGTGGCGGACTCGCTGCCGATCCTCGCGTACATCGCGGAGAAGGGCGGAACCGTGCAGATCGGCCACCAGCGCCGCTTCGACGCCGGCTACCTCGAGGCCAAGCGGAGCTTCGACGCCGGCGAGATCGGCTGGATCCACTCCCTCCGCGCCATGACGGGGGACATGTTCCCGCCCTCGATCGAGTTCCTCGCGACCTCGGGTGGCCTCTTCCGTGACTGCTCGGTCCACGACTTCGACATCCTCCGGTGGCTCACGGGCGGCGAGATCGTGGAGGTCTATGCGCGTGGCTCCAACAACGGCGACCCGGCCATCGGGGAGGTCGGCGACGTCGACACGGCGCTCGCCGTCGTGACCTTCGACGACGGGACGGTCGGCACCGTGTCCGCGACCCGCTACAACGGCGCCGGCCACGACGTCCGCCTCGAGGTCCAGGGTTCGAAGTCCTCGGTGATGGTGGGCCTGGACGAGAAGACCGCGCTCCGGTCCACGGAGCCGGACGTGGCCTTCCCCGCGGGCGAAACGCACAAGACGTTCGCCGAGCGCTTCGACGCCGCCTACCGGGCCGAGCTCGGCGCGTTCGTCGAGCTCGTGCTGGGCGAGCGCGAGAACCCCTGCACTCCCGAGGACGCGGTCGCGGCCTCCCGCGTGGCCGACGCCGCGCAGGAGTCCCTCGAGACCGGAGCCCCGGTGCGGATCGAGGTCCCGGCACGCGCCTGACCTCCGGATACCCTGACCCCATGAACGCCACGCCCGCCCTGAGCCCGATGCCCCGAACGCTCGAGGTGGAGTCGCTCGAGCACTTCGATGCGCTCGTGGCCCGCGCCCAGGGCACCATGGCCGGGTGGCACGTGCAGTCCGTGGACCTCACCGAGCGCTCGGCCGTGCTCAAGTCCCTCGATCCCTCAGGCGCGATGTTCCTCGGCTGCCTCCTCCAGGAAGGCATGGAACAGTCCCTGCGGGCCCGTGGCGGGCTCGTGTTCCCCATCATCCCGGGCCTTCCGTTCGACCCCTACCGGCCCACCCTCTACACCGGGCCGGAGCTCTATGCGGGCGTTGAGGCGCGGCCCTACGAGCAGACCCCGGACGCGCTCATCTACGCGTGGACCAAGCGGCAGGGGCCTGCAGGCGTCGAGTCCGCAATCAGCGTGGCCCTGCACGACCATCACATTGGCGAAGCCCTCCACGACACCCTCGTGGGGCCCCTCGCGGGCCGCAGGATCGTGGGCGTGATGGGCGGCCACGCGGCCCGGCGGGGAACCCCTGCGTACGACGACGCCGCCCGCCTCGGGCGCGGGATCGCCGCGGCGGGGCATGTGGTCGCCACCGGCGGGGGCCCGGGGGCGATGGAGGCGGCGAACCTCGGGGCCTACCTGTCGGGCTTCGGTGAAAGGGACCTGGCGGCGGCGCTGCGGCAGATCGCCGTCGTGCCCGGGTTCCGTCCGTCGGTGAGCGCGTGGGCGCGCGCGGCGCTCGCGGTCCTCGGCAGGTTCCCGGGCGGCACCGAGAACTTGGGGGTGCCCACGTGGTTCTACGGGCACGAGCCTCCGAACATGTTCGCGACGCACATCGCGAAGTACTTTGCGAATTCCGTGCGGGAGGCCGTGCTGCTGGAGAAGTGCACCGGCGGCGTCGTGTTCCTCCCGGGCGCGGCGGGCACCGTCCAGGAGGTGTTCCAGGACGCGTGCGAGAACTACTACGGCGCCGCGGAGGCCATCACCCCGATGGTGCTGGTGGGGGTGCGGCGGTGGACCGAGGAGCTCCCGGCGTGGCCCCTGCTCAAGAGCCTCGCGGAGGGGCGGGGGATGGCGGGCAGGCTGCATCTGGTCGACTCGGTCGAGGAGGCCGTCGCGGCCCTCGACTGACCCCGGGACGCAGGGAAGTGACCCATCAAGCGGGAAGTGACCCCTCAAGCGGGAAGTGACCCCGGGTTGGGATGTCCAACCCGGGGTCACCTCGCTGTGTCGAGGGGTCACTTCCCTGCGTTGAGGAGTCACCTCCGTGCCGCCGAGGAGTCAGTCGATCTCGCGGCGCGTGCCCTCCGACGTCGACATGACCGCCACGAGCGCGATCGCAAGGATCGCGATCCAGAATGCCGCCACCGGCCACAGCGCGCCGCCCGCGGCGAGGATGAGGCCCGTGATGATCATCGGCGTGAAGCCCGCGCCGAGCATGGACGCCGTGTGGTAGGCCAGCGAGGCGCCGGTGTAGCGGTGCCGTGTCGGGAACTGCTCGGCGACGTACGCGGCGATCGGGCCGTACAGGACGCCCTGCACGAGGCCGTTGCCGATGAAGATCGCCAGGCCGAAGCCCCACAGCGTGCCGTTGGTCATGAGCAGGATCGTGGGGTACGCCGCGACGATGCCGAGGATCGCGCCGAAGCCGAGCACGCGGCGTCGTCCGAGCCGGTCCGAGAGGCGCGCCGAGATGAAGCACATGATGAGCGTCAGGACGGCCGCCCCGGCCTTGATGTTCAGCACGCCGTTCTTGTCCGCGCCGGAGTCGACCGCGACTGAGACCCCCCATACGGTCGTCATGGCCTGGCACACGTAGAACGCGGTCGTGGCGGCGAGGCCCAGCAGAACGGCGCGCTTGGAGTGCCGGAGCACATCCACGATCGGCACGCGGCGCTTCTCGCTCGCGGCCTGGAGGCGCTGGAACGCGGGCGTCTCGGAGACCCTGAGGCGGATCACGAGGCCCACCGCGATGAGGACCGCGGAGAGCAGGAACGGAACCCGCCAGCCCCACACGAGGAACTGGCCGCCCGAGAGGGCCGCGAAGAGCGAGAGCGCCAGCGTGCCGAGGATCGCGCCGGCAGGACCGCCGGCGTTGGCGAACGACGCCGCGAAGCCGCGTTGCTCCTTGGGCGCGTGCTCGATCGCCATGAGCGCTGCGCCGCCCCACTCGCCGCCCACCGCGACGCCCTGGAGGAGCCGGAGCAGGACGAGTGCGATCGGCGCGGCCATGCCGACCTGGGCCGTCGTGGGGAGCAGGCCGATGGCGATCGTCCCGGCGCCCATGATCATCATGGACAGTACGAGCATCTTCTTGCGGCCGATGAGGTCGCCGAAGTGGCCGAAGATGAGGCCGCCGAGGGGGCGGGCCACGTACCCGACCGCGAGCGTCACGAACGAGGCGAACAGGGCGAAGCCGGGTCCGAGGTTCGCGAAGAACACCTTGTCGAACACGAGCGAGGCGGCGGTCGCGTACAGCATGAAGTCGTAGTACTCGATCGCGCTGCCGGCGAAGGACGAGGCCAGGATGCGGCGCATGTCCTTGGTGTTGAGCGTCTCCGAGGGCGCGGTCTGCTGGGCTTGCATGGTGCTTTCAGTGGTCACGGTGCGGTCCTCTTCCAATGATGGACTCGGGCGGGCGGACGTCAGCACTGACGGCCGAAGGGGATGACGTCGAGGTCGTTCGGGAGCACGAAGCGGCCCGAGAAGTCCTCGGAGGCCTCGGCCCAGACGGAGTCCGGCGCGTGGCCGGGGACAAGGTGGTGCAGCGCGAGGGTCCGGGCGCCGGCGGCTTCGGCCGCCTTCGCCGCGTCGCGCACGCTCGTGTGGGACTTGTAGTGGTGGTCGCGGGCGGCACGGGATGACTCGTCGGTCTTGTCCGCGTAGAGGGACTCAACCCAGTCGAAGTCGATGGCCTCGTGCAGGAGGAGGTCGGTGCCCTGGGCGAGGGTGACGAGGTTGGGGGTGTAGCACGTGTCCCCGGAGACGGTCACGGAGCCTTCCGCGGTGTCGAAGCGGAACCCGAACGCTGGGGCCACCGGCGGGTGCTCCACCAGGATCGCCGTGACGGTGACGAGCTCGTCGCGGTAGACCTCGAACGGGTCCATCTCGGGGGTCTGGTTGTCGTTGGGGTGGTAGCCGATCCCGGCGGGGATCTCGATGTCCTCGGCGCTGAAGACGTCGAGCGGGCTGGGCTTGAGGGAGTCGAGGATGCGGTCGTTGAGGTCGGTGGCGTGCGCGGCCATGAGGGTCTCGAACATTTCGCGGGTGCCCGGCGTCGGGCTCTGCGGGGCGACGGGCTCGGGACGCACGACGGCGCGCGGGGACACCGGGGGCAGCTCGCCGCGGTTGCCGGGGCCGATGATCCTCACCGGGTAGGTGCCCGCGCGGTCCTGGAGGGCGTAGAGGCCGAAGATGCCCAGGCCCGCGAGGTCGTAGACGTGGTCCGAGTGGAGGTGGGTGATGAACAGGGCGCGCAGGTTCTTCAGGTCGAGCCCGGCCTGCGCGATCCGACGGCCGGCGCCCTGGCCGAGGTCCACGAGGTAGAACGCGTCGCCGACCACCACGGCAGTGGAGATCCCGGTCCGCTCGCCCGAGTCCGCGGCCGCCCACCAGCGTGGGCCGCCGGCGGTGCCGAGGGTGACGACGTGGGGTGCGAGGTTCGTTGCCATGCTGTGGGGGCTCCTGTCCTGGATGGGTCTGGAATCCAGTGTGGTGTGGCCCACTTCATTTGTATAATCAATCAATCTGTAAGCATCGATAAGGAACGTTGATGTCTTCCGAGTTCACGCTCCGACAGCTCGAGTACTTCGTCGCGGTGCTCGACGCTGGGTCGGTCACCGACGCGGCCAAGCGCAGCAACGTCTCCCAGGCCGCGGCCTCGATGGCGATCGGGCAGCTCGAGCGCGCTCTGGGTGTCGACCTGTTCATCCGGTCCCGCTCCAAGCGGCTCGTCCCCACACAGGCCGGCACCGCGCTGGGTGCCCGCGCCCGCAGGATCCTGGCTGACGCCGGCGAGATCCCGGGCGCCGTGCGGTCCGGCTGGGAAGAGCTCAGGGGCAGCGTCCGGATCGGCTGCATGATCGCGATCAGTCCGCGGCTCATCCCGAGGCTGCTGGCCGAGACCGCCCTGAGGTGGCCCGAGATCGAGCTGGAGTTCGTCGAAGGTGCGGCCGAGGAGCTGCAGAGGTCCGTCGCGGAGGGCGCGCTCGACGCCGCGTTCGTCTACTCGCTGCAGGCGATCTCCGGCGTCGACCTCGTCACGATCGCCGAGTCGCGGCCACGCATCATGCTCGCCGAGTCGCACCCGTTGGCGGCGAGACGGTCGCTCCGGTTCGCCGACCTCGCCGATGAGGACGCGGTCCTGTTCGATGTCCCGCCGAGCGCCGAGCGGGTGCTGGCGATGTTCGAGTCCGCCGGCGTCGAGCCTCGGGTGCGGTGGAAGAGCGTCGTCGCGGAGAACATCCGCGGAATCGTGGCCAGGGGGCGTGCGTTCTCGGTGACCAACGTGTGGGAGGGCATGGAGGAGCACTTCTCCTCGGCCGGCGTGGTCACCGTCCCGATCGCAGACCGGACGCCGCGCAACGCGGTGGTGGCGGCGGTTCCGCCCGGGCTCAGCAGGCCCCGGCGGGTCGATGCAGTCCTCGGCGCGGCGCAGGAGATCGCCACGGGCGCCGCAGGCGGCCGTGCGGGCTACGATGGAGGAGTCTTGTGATGTGCGCCACGCGGAAGAGGTGTGGCTAGCTCCTAGGGGGCCGAAAGACGGTGCCGGCTTCAGCTCCTACCCTGATCGCCTCGGTGAGCCGAGCGCTCGAGCTCGCCGACGCCGTCGCCCGCTCCGCGCGTCCGGTGCCCGCCAAGCAGCTCGCCCGCACCACGGGCCTGAGCCTCGGGACCACCTACAACCTCCTCCGCACACTCGTCCATGAGGGCTACCTCGGCCAGGAGCCGGACGGGTTCGTGCTCGGGCCCGCGCACCCGAGCCAAGGCGCCCTGAGCCCCGGCGCGCTCCTCGCGAAGGCACGCAGCGCCCTCGGCGGCCTCCGCGACCACCTGCACGCCGCCGCGTACCTGAGCCGGTATGAGGACGGGGAGATCGAGATCATCGACATCGTGGACGGGCCCGCCTCTCCGCGGGTGGACCTCTGGGTCGGGGTGCAGGACAGCGCCCATGCCACGGCTTTCGGCAAGCAGATCCTCGCCTCGATCACGCCCGGCGAGCGGGCCGACTACCTCCAGCGCCACCCGCTCGTCTCGCTCACCCCCTACACGGTCCGTACGCCGGGCGAGCTCGAGCGGCGTGCCGGCATGAGCCCTGGGGTGTCGGTGGACGACCAGGAGTACGCCCTCGGCTCGAAGTGCCTCGCCGTCCCGGTGGCGGCGAGGGGCTTCGTGGGCTCCCTCGCGGTGTCCCTCCCTGTGGCCTCGAGGGCCTCGGCGGAGACCCTCGCCCGGGAGCTCGGCGCCGCGGCCGAGAGGCTCTCGGTGGCGATCGGGACCGAGTTCACCATCTGAAATCCGGCCCATACACACCCCACCCGGGCCCTTCTACGCTCAAGGCATCGGCACGCCGCGGCAGCGAGGCCGCGGCCGAGCGTGATGGAGGAACCATGACAGTCCAGCATGCCGCCGCGCCCTCAGGGCTCGCGGCCGCGGAGCGGGTCGAGCTGCTCCGAACGATGATCCTGATACGGGCCTTCGAGGAGGCCATACTCAAGGACTACCACGCGGACAAGAAGCCGGCGTGGGACATCGGCGCGGGCCTCATCCCGGGCGAGATGCACCTCTCCGCCGGCCAGGAGCCCGTGGCCGCAGGGGTGTGCGCCCACCTGACCGGGGACGACGCCGTCACCGCGACCCACCGCCCGCACCACCTCGCGATCGCCCACGGCATGGACCTGAAGAAGCTCGCGGCCGAGATCTACGGCCGCGAGACCGGGCTCGGAAGGGGGCGCGGAGGGCACATGCACATCTTCGACCCGGACACCCACTTCTCCTGCTCCGGCATCATCGCCGAGGGCTACCCGCCCGCGCTCGGCCAGGCGTTCGCGTTCCAGCGCCGTGGCACCGATCGCATTGCCGTCGCGGTGACAGGCGAGGGCGCCGCCAACCAGGGCGCGTTCCACGAGTCCCTCAATCTCGCGGCGCTGTGGAAGCTGCCGGTCGTGTTCGTGGTCGAGGACAACGACTGGGGCATCTCGGTGCCGCGCAAGGCGTCGACGTCGGTGGCCAGCAATGCCGACCGGGCTGCGGCGTACGGCATCCCTGGCGTCCGAGTCGAGGGGAACGACGTCGAGGCGGTGCACGCCGCCGCAGGCGAGGCCGTCGCCCGAGCCCGCGCGGGAGGCGGGCCCAGCCTCATCGAGGTCCACACCCTCCGGCTGTGGGGCCACTTCGAGGGCGACGCCCAGGGCTACCGGCCCGAGCTCGCCGAGGTCCCCGAACACGATCCGATCCCGGCCTACGAGAAGGCCTTGGCGGACGACGGCGCCCTGGCCGCCGGGGCTGCCGACGGCTACCGGGCCGAGGCCGCCCAGACAGTCGCCGAGGCCCTCGACTTCGCGAAGTCCTCGCCGACCCCGAACCCAGACGACGCCCTCCGCTACGTCTTCGTGGAAGGAGCCTGAAATGAGCATCACGGCAGAGAACCCGACAGCGGCAGGCGCGCCGGCGCCGTCGTCCCTTCCCATCGAACCCGAGGCCGGAACGCGCCGACTCAACACGGCCAAGGCGCTCCAGGAGGCCATCGCGTCCCAGATGGAGGCCAACCCCGAGGTGTTCGTCATGGGCGAGGACGTCGGGGCCTACGGCGGCATCTTCTCCTCGACGACGGGGCTGCTCGACAAGTTCGGGCCTCGGCGCGTCATCGATACCCCGATCTCGGAGACGGCATTCATCGGCCTGGGCATCGGGGCGGCTGTCGAGGGAATGCGGCCGATCGTCGAGCTCATGTTCGTCGACTTCTTCGGCGTGTGCATGGACCAGATCTACAATCACATGGCCAAGATCCACTTCGAGTCGGGCGGCAACGTCAAGGTTCCCATGGTCCTCATGACAGCCACCGGGGGCGGCTACTCGGACGGCGCCCAGCACTCGCAGTCGCTGTGGGGAACGTTCGCGCACCTGCCGGGCATGAAGGTCGTGGTCCCCTCCACTCCGTACGACGCGAAGGGGCTCATGACCGCCGCGATCCTCTCGGACGATCCGGTCGTGTACATGTTCCACAAGGGAGTCATGGGGCTGCCGTGGATGGCCAAGAACAAGCGGAGCATCGGCGCCGTCCCCGAGCAGGACTACGTCGTGCCGATCGGCAAGGCCAAGGTGGCGCGTGAGGGGACGGACGTGAGCATCGTGACACTGTCGCTGTCCGTGCACCACAGTCTCGATGTCGCTGAGAAGCTCGCGAGCGAGGGGATCAGCGTTGAGGTCCTCGACCTGCGCTCGGTCGTGCCGCTGGACCGTGAGGCCGTCGTGGCGACCGCAGCCAAGACAGGCCGCGTGATCGTGGTGGACGAGGACTATCAGTCCTTCGGCCTCTCGGGTGAGATCGCCGCGACGCTGGCCGAGAACGCCCCGAGCCGCGGGGCCGCGTTCTCTCGGGTCTGCGTGCCGGACGTTCCGATCCCGTACGCGCGGGACCTCGAGCATGCCGTGCTGCCCACGCCCGCACGGATCGAGGCGGCCGTCCGGGCGGCGGTGGCTGGATGAGCACGGAAGTCCGCTTCCCGAAGATGACCGACGCGGGGAACGCCGCCGGTGTCCTCGCGACCTGGTACGTCGAGGACGGCGAACAGGTCGCCGAGGGGCAGATCCTCGCCGACGTGGCGGTCGAGAAGGTCGACGCCGAGGTCACCGCACCCGTTGCGGGCACCGTGACGCTTGCCGTCGCTGAGGAGGCCGAGGTCGCCGAGGGATCGGTGATCGCCACCATAGCGTGACCAATGAAGGCTCGGCACGTGACTGACCCCTCACCGGCAAGCCCGGTGAGGGGTCACGTCGCTGTCGCCCTAGCCTAGGGAGACGCCGAACAGGTACCCGAGAACGTAGGTCACCGCGGCGGCGCCGAAACCGATCACGAGCTGCCGCAGGGCACGCGTGAGCGGCGACGCGCCCGCGAGCAGCCCCACCACGGCGCCGGTGGCCAGCAGCGCGAGCCCCACGAGGGCACCCGCGACGACGAGCGCCGGGACGCCGATCATGCCGAACAGGAACGGGATGATCGGAATGATCGCGCCGGAGGCGAAGAAGCAGAAGCTCGCGCCGGCGGCGCCCCAGGCCGAGCCGACGGCCTCGTGCTCGTCCTTCTCCTCCTCGACCTCGGGGTGGAGCGAGAGGCTCGGGTCGCAGTCGCACGAGTAGTGGCCGAGTCGCTCGGCGGCGCGGTGCTCGGCGGCCTCCTGGCTCATGCCGCGTGCCTTGTAGACCAGTACGAGCTCGTTCGCCGTGAGGTCAAGGTCCGGCGCGGCAGTGAGCGTGACTTGCGTGGGGCGGGACGCCGAGAGCAACTCGCGCTGGGACCGGACGGAGATGAACTCGCCCGCGCCCATGGACAGGGCGCCCGCGAGGAGTCCGGCCACGCCGGAGAGCAGCACGACGTGGCTCGCCACCCCGGACGCGGCCATGCCGGCCACGAGGGACAGGTTGCTCACGAGCCCGTCGTTGGCGCCGAACACCGCGGCGCGGAACGTCCCGGACAGGCGGGTGCGCCCGCGGATCGCGAGACCACGGACGACTTCCTCGTGGATGCGCTCGTCGGCGGCCATGGCGGGCGTCGCGTAGGGGTCGGTGGCGTAGGGGGAGCGGCTCTCGGCCCGCTGCGCCATCGCGAGCACGAACACGCTGCCGAAGTGCCGGGCGAGGAACCCGAGGAACTGGCTCCGCAGCGACGCGGCGCGCGGCCGGCCCGCGTGGTCGCCGAGCAGGGCGGTCCAGTGTGCTTCGTGGCGGCGCTCGGCCTCGGCGAGGCCCAGCAGGATGTCGCGCTCCTCGCCCTCTCGGCGTGACGCGAGCGAGCGGTAGATTGCGGCCTCGGCCTTCTCGTCGGCGAGGTACTGGCGCCATCGCCGCATGTCGGCGGGGGTGGGCTCCGGCCGGTGGCCGGGCGCGGGCGGGACGGTCTTCTGCATGGTGGATCCTGTGGGGGAGAACGGGTGCTGGCGGGCCCCATTGCCCCCGTTACTGTAGACCTTTTCGCGTCAGGAATTCCCCCGGCGGACCGGAACCGCGGGGTTAGGCAAACCTCAACTCGATCGGACGGCGGCGCGCCACCCGCTCGAGGTGATGCGCCGGCGTCGTGCGCTACAGGTTCCGAGCATTGATGCTTCGCAGGCAACAGCTGTTGTCCGTTAGGCTAGTTTGTGACACGCCTTACAGCCAGAGCCGCCGCTACGATGGCGGCAGCCTCACGAAAGAGAACTCATGAAAGCCCTGCCCGTCGAGCCCAGCAACGCACCGGTGGCTATCGGCTCACGCATCCGCGCCGCGCGGCAGTCGCAGCGCATGACGATCGAGCAGGTCGCCGACGCGACGGGGCTGACGAAGGGGTTCCTCTCGCGGGTGGAGCGTGACCTGACGTCCCCCTCGGTCGCGTCCCTCGTGACGCTGTGCCAGGTCCTCTCGATCGCCATCGGAGACCTGTTCGCGGTTCCCGAGACCTACCTGACGCGCGCGGGAGAGGCGCCCAGGATCTCGCTCGGGGGCGAGGGGATCGTCGAGAAGCTCCTCACCGCCCGGTCGGAGCGCCGCGTCCAGGTGCTGCAGGCCGACATCGAGCCGCACGGCACGGGGGAGTCAGAGCTGTACGCCGTGGACTGCGACGTTGATGTGCTCCACGTGGTGCGCGGCCAGCTGATCCTCATCATGACCAACGAGCGCTATACCCTCCACGCCGGGGACACGCTCACGTTCCCCGGCCGCGAGCCGCACACGTGGGTCAACCCCACGGGCGAGCCGACCACGGTCCTGTGGGTGCTGGTCCCGGCCGCCTCCCGCTGAGTCTCGGGTGCACGTACTCCGCTTCCAGGGGGTCTCGGGTACGTGAACCAACGTGCCCCGGCTGTCCCGGGTACGTGAACCAACGTGCCCCGGGAGTCTCGGGTACGTGAACCAACGTGCCCCGGCCGTCTCGGGTACGTGAACCAACGTGCCCCGGCCGTCTCGGGTACGTGAACCAACGTGCCCCGGCCGTCTCGGGTACGTGAACCAACGTGCCCCGGCCGTCTCGGGTACGGGTACCCGAGACGTGGGTCGTCAGCCGACGTGGACCCAGGGGCGCTCGGTGATGTCGGGCTCCGCCTCGCGCAGCACCTCGCGGGTCACGGGCGCGATCTCGCCCACGCCGAAGAACAGGAACTTCGTGAGGTTGATGACCGGGTTCCCCTCGGTCCAGCGGAAGTAGATGTGCGGCATGAGCCCGGTGACGTTGCGCAGGTGCAGCAGCACCGCTGCGAGCGTGTTGGGCACGTTGCTCGAGTGCACCTCGAGGACCTTGAACCCGTGCCGCCGGAACCCGCGGACGTCGAGCTCCTGCTCGAACTCTGAGGAGTCGTCCACCACGACCTCGATGAAGAGGATGTCCGCGTCCTCGGGCAGGTGGTTCGCGGCACGGGCGTGCTCGAGCTTGTTGCGATAGCGCTCGGAGTCGAGCCGCTTGGGCTCGTGGGCGATGAGCCGGATGGGCCCCTCCTCCACGTCGGCGAGGAACTCGAGCGCCTGCTCGTCGAGCCGCACGTGGGTAGCGCGCAGCTCGAAGGAGCGGCGCACGCGCGAGGCGAAGGAGACCACGAGGATTCCCACGATGAACAGGGCCGCGATGCGGATGCCGTCCGGCCGCTCGACCACGTTCGCCACGGTCGTGTAGACGAACACGGCGCTGACGATCGCGAAGGCCCACATCTTGGCCGTCTGCTTCTTGCTGCGCGCGGAGAGCGTCACAGCGACCGCTGCGGAGGTCATGAGCACGAGCACGCCGGTGGCGTAGGCGCCGCCCTGGGCGTCCACGCTCGCCTCGAAGATCCACGTGATGAGGAATCCGATCGCGGTGAACACGAGCACGAGCGGCCGCACCGCGCGTGCCCACGCCGGGGCCATGCCGTAGCGGGGTAGGTACCGGGGCACGAGGTTGAGCAGCCCCGCCATCGCGGAGGCGCCCGCGAACCACAGGATCGCGATGGTCGAGACGTCATAGACCGTGCCGAACCCGTCGCCGAAGAACTGGTGCGCGAGGTACGCGAGGGCACGGCCGTTGGCCTTGCCGCCGTCCTGGAACTCGGCCGCGGGGATGAGCACCGTGGTGGCGAAGCTCGAGGTGATGAGGAACGCGGACATGATGAGCGCCGCGGTGGTCAGCAGGCGGTGCGTGCCCCGGATGCGGCCCACGGGGTTCGCGTCCGTGTCCGAGGGGTCGCCCTTGACCTGGGGCATGACGGCCACGCCCGTCTCGAAGCCTGAGAGGCCGAGCGCGAGCTTCGGGAACACGATGAGCGCGATCCCCACCATGATGAGCGGATCGCTGTGCTGCGCCGTGAGCGCGGTCCACCAGTCCGTGACCATCGATCCCTCGGTGAGGACATGCGCCACCGCGGTGCCGACCACCACGGCGTTGAGCACGAGGTACACGCCCACGAGCACCACGGCGACGTTGATCGCCTCCTTGAACCCGCGCAGGAACACGATGCCCAGGGCCGCGATGAGCACGAGCGTGATGGTGATCTGCTGCCCGTGGAACGCCGCCGGGGCGAACGGGTTCTCGATGAGGTGCGCGCTCGCATCTGCCGCGGAGAGCGTCATCGTGATCATGAAGTCGGTGGCCGCGAAGCCCAAGAGCGCGAGCACGAACAGCTTGCCCGTCCAGCGTCCCATGAGCCGCTCGAGCATGGCGATCGATCCCTCGCCGCGGTGGCTCTCCCGGGCCACCCGCCGGTAGACGGGCAGCGCGCCGGCGAGTGTGACGATCACGAGGATGATCGTGGCCATCGGTGCCAGGAGCCCGGCGGCGAGCGCAGCGATGGCCGGCTGGTAGCCGAGGGTCGAGAAGTAGTCGACGCCGGTGAGGCACATGACGCGCCACCACGACGAGGGCTTGTGGTCCTCCTGGGGGACCCCGTGGGGGCCCTGCCTCTTGCCCGCTGTCTCTGGCATGCCCTCGAGGAGCCATTGGCGGAAGGTCGAGTGGGGCCGGTTGGGGCGCTTCCCGCGCCGCGGGGATGGCTCGGCCGGCGGCCGCATGAGAGTGGTCATGGCTCCTGCTGTTTCGGGTGTACAGCTTGGAGGGTAGGCCCCGATAGGGGCGGCGACGCCCGGATTTATGGAACCTTAACGCGGGTGTGACGCACGACGCCGCCCGCTCGCTCGCCGTGGCCCCGGTCACGGTCCCCTCACGGTCGCCGCCCGAGAGCGGACTCCCGGTCACGGGATTATTTCAGTTCGATGGATTTATTCTTGAGCCCCTATCGGTATGTGTGGGGCCGGTGCCACGGTGATGGGGGCGGCCACATCGCCCGCAGCACCCATCACTCCCCATCCACCGCACTCACCAGGGAAACGTCATGGCAACCACCGATACCTCCCGCCGTCTCGCGGCGCTCTCCGGCGCCGCCCTCGTCCTCGGCCTGGCCCTCACCGGCTGCCGCGGCACGACGACGGCAACTCAGGACTCCACTCAGTCCGCTCTTCCGGCCGGTACCACCCAGCAGCCCGCGCCGGGTGCCTCGACCCCGACCGCGGCTGCCCCCGCGTCGGCCCGCGCCACCTTCACGTTCCCCGACGGCCGGATCTCCTTCGACTACCCCGCCGACTGGACTGTGGACCTCTTCCACCCGGCCTCGGCGGCCGTCCCGACGGCCACGGCGACGATCAGGGACGCCGCCGGGCGGGCCATGGCCACCGTGTACGTGGGTGCGATCGGGGACGAAGTGGGCCAGTCCGGCACTCGCACCGTCTACGAGTCGATTCCGGTACCCGGCCTCGCGGGGTTCCCCGCCCCGGCCCCCCATGCATCGTTCTTCCGCGCCGAGTCCGGCGGCGTCTCGCACTACACGCTCGCGCTGACGGCGGGCGCCGCTCAGTCCGGCGAAGCCGCGCCGATGCAGGCACCCAGCGGGCTCATCCAGACGGGGACCGGAGTGATGACTGCCGAGGCGGTCTGGGATTCGCCGACCCCGTTCTCCTCCGAGGGCGCCGCCAAGGCCTGGTACGCCTCAGCGGAGGGCAGGGCCGTCCGGGGCATCCTGCTGAGCCTGCGCGCACAGTGACGCAGCAGGGGTACCGTCGACGACGCGCGGTCCCGGTGGGTTTCGGGGGAGGGCCGGCGGGCCAAGGCTGCGGTGACGAGCCTCGCCGCCGGCTGACCGGAGGCGGCCGTGGGCCGTGGCGCCCACCACTGTTCACGCGGCCCCCTGCGTGGGACAGTGGTGCCCGAGCGCCCCGCACCCAAGGGCGCTCGAGGGGGACGACGTCGATGCACCCTGCACTAGACCGTGGGCGCCCGTGGCGCGCAGCGGGCCACGCCGTCGTGGCGTTGCTCGCCGCGGGCGCCCTCGCATCCTGCTCGGTCCCCGCTCCGGCCGGCGACGCCTCGCCGCAGCGCACGACGGCGCCCGGCCCGGCGCCGTCGTCCGCGGCGCCTTCTGCGGCCCCGCCCGCCGCCACTCCGCCTGCGGCCCTGAAGATCCACCGCTTCACGTCCCACCCGCTCTCGTTCCGCTACCCGTCCGACTGGCAGGTCGCCGCCGAGACGCTGCCGATCGGCGCGGGCCGCGACCAGCGCGAGACCGCAACCGTCAGCGATGCGTCGGGCCGCGCGGTCCTCTCCGTGTTCGTCAACTGGGCCCCGCAGGATGTCGGCGTGGACGTGACACGGGCCGTGCTGGACGCAGAGCCCGTTCCCGGACTGGATTCGGCTGCCGTCCGGCCCGGGCACTACGCCTTCTACGCCGAGACCTCCGCGGGCACCGGGGCCGTGTCCTACGCCATGACAATCACGCCGGGCCGGCCGGTCGACGGTCCGGGCCAGAGCCGCGGCGGACCCGCGGATGCGGTGGTCCAGATCGGCTCGGGGTACGCCGTGGCCGCGGACGCGAGCCCCGAGATCCTGCAGTTCCCGGACCCGGCGGACGCGCGGGCCTGGCTCGCCTCAGACCAGGCGCAGCGGGTCAAGGCCATTCTCCTGAGCCTCACCGTGTACTGAGCCCGGCGTACCGCGCCCGGGGCCCCGTTGAGTAAACATGGGGTGCATGTGAGTCAACTTTTCCTGTAGTGTGGGTCACAGACGCGCCACACCTACTGCTTCCCCTAGGAGGAACCCTTGGAAGAGCTGCGCATCGAGGAGAACGGCAACCTCGGCCCCATCGATTCGTCCCGGATCCCGCGCTTCGCGGGGGCGGCGACCTACGCCCGCCTGCCCCGGCTCGACCAGATGGCACGCGCGGACGTGAAGGTCGTCGGCGTCCCCTTCGACGCCGGCGTCTCCTACCGCCCCGGCGCCCGCTTCGGCGCGAACCACGTCCGCGAGGCGAGCCGTCTCCTGCGCCCGTACAACCCGGCGCTGGACGCCTCGCCGTTCGCCAACGCCCAGGTCGCCGACGCCGGGGACATGGCCGTCAACCCGTTCAACATCCACGAGGCCATCGAGACGATCCAGCAGAACGCGCTGGAGCTCACGGCCGACGGCGCGCGCCTCCTCACCATCGGCGGCGACCACACGATCGCCCTCCCGCTGCTCCGTGCGGCGTCCGAGCGCGCCGGCGAGCCCGTCGCGCTCCTGCACTTCGACGCCCACCTGGACACGTGGGACACCTACTTCGGCGCCGAATACACCCACGGCACCCCGTTCCGCCGCGCCGTCGAGGAAGGCATCCTCGACACCGACGCGCTCTCCCACGTGGGCACACGCGGCCCGCTCTACGGCAAGAAGGACCTCGAGGACGACCGCCGCTTCGGCTTCGGCATCGTGACCTCCTCCGATGTCTACTACCAGGGCGTGCGCGAGACCGTCGCGAAGCTGCGCGACCGCATCGGCAGCCGCCCGCTCTACATCTCCGTGGACATCGACGTCCTCGACCCCGCCCACGCCCCCGGCACCGGCACCCCCGAGGCCGGCGGCATCACGAGCCGCGAGCTCCTCGAGATCATCCGCGGCCTCCGCGGGGCGAACATCGTCGGCGCCGACGTCGTCCGTCGAGGTCTCCCCGGCCTACGACCACGCCGAGATCACCGGCGTCGCCGCGAGCCACGTGGCCTACGACCTCGTCACGCTCATGAGCGAGCTGCCGAAGGCAGGGGACGGTCCGGCGGTTGAGCGGAGCCGCGGCCAGGAGGCGGCCCGAGGCCAGCAGCGCACGACGGCGGGTGCCCAGTGAGCCCGGTCGAGTCGCCGTGGACGGGGGACGCCCAGACCCGCGCAACCGTGGTTGAGCGGAGCCGAATCCCGGTCGAGCCCGCAGCGGAGGGCGCCCAGACCGCCGTCGTGCGCGACGAGGCGCCCGCGGTCCGCAACGGGCGGCGACCTCGTGGTCGAGACGCTCGAGGCGCTCGGCGCGAAGACCGTCTTCGGCATCCCCGGACAGCACGCGCTGGGCCTGTTCGACGCGATGGGCCGGGGAAACCTGCACTTCGTCTCGAGCCGGGTCGAGAACAACTCCGCGTTCGCCGCGGACGGCTACTCCCGCGCGACCGGTGAGGTCGGCGTCCTGTTCCTCTCCACCGGTCCGGGCGCGCTGACCTCGCTCGCGGGCCTCCAGGAGGCTTACGCGACCGGGGTGCCGATGGTGGTGATCGCGAGCCAGATCCCGCTCGAGGGTCTCGGCGCGCGCCGCAAGGGCATGCTCCACCAGCTCGACGACCAGAAGGCCTCCGCCGCGAACGTGACGAAGAGCCAGCGGCTCATCCAGCACGCCTCCGGCATCCCGAGCGCCATCCAGGACGCATGGACGGACGCAATCTCCTCGCCGCAGGGGCCCGTGTGGGTCGAGATTCCGCAGAACGTGCTGCTCGACCCGATCGTCGTGCCGCCGGTCGAGGACGCGCTCGCGGTGGCGGCCGACAACCCGCCGCGTGTCGAGCTCGTGCGCGAGGCCGTCAAGTGGCTGCGGGAAGCGAAGCGGCCCGCGATCATCGCCGGTGGCGGCACGCGGCGCGGGCACGCCGAGAAGGCGCTTGCGCACCTCGCGGAGCAGCTCCGCGCGCCGGTGATCTGCACCCCCGGCGGCAACGGCGCGTTCCCGTGGGAGCACCCGCTCTCGCTCCAGTCCTGGATCGAGGACCGGCACATGACGGACGTCCTCGAGGACGCGGACGTGCTCGTGGTCGTCGGGTCCTCGCTCGGGGAGGTCACGTCGAACTACTTCACGTTCGAGCCGCGGGGCCGCATCATCCAGATCGACGCCGAGCCGCGCGTGCTCGAGTCGAACCGGCCGGGCCTCGGCATCCGGGCGGACGCAGGACAGGCGCTGGAAGCGCTCAACGCCGCGCTGGACGAGGCACTCGCCCACCCTCTCGGCGGCCGCCCGCCCGCGCCGGACTGGCACGGCAAGGCGCCCGAGGAGGTCGTCGCGGAGTCCCTCGCCAAGGTACGCGAGCGCCTCGCGTCGCAGGACCTCGGCAAGGAGCTGCGGTTCATGGCGGACATCCGCGCGGCGGTGCCGGATGACATGCAGACGTTCTGGGACATGACGATCTCCGCGTACTGGGCCTGGAGCTGCTGGGACGCACGGCAGGGCCAGTTCCACTCCGCGCAGGGCGCCGGCGGGCTCGGCTTCGGCTTCCCGGCTGCGATCGGCGGGGCCGTGGGCCTCGCGACGACGGGGAGGCCCGCGCGCGTGCTGGCCGTTTCCGGCGACGGGTCCGCGATGTACTCGATCTCCGAGCTCGCCACGGCCAAGCAGCACAACGTCCCGGTCACGTGGCTCATCGTGGACGACGGCGGGTACGGGATCCTGCGCGAGTACATGGTCGGGGCCTTCGGGAAGGCCACCGCGACCGAGCTCGCCCGGCCGGACTTCGTGGCCCTCGCCGCGTCCTTCGGCGTCCCCGCGAAGCGCGTCGCGCCGGAGCACGTGCGGGAGGCGCTCGAGGAGAGCCTCGCCGCGGACGGGCCGAACGTCGTCGTGGTCGAGACGCTCCTGAAGATGTTCGCCCCGACGCACCTGGAGTTCTAGCCCGACCCACCTCCCGTCTGGGGGTCACGTTCTGGGGGTCACGTTCTGGGGGTCACGCCCGACGTGGCTTCCAGAACGTGACCCCCAGACGTCGTTAACGGCTCGGTGACATACGACGATGCCCTCTCGCCGGCGGCCCGTGCCCGCCGATGTGGTGCGGATCCGCCGACTTGCCGCGTTGCCGCCGGGTCTGACCCCCGCGTAGGCGGCAGACCCCCGTTTCTGCGACCGTCGAAAGCTGACCTCCAGAAGCTGGCCTCCAGCATGGGGGCGCCGCCTGCGGGGCGCACCGTGGTGCGCGAAGGTTCGTGCGTGGCCGGTGGTTGCGCCGTGTGTGTGCGGGATGGATGCTGGGGGTGTCCGTCGCGGTCGACCCCGAACCTTCTGTGGTGCCGGTGAGCCTGTCCTCCAGCATGGTGGCGGAGGGCCTCCGCGGGAACCGTGGATTGGTGCCTTTGAGCCCGAGCGTCAGACTTCCGAATCTCTCCTGGAGCGTGTCAAGTTGTTTGTGTGAGTGGTCGGTCTCCGGTTTGGTTCAGAGGTAGGGGTTGATGCGTTCGGGGTAGGCCAGGGCGAGCTGGGCCAGGGCCTGCTTCCAGTTCGTGGTGACCTGGCCTTGGACGAGGCGCCCGTCGGCCTTGCGCCGGTGTGCGGGCAGTCCGCGCTCCTTGGCCCGTTGGCGGGCGCGCTTGTCCTCGATGTTGCAGATCGCGAGCCAGAGCAGCTTCACGACCGCGTCGTCGGAGGGGAAGTGGCCGCGGTTCTTGATGACCTTGCGCAGCTGGTAGTTCAGCGACTCGATCGCGTTGGTGGTGTAGATGACCCGGCGCAGCATCGGCGGGAACGCCAGGAACGGGATGAACCGCTCCCAGGCGTCCTGGAACGCCCGGACCGTGTTGGGGTTCTTCTTCCCCAGCTCGGAGGCCGCGAACTCCTCAAGGGCCGCCTTCGCGGCGGCCTCGTTCGGGGCCTGATAGACCGTCTTGAGGGCCGCGGCGACGGCCTTGCGCTGGCCGTAGGCCACGAACCGCATCGAGGCCCGGATCAGGTGCACCACGCAGGTCTGCACCAGCGACTCGGGCCAGGTTGCCTCGATCGCCTCGGGGAAGCCGGTGAGCCCGTCGCAGCAGACGATGAGTACGTCCCGGACGCCGCGGTTGGCCAGCTCGGCGCATACCCCGGCCCAGAACTTCGCGCCCTCGGCGGCCTGGACCCAGATCCCGAGCACGTGCTTGATCCCGTCCATGTCCACCCCGACCGCGATGTGCGCGGCCTTGTTGCGCACGTGCGCCCCGTCGCGGACCTTGACCACGATCGCGTCCAGGTAGATGACCGGGTAGAAGGACTCCAGCGGCCGGCGCTGCCAGGCCAGGACCTCGTCCAGGACCTCGTCGGTGACCTTGGAGATCGTCTCGCGGCTGACCTCGGTGCCGACCGTGGAGACGAGGTGATGCTCGATGTCGCGCACCGTCATCCCGCCCGCGTACAGGGAGATGATCATGTCATCGAGCCCGGACAGGCGCCGGGCGCCCTTGGGCACGAGCATCGGTGTGAAGGTCCCGTCCCGGTCCCGCGGGACCGCGAGCTCCACGTCCCCGGCGATCGTGCCGACAGTCTTCGGGAACGAGCCGTTGCGCGAGTTCGGGAACAGCGCCGCGTCCGGGTCGCCCTTCTCGTACCCGAGGTGGTCCGACAGCTCGGCCTGCATCCCGCGCTCGAGGCCGGCCTTGATCAGCTGCTGGATCAGCCCGTCCCTGCCCTCGAGCTGGACCTGCCCGGCATCGATCATCGAGTACAGCTCATCCAGCGCCCCCGACGCCTCGAGCGCTTCCACGCCCTCACGCTGGGCCCTGCGGCGCTCCTGCCGCTCTTCCTTGCTGACCATGCTCATCAGTGTCTCGGCTTTCTGTCAGGGACACCGCCCTCACACAAACCATCTGACACCCTCCTCTCCTGCCCTCCCCGCGGCGGACGCCATTCCGATCGGAAAGGAGCCAGGCGATGGAACTCCTCCATCCCCGGTGCGCGGGAATCGACATCTCCAAGCGGGACGCGAAGGTCTGCGTCCGCATCGCCGGGACGGGCCGCGCCAAGGCCGTCGAGACGGTCACGACATGGTCCTCCATGACCGGTCAGATCCTGGCCCTGCGCGAACACCTCGCCCAGCAGCAGGTCACGTGCGTGGTCATGGAGGCCACCAGCGACTACTGGAAGCCGTTCTACTACCTCCTCGAGGACCTGCCCGGGGTCGAGGTCATGCTGGTCAACGCCCGGCAGGTGAAGAACGTCCCGGGAAGGAAGACCGACGTCGCCGACGCGACCTGGCTGGCCCAGCTCGGCGCGCACGGGCTCGTGCGGGCCTCGCTCGTCCCCCCGGCCCCGATCCGCCAGCTGCGCGACCTGACCCGGACCCGCACCGCGATCACCCGCGACCGGGCCCGGGAGGCCCAGCGACTGGAGAAGCTCCTGGAGGACGCCGGGATCAAGCTCTCCTCCGTCGCCACGGACATCCTCGGGGTCTCCGGGCGGGCCATGCTCGAGGCCCTGATCACCGGAAACACCGACCCCGGGGCCATGGCGGAGCTGGCCAGGACCAGCCTCAGGCCCAAGATCCCAGCCCTGACCGAGGCCCTGACCGGCCGGTTCACCGCCCACCACGCCTTCCTGGCCCGGATCCACCTGGACCTGATCGACCAGCACACCGCCGCGATCGAGACCCTCACCGCACAGATCGAGGCGCTCATGGAGCCCTTTCGCGGCTTCCACGACCTGATCACCACCATCCCGGGGATCAGCACCACGATCGCCGACGTCATCGTCGCCGAGACCGGCGCGGACATGTCCCGCTTCCCCACCGCCGAGCACCTGGCCTCCTGGGCCGGCACCGCCCCGGGGAACAACGAATCCGCCGGCAGGGTCAAGTCCTCCCGCACCCGCCCCGGCAACCCCTACCTCCTGGGAGCCCTGGGCATCTTCGCCATGGTCTGCGCGAACCACCCCGGCACCTACCTCCACGCCAAATACCGCCGCATCGCCGCCCGCCGCGGCCCGATGAGGGCCATCGTCGCACTCGAGCACACGCTCCTGGTCACAATCTGGCACATGGGCACCACCGGCACCCTCTACCAGGACCCCGGCCCCGACTACTACACCCGCAACCACCCCGACCGCGCCAAGAACCGCGCCATCCACCAGCTACAGGCCCTCGGATACAACGTCACCCTCGACCACGCCTCATAACCCAACGAGCACACCCCACCGGAACCTTCGCGTCAGAAGGTGACCCCCAGACGTCGTTCGCGCACGACGGCGCCGCCGCGCCACGTGTTTCTAAGGTCACCTCGTGTTACTAAGGTCACCTAGCGAATTAGTTTGCACAAGCAACCATTGCATGTATAGTTGTGACAAGCAATCAATTCTCAGGAGAGGCCATGCCTGTCGATCCCGGCACCGCACGCGAACTCATCCACCGCGTCTTCGACCTGCAGCGGGTGATCCGCTGCCTCTCGACCACCGAGCTCAAGCACGGCGACCTCGGCGTCGCGTCCCAGGGCGTGATGCGCATGATCGCCGAGCACGGCGGCCGCGCCGTCGACCTCGCCGGCAAGCTCGGCGTGAGCGCGCCGGTGCTCAGCCGGCACCTCGCGGAACTCGAGGGCCTGGGGTTCGTCGAGCGGCGCCGGGACCCTGATGACCGCCGCGCCCAGCTCGTGGCCCTCACGGAGGCCGGCGTCACCGTCCTCGGGGAGATCGAGGAGCATCGCATCGCGCGGCTCCAGAGCTACCTCGAGGGATGGGACGAGGGCCAGGCCGCCGAGGCGGTCATGGCGATCGGCCAGCTCTCGGACGCCCTCCGTACCGGCGCGCATCGCATGCGCCCCACCCCTTCCCCGGAGACCTCTCCGGCACCGCAGACCCCACAGAACCAGGAGGAAGCCCTTGCAGCCCGCTGAGGCCGCGGCTCCGCAGATGAGCCACAAGCAGATCCTCGAGGCCCTCACCGGCCTCCTCGCAGCATTCTTCACCGCGATTCTCTCCTCGACGATCGTCGCGAACGCGCTGCCCACGATCATGGCGGACCTCAAAGGCACGCAGACCGACTTCGCGTGGGTCATCACGGCCGCCCTGCTCGCCAACGCCGTCACCACCCCCATCTGGGGCAAGCTCTCGGACCTCTTCGACAAGAAGTTCCTCACGCAGCTGAACATCGTGGTGTTCGTGGCAGGTTCGGTCTTGGCCGGGTTCGCGCAGAACATCCCGTGGCTCATCGGGGCCCGCGTGGTCCAGGGCGTTGCGATGGGCGGCCTCACCGCGATGGCGATGGCGATCATGGCACGATGATCCCGCCCCGCGATCGCGGCAAGTACAACGGCTACATGGGCGCCGTCATGGCGGTCGGCACGGCCGGCGGCCCGCTCCTGGGCGGGTTCATCGTGGACTCGCCGCTGGGCTGGCGCTGGACGTTCTTCGTCTGCGTCCCGCTCGCCGTCGTCGCGCTGATCCTCATCCAGGTCACGCTGAAGATCAAACACGTCAAGCGCGTCGCGAAGATCGACTGGCTCGGCTCGATCCTGCTCACCGCGTCCGTCTCCACGCTCCTCATCTGGGTCTCGTTCGCAGGCAAGGCCGACTACTACGACTGGTGGAGCTGGCAGACCGCCGCGATGGTGGGCGGCTCGGTCCTTGGCCTCATCCTCCTCGTGATCGTGGAGTCCCGCGTCGCGATGCCGATCATCCCGCTCAAGATCGTGGCGAACCGCACGACGACGCTCAGCATCATCGCGTCCGGCGCCGTGGGTGTGGCGATGTTCGCCTCGTCCTCTTACCTCGGGCAGTACTTCCAGGTGGCCCGCGGCGCCACCCCGACCGAGGCGGGCCTGCTGACTCTGCCGATGATCGCGGGCAACTTCCTCGGCTCGGTCGTCTCCGGCCAGCTCATTTCCCGCCACGGCAAGTGGAAGCGGTACCTCATCCTCGGCTCGATCCTGACGATCATGAGCCTGGGCCTGCTCGGCACGATCGACCACAGCACCGACCTGTGGCTCACGGGCCTGTACACGTTCGTGCTCGGCACGGGCCTGGGCATGACCATGCAGAACCTCGTGCTCGGCGTCCAGAACACGGTCCGCGCCACGGACATCGGCACGGCCAGCTCCACGGTCGCGTTCTTCCGCTCGGTCTTCGGCGCCATCGGTGTCTCGGTCCTCGGCGCGGTCCTGAGCAACCGCTCGGGTGACCTCGTCACACAGGGCCTCGCCGACCACGGCATCAACGCTCCGGCGGGTTCGGCCGGCGGCAGCATGGACCTCAAGGACATGCCGGCGCCGATCGCGGACATCGTCCGCGGCGCGTTCGGCGATGCGACCGCGGAGGTGTTCTTCATCGCCGCCGTGATCGCGGTCGCATCCCTGCTCGCGGTCCTGTTCATCAAGGAGGTCCCGCTGCGCCGCACCGTGGACATCGTCAAGCCCACCGCGGGCGCCCAGGCCGCCGTGGAGAACGGCGTGGAGGAGGGCGCCGCCCGCACCGGCACCCTTGCTGTGGTGGCTCCGCCGCACGACGGCGCGTCCTCGCCCGCGGCGACCGGCTCGCCGTCGTCCGCCCTCACCGACCGCACGGTGAGCCGCGCCGCGATCCGGGAGGCCCTCTCCGTGCCCCAGCACGCATCGGAGCTGGACAGCGAGCTCCAACTGCTGCTCGCCGACGCGGCGGACGCCCGCCCGGCCGGGTCACCGGATCTCGCCCCGCTCCACGAGACGCAGCGGCTCCTCGCCGCGCAGCAGGTCCAGCTCGGCCAGTTGTTCTCCCGCGTCGCGGACCAGCTCGAGGCGCAGCAGCGGATCGCCGCGGAGCAGGGACAGACGGCCAAGGCGCAGGCGGAGACGGCCGCCCAGCTCGCCCAGATCCAGGCCGAGCTCGCTGCCGAGCGTCAGCTCCAGAAGGAGGCCGCGCTCTACCTCGCGACGCGCGGACGGCACAGCGCGAACTGACCGGATGCCGGCGGCGTCGACCCGCCGAGGAGCATCGGGCAGCCTGCGGACATCGCCTGTCCGCAGGCTGCCCGATTAGTCCTCAAGACTGATGCACCGCGGAGCTCCACGGGCCTACGCTTGACACGCCCCTTTCGGCACCCCGTGGGGCCCAAGACTCGAAGGACGTCGATGCTCCTCACTCTCATCCGGCGCTACAGCGCCCGCTACTGGCCATGGATCCTCGCCGTGGTCGTCTTCCAGCTCGCGACCACCATCGCGACGCTGTACCTGCCCAGCATCAACGCCCAGATCATCGACCAGGGCGTCGCGAAGGGCGACACGGACTACATCTGGCGTCAGGGCGCCCTCATGCTGGGAATCGCGCTGGCCCAGGTGGTCACCGCGATCGCCGCCGTCTACTTCGGCTCGAAGACCGCCATGGCGTTCGGCCGCGACCTGCGCGAGGGCGTGTTCCGCAAGGTGACCTCGTTCTCGGCGCAGGACCTCCAGCGGTTCGGCGCGCCGACCCTCATCACGCGCGGCACCAATGACGTCCAGCAGGTCCAGATGGTCATGCTCATGGGCCTGAACTTCATGGTCTCCGCGCCCATCATGTGCGTGGGCGGCATCATCATGGCCCTCAACGAGGACGCCGGCCTGTCGTGGCTCGTGTGGGTCTCCGTGGGTGTCCTCTTCGCCGTGGTCGGGTTCCTCGTGTACCTGCTCATGCCTCTGTTTCGGAAGATGCAGGGCCGCATCGACAGCATCAACGGCGTGCTGCGCGAGCAGATCATCGGCATTCGCGTGGTCCGCGCTTTCGTGCGGGAGCGCTTCGAGGAGGACCGCTTCGCCGAGGCGAACAAGTCCCTCACGGACATCTCCCTCAAGGTCGGGCAGATCTTCGTGCTCATGTTCCCGATCATCATGCTCCTGCTCCAGGCGGCCACCGCCGCCGTGCTGTTCTTCGGCGGCCACCGCGTGGACAGCGGGGACATGCAGGTCGGCTCCCTGACCGCGTTCATGCAGTACCTCCTGCAGATCCTCATGGCCGTCATGATGGGCACCTTCATGGCGATGATGATCCCGCGCGCGTCCGTGTGCGCCGACCGCATCGGCGAGGTGTTCAAGGCCGAGGACTCCATGCACGATCCCGAGCAGCCCGTGGTTCCCGAGCGGTCCGAGGGCGTCGTGGAGTTCCGCAACGTCTCCTTCGCCTACCCCGGCGCGGAGGCCCCGGTGCTCAGCGGGATCTCGTTCACGGCGCGGCCCGGGCAGACGGTGGCGATCGTGGGCTCGACGGGCTCGGGCAAGACGACGCTGCTCAACCTCGTCCCGCGCCTCTACGACGCCGCGGAGGGCGAGGTGCTGCTCGACGGCGTGCCTGTCGCCCAGATGCCACGGACCGAGATCACCTCGCGAGTGTCCATGGTGCCCCAGCGCCCCTACCTGTTCTCCGGGACCGTTGCGCACAACCTCCGCTTCGGGGACGAGTCCGCCCCCGACGCGCAGCTGTGGCAGGCGCTCGAGGTCGCCCAGGGCGCCGAGTTCGTCCGAGCCAAGGAGAACGGGCTCGAATCGCCCATCTCGCAGGGCGGGACAAACGTCTCCGGCGGCCAGCGGCAGCGGCTGTGCATCGCGCGCGCCGTCGTCGCCGATCCCAAGGTGTACCTGTTCGACGACTCCTTCTCCGCTCTCGACGTCGAGACCGAGGCCCGGCTCCGCCATGCCCTCAGGGAGCACACGCGCGAGGCGACCGTGATCGTCGTCGCCCAGCGTGTCTCCACGATCATCGGCGCCGACCAGATCCTGGTCCTCGACGACGGCAAGATCGTGGATCGCGGCACCCATGCCGAGCTCCTCGAGACTTCGCCGACCTACCAGGAGATCGTCCAGTCGCAGATCAGCGCAGAAGAAGTAGCCAGCGCCGCGGGCGCGGGAACGGGGGAGCCGGCATGAGCCAGGACAAGGCACAGGCGCCGGACAAGGCACACGCGCCTGCGGCCCCTGACGAGGAGCTCGAGGAGACCGAGACGCCCAGATCCGGCGGCGGCTTCGGCCAGCAGATGCCCACCCGGAAGGCGAAGAACTTCCGCGCCAGCGCGCTGCGGCTCGCCGGACTCATCCGGCCCGAGATGGGCTGGATGGCCGTGGTCGTCGCGTTCATCATCGTCTCGGTGGTCCTGTCGGTGATCGCACCGAAGATCATGGGCCGGGCCATGGACATCATCTTCGCCGGGGTGATCGGCAAGCAGATGCCCGCCGGGGTCACGAAGGACCAGGTCATCGAGGGCCTCCGCGCCCAGGGCCAGAACAACTTCGCGGACATGCTCTCGGCCATGAACCTCGTGCCCGGACAGGGCATCGATTTCAACGAGCTGACCCTGATCATCGCCATCATCCTCGTCATGTACTTCGTGGCGAGCCTGTTCATGTGGGCTCAGGGCTTCATCCTCAACCGCGTGGTCATGCGGATCGTCTACCGGCTCCGCCGTGATGTCGAGGCAAAGCTCAATCGGCTCCCACTCGGCTACTTCGACACGCGCCAGCGCGGCGACCTGCTCTCGCGGGTGACGAATGACGTGGATAACGTCCAGCAGGCCCTCCAGCAGGCGTTCTCCCAGCTGCTGTCCTCGATCCTGCAGGTGCTCGGCATCATCGTGATGATGTTCATCGTCTCGTGGGAGCTCGCCCTCATCGCGCTCGTCGCGCTGCCCCTCTCCGCGGTGGTGACCGGCGTGATCGGCGCGCGGAGCCAGAAGCTGTTCCAGGCACAGTGGCGGGACACGGGCATCCTCAACGGGCACATCGAGGAGTCCTTCTCCGGCACGAGCTCGCGATCCTCTTCGGCCGCGGCGAGGACATGGTGGACGGCTTCAACCGCAAGAACGACGAGCTCTACAAGGCCTCGTTCGGTGCACAGTTCGTCTCCGGCATGATGTTCCCGATCATGAACTGGATCAGCTACCTCGCCTACGTGGGCATCGCCGTCGTCGGCGGCCTGCGTGTCGCCGCCGGCCAGATGACCCTCGGCGACGCGACCGCGTTCATCCAGTACTCCCGGCAGTTCACCCAGCCGCTCGGGCAGATCGCCGGCATGGCCAACATGCTCCAGTCCGGCGTCGCCTCCGCCGAGCGCGTGTTCGAGCTGCTCGACGCCGACGAGCAGCAACCGGAGACCGCCACGGCACATCTGCCGGCGGTCACGGACGGCCACGTGGACTTCGAGCACGTCTCGTTCTCCTACTCCGAGGACAAGCCGCTCATCGAGGACCTCTCGCTCACGGCCGAGCCCGGCCACACCGTGGCGATCGTCGGCCCGACCGGCGCCGGGAAGACCACGCTCGTGAACCTCGTGATGCGGTTCTACGAGATCCAGTCCGGCCGGATCCTCCTGGACGGCGTGGACATCCGGGATCTGTCCCGCGCCGAGCTCCGCTCGAAGGTGGGAATGGTCCTCCAGGACGCGTGGCTCTTCGGCGGGACGATCTACGACAACATCCGCTACGGCAACCTCGACGCGACCGAGGAGCAGGTCATGGCCGCGGCCAGGGCCACCTACGTGGACAGGTTCGTCCGCTCCCTGCCGGACGGCTACCAGACCGTCATCGACGAGGAGGGAACCAACATCGCGGCCGGCGAGAAGCAGCTCATCACGATCGCCCGCGCCTTCGTGTCCAACCCCTCGCTGCTCATACTCGACGAGGCCACCTCGTCGGTGGACACCCGCACGGAGCTGCTCGTCCAGAAGGCGATGGCCGCGCTGCGCACGGACCGCACCTCGTTCGTGATCGCCCACCGGCTCTCCACGATCAGGGACGCGGACACGATCCTGGTGATGGAGAACGGCAAGATCGTCGAGCAGGGCCGCCACGAGGAGCTCCTTGAGCGCGCCGGCGCCTACCACCGGCTCTACATGAGCCAGTTCGCGGGCGGCATCGACTTCGAGGCGGAGGAGGCGGCGGCCTCGGCGGGAGCGGCCCCCCGCACCTGACGCTCAGGGGGACCGCCGCTCACCCTCCGTCGGAGTTATCCCTCGGGGGCGAGCTCCACGCGGATGCCGTCCAACGCGGCGTCGTGCTCGATCTGGCACGAGAGGCGCGAGCCGCACTCACGGAACCCCTCGGCGTCGGCCAGGAGCTCGGCCTCGTCCTCGCTGCGCTCGCCGAGGCGCGCGGCGATGGGCTCCTCGAGGAACACGTGGCACGTCGCGCACGAGGCGGTGCCCCCGCACGAGGCGAGGACTGGCAGGTCGTTGTCCCGGAGGACCTCCATGAGCGTCTGGTCCTCATCCCAGATCAGGGAGTGCTGGGCGCCGTCGCGGTCGACGGCGGTAATGGTCGTGGGCATGTCGGTGGCCTTTCGGTGTGGTCGGGAGGGGAGGGCGGGCCGGGGAGAGCGGCCGCTCAGAGGGCGGGCTCGAGGGACTCCTCGGCGAGGACAGCGGCCTGGTCGAGCGGGAGGGCCGGGTCGGCCGCGAGGTTCGCGTCGAGGACGGCGCGCCGGGCCACGAGCCGCTTGCCGGCGTTGAAGTCGGCGAGCGAGCCGACCGTGTCGACGGCGGCGATCCGCCCCGCTCGCAGGTAGACGACCGAGAACTTCCCGCTCTCGGGATCGCCTCGCAGCACCACCTCGTCGTCCGGGTGCCGGACTCCTGCGGTCTGCAGCCGGACGCCGTGCTGGACGGTCCAGAACCACGGCACCTCCGGCGCTGTCGGCTCGTGGCCGGTGATGTCCGCGGCGATGGCCTCGGCCTGGGCCCGCGCGTTCTGGATGCACTCGAGGCGCTGGCTCGCGCCGTCGTACAGGCTCGCGAACCGGGTGGCGTCGCCAGCTGCGTAGATGTCCGGGTCGGAGGTCCGGCCCGCGGCGTTGACGAGGATTCCGTCCGAGACCTCGAGCCCGGCCTCGGCCGCGAGCCCCTGCTCGGGGACCACCCCGATCCCGGCGATGACGACGTCGGCGCGGTGCCGCGCGCCGTCGGCGGTCACGACCCATTTGACGCGGCCGGTGCCGTCGGGGGAGGTGGGGCCCTCGATCGCGGTGACGGCGGCCCCGAAGCGGAACTCGACGCCGGCCGCGCGATGCCGGTCCTCGAAGAAGCGCGAGACGGGCGCGCTCGTCACGCGGCTCATGACCCGGTCCTGGAACTCGAGCACCGTGACCGAGCAGCCGCGCTTGGCCGCCGCGGCGGCGACCTCGAGCCCGATGTAACCCGCGCCGATGACGACGACGTGCCGCGCCGCGGCCTCGGTGGCTGGGTCCGGCGCGAGCTCGGCCGCGAGGCGCCGAGCGTCCGGGAGGGTCTTGAGCATGAGGACGCCGTCGAGGTCGGAGCCAGGAACGGTGAGGCGGCGCGGCGTCGAGCCGGTGGCGAGGACGAGCTTCGCGTAGGGAAGCGCCCGGCCGTCCGCGAGCCGCACCTCACGGCGGCCGCGGTCGATTGAGGCGGCGGTCCCCTGGACCCGCTCGATCCCGCGGGACTCGAACCACGAGGCCTTGCGCATCGGCACGGGCTCGGCCGGCGCGCCGGGAGCGAGGAGGTCCTTCGACAGCGGCGGGCGCTCGTAGGGCAGCTGCCCCTCGGCGTCGACCAGGACGATCCTGCCCTCCCATCCGCGCGAGCGCAGGCCTGCGGCGACGCCGACGCCGGCATGGCCGGACCCGACGATGACCACGGCGGGTGGTGTGGGCTGTGCGGTCTCACTCATGGTGTCCCTCCGGGGTGTTGCGGGCCGTGAGCGTCACGACGAGGCGCTCGGGTCCCGAGTTGGTCAGGTTGTTGCCGCGCACGTACTCGATGGGGTGCGCGGGGTCCAGGGCGGCGTGCGCGAGGCGGCGGCCCAGGAGCTCGGCTGTCACGCGCGTCTCGAGCCGCGCGAGCGGCGCGCCGAGGCACGCGTGCACGCCGTGGCCGAACCCGAGGTGGCCGGTGGTGTCGCGGTCGATGTCGAACACGCTGGGGTTCGGGTACTTCGCGGCGTCGTGGTTGGCGGCGGCGGGCATGAGGCGCACGATCGCGCCCTTCGGAAGGGTCACCCCCGCGACCTCGACCTCCTCGGTCGTGATCCGAGAGACCCGCTGCACCGTGCCCCGGTAGCGGGCAAGCTCCTCGACGAATGCCTCGGCGTCCGCGGGCTCGGCGTGGAGGCGGTCCAGGAGGGCCGGCTGCTCGGCGACGACGCGGAACGCGTTGGCGAGCAGGATCGTCGTCGTGTCGTGCCCGGCGATGAACACGAACGCGCACAGCTCCTTGGCCTCCTTCTCGGAGAGCTGCCCCTCCTTCCACATGCGTGCGATGTGCCCGCCCACGGACTCGTTGCCCTCCGCGTGGAGGCGCTCCATCGTGTCCTTGAGGTACGCGAAGAACGCGTGCGCGCTCTCCTCGTCCGTGCCGGTGCCCGGCGCGTTGCGCGCGAGGCGGCCGAAGTAGCTGAACGTCTCGTCGGACCAGAACTTCATCTTCTCGAAGTCCTCGGCCGGCACGTCGAGCAGGGCGCTGATCGTGGACATGCTCAGCGGGATCGCGTAGTCCTCGACGACGTCCCCGCCGCCGCGCGCTATGAGCCCGTCGAGGAGCTGCTCCGCCGTTTCCCGGATGCGGTCCTCGAAGAGGCTGATCGCCTTGGGCGTGAACGCCTTCGCAACGATCTGGCGCAGCCGTCCGTGGTCCGGCGAGTCCATGAGCGTCAGGAACGTGAGCGGGACCGGCTTGACCACCTCCGAGGAGAAGACCTTCGGCGCCCGGAGCGCCTTGCGGACGTCCTCGAACCGGGAGATGAACCACACGTCCGAGACCGGCGACGCCGCCCGCAGCACCGGCGCATTCTCGAGCATCCAGCGGTAGTGGTTGTACGGGTCGCCCTGGCTGCCGTCATCGACGACCTTGAACGGCTCGAGGCCCTCGGGCCAGTCGAGCTCGTGGGAGTAGGGCGGCAGCTGGGGCGTTTCGGCGCGCACGACGGCGGTCTGGCCGCCGGCGCTGGGGGCGTCACCGGCGGCGTCGGCCGCCACTCCGGTGAAGGGGCAGGTAATGGTCATGATGACCTCCTTCCGGCCGCAGGCGTGCGGCATTGCACGCGGTGCGGTTTCAAGGGGACGTCGGGAGCGGCTGCTGCACCGCGTCCCGTGACGCTGATCACGTCGTTGCATAGAGTCTGTCCCGACTTCGGAAACGATCACAGGCCCCCTTCCGGTAGTCGGAAGAATTGGTCGCGGCCACCGCGCGTCGATCGCTCGACGAGCCACATCCGCAAGGTCGAGAAGTCACTTACGCAGGCGTGACTCCTCGGCGCGGCCGGGCTAAGGGGTCGCCGGCTGGCCGGACGTGCCGCGGAGGGCGCGGGAGGCGCCGTGGGCCGCCGTCGTGAGGGCAACGACGACGCGCGGCACGACGTCCGCGTCCGTGCGCGGGACGATCGCGTTGAGGGCGGCCGCGATCACGGGCCCCTCGGCCGTCCGCTCGGGACCGAACACGGGCACGGCCACGCCGATCCACTCGGTGCGCCCGATTCCGGGCGGCGCGGCGAACCCCTTCTGGCGGATGTCGGCGAGCGTGCGGCGCAGCGCGGCCGGGTCGGTGACCGTCTCGGGCGTGACCTTCTCGAGCGGCCCCTCGAGGGCCCGGGCCTGGACTGCGGCCTCGGAGAACGCGAGGAGGACGAGCCCGCTCGATGACGCATGCAGCTGCATGCGCTGGGCGATGTTGGCGGCGTCGAGCGGCGACTCGGGCGCGGAGAGCCGCTCGACGTACAGGGCGCTGCCGCGGTCGAGCACGGCGAGCGTGACATGGTGGTGGACCGCGGCCTGGACGTCCTCCATGAACGGCAGGCAGGCCTCACGCAGCGTCAGCGCATGCGAGGCGCGGTTCGCGAGCTCCCACATGCGAAGGCCGGGCCGGAGGTCGCCGGCGGAGTCGCGCTCGAGCAGCCCGTGGCGGAGCAGCTCGTCGGCGAGCCGGTGCGTGGTGGTGAGCGGCAGCCCTGAGCGCCGGGCGAGGCTGCTCAGGCTCAGGGCCGACGTGCTGCGGTCAAAGCAGCTGAGGATCCGCACCACCCGGCTGATGATGGAGTCACGCGTGGGTTCGGCCATGGTTAGACGGCAGTGTAGCCGCCGTCGACGGCGAGGATTGCGCCCACGACGAACGAGGCAGCGTCCGAGGCGAGGAACGCGATCGCCTCGGCAACTTCCTCGGGCCGCGCCAGCCGCCCGATCGGCTGCCTCGCGGCCATCGTGGCCCGCACGTCGGCGGGCAGCCCCGCCACGAGCGGCGTGTCCGCGTACCCGGGCGCGACGGCGTTGACCCGGATGCCGCTCGCCGCGTACGTCACGGCCGCGGATCGGGTCAGGTTCGCGACACCGGCCTTCGCCGCCGAGTAGGAGGAGCTGTTCGCCTGCCCCACGGCGCCCAGGATCGAGGAGACGTTCACGATCGCCCCGGACCCGGCTGCGGACATGTGCCGCAGAGCGTGCTTGCCGCACAGCGCCACGCCGGTCAGGTCGATCTCGATCACGCGGCGCCACGCGGCGACGTCGAGTTCGTGCAGCGGCGCCTTCGGCTCGGCGATCCCGGCGTTGGCCACGAGCACGTCGAGCGAGCCGAACTCGGCAGCCGCGCGGTCCATGAGCGCGGCCACCGAGTCCTCGTCCGTCACGTCGGTGCGCACCCACAGCGCGCGGTGACCGGCGTCGCGGAGGGCGCGCGCGACGTCGTCCGCGCCCTCCGCGACGTCCCCGATCACGACGGCGGCGCCCCGCTCGGCGAGCAGTCGCGCCGTCGCGGCCCCGATGCCCGACGCCGCTCCGGTCACCACCGCTACCCGCTCGGCGAACGCCTCGCCCACCTACGCGTCCTGGCGCAGGTTGTTCCCGGCCGTCTCGCCGCCGTCGATCGCGAGGTTCGCCCCGGTCATGAAGCTCGACTCGTCCGAGGCGAGGAACAGGATCAGGTCCGAGATCTCCTGCGTCTCGGCGTCGCGGCCGAGCGGGATCTGCCCGAAGCCGCGCTTCAGCCCGGCGGTCATCGGCGTCTTGACCGAGCCAGGATGCACCGAGTTGACCCGGATGTTGTACGGGCCGAGGTCCATGGCGCTCGTCTTGGTGAGCCCCTGGACGCCCCACTTCGCGGCCGCGTACGCCGCGCGGTTCTTGAACCCGACGAGCCCCGCGATCGAGGAGATGTTGATGATCGACCCGCCCGCGGCCTTCATGGCCGGCACGGCGGCCTTCATGCCGAGGAAGTTGCCGGTCAGGTCGATCTCGATCGTGCGGCGCCACTCGTCGACGTCCGCGTCCTCGACGCTTCCGCGTGTGAAGATCCCGGCGTTGTTGACGAGGACGTCGAGCGTCCCGAAGCGCTCGACGGCGGCACCCACCGCCGCGGTCCAGCTCTCGTAGTCGGTGACATCGAGGTGGACGAAGAGGGCCACGTCGCGGCCGATCCCGGTGTTGAACTCGGCGTTGATCTTCTCCGCGAGGGCCCGCCCCTCGTCCTCGAGCAGGTCCGCGATGACGACGTTCGCGCCGTGCGCCGCGAGGACCTGCGCGTGCGAGGCGCCCATGCCCCGGGCCGCGCCGGAGATCAGCGCGACCTTCTCGGCGACCCGGTCGGACACACGGCTCATCGCGCGGCCTCCTCGGCGACCGAGGCGGAGGCGGGCCGGCCAATGCCGCGCCCGTTCTCCCTCGCCGACGCGAGGCGAGCCACGTCCCGCCCGGCCCGGTACCCGAACACGAGCGCCGCGCCGATGTGCGAGCCGTATCCCGGGTACCCGCCGCCGAACACGCTGCGCGCGGCGGCGCCGACCGCGAGGAGGCCGGGGATCGGGGTGCCCTCCTCGGTCACCACCAGGTTGTCGGAGTCGACGGCGATGCCCGCGAACGTGCCCAGATCGCCCATCTGGATCTTGGCCGCGTAGTACGGGCCCTTGTCCAGGGGAGCGAGGTTGGGGTTGGGCTTGTGCTCCATGTCACCGCGGAAGTGGTTGTACTCGGTCGAGCCCCGTCCGAAGGCCGGGTCCTCGCCGGCCCGCGCGCCCACGTTGAACTCGGCCACGGTCTGCGTGAGGCCCGCGGCGTCGACGCCGATCCTGTCCGCGAGCTCCTCGAGGGTGTTCCCCTTGACCAGGTACCCCATCTTGTAGAAGTAGCCGCGCGGCATGGGCCACGGCTTGGCGTAGCCGATGCCGTACTTGTGCATCGTCTTCTCGTCGGCGATGACCCAGCCGAACGTCTTGTCCTCGCCGGCGTTGTGGGCGATCATCCGCCCGCCGAAGTCGTGGTAGCTGAGGGCCTCGTTGCCGAACCGCTTCCCGTGGCGGTCCACCGCGATGAGGCCCGGCAGGCCGATCGCACGCAGGTGCGGGAAGAGCCGCTGGCGGCCGTCGCGGAAGCGGAACACGGTCACGGGCGCCCACGAGCCCACGGAGGAGACGGCGTCGTCGATGCGGCCGCCGGCCGCGAGGGTCATCGTGGCGGCGTCGCCGCCGTGCCCCACGGTCGGCGTGAAGTGGTCGTCGCCGGCGGCGTCGTGCGGGAAGTACTTCTTGCGCAGCTCGGTGTTGCCCGAGAAGCCGCCGGCGGCGAGGATGACGCCGAGCTTGGCCTCGACGCGTGCGGGGTGCTCGCCGCCGGTGACCGCGCCGGTGACCGCGCCGTCGTCCCCCCTGGTGAGCTCGAGCACGGGCGAGGACTTCCACATGCGCACGCCGGCGTCGTAGGCGCTCTTGACCATGAGCGTCATGAGGGCATTGCCGTTCGAGCGGAGCACGGGGCGGCGGTAGCGGGCGGCGTCGAACCACGTGCGCAGGAGCTTCTTCGCGACGTACACGAACGACTTCACCGACTGGTTCACGTGGAAGAACTCGTTGATGTCCGGGCCCACCTGCGGCATGTATCCGAAGACCGTGTAGGAGGACATGTACGGCTGCATGAGCAGGCGCTTGTCGCCGAGGATCCGGGCGTCCGTGTCCTTGGGCAGGATGGCGCGGCCCCCGAGCCGCGCGCCCGGGAGGTCCATCTGGTAGTCGGGCGCCTTCTCGGGGTAGACGAACTCGACGTCGGTCTCCCGCTCGAAGAAGTCCAGCGCCTCGGGGACGGTGTCCAGGAACTGCGCGACGCCGTCGGCGTTGTACGTGTCGGGGGCGAGGTTCTTGAGGTAGGTCTCGACCTCCTCGCGCGTATCCCCGGCGGCCGTCCCCACGCGGTTGCCGGGCACCCACGCCCAGCCGGCGGAGATCGCCGTCGTGCCGCCGAAGTACTGCTCCTTCTCGGCGACGATCACGCTCAGGCCCTGGCTCGCGGCCTTGAGGGCGGCCGCCATGCCCGCGGCCCCGGACCCGACGACGAGGACGTCGCAGGCAATGGTCTTGTTCTGCTTCACGGTGTGTTCCATGCTTTCGGGTCTTGTTTCAGTTGCCGCGGTTCGTCGCGGCCAGGTAGGGCTCGCCGAGCTCGTCGATGGGGGTGCGGGCCGTCTCGCGGGAGCTCACGACGGCGATCACCGCGGCGAGCGCGCAGGCCGCGCCGAAGACGGCCACCGGGACCCAGCCGGCGGGGCCCGAGGTCATGAGCAGGCCGCCGATCATCGGCCCGAAGCCGGCCACGAGCAGGCCGAGCTGGTTGCCCAGCGCCATGCCGGAGTAGCGGACCGGGGCCGCGAAGAGCTCGGCGAAGAAGCCCGGCCAGACGCCGTTGAAGCCCGAGTAGAGGACGGTCATGAAAGCGAAGCTCACGAGGAACACGAGGACGAGGTTGCCGGTGCCGAGCGCCCAGAAGTACGCGAACAGTGCTGCCGTGCTCCCGACCATTGCGGTGATCATGAGCGGCTTGCGGCCGATCCTGTCGGAGAGCGCGGCGACGGTGGGCATCACCAGCATCGACAGGCCGATCGTCACGGCGTTGATCGTGAGGATCGCGCCCTTGTCGAGGCCCCCATGGGCCGTCGCGTAGGAGAGGCCGAAGACCGTGAAGATGGTCTGCATGACCGAGAAGATGGACATGAACAGGACGCGCACCACGTCCGCCGCCTGGTAGCGCAGCACCTGGCCGAGAGGTAGCTTGCGGGCTGTTCCCGCGGCGCGCGTCTCGTCCTTCGTCTCCTCGAAGACCGGCGTCTCTTCCAGATGAGTGCGGACCCAGTAGGCGATGGCGAGGACCACGACCGAGCACCAGAACGGCACGCGCCAGCCCCAGGCCATGAGGTCGGCCTTCGGCAGGGCCGTGATGGGGACGAACACGAGGGTCGCGAGGACCATGCCGGACGCGTAGCCGGCCATGACGAACGAGGTGAAGAAGCCCCGGCGACCCTCCGGAGAGTGCTCGAGCGTGAGCGTCGAGGCGCCCGCGGACTCGGCGCCGGCCGAGAAGCCCTGCAGGAGGCGGCCGAGGGTCAGGAGCACGGGGGCGAGGAGTCCCACCGAGTCGTATGTCGGGAGGAAGCCGATGCCGAGGGAGGCCAGGCCCATGAGCGAGAGCGTCACGAGGAGCACGTTGCGCCGGCCGAGGCGGTCGCCGAAGTGGCCCATGACCATCCCGCCGAGCGGGCGGGCCACGTACGCTACGCCGAACGTCGCGAACGCGGCGACGAGCCCCGCGGTCGGATTGTCGGCCGGGAAGAACAGCGACGGGAACACGAGCGCCGCGGCCGTGCCGTAGATGAAGAAGTCGTAGTACTCGAGCGTGGAGCCGAGGAACGAGGCGAGGGCCGCCTTGCCCGGGGTCTTGCGGTGGTTGCCGGCACCGGCGGAGTCGGCGGACGACGCCGCGTGGCCGGCCTGGGTGGTACGAGCGACACTGCTCATGGGGTGTCCTTGGGGATCTCGAAGTCGACGGAGAGGATCTGCTCGCTGTTCGGGAAGGAGTACTCCTTCAGCGGTTCGTGCAGGGGATGGGTGTTGTACACCTCGATGTCGGCCACGGACTCGAAGTCCGCGACGATCGCGTAGTCGAAGGCCCGCTCGGAGCGGATCGCGTCGGGCCCGTGCGTGAGGGCGATCAGCCCGGGGATGTTGCCGCGCATGCGGTCCAGCCCCGAGGTCCAGGCCTCGCGCTGGTCGGCCGGGAAGTCCGGCTTGAACTTGAACAGGACGGCGTGGCGGATCATCGGGCGGCCTCCGCGAGCACTGGCTCCGCGAGGTCGGTGAGCTCAGCCGCCGAGGCGGCGGCAGCACCGTCGTCGTACCCCGCGGCTTGCCCTGCGATCGTGCGGCCGGCGAGGTAGCCCATGGTCATGAGCGGGCCGAGGGTCGCGCCGGCGCCGGGGTAGCCCGCGGCGTAGGCGCTCTCGGTCGCGTTGCCCACGGCGAACAGGCCTGCGATCGGTGCGCCGTCGACGTCGAGCACCCGCGCGGCGCCGTCGGTCGCGATGCCGCCGTTCGTGCCGAACGCGCCGTTGACCACCTCGAGGGCGTAGAACGGGCCTTGCTCGAGCGGGCCGAGGGACGGGTTCGGCCAGACGTTGTCGGCGTCGCCCCAGTACTTGTCGTAGGCGGTCTGTCCGCGGTGGAAGTCGGGGTCCTCGCCTGTGACGGCGAACGCGTTGAAGCGCTCGACGGTCGCGACGAGGTTCTCCGCCGGGACGCCGATCTTCGCCGCGAGCTCGGGCAGGGTCGCGCCCTCGATGAGGTAGTCCGGGGTCGGCTCGCCCGCGCGGTGGGACAGGACCCCGTACCGCTCGAGGTAGGACTGGTCGAAGACCACGTGCGCCGGCGTGTTGAGCGTCGTGTTGGCAGGGGAGTCCCACGACTGCAGGCAGCGGGCCAGGTCGTTGTAGTTCTGGGACTCGTTCGCGAAGCGCTTCCCGTGCCGGTTGACCATGATCGAGCCCGGGCCCTGGCGCTCGAAGCGCAGGAGCGTGCCGATCGGCCTGCCGTCGCGGGTATCGCCGGTGATGGACATGGGCGCCCACCATGCCTCGCGGGTGCCGCGGGTCTGGGCGCCGATCCGCTGCGCCATGCGCAGGCCGTCGCCCTCGTTGGTGGGCGGGGAGCACATCGTGTAGAGGCGGCTCGCGAGCATCGAGTCGGCCAGTGAGTGGTCCCACTCGAATCCGCCGGTCGCGATGACCACGGCCTCCGTCGCGTCGATCCGCTCGCCGGACGCGAGCACGACGCCGGTGACGCGCCCGCCGTCGTCGGCCCCCTGACCGCTGTAGATGAGCCGTTCGCCGCGGGCCTCGACGGCCACGTGCGCGCCCTCGCGGATCGCGGCAGCGAGCAGCATGGCGACGAGCGCGCGGCCCTTCGCGACGAGTCCCGCCTTGGCCCGGGCGTCGAGCTCGTCCCAGGGGAACCGGGTGAAGGCGCCCCAGTCCTCGTATTCCTGCATCGTGAAAGGCGCGCGGCCGTCGGAGCGGACGCGGTCGGCGAGGTCGCCGAGCAGGTCGGCGATGTTGGCCAGCTCGGGCTCGATCGTGCGGCCCCCGTCCACTGCGCCCGGGAGGTCCTGGCGGTAGTCGGGGAAGTTGTCGAGGTAGATGAACGTGACGCCGAGCTCGTGCTCGAGGAAGCGCAGCATGGAGTCGCCGCGGGTCACGGCGGCGGCGAGGAGCTCCTCGCGGGCGCGGCCCCGCGAGACGGCACGGACGTACTCGAGCGCGGCGTCCGCCGTGTCCTCGAAGCCCGCCTCGCGGGCGTGGTGGTTCGCGGCGATCCAGAGCATGCCGCCGGAGATGGCGCTCGTGCCCCCGAGGAGGCTCGCCTTCTCGAGGACGACGACGGACTTGCCGGCGCGCGCCGCGGTGGCCGCTGCGGTGAGGGCTCCCGCGCCCGAGCCGAGCACGACGACGTCGTACGTGCTGCGTGGGGTTCCAACGAGGTATTCCATGATGACTCTCCTTCGAGCCGGATGAACTGGCTGGAATCGAGAGTCCCATCGGAGGATGTCTCGCGGATCACACCTTCCCGATGATCGGGAAGTTTCCTCGCATCGAGCGCGCGGATGTCCGAGCGCGTCCGACGGTCGGACCCAGTGGGTTGTCATCGCTGCGGTCGCCGTCGGATCCTTGGACGGACGGCGGATCGGAGGTGCGAGGCAGTGGTGGCAGGACCGGGCCCTGACGCCTCAGAGGATCCAGTGCGTCGAGACCTGCTCTGGATCGCCGAGGACTTCGGGCTCATCGTCGGCACGGTGCAGGCGTCCGAGTTGGGCGCGCCGACCCGGGGGACGCGGTGGACGAACCGTCAGCTGCTGTTTCACATGGTGCTCGGCCAGAACATCGCGCTCACGTCCATTCCGCTCTTCGGGGCGTTCTCGCGGCTGCCGCCGGCTGCCTCGCGTGCCTGGAGTGCGGCACTGGAGGCCTGCACCGGCCCGTACGACTGGGTGAACTGGGCCGGGGCGGTGGCCGGGGCGCGCGTCCTCGGGGTCGGCGCGATGGGGCGCATGATGGACCGGACCACGCGGGTGATCGTCAACTGGTACGACCGTGCCGGCCCCGGGGCGCTGGCACGGGGCATGTCCGTGCCGCCGTCGTGGGACCCCTACTTCTCCGACTGGATGGACCGCAGGGGCATCCTCGAGTGGGCGCCGAAGCACTACCGGCACCACCGCGGCCAGCTGACCCTGTCCACCCTGCCGGACTGAGCGCCCTCCGCTCGCCGCCGGCCGGGTGGGCGGTGGTCAGCGTGCTCCCGCCCCTGTTCGGCCGTGCTGGAGGCCCGTCGGGAAGCCGATCGACACTGGGACGGGCGCCGGACCGCCGCAGCAGGATCCGCCGCCGTCGCCTGCGCCGAACGCGGCGTCGGTCGAGCAGACCCCGGTCGCGGGGAGCTCCAGCTCGACGGCGTTGGCTGCCTCGGTATCGCCGGCGAGGGCTGCGGCGACGGAGCGGACCTGCTCGTAGCCTGTGGCCATGAGGAAGGTCGGGGCACGACCGTAGGACTTCATCCCGACGACGTAGAAGCCCTCCTCCGGATGGGAGAGGACGCTTGCACCGTGGGGCTCGACGGTCCCGCAGGAGTGGAAGTCGGGGTCGATGAGCGGGCCGAGCTTCCGCGGCGCGTCCACGGCGGGGTCGAGGTCGAGGCGCAGCTCGGACAGGATCGAGAGGTCGGGGCGGAACCCTGTGGCGGGGACCAGCCGGTCGACGACGAGGGCCCGGCCGTCGTCGGAGCGCACCCGGAGCGCGGGCCCGTCGAGGGGTTCGAGGCGCTCGGTGCGGAAGCCGGTGATGAGCTGCACCGCGCCGGAGTCGACGGCCTCGTGCAGGCGGGTGCCGAGCTGGCCGCGGGCGGGGAGCTCGTCGTCGGCCCCGCCGCCGTAGGCCCGCACCGGGGAGCCTGCCCGAATGGCCCAGAGGACTTCCGTACCCGGGGTCGTCCGCGCGAGCTCGGCCAGTGCCAGCACCGTGTTGGCGGCGGAGTGGCCGGCCCCGATGACGAGGGTGCGGCGCCCGGGGAACCCATCGCCGGTGACATCGGGGAGCGGGCTGGTGAGGAAGCCGGCCGATTCTGCGGCGTCCTCGCCGATGGCGGACAGGCCGGACGTGCCCAGCGGTGCCCGCGTCTGCCAGGTGCCGGAGGCGTCGACCACCGCCGCTGCCAGGACCTCATGCTCCGTGCCGTCCGGGGCCGTGTAACGGAGCAGGAACGGCGCAGCCTCCCGGCCGATGCTCCGCCCCTTGTCCAGGCCCCGGCGGGTGACCGCGGTGACGCGCGCACCGAGGATGATCCGGTCCGCGAGCTCGTCCGTGGCGGCGAGGGGCCCGAGGTAGTCCGAGACGATATCGGCCGCGAGCGGGAGGGCTTCGGGCTCTGGCGCCTGCCAGTGGTGCCTCTCGAGGAGGCGGACCGCGGCGGCGTCGAGGTTGTAGCGCCACGGCGAAAAGACCCGGACGTGGCCCCACTCCCTCATGGATGCCCCGACGGCGTGCCCCGCCTCCAGGATGAGCGGCTCCAGGCCGCGCTCGAGGAGGTGGGCGGCTGCGGCGAGGCCGACCGGTCCGGCGCCGATGACGGCGACAGGGAGGGGGGAGGTGCTCATGGGGGCCTCGCTATGATCGACGGATATCAATGAATTGATGCTCATCGATGCATCGACAGATGTCAATACGTATGGGATGCTGGTCCGATGAACGTCCCTGCAGTGGCCCCGGTGGAGGCCCCGTGCTGCCTTCCGGGCATCCCCTCCGCCTTGAGCGACGAGGACATCGAGCGGCTCGCGCGCGTGTTCAAGGCCCTAGGGGATCCGGCCCGCGTCCGGTTGCTCTCGCTCATCGCGGGAGCGGAGTCGGGGGAGAGCTGCGTGTGCGACCTCATCGGTCCAGTGGGCCTGTCGCAGGGCACCGTGTCGCACCACATGAAGCTCCTCGCGGAGGCCGGGTTGGTCACCCGCGAGCAGCGTGGCCGATGGGCCTACTATGCCCTTGCCGAGGGCGCCCTCGACGCCGCGGCGACGGCGTTGCGCCGGATGTAGACGGCAGGTCAGGCCGGTTGCGCGCCGGGCTCTGTGAGGGCGGCAAGCCGGTCGATGCCCACCGGCTCCTGGGGCAGGAGGGGCAGGAGGGCGATCCGGTCCGCGAGCTCCTGTACCCGCGCGATCTGGGGAGCCTCGCTGCCTGCACGTGCGCGGAGGAAGGCAGACTCGGGACGGGCGGCGGCGATCGAGCCGTTGACCACCCATGCCCACGGATGGATCCCGGCCCGTTCGAGGTCCTGCTGGAGCGCGGCCGCCTCGAGCACCGGGGTCGTCTCGGCGAGGGTGATGAGGACGACCTTCGTCTGGGCGGGGTCCCGCAGGCGCATGAGCGGGGTGATGTAGCCAGCGCCGCCCTCGCCCATCTGCCGGCTCACGTCCCGGTGGTACGAGCCCGCCGCGTCCAGGAGCAGGAGGGTGTGTCCGGTGGGGGCCGTGTCCATCACGACGAACCTGCGCCGGGCGTCATGCACGGCCCGGGAGAACTGCTGGAACACCGCGACCTCCGCGGTGCACGGGGACTGGAGATCCTCGGCCAGGGCCGCCCTTGCCTCGTCGTCGAGGCCGCGGCCTTTGGTCGCCATGACCCGGGTCCGGTACTGCTCGAGGGCGTCGTCGGGGTCGATCCGGGCGACGGCGAGGCGGTCGGTGCTGCCCGCGAGCGTGATGTCCAGGTGCGCGGCCGGGTCCGTCGTCGTGAGCAGGACCTCGTGGCCGCGCTTGGCGAGGGCGATGGCGACCGCGGCGGCGACTGTCGTCTTCCCCACGCCGCCCTTGCCCATGCACATGACGAGCCCGTGGCCGTCGGCCTCGATCTCGTCCACGAGCGCGGCCAGCGGGGCGGCCGGAACCGGGGCATCCCCTCCCGGCCCTGATGTGGTTGCTGCCGGCGCGGGTGGGTCGAAGAACGTCCGCAGCGACTCGTTGCCCATGATGTTCTCGGCCTTGAGGTCCACCGTGTCCCGTGGCAGCCGGGCGAGCGTGGCAGGGATGGCGGCCATGGCCGCAGCCTCGCGTTCCCGCAGGGCCGCGGCAATCGGTTCGTTGCCGGCGGCCTCGGGAAGGACGCCGTTGACCACGAGGTAGGCGGCGGCCATGCCGATCCCGGAGAGCTCGGCGAAGGTTCGTCCGGCCTCGGTGAGGGCCGAGGCGTGGGGCCGGGCCACCAGCACGAGCCGCGTCCGGTGCGGGTCGGTGAGGGCGCGGACGGCGTCGGCGTAGGTCTGGCGGTGCTTGTCCAGGCCCGACATCGGGCCGAGGCATGAGGCCTGGCCGCCCGCGGCGAGGAAGTCCGTCCAGGAGCCCGGCAGCTGGAGCAGCCGGATGGTGTGGCCGGTGGGCGCGGTGTCGAACAGGACGTGGTCGTACGCGCCGTAGGCCGCGTCGTCGGTGAGGAGGCCGGTGAACTCGTCGAAGGCCGCAACCTCCGTCGTGCACGAGCCCGACAGGCCCTCGACGATGCCCGCGACCTCCGCTTCGGACAGGACGCCGCGCACGGGGGCCACGAGGCGCTCGCGGTAGGCCTCAGCGGCCTGTTCGGGGTCGATCTCCAGGGCCGAGAGGCCAGGGACCGCTGGGATCTGGGTGATCGTGTTGCCGATGGCCAGCCCGAAGACCTGGCCGATGTTGGAGGCCGGGTCGGTGCTGACCAGCAGCACCCGCATCCCGGCCCCGGCCAGCTGAACCGCGGCGGCACACGCCACGGAGGTCTTGCCGACGCCCCCCTTGCCGGTGAAGAAGAGGAACCGGGGAGGGTTCTGGAGGAATCGCATCATGGTCTCTATCCTCGGCCCCGCATGGAAGTCCTCGAAGGTGTTGAGAAGGCGTTGATCAGCGCCCCGCCGGAAGGAGTTCGGCGATGAGGTTCTCGACGCGGGCCTTGATGTCGTCGCGGATGGGGCGGACGGAGTCGACGCCCTTGCCTGCAGGGTCCTCGAGCTCCCAGTCTTCATAGCGCTTGCCGGGGAAGATCGGGCAGGTGTCGCCGCAGCCCATGGTGATGACGACGTCGGAGTTCTTGACAGCATTTGTGGTCAGGATCTTCGGCCTCTCGGCGCGGATGTCGATGCCTTCCTCGAGCATTGCTTCGACCGCGGCGGGGTTGACGCTCTCGGCGGGGGCGGATCCGGCCGAGCGGACCTCGATGCGCCCACCGGAGAGGTGGTTCAGGTAGGCGGCGGCCATCTGGGACCGGCCGGCGTTGTGGATGCAGACGAACAGGACGGAGGGCTTGTCGTTCATGAGAGGACCTCTCGGTCGGCGGCCTCAGCGGCACGGGTGGTGATGGACGGGTAGAGGAAGCGGACGAGGAGGAGCCCGAGGGCCCCGCCGACCAGCTGGGCCAGGACGAACCCCGGCGCCGAGGCCGGGGCGATCCCGGCGAACGTGTCGGTGACGGTGCGGGCGATGGTCACCGCGGGATTGGCGAAGCTGGTCGAGCTCGTGAACCAGTAGGCGGCGGCGATGTACCCGCCCACGGCGAACGCGACCCGATCGGCCCTGCCCGAGCGGACCGTGCCGAAGACGACCAGCAGCAGGCCTACGGTCGCGATGACCTCTCCCAGCCATAGCCCGGGGCCGCTGCGCTCATGCCCGGAGACCGACACCGCATTCAGTCCGAACATCAGGTTTGCGAGCACGGTCCCGGCCAGGCCCCCGAGTAGCTGGGCCGCGACTAGTGCCCCGGCGGTCCGCCAGTCCACGAGGCCGAGGGCCTTCTCGACCAGGGTCACGACAGGGTTGAAGGAGGCCGAGACGGGCTGGAGCGCGACGATCAGGGCCACGAGCGCGGCTCCGGTAGCGAGGCTGTTCTCCAGCAGCGCGAGGCCCGAGTCCGCCGGGGAGAGCCGCGAGGCCATGATGCCCGACCCGACCACCGCGATGACGAGGAAGGCCGTGCCGACGAATTCCGCCGCAGCGCGACGCGCCGTCGGGCTCACTTCCATTCCAAGAACCATCACACGCATGTACTCATGTCTCTCTGTTTCCGTGAACGGCAGCGAAGGCGGCCGACCCCTGGGCAACCCCTTGCGGTGCGGCGTCACCAGCTTGCGTCAACCGGATCGCCTCAGTCAAACTTGACTCAATGAGTGTTGAGTCAAGTTCGCTGGAGGGCCGCGCGATGGTGCATGCGGCCCTCGGCGAGCCCGCGCGCCTGCGGATTGTTGACCTCCTCGGGCTCGGGGACCGGTCTCCCGCCGAGCTGCAGGCTGAGCTCGGCATGGCGTCCAACCTTCTCTCGCATCATCTGCGAACCCTCGAGGAGGCGGGCGTGGTCAGCCGTCACCGCTCGGAGGCGGACCGCCGGCGCAGCTACGTCAAGCTCGAGCGGGACGGGTTGGCCGGGCTGCTCCCGGCCGCCACGGTCCAGGTGCCCCGCGTCCTCTTCGTGTGCTACGCCAATTCGGCCCGCAGCCAGCTTGCCGAGGCGCTCTGGAGGCGTGCGAGCCCCGTGCCCTCCGTGTCAGCGGGAACCCATCCGGCCGCGGGTCTCGCCCCTGGCGCCCGCGATGTCGCGGCACGCCATGGGCTCGACCTCGCGGGATCCCGGCCCGAGGAGCTTTCTCAGGTGGCCAGACTGGGGGACCTGCTGGTCGCAGTCTGCGATCGGGCACACGAGGAGCTCCCCGTCTCGGACCGGCTCCACTGGTCCGTGCCGGATCCCGTCGCCATCGGGACGCCGGCGGCCTTCGAGGCGGCGTTCAGCGAGCTCTCCGAACGGGTCAGGGACCTCTCGGGACGCGTCGCGGCCGCATAGGGGAGGCCGAGCTGCGGACACGCCCAATGCCGGGCGCACGAGAGCCCGGCTCGACCTGCTCGACTTCGAACGGCAGCTGGAGGACGCCGATCAGGCCGGTCGGCGTAAAGCAGGACGAGTAGAAGCAGCTGTCAGACTCGGCTACCACCGATTCGGGAAGGGTGCTCAAGTGCTGCCAAGCTATGCGCACTGTCACCGCCATCACGATTCCCAGCATAGGATCATGAAGTATGGCCCCTAAGAATGAACCGGAATCAGATACCGACGTTGAGGGCGGCCAGTCCGGCGGAGTGCAGTCCGTGGAGCGTGCGCTGACTGTCCTGGAGATCCTGGCGCGGGAAGGGCACGCGGGCGTAAGTGAGATCGCCGAGGAGATGGGGATCCACAAGTCCACCGTCTCTCGGCTGATGGGGTCACTGGTAAGCCGTGGGATGGTCCACCAGAACAGCGAACGCGGCAAGTACCAGCTCGGGTTTGGGATCCTCCGTCTGGCCAGCTCCATTCCAGGGCGGCTGAGTCTGGTCCACGAGGCACGGCCTGTGCTGGAGAGCCTCGCCGAAGAGTTCAAGGAAACGGTCAACCTCGCCGTCCTGCGGTCCAACTATGCCGTCAATGTGGACCAAGCCATGGGCCCCTCCACACTGGCAACGTATGACTGGGTGGGAAGCCTGACGCCGCTGCACGCCACCTCCAGCGGGAAGGTGCTCTTGGCTGCCTTGGGTGCTGATGAACGGGACCGTATCCTGAACGAGACCGGACTGAAGGCCCGCACGGCCAAGACCATCACCAGCCGGAAAGAACTGGATGCACAGCTGCTCGAAGTGGGTGCCAAAGGGTACGCGGTAGTGCGGGAGGAGTTCGAGATCGGCCTGAATGCAGTGGCGGTGCCCGTCTACAACCATCAGGGCGAAGTAACGGGCGCCATCAGCATTTCGGGGCCCGCGTTCCGATTCGACCCCGAGAAGATCCCCGGCCTGCTGGAAACGCTCACGGAGGCCGGACTCAAGGTCAGCGCCAACATGGGCTACACGCGGCGCTAGGACCATCGATGGCCCCGGATCCAAAATGGCTCAGTGCCATTTGCTGTTTTCTTGCGTTTGAGGGTCAGCGCGCGCTGGAACGCACCGGCCCGGTGCTCGGTGGGAACTAGGACACCGCCCGTGTCCTAGGTCTTGGAGGCCGTACCCAGCTCGGAGCGCTGGACGCGTCGAAGTCCTGCATGCTGACCCGGTTGAAAGCGGCAAGGACGCGGAGACGTCCTTGCCGCTTTCAACCACCGATCGTGGGCACGACCAGAACTCGGCGCCGTGGCCCAAGAAGTACTGCGCCGCAAGGCCATCGGCGAACTCCGCCAGGACCTCGGTCAGCTGGTGCGCCTCGTCGTGGCGGTGGCGGTCTGCACCGTCGCGGTCCTCGCCTGCCGTTCAGCTGGCAGCCACGGTATACCCGGCCCGGCGGAGCCCGGCCGTCGCCTCTTGCCTGCGGAGTCTCAGAACGCGTCCTTCATAGCTTGACAGCGAGGGTGGCCTACGTCACGCTTGTTGCACATGCTGATTGTTGTTGCGTAGGGCGCGCGTTCGTCGAAAGGGCCAGATATGGGTTCGCTCCAAGCATCACCCGCAAGGCCCCTTCTCGCGCCCCGCCGTTCCTCCGGAACGCGCAACTTCACCTCCAGACGACGCCGGCTGCCTCCACCCACTCCGTAGTCGCCCGAAAGCCGCACTTACCCAGCCCTCCCGGGAGGAACTAATGACTGCTCAAGTGAACGTGCCCCTCAATTCGCGCGGAAAACTCGCTTCGACCTTGCCTGCAGAGAAGCTCGCGGAAATCGCCGCGCTGTTTGAGTTCCGGCGTCAGGGATATTCACTCGATGCCCCCTTCTACACCGACCCGACGCTCTTCAAGATCGACATGGAGGCCATCTTCGGCCAGCACTGGATCTTTGCCGGTAGCGTTGCCGAACTGCCGGAGCCGGGCGACTACATCACGGTCGACTACGGCCCCTACTCCCTGATTGTGCTGCGCACCGACGAGGGTGACGTCAATGTCCTGCACAATGTCTGCCGCCACCGCGGTGCACGTGTCCTGACCGAAGCTGCCGGTTCCACCGGAAACCTCGTCTGTGGCTACCACTCCTGGACTTACTCGCCCGAGGGCAACCTGATCCACGCCTCCGCTCCCGGTGAAGCGAAGTTCGATAAGAACTGCTTCGCCCTCAAGCGTGCCCACAGCCGCGAGGTCGCCGGACTCATCTTCGTCTGCATTGCTGACGAACCGCCCGCAGACTTCGACGAGACCTCGAAGATCTTCGAGCCCTACCTCGCACCCCATGACCTGTCCAAGACGAAGATCGCCTACCAGCAGAACATCATCGAAGAGGGCAACTGGAAGCTCGTCATGGAGAACAACCGTGAGTGCTACCACTGCGACGGGCACCCGGAACTCGCCTGCTCGCTCTTCCCCACCTGGGGCCTGACCGAGGGACTGATCCCGGCCCACCTTGAAGAGGTATGGGACCGCAACAAGGAAGCCCAGTCCTCGCTCGAGGAGCGGTGCCGCCGGTACGGCCTGCCCTACGAGGTGGTTGAGGAACTCGACACCCGCATCGCCGGTATCCGCATCTCACGCGAGTCCCTGGACGGCGAAGGCGAATCATTCTCGGCCGACGGCCGCAGGCTCTCCAAGAAGCTGCTTGGCGACCTGCCGGACTTCCGCCTGGGCCGCTGCTCGATGCACCTGCAGCCCAACAGCTGGTTCCACTTCCTGGGCGACCACGTCATCACCTTCGGCGTCTTCCCCATCAACGAGCACCAGTCCCTGGTCCGCACCACCTGGCTGGTGGCTGACGACGCCGAGGAAGGCGTTGACTACGACCTCGAGAAGCTCACCTACACCTGGAAGCAGACCAACCTGCAGGACAAGGCGTTCGTGGAGCTGTGCCAGCAGGGCGCTGCCAGCCCCGCGTACGAGCCCGGCCCCTACATGAAGAGCGAATACCAAGTAGAGGCATTCATCAACTGGTACGTCCAGCGTGTACAGGAGCACTTGGCATGACGGACGTCCTCACTGAGACACCCATCCGGGGGCCACAACGCATCCGCGGTCTGGAAATGCCGTGGAACAGGGTGATGGGCAGCATCGAAGGACCTGCCAGCGCTGCGCGTGCCCTAGGCCCGTGGCATCCCCAGGAGTTCATGGCCGAATGTGTGGAGACCGTTCCCGAGGCAGGCGGCATGATGACATTCGTGTTCCGCCGCCGCGACGGTGCGCCCCTGGCGTTCCGTGCGGGCCAGTACGTGAACGTCGCGTTTCCCGTAAACGGCGAGGACCAGGATCCAGTAGACCGCAGCTACTCGCTGTCCAGTTCGCCCACCCAGCCGTGGACCTTCAGCATCAGCGTGAAGCGCGACAATACGGGACTTGTTTCACCGTGGGTGCATGAGAACGTCAGGCCCGGCACCGTCTTGGACATGCTCGGACCGGTCGGGGCGTTCCATCTGCCGGATGCCGATCGGCGCGCGCGGTACCTCTTCCTGGCCGCCGGCGCGGGCATCACCCCCATCATGTCCATGGTGCGGACCATCCACTCCCTGCCGGGACATGCCAATGTTGTGGTGCTCTACCACGGCGCGGAAGCCGGCGGCTTTGCCTTCCGCCAGGAACTGGACTACATCGCATCCGTGGACTCGCGCGTCGAGGTCTTCTACTCCCTGGGCGACCGCAGCAGGCCCGACGGGTGGGAAGGGCTCAGCGGAAGGCTGACCGCCGCCATGATCGATCAGGTTGCTCCGGATGCAAACGGCCGCCAAGTGTATGCCTGCGGCCCCGAGGGTTACCTGAACAGCGCCACGGAACTCCTCAAGAAGGTGGGCGTCGACGACACCTCCATCTACATGGAGTTCTTCTCGGGTGATCGCCAGACCATCCTCGAGTACCAGGCTGAGCTCGCCCTCGCGGCGGACATCGCAGACGAGATTGCAGAGGAGATCGCCAACTCCGCTGAGGACTACTACGAAAGCCAGCCCAGCCCGTTCGGGCTCTATGAGCCCGGCTACGACGAGGATGGAACCCTGCAGGCCACGGGGCTGCCGCTCGAAACCGCCAACCCGGACGCGCCGACCCCCGGAGGCAGTTCGGACGCGGAGCCAGAGGCGGGAACCCCCGATGCCTCGAGCTTCGACACGGTCGGAACGGGAAGTCTCACCCTGTCCTTCATGCGCACCGGCATCAACGTGCGGATCGATCCCGACCAACACATCCTCGAGGTGGCGCGGCGGGCGGGCGTCAGGATCGGCGCTAACTGCAAGGAGGGCATGTGCGGCTCGTGCAAGGTCGTCAAGCTTTCCGGGGAGGTCGAGATGAACCACCAAGGCGGGATCCGCAAACGTGAGATCGACGCAGGCAAATTCCTTCCCTGCTGTTCCACAGCCCGCACCGACATGGTCATCGACGCCTAAACGCTCCCCTGGGGCGGCGCGCCGCCGCCCCACCATGATTCACCACCAGCGACAACGAAACTCACAGAAGGACTGATGAACACCTTGCCTGCTATGAGGGCAACTGGTCATCATTCTGATATATGAGTTTTCGTTTCTGGATATACCTAGAAGGAGGAGGGGCATGACCCTCACCGAACGAGCACCTGCCACGGCTGTCCGTCCCGAGCTCAAGGACGAGCACGGCCAGAAGTTCGTGCTGACCCTGTCCTGCCGGGAGCAGGCAGGAATCGTGCAGGCAGTGACCACATTCCTGTTCGAGCGCGGCTTCAACATCGAGGAGCACCAGCAGTTCGACGACAGCCTGCGCGAGACGCTGCACCTGCGCACCGCGTTCTCGGGATCCCCCAGCTATACCCCCGCCATGCTCGAAGAAGAGTTCGGGGGCATCGCGCAGCGGTTCGACATGAAATTCAGCTTCCACGACCAGACCCAGCAGCGTGTTCTGGTCATGGTCTCCAAGTTCGGCCACTGCCTCAACGACCTCATCTTCCGCTGGCGCGGCGGCAGCCTGGGCGGCGAGCTGGTCCTGGTGGTTTCCAACCACGAGACCCACCGCGCCATGGCCGAGGCTGCGGGCCTGCCATTCATCCACATCCCGGTCACCCCGGACACCAAGGCTGACGCCGAATGCCGCCTTCTGGAGCTCGTGGATGAATACGACGTCGATCTGGTTGTCCTTGCCCGATACATGCAGGTGCTCTCAAACGATCTCTGCCGTTCTCTGGAAGGCCGTGCGATTAACATCCACCACTCCTTCCTCCCCGGCTTCAAGGGTGCCAAGCCCTACCACCAGGCCCACGCACGCGGCGTGAAGCTCATCGGTGCCACAGCGCACTACGTCACAGCCGACCTGGACGAGGGCCCGATCATCGAGCAGGAAGTCATCCGGGTGGACCACAGCTACGGCCCCTCGGCCCTGTCCACTGTCGGGCAGGACGCCGAGGCACTCGCCCTGTCCCGCGCCGTCCGCTGGCACTGCCAGCACCGCGTCCTGCTGGACGAGACCAGCACCGTGGTGTTCCGGTAGCCGGTACCTCCGGCACAGACATTCATTCGTAGAGCAGCAGGAGAACCTCATGGAATCAACGCCCCGCATTGTCATCATCGGAGCTGGCATCGTCGGCACCAACCTCGCGGACGAACTCGTCACGAAGGGGTGGAACAACATCACGGTGCTGGACCAAGGCCCTCTGAACATGCCGGGCGGTTCCACGTCCCACGCCCCCGGCCTGGTCTTCCAGACCAACCCCTCCAAGTCCATGGCACTGTTCGCCAAGTACACCGTGCAGAAGCTCCTGTCCCTCACAGAGGACGGTGTCAGCTGCTTCAACCAGGTGGGCGGGCTGGAAGTAGCCACCACCGAAACCCGCCTCGCGGATCTGAAGCGCAAGCTCGGCTACGCCTCCTCATGGGGCATTGAGGGCTCCATCCTCTCCCCCGCTGAATGCAAGGAGCTCTACCCCCTCATCAATGAGGACGAGATCCTCGGCGGCCTCCACGTTCCCAGCGACGGCCTGGCCAGCGCCGCCCGCGCGGTCCAACTGCTGATCAAGCGCACCGAGGCGGCCGGCGTGAAGTACATCGGCAACACCGAAGTGACCGGCATCGAGCAGTCCGGCCGCCGGGTCACCGGTGTCCAGACGCCCGACGGCGTGATCCCGGCTGACATCGTCGTCTCCTGCGCCGGATTCTGGGGCGCAAAGGTCGGCGAGCTGATCGGCATGTCCGTGCCGCTGCTGCCCCTGGCCCACCAGTACGTCAAGACCACCCCGGTTCCGGCACAGCAGGGCAAGAACGAGCTGCCCAACGGTGCGCGGCTGCCCATCCTCCGCCATCAGGACCAGGACCTCTACTACCGCGAGCACGGCGACCGCTACGGCATCGGTTCCTACGCCCACAAACCCATGCCTGTGGACCTGGACGAGCTCGGCAGCTTCAAGCCGACCGAAATCAACGAACACAACATGCCCTCCCGCCTGGACTTCACCCTCGAGGACTTCCTCCCGGCCTGGGAGGCTACCAAGCAGATTCTGCCCGCCCTGCGCGAGAGCGAGATCGAGGACGGCTTCAACGGCATCTTCTCCTTCACCCCCGACGGCGGCTCGCTCGTGGGCGAGTCCAAGGAACTGGACGGCTTCTTCGTGGCCGAGGCCGTCTGGGTCACTCACTCCGCCGGTATCGCCCGGGCCGTGGCCGAACTGCTGGTGGACGGCAAGTCCTCGATCGACCTGGGCGACTGCGACATCCACCGTTTCGAGGAAGTGCAGCTGACCCCCGAGTACGTCAGCGAAACCTCGCAGCAGAACTTCGTGGAAATCTACGACGTCCTGCACCCGCTGCAGCCCAAGCTCTCCCCGCGCAACCTGCGCGTCAGCCCCTTCCACGCCCGCCACCAGCAGCTGGGCGGCTTCTTCCTCGAAGGCGGCGGCTGGGAGCGGCCCTACTGGTTCGAGGCCAACGCCGAACTGCTCAAGGAACTGCCCGCAGACTGGCAGCCGCCGGCTCGCGATTCCTGGTCCGGCATGTTCAGCTCCCCCATTGCCGCGGCCGAGGCATGGAAGACGCGTACTGCCGTCGCCATGTACGACATGACCCCCCTCAAGCGCCTGGAGATCTCCGGACCCGGCGCACTGAGGCTGCTGCAGGAACTGACTACCGGGGACCTGGACAAGAAGCCCGGAGCCGTCACTTACACGCTCCTGCTGGATGACCAGGGCGGCGTCCGAAGCGACATCACCGTGGCCCGTCTGGATGAGCAGACCTTCCAGCTCGGCGCCAACGGCAACATCGACACCGCCTACTTCGAGCGGGCAGCCCGCCACCAGACCGAAGGCGGCAGCGCCGGGGACTGGGTCCAGGTGCGCGACACCACCGGCGGCACCTGCTGCATCGGCCTCTGGGGTCCGCTCGCCCGGGAGGTGGTCGGCGCGGTCAGCAGCGACGACTTCTCCAACGACGGCCTGAAGTACTTCCGGTCCAAGAGGGTTGTCATCGGCGGCGTCCCGGTCACAGCCATGCGCCTGTCCTACGTCGGTGAACTGGGCTGGGAGCTGTACACCAGCGCCGACAACGGCCAGCGTCTCTGGGATGCGCTGTGGAAGGCCGGCCAGCCCTTCGGCATCATCGCAGCGGGCCGCGCAGCATTCAGCTCGCTCCGCCTGGAGAAGGGCTACCGTTCCTGGGGCTCCGACATGACCACTGAGCACGACCCCTTCGAGGCTGGCCTCGGTTTCGCAGTGAAGATGGCCAAGGCCGACTTCGTGGGCAAAGCAGCCTTGGAGGGCCGCACCGAGGAGAACTCCGCGCGGCGCCTGCGCTGCCTCACGGTCGACGACGGCCGCAGCCTCGTGCTGGGCAAGGAACCGGTGTTCTACAAGGACCAGGCGGTGGGTTACGTCACCAGTGCCGCCTACGGCTACTCCGTCCGCAAGCCCATTGCCTACTCCTACCTGCCCGCCGAAGTCTCAGTCGGCGATTCGGTGGAGATCGAGTACTTCGGCCGCCGCATCATGGCCACCGTGACCCAGGATCCCCTGTACGACCCCACCATGTCCCGGCTGCGCGGCTGAGCATGACGGAACAGCACGCGAACAGGGCGGCGCCGTCCGGCGCCGGGTCGATCGGCACCGAGACCATCGGCAGCTACCTCGCACGGCTCGCCTCCCGGCGACCCACGCCGGGAGGCGGGGCGGCGGCCGCACTCCATGCCGCGCAAGGGGCGGCCCTGGTGGCCATGGTGGCCCGCTACACCACCGGCCCCAAGTACGGGGAGCATGCGGCACTGGTGGAGCGGACCACGAAGGTGGCCGATGAGCTCGCGTCGGAGGCACTGCGCCTGGCCGACTCCGATGAACGGGTCTTCCAAGCGGTCATCGACGCGTACCGGCTTCCCTCTGACACCGAGGGGCTCAAGGCTGCCAAAGTGTCAGCCATCCAGGCTGCGCTGGTGCAGGCGGCACAGACCCCCGCACAGCTGGTCAAGGTGGCCGGTGAAGTGGTGGACCTCGCAACCGGACTGGCCGACGTCGCCAACCCGAATGTCATCAGCGACGTGGCGGCAGCAGCAGATGCGGCACGTGCCGCCGCCACCACGGCACGGGTCAACATCGACATCAACGTCGTGGCCATCAAGGACCAGTCGGTGCGGTCGCTGCTTAAAGAGCAGACAGACGGCATAGAGGAAGAGGTCGTGGCGGCGGCGGACGCCCTTGTGGCGCGGGTACGGGAAAGGATCCTGCAGTGAGCGCCCAGTCGCTCTCCGGAAAGGAACTGGCCGCGGACATCCGGCGCCGCGCCCGGGAACAGGGCCGGGACCTCGGGCAGGACGGAATCCACCCTGCTCTGGCCGTGGTCATCGCCACGGACGACGGGTCGACCCACTGGTACGCCCGTTCCATCGAGCGCGCCGCGGAGGCTGCCGGGATCCGCTGCCGCGTCATCGACCTCGGGCACGATGCAACGGAGCCGGCACTGGCCGCCGTCCTGCGCGATCTGGGTGCCGAACCGTCGGTGCATGGCATCATCCTGCAGACGCCGCTTCCGGCCGGCGTCCGCACCGATGTCCTGGTGGGCCTGATCCCGCCTGAAAAGGACATCGACGGGGCGAACCCGCTGAGCCTTGGCCGCCTGGCCGTGGGGCAACCTGCCTTCGCGCCTGCCACAGCCCGGTCCGTCGTCGAGATCCTTGAGCATTACCGCATCCCGGTGGCCGGGCGCCGCGCTGTGGTTGTAGGCCGCTCGGCAGTGGTGGGAAAGCCGCTGGCCCTCCTGCTCCTGGAACACGATGCTGCCGTCACGGTGTGCCATTCACGCTCTGGGCCGCTGGAGAACCACACGGCTGGGGCTGACATCGTGGTGGTCGCGGCGGGAAGGACCGGCCTGCTCAACGGCAGCCATGTCTCTTCCTCTTCCGTAGTCATCGATGTGGGCACCAACGTCCTGGCCGACGGCTCGCTGGTGGGGGACGTGGACGCGGACAGCATCCGAGGGGTTGCAGCTGCGCTCAGCCCTGTTCCGGGTGGCGTCGGCTCCGTGACGACGGCGTTGCTGCTACTCCACACCGTGGAGGCCGCACGGCGCCAAGCGACCCCTCTGCCCGAGTATGTCAACCAGGATGAGGACCACGATGAGGGCTTGATTCGGGACCAGGACGGGGTGCTGTGCCAGTGACTCGCACAGGCCGTGCTCTTGACATTGGGTGTGAGCTAGCGCACGATTTGTTGCACAAAGCGAACGTTGTTGATCATCACGGAACAGAGCTGACCCGGATGTACTCCTCCCCCCGGGGACCCTACCCGTGATGCGCTTGGAAACAGACAACGAATTCCTGATGGCCGATCAAAGAGCAGCCCTCTCTCGCGTATCGGCCGCACAGCATTATCAGCCTCCATGCGGCAGCGCCAATCACCAAAGGAAACTGTCAATGACTGTCAAAGGTGGCAGCACCATCGATCAAAGCAGTGAGGAGCGCCGGAACCTGGGGACGACGCCGAAGTCATCTCCCGCGTCCTGCGCCGGCAGCGGTTTGCGCTGAAGCCAGAAGGGACGAATCTCAGTGATCAATTCGAGCAAGACGACGGCCTCCGTCGACACCTCCATTCCACAAGAGACCAGCACCAAGTTCAAACGCCGCTTCATGATACGGCTTGTCGCCGTCTTCATCGGCGGGATGTTCCTCGACGGCTACATCCTCGGAATCATCGGCCCCGTCACCGGACCCATGCGGTCGGATCTCCAGCTCAACGACCTATCGCTGGGCATGATCGCTGCAGGCCCGCTGGCTGGTATCTTCGTCGGCTCCCCGCTGGCTGGCTGGGCTACTGACAAGTTCGGACGCAAGCCCATGTTCCTCGTGGACATGGGCCTGTTCCTGATCGCCTCAGCGGCCCAGTTCTTCGTAACCTCCGGAGACGGCGCCGTGATCCAGCTGGCCCTCATCCGGTTCTTCATGGGCGTCGCGATCGGAGGCGAGTACTCCATCGGTGGGCCACTGCTATCAGAGTTCTCCCCTCCAAAGCTCCGCGGTCGGTTGCTCGGGCTGACCTTGATCGCCTGGTACGTCGGTTTCATGATGGCATTCATCATCGGCACGCTCCTGCACGACGCCGGCACCCCATGGCGCCTCGTGATCGGCTCGAGCACGATACTCGCCTTGGTCCTGTTCCTCGCCCGCATGGGTCTCCCCGAATCGCCGAGCTGGCTCGTGACAAAGGGACGGCGTGAGGAAGCACTCGCGATCGCGCGCAGGTACGTTGAATCGCCCCAGATGCACAACAGCATCACCGAAGAGATCGATCTGAGGATGATCCAGGAGGCCCAAGCCGCGCAGAGCCGGACCAAGATCAAGAGCGCCTCCGTCGCAATGCTGTTCTCGAGGCAGCACTGGCGCACCACCCTCTTCACCTCAGGTTTCTGGTTCTGCGCCGTGACTCCATACTTCGCGATCGCGACCTTCGCCGACGACGTACTGAGCAAATTCGGCTTCAGCGGCGGCTGGGCCGGTGGAGTGGGCCTGTCCGCACTTGCGACCGCGGGCGTTGTCACCACCGTGCTTCTGATTGACAAGCTCGGCCGCCGAATCCTCACCGTGCCCGGGCAGTGGATCTGCACAGGGATCCTGCTGGTCATCGGACTCTGGACGAACGCGCCGGCGATCCTCGTGCTCGTCCTGTTCCTCGCCTTCTCCTACTTCAATGCCGGCTACACCACGCTGACCCAGGTCTATCCGGCCGAGGTGTTCCCCGGCCACCTGCGCGGGATCGGCATGGGCTTCGCCGCGGCCTTCAGCCGCATTGGAGCCGCACTCGGCACCTTCGCCTTGCCATGGGCAATCGCCAACATCGGCATGGGCCCGAGCATGGTCGCAGCCGCCGTCGTCGCAATGCTCGGCGCAGCCCTCTCGCAATGGCTCGCGCCTGAGACGAAGGGGCGAACCCTCGCCGAGATCTCAGCAAATTTCTCCCACTGACACCGGGACTGCACGGTCGAATCGAGGCAGAGCCAAGGCCGCCGGGTAACCGGGTAACCTAACCCAACATATAAGAGGCCTTCGCCGCCACAGCGGCGGAGGCCTCTTGTATGCGTCCGGCACGCCTGAGCCGGAAGCGGCCCGAACTCGGTCATGTCTCTCCTTCTGCAAGGGGTGCCCAATACTCACAAGGCGGCCTCGTCACAGCGTCCTAGAACGGTCCTGTGGGGGTTCCTCGCAGGGCCGTAGGGTGGTTCATAGGCTCCGGCGGATCGCGTCCCGGAGGGTCCCGTCCCACCCGAGGGCGCGGGAGATGCCTCGGGCGGCCGTCTGGAGGGCCGTGATCGAGGTCTGGAGCGGGCCGCCCGCACGTGGGATCACGACGCTGAGCCCCGCGATCGCGGTCCCCTCGGCGTTGAAGATCGGCACCGCGACGCCCGTGGACTCGGGCACGATCGTACCCGCCATAACGCTGTAACCCATGCGGCGGACCTCGGCTAGCTTGCGGCGCAGCTCGTCGGGGTCGATCGTGGTCGTGTCGGTGTACCTCTTGAGGCGCCGGTGCAGCAGGATCTCCTGGTCCTCTGCCGGGCCGAAAGCCGTGAGCACGAGGCCGGTCGACGTCGCGTGGATGGGGAGGCGCCCTGCCACCCTGGTGATGTTGATCGTCGACTCGTTCGAGCCGATGCGCTCGATGTAGAGGACCTCGTTCTTCTCGAGGATCCCGAGGACGGTGTGGTGCCCGACCACGGCCTGGACGTCCTCCATGAACGGGAGCGCAGCCTCGCGAAGGCCCAGTACTTTGGACCCCCGGGACACGAGCTCCCACAGCCGGGTCCCGAGGCGGAGCCGGCGTCCATCCCGGTCCAGGAGGGACTCGGCGAGCAGCTCATCGAAGATCCGGTAGGCCGTGCTCGTGGGCAAGTCCGCCCGGCGTGCGAGCTCGGCGGCGCTCAGGGTGCGGTGCTCGCCGTCGAACGCCTCGATGATCCGCACGATGCGGTGCACCATCGAATCGCCCGACGGCGAGTTGGCCATGCGTCAGTAGTCCCGCGCGGTGGTCTGCTCGGGCTCGGCGCCGAGCATGAAGTGCCGGCCGGCGATGGTCGTGGGGGTCACCTCGACGTACACGCTCTTGACGGTGGGCAGCCAGGTCTCGACGCCCACGGCCTCGGCCTCGGCGATCTCGTCGGAGTGCTCGAGCACCCGGGCGGTCCCCTTGATGACCACGCTCCACGCCTCGTCCTGCAGGATGCCGTCCGCCTCGAACGCGACCTGGGGGTGGATGGTGAGCTCCGCGAGCTTTGTGCCGGGCGTCGTCTTCAGGTACAGCTTGCTGCCCGAGGCCTTGAAGTTGATCGGCACGATGTCCAGCTCGCCCGCTGCGGCCGTGGCGAGCCGCCCGTGGCGCGCGTTGTCCAGGAGCGCCCAGCTCTCGGCGTCTGTGAGGACGCGGATCGGCTCGTCGTTGTGGTGGTCGAACAGCATCGTGTTCCCCTCTCTTCCCGGCCACTCGGCCGGACATCTGGCAGTGGAGGTCGCCGTCAGAGGACGGCCCCGAGGACCTCGTTGAAGGCCTCGGACGAGGATGGGTGGGTGTACATGCGGTCCCGCAGCGCGGTGTAGGGCAGCCCGTGGTCCATCGCGAGCGAGACGAGGTTGATGATCTCCTGCGAGTCGACGCAGAAGAGGGCGGCCCCGAGGACGGCGTCGGTCCTCCTGTCGACGACCACCTTGATCAGTCCGCGCGGGTCACGGACGATCTTGGGCCGCGGCATCGCCGCGATCTTGGCAACCTCCTTCGACGCTACGCCCACGTCCCAGCCGCGCTCGGCGGCCTGCTCGCGCGCCTGGCCCTCGGTCAGCCCCACCCGCGAGAACGGCGGGGTGACGAACGTGGTGGTCGGGATGGTGTTCCGGTCCGTGGTGGTCCGCTCCGGGCCGCCGAGGACCTGCGAGAGCACGATCCGGTGGTCGTCGAGCGAGACATAGGTGTGCTGCGGGCCGCCGTTGACGTCGCCGAGCGCCCACACGTCCGGCGCGGTGGTGCGCAGGCGTTCATCGACGACGACGGCGCCCCGCCCGTCGGTCTCGACCCCCGCCTTGTCGAGTCCAAGCCCCTCGGTCGCGGGCCTGCGTCCGAGCGCCAGCAGGACGGCGTCGGCCTCCACCGTGACCGGCCCCGCGCCCGAGGCGACGCTCACGTGCAGCGGCGAGGACCCGCCGTCGTGCGTGCCCGTCTTCTGGCCCTCTGCGTCTCCGACGCCTGTCACCTCGGCGCCCTGGAGGAACCGCACGCCGTCGCCCGCAAGGACCGAGGCGACGGCCTCGGCGACATCCCGGTCCTCGTGCTTGAGCGGGACGGGGGAGCGGTCCACCACGGTGACGTCGGAGCCGAAGGCTGCGTACATCGAGGCGAACTCGTACGCGATGTATCCGCCGCCCACGATCATGAGCCGCGCCGGCAGGTTGGACTCCGAGATCAGGTCGGTCGAGACGTGGACGCGGGGGCTCAGGACCTGGCCGCCCTCGGCGAGGCCGGGGATGTCCGGGACCACGGGCAGCGATCCCGTGTTGATGTAGAAGCGCTCGGCCGTGAGCTCGCGCTCGTCGCTGCCGGCGGTCAGGCGCACGCGCTTGGGCGCGACGAACTCGGCGCGGGCGGTGATCGCCGTCACGGTATCGATCGAGTCGAGCATCGAGTAGTTCACGCCGCGCAGCGTGGCGGTGAGCTGGTCCTTCTGCGCGATCGAGTCCGTGTAGTGGGCGGCATCTTCGCCGTCATGGCCGAGGTGGGCCGAATAGACGAGGGCCTTGGTGGGCACGCACCCGATGTTGATGCACGTTCCCCCGTACATCGCCTCGGACTGTTCGATCATCGCGACGCGGCGTCCCGCTCGGCCGAGGACTCCGGCGAGCGTCTTGCCGCCTTTGCCCCAGCCGACGAACACGTCGTCGAACTCAAGAACGTCCATGGATGCCACCGCTTCCGTGAGGAGTTGCTCCCATCCTATCCACGCGGCAAATCATCAGCTCGGGGATACACAGCGGTCACATGAGGGGCATAGCATCGCCACGCGGGGTCGCACGCGGCCCGGCCAACGTGAGGGAGAGCGCATGAGACTCAGTCCGCGTGAGCAGGAGAAGCTCATGATCGTCGTGGCCGCCGACCTGGCCCGCCGGAGGCAGGCCCGCGGGGTCCGGCTCAACTACCCCGAGGCGGTCGCGATCATCAGCTACGAGCTCATCGAGGGCGCCCGGGACGGGCGCAGCGTCGCCGAGCTCATGAGCTGGGGCGCCACGATCCTCACGCGCGACGACGTCATGGAGGGGGTCCCGGAGATGATCCACGACGTGCAGATTGAGGCCACCTTCCCCGACGGCACGAAGCTCGTGACCGTCCACGAGCCGATCCGCTAGGAGCCAGCCATGGCAGCGTCCCCCCAGGGGCACGTCCCCGCACAGGTCATTCCCGGGCAGATCCTTCCCGCCGAGGGCGAGATCATCCTCAACGCGGGCAGGCCGGTCATCGAGCTCGATGTCACCAACACCGGCGACCGGCCGGTGCAGGTCGGCTCCCATTACCACTTCGCCGAGGTCAACCGGGCGCTCGACTTCGACCGCGGTGCGGCGCGCGGGCTCCGGCTCGACATCCCCGCCGGCACGGCGGTGCGCTTCGAGCCCGGCGACCGCAAGGCCGTTCGGCTCGTCCCGCTCGGGGGCGCCCGGGAGGTCTATGGGCTCCGCAGCCAGGTCGACGGCCCCCTCGACGCCGAGAAGGGGTCCCGTGACGCCGAGGTCGGGTCCGGGCTCCCCAACCGGGCCATCCCGCGTGCCCAGTACGCCCAGCTCTACGGCCCCACCACCGGCGACAGGGTGCGCCTCGGCGACACGGACCTCTTCGCCGAAGTCGAGCATGACCTCACGGTCTACGGCGAGGAGGTCGTGTTCGGCGGGGGCAAGGTCCTGCGGGACGGCATGGGCCAGAACGGCCGCGTGACGCGGGGCGGCAGCCCCGACACGGCCGTGCCCGACACCGTCATCACGAACGCCCTCATCATCGACTGCACAGGCATCTACAAGGCGGACGTCGCGATCAGGGACGGCCACATCCAGGCCATCGGCAAGGCGGGGAACCCGCTGATCCAGGACGGCGTGGACATCGTCGTGGGGGCCTCGACCGAGGTCGTCGCAGGGGAGCGCAAGATCCTCACGGCCGGCGGGATCGACACGCACATCCACTTCATCTCTCCCGACCAGGTCCCGACGGCGCTCGCCTCGGGCATCACGACGATGATCGGCGGCGGCACAGGCCCGGCCGAGGGCACGAAGGCCACGACGGTGACGCCGGGCGCGTGGCACATCGAGCGCATGCTCGAGGCCGTGGAGGGCCTGCCGATGAACTTCGGCTTCCTCGGCAAGGGCCACGCGTCGAGCACCGCGCCGCTCGCGGAGCAGATCGAGGCGGGGGCGATCGGGCTCAAGGTCCACGAGGACTGGGGCGCGACCCACGCCTCGATCGACATGGCCCTGCGTGTGGCCGACGAGTACGACGTGCAGGTCGCGATCCACACGGACACGCTCAACGAGTGCGGCTTCCTCGAGGACACGGTTGCCGCGATTGCCGGCCGGGTCATCCACACGTTCCACACCGAGGGCGCGGGCGGCGGCCACGCACCGGACATCATCGCGATCGCCGCGCACCCGAACGTGCTGCCCGCCTCGACCAACCCGACGCTGCCGTTCACGCAGAACACCGCCGAGGAGCACCTCGACATGCTCATGGTGTGCCATCACCTCAGCCCGGCGATCCCCGAGGACGTCGCGTTCGCCGACTCGCGCATCCGGCCCGAGACGATCGCCGCCGAGGACGTCCTGCATGACCTCGGCGTCTTCTCGATCACGTCCTCCGACTCGCAGGCCATGGGCCGCGTCGGGGAGGTCGTCACCCGCACGTGGCAGCTCGCCGATGCGATGAAGGCCCGCCGCGGGGTGCTCACGCCGGATCCCTCGCCAGGCGAGGCAGCGCACGACGGCGAGCGCGCGCCGTCGTCCGGCGCCTCGCCTGCCGCGGGACTCGCCGACAACTTCAGGATCAAGCGCTACGTCTCGAAGTACACCATCAACCCGGCGATCGCGCAGGGCATTGCCGACTCGGTCGGCTCGGTCGAGGTGGGCAAGTTCGCCGACCTCGTCCTGTGGGACCCGGCGTTCTTCGGCGTCAAGCCGGACCTCGTGATCAAGGGCGGGGTCATCGCGAACTCCGTCATGGGCGACTCGAACGGGTCCATCCCGACCCCGCAGCCGCAGACGCTGCGGATGGCATGGGCGTCCCACGGGCGCAGCACCCAGTCCAGCTCGATCACCTTCCTCTCGAAGGCGGCGATCGAGGCCGGCGTCCCGGAGCGGCTCGGACTGCGCAAGCAGATCCGCGCCGTGGGCGGCATCCGGCACCTGACCAAGGCGGACCTGCCGTTCAACGGCGCCACCCCGCGGCTCGAGGTCGACCCGCAGACGTACGAGGTCCGCGTGGACGGCGAGCTCGCCACGTGCGAGCCCGCCGAAGTCCTCCCGCTCGCGCAGCGCTACTTCCTGTTCTAGGAGCCCGCATGATCGTCACCGAGATCCTCGGCAACCTGCACGACGACGAGGCCTCCTCCGCGTACGAGGGGCACCACCGCGAGCGGGTCGTGCTCCCGAGCGCAGATCTGGCCAAGCGCATCCAGCGCGTCCGGACCGACCACGGCACGGAGCTCGGCATCCGCCTCCCGGCCGGGTCCCCGGACCTGCGGGACGGGGACATCCTCGCGGCCTCCGGGCGCGGGATCGTCGTAGTGCAGGTCGAGGCGACGGACGTCCTCGTGATCGCCCCGCGCAGCATCGGCGAGGCGCTGTTCACGGCCCACTCGCTCGGCAACCGGCACCTGCAGGCGCAGTTCTTCGGCGACGAGATGGTCTGCCAGTACGACCGCACCGTGGCGGACTTCCTCGACCACCACGGCGTTCCCTACGTCCGCCAGGAACGGGTGATGGCCGCCCCCTTCCGGCACGCCGAGCACACGCACTGACCATGCCTGTGCCCGTCGGTACGTCGGTGCCTTCCCTGGCCTCCCTCCTCCAGCTCGCCGACTCGGCGCTCCCGACGGGCGCGTTCAGCCAGTCGTTCGGGCTCGAGGTCTATCTCGAGTCCGGCGAGGTCCACGACGAGGCGACCCTCCTCGCGTGGCTCGAGGGCTACCTCTCGACCCAGCTGACGTTCACGGATGCGATCGCCGTCCGCCGCGCCGTGCGCATCGCGGAGGGCGGGTCCAATCACGCGGAGGGCGGGTCCCGCACCAGCCTCGCCGAACTGGACGCCGAGCTCACGGCCGTCCTCCTCCCCGCAGAGATCCGCCGCGCGAGCCAGACCATGGGCCGGCGGCTGCTCGAGATCGCGGGGGAGTCGTTCGCGCCCGTGGTCCCCGTCCTGGCAGACGTTGCCTCCTACGCGGCGGATGCCGCCCGCGGGGTGTGCGCCGGCCACTACTCCATCGCGTTCGCGCTCGCGGGCGCGGGCCAGGGCCTCGACGAGGAGACGCTCGTCGAGGCATACGTCTACTCGGCCCTCACCTCGCTCACGTACAACGCCATCCGCGCGATCCCCCTGGGCCAGCTCGCAGGCCAGCGCGTCCTCGGTGCGCTGCGCGCCCGGGTGCCGCACGCCGTCGTGCGTTCAAAGACCCCGGACGAGCGGCTGTTCGGCGCCGCCGCACCCGCCCTCGAGATCCACCAGATGCGGCACGAGCACCAGCGCGCCCGCATGTTCGTCAGTTAGGAGACGGCAATGAGCACAGCGCAGACAGGCGACCCCGTGATCATCGGCATCGGCGGCCCGGTCGGAGCGGGAAAGACCCAGCTCGTGGAGCGCGTCACCCGCGCGCTCATCGACGAGCTCTCCATGGCCGCGATCACCAATGACATCTACACCATCGAGGACGCGAAGATCCTCGCCCGCAACGGCGTGCTTCCGGTCGAGAGGATCGTGGGCGTCGAGACGGGCGGGTGCCCGCACACGGCCATCCGCGAGGACACGTCCATGAACACCGCGGCGATCGAGGACCTCAAGGCCCGCTTCTCGGACCTGCAGCTCATCTTCGTCGAGTCGGGCGGCGACAACCTTTCCGCGACGTTCAGCCCCGAGCTCGTGGACTTCTCCGTCTACGTCATCGACGTCGCGCAGGGCGAGAAGATCCCCCGCAAGGCCGGCCAGGGCATGATCAAGTCGGACCTGCTGGTCATCAACAAGACTGATCTTGCCCCGTTCGTCGGCGCGGACCTGTCCGTGATGGAGCGCGATTCGAAGTCCTTCCGCGGCGCGAAGCCGTTCTGCTTCACGAACCTCAAGACGGACGAGGGCCTGGACTACGTCCTGGACTGGATCCGCCGCGACGTTCTCCTGGCGGACCTCGCATGACGGCAGCAGCGAGGCTCGCCCCCGGACCGCGCACGACGGCGGCGCCCCACCGCACGCCCGACCGGCCCCTCACGGGCGAGCTCCACCTCGGCGTCGAGCGCCGCGGAGCGCGCAGCGTGGCCGTGGAGCGGTTCCACACGGGTGCGCTGAGGGTGCTGCGCGCCCACTACCCGGATGCGAGCGGGCAGCCCCTGTTCACAGTCGTGAACCCGGGTGGCGGGTACCTCGGGGGCGACGCGTACAGCACGGCGGTCGAGGTCCGGGAGGGTGCGTCGGTGCAGCTGACCACTCAGGCGGCCACGAAGGTCTACCGCACGCCCCAGGGCCCGGCGCGCGCAGACCAACGGTTCGCGCTCGGGCCCGGGGCCCGCCTCGAGTCGCTCCCGGATCCCGTGATCGCCTACCGGGGCGCGCGGTACCGCCAGGACACGCGGGCCGACCTCGCCCCGGATGCGTCGCTTGCGCTCGCGGAGGTCGTGACCCCGGGCTGGGCGCCGGACGGGCAGGCGTTCAGCTTCGAGGAGGTCTCCCTCGTGGCGCGCGTGCGCGTGGGGGGTCGGCTGGCCGTCGTCGACAACCTGCTGCTGCGCCCCGCCGAGGGCGGCACCGCCCCGCTCATGCTCGCAGGCCGCTCGCATGTGGGCTCGCTGCTCGTGGTGGATCCCCACGCGCACGACGCCGCCGTCGTCGCCCTCCGCGTGCATCTCGCCGACCTGTTCCCGCACTGCCTTGGGGGACCACTCGTGGGGATCACGCGGCTCGCGGTCCCCGGCTTCGCGCTCCGTGTGCTCGCCGACTCGACCGGCGCCGCGGAGGCGGTGGTCCGTGCCGCAGTGGACTGGACCCGGGACGCGTGGCACGGCCTCGCACCTGTGGCGCTGAGGAAGTACTGATGCGGCGGAGGTACCGGTGAAGGGCAGCGAGGGCGCTCGGCACCGTCGTGCTCCCGCGGTCGAGAGGCTGGGCCGGCCGGCGTAACCGGGCAACTGGTGTAACCGCGATTAAACAGTGCGGACACCCTGGCGCAAGGTGCGCTCCGTACGCTGGAGGCATCGGTTCGATACGGGGCGCCGGGCAGGATGCGCTCGGTCCCGAGAGAAGGCGAACTAAGCCTTGATCCACCGATCGGGTGTTGGGTCCGGCGGTCCTGTGCGGGCGGTGGATGATGGATGTTTCGGGCAGGGGTGGGGGCGCGGCCTCGCTGCCGGCGGTGTTCCACTTCTGGTGCTGTTCGGGGCCTCGCGGGGCCAGGCTGCGTCTTCCTAGGGCATGGACGGCGGGGCGTGGGCGGCGGTGAAGAGCTGTTCCCATGCGTTCTGCCAGGGCCAGTTCGCCGGCAGCCGCAGCCGGATCTTCCGGGCGCTGGCGGCGATCCGGGCCGGGAGGTTCACGAGCTTGCGGCGGATGGTCCCGGTCCTGGCTTTCGCGAAGGGGCCGGCGGCCAGGGTCCCGGCCGCGCGGGCGAGGTTGAAGGCCATCACCGCCGCGACGAGCCAGGCCGAGTTCGCCGCGAACTTCCCCGAGGGCAGGTGCGCCAGGGCGCTGTCCTTCAGGTCGGCGTGGACCTGCTCGATGACCGCATGGGCACGGTGCGTGGCATCGGCCGCGACAGTGCCCAGGTCCTGGGCGGGGACGGTGGTGAAGAAGGCGTGGTGCCGGTGCGTGTCGAACAGGGTCCCCTGCCCGTCGGGGGCCTTGGGGTTCAGGTCCGGGATGCGGCGCACGACGAGCCGCCCGGTGACCTGTTCGGCCTTCTTCCGCGAAGCGAAGGCGGTGAAGGGGACCTCGGCGACCTCCGCCCGGGAGATCCAGGTCCCGGCGGCCTGGTCGAAGACCGCATCGGTGTACTCGATCGCCGTCCAGGCCTCCGATGGGATGGCGGCGATGGCACGCTTAACTGCCGGGTCCAGGCGCACCGTGACCGAGACCTCGGCCCCTGCCGCGAGGGCGGCGGCGACGGTGGGGTGCCCGTAGAACGCCGAGTCGGCCCGGACCAGCGCCCTCCCCGGCGTCCCGGCGCGGCGCAGGGCGGAGAGGGCGTCGGCGACCAGCCGGGACGCCCCGCGCGGGGACGCCGCAGCGCCCTTGCGCAGCCGCTGGGCCAGGATCACCGGCGCGCTCTGGGCCGTGGTGGCGGTGGCCAGCAGGGCGTTGAGCCCGCGGACCCCGGAGTACCCGAAGCCAGCGCCCTGCTTGGCGTGGCCGTGGACCTCGATGATCGTGTCGTCGACGTCCACGAACACGAACTCCCCGACGGCCGGGGCGTCCAGCAGCGGAGCCCGCGCGGCGAGGTTCGCCAGGAAGCGGGCGGCGACCGCGTCGAGCTGGCGGACGTGGCCGAAGGCGAACGCGCGCAGGAAGGAGCCCAGGGTCGAGGGCGCGTAGCAGGCCTTGAAGAGCCTGCCCATCCCGCCGTGGCGCAGCAGGGCCATGTCATCGATCGAGTCCGCCCCGGCGACCATCCCGGCCACCAGCGAGGCGATCTTCAGGCCCGCGTTCGCGCCCTTGTCCGTCGGCACGCTCAGATGCGCGTCGGTCAGGGCCCGGAGCCCTGCGGCCTCGGCCAGGCGCATCACCGGCAGCAGGCCTGCCGCGGAGACGAGGTTCGGCTCGTCGAAGGACACCGCCACCGCGGCCTGACTGTGGGAAACTTGCACCTACGAGATGCCCTCTCATCCTCAGGGAACTGGTTCTGTCGCAAGTCCAATTCTCCCCGGGATGGCGGGCATCTTGCCCTTAATTACGCCACGCCGCCACGAACCCCATCGGTGGATCAAGGCTAAGCCAGGCCGGCCGCGGGGCTGGCGCCGGCGGGGCACGCAGCGTCCCGGGCGTCACCCACGGCGGGTCTGTGGTAGACCCGAGTGGTGAGCACAGAGAGCACAGCAGAGGCCGCATCTGGGGGCGCGCACGACGGCGCACAGCGGCTTCGCGTCATGGTCCCCATGCGCTGGGGAGACATGGACGCGTACGGGCACGTGAACAACGTGCAGATCGTCCGCATGCTCGAGGAGGCGCGGATCGCGGCATTCGGCCCTCCGGGCGGAACGGGGGCGGCCGGCGTCGAGCCCCTCGTTCCGCTGTTCTCGGCGGTGCCGGACGGCACGCTCGCACTCGTCGTCGAGCACCGCGTGCGGTACCTGCGCCCGCTCGACTACCGCAACGTCCCCGCCCAGGTCGAGGTGTGGGTGAGTGGGCTCAAGGCCGCCGCACTCACGCTCGACTACGTGGTCCACGACCCGGTGGACGGCCACGAGTGTGTGCGGGCGACGACGCAGCTCGCCTTCGTGGACGAGCCCACCGGACGCCTGATCCGGCTCACGCACGAGCAGCGCGGCCGACTCGCCCCATACGTCGGCGCCGGGATTTTCTCTCGATAACGGGTCGGTAGCGTTTTCCACGGCGGTCACGCTGTCGGGAATTGACGCCTTGCTGAGGTGGCATACTCGACGACGGTGCGCTTCGAAGGTCCCAGCGAGGGGTTGGGACAGCGCCACCGTTCTTTAGGGGGAACTTCCATGACCGATCCTCACTCGCCCGCGCCCGAGCAGCCTGGTGTGCCGAACTCCGTGCCCGAGGCCGCGCCGCAGCAGGCGCCGCAGGCCGCCCCGCCGTACGCCCAGCAGGGGCAGCCTTACGGCCAGCAGCCGTACGGCCAGTACGGCCCTCCGCAGCCGAGCAAGGTGCTCGCGATCATCTCGCTTGTGACAGGAGCGCTTGCGCTCCTCTTCTCCTGGCTGCCGGTCCTCGCGTGGCTCCTCGCCGCCGCGGCGATCGTGTGCGGCGTCATCGCGCTCATCAGGAAGATGGGCGGCAAGGGCCTGTCGATCACGGGCATCGTGCTCGGTGCGGTCGCTGCCGTCATCGGGGTCGTTGTCTTGATCATCGCGATGGCCGTGGTCTCCTCGATCGAGAAGACCACGGGCAAGAGCCTGGATGAGCTCAAGTCCTCGGTCGCCTCGGCCAGTGCCGCCGCGAATGCCGAGCACACTGTCCAGTACAAGGTCACCACGGGTGGTCCCGCGAAGGTGAGCTACATGGACGCCAACGGCAGCAGCAACGAGGAGATCACTGCCGCCTGGACCAAGGAGTTCACGGACGCCGGGTATGTGTTCGGCTCGGTGAGCGTCACGGCGGACGGAACTGACAGGGCCGCGCAGGTCACGTGCGAGATCATCATCGACGGCAAGAGCGTGTCGAAGAAGTCCGCCACCGGCGCCTACGCATCAGCGTACTGCTCGGGCAACCTCAGCTGAGCTGAGTTCGCGCATCAGGCCCGCCGGCGGTACATCGGCCGGCGGGCCTCGTGCGTCCCCCGGATGCCTGCGCGCGCCACGCGCGCGTCGCATTCCCGTAACCCGCGGGAAACCGAGACCGGGGAAACTGGAATACACTTCCTGTCCTGCACGTCACACTCGGTCACCGACAAGGCGACCAGCGAGTAACGGGCAAGCATGGGGGAGGGGGCCCGCACACTCTGGGCCCGCTGAGAACGCAATGAACGAGGGGTTTTCCATGGCGAAGAACGCGAACGCGACCGAGAAGCTCGATCTCCGTCTCAAGGCGGTGCTGGACGGATTGGCAGGGGCGGCCCTGGCGAATGAGAGCGTGGACGCGCGGGCGGTCTTGGCGGCTTCCGTGGACGCGGTGCCGTTCGATGAGCATGAAGCATTCCTCCTCTCCGGCGGCATCCCCCGCGGGCACAAGGCGCTCACTGCAGCAACGGCCAAGCTCGTCAAGGCGGGCTGGATGGTCAAGGGGCGCGCAGGCTGGGCCATCACCGAGGAGGGCCTCCGCGCAACGGTCGCCTTCCCGACCGCGCAGGCTCTCGCTGAGGCCCTCGCATCAGGCACCCCGGTCCCGGCGGACACGCCCGTTCCCACCGAAGCGCCCGCCAAGAAGAAGCCCACGCGGAAGTCGCCCGCGAAGGTGAAGGCGAAGGCGACCGCGCCCCAGCCCGCTGAGGTCTCCGAGGTTCCCGCGGACGCAACCGGCGCCGTCGACCTCGGCCAGCCGGACGCCGTCGCGATTGCCGGTGACTTCGCGACGCACCTCGGCGCTGAGGCCGACTGGGAGCCTCAGCCCGACGCCGTCCAGATGGGCCTCGACTCCGTGTCCCGCCGCTGGGTGCGCACCGTGGACCTTCCCGCCGGCCACTACGCGTTCAAGATTGCGATCAACCGCTCGTGGGACGAGAACTACGGCGCGTTCGGCACGTTCAATGGCGCGAACCACGAGCTCGCGCACGACGGCGGTCCGGTCACCATCGCATACGACCACGGCACCAAGGACGTCGCCTTCTCCTGAGCCGAGTGGTGCCGGACCCCCTGGGTGGGGACGGAGGGCTCGGGGGGCCTTTCTTTTCCACATCGGAGAGCTTGTCCACATAGGGCGCTGGCGAAAGGGAAACGTCGGTCGCGTCCCCTACGGTGAACTGGTCAGCTACCCGCTGTCGGTCGACGGCCGTCAGCGAACCACTCAGGGGGGCCAGCCATGCTGCAGCGATCGTCCCGTGCGTTCGGACGCCTGCGCCGACGGTCGGGTGCGCTCGGGCTCGCGTTTGTCGCGGGGTTGGCCGCCCTCGTGCTCGGGTGGCTCATCGGACTTGTCCGCATTCCGGGAATCGAATCCCCGATCCCGGGCGCGCAGGCGCAGATCGGGGGCGTCCGCGCAGCGAGGCTCGAGGCTGCCAAGGCCTCCCTCGCGTCAATCCCCGTCAAGGGGCGTGCACCCAAGACGGGCTACGCCCGGACCCAGTTCGGGCAGGCATGGGCGGACACTGACAGGAACGGCTGCGATACGCGCAACGACATCCTCGGAAGGGACCTCGTCAGCCCCGTCTTCAAGCCTGGTACGCGCGACTGTCTCGTCCTCTCTGGGACCTTCCACGATCCCTACACAGGCAAGACGATCGACTTCCAACGAGGCGAACGGTCGGGCGATGTGCAGATCGACCACGTGGTGCCGCTCTCCGACGCCTGGCAGAAGGGGGCCCAGCAGTGGACCGCGCAGAGGCGGCTCGAGTTCGCCAACGACCCGGCGAACCTTCGGGCCATGGACGGCCCGTCGAACCAGGAGAAGGGAGACGCGGACCTGGCCACTTGGCTGCCGCCGAACAAGCCGTTCAGGTGTGAGTATGCGGTCACGATCGTCGAGGTCAAGGCCGCCTACGGCCTCTGGATGACCGATGCCGAGCACGGCAAGGCGGCCGAGCTGCTCTCGGCGTGCAAGGCCGAGTGAGCGTCACGAGGCCTTGAGGTACCTCTCACGTGCGCCCTTGGGCAGGTTCTCGACCGCGTACCGGAGGGCAACCCTCGTCATGCGCGGCGCCCAGAGGTTCAGGAACGTCTCGAGCCTCGGAGTGCCGGCGGTCCGCAGGGCCCAGCCGGTGGCCTTCTGCACGGATTCGTCCGGGTCCTGGGCGAGCATTTCCGCGATCCGGAAGAGATCCTGCGTGTCTCCCGAGCCCAGGAAGTACATCGTCGCGACAATCGCCGTCCTGCGTTCGCACGGCCTGGGTGATCGGGCCAGCTCGTACAGTGGCTCCCTCGACTTGTCCGAGAGGTAGCCGCCGACCACATGGACCGCGGCCACGTCCACGAGGTCCCACGAGTCGATCCGGTCGTGCCGGCGCATGTACAGCTCGTAGAGTTCGCGGCGCCGCTCGGAGGTGGTGGTGCGCCGGCGGGCCTGGAGGTCCATGATGCTCACCGCTCCGGTCCTGGCCTCGTGCCACTGGCTCTCCAGGAGCCGTTCCACCTCGTCCAGCGGCATGTCCACCGAGGCGTGGGCAAGCTCGAGGACGGCGCCCATGCGGACCCCGAGGAAGCGATCTCGGCCGCGCCGTGCCACAGGGAAAGCACGCTTGTACTTCCGGAGCTCGTCGTCCGAGCTCAGGGACTCCAACGCCGCCAGGAACCCCCCGGCGGTCCGCGTGCCGGCGACCATGCCCACACCCCCAAGAAACAGCCCGGCGGACCTTCTTCGAGCGTAGCTCCATGCACTCGTGCTGGGTAGGGCTTCCAGCCGAAAGCGGCGCTGATTTGTAGATTCATTGGAAGAATAGCCGAAAGTCCCTTGTGCAGTGGGATGGGCCGGTCCATGCTGGCACCACCCGCGACACACGGCGTTGCGGCTCTTTGCGGGAGCTGGCATGAGCGTTGACATGTGCCTCGAGCTTCGGGAGAACGGCCTCCCCGGGCACTATGCCGTGCGCGTCCTCAGCGCGCCGGCCGGTGGGCAGAGCCACGGAACCCTGAACCTCGACGTCGATCGCATCCAGGGATCGCTGCGGGACGTCGAATCGACGGTCCTCGCCTCGTCGGTGTCCGCGCGCCGTGTGGTGCCGCAGTCGGAGCAGGTCCTGCAGGCGATGGGAAGCGAGCTGTTCGCCGCGGCGTTCCCCCGAGACGTCTACGGCACCTACCGCGCGAGCCTCGCCTCAGCCGCGCAGTCCGGCGAGCGGTTGCGCGTGGTCCTGAGCTTTGCCGCGCCCCAGCTGGCGGCGCTGCCCTGGGAGCTCATGTTCGACCCGGGGCTCGGAACCTATGTGTGCCGTTCGGAACCGCTCCTCCGGACGATCCCCGCCGAGGACTACCACCGCCGGCCCCTGAGGATCACGCCGCCCCTGCGCATTCTCGGCATCGTCGCTTCGCCCCGAGGCCTGCCGCAGCTCGACGTCGAGGCGGAGAAGCAGCACCTCGCCGAGGCGCTGTCCGATTATGTGGAGTCCGGGCAGATTGAACTTGTCTGGACTGAGGAGGCCACGTGGGACGAGGTCCACGAACTGCTTCTGGACGGGCCCTGGCACGCGGTCCACTTCATCGGGCACGGTGACTACGATGCCCTGAGCGAGTCGGGCCTTGTGGTGTTCAACGGTCCCGACGGCAGGCCCCACCGCGTCACGGCGGACCAGCTGGTCGACTTGCTGAGCACGGCCGACCCCACTCCGCGGCTCGTGTTCCTCAACTCGTGCAATTCGGGGCGGTCTGGGGACGAGGACCTATTCTCCAGCACGTCTGCGGCCTTGGTGCGCGGGGGCATCAGCGCGGTCGTCGCGATGCAGTTCGCGGTCTCGGACGCGGGTGCCATCGCCTTCTCGCGCGGCTTCTACAAGGCACTCGCCGCGGGCCGGGCGGTCGACGAGGCCACACGCAACGGGCGCATCGCCATGCGCGGACGCTCGGACACGAGCCTCGAGTGGGTGACGCCGGTGCTGTGTGTGCGCGGCGGTGCCACGGAGCTGTTCGCGCTCGGCAGGCGGTCACGACGCGCCGCCCGTCAGGCAGCGGAGCCTGCCGCTCCCCGGCGGCCGCGGCCGGTCGTGGCGCAGGAGGAGGAACCGGCACACGCCGCGGGCCCGCAAGCGGTGCCGGGCGGGGCGGGCCGGGAAGAGGAGCCCCCCGGTGCGCACGACGCCGGGGCGGTCCCGTTCGCCAGCACGGTCCCGTTCGCAGCCGCGGCACCTGAGAGCCTGCCGCTGAGCCCCCCGGCGCGCCGCCTCCGCGTGGGCGACGACGCAGGGGGCCTGGCCATGTCCGCCGACGGTGCCCTCATCGCCGTCGGGCGACGACGCGGGGTGACGCTGATCGAGACGGCGAGCGGCGCCGTCGTGCGCGAGCTCCGCACGGAGGACGGACGGGACTTCTCTCGGGTGGCCCTGAGCGGCTCGACCGACCGCGTGGCTGCAGGCTCGTGGTTTGGCTCGCTCGCCGTGTGGAACGCGTCGACGGGGACGCAGCTCATGGCCGCCTCGGCCGGCGCCTCGGTGGATGGGCTGGCCTTCGCCTCGCAGGGGCGGCTCGTGGTCGGCTCCCTCGAGTCCATGTCCCGCGAGGCCCAGCGAACGCTCGTGACGACGTGGGACGCGACGACGGGAGCGCGGGGCCGTGTCGCCCGGCAGCAGGACCTTGACGAGCCGAACGATGCCCTCGCCCTCAGTGCCGACGGCGCATGGCTGGCGGAGGCGGATCCCCAAGGGGTCGTGGAGGTCCACGGCACGGAAACCGGCGATCTCGCCGGGCGGATCCACTCCCCCGGGCCAGTCCGAGTCCTCGCCGTGAGCGGCGGCGGAGAGCGGGTGGCCGCTGGTTCAGCCGACTTCGGGCTGTGTGTGTGGAGCCTTGCTGGTCCGGCCCCTCGCCTGGACGTCGTGCGGAGCGGCGACGTGGGCCACCTCGCGTTCAACGGCACCGGGAGCCAGCTCGCGGCCAGCTGCGTCGACGGCCGCCTTCTGGTCCTCGATCCCGACTCCGGCCGGATCTGGGTCGCCGTCGAATGCAGGGAACGAGTCCGTGCGCTGGCCCTCGCCGCGGACTGCTCTAGTCTCGCCGCGCTCGAGGACGACGGCACGGTGACCCTCTGGCACCTCGCCGCCTCTACCTCTTCTTGAGCTGCGTTTCGATCTCGGCGATGCGGGCCGTGAAGATGTCGCGGAGCAGGCTGTCGGGGACGGGGTGCTCGGCGGTGAAGCGCAGCGTGCCCTTCGCCCAGTCGAACTCGCCGAGCCGATCCGCGAACGCCTCCAGCACCTGCCCGCTGAAGGGGAAGACGGAGAGGTGCTTCTTCGCGACCATCACGCTCGCGTAGCCCTTCCCGTGCAGGAGCAGCGCAGCCATGCCGTAGCTCCGGCCCTCGGTCGCCTCGGGCGCGATCTCGCGGGCGACGTCGTAGACGTGCCTCACTGCCTCGCCGTCGGGCCCGTCGAGGCTCGCCAGGTACTCCGTGACCTCACCCATGTGCCCATCCTGCCACCGCCCGCCTGCCCCGGGGAACGAGGGGAGCGGTCAGGCGCCCACGGGGGCCGCGCAGGGAGGGACGTCCGCCTGGGCGGGATGCGCGAAGGCCGCCGAGGAGACGAAAGCCTGCCAGTCGCCGTCGTGCGCACCGAGCGCGGTGAGGGTGTACAGCCGGGCACCGTCGTGGACCCACAGGCTGTCACCGCTGCCGCTGCGGCCGTCCTTGGCGACGGTGAAGCGCGTGTGGACCGCGCGCATGCCGGCCACGGTGGTGGTCTCCTGAGCGTCGACGCCGTGCGAGTCCGCCGCCGCGCTCTGCGCCATGGAGTCAACGGACGTCGTGGCCATGGTCCGGAGCGCGAAGTCGGCGGCATCATCCTGCACGGCGCACTCGAGGTCTACATACCCGGCGAGGTACCAGTTCGTCGTCCCTGCCATGTATGACTCGCCCGCGCGCACGCCGTCGCCGGGGCCGCGGTCGGGGAGACGCCGGGGCTCCGTGGGGAAGGCGACGGTCAGCCCGCTCGCGCCCACGGCCGACGCCGGGCGGGCCGCGTCGAACGCGAGGTACGCCGCAGACGGCGAGTCTCCCCTGACCAGGACGCGGTCGAGGAAGGGCCTGCCGAACGCGAGCACGGCGATGGCCACGGCGACTGCGCCGAGGACCGCAACGACCGGGAGGAGCCGGCGCGCACGAGGGGGCACTGGGGGCACGGGGAGCCTTTCGGGTGGTGCGACGCTGCGGGTCCCCGCGAGAACGGGTCCCCGCGGGGATTCAGGGCGCGAGATAAGGGGCCACGGCGGCGATGAGCTGGTCGCGGACGAGCACGGAGGCGACGGAGAGGTCCACGGTCGCAGCGCCGAGCCGGTGGCCGGAGGAGACGAAGGATTCAGAGAGCGCCGCGCCCGTCGACGGGTACAGCAGGAGACCGCCCGCCGCGAGGGACGCGGGATCCGAGGTGGACTCCTGCTCGCGCACGTAGGCGTACAGCTGGTACAGGTGGCCCGAGCTGAGGGTCTCGCGTGCGAACCGGCCCGGCCGCAGCGCCGCCGTGAACTTGGTGTCGATGATCAGCCGGCGGCCCGGGGCGGACGCCTGGGCGGGAACGTCGATCCACACGTCCGTGACCATGTGCGGCAGGACGGCGGCCATTCCGAGGGTGGCACCGGTCGTCTTCCAGCCGACCTTTCGGCCGCGCTGCACGGTCCACCGGCGCGGGCGCCCGTGCACCGTGTAGAAGCCGCCGACGGCCCCCTCGAACAGGTTCCGGAACTGGCGCTCGTCGAGGGCGCCCCGTCCGTGCCCCGGGTTGGTGCGCCCGAACGGCAGCGACAGCTGGAGCGCGAGCCGGGCCGCGAGCAGCACCGAGCGGTCCCGCTGGTCGTTGCGGGTCAGGCGCAACGCGGCCAGCACAGACTGGTCGCGCTGCCCGGCCCGCAGGTCGAGGACGCCGACGCCGAGCTGGGCCAGCCGCTGCGACTGGCCCTGGCAGCGCCGCATGAGCTCCTCGTCGCCGCACAGCCGGGCGATCGAGTCCAGCGCCGTGCGGATCAGCCGATTGCGCGGCGTGTCCACCGTGAGCTCCTCGAACCGGCACGCGACGAGGCCGCGCGAGAGGAGCTGGTGGGACTCGGTACGCAGGGTATCGATCCCCCCGCGCACGCGGGACAGGTCCCGCGAGGTCTTGGCGAACGAGGGCGTGAGGGGCCTCCGCAACCGGTCCTCGGTGCTCGCGACGAGCAGCTCGGCGAGCAGCTCGGGCAGCTTCTCGGGGTACTCCTCGACGCCGTCGAACGCCTCGGGGCCCGACTGGTAGAACTCCGACGCGTACAGGAGCAGGAGCCACACGTTGCGGACCGGGATGCTCACCCCGCCGGCGACGACGACGGAACCGTCCGCGGCCGCGGCCGGGTGGCCGGGCGACGGCGCGTGCTCGGGGTCGGCGGCGTCCGCGGGGTGGCCGGTCGCCGTCGTGCGCTCGGGGTCGGCCTGCGTCACTCGAGGCCCTCGAGGAGGGCCGCCGACGCCGCCTCGGCCTTCGCCGCGTCGTCGAACCAGTACTCCTCGAGGGTTGGGACGATCTCGGTGTCCACGACGCCGCGGAACCAGTCCGCGAACGAGGAGACGCGCTCCTCGGCCGGCGGGGTCACGAAGGAGTGGCCGAGCCGGAACTCGGAGCCGAGCGTCGGGTCGTCGGCGATGCGGTCGTTGAGCGCGTCGAAGTGGAAGCGGACGAGCTCGAGCTCCTTCGGGTCTACGCCGTGCCGCGCCGACATCCACGCCTGCCACGCGTCGTTGACGTTCGGCTCGAGGGAGACGAACGCGAAGCGCCGGCGGAACGCGAGGTCCATGATCGCGAGCGAGCGGTCGGCGAGGTTCATCGTGCCGATGATGTAGAGGTTGCTGGGCACGTGGACGCTCTCGGTGCCCGAGCGCGGGTACGCGAGCTGGAGGGACTCTCGCGGGGAGCGCTTCCCCGCCTCGATGAGGGTCAGGAGCTCGCCGAAGACCTGGACTGGGTTGCCGCGGTTGATCTCCTCGATGAGCATGACGTGCGGCACGTCCGGGTTCGCGTTGGCCCGCTCGACCATCTCGAGGAACGGCCCGTCCACGAGCGTGAGCTTGCCGTCCGAGCCGGGCCGCCAGCCGCGCACGAAGTCCTCGTAGCTCGAGTTCGGGTGGAACTGCGTCGCGCGGAGCGCGGACTTGTTGTCCCTCGTGCCGATGAGCGCATAGGCGAGGCGCCGGGCCAGCCACGTCTTGCCGGTGCCGGGAGGGCCCTGGAGGATGAGGTTCTTCTTGGACCGCCAGCGCGCCAGGTACGAGTTGAGGTCTGCCTCGTCGATGAAGCAGCCGTCCGTGACGATGTCGTGCACCGTGTAGCTGGCCTGCGGCGAGACGGGCGTCGGGTCGTCCTCGGGCTCCGGCGCCTCGCCCTCGGCCGTCTGCGCGTGGGAGCCCTGGCCGTACCGCTCGAGGTATGCCGTCCAGGACAGCTCCGGGAACGAGTGGACCGCGAACTGGGGGTCCTCGAACTTCGAGGCGAGCGTGTCCAGCAGCGTGACGTACGCTGCGCCGTCGGCCGTGAAGAAGTCCTGGTCCAGCATGAGCTCGGTCTTGAGGTAGGTCCTCGAGCGGCCGTCCAGCGGCAGGAAGTTCCACGGGCGGACCCAGAACAGGCCCATGGTGAGTTTGGTGCCCACGCGGTAGATGTCGCGGGCGCGGTCGTAGGCGGCGGCGAGGCGGAACCGCTCGTGGTCCTCGCTCGAGTCGGCGGCGGCGAGCGCGGCCTCGAAGACGTCCCAGAGGCTGTCGATGTCGTCCCGCTGGCGGGTGCCGGCCGGCGGGAAGAACCACGAGTTCTGGTTGTTCAGCAGCGGGATCCCGTCGAAGCCGGTGGGCGCCGGGACCTTGACGCCGAGGAACGCGGCCCAGTCGGCCGCGATCTCGGTGCGCTTGGCCGGAGTGGTGCCGCGGTTGAACGTGCCCATGACCGTGAACGGGCAGATGTCCTTGAGCGGCACCGGGTTGTCCCGCCAGTCGCGGTCCATGAGGAAGCCGAGCTCCTCGTGGCGCTCCTGCATCTCGCGCAGGTGCGCGAGCAGCTCGGGGCGGCGGTGGCGGAAGCCCAGGAGCGCCGTCGCCATGGCCTCGTAGAACGCGGTCCACTCGAAGCGCTGCTCCGGCTTCGGGTCCGAGTCGCCGAACCGCTTGGCCCAGGCCGGGGCGTTGCGGAACCGGTCCGTGTCCTGCGCCTCGCCCCAGAAGGTGAAGCGGAGGAGCTCCTCGCGCATCCAGTGGCCGGGGGTGACCTTCCAGATGGTGTGACGGCCGGTGTAGAGGTACCACTCGCGCGGGGAGTCGACGCGGGTCCAGTCCACGGCGATCTTGCGCCCGTCGCCGGGGTTGGCGGTGATGACGCCGACGGCCTTGATCGCCATGACGGAGACCGCGTGGCCCTGCGGGTCGAAGGGGAGGCCCTTGCGGCGGACGTACGTCGACTTCAGGGCGATCTGGTCGCCCACCTTCATCGACTTCACGGTGTCGAGGTAGCGGTCCTCGAACCCGTTCTCCCAGATGTGCTGCGAGATGAACCGTTCGGTCTGGTCCTTCGGTTCCTGGTCTGCGTAGTACGCTCCGACGAACCAGTACTGACCCTCGGGAACGCCCGCTTCCACCATTGATGCCCTGCCTTCTGCCCCTGTGCCGCGACCACGGCACCAAAGCATTAGATCATGTTCTGGAACGGCACGCCCGGGATTTGGCCCCCTGCGGGCTGCTTCACGTGATGGTGTAGCGCAGGTACGCGAAGCGTCCGATCCGGCGTTCGTCGGCGAGCACCAGATCGAGCCGCGCATCCGGCAGCGCGGGCGTCCCGCCGCCCACCGCGACGGGGGCGATGAACAGCCGGCCCTCGTCCACGAGGCGCGCCGCGAACGCCTCCGCCGCGAGGCCCGGGCCGCCGATTGCGAGGTCTGCCCCCGAGTGTTCCTTGAGCGCGCGCACCTCGGCGGGATCGAAGACCCGCTCGAGCCTGGTCCGCGCCGTCGTGGCCTCCTCGAGCGTCCGGGAGTACACGATCTTCTCCGCGCCGCGCCAGATCTGAGCGAAATCGCGCACGACGGCGGGCTGGCCGGCCTCGATTCTGGGGTCCTCCCACGCGCGCATCACCTCGTAGACCCGCCGCCCGTACAGGTAGGTGCCCACCGGGCGCAGGAGATCGTTGACCGCGGCGTGGACGTCCTCGTCCGGGGCCGCCCAGTCGAAGTTCCCGGCGCGGTCCGCGATGTAGCCGTCGAGCGAGGCGAGGTTCATGTAGACGAGGCGTCCCATGGGTCCACTCTGGGCGGATGCGGCCCGAAGGGGCAAGGGGCGGGCATCCCGCGGGATGCCCGGGGCGGCCCCCCATATTCGCCGTCCCGGACACCGCGTCGCGCTGCATCCTGTCCCGACGCAGCGCTGTGGTGCAGCCGGTCCCGGCCGTCTTCACGGGGCAGGACCGGCTGCACTCACAAGGAGAACAAGAGGGTCCGACATTTCTCGCGGGTCACCCGGCGGGACATGGCACGAGCAGGTGGAAGACGTCGTCCTGGACGCCGATCCGCACCGGCTCGCGCTCGGGCAGCGAGCTCATCACGTCGTTGCCCACGGCGAGCGTGCCGGAGCGCCGGTCGTTGCTGCGCGGGCTCCACAGGACCGAGCGTTCGCTGCCTCCCACGGAGACCTTCACCACGGTGGGTGCGAGCGGGAAGGCCGCGAGCGCGCTGCCCGGGATGCGCAGCACCTCCGAGTTGCGGTCGGATTCGGTCACCGGCTGCGAGGCAACCACCTGCGCATAATCTCTTTCCCACGTGTGCATCTTCAACCCGTATCACGCGGGACCGGCCGAGACCGGGAGCGACACCTGGGGCCCTTGAGACGGCCGGTCCATGACGCCCACGCCTGGCCGCTGGACCAGCCGCACCGGCCCGTCACACGGGCAGCCGGACCCCGCTCAGCCGCTCCGCCTCGGCCACGAGCCGGGCCGCGGGATCGGGGTCGAGGACCGACGGCCGCGGAGTGTGCTTCGCCGGTGGCCCACTCAGCTGGAAGGGGCCGGACGGGCCCCAGTAGTCGCCGTTGGCAACGTCTGGACTCGCGACCCCCGCGACCAGCGCACTCGCCGCCCGGTCCTTGCCCTGGCCGATGAGCCGAAGCAGCGGCCGCAGCGCAGGGAACGGGTCGGGCTGGTTGACCGCGACGCCCACGCGGACGGGCGCGAGCGCGTCCATCGCCGTGCCCGGGTGCACCACCACGGACGACGCGCCCGTGCCCTCGAGGCGCCGCGCGAGCTCGAACCCGAGCGACATCACGGCGAGCTTGGACTGGGCGTACTTGGACAGGTCGGAGCGCGGCTCGGCCGGGTCCGGCACGGTGTCCGCGGGCGCCTTGGCCGCGGCGTAGCTGATGCTCCCCACCGTCACGAGCCTCCCGCCGGACTCCATGAGCCGGGGCAGCAGTCCGGCGACCAGCGCATACGTGCCCAGGAAGTTGGTCCCCCAGAACAGCTCGAGGCCGTCCGGGGTGGTCCGCGTCCGCGGCCCCCGCTCGGCACGCGGCTTCACGTGGTCGGGCAGGCCCACCGCTCCCGCGTTGGCGACCACCGCGTCGAGGCGCGGCAGCCCGGCGAGGAGCGCGGCGGCGTCGTGCGTCGCGGCGAGGCTCGACAGGTCCAGGGGAACCGTGCGCACGACGGCGCCCGGCACCTGCGCGCGGATGCTGGCCTCCGCGGCGGCTCCCCGCTGCGGGCTGCGCGCGCTGATCACTACGGACGCGCCGAGGCGGGCGAGCTGCTCGGCCGTGAAGTAGCCGATTCCGGCGGTGGCGCCGGTGACGGCGACCGTGGCGCCGTCGAGCCTCGGGAGCGCGGGCCGGGCGGTCATGGTGCGGTTCCGGGGAGCGTCAGGACGGCTCAGGAGCCGACGGTCTTGACGATGTAGACGTCGCAGGGGGCGGAGTGCGCCACCGAGTTGGCCACGCTCCCGAGGAACCGGCCCAGACCCTGCATGCCGCGGTTGCCCACCACGATCATCCGCGCTCCCACGCGCTCGGCCTCGGCGATGATCGCCTCGGCCGGCTTGCCGCGCGCCGCGCCGTACGTGACCGTGAGGCCCGGCGCCTCGAGGGCCTCGGCGGCCTTCTTCGCCGTGGCCACGGTCGTGTCCGCGTCGGAGACGATCCACGTGTCGCTGCCGCTGCCGAGCACCTCGGTGCGGTCGGTGTCGAAGGCGGACACGATGTGGAGCGGCGCACCGAGGGCCACCGCGAGGTCGCGGGCCTGCTGCGCGGCGTAACGCGCGGTCTCGCTGCCGTCCACCCCGACAACGATCGGTCCAGTCATGGTGCGTTCCTCCAAGGGCGAGTGGGGCTGATGGGCCCACACTACCCGTCGCGGACTGCCCCGCGCGGGCGGCGCGGCCGGTGCAGGCGGGCGGGCGTCAGAGCGCGCCGAGGGCCTCGGCGATCGGCGTCTCGCCCTGGTTGAAGCCCACGAACTCATGGACCGTGCGCGGCTCGCGCAGGGCCGCGGCCGCCACCGCCGCGACGTCCGCGCGGCTCACGCTGCGCGAGTCCGTGGGGTCGGCGAGGGAGATCCTTCCGGTGCCCGGGTCGAGCGTGAGCGTGGACGGGCCGAGGATCGTCCAGTCGAGGCCCGTGCCGCGCAGGTGCTCGTCCGCGGCGGCCTTCGCCTCGGCGTAGTGGAAGAACGGGTTGGTCTCCGGGATCCCGTGGTCGGGACGGGAACCGAGGTAGGAGACCATGACGTACCGGGGGACTCCTGCGTCCGCGGCGGCCTTCATGGACCGGATCGCCGCGTCGCGGTCCACGGCCTGGGTCCGGGCCGGGCTCCCGCCGCCCGCGCCTGCCGACCACACGACGGCGTCGTGCCCGGAGAGGAGTGCGGCCATGCCCGCCTCGTCAAGCGTCTCGATGTCCTCCACGACCGGAGTGGCGCCCGTCGCCTCGACCTCCGCCGCGTGCGCGGGGTTGCGGATGATCGAGGTGACCTCGTCTCCCCGCTCCACGAGCAGTGGGGCGAGGAGCAGTGCCACCTTGCCGTGGCCTCCGATGATGGCGATGCGGGACATGCGGGCTCCTTGTGCTCGGGTCAGTCCCACCCTGCCACGTCTCCTGCCGCCCGTCAGCCGCGCACCGCCGGTCAGCCCCGCCGCTCCTGCTCCCATTCGTCGAGGAGCTTGGGCATGCGCTCGGCGATGAACCGGTAGAAGTGGGCCATGTCCTCAGCCCGGGCGCGCGCCGCGGACCCGGTCGGGAGGTCCTCGGCGAGGGCCATCGAGAGCGCGCCGAGCTGGTGGTAGATGGGATTCTGCCTCAGCGTGGCGACGTACCAGAGGTCCTCCGGCAGGGCGTAGCGGTCGCGACGGCTCCCGGGCTGGGCGACGCGGTGCACGAACCCGACGGTCTGCAGGTACCGCACCGCGCCGGAGACGGCGGCGGCGCTCACCCCGAGGACCTCGGACAGCTCCGCGGCGGTCAGGGCGCCGTCCTCGGAGACGACGAGCGCCATCAGGGCGCGGGCCGGGATGCGGGGGAACCCGGCGGCGATCATGACTGCCGCCGAGCTCTCTGCGGATTCGGGCAGCGCGCGCGGCTCCGGGCCGGCCTGCGCGTCGAGGTCCGGGGTGTCCGGTTCCGCGCTCACGCCGACCCCACCTCGCGGCGCCGCATGAGGGCGAGCGAGAGGGCCGCGGCGACCACGCTGATGCCGAGCATCCAGAAGCCGCCCGTCCAGTCGGTACCGCCCGAGCCGGGGACGGGGGTGTGCGAGAACGGGGAGATGTCCTGGATCGACTTGTCCACGCCGATCAGCCCGCCGAACACGCCGAGGAGGACGGCGAGGCCGAGGATCGTCCAGCCCGCGGGGATCGTGGCGGGCGGCCAGACGACGAACACGAGCGCCGGGACGGCCAGGAAGATGAGGGCCGCGGGGATCTGGTCGATGGCTGTCATCCAGACATCTCCCACGGCGCCGGAGGTGTCCCCGGACGCGACGAGCGAGAGCCACGCGCCGAGGGCCGTCAGGAGCAGGACTGCGACGATCGTGAGGGTTCCGAGGGCGAGGTAGTCCGCGAACCAGCGCATGCGGCCGAGCGGCTGGGACACGAGCCAGGGCCCGGTGCCCGCGGCCTCCTCCTGCCGGGCGCGGATGACGGCCTGGAGGGCGCACGCCGCGGCCAGGACGCCGGCGAGGAGGAAGAAGACGGACACGAGCAGCTGGGTCGTCGAGGAGCCCTGGGCCTGGATCATCTTGCGCAGGGCGGCGGTCGTGTCCGGATTGGCCGACGTGACGGCGTCGACCGCGGAGCCGAGGCCGCCTGTCAGGAGCCCGGTGGCGAGGCCGCCGATGCACCAGCCGATGATGGAGCCCATCTGGAGCCGCGCCGCGAGGGCGAAGGAGCCGTTCAGGGCCGGGCGCGCGTCCGCGCGTCCCGTGCGCTCCGCGAGGAGCGCGGCGCCGACGTCGCGGCGGTCCATGATCAGTGCCGTCGCCGCGATGCACACGGCGCCGAGGGCGAGCGGGAGGACGAGCGGCCACCACCGGTCGCCCGTGTACGCGAACGTCTGCTGGCCCCAGCCGATCGGGGAGATCCAGCTCGGCCACCCGGCGGTCATGGTCATGCCGTCCGGGCCGGGTGTGCCGGCGGCGTCGCCGAAGCCGCGCAGGATGTATGCGGCGAGCACGAGTGACGCCGAGATGGCGTTCGCGCCGCGGGACGTGCTCATGAACTCGCCCGCGAGCAGCCCGACCCCGAGGAACGAGATGCCGACCGCCCCGGCGGCCGCCCCCGTCAGGATCGATCCGGCGGGGTCGAGGTTCGAGGCGATGAAGGAGAGCGCGACGGCGATCGCGGCCAGGAGGTTCGCGATGACGCCGTGCACCACCGTGGCCAAGAGGGGGAGCATCCGGCCGGCCGGCGTCGACGAGATCATCTCGGCGCGGCCGTTCTCCTCCTCGGCGCGGGAGTGGCGGACCGCCATGAACGTGCTCATCCAGCCGGTGAGCAGCGAGAGGAACGAGAAGATCTCGAAGAACGTGAACGCGCCCAGACCCGGGCCGCGGGCGAGGCCGCGGAAGATGAGGATCACGGGCGTGGCGAGGGCGACCTTGAGGACATCGGTCTGCTCGGCGAGCGTGCCATAGGTCTTGGCCACGGCGGCCGCCGAGAAGAGCGCCATCGCGGCGATGCCCACGATCCAGCCGACCAGCTGCCACCGGTCGCGGCGCAGGCGCTGCCGGTAGAGCGTGAGGAGCGTGCTCATGTCAGGCTCCCGTGCTCGTCGTCGTGCGCACCGTGGCGGGCGCTTCCTCCGCGCCACGGTGGCGGCGGTGGTGACGGGCTCCGTCGTCGTGCGTGCCGCGGTCCCCGTTCTCGCGGACGGCCACTGTGTCGCCGTAGTGGCGGAGGAAGAGCTCCTCGAGCGAGGCCGGCGAGACGAGCAGGCTCTTGACGCCCAGGGTGCCGAGGAGGGGGAGGACCTCGTGGACGCGGTCCGAGTCCGCGCCGAACTTCACGCGGCCGTCCGCGACGGTGAGGTCGTGGACCTCGGGCCGAGCGCTGAGCGCGGCCGTATCGACGTGATCCTGGGCGAACGAGATCTCGGTGCGGGTGAGGTGCCGGAGCGAGTCGAGGGTGCCGCCGTCGACGATCTTTCCCGAGCGGATGATGCTCACCCGGTCGGCCAGGCGCTCGACCTCGGAGAGGATGTGGCTCGAGAGGAGCACGGTGGCCCCGTCCTTGGCCATGCTGCGGACCTCGCGCGTGAACACGGCCTCCATGAGCGGGTCGAGGCCGCTCGTGGGCTCGTCGAAGAGGTAGAGCTCCGCATCGGTGGCGAAGGCGGAGATCAGGGCGACCTTCTGCCGGTTGCCCTTCGAGTACGCGCGGCCCTTCTTCGTCGGGTCGAAGTCGAACGTCTCGCAGAGCTCCTTCTTGCGGGCCCTGTACCGGGCATGGTCCGTGGTGCCGCCCCGCAGGCGCGAGATGAGGTCGATCGCCTCGCCCCCGGAGAGGTTGGGCCAGATGCTCACGTCGCCCGGGATGCTGGCGACGTGGCGGTGGAGCTCGACGGCGTCCGCCCACGGGTCCTTGCCGAGGACGGTGGCCGTGCCCGAGGTGGCGCGGGCCAGGCCGAGGAGGACGCGCAGCGTGGTGGACTTGCCGGCTCCGTTGGGGCCGAGGAATCCGTGGACCTCGCCCTGGGCGACTTCGAGGTTCAGGCCGTCGAGGGCGTGCACGCGGCCGAAGTGCTTGTGGAGGTCGACTGTCTGTATGACCGTTGTCATGAGAATGAAGCTACGCGCGTTTCACAAAGTTGTGAATATTCAGAAGCATAAGGATTCTGTAAAGGCGCCCGCGGCCGGGGAGCCGGGGCCTGCCGTGGGAGAGTAGTCCCCATGACCAGCGCCCTCACCCTCCCCAAGGCCGAGCTCCACCTGCACATCGAGGGCACTCTCGAGCCCGAGCTGACGTTCGAGCTCGCGGCGAGGAACGGGGTCGGGCTTCCGTTCGCCTCGGTGGAGGAGCTGCGCGCCGCCCACCAGTTCACCGACTTGCAGTCGTTCCTGGACCTCTACTACGCATGCATGGCGGTGCTGCGCACCCGCGAGGACTTCCGCGACCTGGCCGCCGCGTACCTGCACCGGGCCGCCGCGGAGGGCGTGCGCCACGCCGAGCTGTTCTTCGACGCCCAGGCGCACACCTCGCGCGGCGTCCCGTACGCGGACGTCGTGGGCGGACTCCAGGATGCGCTCGACGGCGCCGCCCACCTGGGCGTCACCGGCGGCCTGATCCTGTGCTTCCTCCGCGACGCGCCCGTCGAGGAGGCCGAGGCGGTGTGGGCGGAGGCGAGGCGGCATCCCGAGGCGCTGCTCGGCGTCGGCCTCGACTCCGCCGAGGTGGGGAACCCCGCCGGGAAGTTCGCCCACATCTACGCCGAGGCCCGCGCGCTCGGCCTGCACGCCGTGGCCCACGCGGGGGAGGAGGGCGGGCCCGAGTACGTGTGGGAGGCGCTCCGCGAGCTCGGTGCCGAGCGGATCGACCACGGCATCCGATCCCTTGAAGACCCGGAGCTCGTGCGGCACCTCGCCGAGCACCGCATCCCGCTCACGGTGTGCCCGTTCTCCAACGTGCGGCTCCGTGCCGTCGGGTCGCTCGCCGACCACCCGCTGCCCGCGATGCTCGCGGCGGGCCTGCGCGTGACGGTGAACTCGGACGACCCCGCCTACTTCGGCGGCTACGCGGGGCAGAACCTCTCCGCCGTGGCTGATCAGTTCGGGCTCACGCCCTCGGACCTCGCGGGGCTCGCCCGCAACTCGGTGACCGCGAGCTTCGCGGGGCCCGACCGCAAGGCGCAGCTCCTCGACGCGATCAACCTCTGGGAGGCCGCGGCGCCAGGCGGGCACTGACCGCCCCGGGAGCCCTCACTGGGCGTTGCCCGGCCGCGCGGCGACGGCGCTGGAGATCGTGGCCGCGATCGCGCCGGCCGTGGCCGGGTCGATCGTGCCGCCCCGGCCGCGGGCGGAGGCGTGGACCGCGTGGACCCCGGCGTCGAGGAGCGGGGGCACGAGGGCCGCGGTCACGCCGCCGCCTGCCATGATCTCCAGGCCCGGCGCGTGCTCCCGCGCGAGCCCGACCAGCCGTCGCAGCGCGGTGAGCCCGAGCCTGCAGTCGGGGGCGCCGCCGCTCGTGAGGACCCGGTCCGCACCGGTGTCCGCGAGGCGGGCCAGCGCGGCTGCGGGTTCGGCGCCCGCGGCCAGGGCGGCGTCGAACGCCCGGTGGAACGTCACCTCGGCGTCCGGCGCCTCCGCGCGCACGACGCCGGCCACTCGCCTCAGCGCCTCGGCGTCCGGCCCGCCGTCGCGCGACAGCATGCCGACGACGACGCCTGCCGCCCCCGCGCGCACGGCCTGGACGCAGCCCCGCTCGATGGCCGCGAGCTCCTCGCGGCCGTAGGCGAACCCGCCGGGCCGCGGGCGCACGAGCACGTGGACCGGGAGGCCCACCGCGCACGCGGCCTCGATGTCCGCGAGGCTCGGCGTGACTCCGTCCGTCGCGGCGAGGTCCGCGCACAGTTCCACACGCAGGGCGCCCGCCGCGGCGGCGACGCGGACCCCCGCCTCGGACTCGACCGCGAACTCGAGGGCGACCCGTTGCCCGACCCCGAGCCCGGCGCCCGTACGGTTCAGAACCCCTGCCACGCCGGCTTCTTCCCGAACGTGTGCTGGTAGTACTCCGTGTGCTCGAGCCGCGAGGCCGCGGCGGCGTCCACGAGCACCGTCACGTGCGGGTGCAGCTGGAGCGCCGACGCCGGGCACCGTGCCGCGACGGGACCCTCGACGGCGGCGGCGACGGCTTCCGCCTTCGCCTCACCGAGCCCGAGGAGCAGCAGGTGCCGTGCCTCGAGGATCGTCCCGAGGCCCTGGGTCAGGACGTGGTGCGGCACCTCATCGGGGCCCGCGAAGAACCGCGCGTTGTCCCGGCGGGTCTGCTCGGTGAGGGTCTTGATCCTGGTGCGGGACGCGAGCGAGCTCATGGGCTCGTTGAACCCGATGTGCCCATCGGAGCCGATGCCGAGGATCTGGACGTCGATGCCGCCTGCCCGGGCGATCGACGCGTCGTACCGGGCGGCCTCGGCCGCCGGGTCGGCGGCCTCGCCGTCGAGCCCGTGCACCTCCCCGGCGGCGAAGTCCACGTGGTCCGCGATCTCGCGGCGGATCACCGAGCGGTAGGACTCGGGGTGCGAGGCCGGCAGCCCCACGTACTCGTCCAGCAGGAAGGCCTGCGAGCCGGCGAAGCTCAGCCCCTCCTCGCGGTGCCTGCGGATGAGCTCGCGGTACGTGCCGAGGGGCGTGGAGCCGGTGGCGAGGCCCAGCACCGCGGGCCCGCGGCGCACGCGGTCCTCGATGATGCTGGCCGCGGTGCGGGCCACTCGGCCCGCGTCGGGGAGGACGATGATCTCCATGCGGTCTCCTCCAGGCTACTTCGCGGGCTCGGTCTCGACGGTGACCTCGTCGTCCTCGCGGCCCGGCGTGCGCAGGTTCCACCGCTTGATCACGAACGAGAAGAGGAAGTAGTACACGAGGCCGTACCCGATGCCGATCGGGATGAGCAGCCACGCGTTGTGGGCCTTGCCGAAGTTCAGCACGAAGTCGATCAGCCCCGCGGAGAACGTGAACCCGTCATGGATGCCGAGCGCGTTCACGAGGGCGAGGGACGTGCCCGTGAGCGCGGCATGGACGATGTAGAGAGGGAACGCGACGAACATGAACGAGTACTCGAGCGGCTCGGTGATGCCGGTGAGGAACGCGGTGAGCGCGGTCGAGAGCATGATGCCGCCCACGATCTTCCTCTGCGACGGCTTGGCATGGCGCCAGATGGCGAGGGCCGCGGCGGGGAGGCCGAACATCATGATCGGGAAGAAGCCGGTCATGAACGTCCCCGCGGTCGGGTCGCCGGCGAAGAAGCGGTTGAGGTCGCCGCGGACCAGCTGGCCGGAAGCGTCGGTGTAGTCGCCGACGAGGAACCAGACCATCGAGTTGAGGATGTGGTGGAGGCCCGCGGGGATGAGCATGCGGTTCGCGAACCCGTAGACGCCGCCGCCCACCACCGAGTTCGAGGCCACGGCCTGGCCGACCCAGGACAGGCCCGAGTTGAACAGCGGGTACAGGAGCGAGAGGACCACGCCGCTCACGAGGCTCGTGACCGAGGTCAGGATCGGGACGAGGCGGCGGCCCGAGAAGAATCCGAGGAAGTCCGGGAGCTTGGTCCGATAGAACTTCTGCCACAGGCTCGCCGAGAAGAGGCCCACGATGATGCCAGCGAGGACCCCGTAGTTGATCACCGCGGGCTTGCCGGTCGGGTCGACCTGGCCTGCAAGGACGATCGGGGACATGGCCTTGAAGACGCCGTCGATCACCATGTAGCCCACCACGGCGGCGAGGGCCGTGGACCCGTCCGCCTTCTTGGCCCAGCCGATCGCGATGCCCACCGCGAAGATCAGGGGGAGCCACGCGAAGACGGCGTTGCCGGCGGCGGAGATGACCGCCGCGCCCTGCCCGAAGCCGGGGATCGCGCCGAGCAGGTCGGCCTGTCCGAGGCGCAGGAGGATGCCGGCGGCGGGCAGGACCGCGATCGGCAGCATGAGCGTGCGGCCGAGCCGCTGGAGGGTCGCGAAGACCACGTTGGGCTTCTTCTCCGGCGTCTTGGCCGGCGTGTCGATTGCCATGGGAGTGCACCTTTGCGATCTATGGGCTGGGGTCTTGTGAAGGGCCGGTCTTACCCGGTACTGTCTGGTTATGACCAGTTCAGTTTGGGTCGTCCCGCAATCGGATGTCAAGGGCCAACCCGAACCCGTCGGAGCCGAGGGTTCCGGCCGCTGGACGGAGAAGCAGAGTCAGAGAGGACATGCCATGTCGAAGGCAGAGAAGATCATCGCGGGGCTCGGGGGAGCCGAGAACATCGTCGAGGTGGAGGCGTGCATCACGCGCCTGCGGACAGAGGTCAAGGATTCCTCGCTCGTCAGCGAGGGCACGCTCAAGGCGGCCGGGGCGCACGGTGTGCTGGTCGCGGGCAGCGCCGTCCAGGTCATCGTCGGCCCCGAGGCGGACACGCTCGCCGAGGACATCGAGGACCTGCTCTGATGGCGCCCCGTCTCGTGGTCCGCGCGCCGCTCGCCGGCAGGACGGTGCTCCTCGCCGACGTCCCCGATCCGGTGTTCTCGGCGCAGATGGTGGGCTCCGGTGCCGCGGTCGAGCCGGACGCGGGGGCCGCCTTCGACGTCGTGGCCCCGGTCGCAGGGAAGATCGTCAAGCTCCTGCCGCACGCGTTCATCGTCGTGGACGGGGCCGGCCGCGGGGTGCTCACCCACGTCGGGATCGACACCGTCAAGCTCGAGGGCGAGGGCTTCGAGCTGCTTGCCGCCAAGGGTGACACGGTCGACGCCGGCACTCCCGTCATGCGGGTCGACCCGGCAGCCGCCGTGGCCGCTGGCTACTCGCTCGTGAGCCCCGTCGTGGTGCTCGACACCAAGCCGGACACCGCGACCGTCCTGTCGGAGGGCGCGGTCGCGGCGGGGGCCGAGCTGTTCTCGGTCAACGGCGCCTAACCTACAGCCGCACCTCCATGCTCAGGGCGTACCGGTCCGAGCGGTACCATGAGCGCGCGTGCTCGATGGGCAGGTCGCCTGAATACGAGGTGCGGTCGAAGAACAGGACCGGGGCCCCCGCCACGGTGCCCAGGAGCACGCCGATCTCGGCGGGGGCGCTCTCGGCGCGGACCGTCTGGCGGGCCCGGTCGATCTGGTGCCCGAACTTCTCGGCGAGCGCCTTGTAGACGGAGCCCGTGAGGTCGATGTCCAGCAGCCCCTCGGCGTGCGCGGGGTGGTACCACGCGTCGTCCACGCTCACGGGCCGCCCGTCGGCGAGGCGCAGGCGGCGCAGGTGGATCGCCTCGGTTCCCTGCGCGAGGCCGAGCGCCTCCGCGGTGTCCTCGGGCGCCGTCGTGCGCTCGGCGGTGAGCACCACCGTGCTGGCTGTGAGTCCCCGGGCCTCCATCTCCTGGGTGAACGAGGCCAGGTGGAGGGTGGACTGGATGGCGGAGTCGGCCACGAACGTGCCCTTGCCCGGCACGCGGACCAGGTGGCCATCGGTCACGAGGCGGCCGATCGCGGCGCGAACGGTGATGCGGGAGACCCCGTACATGTCCATGAGCTCGCGCTCGCTCGGCAGGCGTGCGCCTGGGGTGAGGTCCTCCTTGGCCAGCCGGAGGATGATCGCGCGCAGCTGCTCGTGCTTGGGCACGATCGAGTTGTCGAGCGTGGCCGCGGACGCCGGGGACGCGCCCGGGGCGTCGGGCGTGGTCGTCGCTGGCATTCGTGCTCCCTCGCGTGCGTGGTGCGATCCAGTGCGGACCGCCTCTTCGGATTATGCCATGTCCGACCCAGACATGGGATGACCTCGCGTGCACTGTGGAGTGATCCTGTTCTCGGGCTACTTCGGTGGCAGCGAGCCCGCGTAGTCGACGCCGACCCAGACCCAGCGGCGCAGATCGTCCTCTGAGTCGATCGCGTCCTCGTCGATGCGGAGCCAGCCGTCCATCTCCCGGCCGCGCATCACCGCCCGCTCCACCCCGGGGTTCGCGCACAGCTCGTCGCTCGCCGCAGGGTCGGCCCGCAGGAGCATGCCGCCGTGGCCCGACGCGCTCACGGCCATGTTGCCGCCGATCAGGAACGCGAGGCCGCCGAACATCTTCTTCTCGGTGAAGTCCGCCGTGCCGATCAGGAGGCCGCGGATGCGGTCCGCGAGGACTTGGTCGTATGCCACCGGGCCATGGTTGCACCGGGCACCGCTGAACGGAAGAGCCGTCGCCAGCTGCTGCTCACCCCGCTGCTACCGCGCTCTCGGCGTTCCGCCGGAGCACGGCGAGCATCCGCGACTGCATCACCCAGACCAGGGGAGGGAAGGCCCAATCAGTGACCAGCAGCTTGACCCATCGGGGTTCGAAGGTCTCGTAGCCGCCGATCACGAGGCGCGTCCTGCGCCCGGGAAGCTCCTTGAGCTGGAAGCCCCACAGCCCTTCGGTGTAGGCGGCGGGCCGGGGGTCTTTCGGGTCGAGGGGCCGGCCGCGCAGATCGCTGAGCCCGCGCAGGCCGAGGAACTGGTTCGGCTCGAGCACGACCACGTCCCACGCGTCCACCGCACCGTACTTCTTGGTCCAGTACTTGACCGTGTCGCCGACCTTGAGGTCCTGCCATTCAGGGTGGATCCGGTCTGCGCTCGGGCGCCCGCCGTTGTCGAGCCGGTCCCACGAGTACCACCCGCCGCGGTCCCCGCCGAGCTGCACGAGCCACGGCCAGACGGCCTCGGGAGGCGCGTCAATGGTGGTTGCCATCGTCGCGCCGCGCTCGCCGTTCGGCACGATCCCCGCGCCCGGGTAAGGGCCGGCAATCTCCTCTCGCGTGGCTCCCCAGTTCCTCAGCTTGGGGACCACCAGGGCCTTGTAGACCACTGCTGCCGCAGCGGAGGTGCATGCGATCATGAGTGCCTTCCTCATGGAATCCAGCGTGGGCGGGGCTCCACAGGCGGTCCAGAGGACAAGGTCATCGAACGCGACGGGGACCGCACCCTTGAGGCGACAGGGGTCCCGAACTAGCGTGGGCCGAGGCTGAACAGGAGGCGCAATGGGCACGTCAACGGGCAGGACAGTGGCTGTACTCGGGACTGGGATCATGGGCTCGGGCATGGCGAGGAACCTCGCGAAGGCGGGGTTCGACGTCGTGGTCTGGAACCGCCACCGCGAGCGGGCCGCGGCGCTCGCGGACGACGGCGCGCGGGTCGCCGAGAGCGCGGCAGACGCCGTTGCCGGCGCGGATGTGGTGCTGACCATGCTGTTCGACGAGGCGGCGACCGCCGAGACCATGGCCGGGGCCCTGGCCGCACTGAAGGACGGTGCCGTCTGGATCCAGAGCGCGACCGTCGGCCCGGACGGGGCGCGGCGGCTCGCCGAGCAGGCCCGCGCGGCCGGCGTGACGTTCGTGGACGCGCCGGTCATGGGCACCCGGCAGCCCGCCCAGGAGGGGACGCTCACGGTGCTGGGCGGGTGCGCGCCCGAGGTGCGTGACGCCGTCGTGCCCGTGTTCGACGCGATCGGGTCGAAGACGATCTGGGTGGGGGAGCGGCCGGGAGACGGGCAGCGGCTCAAGCTCGTCATGAACTCGTGGGTCCTCACGCTCGTGGGCGGGGCGGCGCAGGCGATCGACCTCGCGCGCGGGCTCGGCCTCGACCCGCAGCTGTTCCTCGACACGATCTCCGGTGCGGGCACGGACAGCGCGTACGCGCAGGCGAAGGGCAGGGCCATGATCGCCGGCGAGTACCCTCCCGCGTTCCCGCTCGACGGCGCGGCGAAGGACTCGGGGCTCATTGGCGACGCGCTGCGGTCTGCCGGTGTCAGTGCCGTGCTCATGGACGCCCTGCGCGATCGGTTCGAGACCGCGGCGGCAGCGGGCCACGGGGGCGAGGACATGGCCTCCGTCGTCGAGGCGTTCCGCCTCCCGTAGGTCTCAGCGGGACGCGGACTCGAGGGACGTGGCGAAGTCCTCGGCGAAGGCCCGGACGCCGTCCCATTCGGTGTAGACGTAGTCGCGGGAAAGATCGGTGCCCAGGTCCCCGGGCTTGTCCTGCACGATCTTCTTCATCATGTGGCGCTTCACGAAGTTGTACTGGGTGTACAGCAGGGCGCCGCCGAACAGGGCCACCCGCGCCGGGCGCCACCCGGTCTGCTCCTCGAACTCGTGGACGTACTTCTCCGCCTCCTCCATGTCGCCGTGTGCCGCCATGCTGACGGAGAAGAAGCCCGAGGGCACCTGGGCGAGGGTGTCGAGGTTCTGCTGGACGAACTCGACCACGTGCTTGTCGTGCTTGCCCACATGGATGGAGCCGCCCACGATCACGCCGTCGTACCCGGCGGGGGTGCCGTGGGACTCTCTGACGTCCTGCACCGTGACGTCGAGGCCGCGGCCGCGCAGGACGTCGGCGACGACCTGGGCGATCTCGGCGGTCTGCCCCTCGTGGGTGCTGTAGGCGACGAGGACCTTGTTCATGACGGCTCCTTCCCGCGTCGGCCGCTTCCTAGCCTCCGCCCCGTGGCTCCTGTGCGTACAGTGGCCAAGGTCCCGCCTGATCAGAGGAGCGTCCCATGCCCACCAGCCGAACGATCCGCGGTGCCGTCCTGAACAGGATGGGCGCCGAGACGCCGTATGCCCGGAGCCGTCCCCTCACGGTTGAGGAGCTCGAGCTCACCGGGCCTGGACCCGGGGAGCTGTTGATCCGCATCGAGGCGGCAGGGCTGTGCCATTCGGATCTGTCTGTGGTGAACGGGTCGCGGCCGCGCCCGTTGCCCATGCTGCTCGGCCATGAGGCGGCGGGGATCGTCGAGGAGGTCGGGGCGGGAGTCGAGTCGGTGGCTCCGGGCCAGCGCGTCGTCATGACGTTCCTGCCGCGGTGCGGGGAATGCGCCGCGTGCGCCACGGAGGGGCGCCTGCCTTGCGAGCGGGGGAGCGCGGCGAACGCCGCCGGCACGCTCCTGACGGGCACGCGCCACCTCAACCGCCCGGGGTCCGGCGGCCGGGTGCAGCACCATCTGGGCGTCTCCGGATTCGCGACTCATGCGGTCGTTGACGAGCGCTCCGTGGTCCCCGTGGGCAGCGACGTGCCGCCGGCCGTCGCGGCGCTGCTCGGCTGCGCCGTGCTCACTGGCGGCGGCGCGCTGCTCAACGCGGGCCGGATCACGCCCGAGACGACCGTCGCGGTGGTGGGGCTCGGCGGGGTGGGCATGGCCGGGCTGCTCACCGCGGTGGGCATGGGCTGCCGCGTCATCGCAGTGGACGCCCAGGAGTCGAAGCTCGCGACCGCCCTCGAGTGGGGCGCCGTCGAGGCACTCACCCCGCGGGAGGCGCTCGAGCGGAAGGCGGAGGCCGGCGTCGTGCTCGAGGCCGTGGGGCACCCGCGCGCGTTCGAGACCGCGTTCCGCCTGCTCGGACTGGGCGGGACGGTCGTGACCGTGGGGCTCCCAGCACCCGGCGCGACGGCGGAGATCGAGCCGCTGCAGCTCACCGCCAGGGCACAGACCGTGGTGGGCAGCTACCTCGGCTCAGCGGTTCCGAAGCGGGACGTGCCCGCGTTCGAGAAGCTGTGGCGTGAGGGGCGGCTCCCGCTTGAGCGGCTCGTCTCGCGCACCATCGCGCTCGAGGAGATCAACGAGGGCATGGACGCGCTCGCCTCTGGCGAGGTGATCCGGCAGGTGGTGACGTTCGACGCCGGGTGAGCGGCCGCCGTCGTGCGCCCGCCGCTGCGCCGGCCGGGCAGGGGCGGGGCCGGGAGGTCAGGCCGGGTTGGGGCGGGCCGGGGTCGAGGCGAGCTGGTCCGCGAAGTCCTCGGCGAAGCGGCGGAGCTGGTCCCAGTCGGTGTAGATGTGGTCGACGCTCGTGTCCGTGCTCAGGACTCCCGCCTTGCTCGCGGCGATGGTCCGCATGAGCTGCCGCTTGACGAAGCTGTACTGGGTGTAGAGCAGCGCCCCGGCGACGAGGGAGACGTGCTCGGGGTGCCAGCCGGACGCCGCCTCGAACTCCCGCACGTACTTCCGGGCCTCCTGCTCGTCCCCGACGACCCCGAGGCTCACCGAGAGGAAGGCCGAGGGGTGTGAGCCCAGCGCCCCGAGGTTGCGGGCCGCGAAGTCGATGACCGACTTGTCGTGCTTGCCGACGTGCACCGAGTCGCCGACGATGATCGCGCCGTACTCGTCCGGGACGGCGTCCATCTCGTTCACGTCCGCGACCGTGACCCCATGGCCGCGGCCCCGCAGGACGTCCGCGACGAACTCGGAGATGGTGGCCGTGTGCCCCTCGGTGGTGCCGTAGGCGATGAAGACCTGTGTCATGGCTGCTCCTCTCGCGCATCGCGTTGCTGCGTTCGCGCGGTTCTGGGTCCAGCCTAGGGTGTCTGCGCGGTGACCACAGCGGACCAAGGGCCCGATCGGCTCCGCGCTCGGGTTCGCCCTCGGCTACGAGTCCGGATGGTCCGCGCGCCCGCCGTGGGCCTCGCTGGCGGGGTGGGCGCTCTGGCCGGCGTCATACGCGGCGGCGATCCCAGGTGCCGTGGCCTGGAAGACCGTCCCGCCGCCGGGGACGACCACGTAGGCCAGGAACTCCTGGTCGAACGTGACGAGGCCGGCGGCGACGGCGTCGAGCTTGGCGCGGACGAGCACGGAGAGCTGCCGCCAGCACTGGCGCGTGGCCTCCTGCCCGGCCTTTGAACCTGGGGCCGTCCGTGGGGCAGGGAGGACCAGACGGAACTCGCGGGTGAGGGAGTGGAACCTCAGGCACGGCCTCTCGTGATCCGAGGCGAACGAGACGTCACGGGCCCCGGCCGCCGTGAGCATCGCACGGATCTCCTTCTGGAAGGCGGAGGAGGTGACAGAGGCGCCGTGGACGTAGTTGCTCCTCATGGCCTCAGCCATGCGGTTGGGCACCGCGCTGGAGTGCGGACTGCTCGCGGCATGGGAGGCGGTTCACGCGCGGCGGTACTGCGCGGTGATGGGGCACTCGAAGGGATCGCGCGCGGCCAGTCCTACCCGGTTGAGATACGCGATCACGATCCCGTAGGAGCGCCAGAGGCTCGTCTCGGTGTAGGGGACCTTCAGGTCCCGACAGTGCTCGCGGACGATCTGCCGCGCCTTGGCGAGGCGGGGCCGGGGCATGCTCGGGAAGAGGTGGTGCTCGATCTGGTAGTTCAGGCCGCCCATGAGCCAGGTGGCCCACCAGCCGCCCGCGATGTTGCGGGACGTGCGCACCTGCTTGCTGAAGAAGTCAAGCTTCGCGCCGCGGGCGATCACGGGCATGCCCTTGTGGTTCGGGGCGAAGGTCGCGCCCATGTAGAGGCCGAAGACGGCCAGCTGCACGCCGAGGAACGCGAAGGCCATTCCCACTGGCAGGAGCCAGAACAGCGGAGCGAGGAGGAGCGTGAAGCGGAGCGCGAGCAGGCCGAGTTCCGCCCAGCGGCCCTTGACCTGGCCACGCGAGAACAGGTGGCGGAAGCTGAGGAAGTGGAGGTTGATGCCCTCGAGGGTCAGCAGGGGGAAGAACAGCCAGCCCTGTCTGCGCGTGATGAGCCGTCGAAGGCCCTTCGCGGTCGAGGCGTCCTCCTCGATGAAGGAGATCGTGTCCACCTCGATGTCCGGATCGCGCCCCACGCGGTTCGGGTTGGCGTGGTGGCGGGAGTGCTTCGAGTCCCACCACGAGTAGCTCATGCCCACCACTGCTGCGAGAGCGCGGGCGAGCCTGTCGTTCGCTGGCCCGGTGGAGAGGATCTGCCGGTGTGCCGCCTCGTGCGCCACGAAGGCGACCTGGGTGAAGAGGATCCCCAGGCCTGCGGCGATCAGGAGCTGGAACCAGCTGTGGCCAAGGAGCACGGAGCCCGTCAGGAAGCCGCCGAGGACGAGGACCAGTCCTGTCCCGACGAGAGAGTAGAACCACGGCGTCCGTCGCAGCAGCCCGTCGTCGCGGACGATCTGGGACACGTGGAGGTACGCCCTGGTCAGGGGCGGGAAGGTCTCGGTGCCCGCATGAGCCTGGCGACGGATCTCGGGGCGGAGGGCGGGGCTGGCAACTGTGGCGATCAGGGCACCTTGGTCTTCGGCGTGGAAGCGTAGTTCGGGGTGGAAACGGCGTTTTGGGGAGGGGCGAGGCCTGCGGGCGGTCGCACTCGGCGACCTGCCCGCAGCGCCACTGCCTCAGAGTGCGCGGATGTTCGCGGCCTGCGGGCCCTTGGGGCCGCGCTCGGCGTCGTACTCGACCTTCTGGCCCTCTTCGAGGGAGCGGTAGCCGCTCGAGGCGATGGCGCTGTAGTGGGCGAAGACATCGGGCGTGCCGGCATCAGGCGCGATGAACCCGAAGCCCTTCTCGGAGTTGAACCATTTCACGGTGCCAGTGGCCATGGGTGATTTTTCCTTCTGGTGGTGGTGTGGCCCGGTCAGCGGGCCTCGTGCCGGGCCGGCGGCGCCGACACGGACAGGTGTGGGTGTGATGCGCGTTCTGTGCCGGGTGGCATGACAGCGCAGGTGAATGAGCAAACAGGTGAGTGAAAGGTGCGGGAGGCGACGCGCGTGGTGCGGGCGGCCGACGGCCAGGGGCCGTGTTGCCTGTTCCACCACGGATTCTTCTGCCACGCTATGGCGGAGAGCCTCTGAGGAGAAAACTGCAGATGCGAAGGCTCGTGTGTCAGAGCCCAGCGCGGACCACTTCTGCGTGGTCGGCGTTCGTATCAGTGTACACGCTCACGGGCCGCGTCCGTTCGCATCCTGTTCGTGCGCAGGCGGAGCAGGGCGATGCCGACGGCGGCGAACCAGACCCAGAGCAGCGGTCCGTACGCGGCATAGAGTGCGGTCGCGGCAAAGCGCAGCGCCTCCGCGGCGAGGCCGAGCGCGCCGGTCGCGATGCCGAGCCAGCCGATCCAGTGGGGGAGCGCGCCGCGGACCATCGGAATCGAGATCAGGAGGACCCCCAGCGGGGTCAGGATGCCCGCGAGCGTCACCGTGTTGTTCTCGGCGACGAGCGCCTCCGCGGCCGCAGCGAGGGCCGACCGCGCGCCGTCGTCCGCCGCGGCCGCGTACTGGTCGCTGAGCGTCACGAGCGCGAGGCTCCCGACGCTGCTCGTGGGCACGGCGAGAAGCGCGATCCACGACCCGGCCCCGACCACGAAGCCCAGGACCGCGAGGCTCGGGTTCGCGGGCAGAAGGACCACGAGGAGGGCGGCGAATACGACGAGCCCGAAGAGCGACGGCACGAGCCACAGCAGCTGCTGGGCGATGTAGGAGACCTTGTGGTCCGCGATGAAGCGCAGCGTCGCCTCGCCGCCGGAGACGGGCGGCGCGTCGACGAAGTAGAGGGCGAGGGCCGTGACGCCGAACGCGACGACCAGCAGCGCCGCGATGCCTGCGGTCCGATACAGCGGAACCCACAGGCGAGGAGCGGGCCAAGCTGGCGTCGTCATGCTTCCGAGGCTACCAAGGGAGCCAGGGCTGAACCCGGGGCCAAGGACCCGAGACGGGGCACGCGACCGGGCAGACACTGGGGATGAGCTGCGGATGAGGGATACAGATGACGGGTGCCCCAGATCTCGGCCGGCCGGGTGCCGGCGCGGGCAGCCCGCGCGTCGTCTACCTCGATGTCCTGAGGGTCCTGATCGTCGGAATGGTGATCGTGCACCACGCGGCGCAGCCCTATGGCCCCACCGGTGGTTTCTGGCCTGTGCGGGACACCGCGCAGAGTGACTGGTTCCGCCCGTTCTACACGGTCAACGCTGCAGTCGGCCTCGGGCTCCTGTTCCTCATCGCGGGCTTCTTCACACTGCGCTCCCTCGACCGCAAGGGCCCGCGGCGCTTTCTCCGGGAGCGGTGGACGCGGATCGGCGTCCCGCTGGTGTTCTTCATCGTGGCCGTGAACATCCCCGTGATCTACCTGGTCTCGGACCGACCGGACCTCGGGGCCTTCTTCGCATCGCTCTACGGTGGGAGCTGGCAGGCGGCCTACCTGCACCTGTGGTTCCTCGGCCACCTCCTGCTGTACTCGCTCGTGTACGTGCTGGTCTCCCTGCTCGCTGCCCGACGGGCGGGCGGTCGCGGGGTGCCTGACCGTCCTCCCGGCCGGATCGCCCGTAGGCTCGCCCGGCCGCCCGGCCACGGCGCGATCCTCGCGTTTGTGGCGATGCTCGTGGTTGTCACGTGGGTGATCCGCTGGTGGTACCCCGTGGATGCCTGGGTGGCGCTGTTCTTCGTGATGCCGGGAGAGCCTGCCAACATGGCGCAGTACGTGAGCTTGTTCATCCTCGGGACCCTCGCCTACCGCAACGCGTGGTTCCAGCGGATTCCCCGGCAGACCGGCGTCGTCTGGCTCGTGGTGGGGTTCCTGGCCGCGGCGGCCATCTATTCCTTCCAGTCGCTCGGACTCTGGGACGCCCTGACGGCGACGGGCGGGGTCGACTGGCGCTCGGCCGTGCGCGTCACGCTCGAGATCCTGGTCTGCGCGGGGCTCTCGGTGGGCCTCGTCGTGGTCCTGCGTGACGCCTTCAACCGGGAAGGCCAGCTCATCGGCGCGATGGCGAACGCCAGCTACGCCGCCTACATCCTCCACGTGTTCATCGTCGTGGCGCTGCAGGCGGCCATCCTGCAGCTTGCGTGGCCGGCCGGGGCCAAATTCACCGCAGTGGCCGTGCTCGGGCTCGTGCTCTGCTTCGGCGCCGCCCATCTCTCGGGCAAGGTTCCGGGCCTGCGCCTGCTGCTCGGCACCACACCGAGCCGGGCCGGGCCTTCCGCCTCTGACCTCGGTCACACCTCGGGCCTAGCCTGAAAGCCAGGCAGGGACCCTCTTCAAGGAAGTGGTTGTCATGAACCCGATCGTCCAGATGGTGGTGTTCTTCATCTTCGCGGTCCCGGCCTTCGTGGGCAGCGTGCTCGCCGCGTGGTTCATGTGGGCCCGATACGTGGGTCGCATCGGCACGGGCCTCACGATGCTGGTGGGCGGGGCGGCCGTGAACGCGTCGTTCCTGATCTCCGGCGCTACCTATGCGGACTTCGCCGACGACGCCAAGTTCGCCTGGGTCACCAACGCGTGGCGCGCCGTCGTGGGGCCGAACCCCGCCCTCTACATCGGCCTGCTCATCGCGTTCGAGGCTGTGGTGGGCATCCTGATCCTCTCGGGCGGCTGGCCGACCCGGGTCGGTCTGATCGCCGCGATCGCGTTCCACGTGGGGCTGGGGCTGTTCTTCACGACGTTCCTCACGTACTACGCCGCGATCATGATCGTGGGCATGGGGCTGCTGCTGTGGGCCGAGCTCCGGCCCGAGCACGCCGCGTCGGCCCGCCGGCTCACGCACCGGATCGCGTAGGCCCGCGGGATGGACCTTCCGGTTCGGCGCGGCCTCGGCCACGCGTACGCCGCGTCGGCGGTCGCGGTCGTCGGCGTGGTCCTCGCCTCGGCGCTGGGGATGGCCGGGGTCACGCTGGGACTCGCGCGGCGCTCCCTGGTCGCCCTGCTCCTGTGGCCTGGGGCGCCCACCCCCGCGCGGTCGGCGGCATCCTGGCCGCGATCGGGCTGCTGGCCTACGCCGGGCCTCCTTCTTGTTTCCGCGCTCGGAGGGGTCGTCTTCGCGGCCGCCGCGGCCCTCGATAACGCCGCAGGTGGCCTCGCCACCGAGTGGACGGTGATCATCATCCACTTGGTGATCAGTGCTGCGAGCCTTGCGGTCCTCGTGTGGTACCTCGCGGCGGTCCCGTCCGCACGACGGCGTGTTGCTGGCGCGCGCGAGCCGGGAACCCGCCGTCGTGCGAGTGGACGCGTGCCTAGGGGCGCCTGAGGAGTGTGGGGCGGAGCTCGGTCCAGTCGCGGGAGAACTGGGCCCGCGCCTCGGAGGCCCGCTGCTGTTCGAGAGCGTGGAGACGGCCGAAGCTGAACGCGTTGGCGCCCTCCGCCTGCGCCTGGACGGCGAGTTCGCGTAACACGCCTCGGCTCACGACGCTGTCCTGGAGGATTCCGAGCGTCTCCTGGATCTGCTCGGCCGCCCTGGCCAGCTTCGTGGCCCGCTTGCCCAGGACCGGCGCCGCCGCTTCGGCTCCGTACCGCAGGCGCTTGGCGCTCTTCCGCACCTCGTGGAGTGCGGCGTCGAACGCGGCCTCGTCCGAATCGGCGGCGTCCTCCGCCTCCTCAGCAGCACTGACAGCGTTCACAAGCCGTCCGATGTCCCTGGCAACGAGCCGGGCCGCGGCCTTGTGCGCCTTCTTCGCGGCGAGCTGCGTCAGCGGAGGATCGGCGAGGAACGCGTCGAGCGCGTCGAGCAGGCGGAAGTACCGTTGGCTGGACATCGCCTCGAGCCCCGCGGCGTGCGCCTCCCGGTACTGGCTGGCGGACGATTCAGCGATCCGCAGCACCACCGGGCCCATGAGCAGATCGGCGGGCTCGGCCGCGGAGAGGGCCTTCAGCCGATCACGCATGACCTCGATGTCGCGTGCGCGGCCGACCTCTCCGGCCAGCCATTGCAGCTCCTGCCGAAGGCGGTTGGCAGTATCGGCGTCGGTGAGCTTCCTGTACGTCGCCAAGGCGGACCGCATGCGGCGGGCGCTAACGCGCAGTTGATGCACCGAGTCTGGCGCGTCTTCCCTCACCGCCGGGTCGACGGCCTTGAGGGTGTCCACATGGTTCTGAACGTACGCGAGGAGGACCTTCCCCGCGGGCCCCTTGCGTTTGGGCCGCTTCAACGGCTTCTTCGTGGTGGGGTGCGCCGGGCCGAGGGCACGGGCCAGCTTCGACTGCACCTCCGCGCGGTTCACACCGACGGCAGCCAGGAGGTCGTCGGCCGCCGTGAGGATGTCCTCAGAGCCCCTGAGCAGCTCGATCTCCCATTCGCGCCAGAACTGCAGCAGGCCCTCGCCGATCGGTGCCTCTGATTCGACGCGGTCGTCGCAGAACTCCGCCAGCACCACGTTGTCTGTGCCGAGCAGGGGGGTGGCGGTGCGCCGGGTCCTGAGCTGGGCGATGGGGAGGAGGTCCTTGTCCCGGACGTGGACGCGCACCAGGGCGCGGAGCCGTTCCGGCACGGCGCCTCCGTCCGGGCCCAGAGGCTCCCTGATCTCACGGCGGGCGCTCGGGCCCGCGGGGAGCTTCAGATGCCACCCGGCATCCGGGCCTCCCCTGCGTCGCCGCAGGGTAATCCCGTGGCCGGCCAGCGTGAAGTCATCCGTGTCGAAGTACACCGCCTCCAGATCAAGGCTCACGGGCGGCCCCGTCCGCTCCACGTGCGGCAGGTCGGTCAGGGGCGGGACCGAGGTGTCCTGGCCGACGGTGTACTTCCGCTCCACCTCGACGGTGCTCAGAGCAGCCATGGCTCCACTGTACGGACCCCTCCGCACGCAGGGCATCGGGCGAAGGACCCTCGTTCTGGCGCCGTCCCTACTCGTCCCCCGCCAGATGCAGCGAGGCGGCCTGGAGGATCGCTTCGACGTCGGCGTCCGGGTCGTCCGCCCGGTAGGAGTCGGCGACCGACTTGAACCCGATCGCCATCCCGAGCACCAGCCGCGTGTAGCTGGGGGCGAGCGCCTCGATGACCTTGCGGATCACCTCGGGGAGGATCTCGCGGAGTGCCTCGGCCTGGTTGGCGGAGCCGCCGGAGAAGGTGACTGATACGTCGTCGTCCACCCGGGCGAGGGTCTTGAGTGACTCCTTGAACATCTCGGTCGCTGCAGGGTCGTCGGGCTCCCACGTGAGGGCCGCGGTCAGGATGCCGATGCCCCGCTGGATCATCTCCGTGTCATCGCTCATGACTCCATCGTGCACCGGGTCCGCTCAGTGCGCTCCGATCTCCTCCGGTGCGCACGACGGCGCCCCTCGCCTCGCGCCCGAGCGCGGGCTCGCCGTCGCGTTGGCGGCCTTGGCCAGTGGAAAGCTATGGTGAGGGTCGGCGCCGCACTCGCGTCAATGGGGACGCCCCTTCGCGGGGCATGGGGGAAGGGGGGGTGCCACTGCCATGAGCAGGGCATCGAAGATCTGGATCATCGTGGGAAGCATCGTCGTGGGCCTCATCCTGCTCGGTGTGATCCCCGTCGTCGTGTCGGTCATTGCCGCGGTCGGCTTCGTCATCGGACTCGTCTGGCTATTCCGCCGCTCCAAGTACGTCCGCCGCGGTCCGGCCGTCGCACTGGTGGCGGGATCGCTCGTGGTGTTCGGCATGAGCACGGCCGTCGCCGGGAGCCGGTCCGCACCCACAGCGCCGACAACCCCGGCGAACTTCGCCGGATCAGGCGGGACGCTGACGCCGAGTCCGACGCCGACCGCTTCCGCGTGCGCGACGCCCACACCGACGGTCACCGTCACCGCGACCGCAGTGTCCACCGCGTCGACGACTGCGTTGGCCTCGCCGAGCTCGACGCCGAGCTCGACCTTCTCGTCGGCGAGGCCTTCCGCGTCGTGGTCATCGTGCCCGACGTCCACATCGACCGTGTTCGTCGCGGCGCACCACGAGAACGACGTCTGCATCATCGACGCCGAACGCTACGCCGCGGCCGGTGTGGACCTGGTCTGCACCAAAGACGCCGCCGGCAGTCTCGTGTGGACCGACAAGGCGACCGCGGACAAGCGCGCAGCCGACGCCAAGGCGGCCCAGGACGCCGAAGCCGCGCGCCTTGCCGAACAGCAGCGACAGGCGGAGGCTGCACGCCAGCAGCAGGCGCAGCAGCCTGCGCCGGCACCTGTCGCCCCCGCGCCTGCAGCTCCGGCGCCGCCTGCCCCGCCCGCGCCGGTCCCCGGATCGGTTACCGCTGGTGCATTCTGCAGCTCCTCTCAGGCGGGGGCTGTCGGGCACACATCGACTGGCCTGACCGTCTACTGCACCAAGGATGCGGGCGGATCCCGCTATCGCTGGCGGCAGTAGCGGCGAATGCGCACTCGCAGCGGCCAGAACTCGCCCGTCGGGCACGACGGCGGGGCGCGCACCCGCCGTCGTGCGCTCGCCGACTGGCATCCACCCGAGGCGCTGAACCGAGGGGCATACTTGGGTCCATGCCGACTCCGAGCAGCGCAGCCGACAGCCGCGGCCGAGACTGGTTCCACCGCGCCGTCGTGTACCAGGTCTACCCGCGCAGCTTCGCCGATTCGGATGGCGACGGGATCGGGGACCTGAAGGGGATCATCGGCAAGCTCGACTACCTTGCGCACCTCGGCGTCGACGCCGTGTGGCTCTCTCCGGTCTACCGTTCCCCGCAGGACGACAACGGATATGACATCAGCGACTACCAGGACGTCGACCCGCTCTTCGGCACGCTCGAGGACCTGGACGAGCTCATCGAGGGCCTCCATGCCCGCGGGATGAAGCTCGTCATGGACCTCGTGGTCAACCACACGTCGGACGAGCACCCGTGGTTCGCCGAGTCGCGCTCCTCGCGGGATTCCTCCAAGCGCGACTGGTACTGGTGGCGCCCGCCCCGGCCGGGCCACGAGCCCGGGACCCCCGGCGCGGAGCCGAACAACTGGGCGTCGTTCTTCTCCGGTCCGGTTTGGGAGTACGACGAGCACACCGGCGAGTACTACCTCCACCTCTTCTCCCGGAAGCAGCCGGACCTGAACTGGGAGAACCCCGAAGTGCGCCGCGCGGTCTACGCGATGATGAACTGGTGGCTGGACCGCGGCGTGGACGGGTTCCGCATGGACGTGGTCAACTTCCTCTCCAAGGACCCCGCCCTGCCGGACAGGCCGCTCGCTGAGGGCGAGCTCTACAGCCACGACCGCACCGGCTACGTGTGCGGCCCGCGCATCCACGAATACCTCCAGGAGATGCACCGCGAGGTGTTCGCCGCCCGCGGCCCCGGCCTGCTGACGGTGGGGGAGATGCCGGACGTCACGCTGGAAGAGGCGGTCCTGTTCACTGACCCCGCCCGGTCGGAGCTGGACATGGTCTTCCAGTTCGAGCACGTGAACCTGGACTGGGACGGCGGGAAGTGGCGGCGGAAGGAGCTCCGGCTCACCGACCTCAAGGCGTCCCTCGGCCGCTGGCAGGAGGGGCTCGGGGAGCGGGGGTGGAACAGCCTGTACTGGGGCAACCACGACCAGCCGCGCGCGGTCTCCCGCTTCGGCGACGACGGCGCCTACCGTGAGCTGTCGGCGAAGATGCTCGCCGGCGTCCTGCACCTCCACCGCGGCACGCCGTACGTCTACCAGGGTGACGAGCTCGGCATGACGAACATGCCCTTCGCCGCGATCGAGGACCACCGGGACATCGAGGTCCTCAACCACTACCGCGAGGCCACGGGCGCGCTGGGGCTCGATCCGGCCGAGGTCCTCGCCGCGATCGGGCCGCTCAACCGCGACAACGCCCGCACACCCGTCCAGTGGGACTCCGGCCCGAACGCGGGCTTCACCACGGGCACCCCGTGGATCGCGGTCAACCCGAACACCGCCGAGATCAATGCGGCCGAGCAGCTGGGCCGCCCGGACTCCGTGCTCACCTTCTACCGTGAGCTCATCCGGCTCCGCCACGACCTGCCCGTCATCGCCGACGGCGACTTCACGATGCTCCTGCCGGACCATGAGGCGGTGTACGCGTTCGTCCGACGGCTCGGGGGCCACGAGCTGCTCGTCCTGGGCAACTTCTCCGGCGAGCAGCAGGCCGTGGACGTCGGCGACCCGAGCTGGGCCGGGGCCCGCATCCTGCTCGGGAACTACCCCGACGCGGCCGAAGCCCGCGGGCTGGACCTGCGCCCGTGGGAGTTCGCCTGCCGCCTCCGCCCTGTCGGCTGAGCGCCCTGGGGTCGAAACCCGCGCACGACGCCGGTGAGGCGCCACGCGCGGGTGCGTCACCGGCGTCGTGCGTGGGTATAGGCGGGAGGTGCCGCGGCGCCCTCCGGGTCGGCCCCAGCTGAGGCCGAGGCGCCCTTGCTAGGGTGTGCCGCGGTCAAGCAAGCCCTTCAACGAAAGGTGTCACCATGCGAGCCATCCAGATCCCCGCCCCGGGCGAGGCCTTTGAAACCGTCGACCGCGACGTCCCCCACGTCCCGTTCGGCCACGTCCTCGTGCGCGTCTCCGCGTGCGGTGTCTGCCACAGCGACACGATGCCAGGTGCGGGCATGGCGTCGTCCTACCCGCGGATCCCCGGGCATGAGGTGGCCGGGACGGTCGAGACGCTCGGCGAGGGCGTCGAGCAGTGGGAGCCGGGCCGGCGGGTGGGCGTCGGCTGGTTCGGCGGCGCCTGCTTCGTGTGCGACGCGTGCCGCGACGGCGACTTCATCTCGTGCCGGGTCGGCAAGGTCACCGGCCTGACGTCCGACGGCGGGTACGCCGAATTCGTCGTCGCGCCTGCCGACGCCCTCGCTGCCATCCCGGACGCGCTCACCGACGAGGAGGCCGCGCCGCTCATGTGCGCCGGCGTGACCACGTTCAACGGGCTCCGCCAGAGCGGCGCCCGGCCCGGCGACGTCGTGGCCGTGCTCGGCCTCGGCGGCCTCGGCCACCTCGGCGTGCAGTTCGCGGCCCGGATGGGGTTCGAGACGGTCGCGATCGCCCGTGGGGCCGAGAAGGAGCAGTTCGCGCGCGAGCTCGGGGCCCACCACTACATCGACAGCACGGCGGACGACGTCGCCGCCTCCCTCACTGCCCTCGGTGGGGCGGACGTCGTCCTCGCCACGGTGACCGACGCGGGCGCGATGACCGCGACCATCGGCGGCCTCGCCCCGCGGGGGAAGCTCGTGGTGCTCGGCGTCCCGCACGAGCCCCTGGCCGTGAACCCCGGGCAGATCATCGGCGGCAGCCAGTCGGTGGCCGGCCACGCGTCCGGGTCGGCGAAGGACTCGGAGGACACGCTCCGGTTCGCGGCCCTCACCGGCGTGCGCCCGCTCATCGAGACGTACCCGCTCGAGAAGGCCAGCGACGGGTTCGACCGCATGATGTCCGGCAGGGCCCGCTTCCGGGTGGTCCTCACCGCGGACTGAGGCGTCCCGCCCGGCGCCACTCGCCCTCGCCCCGACGGGCGCACGACGCCGGCGTCTCGCCCCCGAAGGCGAGTCGCCGGCGTCGTGGTTGAGTCCCTGGAGCGGCCCGCGCGCCCGATTCATCGGTAGAAGTGAACAGTATTGGCCCAGAAAAGTCGCTTTACCTCACGGGTGCGGTCTCCCGATACTTTTTCGGGGATTGATGTGGCCGGCGTCACGAGGGCGGTGGCCGGAGAACAGGCGGGAGTCGAGGATGAGTCAGCAGGACACGCGGTCGGTGTGGCGCCGCAAGCCGCTGGACGCGATCGAGGAAGAGAGCGGGAAGAGCGGCCTGCACAAGAGCCTTGGGCTGTGGCAGCTCACGGCCATCGGCGTGGGCGGGATCATCGGTGTCGGCATCTTCTCCCTCGCCGGCCTCGTGGCGCACGGCGACGCGGACAACCCCGGCGTCGGGCCCGCGGTGCTCATCTCGTTCCTCATCGCGGGGCTGGCCTCGGCCGCCGCGGCGCTCTCCTACGCCGAGTTCGCGGGCATGATCCCGCGCGCCGGGTCCGCGTATACGTACGGTTCGGTGGCGCTCGGGGAGCTCGCCGGCTGGTTCATCGGCTGGGACCTGCTGCTCGAGTACATCGCGATCGTCGCGGTCGTGGCGATCGGCATCTCGGGTTACCTCGACGCGTTCCTGGGCGGCTTCGGCGTCCACCTGCCGGTGTGGATGAGCTCGACCATGGACGAGGGCAAGGGCGGCGTCATCAACCTGCCGGCCATCATCATCTGCCTGCTCGTCACCCTGATCCTCAGCCGCGGGACGAAGACGTTCGGCCGGTTCGAGCTCGGCGTGGTGATCATCAAGGTGGTCCTGATCCTGTTCATCGTCGGCCTCGGCGTGTTCTACATCAACACGAACAACTACGTCCCGTTCATGCCCAGCGGGTTCGGGCCGGTGGCCGGCGGCGCCGCCACCGTCTTCTTCGCGGTCTTCGGGTATGACGCGATGAGTACCGCCGCCGAGGAGGCGACCGACGGCAAGAAGCACATGCCGAAGGCGATCATCCTCTCGCTCATCATCGCGATGCTCCTCTACGTCGCGGCGACCCTCGTCCTGACCGGGATGCAGAACTACCACGACATCGACCCGAAGGCCGGGTTCGCCTCGGCATTCGCGGGCGTGGGCCTGCCGGTGATCGCGAGCATCATTTCCGTGTTCGCGGTGCTCTCCATCCTCACCGTGATGCTGACGTTCCTCCTCGGCGTCACCCGCGTGTGGTTCTCGATGAGCCGCGATGGGCTCCTGCCCAAGTGGTTCTCGAAGGTGGACCGCGGCGGCACGCCGCAGCGGGTGACGTGGATTGCCGGCGGCGGCTCCGCGTTCCTCGCCGGCGTCTTCCCGATCCGCGCCGTGGCGGACCTGACGAACATCGGCATCCTGGCCGCCTTCGTGGTGGTCTGCGTCTCGGTGATCGTGTTCCGCCGCACCAAGCCGCACGCCCCGCGCACGTTCCGCCTGCCGTGGATGCCCGTGGTCCCGGCGTTCGGCGTGCTCGCCTCGATCGCCCTCATCACCCAGCTCCACTGGGAGACGTGGCTGCGGTTCGTGGTCTGGCTCGCGATCGGGCTGGTCATCTACTTCGCGTACGGGCGCAAGCACTCGCTCTTGAACCCGGACAGCCCGCGGCACGAGCGGGAGCTCAGCACCCAGCCGGACTGATCCCGCGCTGGTGGTGCGCAGCCGCAACCACGACGCCGGCCACTCGCCTTCCGGGGCGGGTGGCCGGCGTTTGTGGTGCCCGTAGAGGCGCGCCGGTGTGCCGCGAACGAGCTACGCGAGTGACGCTCGGTTGTTCGCGTAGTCTTCGGTGCGTGGGGGCCATTCGGCGATGGACGCTCGAGGGCCGCCCGTGCTCGCAGTACTCCGCGAATCCAGGAGGGTGACCGTTCCGATGCCGAGGTTCCACCGTTCCGGAGCGATCGTCGCTGTTGGGCTCACCGCGGCCCTTGCCGGCTGCACCTTCTCGACGGCGCCGGTCGCGACACCGAGCCCGTCGCCCATCCCGACATCGATCCAGCAGATCATGGACAAGCCCGACTACGCCGGCGGCACGTGGGGCATGCAGGTCGTCGACCTCGACACGGGCAATGTCGTCTACGCGCGCAACGCGGGCGACCGGTTCATGACCGGCTCGGTCGCGAAGGTCTTCTCCGTCACGGCCGCACTCGACACACTGGGCCCCGATCACACGTTCAAGACGCCGGTCGTCACGACCGGGACCCTCGACGGCCCCACGCTGCGCGGCGATCTCGTGTTGCGCGCGGCCGGCGACCTCACCTTCGGTGACAGACGGAAGGCGGATGGCACGCTCGACGTGCCGATCTTCGACCATTACGACGCGAACGCGCTGCCCGGCCTCGCGACGCTGAGCACGGGCAACCCACTGCTCGGGCTCGACGAGCTCGCGCAGGAGGTCGCGGCGGCCGGTATCCACGATGTGAGCGGGAACGTGCTCATCGACGACCGGCTCTGGGACCCCGTGACGCTCGATGGCGTGCCGATCACGCCGATCTCCGTCAACGACAACCTCGTCGACTTCCTCGTCAGGCCGGGGGCGGCGGCCGGGGCGCCGGCGACTTTCAGCTGGCAGCCGATGACCGCGGCGTACGCGCCGTCCATCGAGGTGACGACCGGGGCCCCGGACAGCCCGATAGACCTGACGGTCACCCCCGGTGCCGGCGGGAAGCTGGTGCTCGCCGGCAGCGTGCCGCTCGGCCACGACCCGATCGTCCACACGTACCAGGTGCCGGATCCGGGGACCTGGGCCCGAACGCTCTTCATTGAGGCGCTGAGGCGGCACGGCGTGACCGTCAGCGCAGACCCGCTCGCGGCGAACGACCCGTCGGCACTGCCGACCCGGGCGACGCTCGATGCAGCGAAGGTCGTCGCCTCCTTCGACTCGGTGCCGTTCTCGGAGACCGCGCGGCTCATCAACAAGGTCAGCCACAATCTCGGCGCCAATCAGCTGCCGCTCATCCTCGCGGCGAACGCCGGCAAGCGGACCCTCGCCGACGGGCTGGTGATCGAACAGGCGGCCGTCGCCAAGGGCGGCGTCGCTGCCGACCAGATCACCCTCACCGACGGTCAGGGACTCCCCGGCAACACGGTCAGTCCGGAGGGCATCACCACGTACCTGCGTTCCCTCACCTCCACGCCGACGTTCAAGACCTTCTACGACTCGACGCCGATTCTCGGGGTCGACGGCTCGCTCGCCTCGGTCCTCCCCGCCGGCGATCCCGCGATCGGTCACGCACACGCCAAGACCGGCACGCTCGTCAGCGCCGAGGGCGACAAGCTCCTGTTGGAGACGAAAGCGCTCGCCGGGTACCTTGATGCCGCGAGCGGCAAGCGCTACGCCTTCGGCATCTTCGTCAACAACGTTCCGATCAGTGGTGTCAACGCCGTGCTCACCGCGAACAGCGACATCGGGGCGATCGCCTCGCAGCTCTATCGGATGCTCTGAGACTCCCGGCCCGGCGGCCGCATCGGCACAGGGATCGGTCCGCCGCCGTTCCAGCTGCGCCCGGTTTCGAGGAGGATCTGGCCCATGGCAGCGCCGGAGGGCGAGAGCCGCTCGCCGCGGCGGCGCGCCAGCACGATGCGGCGGGCCGGCGGCGTGGGCGAGATGACCGTGATGACCTTGATGTCCTCCCGGAGGCTGTGGAGGGAGAGCTGCGGCACGAGCGCAATGCCCATGCCGACCGCAACCATGGCCTGCGCCTCCTGATAGCTGCGCGCCTCGAACGAGACGACCGGGCTGAACCCCGCGGCCTCGCATGCGTCCTGGAGGAGCGCGAGGACGTTCGTGGAGGTGCGGATGATCCAGGGCTCGTGCCGGAGGTCTTCCATCCGCACGCTCGGCCGCTGCGCGAGTGGGTGGTTGGCGGGCACCAGGAGGACGCTTGGGTCGCGGCAGATGAGCTCGGTGCGCGTGCCTGACGGCTCCGAGGGCTCGTGCTCGTCGCGCGTCCACGTGATGGCGAGGTCGATCCCTCGGGACTCGAGGAGGTGCCCGATGTCCGCGCGCTGCGCGCTGTGGACGCGAAGGTCGATCTGGGGGTGGCGATCACGGAACGCGGAGATCGCCGCGGGCAGGAAGGACTCGGTCACGGTAGGAATCGTGCCGAGCCGAAGCGTCCCGGTCCGCAGGCCGGCGATCTCCTCGAGCTCCTCGTGTGCGGCGAGGACGGCCCGCTCGATGTGCTCGGCATGGCGCACCACCGCCTCGCCGGCCTCCGTGAGGGTCACCCCGCGGGGCCGGCGCTCGATGAGCGGCTGGCCTGCCTCGTCCTCGAGCTGGCCGATCTGCTGCGAGACCGCCGAGACGGTGTAGTTGAGGCGCGCGGCGGCAGCCGTCAGCGATCCCGCGCGTGCGACTTCCACGAGCGCCAGCATCCGCCGGATGTCCATAGCCATACCTCGAGGCTACAGGAGTACTTAAGGCGGGTTCAGGAACTTTAGCTGGTGCGGAAGTTCGATCCGCTCCACGATGGTGTGCAGACGGGCAAACGGCCCGACCGATTCTCAGGGACGCATCAAGCCTCGCAGTCCCGGTTCGACAGCTGGACACTTCTATCGAGGAGGATAGATTTGCTCACCGCATCCCTGGCGGCGGCCCGTGTGGACCGTCTGCCCATCACGAGAGCGCACCGGATAGCGCTCGTTACCTTGGCGTTTGTGTTCCTGTTCGAGTTCGGGGACCTGAACACGTTCGCTTATGTTGCGCCCGCGCTGGTCAAGCAGCTCGCGTTCTCCGTCCCAGACGTCGCGATGGTCACCTCTGCTGCCTTCGTCGGCATGGCCGTCGGGGCGATCTTCGGTGGCCGCATCTCGGACCTGATCGGCCGCAGGCGGGCTCTGACCTACTCGACGCTGATGTTCTCCCTCTTCTCCCTCGTGAACGCGGCCGGCGTGAACGTGCCCACGTTCTTCCTGTTCCGCTTCCTCACCGGTGTGGGGCTCTCCGCGATGGTGGTCGCCGCGACGACGTACATCTCCGAGGTCATGCCGGCGGGGCGCCGGGGCCGCATGCAGTCCGCCGTCATGGCCGTGGGCCTGGCCGGCATCCCGGCCATGTCCTTCTCCGCCCGCGCTATCGTCCCCCTCGGCCAAGACACCTGGCGCTGGGTGTTCGTGCTCGGCAGCCTGGCCCTTTTCGCCGTGCCCGCGCTCCTCGTCCTGCCGGAGAGCCCGCGCTGGCTCGTCCACCGCAACCGGCTCGACGCCGCCGAGGCGTCGCTGGTCCGGTTCGAGGCCGGCGCGGGGCAGCTCCCGCCGCTCGCCCCCGTCCCGGAGCGGACGACGCCGGCCCCAGCCGGACGCTCGAGCAGTTACCGCGCGCTCTTCTCGGGGAAGACGGGCCGCACCACGCTCTTCCTCGCGGTCGTGTGGATCTTCCAGACCCTGGGCTTCTACGGCTTCGTGGCCTGGGTGCCCACGCTGCTCGCCCAGCACGGGTTCAGCGTGGCCGAGTCCCTCGGGTTCTCCGCGCTGACTACCATCGGCGCAGTCCCCGGCGCGCTGCTTGCCTGGCCCGTGACGGACCGGTTCGGGCGGAAGCTGCCGATCGTCGTCGTGAGCCTCGCCACCGCCGCGAGCGGCCTCGCGTACGGCCTGACGTTCAACCCCGTGGCGATCGTGGTGTTCGGGTTCTGCGTCAACCTCCTGATACAGACCTTCGCGACCCTGCTCTACACGTACAGCCCCGAGCTGTTCCCCACAGGGCTGCGCAACGCCGGGCACGGCCTCGTGTACGGCACCGGGAGGCTGGCGAACATCTTCGGCCCTATGATCGTCGCCACGATCTTCTCGGCCTTCGGCTACCAGGCCGTGTTCGTGTACATCGCCGCGTGCTGGCTCATTGTCGCGGCCACGGTGGCCGTGTTCGGCCCGCGCACCGGTCGCCGGCCGCTCGAGGACGTCGCCGACGAGGGCATCGGGCGCGCCGGCACTGGCCCGGCCCCCGCGCGGACCGATTCCTCGCGCGCTTAGCACGCCCTGAACCCCACCTGCCAGCACCACCACCAGAAAGAAACGGATACCCCTGTGCCTGAGTCGAACCACACCCCTGCCAACACCGCGGACGTGATCGTGGTCGGGGGCGGCAATGCCGCCTTCACCGCCGCACATGCCGCCGCCGTGCGGGGCCGCAAGGTCCTGCTGCTCGAGAAGGCGCCCCGCGAGCTCTTCGGGGGCAACAGCTACTACACCGCCGGCGCCACCCGGATCGCCCACAACGGTCTGGCCGACCTGGCCGACTTCATCGAGCCGGACGAGCGGCACGCCGTCACCGAGGTCCCCGCGTATAGCGTCGAGGACTACGTCAAGGACATGGAGAAGGTCACCGGCGGTCGCAACGATGCCGCCCTGACCGAGGTGCTGGCCGCCGAGTCCGCCGCCGGCCTGCGCTGGCTCCACTCCCTCGGCCTCAGGTACCGGCTGATGTACGAGCGCCAGGCCTATGAGCGCCCGGACGGCACCTACCTGTTCTGGGGCGGGCTGCATGTGGGCAACGTGGGCGGAGGCGAGGGCCTCATGCACGATCATCTCCGCGTCGCCGAGAGGCTCGGGGCCGAGGTCCGGTTCGGCCAGGACGTCGTCGGCCTCGTGGCGGAGGGCGGCGCCGTGGTGGGCGTGACCGTGCGGGAGGAGGGTGGCGCCGTCGTGCGTCTGCGCGCCGAATCGGTGATCCTGGCCGCCGGCGGATTCGAGGCGAGCCGGGAGCTGCGTGCCGAGCACCTCGGGCCGGGCTGGGAGAACGCCAAGGTGCGCGGCACGCCGTTCAACACGGGCCAGATGCTCACGGCGGCCCTCGGGCTCGGCGCCGCGCGCGGCGGGGACTGGTCCACGTGCCACTCCACGCAGTGGGACGCATTCACGCCGGGCAACGAGTCGAACCGGGAGCTGACCAACCGGCTCACGCGCCAGAGCTACCCGCTCGGGATCATCGTGAACGCGCTCGGCGAGCGCTTCGTGGACGAGGGCGAGGACTTCCGCAACTACACGTATGCCAAGCTCGGGCGCGCGGTGCTCGAGCAGCCCGGCTCTATCGCGTACCAGATCTTCGACGCGACCCTGCGGCCCCTGCTCCGCAGCGAGGAGTACGACATGCCCGGCATCTCCGTGGAGACGGCGCCCACCCTCGAGGCCCTTGCCCGGAGGATCGGGGTGGACCCGGAGGCGCTCGTCAAGACCGTCAACGACTACAACACCTCCATCGACCTCTCCATCCCGTTCGACCCGAACATCAAGGACGGCCGCGCGGCCCGCATGATCCCGGCCAAGAGCAACTGGGCCACGCCCCTGGCCACCGGCCCGTTCTACGCCTACCCGGTCACATGCGGCATCACCTTCACCTTCGGCGGCCTCAAGTCGGACACGCACGGCCGCGTCCTCGACACCGACGGGCGGGAGATCCCGGGCCTCTTCGTGTGCGGGGAGATGCTCGGCGGCCTGTTCGCGGACAACTACCCCGGCGGGTCCGGCCTCGCCGCCGGGGTCGTGTTCGGCCGGCGGGCTGGCTCGCTCGCCTGACCGGGGGCCCCAGCGCAATGCGGGCGGACGACGGCGGGTGGGCCCCCGCCGTCGTCCGCCCCCCGCGGCGGGAAGGCCTCACGGCGCGACTTTACGTTCTCCGAACATGGGCCGAACACAGCTCTTTCCGAGGCGTCCTACCGTCGGAAGCAGCGCGCGATGGACAATCGCCGCGACGACCCGCGGCAGGCTGGCCCTGAAAGGGCAGCCTCCGGATCGGCGGACAGCAGGAGGAGGCGGCCGTGGCTGCACCATCTGACGCGGACCAGGTCCCAACGCCATCTGGTCCCGGTCAACGGCGGACGAGGCGCCAGCGCCTCGCACAGTGGGCGCGCCGGCATCGGGCCTTGGCCGCGCTCTCCGTGCTCGCCGTCGTGGTCCTCGTCCTCGGAGGCGGGTACGTCGCCGCGACGGTCAATACGGCAGGCACCGGGTCAGGGGCTGCGTCCGGGATCTCCAAGATCCAGCACGTGGTGATCATCATGCAGGAGAACCGGTCCTTCGACAGCTACTTCGGCACGTTCCCCGGCGCGGACGGCATCTCCATGCAGAACGGCGTCCCGACGGTCTGCGTCCCTGATCCCGCCCACGGTGACTGCGTCAAGCCGTACTACGATTCGGCGGACAAGAACTCCGGTGGCCCGCACGGGCAGTCCAACGCGAGCGCGGACGTGGACGGCGGGAAGATGGACGGCTTCATCGCCCAGGCCGAGCATGCCGGCTCGAGCTGTGCCCCGAATGATCCGGCATGCGCGGGCGGGGCCACGACCGACGTCATGGGCTATCACGACGGGCGCGACATCCCGAACTACTGGACCTACGCGAAGGACTTCACGCTCCAGGACCACATGTTCGAGCCGAACGCCTCCTGGAGTCTGCCCTCGCACCTGTACATGGTCTCGGAGTGGTCCGCGAAGTGCAGCACTGCCGGCGATCCGCAATCGTGCGTCAACGCGCTCCAGAGTCCGGGGAACCCGCCGGACTTCGGAGCCGGGCTCAGGAACACGATCATCGGTGCCTGCCGTGCGGGCCTGAAGGCGCCGGCCTGCCAGAAGACCCTCAACGCCGCGGGCATCACTCCCGACGTGGCCACGGAACTGCACACCCTCATCCAGCAGCACTGCAAGGCCACGGACTCGTACACCGCCTGTGAGACGGCGATCGATCAGTCCCAGATCCCCGACGCGCTCAAGCAGAAGCTGCTCGCCATCGCCAAGACCCTCGCACCCCCCGACTATGCGTGGACCGATCTGACCTATCTGCTGCACCAGCAGAACGTCCCGTGGGGCTACTACGTGTTCAACGGAACCGAGCCCGACTGCCGGGATGACTCGGCCGTCACGTGCGCTCCCGTGGCGCAGAACGCCAAGACCCCGGGGATCTGGAACCCGCTGCCCTACTTCGACACCGTCAAGCAGGACGGCCAGCTGGGCAACATCCAGTCGCTGACGAATTTCTACTCCGCGGCCAAGGACGGAACGCTCCCGGCCGTGAGCTGGATTGACCCGACCGGCGCGGTGAGCGAGCACCCGCCCGCGCTCGTCAGCTCTGGCCAGGCCTACGTCACGGGCCTCGTGAACGCGATCATGTCCGGTCCTGACTGGAACAGCACCGCGATCTTCCTGTCCTGGGACGACTGGGGCGGGTTCTACGATCACGTCACGCCGCCAACCGTGGACCAGAACGGGTACGGGCTCCGCGTGCCGGGGATCGTCATCAGCCCCTACGCGAAGAAGGGCTACATCGACCACCAGACGCTCAGCCACGACGCCTATGTGAAGTTCATCGAGGACGACTTCCTCCACGGCCAGCGCCTGGACCCTGCCACGGACGGGCGGCCCGATCCGCGCCCGGACGTCAGGGAGAACAACCCGCAGCTCGGCAACGTGGTCGATGATTTCGACTTCAACCAGAATCCGTCCCCTCCCGTCATCCTGCCCAACGCCACAACGTACTGACCACCGACCCGGGCTGGGGACTCTGGGACCTCTTGTGGGAATCGGTCCAAAGACCGCTCCCACACGTGGTCGATTCCCTACAAAACGGTCGCGTGCGCTGCTTCCTAGCCTTCTTCCAAGACCCTTTCCTGGACCTTCTGGAGGAACCGTGAGCCACCCGACGACGCCCGAAGTGAGCGGGGGAGCGCGGCCGGTGGAGGTCTTCGGGGCCACCGTGGACGACCAGACACGGTGCGTCCACTACCGCACCGAGGTGGACGTGGTCGCGATGAAGTTCAAGTGCTGCGGGCGGTACTACCCGTGCCACCTCTGCCACGCCGAGGAGGCCGACCACGAGGCGCAGACGTGGCCGCGGGCACAGTGGTCGGAGCCGGCGGTGCTGTGTGGGGTGTGCAAGGGCGAGATGACCGTCGACGCCTATCTCGCGACCACGTCCTGCCCGAACTGCAATGCCCGGTTCAACGAGCGCTGCGCGGCTCACCGGCACCTGTACTTCGGCTGAGGTGACGCGGACGACGGCGGGCGCGCGCCCGCCGTCGTCCGCTCCCTGTTCGGCTCAGATCGTCGTCACAGGCTGACCACGATCTTGACGATGTCAGGGTCCCGTGCGGCCATCCGCTCGTAGTACGACGGGACCTCGTCGAGCCCGATGTGGTGGCTGATCATCGGCCGCGGGTCAATCCGGCCGAGGGCGGCCGCTTCCATGAGGTCGTCGATGAGAAGGACGTCTCCGAGTCCCGTCCAGACATCGATGGAGCGGAAGAGCAAGGTCCTGAAGTCGATGGTCATCGGACCATGACCGATCGCCGGCACCGCGATGCGGGCGCCCTGCCCCGCGACCCGTACGGCTGCGTCCAGGCTCGCCTGGGCACCGGCCGCGTCGATCACGCCGTCCGCGCCGTCGTGACGCGAGGGACGCACGAGCGCCTCCGCTTCCTCCACCGAGGCGACCGCCTCGTCCGCACCGAGGCTCCGCGCGACGTCGAGCCGGTGCTCCACCGGATCGACCGCGATGATCCTGTCGACCGCGGTGAGCCGGCGAGCGGCGTGGACGGCCGACAGGCCGATCGGGCCGCAGCCGAAGACCACGAGAGTGTCCGTCGGCTGCAGCCGCGTCGCGCGGACGCTGGTCAGGCCGGTCATCATGACGTCCGCCAGCAGCACCGCCGTCTCGTCCGGCACTGAGTCGGGAATCACGGCGAGCACCTGCTCCGCCCACGGGACGCGGATGGCCTCGGCCTGGCCTCCGTCGAGGGCGCCGAAGGACGGGCCGGAACCGTGGATGCCGCCCCGAGAGCAGAGCGCCACGAGTCCCCGGCGGCAGTTCTCGCATGCGCCGCAGTACGACGCCGGCGAGCCTGCGACGCGGTCGCCGACCTTGATCTTCGTGACGCCCTCGCCCACTGCCGTTACGACGCCGACGTACTCGTGGCCCAGAGTGAAGCCGGTGGCGGGGGTCATGTGGCCGCCCACGATGGTCAGATCGCTTCCGCAGATCGCGGAGGTCGTGACGCGCACGACCGCGTCCGTGGGTCGAAGGATGACAGGCTCGTCGACCTCGGCGAGCAGGACCGTTCCCGAGCGTTCGTAGTAGGCCGCCTTCACCGGAGGCCCTCCTTCAGCTCCCGTGCCGCTGCCAGCAGAACAAGTGCCTGGTCTGAGACTCCGAGGGTCGCCCCGGCGTGGGTGGTGACGTAGGTGACGACGAGTCCGCTGTCGGGATCGGCGGCTGCGACCGAGCCGACTGCGCCCTGGTGACCGAAGGAGCGCCCGCCCAGAAGCGGGTTTGCCGCGCTCGGCAGCTCCACACCGGAGCCGAAGCGCGAGACGAGGTGGTTTGTCCGGTCCCAGCCATGGGTGCGCTCGGCGATCATCCCCTCGACCGCCTGGCGTGAGAGGGCGGCCGGCCCGGGGCCGTAGCCGAGCGCGTGCTCCAGGATCTGGGCGAGGTCGCTCGCCGTGCTCACTCCTGACATCGACGGCCAGCTCGCGGCGATGACGCGCGGGTCCGCGAAGAATCCCGGCGTGTCTGCAAGGATCGGCATGAAGGAGCCGTCCACGATTGCACGTCCCTCCGTGATCGCTGCAGCTGTCGCCTCGGTCAGTACTGGTGGTGTGAAGCTGAGCGGGGCTACGGCGTCGGTGGTGCCGAAGTCGAAGCGAGCGTTGGCCGGACCCGTGAGGTGTGCGGCCACGTAGTGCTGCACGGTCTGTCCGATGGCGTGGTTGAAGACGCCCGCCATCAGTGCGCCGTAGGTGAAGGCGCCGTAGCCGTGGTCGGTGCCGGGTTCCCAGTACGGCTCCTGTCGGGCGATCTCCTCATCGAGGCGCCCAGCGAGGAGATCGTCCACGGTCAGTGGCGTGGCGACGGCGGGGATCCCGCAGCTGTGGTCGAGCACCATCCGGCCGGTGATCGATCGGGTGGAGGGCCGATCGAATGCCGGCCAGTATGCCGCGAGGGGTGCGTCGAGGTCGAGCAGCCCGCGATCGTGGGCATGGGCCGCAGCGAGGGCGACGAGGAGCTTGCTGACGGAGAACACCTGGACGGGTGTCGTGGTGGTCAGCGAGCCGCCCGCGAGGTCCACGACGCGCTCGCCGCGAACGGACACGGTGAGCTGGGCGCCGCCGGAGGACCGGGACAGCGAGCGTGAGAAGACCTCGCGCAGTTCCGCGCCGGCTTCGGTGTTGCTCCCGGTGACCGCGGCGACCGGGGGCAGGGTTTGAGTAGTCATCGAGTACTTCCCTTCCTGTGGGCTGCGGGGCCCACATCTGTGCAGAGGAATGTGGCGTGCATGGTGGCGTCTAGGATGCTGAGAACTCTGCCTCGAGGCTGGCCAGGCGGAACTCGAGCCCGGAGAAGCGTCCGTCGGCTCGTGCCTCCTCGAGGATGTCGGCGTAGGTGGCCGTGCCCGGGACGAAGGCCTGCCCGGTGAAGACGCCCTGATCGAGGTTCCCGTATCCGTTGTAGTAGCCGGGGACGCAACGCTCGAAGTAGGGCCGGAACGGCAGCCCCGCTTCGGCTACTGTCTTCGACCACGCCTCGACCGCATCCTCCGTCGGCTCCACTTCCGCATAGCCGTTCGCGCGCGCGTGCCCGACGATCGCGGCAATGTGCCGGGCCTGCACGTCGAGCATCGAGGTGAAGTTGAGCGCGACCGCAGTCTGGTTGAGACCGCTGGTGAACAGGTTCGGGAACCGGTCCGTCATGATCCCGTGCTGGCTGCGCAGCCCCGGCGAGTTGTGCTCGCTGAGGGACCTCCCGTCGCGCCCCAGCACGGTGATCCCGGCTCGGGCCTCCGAGGAGGTCGAGGTATCGAAGCCGGTCGCGAACACGATGCAGTCCGCGTCGAAGCGCTCACCGGCTGCCGTGACTGTGCTGCCGTTGACGCTCTCGATGCCGACGACAGGAGCGTCGATGAGTGAGACGTTCGGTCGATTGAATGACTCGAGGAAGCCGTCGTTGTAGGTCATCCGCTTGCACAGCAGTCCGTACCAGGGCTTGAGCCGCTCGGCCGTCTCCGGATCCTGCACGACTGAATCGACCAGCTGTCGGAACCGATGCGAGAAGGCCAGGTCGGCGATCTCCATGACCTGGCCGACCTCGCGCGGGTCGATGCTCGAGACGTCGTCGACCACATTGTCGGCGGTGCCGAGCGCGCGGAACATCTCGACGAACTGGTCGCCGACGAGGTCATCGTCCTGATACCGGAAGGACGTATTGAGGTCGAAGTTCCGCATCCGGCGCTGCTGCCAGCCGGCCACCTGGGAGGAATACCACTCGGGGTCGGTCGCCGTGTCGCGGCGGTATCCGAACACCGGCCCAGGGGTGCGCTGGACGACGAAGACCTGCCTCGCCTGGTCGGCCACGGCCTTCACCACTTGGACGGCGCTCGCCCCGCTTCCGACCACGACGACGGTCTTGTCGTGCAGGTTCGTCATCGGCTCGGTCGGTGAACCGCCGGTGTAGGCATAGTCCCATCGGCTGGAATGGAAGATCCTGCCCGGGAAGGTCTCGAGACCCTCGACCGCGGGAAGCGTCGGTGCGGCGCCGAGCGCGCCGTTGGAGCGCACGAGGAAGCGCGTCCTCAGCTCGTCTCCACGGTCGGTGGTCACCAGCCACCGCTGCGAGTCGCCGTCCCACACGGCGCGGGTCGCGGCCGTGTGGAAGAGCGCCCCCTCGTAGAGGCCGAAGTGCCGGCCGATCCTCTGAGAGTGCTCGAAGATCTCCTGCGCGAGGGGGTAACGCGTGCTCGGCATGTACCCGGTCTCTTCGAGAAGCGGGAGGTAGATGTAGCCCTCGATGTCGCACTGCGAACCCGGGTAGCGATTCCAATACCAGGTGCCGCCGAAGTCGCCGCCGGCCTCGACGATGCGGAGGGAGTCCACGCCCTCCTCCTTCAGGCGCGCCGCCGCGAGCAGGCCACCGAAGCCCCCGCCGATGATGACCGCCTCCACCTCCTCGCTGACGGCAGGGCGTTCGACGTACGGCGTCCACGGGTCGGCCGCATCGAGCTGTACCGCCGGAGGCTTCCGATCCGCACGTGGCGCGCCGGTCGCGGCACGCTTCACCAGTTCCGCTCCGTAGCGGGCCCGCACCTCCTCTGGATCGAAATCGATCCTTACCTCCACCTGGGACATTGGCAGCGTGTATGACATGACATTCCTCTCGACGCCCGGCAGTCCGCGGCGATCTGCGGACTGCGGCTAAGACCATCTGAGCGGGCGGGGAGATGTGACGGAAGCCACAGGAGATCACCGGGCGTGGATGCAGAAGGGGCGTGCACGGATTCGGAAGGCCGACCTCCTCGGGCGATCCTGGCCCATCGGTCTGGAAGGATGGGATATCAAGCGTCGTAGTATGTGTGATGGGGGTCACGGCGTGCGCAAGGAGTGGTTGTATGCGGACTGATGCCCGGACACGGAGGCCCGGCGAGCAGCCCTTCTCCGATCTTGAAGCCTGCCAGGCTCGCGTCTCAGCGGCATTCGCGACGGCTTCGATCGACAGCCTGCAGACGACCTTCTCCGGCGCCATGCGAACCCACAGCGGAGCAGGGGTGCGGGTCTCGCGGGTGGCGATCAGCCCGTCGCTCATGGAGCGGTCCCCCCGCCACATCGGCGCACGCGACACCAGCTACCTGGTCATGTGCCTCCTGCTCTCCGGGCGGGCGACCGTGGCCCAAGAGGGACGCCGGGCGGACCTGCTCCCGGGTGAGGTCTCGCTCTACGACACCGCACGTCCGTACTCGGTCCAGGTTGACAGTCCGATCGACTGCATCGGCGTGGTGGTGCCACGGGAGGCCCTGGCAGTCACGCCGCGGACGGTGGACGCGCTCATAGCCTCACGCATGAGGGGCAGCGACGCCGTCACGACGCTGGCGCGGCAGACCATCACCGGCGTCGAGGCGTCGCTGAGCAACATACCGACCGTTGCCGCCGAGCGGGCGATCAAGGGCTTGGTAGACCTCTGTGAGATGCTCTACGTCCACCACGGCATGTCGAGCGGCCTACCTGGCGGACGTACTCACGTCGCTGACATGAACAGCATCCTCACGTACATCGAGGAGCATCTCGCGGACCCGGACCTCAGTCCGCACGCTGTAGCCAGCGCGCACTACATCTCCGTCCGCAAGCTGCACAAACTCGCGCAGGAGAGTGGGATCAGCATCGGCGGCTGGATCCGCCGCCGGCGCCTGGAGCGCTGCCGCGAGGATCTTGCCGATGCCGCCCTCGGCTCCCTCGCGGTCGGCGCGATAGGCGCACGCTGGGGTCTGGGCAACCCTACGCACTTCAGCACTATGTTCCGGGCCGAGTTCAAGGCCAGTCCGTCGGAGTGCCGCGCGGCGCATCTGCCGCGGCAATAGTCCTTGCCGCCTTCCTCGTCTGACTATCCGTGTCCTGTCCTACCTGTGGTGCCCGGCTCAGCAAACGGTGTGCGTGCACTGGCACCTGTACATCGGCTGAGGCGACGCGGACGACGGCGGGCGCACACCCGCCGTCGTCCGCCCGCTAGAAGTGCCGAGCCGGCACAACAGAGCCGGGGCCGCGCGCTACTGCGCGAGCCTGCCTGTGCCGAAGCTCTGCACCCCGCCCTCGAGGGTCCGGCCCTCCCGCATCGTGTAGGTGTTCACGAGGGCGGCGACGATGACCGCCGCCCAGAAGACGATGACTGGCGTGGTGCCGAAGCCCAGTGAGGTCAGCCACGAGGCGATGAACGGCGCCGGGGCTGCGAAGAGGAGGGTAGAGCCGGTGAGCGCTAGTGCCGAGCCCGTATACCGGACCCGGGTGGGGAAGGCCTCGGCGAACAGGGCACCCTGGGCCGCGTTGCCGAACTGTGTTGCGGTCAGCGCCACGGCCACGACTGTCAGGACGAGCGGGAAGTTCCCGGTGTCTGCAGCGGGGAAGAAGGCGAGACCGGCCACAAGGGCAACCACCGAACCGATGAAGAGCACCCGACGGCGCCCGATCCGGTCCGCGATGTGGCCGCCCCACCAGATCGCGACGACGGAGAGCAGGTTCGAGACCATGATGATCGCGTACGTCTGGGACCGGTCAAATCCGTGGGATGTCAGATAGGCGATCCCGAAGACGCTCACGATGTAGAAGGTGAGGACGATCGGCGCATACGCGAGAATGAGCCGTGCAATCGTCCTCCAGTAGCCGCGGATGATCACGAGGGGAGCGGCTGACTCGGCCGCCAGTTCCTCGGCCTCGTGCTCGAAGAGGGGCGTCTCCTCGATGCGCAACCGGATGTAGATCCCTACGATCACCAGAAGGATGCTCATCAGGAACGGGATGCGCCAGCCCCACGAGGTGAAGGCCTCCGCGGACAGTGCGGTCGAGAGCACGGTCAGGAGCAGCGTTGCGAGCACCTGGCTCAGCGGAGAGCCCATGCCCATCAGAGCGCCGTAGAGTGCTCGGCGGTTTCGCGGGGCGTGCTCCATTGTCAGGAGCTGGGCGCCGGTCGCCTCGCCCCCGAGTGCAAAGCCCTGGACGAAGCGCATGAGGACCAGCAGCAGCGGCGCCGTGAATCCGATCGCCTCGTAGGTGGGCAGGAGGCCGATGATGAGGGACGCCGTTCCCATGGAGATGAATGTTGCCAGCAGGACCTGACGACGGCCGATCCTGTCGCCGAGCTGCCCGAACACCAGCCCGCCGAGCGGGCGTGCGAAGAAGCCGACGCCGAAGGTAACGAACGAGGCGAGGAGACCCATTGCTGGGTCGAGAGAGTGGAAGAACAGCGTGGGGAAGACGGTGGCCGAGAGAGCGCCGTACACCGCGAAGTCAAACCATTCGAGTGCGGACCCGGCGGCGCCGCTGAACACCGCTCTCCGTGCCTGCGCCGTGGGCCGTTCGGGGGATGCTGTTTGCGACACAGCGGTGACCGCCGGCGCGTCTTGGTGCTGCATTGCTGACTCCTTCGTCAGACGGAGGTGGGGTGGTGGGGGGAGGTCAGCAGGTCTGCCAGCCGCCATTGACTTCGAGGCTCGTTCCGTTGATGTACGAGGCACGGTCGCTTACGAGGAACTCGATAGCGTCTGTGATCTCATGGGGCTTCGCGAAGCGGCCGGCGGGGATCTGGGCGATCATGCGGTCCATATCAGGCATTCCACCGGTCATGGGTGTCTCGACGAACCCGGGAGCCACGCCGTTGACCCTGATATTGAGTCCCGCGAGCTCGCGTGCGAGGGACGCGGTCATGTTCTGCAGTGCTGCTTTCGACGCCGCGTACGTGATCGATGACGGGAGGAATGGGCCGAATGTTGCGTCGGGCAGGCCGCCGGTGGCCATGCGCGACGTGATGGACAGGAGGTTGATGATGCTGGCCGTGCCGTCGGTCGACATGTGGCGGAATGCTTCGCGGACGAGGATGAACGGCGCCTTGACGTTGACGGCCATCACGAGGTCCCACTCTTCGTCGGTGACGTCGTAGAACGGCTTCTTCCGACCGCCCTCCTTGGGGCTGATGCCCACCGCGTTGACGAGGAGCCCGATCGGCCCCAGCCGCACGGCGGCCTCGACTGCTTCGCGGTTGGCCGAGGTCGCGGTGAGGTCGCCGCCCACGGCGGCGTGCATTTCCCCGGGGAGCGAGGCAGCGGTCGCCTGCGCCGCCTCGGCGTTGGCGTCGGCCACCACGACGGCGTAGCCGAGGTCCGCGAGGCGGCGGCACACCGCGGAGCCGATCCCGCCCGCGCCGCCGGTGACGATCGCGCTCTTGAGGGTGTTCTGTTCGGTGCTCATGGTCATGCCCTTCGGTGAGAGGTTCAGTACGTTGCGCGGCCGCCGGAGGCGTCGAACACGAAGCCCGTGGTGAAGGAGGCCTCGGGGGAGACGATGAAGCGGATCAGGTGCGCGATCTCTTCCGCGGTGCCGAATCGCCGCGCGGGGATCAGCGACTTTTGCACCTCCCGGCGTTCCGGCGCCATGCCCTGGATGAGGGGGGTCTCGATCGATGCGGGGGCGATGGCGTTCACGGTGACGCCGGTCGCCGCGTATTCCTTGCCCAGGGACTTGACCATGGCGATCATCCCGGCCTTCGACGCCGAGTAGCCGGTCATCTGCGGGTTGCCCTCCTTGCCGGCGATCGAGGCGACGTGCACGATCCGTCCATAGCCCTGTTCGATCATCTGAGGCAGAGCTTGGCGGGAGACCGCGAAGGCGCCGAGCAGGTTGATGTTCAGCAGGCGCTGGAGGTCCCCCACCGTCTCCTCCACGCCGGGGACCACGGCGCCAAGGATGCCCGCGCAGTTGACGACGGCGTCTACACCGCCGAGTGCCTCCCTCGTCAGGGCGAAGGCGTCCTCGAGGGTCGTCTCATCCGTGACATCGACGACGCCGGTCAGCTCCGCGGCCTCGGTCACGGCTTCCGGCCACACTGTTGACCGGAGGTCGAAGGCGGCCACGCGGGCGCCTGCGGCGCGGAGCACGGGAACGGTTGCCGCACCCATGCCGCTCGAGGCGCCGATCACGACGGCGCGGTGCCCCGTGAGGCCCAGGGCCGAGCGGGTTGCTTCGGTCGCGGCGGTCACCGGATGACCTCCAGCTGTTCGAGCGGCAGCCCGAGCACGGAGGAGGTGTCCCCGGCCGGAGAGAGGTTCTCGCGGGGGGCGGCGTGGGCCACGTTGCGCCCAGCGATGCGCCCGGAGACCATGGCCCATCCGATGTGGAGTCCGTGGTTGAGAAGCTGGAGGCCTCCCTGCCCGGTGGAGCCCGCGGCCCACAGCCCCGGGATCGGCGCGCCGCCGTTGTCGGTGACGCGGAGGGAGGTGTCCACAGCGAGACCGCCGTCGGCAAGCGTAATGTAGGCATTCATGGGGCCGAGAGCGTAATAGGGGCCATCGCCGATGCCGGACCCGAAGCGCGTGCGCCCGAACTCGGGGTCCCTCCCAGTGGAGGTGTACCCGCGGAACGTCTCGACCGTGCGGGCGAGCCCTTGGGGGTCGATTCCGGTCTTCGCGGCGAGCTCCTCGAGGGTGGCGCCCTCGTGGTACATGTCGGGGCGGTAGGACTTGTAGTCCTGGACGTACGCGTACGCGACGCCGGGGAAGGTCGAGACGGGGTTCGGCCACGCTGAGAACTTCCGGGCGAGCGCCGAGTCGAACACCATGTAGGCCTGGTTAGTGCCCGCGGCGACCCCGCGGGCGAGGTCCTTGTCTGAGTCCTCGTTCGCCACGCGCTTGCCCGAGCGGTCCACGAGGATCGCGCCGGCAGCGTACATCGTGTTGTTGGGCCCGACCCAGCTGGTCAGCGCACCGCGCAGCACGATGGCGAGCAGCCTCTGGGGCAGCCGTTCGACCACGAAACGCAGGGCACGGGATACTGCCGGGTGGGACGGTAGGAGCTTGATGGGGTCGGGCAGTGCGGCGGGTGCGAACCGCAGGCCCTCGTAGAGGCGGTCCATCTGAAGCATGACGCCGCCGGCGTCGCCGCCGAGGCGGAACCCGTCGCCGGTGTTGTTCGGGTTCACCGCTGGGACCTTGGCCGCCGCCTCACCGACGTAGGCGCGCTTCATGTCTGCCGCTGCCGAGTAGTCTCCCGTAGCGAGGATGACGCCGCGGCGGCCGAGGTAGTCGCTCCCGTTCGCCCTCGCGCCGATCACCTCGCCGGCGGAATTGCGCAGGAGCTTCTCGACACGGGCCGAGGTCACGATCTTGACCCCGCGCCTGCCGCACTCGCGGGCCAGGGCCGTCACGTAGGCCTTGGAGTTGGGCAGCACGTTGTGCATGCGGGGCTTCTCGTACGGCGGCTCCGGGGTCGGGCCGAGGAACTGGACGCCGATGCTCGAGAGCCACTCGATGGTGGGGCCCGCGTTCTCCGCCAGGACCCTGCGGAGTGCGTCGTTCTCGCGGGTCTCGTCTGCCCCGTTCGCCGTCTTCATGTCCTCGATGAAGAGGTCGATCGAGTCGTTGACCCCGGCGCGGTACTGGTACGAGGTGTTGGCTGCGGTGAAGGAGCCGACGGACATGCCGGTGCTGCCGCCGACCTGCCCGCATTTCTCGAGCACGGTGACGGTGGCGCCGCTCGTCGCGGCGGAGATGGCAGCGGCGAGGCCCGAGCCGCCGCCACCGATGATGAGGACGTCAGAGACGGTGTTCATAGGTGCTCCAGAGATCATGAGGCAGGAGTGAGGGCCGCGGTGATGGCGTGGGCGGCGATGCGGCCGAAGACTGCGCCCTTGCCGAGACTGGTTCCGGTCATGTAGGCGGCGCCGTGGAATCCGCCGGTGACCTCGCCGACGGCGAACAGGCCCTCGATGACGTGTCCGGTGACATCCTTGACCTGCGCCTGCGGGGTGATGGTCAGGCCGCAGTACGTGGACGTCATGAGCGTCTTGGCGGGGTAGGCGTAGAACGGCGGGTGCAGCACGGGCACGAGGTCTCCTGTGCCGTTGACGAGCCCCGTGCGGCCATACGCGTCCGGCTGTTCGCCGGCGACGGCCCGGTTGTACGCCTCGACGGTCTCGACGAGTCCCACGGCGTTGATCCCGGCCGCGTCGGCGAGCCCCTCGAGCGTGTCGGCCTTGAACACGTGGCCGAGGTCTTCGAGGAACCCGATGTCGTTCAGTGGAACGCCCGCATGGGACCGTGCGCGGACGGTGGAGTCGAAGACCTCGAAGCCCAGGCCCCCCGGCTGGGAAAGGCATGCGGCGCCGAGGACCTTGTACGAGACGGACTCGTCAATGAACCTCCGGCCGTCCTTGTTCACGATGATCGCGCCGAGATAGTTGGCGGTGAGCAGCTCATGGAACTCGATGCCCGTCTCCGGGTGCGAGCCATAGGTGCCGGAGACGAAGGACATGTCCGCGAGGCCGGCACCGAGCTTCCAGGCCATCTTGAGGCCGTCGCCAGTGTTCCCCAGGCCGCCGTACGGAATGCCGGCGAGCTGCTCCGGGGCGAAGACCTTCAGAAGATCCTCTCCGCGCGAAAACCCGCCCGAGGCGATGACGACGCCGCCGCGCGCCGCGAATTCGGTGGGGCCCTCTGGGCCGCTGGACCGGACGCCGACCACACGTCCGGTGGGGTCGGTCACGAGCTCGGTTGCGCGGTGGCGGGTGAAGAGCACGCCGCCATGCTCGACGACGGTGCGCGCGAGCTCGGCCAGGACGTCCTTGATCGGGGAGAGATGCGAGCGGGCATGGGACTGTCCCGAGGAGACCTCGAGGGCGCTGAAGGCCACGCCGTGCTCCTTGAGCCAGGCGTAGGTCGCGTCCTGGTTCTCGAGGTAGGCGTCGATGAGGCTGACGTCGGCGTGGCCGCCTCCGAGGCGGATGAGGTCGTCGCGGAAGTCCTCGGCGCTGTCGCCGATCGCGTCCGCCGCCTGCTCGGCGGTTCCGGAGAAGGCGAAGAATCCTCCGCTCATGGCCGAGGAGCCGCCGATCGAGTCGGTCTTCTCGAGGACGGCTACCGTGAGGCCAGCCTCGGCGGCCGCGGCCGCCGCGGAGAGTCCGGCGATGCCAGCGCCGAGGACGACGACGTCGTACCCCGCCATGGTGGATGAAATGCTATGGGTGCTCATGTCTGCGCTTTCGTGGTGTGGAAGGGTCAGGGGGCGACTGCATCCAGCAGGGCGGAATCGGTGCCGAGCGCGGCGTGGGCCGCGGCAGCGGCTCCCGCCCAGCGGCCGGTGATGTAGGCAGGGGCAAGGCCCCCGGCGTATCCGATGTTCGAGAGGCCGCCGGCATCGGCGCCCGCCGCGAACAGCCCGGGTACCGCCCTGCCGTCGGCGTCCAGGGCGCGGCCGTCGGAGTCGATCCGGATCCCGCCGAATGTGAACGTCACGGACGGCTGGACCTCGAGGGCGTAGAAGGGCGGGACGGCAGGCGCCGTGGCCGCCGGGGAGACGGCCGCGCCGCCCGCGTGTCCGCCACCTGCTGCGGTCGCCCTCGAGAACTCCTCGACCGTGCGGGCGAGCGTGTCGCGGGGGAGGCCCCACCTTGAGACCGCGTCGAGGAGTCCCTCGAGCGTGTCCGCCTGTACGTGCCGGGCGCCGGCGGCGACGGCACCCTTGTACCGGTCGAGGACGCCGAGCCCGGGGAACGGTTCGGCCGTGGCATGCTCCGTGCGGACGCGGTCGTCGAAGATCAGGAAGCCCCGCGCCTCGGGCTGGAACACGAGCTCCTGATTGAGCAGTTCGTCCCCCTGGCGTTCGTCGATGAAGCGGCGGCCCGCGGTGTTCACGAGGATGCAGTAGTCCGAGTAGTACTGCGAGAGCGGGAGGAACTCCTCGGGCTCGAAGGAGGCGAGGGGGCTCGGCAGGAGGTGGCCGTAGAACGTCGACATGCCTCGGGAGGCCGCGGCGCCCAAGGCCTTGGCGTGGTCCAGCCCGTCTCCCACGCTGCCCTTGTTGGCACGGTGGACGAGCCGGTCGGCGTTGCGTCCGATCGCGCTGCCGAGTTTCTCTGCCGAGCCCGCGAAGCCGCCCGTCGCGAGGACGAGGGAGGCGCACGCGAAGTGCAGGGCGCCGTCGTCCGTCTCCACCGTGAGGTGGAAGCCATCGGGGGTGCGCCGAATCTCGGTCGCACGGGCTGAGGTGGCCACGCGTCCGCCGGCCGCCACGATATCGACGGCGAGCCGCGGGAGGAGGTCGCGGATCGCGAGGCTGTAGCCGCGGCCGAATGTCATGATCCCCGTCAGCGGTTCCGCCGCAACGTCAATGCCAGTGCCGCGGATCTCGGCAAGGGCAGCCTCGTAGTCGTCGACGAGTCGCCGTCCAAGGACCCGGTCTCCGAGGGGGACGCGGGCTTGGTAGGCGCCGAAGTCCGGTGCCGTCCAGAACATCCCGGCCGAGAGCGCCGCAGATCCGCCGATCTCCGTCAGCTTCTCCAAGACGGCGACCCGTGCGCCGGACTGGGCGGCGGTCCATCCTGCGCTCAGGCCGGACATGCCGGAGCCGAGGACGACGACGTCGAAGGCCTGCTCCGTTTCATTCATGGTGTTTCTCCTCGATGGTTCCCGCGGGCATGAGAGCCCGCCGTCGCGTGGTGGTTGGTGCTGGGTGCGGGTCAGTCCATGGGCCGTCCGAGCTGGTGGAGGGGCGTGCGGAAGGTCTCGCGGGCCGTCATTGCGGAGACCGCCGCGACGATGCAACAGGTTGCGGTGAGCCATGCCGCGGGCAGCCACGATCCGGCCTCGCTGACCCACAGGGTGACGAGCGCGGGAGCGAAGCCGGCGAGGACGATGCCGAGCTGGAGGCCGATGGCCATGCCGCTGAACCGCACCCGGACGTTGAACATCTCGGTGAAGAACACCGGGTAGATGGCGTTCGTGGCGCTGAAGAACAGGGAGATCGAGAGGAAGATCCCGAGCATCATCAGCCCCACGTCCTTCTGGGCCACGGCGTGGAAGAACAGGAAGCAGGAGGCCGCACCACCGAGGTTGCCGAAGATGAACACCGGTTTGCGGCCGATCTTGTCCGAGAGCAGCGCGAACAGCGGTTGGAGGACCAGGGCCACGGCGTAGCCGAAGATGACGACCCACATCATGGTGCTCGCGCTGATGCCGATCGTGTTGACGCCCCATGAGAGGCCCCAGACCGGCACCGTGCTCGAGCTGACGACGAGCAGCGAGGAGAAGACGACCCGCACGACGTCGGTCCCGTGCGTGCGGAGGAGTTCCTTGACGGGGAGCTTGCTCCGGGCGTTGCTCGACTTCTGCTCGGCGAACGCCTCGGGCTCCTCGAGGGTGCGCCGCACGAGGAAGCCGACAACGACGATGAGGAAGCTCGACCAGAACGGCACGCGCCAGCCCCAGGAGAGCAGCTGGTCGGCGGGCAGGCTCGCGACCCAGAGGAACATGAGGGAGGCGAGGATGTAGCCGAGCCAGATGCCATTCATCGTCCAGGACGTGAAGAATCCGCGCCTGTTGGCGGGAGCATGCTCAAGCGTCAGCGTCGATGCGCCTGCCGCCTCGCCGCCAACGGAGACGCCTTGGATCAGCCGCATGACGACGAGCAGGACCGGAGCCAGGAGCCCAGCCTGGGAGTACGTGGGCAGGCAGCCGATCGCGAACGTCGCGCCCCCCATCATCACGAGTGTGAACACGAGAACGTTGCGGCGGCCGAACGTGTCGCCGAAGTGTCCGAGGAGCAGCCCTCCGAGGGGCCGGGCGACGTAGGCGACGCCGAACGTGGCCAAGGAGAGCAGGAGCGCCGATTCTCCTGAGGCCGGGAAGAAGAGCTTGCTGAAGACGAGCGCGGAGGCCGATGCGTAGATCGACATGTCGTAGTACTCGAGCATGGCGCCGAGGAAACTGGCGATGGCCGACTTGGTGCTCTGCTTCATGGGCCGGCGGGCAGTCGTACGTGCTGCCGCGGACTGGGTTTGGACCACTCTGTCCCCTAGGGATCGTTGTGAATAAATCCTGTATTGCGGGATTTACTATGCACTATGATCGGAGTCACAGCAAGTGCCGCCCGGAACGCGTGTGGCAGAATCGGTGACTGGACTGCGGAGGGAGAGGGTGCATTGGCCAACAGCCTTGAGAAGGCGCTGAGCATCTTGGACCTCATCTCCGAGGACAAGCCGACATGCACGCCCGAGGAGGTTGCCGAGGTGCTCGGCGTCTCGCGGACGTCGAGCTATCGATACCTCAAGGTGCTCTCAGATGCCGGGCTCTTGGCCGGTCGCTTGGACGGGGACTATGGACTCGGGAGCCGGATTCTCGAACTGGACAGGACGATGCGGCTCACCGACCCGCTCTTCCTCCGTGCCCAGGCGGTGATGGGGGAGCTCTCAGACCGCTTCGGCGAGAATCTGCTGCTGAACAGCTACTACGGCCGGACGATGGTCTGCGTCGCGCAGTTCTGGGTGAACGCGCAGGCGACCAACTACAGCAGGGGCCAACGGCTCAGTTTGTACCGGGGCGCGGCGAGCAAGGCGATCCTTGCCCACTTCCCGGCGCACCGGCTGCGCGTGATGTACAGACGCGATGCGGCCGAGATCGAGGAATCTGGCATGGGAATGACGTGGGATCAGTTCCGCAGGTACCTCAAGCAGATCCGCGACGCGGGATTCGCCTCGTCTGCCTCCGAAGTCGACCCCGGGGTGGCGGGCATCGCCGCCCCCATCTTCGACGGCGATGGCTCGGTGCTGGGCAGCCTCGCGTGGGCCGTGCCGACTTCGCGGGTGGAAGAGAAGCGTGCCGAGCTTACGGCAGAGGTTATCCATGCGGCGCAGGCCATTTCCGCTGGGGGGAATGGCCCTCGGTGAATGCCGCGGAGGGTCGCTCGGGTACGACGCCACACCGGATGTGGTGGATCAGGTCCGCACGGTGGATCTTGGCCCAGAACCAGAGTGGGGACCGCCCGCGGGTCGGGAGCCGCAGGTTCATCTGATCCGGCGTCCACCGGTAAGCAGCCGCGTAATCCTTACGGGTGCGGTCCGGATGCGCCAAGTTCGTGGCACAGGGGCGAGTGCGCCAGGAAGGTCCGACAGTCCACGCTCCAGGTCTCACGCCGAATTCTCCGCAAGCGCCTGCACCTGCCGCCGATGCACATCGGTCAGCCAAGCCAGCGGAGCGGAGGGGCCGAGCCTCGGATCGTCGACGCCGCTTCCATCGAGGAGGGCCCGCACATAGGCGCGGTCCAGGTCGAGCCGTGCCCGCAGCTCCTCGGCGCCGCCAACGGACCCATGGCCGGGGATCACGGTATCGACGTCGGCCGCTGCACGTTCCAGGAGGTCAAGCGCGGCACGGTAGTCCTCGAGCGGGTCGCTGGCGTTCACATTGAGGAACGGCATGAGGATGTCAGAGAGCATGTCGCCGGCGATCAGGACGCCCTGCTCTTCGACTACGAGGGCGGCGTGTCCCTGCGCATGGGCCTGATGCTCGAGAATCCGGACCGGGGGTCCGTCCCAGGGGACGTGCGCTGTGCCCGCGGGCAGGCCCGTCACGAGGCCCAGCAGGTCCATCGGAATGTCGTCGGCGAGCCCGGGCGGCATGACTCCTGCAACCCGGGCCTCCCAGCCCGGCTGGGACACCACTTCCCGGATCGAGTCCGCGCAGCGCGCCGTGCCGTAGCGGGCTGCGTCCCCGAAGGCCGTGTGCCAGAGGACGTGATCCCAGTGGGGGTGGGTGGAGAATCCGACGACGACGGGCTGGCCCTTTTCATGGAGATCCTGAGCGATGGCTGCCATCTCCTCCCGGGTGATGCCGGGGTCGACGAGCAGGACGCCCTCCCGGCCCTGCACGATCACCGAATTGCTCTGGAGGAATTCGCTCGTGTGGACGAAGACGTCCTCAGCGACCTGCTGCAGCACGGCAATGCCTCCGATCGGGTACGCAATCCATGGCGGACACGGTAGCCCGTCCCATCAGTGGAGACGACTCCTCGCACCGGATGTCTGCGACCCAGCGCCCGCGGTTCAGTACTCGAAGCGCATCCACCCCGTCTCGCACGGCGCGAGGCCGTACCCGCCGAGGTAGTGCAGCGAGACGAGCATGCCGGGGCGCAGCTCGCGCAGGTAGACGAAGAACGTGCCGTCGGCGCGGACATCCGCGGTCGCCGTGAGCTGGTGCTCCACGTCGGCCTCGTCCCGCCGGGCGGTGAGGAGCACCGTGCCGTGGTCCGCCGTCGTCCCGTCGCTGCGCCGCACCACTCCCGAGGCGCCCGGCTCGGGGTAGAAGCGGATGCCGTCGAGCACCGTGCCGCGCCCCGAACGGACCTCGAGCGATGCGCCGCCGGTGCACTGGGCGACGCACACGCCGTGCATCCACCCCGATATCTCCAGCGTGTTGGCGACCTCCCACATGTGGCTGCGGTTGGCGTCCACGAGCGAGGCCCACGAAGGGTCGCCGTCGAGCGACTCCGTCATGACCTCGATCTCCCGCGTCTGCTTCGCGGGCAGCCGCACCCAGCTGTGCTCCACGTACGTGCGGTAGTAGGGCAGGGTCTGTCGCACGCGGGGGAAGATCACGGCGGTCGCGTCCGTGGGATTCTCGAGCTTGATGGTGAAGCGCTTGCGGGCCGAGGGCGAGCCGCTCTCGGACCAGAACTGGTCGTAGTTGGACTGGGCCCAGTTGTCCCGGTCGCTGCTCTCGTGGATCGCGGGATCGCCCGGCTCCTCGTACAGCGGGATGTCCACCGTGATGCAGTAGTGCCCGGACGTCGGGGCGACCCACGGCACCTCGAGCTCGCGCACCTGCCCCGCAGGGATGGTCACGGGCTGCGAGAGGCCGAGCGGCTCGAGAGCGGCGGGCGGCTGGTCGTCGGCGTTCGTGGTGAGGTTCTTGATGGAGAATGTGGCCCGCACGTCCTTCGCGTCGAGGCCGCCGTGGTTGAGCACCTTGGCCACCACCCGGTTGGGATTCCCTCCCCACGGGACGTTGAGCCACTTCGAGTCCGCGTCGCTCTTGGCGTTGCGCACCTCGATGTCGGGGCTCTGCCACTGCTTGTCCCCGTTGGGCCAGGTGCGGATGGAGAGTTCGGGCTTGGCCTCGGAGTTGTAGCGGATCTGCAGGTCCGCGCTCTCGGGCCGGACGGCCTGCACGGTTGCGACGAAGTCCTTCGGGGCACCCTCCGTGAAGTCCTTCTCGCGGTAGTCCTGGCCGACCCCGAGGAACGCGCCCTGGGTGAGGACGCCGTCGGAGTCGTCCACCCCGTCGGCGTCGTCGTTGAGCCGCATGACCATGGTGCGGCTGTCGTAGTTCTGGGCGCCCTCCGGCGAGACCACGTCGGTCCCCACCACCACCTGCGCCTTCGGCAGCGAGCCGTCCCCGAGGGAGCCTGCCACGCGGCTGCGGTACTCGAAGTAGTAGTTGCGGCCCTGCGCGATGCGGATCTCGACGCCGCGCAGCGAGTTCGCGGGGATCGAGGCGCGTTCGAGCGCCTGGAGCGTCACGGGCGCGAGGACCGCGCCGCCCCCGTTCGCGGCGAAGTTGAACGAGCGCACCTCCTCGGGCCGGACCCAGCCCAGCGCCATCCGCAGCGGCAGGCTCAAGTGAGGCAGGCCGCGGTCGCGGTGCATGAGGTCCCAGTGGTTGAGCTGGTGCTGGGCGAGGCCCTGGTTCATCCAGTCGTAGAGGTACAGGTCCGGCAGGCTCAGGGTGTGGCCGAGCTCGTGGGCGAGGGTCTCGTAGATCTGGCGGCCGTCGATCGCGGTCCAGTCCTCGGGCATCATCAGCATCGGCAGCGTGCGGTCGCCGCTGCTGAGCGTGACGGTCGGGCTCAGCTGCTGTGGCCACACGTACCGGCCGATGCTCGTCGAGGTCGGCGGCATGACGGCCGGGTCGGGCCGGTTCACGGTGCGCACTACGAATGCGACGGCGTCGGTCTGGGCGAGGTCGACGACGGGTGGCCGGGGCGGCGTCGCGGCGGCGTTGGCCGCGTTCGCCTGCTCGAGGGCCGAGGCGAACGCGCGCCACGTGTCCGGCTTCGGGTTCCAGCGGCGGGGGAGCGTGCCGCCCGGGTTGGCCGGGTCGGGCTTCGTCTCGACCTCGAAGTAGTCGTCCCACGAGCCGCTCGCGCCCACCACGCCCGCGATGTCGTTGCCGACGAGGCTCATGGTGAGCTTGCCGTAGGAGACCTCGCGGTAGAAGTCGACGACGGAGCGGGTCACTCCGCCCGCCGTCACCCCAGCGGTCATCGCGTTGCGCCAGTCGTCGCGGACGGGCTGCTGCGCCGCCGCCCCTGCCGGGTACCGGTTGGTCGACGTGTCGAGGAGCACGATCGCCACGCGCCACGCGGCGGGCGCCTTGTAGACGTCCACGTTCTGGGGGCCGGCGCCGCCGCCTCCCCACGCCGGCCGCACCACGGGCGCGTCGCACGCGCCCGTGACGGAGAACGCGGGCCCCTCGGCCCGGCCGTCCCAGCGGTCCGTCACCGTGAACTCGGCACGGCCCACTGTCTCGCCCGTTGCGGCGGAGCGGGCGACGACGGTGCCGCGTCCCGGGAGCCAGCCGCCGGTCATGAGCACGTGCGGCGCGGCCGGGTCGAACGTGTCGTCGCGCGACGGTGAGACAGCACCGAGGTCCCTGTTGTCCACGCTGAGCCGCAGGTCATCGAAGGCCAGTCCGCTGCCCGCCGTGTCGACGCGCACGGGCGCGTACCCACCGATGAACAGGGGCGCCTCGTCCATCGTCAGGAGCACCCGGTCAGCGATGCCGATCGGCAGCGCGGCCTCGAGGACCCTGTCCCCGGCCGCCAGCAGGAGCCTGGTGCCGCCGGCCGCCGTGGCCGCGCCGATCGGGGAAGGCGAGGGGCCGGCGTCGGGCGCGAGCCGCACCACGCCGTCGCCCACGATGGCGGGCTGCCCGCCCGGCGCCGTCACCACCGCCCACCCGGGCGCGAGCGGCGCGATCGGGCCCGCGAAGGCCAGAGGCTGGGGCGTGAGCGTGCGCAGCGTGCCGAGCGCGAGGTCAGCGGCCTGCACGGTGCTGCCGCCCGGCGCGCCCGCGAGGACGTGCACGGTGCCGCCGCCCGCGGCGGCGAGGCCGAGGCCCCCGGGGACGTCCGCCACTGCCGTGCGCACTGTCGTCCCGGGCGCTGCGCCCGGCGCCGCACCGAGCGAGTACACGTCCAGATGCGGCGAGGGGAGCGCGTCGAGCACGGCGAGGGCGCCCGCGCCGGCGTCCTGGACGATGGCGAGCCCCTTCACCGCGCGCGGGATGTTGGCGAACGCGGTCGCGGCGGACCGGTCGGCGTGGCTCAGCGGCGCGGACCACAGCCCGTCGTCGTCGGCCACGATGATCCGGGTTCCGTCGATGGCGAGGTGCGTGGGGCTCGCATAGCCGCTGCCGATCGTGCGGGTCTCGTAGAAGCCGTCGTCGTCCGGGCGCAGCAGGTCCAGGAGCGTGAGCTGCCCCGACCGCTCGGCCACGACGGCGACGTGCCGGGCCTCCGAGTAGGCGATGGCGGAGATGTTGGTGAATCCGGATGCGACAGTGGTGGCAGCCATGGTGCCCTCCGAGCACTCGTGGGCGCCCCGCGGCCCGAGACCCCTGGCGCGTCCCCTTGACGCCAGTCCAGCGAGGCAGTCTGGACGTCTCATGAGTGTCCGCTGGAGCCGGCGTGGGTGTCTAGGCGCGGATGAGTCGTGTTGGCGGGGGTGGCGGCGCACGACGACGGGTGGGCGGGATGAAGCAGAATGCCGCCACGGCCCAACCTCCATCGGCGTGGTGTCCTTGGCGTCCTGGACGCTCAGGGTGCGCGCAGTCATCGTCGGCTCCCCACTGGTGTGCGCACCGTGGACGACGGCGTCCCCCGGCCCGGTCTGCCTTGCGAGGCGATTCGCGGGGCTGGGTGGCTCCAATGTCTGTTGGGGGCGATTGATAGGCGGATCCGGCAGTTCGAGTTTTGTCAGAGGGGCGGCGTACATCTTGTGTTGACGGCGAAGGCACCCGGCGCAGTGATGTCACTGATGCTTGCCACCTTCGACGTCAGGGCCGTCGGTCAGCGGTGTCGCCACCATGGGGCCGCCGGCCGGCGAGCGCTGCAAACACGGACACAATGACAAAGAAATTGGGGGACAACCGCATATGAGCACCAACCAGATCCCGTCCCAGCCGGATCAGCCGTCGCAGCTGTCGGACCCGCTGGCCAAGCCGCGCAAGCGGCCGTTCTGGAAGAAGAAGCGCTTCATCATCCCGGCCGCGGCCGTGATCCTGATCGTGGCAGCATCCAGCGTCGGGAACAGCAAGGGCGGCGAGCCGACGGCGAACGTCACGACCGTCACCAGCTCGCCCTCCTCAAAGGCCAGCACAGAGGCGGTCAAGGCGCCGTCCGTGTCTGCGCCGACGCCGGCGGCGACCAACACGGTCCCCCCGGCTCCGACGCCGCCCCCTGCTCCCAAGGTCCCCGCCGAGTACAGCTCAGCGCTGAAGAAGGCGGCGTCCTATTCGCAGGTGATGCACATGAGCAAGGCCGGAATCTACGATCAGCTCACCTCTGAGTACGGGGAGAAGTTCTCCGCAGAGGCTGCGCAGTACGCGGTCGACAACCTGAAGGCCGATTACAGCGCCAATGCTCTGGCGAAGGCCAAGAGCTACCAGACGACGATGAACATGTCGCCCGCCGGCATCTACGACCAGCTGGTCAGCCAGTACGGGGAGAAGTTCACCCCTGCGGAAGCGCAGTGGGCGGTCGATCACCTCGCTGGATAGCGGCTTTGGCTCGATCCGGAGCCATTGACGAGGCCCCCGCCGACTCCATTGGCGGGGGCTTCTTCCGTGTCGTGGTTAGGCCTCGTGTGGTTCTTCAGCTGGGAGACAACACTAGCCCGAGCTGTTCGCGCATGGCGGCAAGCTCGGCGTCGATTTCACGTTGGCGGGCCGCGGATCGGCGGCGTGTGCCAAGACGTAGAAGGCCATCACGAAGCTCTTTCCTGTCAAACCACCCTGTCAAGGGCATCGTGTCCACGGTGTTCGCCGCTATCGCGCCAAAGGCCACCCGGTTCGAGAATCGTCGGTGCCATGAGGTAGAGATGAAGTTGATCGCATCGCAAAACATGGGGGACGCATGTTCACTGACACCTTCTCCGTTCTCGACGTCGAGACCACGGGGCTCGGCCGCTACGACCGCATCGCAGAGATCGCCGTCGTGACCGTAGACCACACGGGCAAGCAGCTCGACCGGTGGGAGACCCTCGTCAATCCGGAGCGAGACCTTGGCCCGCAGCACATCCACGGGATCCGGGCGGAGGAGATCCGCAGGGCGCCGACGTTCTTCGAGATCGCCGACGAGCTCGAGTTCCGTCTCTCCGGTAACATCCTCGTGGCGCACAACCTCTCCTTCGACGGCCGGTTCCTGGTTCAGGAGTTCACGCGGCTCGGACGCGGACTGCCACAGGCGTTCATTGACGGAGGCATGTGCACGATGTCCGCCGCGCGGGCGTACCTGCCGGGCTCCCGCCGCGGGTTGCGCGACTGCTGCGACGCGTTCAGCATCGAGCTCCACGACGCGCACTGCGCCGGGGCTGACGCCGAGGCGACGGCGACCCTCCTTGGTCGGTACATCGAACTGGACGCACGGCCCTGGCATTCGGCGCTCGAGACCGCGGCCGCCGTCAATTGGTTCACCGTCCCTCCGCGCATCGCCCGTGTCGCGTACCGCAAGCCGGCCGGCTGGCAGGAGCCGCACTTCCTGGAGCGGCTCACGGCCGTCCTTCCGCCCTCGGCCGGTCCTGTGGAGCACGACCAGTACCTCGCCCTACTCGACCGGGCGCTTCTGGACCGGTACCTCTCTGCCAGCGAGAAGGATGAGCTCATCTCGCTCGCGGCCGATCTCGGCATCGACCGGTCCACGGCGCACCGCCTGCATGGCGACTACTTCGACGCCGTCGTGGACGCGGCATGGGCGGACGGGGTCGTCACCGAGGCGGAGCGTGCGGACCTGACCCTCCTCGCGGGGCTGCTCGGGATGGACGACGGCGCGCTGGCGGCGGCGTTCGAGCCGCGCCTTCCGCGGCAGTCGCCCGGGCGGGTCGCGCCGACTCTGGCGCCCGCCGTCCGGCACGGGGACCTGGTGTGCCTGACCGGAGACATGCGCTCGCCGCGGGAGGAGATCGCGGCCCGGCTCGAGCGCATGGGCATCCGGGTCCACCCTGGGGTGACCAAGAAGGTCAAGCTCCTCGTCGCGGCCGATGCGGACAGTCTGTCAGGCAAGGCCCGGAAGGCCCGGGACTACGGGATTCCTGTAGTGACCGAGGAGTACCTGTTCACCACGCTGCTCCAAGGCATGAACTAAGGAGGAAGGCGTCAAGATGCTCCTGCACGACGCAATGACCGAGGTCCTCCAAGACGCCGGCAGACCGCTCACCACACGCGAGATCGCCGACGCAATCAACGAGCTTGGCCTCTACACGCGAGGCGATCTCCAGCCCCTCCCTGCGAGTCAGGTCGGCGCCCGAGCTAAGAACTATCCGTGGCTATTCACAAAGGCAGACGGCCGGATCTCTCTGGCTGGTTAGGAGCGTCCTCGGCCCAAGCCCTCGATCGATCCGCAGGTCTCATGGCGGGTCATGAAGGCAACCCGCAATCTGGTCGCACACCGCTACGATCAGGCCGATCACGAAATCCTCTGGGCCGCCCGGGGCCGCCAGCCGCCGATTGAAGCAGAACGCGTCCTGACTTCGTTGGACGCGTAGAGGGACAGTGCCGCTCGAGCGCTCGAGTGGCTCCAGGTGACAGCGGCGCACGACGGCGAGCGGTCGCCGTCGTGCTTCACCCCACCGGCGGCGTGCCGCGGACTGGGGGTCTACCCGTCTTCGGGTCCGGTGAGGAGCGCCAGGGCGAGGAGAAGCCCGCGGGCAACAGCGGCACGCAGCCCGTCGGGGACCTCAACGGAGCCCGAGGCGCCGAAGGTGACGAGGCCCGCACGCTCGAGGTTCCGCAGCGTCCATACGGGCCCTTGGCCGGGCAGTGCCGGCTCCTGGATCTCGAGGTCTGCCGGAGCTAGAGCGTGCATCAGCTGGGCCAGGGACGGCTTGACGATGAACGAGCCATAACTGGCCTGCTTCATGGGCGCGGCGAGTGTGGCTCCCACGAAGATCGCGGCGACGGCCTCGGCCAGGTCGAGCGGCGGAAGCTCCTCGGCTATCCATTCGGCGGCTGCCGGGCCGCGCCGGACGCTGGACGAGTTGGTCCGGATGACCTGCGCGGTGGAGAGCGCCTCCCACCACTGGGGGAGCACGGGGACGTCGGCCATCGAGAGCGCCTGCACGGGCGCTCCTTCGTCCCAGTAGTTCCCTACGCGCTTCGCGACGCCGACCGCTCGGACGCCCAGCATCTTCGCGACCTCCTTGATGTCCCCGCGGCGCACACCGCCGGACTGCGTCACCGGCCTGCCGGTGCCGACCCATTCGAGCAGGTCCTTGACCGCGGCGATCAGCGGCGTCTGCGCGAGGGCCTGCTGGCGTGCATCCGGGCTGACCTTCTCGGCGTCCTCCATGATCGCCCCCAGCGGTCCCGAGGCGCCGGCGTCGTCCATGGCATCCTCGACGGCCTCGTGCGCCTCCTCCCATCCGTCTAGGTCTCGGCCGTCGTCGAGGCGGAAGTGCACGTAGTCGTGCAGTGTCTCGAGCGCGGCCCCGAGTGCTTCGGGGCTCTCTGGGTCGTCGGTGTCCCAGAGCAGGTCGATGAGCGGCTCGACATCGGTGGCGCGGTGTAGATCCAGACGGTGGTCGCGTGCGATGTCCACCAGCGCCTGCATCATCTTCAGCTCGTCGGACACCGTGGGAGCGGCGATCGACGGCGCACGCTCGAGCCACGCGCCGAAGCCACGCTGAAGCGTGCGGTCGGCGGCCCGCGCGTTGCGGGCCCCGGGCCGTCCCGCGGCGGCCGGGCGCAGCCTGCTCGCGCCGCCGGCCCCCTGCGGGCGCATGAAGCTGCTTCCGGGGGCATGGGGTGAGGCCGCCGGAGTTGTCCTCGGCGCGCGGCGGTCCGAGCCGGCGTCCACGAGCACCCGCCCCGCGAGGTCTCGCACCGATGCCTTCTCGCTCGCGGCGCGCGCGCTGAGGGAGGCCGCGACGAGGAGTGCGGAGCCCTCGAACAGCGCCAGTCCGCCGTGCCGGTGCAGGCTCTTGAGCGAGGCGAACGCGCGCCCCTTGCGGGCGAGGGCGAGGATGTCGGTCGCCGCGGCGCGCGCTGCCCGGTTCCACCGCGGCACGCGCGTGGCCGCGAGCACTGCACGCAGCTCCGGGTCCGTGTGCCAGCTGTCGAGGAGGCCGAGGCCGACGCCGATGAGATGCGAGATGGCTGGCGCATCGCCCGCCGGTTCGACCTCGACGCCTGCGAGCACGGCGGCGGCACGGTCTTGATCGCCCTCGGCCATCGACTCGGCGAACAGCCGCAGGACCGCGAGGGCCCCGGCCCGCTGTGCGCCGACGGGCGTGAACAGCATGAGGTTGTGGCGCTCGGTCGCGCGGGCGAGCGCCGCGTTGACGTCCCCGAGGTCTGCGTCGCTATCCAGGTTGTCGAGGTCGATCCCCTCGGCGGCGAGCAGCGGCGCGAGATCCTCCATCATCCGGGCCGCCATGCCAGGGGCGTGGACCACGCCCATCTGGGCCAGGCGCGCGGTGAACTCGGGGTCGTCGAATGGCGATGTCACCCGGTCAAGGCTACGCGCGGCGGGGCCGGCCGCCCAACCGTACGACGAGATGATTGAGAGCAGAGAGCGGGACCTAGAAGTGCCGGGTAGGGTCCATGCGCTGGTGCAGGATGCGGATCACGTCGACCGTTGTATCGGTCTCGAGGTAGAAGATCAGGTGGCTGCCGATCGCGTAGCGCCGGTACCCGGCACGGATTTCGTCGCAGGGGCGGCCACGATCGGGGCGGTCCGCGACCCGTTCGATCGCGTTGCGCAGCTCTCCCACGTACATCTCGGCCTGGCCGGGACCCCAGCGGTCGGCTGTGTAGTCCCAGATGGATGAGAGGTCCTGTACCGCGGCCGGCGTGAGCCGGTACTGCTTCACCGGCGCTTCTCGGCCACGAACGCGTCGAAGTCGAAGGGCTCCGGCTCGCCGCTGGCCTCGCCCGCACTCAGGGCTGAGCGCAGCGCGGAGAGCCGGGCCTCCTGATCCTCCAGAAGCCGGAGGCCGGCACGCACGACCTCGCTCGCGGACCCGTAGCGGCCCGTCGCGACCTCGCGGGCGAGGAAAGCGGAGAAGTGGGCATCCAGGCTGATCGACGTATTGCGCGCCATGGACCAACGATACCAAAGCTTGGTATTGGCGGCCCGGCGACTCAACCACAGACAGCGGGGGCGCGCGACGGCGGGCCGGGAGGCTGAGCTGTTGGCTTGGAGCCCCGTGACATCCAGCGCCGCCGGTTGCGGCGATAGGCTCGGGGCGTACTCAGGGGGGTGGGCATGATCGATCCGCGCGCCGAGGCGCTCCTCGTCCGGTCAGGGGACGGGGGCGACTGGCAGGACAAGACCGCCGAGGTCGACTCTTACCATTGGGAGGGCCGGCACCTTCTCGTCAGGTTCGTGAGCGGAACCAGGACGTACCGCTATGGCCCGCAGAAGGTCCTGGTTCTCGAGCGACCGGCCTCGATGAGCCTCGAGGGCGCGTGGGTAGAGGCTGTTGGCCGGGGCATCCCGGACCCCCGAGCGGCCTACCGCTTCAGCGGACCCTCAGGCGCCTGGGTGCGGATCTTCGAGCGGCGCGGGGAGACGGAGCTGCACCGCCTGTACCCCGAGCACGAGCTGCGCATTGAGGAAGGCGTCGAGCAGGCACCACTGGCGGCGCGCGTTCTCGCCTACTGGCGGTCCATCGTCGCCGCCCTTCCCCCGGGGCCGCAGGGCCCCGACCCCCTCCAGCGCGAGTATGACCGCCTCACGACCGTGCATCCGGACAGCGTGCTCGCCCGGTATCTCACGGGGAAGCCGCTTGACCCTGTCGAGCTCGACGCCGTTCCGATCGCCCCGTTCTCCTCCAACCTCAGCCAACGGGCGGCCGTGGATAAGGCGCTGCGCTTCCCCATCTCGGTGATCGAGGGTCCGCCCGGGACCGGCAAGACGCAGACGATCCTGAACCTCATCGCCACGCTGATCGCGAGTCCCGGCGCGTCGGTCGGTGTCGTCGCGTCCAACAACGCCGCCGTCGAGAACGTTCGGGACAAGCTGGCAGCGAGGGGCATCGGCTATGTCGTCGCGGATCTGGGGCGCGCCGAGAAGCGGGAGAAGTTCTTCAAGGGCCAGGCAGACCGCAACCATGCGATCGGCGAGATGCTCGCCGAATCGACGGACGACGCCGCGGACCCGGCAGAGATCCGGGCGCTCGCCGACCGGCTCACCACCGCGCAGCGGGCCGAATGGAACCTCGCGGCGCTCCGGCAGGAGCGCGACGCCTTCGGTCTGGAACGCGAGCATTTCCTCGAGTTCCTTCGGAGTCAGGACGTCGTCGACGGCGGTCCCGTGCCCCTGCTCGGCCGGTCCTCACAGACACTCGTCGACTTCCTCGTCGACGCGGCTCTCGAAGGCACGCGGCCCAAGCGGTTCCGTTGGCTGCGGAGCATCGCACGCCGGCTCAAGTACGGGTCGCTGGGCGGTGCCGCGCTGGGGGACACCGACCTGACGCTGCGCGTCCAGGCGGCGTTCTACGACCGCCGCATCGCTGAACTGGACCGGGACATCGCGGACCACGAACGCCGGGTGGAGGACGGCGGCCTCGCCGGCATGCTCGCCGACCACCGGCTCCTATCGGAGCGCCTCCTACGCTCGGCCCTCCGCCGGCGCTACGGCTCGCGCGGGCGCGTCCACTACCGTCCCGACGCGATCCGGGCCGGCTTCCGCACTTTCACCGCCGACTACCCCGTCATCATGAGCACGTGCCACTCCCTCCGCCGCAGCATCGGCGAGGACAACCTGCTCGACTGCCTGATCATCGACGAGGCCTCCCAGGCCGACCTGCTGACCTCGGCGCTCGCGATGGCCTCATGCCGCCGCCTCGTGGTCGTCGGCGATCAGCGTCAGCTGCCACCCATCGTCGGAGGGCGCCCCGGCGCAGACGAGGTGCCGCCAGCGCCGTCGTACGACTACCGCACGCACAGCATCATGTCTTCGCTCCGGCAGCTCTACGGAGACGCCCTGCCAGTCACGATGCTCCGCGAGCATTACCGCTGCGATCCGGCCATCATCGGGTTCTGCAACGGGAAGTTCTACGACGGCCAGCTCATCCCACTCACTCAGGGCCCGCGACGGCCGCGGCCGATGATGGTCGTGAGGACGGCCCAGGGGAACCACATGAGGCAGTTCCGCGACGGCGGCCGGGTCAACCGGCGAGAGGTTGACGCCATCATCGACGGAGGTGATCTCCACGCACTGCACCGGCATTCTCCCGGCGGAGATCGGGATCACGACGCCGTACCGGCGCCAGCTCACGGAGCTGCATGGCCGCCTGCGCTCGGCTGCAGACCTCATGGACATCGAGGCAGACACGGTTCATCGGTACCAGGGCCGCGAGAAGCGCGCCGTCATCATGAGCGCCGTCCTCGACGACACAGCGGCCGGCCGAAGCGGCGTGAGGTTCGTCGACGATGCCCGCCTGGTGAACGTGGCCGTTTCTCGCGCGAGGGAGCTCTTCATCCTCGTCACCGATCACCGGATGCTGCCGACCAGCAGGAACCTGCGCGATCTCATGGGTTACATCCAGTATCAGGACCCGGCTCAGCTCGTTGACAGCCGCATCGTGTCTGTATTCGACCTGCTCTACAGCAGCTTCGCCGCGCGCCTCCGGCCGCTCGCGGCCCGGGTGGCAGGGCATCTCGGGCAACGGTCGGAGGACATCGCCTGGACGGTGCTGCACGGCATCCTCGAGGAGGAGCCGTACCGGGGACTCAAGGCGGTTCCCCAGGTGCTCCTGCGCCACCTCGTACCCAGCGGCGCCGGGCTAAGCGCTGATCAGGCGGGATTCGTGCGCCGGGCGTCCTCGCTCGACATCGTGGTCTACAACCGGCTCACCCGTGCCCCGGTCCTGGCGATTGAGGTGGACGGTTTCGCGTTCCACGACGACAATCCCGTCCAGCTGGCGAGGGACGGGCTCAAGGACGGGGTCCTGGCCGCGATCGGGCTGCCCCTGCTGCGGCTCTCCACGACCGGCAGCGGCGAGGAGGAACGGATCAGGAATGCGCTGGATGCCGCGTTCGCCGTGATGCACGACGGCGCGCGGTAGCCGGCTGCGGCGTCCGGTCGACGACGACAGCCTCGACGATGTGGCGTTTATAGACGGAACACTGAAAGCAGCGGATGTCCCAAGTGTGTGGATAGTTGGAACAATAAAACAAATTCTGTTCCAACTATGCTTAGACTTGGAACGAGAGCCCCGATGATGCCCACCTCGGAGGAGATCACCATGAGACAGGACAGCGGCGTCACGGGATGGCCACCCGTCGGAGCCGAGACCCTTGAATGGACCCGCCGGTACGAGTACGGCCCGCGGGCTGCACTCGGAGAGCACGTGGAGCGGTACAGCGCCGCCGTCCCCGCCCTCATCGGAAGAGCGTCCTACACCCCGCCCGGTGACCTTGCCGCAGAGCTCGAGGATGCCGCGGTCGCGGTGCGGGAGTTCGACACCGAGCTCGGGGCTGGCTTGGCGCCGTTCGCGTCGGTGCTGCTGCGCACCGAGTCGGTGTCCTCGTCGATGATCGAGAACGTCTCCGCCAGCGCCCGCAGTGTTGCCATGGCCGAGCTCGGCGACACGTCCAAGCGCAACGCGATCTTGGTGGTGGACAATGTCTCGGCGATGAAGGCCGCCCTCGCCGCGGCCGAGGGCACCACCGCCGAGAGCATCTTGGAGATGCATCGGACCCTCATGGCCCACTCCGACCCGAGCGAGGCCGGGAAGTGGCGGCGCGAGCCGGTGTGGATCGGTACCAGTGCAACGAACCCGGTCGGTGCGGACTATGTTGCACCCCGGTTCGAGCGTGTGCCCGGCCTCATCGACGACCTCGTCCGCTTTGTGCGGCGCAATGACATTCAAGTGCTCGGACACGCCATGCTCGCGCACGCCCAGTTCGAGGCCATCCACCCGTTCGCCGACGGCAACGGCCGAACGGGGCGCGCCCTCCTGCAGGCGATTCTGCGTGGGAAGGGCCTGACGAGGAATGTGACCGTGCCGATCTCCGCGGGTCTGCTGGTCAATGTCCGCGCTTACCACCAGGCTTTGGACGCCTACCGCGCTGGCGCCCCGGACCTGATCGTGCGGATGGGTTCCGCGGCGGCGTTCCGGGCGATCGAGAACGGACGCCAGCTCGCGGCGGACATCGCCCGGGCGCGGGAGCGGTGGAGCGGGCTGGTCAGCGCGCGCTCGGACAACGCGGTGTGGAAGGTGATGGACCTGCTGCAGCGCCAGCCTGTGCTGACCTCTCGGCTCGTCGAGGCCGAGCTCGGGCTTGCCCGCAATACCGTCTGGCGCATCATGGGCCTGCTGGAGGAATCCGGTGTCGTCGCTGGCGTGGACAAGCACAAGATGGGGCGGAACTGGCGCTCCGAGGAGGTTCTCGGCGCTCTGGACGCGTTCGCTCAGCGCGCAGGTCGCCCCGGCCGCGCCGACTGAGCGGGCTGTGACGCAGGGAGCGCACGACGGCGAGTGGTCGCCGTCGTGCTTGACCTCACCGGCGGCGCCGGGGTGAAAGCCATCGTCGTCGCCAGGCCGGAGATCTACGCCACCCAGCCCTACGCCGCCGTCGACGCCCCGAGCAGCCCCGACAGCGCAGCCGCGGAGGCCTTCAGATCGGTGATGTGCGGCCCGGCAGCCGAGGTGTCCAGGACCCCGACCGGGGCGACGAGGGCGAGCGTCGCGATGACGTTCCCGCCGGCGTCGAACACCGGCGCGGCGACCGCAGCAACACCGTCGATGACGGCCTCGCTCACGGAGAACCCGGCGCCAACAGCATCGGCAAGCTGCCGCTCCACCTCGCCGCGCGCGGCGCCGAGCTTGGCGAGGGCCCGCTCGCGCACGACGGGCGAGCCCCACGCGAGGAACGCGAGCCCCTGGGCGGACTGGGGGCCGAGCGGGGCCCCGATCCGCACCGTCATGTTCACGGACTTCCCGGCCGGCTCCTTGGAGGCGACGGCCACGGCACTCGAGCCCGTCCAGAGCCCGAGCACCGCGGTCTGGCCGGTGCGCTCGGCGAGCGTGGCGAGGAGGGGCTCGGCGACGTCGACGATCTTGGGCCCGGTGAGCATCGAGGCGGCGATGCCCATGATGAGGGGCCCGGGCCGGTAGTCGTTGTCGTTGATCCGCTGCAGGAAGCCCTCGGAGGCGAGGGACTGGAGGTAGCGGTGGGCGGAGGTCCGCCCGATCCCCAGCTCCTCGGCGACGTCGTTGATGCGCACCTCGGTGCGGTCGGAGCCGAACATCCGCAGGATCTGCGCGCTGCGGCTCACCACCTGCAGGCCGCCGGCCGGCGCGGCGTCGTCCCTCTCCGTTGGCATAGCCCACACTCTAGCCCGTGCGCCGGCCCGCACTGGCGCTGCCGTCACGGCTGACGACGCTCGACGGCGATCGTGTGCTCGGCGAGGTCGCGATCCTTGGTCTCGGGTCCCCACAGCGCGCCGACGATGAGGCAGATCCCGCCGACGGCGAGCAGCACGGTGGGCGTGAGCTTGAGCGGCATGAGCCCTGCGAGGGCGGCCATGTAGAAGGCGTAGAACGAGGGGATGATGAGGGCCAGGGAGTAGCCGACGCCGTAGCCGGTCGCCCGGATCTCCACGGGGAACCGCTCGGACATGTACGCCCCGATCGCCCCGAAGGCCGGGATGCCGAGGAGCGCGATCGCCGTGACCGCGACGGTCGCGGCCCAGAAGCCCTTGACCGCGCCGGAGGCGAAGACCACGAACAGCGGGATCGCCAGCAGCGAGCCGACCCCGCAGAGGACGAAGAACGTGCGGCGTCCGATCCGCTGCGAGAGCATCCCGAACAGCGGGTACGCCACGGAGACGACGGCGAACGCGATGATCATCAGCGTCGAGGTCTGCACCGCGCTGAGGCCCGTGGTGGGGGCGATGGTCGGCGGGAGGATCACGATCGAGGCGTTGGAGGAGAACCAGACGCCGGTCATGAGCAGGAAGGCCTGCGCGAGCGGCTTCCAATTGTGCCCGGCCACGAGCTCCTTGAAGGGGTTGACCCGCTTGGCAGTGGTGTTCTCCCAGGCCGGGCTCTCCTCGACGCCGCGGGCGTAGGCGACCGCGAAGCCGATCGAGATGACGGCGCCGACGATGAACGCGATCCGCCAGCCCCACTGCGAGTAGGCCGACGCCGGGCTGCCGGCCGGTGCGAAGGTGAGCACGAGCAGCGTCAGCGCCGAGATGACCACGTAGGAGGACGGGAACCCGAGCGCGATGAGGCCCGCGTTGCGGCCGCGGTTGCGCTTGGCCGAGTGCTCCATCGCGAGCGGGACGGCGCCGGTGTACTCGCCGCCGAGGAACACCCCGCCGATGAACCGCAGCACGATCAGTGCTACCACGCCCGCGATCCCCACCGACTGGTAGCCCGGCAGGGCCGCGATGAGCCCGGTTGCCACGCCAGCGCCGGCGACGGCGGTGACCGTCGCCTTCTTGCGCCCCACCTTGTCCCCGAGCCAGCCGAAGATCACCGACCCGAGCGGGCGCGCCACGAGCGTGGAGGCGAAGACGAGGCCGCCGAGGATCGCCGTCGTGCCCGCGTCGATCGAGCCGGGGGTGAAGAAGGCCATCGCCGGGGCGAGCGCGATCACCGGCAGGTAGATGTCGAACATGTCGATGAAGAAGCCGGCGCTCGCGCCGACCACCGCGCGGCGCTCGTGCCCGGATGCTGCAGTGCCCACAGTGCCAGTGTGGCGGTGCGTGGCGTGCGCGGTCACCGCTGGCCGCCCAGCGTGAGGGGCTCCTTGGCGCACAGGTTGGCCACCCACGCGGTGAGGTGGGCGTAGTCGGCGCGCGGCGGGACAAAGATGTCGATGTTTACGCACGGGCCGGAGGTCACGTCGATGTAGTGCTCCTTGCCGCGCTCGACGAGCATGAGGTCGCGCGGGCCCATGCGGTGGGCCACGCCGTCCACGTAGTAGTCGGCCTCGCCCTCGAGGATGAAGACGAGCTGGTCGAAGTCCTCGTGCGAGTGGGGGCGGAGCTCGAGGCCCTTCTCCACGGTGTTCCACACGATCATGACCTCGTCCGTGGCGTAGGCCTTGCGGGTGATGCCCGGGCGGGCGACTTCGAGCGGGACGTCGTCGAAGCTGACGACCTCCGAGTAGAGCGATTCGTTGAGGGACACCGCGATCTCCTTTGACCTTGTGTTCCGTTTTTCGGAACAGCTTGTGCGCAATGTGGAACGAGCGTAGCATCGTGATCACGGTCACTGTCAATGCCCCCCAAGGGCAGAACCCCACGGAAGGACAGCAACGATGCTGAAGCCCGCAGACCATGAGTCCGTCACCATCGACGACCCGGAGGTCGCCGCGATCCTGGACGGCGCAGTCGACCTCCACGTCCACCCCAGCCCCTCGCCGTTCCCGCGCCGGCTGCCCATCGCCGAGGCCGCGTGGCAGGCGCACGAGGCCGGGTTCCGGGCGATCCTGGTCAAGAGCCACCACCACTCGATGGTCACGGACATCCGCGCGGCGTCCGAGGCGCTCGGCGGGCTGCCGATCCCGGTGGTCTCCGGCGTGGCGCTGAACAACTACGTGGGCGGCCTCAACCCCTACGCGGCCGAGCTCGCGCTCGCCCAGGGCGGCCGGATGGTCTGGTTCCCCACCATCTCCTCGCACGCCCACATCTGCGTGCACGAGGCCGAGGGCCAGAACATGCGCTTCCCCACCAACAACCTGGGACTGCGCCACACCACCGAGATCGGCATCCTCGACGCCGAGGGCGCGCTCAAGCCCGAGGTCCTCGACATCCTCGAGGTGATCAAGGCCCACGACGCGATCATGTCCTGCGGCCACCTCGACGCCGACCAGACCGAGCGGCTCATCGAGCAGGCCTCCTCCATGGGCATCAAGCGGATCCTCGTGAACCACCCGAACTTCGTGATCGGCGCCGAGCCCGAGCGGGTGCGCCGCTGGGTGGGCCTCGGGGCGCGGATCGAACACTCGATCTGCCAGTACGACGACCGCACCTCGTTCTACCAGTGGGGCCTCGACACCCTGCTGGGCTTCGTCAAGGCCGCCGGTGTGGAGAACACCCTCCTCGGCTCGGACCTGGGCCAGGCGAACAACCCGCTGCCGGTGGACGCCTACGCGCGCATGGTCCGCGGCCTGCTGGACGCGGGCGTGTCCAAGGAGGACGTGCGCCGGCTCATCGCGGACAACCCCGCCGACCTGCTGGGGATCTGATGTCCCTCCCAACCTCCCTGCGCGGCCTCATGGCCGAGCGCCCCGTCCTCGGCACGTTCCTGAAGATCCCGCGGTTCGAGATCGTGGACATCCTGGCCCTCTCCGGCTTCGACTTCCTGGTCTGCGACTACGAGCACTCGCAGATGTCGGTCGGGGAGGCATGCGACGTCGTGCGGGCCGGCCGGGCGCGCGGCCTTCCGGTCCTCGTCCGGGTCCCCGCGCTGGACCGGGGCGACATCAACCGCCTGCTCGAGGCCGGCGCCGCCGGGATCCAGCTCGCCCGCGGTTCGGGGCCGGCGGCGGGGGAGCTGCGGAAGCTCGTCTCGTACCCGCCGCTGGGGACCCGGTCCGTCTCACTCGCGCAGCCGGCGGCGGACTACGGGATGGGCGTGACCCTGGCCGGGCACTTCGAGCGGTCCAACTCCACGGTGCTGGCGGTGGGGCAGTTCGAGACCGCCGACTACGCCGACGGGATCGACGCCGCCATGGCCGCCCTGGACGTGGCGTTCATCGGGCCCGTGGACCTCTCCGTGGACCTCGGCACTCCGGGGGAGCAAGACTCGGCGCCGATGCGGGCCGCCGCGGAGGCGATCGAGGCGGCCGCTGCGGCGCGCGGGGTTCCGATGGGCATCTTCGCCGGCTCGGCGGAGGCCGCGGCCGACGCCGTGGCGCGCGGCTACCGCTACATCGTCGCCGGCTCGGACCTGACGATGCTCGCGGGCGGGGCGAGGCAGTTCAGCGGGTTGCTGCAGGCAGCCGGTGGTTGAGCGAGGCCGAAATCTCGGACGACGGCGGGTGCCCGGCTCGTGCGGGCCGGGCACCGACGTCACACGGCACGGGGGATGAACCGACTCAGATATGCGCGAAGCGTGGGGTCGCAGACATAGACGTACGTGCCGAGCATTCCGCGCGTGAGCAGAACGCCATAAATATTGACGATGTACTCCAGTAGTTGCTCGTCCGAATACACGATGCCGAGCCGGGGATTGTTCTCCTTGCCCTTCTTGTCGTGATAGTTGCTTCGGTCCGCCACGATACGCCGCAGTGCGGGGTCGTACGTCAGTTCCGGCCCGATGATGACGCCCGCGTAATTGAGGTCGTACCCCTGCACGGTGTGGATTGATCCGACTTCGCTGACCGACTTCGGGGAGTTGATCCAGTCGCGGTCCGTCGAGTTCCAGCGGAGCCTGCAACCGTCGACCTCTATGTCGTACGCCTTCGGGTTCTTCTTGCTCACCCAGGGCCACGCATAACCGGCGACGAGTCTCGCCAGCTTGGACTCATGCTCCTTCTCACGGATCCTCGTGAGCATGGCCGTCAGGTCGTCGTAGAGCGCGAACTCGTACTCGCCGAACCCCTGAGGCTGGGGCGCAGAATCAGTGAGCATCGACCGGACGTAGGTTACGTAGTCCTCACCAGCCTGAAGGCGCATCTGGGTCAGCAGCGGGTACAGGCGGTGGTCGTCCTTCGCCTCTGAGAGCAGAGATTTCATGCGCTCTTTGGGCAGGTCGGCGGGACGAACACTTTGGGCGGCATCGACCAGGAAGATCTGATGGTTGCTCTGCTTCTTGATCCAATCGAGCTGGGTCAGGGCATCGTCGTCCGACCCGAACAGGCGCTCGTTGATCGTCTGGAAATCCCTGTTGCGCACACCCGAGGACTGGTTCGCACGCTGCGAAAGTCTGTGAGCCTCGTCGACGATCAGCAGGTCGTATGGTGTTTCGCTGAAGCCGACGTCGAACTGCGAAAGGACCATGTCTTTCGTGAGGCCGGGCGTCTTGGCGAAGACGTTTTGGATCGATTGGCGCAGGGACTGCTGAGGGACTACGAGCGCCACGCGGAAGTCGCGGAGCAGGTCCGGGTACCCTTCCAGAAAGTACTGGGCGAAGATCGAGTCACTCTCGACGACGTCTTCGTTGTGGTGAGATCGGATGTCGGTGAGCAGCTTCATGAGGTAGATCGCAACGATGGTTTTGCCCGTGCCCGGGTCACCTTGGATGACGATGGTGCTCGATCGACGGTTCTCGAGATCCTCGAAAAGGCCCTCCAAGATGTCGTTGACTGCCCCCGCCTGGTCTTGCGTCAGCGCCTTGAAGGGAGAGAGCTTGAAGAGGTCGCTGTTGACGATCTGAGGAATCGTCTGGCTGAACATTCCCTCCTTGCGGAGGGTCTCGAAGACTTGGTCGAACGTCTGCTGGTACTGACCTCGGTCGTAGTAATCTGCATCGGTGATGCCTTCGTTGCGGTTCTCCACCGTGAATCTGCCGTCGCCGGCGAAGAACCGGATGAGGTATGACTCGAGATCGAGGCACGCCGACTTGTTGAAACGGTCATCTACAATCACTCGAACGGCATGCAGGCCGCCACGCCCGTTGGCGATGTGCTGGGTCATGCGAGTTGCTGCATTCAGCGACTCGCCGATGTATATGCTGCTGTCGTTGTTCAGCGTGTAGACCACCGGCCAGTTCCGATGGCGCGCGTCCCCATCTGCCCACACCTTGACCGACTCGCTGTCGAGCGCGAGGCGCTCGATCCTAAAGCTGGTCATGCTTGGTACTCCGCCCCCGGGAACGTTCGACCGGGTACTTCGCCCGAGTGATCTCGAGCTTCTCCAGCACGATGTCATACGGATCAAGCTCCAGCCTATCGGCTAGGAGCAGGCAATAGGTCAGTACATCCGCCAGTTCGTGGCGAACGGCTGCGATGTCTTGCGGCTGGCCCCACTGGAAGCACTCGAGTAGCTCACCGGCTTCGACGGATACACTCTTTGCGAGATTCTCAGGGGAGTGAAACTGGCCCCAATCTCGTTCACACACGAAATCTCGAAGAACCTGCAAGAGGCGCTCAAGCCGGTCGTTACGCACGCCGCTACGCTATCAGAGCGCTCCCGCAGACCCGCTTGGCAGCCCCGCTTACGCAACCCTTCCAAGGGACACTTTGGGGGAGCCGCACTGGGGCAGCTCCATTATCTCGCGATGAGCGGCGATTGCTGTCGAGCCGATTCAGGTCTGCGTGGGTGCAGCCTCGCCGGCAAGGGCGGATAACAGTTTATCACTCGGGATGAACTAGCCTCAGGGGAAACCGGTCGAGCCGAAACGCAGTGCCATCTTCCGCCTACTAGCCTGCGCATCAAGTCGTCGAGACTGCCGTCTGCGGCGTGTTGATGGACCGCGCAGTGCCTTATCGGTCGGCTGCCCCCAGGTCGGTGTACCGACTGCCGGGCGTGGGGTGGTCCGCGAAGCCTCTCACTGCTGCCTTAAGCTGGTGTCGTCGACCATGCATCGGAACGGCGATAACTAAGGTCTTGTGACCGTTCCGTGCCAATTGGGGGGGGTATTGATGAAGACTGCGTTTTGCGAGGGCACCCTCGTTGATGCAACGCAACTAGTACAACTTAGCGCAGAGCAGCTCAGACTCATGCGAGATGCCGGATTTCAGTGCAGCTGCGGCGAACGGGCTGTTTTCGTTCAACCGAGCCGGCACGGCCGCAGCGCCTGCTTCCGAAGCAAGCATCGAAACGCATGTGATCGCCGGTCACGCGATGGCGAAATCGATGCTCCTTCGACAGGTGCACATTCATCTGAACTGAACCTAGCGGAATCTATCACTATCAAGCTCGGTCTCCCCCAACACGCCGGTGGCACGCGATCTGCGCTGAGTAGCCCCGGAAACCCGGGGACGGCAGATAGGGCGGCTAAGGCGGCCTCCATGCGCTTGAGTGATATCCATCAACTTCTCTTGAACGCCAACCTGTCAGAAAGTTCTCGGCTGGTGGGCGGCGAGAAGGAGAGCGCGAAGATCGAAGCAAAACGATACTTCCGTCGCTTCGCAACTCTCGGACTAAATGAGAAGAATACGGCGATCGCCTACTTCGGCGACATCTCGAGCTTCGGTGGGGCTCAGACTGATGATGTAACGTTTGTGCGGCTCGTCCACGCGGAACTTCCGCACCCTCCGTATGTTCTCATTAGAGGAGCCGGGATCCATCAAGAGGTGAGCGCACGGTTCGGCCCCTGGGCGGATTTGGCCGGCGGCAGCGTGCTTGTCGTTGGAGTGCTTCAGAACGATCGTCGAGGAATCCCATTCATTGTTCCCGTCGATATCGACCATATTCATTTTCTCAACAAACAGCAGGTTGACCCTATAGCCAAATAGGCAAACGACAATACAGCTGCCAAACACCGAGTCAGAATGCATGGGTGAGCATCCACCAAGAATTCGTTCCACGCCTGACGAATCAAGATTGGCCTTTGATGGGCGGCCCAGACCGCTGTAAGCGTGGTCGCACAATCACCAAAACTCAAGCTATCGAACGTTGCGCTCGAAGGCATACTGATATTCCTCTGTGCCGGCTCCGCGCCCGATAGAATTTGGTCCAAATTCCTTTGCGGCGCGATTCATCACTCCAGCAAAACGAGTGATGGAAGGCAACCGAAGGTCGATTCGTTCGCCGTCGCTTGTGCGCCCCTCCGCAGAGAGGAGCTCGGATCGAGTTAGTCCGTGGGGATTGGGCAGGCACATAACTCCTCCCGAGCGTATATATACAGCGCGCTTCGAGAGGGCTCGATGGACGGTCGAGGCCAGCCAGCCATCGAACGCCTTCAGCTGCTCCTGATCGTCTGCTAAAGGGAAGTAGGACATGATTCCAGGAAAGCGAACTCTTTTAACTTCCCCGCGCTCAAGTTCGCGAACGCGATCCTCGGTCAAGTTGCCGTAGAGATACCGTCGTAGCTGCATGATTAAGACCACGTAGTCCCGGTCGACCGACGGCGCGACGCGGACATCGCGCAACGTCCCCGCGCGGGCATCCCTTAGGAGATTCATCCAAATGAGGTCTTGGACGCGGTTCTTCATTCGGGCGATCACCCCATCGCGGAGACCTACCTTGCCCCTAGAAAAACGGTATCCAACAAAATTGATTGACTCGGTGCTCTGAATTTCGGAGCGTTCTCCGCTTGGTACAAATAGTCGGATTCCGGGTGACTTCTTGGGGTTCAGGGCAGACCCCATTTGTTCACTGGAATTTTTGAGTGCGTTCACCGCTTCGCATATTTGACTGTAGTCCCGAGACCAGATGAGGGTGTCGTCCGCGTAGCGAGCAAATCCGACGCCTAGCCGCTCGAGGGCGCGGTCCAAGTCGAATGCCGCAGCGTTCGCCAAGAAAAGCGAAGCTGCAGTTCCTTGGGGCAGTCCTCTCCGTGGTTTCGATGGATCGATCTGCGCCTGACTTTCGTATCGGCCTGTAGGCTGGAGTGGGGCGGCAAGAAGGCTCTCAAGGATTCTTTTCTCATGCACACTTACTAAGAAGGGATGCGAGTCAAGTACCCTCCAGATGTGATCATGCGAAATTGAATCGAAGAACTTCTTGAAGTCGTATTCTGCAACGAAAATCCGTTCGGAAGTCGAGAACTCGCCGCAAATATACTGGATGGCATCGTGAGTGCTGAGATCACCGCGATAAGCGTACGAGCGGGAGCTCATTAGCGCGCGGTTTTTTTGTAGGAGGCTTGCATACACCTCGCGCGAAATTAGAGTGTCGGCTATTTGGAAGACGGACACGGTCCTAAATTCCCCATCGGCCTTCGGGATGCGGTGAGCAATCGGTGGTTTCGGGTGGTAGTCGTCCTTCCGAATCGCGAGGTTCACCGCGCGCACGATGGTCTTCGCCCGCGAGCGCACAACGTACGGGTTGAAGCCGTCGTCGGCGCTCCAGTAGTCGGGGCGCCTGATGGTGCCTAAGGATTTTGTGGTCGAGCGGCGGTTGCGCCGGACGTCCTCACTTCTGAGCTCTCGGCAATAGCGCTCATGTTTCTGGATGAGGCGACGGCACTCCGCTTCCAGCACCTCGACTGTTAGTTCCGGGCGCATGGGCCAGCCTCCTGTCCGTGTGGAGGCGGCTGGGCCAGGAAAGAAAATACGCTACCCGCAGCGAAACTGTTCGGCAGTATCGCCCCAAGCGCTCAACGCGCCAAACCTGGCACCAAGCCTCCCCAGCCCTGCTGGGCCCTGTTATCGTACTACGTCAGAAGCGAATAGATGGACGTTGTAAAAGCCGGGCCGTGCGCAGGGCAACACGGTGTTGCCGATGGTGCGGACCGCGGCCAGCTGGCAAGGGCCCACTCTAAACCCCCAGATAAACCGTCTTACCCCACGTGTAGAACTCCACCGCACTCCGCCCCTGCTCACGGAACGTGTTCGTCGAGGAGTCCTTCACCCCGCCGAACGGGACATTGAGGTCCAGTCCGGACGTGGGGCGGTTGACCTTCACCACACCGGCCTGGGCCCGCGCCGCGAAGTCCGTCGCCAGCGCCAGCGAGTCGGTGCAGATCCCGGCCGTGAGCCCGTACCGCGACGCGTTCACGGCCGCGAGCCCGGCCCCGTAGTCCGCCACCTCGAGCACGGCGACCACCGGCCCGAACACCTCCTCGGTCACGATCGGGTCGTCCGCCGCCATCCCGGCCAGCACGGCCGGCGGGAAGAAGAGCCCGCCGACGGGGTCGGCGTCATGCGTCCCGGCCAGCAAGACAGCGCCACGCGAGACGGCGCCGCGCACGGCGTCGGCGTCCTGCGCGAACTGCGCCTCGCTCACCACGGCACCCATCCGCGCCCCGTCGAGCCCGTCCCCGGGCGCGTACCCGCCGGCGAGCCGCACGAGCGCGGCGGTGAACGCCTCCCGCACCCCCGGGGTGGCGTACACGCGCGAGGTCGCCGTGCACGCCTGCCCGGTGAGCCCGAACGCCCCGGCCGCGACCACCGCGGCGGCCGCCTCCGGGTCCGCGTCGTCGAGCACGAGCACGGCGTTCTTCCCGCCCATCTCGAGCTGCACCCGGGCCCGGCGCCCGTCCAGGATGCCCTTGAGGTGCAGGCCCACGGCCGTGGACCCGGTGAAGGACAGCCCGGCCACGCGCTCGTCGCGGGCCAGCGCCTCGCCCACTACCCGGCCGCGGCCGTGGACCACGTTGAACACCCCGTCCGGCAGCCCGGCGTCCGTGAGGGCCCGGGCCAGGTGCGTCGCGGACAGCGGGGTGAGCTCGGCCGGCTTGAGCACCACGGCGTTGCCGGAGATGAGGGCGGGCGCGGCCTTCCACGCCGGGATCGCGATGGGGAAGTTCCACGGGGTGATGAGCGCGAAGACTCCCATCGGCTCCCGCCGGGTGGTGATCGTGGTGCCCGGGGTGCCGGAGGGCAGCACGTCCCCGGACGGGGCCCAGCCGAGCGAGCCGAAGAAGCGCAGCACGTCCGCGGCGCGCTTGACCTCGCCGCCGGCCTCGGCCAGGGTCTTGCCCTCCTCGCGCACGAGGTCCGCGGCCACCTCCCCGGCGCGCTCCTCGAGCAGGGTCGCGGCCTTGAGCAGGATCGCGCCGCGGGCCGGGGCGGGCAGCGCCGCCCAGGCGGGCTGGGCGCGCACGGCCGCGGCGACGGCGGCGTCCGCGTCGTCGGCGGTGCCGGCGGGGGAGAGGGCCACCACCTGGCCGGGGCGGGCGGGGTTGGTGCGCTCTGTGGTCGGGGTGCCGGTCCAGGCGCCGTCTATGAGGTGGCGGGCGACGCCGGGCTCGCGGCCCGCGCTCTCGGCTTCGGTGGCGCTGTGGTCTGTGGCGAGGGTGGTCATGGGGGCTCCTTCGGGGAGGGAAGTCAGGTCAGAGGCTGCGGATAAGGCCGCCGTCGCACCGCAGCGCGACGCCGGTGATGTACGAGGCGGGCGCGCCGCACAGGAACGCGGCGGCGGCGCCGAACTCCTCGGGCGTGCCGTAGCGGCGCGCGGGGATGGTCTTGCGCGACTCGAGCTGCACGTCCTCGACGGCGAGGCCGCGGCGCTTGGCCGCGGCCGCGTCCAGCTCGGCCACGCGGTCCGTGGCGATGCGCCCGGGCAGCAGGAGGTTCACGGTCACGGCGTCCAGCGCCACCTCGGCCGCGAGCGTCTTGAGGTACCCGGCGAGGGCGGCCCGGCCGGTGTTGGAGACGGCGAGGTTGGGCAGGGGAGCGGTCACGCCGCTGGACCCGACGGCCAGGACCCGGCCCCAGCGGCGCTTGCGCATGCCGGGCAGCACCCGGGTCACGAGGGCGTGCTGCGGGCGGACCAGGAGGTCGAACGCGCTCGCGAGCTCGTCCGCGCCCATCGCCGCCGCGGCGCCGGGCTTGGGCCCTGGGCCGTTGAGCACCGCGATGTCCACCGGCGCCCCGAGCGCCTCCTCGGCCCGGTCCACGGCCGAGACCGCGCCCTCGGGGCACGTGAAGTCGGCGGCGACGGCGACGGCGCCGGGCAGCTCCGCGGCGATCCGCTCGGCCCGGTCCCTGCGCCGGCCGGTGATGGCCACGCGCACGCCCTCGGCGGCGAGGGCCCGCGCGACCGCGAGGCCGAGCCCGCCCGTGGACGCCGCGACGAACGCGGTGCGGTCCGAGATTCCGAGGTCCATCAGCGTCCTTCCGTCGAGGCCGTGCCGGCAGTCGAAACAGTGGCCATCAAACGCCCGAGCTCCCCAAGCGCGGCGGCGAGCTCGCCGGCCAGCACACCGGCGAGCTCGGCCGGGAACGGCGCGGCGGGCGGGCGCACCGAGGCGTCCGCGATGAGGCCGCGCCGCCGGAACAGCTCCTTGCGCAGCGCGAGCGCGATCCGGGGCTGCTGCTCGAAGTTCACGAGCGGCAGGAACGGCGCGAAGACGGCGCGGGCCGCCTCCGGCCCGCCGCGCTCCGCGGCCCGGACGGCGGCGACGAGCGCCTCCGGCACCGAGAACCCGGTCATGGCCCCGGCGGCGCCGGCGGCGAGCTCGTCCAGCAGCCCCTGCCCGCCGAGCCCGCCGAACACGGGCACCGCGGCACCGGAGAGCCGGGCGATGTTCAGCGCCGTGGGCGGCGCCTCCGCCTTCACCGCCGCGATGAACGGGCACCGGCGCACCACGTCGGCTATCGCCGCCGCGGGCACGCTCACCCCGCTCGCGGCCGGGTAGTCCTGCAGCACGATCGCGGCCCCGGTGGCGCGGTGGATGCCCTCGAGGTGTGCGGCGAGCACGCCCGGGCTGGCCGTGTTGGCCTGCACCATGACCGCCGCGAGCCGGCCCCCGAGGGCCGCCTGGGCGGCGAGGACCTCGTCGATCGCCGGGCGCGTGCCCAGGGCCGTGACGCCGGCGACGATCGGCAGGGACGTCACCTCCGCGGCGGTCTCGAGCACGAGGGCCTTCTCCGCGATGCCGAGCGAGGCGGCCTCGCCGAAGACGCCGAGCAGGGTCAGGCCCACGGCGCCCACGGCCTCGTAGTGCTCCGCGAGCTGGGCGAGGCTGTCCGCGTCCACGTCCAGGGCGCTGCCGGCGAACGGCGTGGGGACCACGCCCCACACGCCGCGCTCGAGATGCTGCGTCATGCTCTTCTCCTAGTTCCCCGGCCACACGGGCGCGCGCTTCTCCTGGAAGGCGAGCACCCCCTCGGCCGAATCCTTGCTGTCCAGGGCCTCCATGAGGGCCGGCAGGCGCATGGCCCGGGCCTCGGCCGCGCTCAGGTGCGCGGTGCGGGAGACCATCTGCTTCACGGCCCGCACCGAGGTGGGGGCGCAGGCGCGGATCATGTCCAGCCACCGCTCCACCGCGGCGTCCAGCTCGGCGGCCGGGACCACCTCGTTCACGAGCCCCATCGCGGCCATCTCCGCGGCCTTGGCCTTGCGCCCGGTGAGCAGGAGGGACATGGCCTGCGTGTACGGGACGCGGCGCACGAGCTGGTGGATGCCGCCGTCCAGGGCGAGGCGGCCCACGCGCGGCTCGGTGAGCCCGAACTGCGCGCCCTCTGCGGCGACGACGATGTCCGCGCCCAGGACCATCTCCATCCCGCCGCCGAGCGCGTACCCGTTGACGCGGGCGATCACCGGGATGTCCAGCGTGGCGCGCAGGCTCAGCCCGCCGAACCCGTTCGGGTCCAGGTCCGCCCAGTACTCGAGCCCGGTCTTGTCCACGCCGGCGGCGGACATGTCCGCCCCGACGCAGAACGCGCGCTCGCCGGCGCCGGTGATGACCACGGCGCGCAGCGACCGGTCGGCCTCGATCTGCGCCCAGATCTCGTTCAGCCGGGCGGTGGTGGGGCCGTCCACGGCGTTGAGCACGTGCGGGCGGTCGATCACCACCCAGGCGACGCCGTCGCGCACAGCCAGCCGCGCGCCGTCGTGCGCCGCCTCGCTGACCTCGGGGGCCGGAGCCTCGGGAGCCGGAGCCGCGCTCATCGCAGCACCCCCAGCTCGGCCAGGCGCCCGATGGTCTCCTCGTCGAAGCCGTTCTCGCGCAGCACCTCGGCGTTGTGCTCGCCGAGCCGCGGGGCGGCGCGGCGCACGGTCGCGGGGGTCTCCGAGAGGCGGATGGGGGCGTTGAGCATGCGCACGGTGCCGGCGGTGGGGTGCTCGGCCTCGACGATCATGCCGTTGACCCGGGTCTGCTCGTCCGCGAGGGTCTGCTCGAGCGTGAACACGGGGGCGTTGAGCAGCCCCTCCTCCTCGAGCCGGTCCGTCCAGTACGCGGTGGGCCGGGTCGCGAAGCGCTCGCGGAAGATCGCCTGCAGCGCGGGCTTGTTCTCGAACTGCCGGGGCAGGTCCGTGAACTCGGGCCGCTGCGTGAGGTCCTCGTCCAGGCCCAGGGCGCGGGAGATGTGCAGGAGCGGGTCCTTCGTGAAGCCGCCCACTAGGCACACCGCCCCGTCCGTGGTCTCGAAGACTCCGCTGAGCGGCATGGCGCCCCAGTTGACCTCGTAGCCGCGGTTGAGCTGCATGCACGCCTCCTGCATCTGCAGGTGCAGCATCGAGTCGTACATCGTCACCTCGACCTTCTGTCCGGTGCCGGTGGCCTCGCGGGTGCGCAGGGCGAGCAGGATGCCCTGGAGCAGGTGCATGCCGGTGATGTAGTCGCACAGCGTGGTCGGGTAGATCGAGGGCGGCAGGTCCTCGCGGTCGCGCCGCCACATCACGCCCGAGTAGGCCTGTGCGATCGCGTCCTGGCCGCCCTTGTGCGAGTATGGTCCCTCGGTACCGAAGCCCGTGCCGGAGGCCCAGATCAGGCCCGGGTTGGTGCGGCGCAGCTCCTCGTAGCCGAACCCCATGCGCTCCATGACGCCGGCGCGGAAGTTGCTGACCACCACGTCCGCGTCCGCGATCAGCCGGCCGATCACCGCCCGGCCCTCCTCGGTGCGGGTGTCCACGCTGATGCTGCGCTTGTTGCGGTTGATCGCCAGGAAGATCGGGTTGTCTTGGCCGTCCGGGTCCGGGAACGAGTTGCGGGAGATGTCCCCGGCGCCCGGCCGCTCGATCTTGATCACGTCCGCGCCGTAGTCGCCCAGCAGCTGGGTGGCGCTGGGGCCCATGAACACCTGGGTGAAGTCCACCACCTTGATCCCGTGCAGGGGAGGCACGACGCCGGTGCCCGCCTCGGGCGCCTCGGCTGCGGCAGGGCTGTGGGTCGCGGCCAGCGCCTCGGCGAGCTTCTCGGCCACGGCGCTCATGCTCCGACCCCCGCGAGAGCCGCGGCGGACGCGGGGGTGAGGGAGCCGGCGTCGACCGTCGCGTTCGCGGCGGGGACGTCGCCCGGGTCGGCGCCGTGGCGGCGCATCCCGGCCTGGATGTCCGCCGCGTCCACGTCGCGGACGAGGAGGCCGTTCTCGGCGGCGAGGGCCGCGGCGACGCCTACGGCCTGGCCCATGGCCATGCACGGCGGGATCTCGCGGGACATCTTCTGCGCCTCCGGGGTGGCCGAGTAGTGCCGGCCGGCGACGAGGAGCTGGTCCACCTCGCGGGGGAGGAGGGATCGGTAGGGGTAGTAGTAGTCGCGGCCGCGGGCCACCGAGTCCTGGAAGTGGCGGCGGGAGACCACGTCCTCCTTGGTCATGACGTACTCGCCCTGGAGCAGGCGGGTCTGGCGGACGCCCATCTGCGGGGCGGCGTCCAGGATGTAGGCGCCGGCGAAGCCGGGGAGGTGCTCCTTGACGTAGGCCACGGCCTCGGTGATGCGGTCGCGGGCGGCGAACTCGGCCTCGGTGAGGTCGGCCGGGTTGACGCCGTCGTAACCGGACATGTGCGGGGCGTTGCACCACACCACGCCCTCGAGCGGGGTCTTGAGCCACCACAGCTCCCACGCGCCGCCGAGGAGGCGCTTGATCTTGCGGTTGATGGCGCGGGCCTCCTTGGGGTTCTCCTGCTCGAAGCGCTCGGCCTCCGCGGTGTCCACGCCGCCGAGGCGGAACACGAGGGTGGTGATGTAGGAGTCGTGGGCGTGGGCGGCGCCGGCGCGGGAGGCCACGTCGATGTCCCCGGTCGTGTCGATGACGATGTCCGCGAGGTAGGCCTGGGGGCCGGACTTGGTCTCGGCGACCACGCCCTTCATGACGCCGTCCTCGACGATGGGGCGGGAGAACCAGGAGTGGAGGCGCAGGGTCACGCCGGCCTCGCGGACCAGGTCGTTGGAGACGCGCTTCCAGCCGTCGGGATCGAACGCTGCGGCGTAGCAGATGGGCTTGGGGGTCGCGTGGGAGTGGAAGTCGAAGGTGCCGAAGCGGCCCCACCGGTTCCACAGCTCCTGCGAGGCCTTCCGGTCCTCGGCCGGCGGGACCACGGCGAGGCCCAGGGCCTGCAGGCGCTCGACGTACTCGGAGACGATGCCGGTGACGGTGATCTCGGAGCCGTTGATCATGTCGTCCAGGACGAGGACCATGCCGCCGGAGGCCAGGCCGCCGAGGTAGGAGTAGCGCTCGAGGAGGGTGACGGAGGCGCCGGAGCGGGCGGCGGTGACGGCCGCGGCGACGCCGGCGGGGCCGCCGCCGACCACGAGGACCTGGGAGCGGTTGACCACGGGGGCCGTGAGCTCGGTGGGATGGACGCGCAGATCGTGGGGGTGCATGGGGTTCCTTACTTGCCGACGTAGAGGCCGGAGGAGCGGCGGGCGAGGACGTAGAAGAGGACGCTGAGGGCCGAGAGGACGGCCACGTATGTGGGGAAGATCCAGTCGGCATGCAGGGACTGGAACCAGACGAGCAGGTAGGAGGCGGTGCGCGAAGAGGGCCACGCCGATGCGTAGCCGAGGGCCACGCCGGTGCGCGGATGCCTTGGGCATCAGGGAGGTGCTGACCACGTGTAGATGGTCAGCAGGGACGAGCGAGGAGCGGGCGAGGCCGAGGCCGGCGGACGTAGAGCGCAGAGGACCGAGGATCGCGAGCAGGCGGTGACCAGACCACGCGGGACATGCGCCTTGCACAGTGCCCGGTAGATGTCATGTCAGCACCAGACGATCGAGCGCCCAGGAGCACGCGGAAGCGCGAGGCCGGCTGGACGAGGCGCATGAGGAAGACGAGGGATCGCGAGCAGGCGGTGACCACGAACCAGCGGACATCGCCTTGCCGTCCGTCAGCTTGCCCACGACCCAGCTGCCGATCACGAGGATGGCGCCGAGCGCCGTCGTGAGCGCGAAGACCGCGGTGGGGTCCTCCTTGAAGTTGCTGCGGGCGGCGGTGGGCAGGCCGGTGTTCCAGGCGTAGTTGTAGGCCTGGGCGGCGCCGACCACGAAGATGATGGCGAGGACGGCGAGCCAGTGCTTGCGGATTCCGGTCCAGACGCCGGCGGTGGAACTGGTGGCCATCTCCTCGGGCTGCAGGGTCTCGGGCAGGGAGCGGCGGAGGTAGAGGACCACGAGGCCGAACAGCGCGCCGATGACGAACGGGACGCGCCAGCCCCAGGTGCTCATCGCGGCGCCGCCGATCGTGAGGCTGCACAGGAAGCTCACGAGGGAGGCCATGAGGATGCCGAGGTTGACGTAGAAGCTCATGAGGCCGGCGACCATGCCCTCGCGGCCCTCGGGAGCCAGCTCCACCGCGTGGGAGGTGGACAGCGGGGCCTCGATGCCTGTGGAGATGCCCTGGATGATGCGGGAGGCGACGAGGATGATGCCGGACCACTGGCCGATCACCGCGTAGCTCGGGGTCACCGCGACGAGCAGCGTCGTGGCGGCCATGAGCATGATCGAGAGGAGCATGATCCGGCGGCGCCCGATCCGGTCCGCGAACGTGCCCAGGAGCACGCCGCCGAGGGGGCGGAACGCGAAGCCGACGGCGAAGACCGCGAGGGTGTTCAGCGTCGCCGAGAGCGGATCGTGGGAGGGGAAGAAGCTGGGCCCGATATAGGCCGAGAGGAGGCCGAAGACCATCCAGTCGTACCATTCCAGGGCGTTGCCGAGGCCGAGTCCGAGGAGTCCTCGGCGGACTTCGGGGGTGAAGCGGCGGGAGGTCGAGGGGTCGGCGGTGACCACATTGTCGATCATGGGGGGTCCTTTGCTGCGCCGCTACAGGGCGCGCGAGGGTATGACGCATCGCGGGGCGGTGCGAAAGACAGGTGTGGAAGGGGGTCAGCCTGCCGGCGGCGTGCCCGGCTGTGCCGAGGGCGCCTGAGGGGCTACCACGCGCGGGGGGCGCTGACCCAGATCGCTACGCAGGGCTCTTCGTAGCTGTTGGCGTACCAGTGGGGGATCTCGGAGTTGTAGGTGATGGAGTCGCCCTCACTGAGGCTGTAGCGGACTCCGTCGAGGTAGACGTCCTTCCGGCCCGAGATGACGAGGCAGAACTCCTCGCCGCTGTGGTGGAAGGGGGTGGCGCTCGTATCGTGGCCCGGCGGGGTGACGATCCACTGCACCTCGAGGGCGCCGTTGAGGCTCGGGGTGAGCAGTTCATGGACTGCCTCGCCCACGGACTCGCGGGTGACTCCCTTGAGGTTCCGCCGCTCGGACTTCCTGACCACGGGGGACACGCCGTCGGCCTGTCCTGCGAAGAACCGCCCGACGGGGATGTCGAGCCCGTGCGCCAGCTGCGCCAGGGTGGTGAAGGAGGGGTTGGCCAGACCGCGCTCGATCTGGCTGACGATCGCCTGGCTGAGGCCGGTGGCGTCGGAGAGCTGCGCGAGGGTCATGCCGAGCTCCTTGCGGCGGGAGCGGACCTTGGTGCCGACGGATGCCAGCAGTGCGCTCGTGGCCGCAGGGGCGCCGGGGATGCTCTCGGTGGTCATCTCTGCCTCTCCTGTGGTGACCTGACTCACACAACTATAGTGAAGATCTTCAGTGGATCAAGGGTTTGTCTTTATTTTCCTGAATTTCTTCACTCAGGGTCGGCCGGATGCGATCGGTAGGCCGCCGCGGTACGCACGCCGGCCCACCCGTCCGGGACCAGATCGCCGTCGGTCAGCGCGGCATAGAGCCGCCCTCCTCGCCGGTGAGGCGCGTCGGCGCCGCGCGGGTGGGCCGCGGGTCCTCGACCCACAGCTCCGCGTGCCGACGCTGCCACGGCCCGCGCGCGGCCTTCCCCGAGGACGGTACCTCATCGACAAGGGACCCGTCGGAGCCGCGCCCCTGCAGAGGACCACCCCGCTCTGCACACTCGTCGGCACGCATGCGGGAGCGGCCGAGCCCCCAGCACCCGGTGAGGCCGGCCAGCCCGGTGAGGCCGGCCAGAAGCCAGCCCCGCCGCCGGTCTGGATCAATCTCTGGCGCCGCACCGACTACCTCGGGTTCCCCGTCTTCTCCTACGCCGCCGTTCCCAATGCCCTGGACCGCCGAGCCTCGGAGCTCGAGCCCGACTCCTAGATGGCGGCCGTCGCGACCCACGGCAACTACCTGCCCACGGACGCCTACCTCACCGCGCGCGCGGACCTGCTCGCGGGATGGTGACGCGCGCTGTTGTCCTGACGGCCTGTGGCGGGGACGCACGACAGCGCCCGGTCGCCCCGCGCACAAGCCGCGGGGCCGCCGTCGAACGACGTCCGCGGACAGCGCGGCCCACACAGGGGAGGTGTGCGGGCCGCGCGGGCCGCATGGATCAGGAAGTGGGGAGCATGGTGGGAATCGCGAGACTCGGGAAGCCCTCGCCCTCGACCACTACGCTCGGCATCCACCTGATGCAGTAAGCGCCGAGGCGAGCCCCTGCCGTACCGTGGACCCATGGAGCGCGTGAGCAGCAACGACCTCACCCTGCTCGCCACGGACCGCGGCCCCGTGCCCATGCACATGGCGGCCGTCCTCGAGTTCGGCGCCGACGCGCCCGAGTTCGCCGAGGTCTCCGCGGCCCTCGCCGGGCGGATCCCGCGGGTGCCCCGCCTGCGCCAGCGGCTCACCCCCGCGCCCTGGGGGTGCGGGCGCCCGCTCTGGGCCGACGACCCGTCGTTCAGCCTCGACCGCCACCTGGAGGCGGCCGTCATCGACGGCGGGCGGGACGCGGTCCTGCGCTTCGCCGCCGACCTCGCGTGCCGCCGGCTCCCCACCGACCGGCCGCCGTGGGCCGCACGCTGGGTGCGCAGCGCCTCCGGCGGTCCCGCGGCGCTCGTGTTCGTCGCGCACCACGCCATGGCCGACGGGCTGGGCGGCCTCGCCGTCCTCGCAGCGCTCGCCGACCAGCGCCCCGAGCACTCCGCAGCGCACGACGGCGGCCCGTCACCACAAGCGGTCGGCTCGCCCGAGCCGCCCACCTCGCAGCCACCGGCGTTCCCGCAGCCGCCGCCGAGCGGGCTCACGCTCCTCGCTGACGCGTGGCGCGAACGCGCTGCCGAGCTTGCGGGCCTCCCGCGCGCACTCAAGGGCGCCGCTCGGGGCCTGCGCGAGCTGGCGATCGCCCGCGGCCTGCGGATCCGGGCCGCGCAGACCTCGTTCAACCGGCCCACGGGCGGCACCCGCCGGGTTACCGAGGTCACCGTCCCGCTGCGGCCGCTCCTCGACCGGGCCCACGCCCTCGGCTGCACCCTGAACGACCTCATCCTTGTAGCAGTCTGCGGGGCGATCGCCTCAGCGCTGCGGGCCCGCGGCGAATCGCCTGGGCCGCTCGTCGTGTCCGTGCCGATCACGTCGCGGCGCGGTACCGGAGCGGACGGGGGAGCGGCGCGCCTGGGCAACCAGAACGGCGTCGTGCCCGTCGAGGTGCCCAGCGACCCGGACCCGGAGGTGCGCCTAGCGCGCGTGGCCGCGCAGACGGCCGCGCGTGCCGGCGCGCCTCGCGGAACCTCGGCTGGGCCCCTGGGCGTGGTGTTCCGCGCGCTGGCGCGGGCCGGGATCTTCCAGCGGTTCATCGACCGGCAGCGGCTCGTGAACACGTTCCTGTCCAACATGCGCGGGCCTGCCGAGCCGCTCTCGCTCGCCGGGCACCGCATTGCCGGGATCGTGCCGTTCACCATGACGCCGGGCAACGTCGGGGTGTGCTTCACGGTCCTCTCCTACGCGGGGAGCCTCGTCGTTGCGGTCGTGGCCGACCCAGAGATCGTGCCAGAGCAGGACGAGCTGACGCGGCTGCTGGTCGAGGAGCTGGACAGGCTCACGGCGTGACACCCCTCCGGCGCGTTTCGCGCTACCTGCGGGCCACGGGGTGCTTGGAGATGACCGCGGCGCCTGCCCCGATGTGAAGCCGCCCGGCCGTCGATGAGCGGGTGGTTCCGGGCTACCGACTCGAGAAGCGCAGCAGCCTTGAGGCGCAGGGTCCCGTAGGCGTCGCGGCCGCCGACGGTCGTTGCCGGCCGCGCGAGTGCCGAGCCAAGGAGTCCGGCGTCCTTCACATGGAATCCGAACCGTTGGATGACGAGCAGCGCGCCCTGGAGCGGGAGGGCGCTCTTCGAGGCATGCTGTGCTGCGGCAACGGCCTCGAGCCGCTGGTCGAGATCGGCGGGAATCCGGACGTTGATGGTCGCGGTCGATGGTACCGCTTTGGTGCCTAGGCGCCTCGGTCAGCCGAGCGGGCACCGCCCGGCGACCCGCCGTCGTCGTGCACGTACCGCTCGCCGCGCAGCGCCGAGGCGACCGCCGCGATGAGGCACGCGGCCACCGCGAACCCGAAGGCCACCGCGAGACCGTCCGAGAATGGCCCCGAGATGAGCGAGGGGAAGAACGCCCGGCCGGTGAGGTACTGGACGTTCGCCGCCGGGAGCGAGCCGAGGACCTGGGGCCCGAGGAGCGACTGCACCGGGTTGTAGCCCAGCAGCGAGGCGAACAGGACCCCGACCGGCGGCAGTGCCGCGACCCGGTCCGCCGCGGCCTCCGGGACGCCCTGCGCCATGAGCCCGGCGCTCAGCGTGTGGGGGAGCGAGCCGGCCAGGCCCGTGATCATCAGCGAGAAGAAGATGCCGATGGAGAGCACCATGGACGAGTTCTGGAACGTGGTGCTCATGCCCGCGCCGACGCCGCGCTGGCCCGGGGGCAGGCTGTTCATGATCCCGGCCCGGTTCGGCGCGGCGAACAGGCCCATGCCGATCCCGTTGGCCAGGAGCGCGAGCGCGAACACCCAGTAGTCGAAGTCCACCGGCAGGGCGAGCAGCCACAGGAAGCTCGCGGCCGCCACGACCATTCCGCCCGTGGCGAGGAGCCGGGCGCCGAAGCGGTCGGAGAGCCAGCCCGACGTCGGCCCCGCGACGAGGAAGCCGACGGTCAGCGGCAGCATGTAGATGCCCGCCCACAGCGGGGTCGACTCGAAGCTGTACCCGTGCCGCGGGAGCCAGATCCCCTGCAGCCAGATGATGAGGATGAACATGAGGCCGCCGCGGCCCAGCCCGGACAGGAGGCTCGCGAGGTTCCCGGCCGAGAACGCGCGGATGCGGAACAGGTCCAGCCCGAACATCGGCTCCGCCACGCGCCGCTCGATCACGCAGAACACCGCCAGGACCGCGACGCCGCCGAGCAGCGCCGCGAGCACCGCCGGATTGGCCCAGCCCATCGGGCTGCCGCCGTACGGCTGGATCCCGTACGTGATGCCCACGAGCACCGCAATGAGCCCCACCGCGAACGTGAGGTTCCCCCACCAGTCCATCCGCGACCGCGGCCGGGTTCCGATCTCGTGCAGGCGCAGCGACGCCCAGACGGTCCCGAACAGGCCCACGGGCACGGAGACGAGGAACACGAGCCGCCAGTCGATCGGGCCGAGCAGCCCGCCGAGGATGAGGCCCAGGAACGAGCCCGCGATGCCGGCCACCTGGTTCAGGCCCAGGGCCAGTCCGCGCTGGTTCACCGGGAACGCGTCCGTGATGATGGCGCTCGAGTTCGCCATGAGCAGCGCCCCGCCCACGCCCTGGAGGATCCGCATGGCGATGAGCCACAGCGCCCCAGCCGTGCCGGACAGCCAGGTGACGGAGAGGAGTACCGAGAAGACGGTGAAGATCGCAAATCCCCAATTGTACATCTTCACGCGCCCATACATGTCCCCGAGCCGGCCGAAGCTCACCACGAGCACCGCCGTGACCACGAGGTAGCCCATGATGACCCACAGCAGCAGGCTCGTGTTGGACGGCTCGAGCGGGTTGATGCCGATCCCGCGGAAGATGTCCGGCAGCGCGATGAGCAGGATCGAGGAGTTGATCGTGGCCATGAGCACGCCGAGCGTCGTATTCGACAGGACGATCCATTTGTAGTGCGGGCTCGCGAGATCCCGCTCGGCGTGCGCCGCGCGCCGGGCCCGGTACGAGGTCAGGGTGTTCAGACCCATGCGACTCTCCCAACTGCTGCGAAGCGGGTGCGAGTTGGTTGCGTCTACGAACTACCCTACGCCTGGTGGGGGCGGGGGGACCGTGCGGCGGTGTCCAGCGGCGGTCTTACCTACTTGCCGGCGAGGTCGTCGGCCACCCGCCGGAGATCCTCCAGCCACCCCTTCGATCGATCCGGCTTCTGGGAGGCCCCCTCGAAGTTCTGCAGCGCATCCGCGATGCAGTCCAGTGCGGCTGAGATGTTTGCCTTCACGGAGTCGTACCCCTCATTCGAACGGGGGTCGGCGGACGCGGTCTTGAGTAGCTCCGCCCCGGCGCGCACCACGAGGGACGCCTCAAGTTCGTTCATGGTCTGCGTTCCTCCGGGAGCTGAAGCTGCGGGTCGTGGTCGCGCTGCAGCGCGACCACGCACGTGAAGCCGGCGAGGTCCTCCCAGCGCGCGGGAATGGGCTCGGCGGGCGTGGCGCCGATGGACGCGAGCCAGACGACCAAGTTGGCCCTGTCGTCGAAGGTCAGGTGCGTCCCGTCAACGAGGGCACCGGACATCAGGTCGTCCACGTCATCCGGGCGGCAGATCACGGCCTCCCACCAGCCGCTCTCGGTCCAACCGCCCATTCGCAGGACGGCCAAACAGAGGTTGGATCCGGTCGGGAGGCCCGAGGCGGCGCCCGCAATCATATGGCGGTACATTCGGCGGTCTTGCTCTTCCATGCCGTGGCATCCCATCGTGAGGCTCGAGAGGATGCAGCCTTGGCCGGTGACGTCATTCTCAGGTGAGTTTGAGGAGGTCGCGCGGAGAGCCGGACGCCGCGGACGGCCAACGGCCGTATGTGCCAGTATCCTCTACAGCGACCTCGAATGACACCGGCGGCGCGGCCGCGGGCAGGTGTGCAGTACCGTGGCAGAATGCCCTACGCCATTCTGCCTGTCGCGCCACCGAGCGGGGAATGGACGTTGACCATCCCCGATCTAGCCGAGCTCATGGGCGAGGACGCCTTCAACCACCCCCGCGACCACGGGTACGGCGAGTGCGATGAGGAGACCAGACGGCAGCTGCGGAAGGTGCGGGACGCGCCCGAGGCGCAGGTGCGCATCTATCGGGCGCTCCCCCCAGGGCTCGGCCAGATCAACACCGGGGACTGGGTCACGCTCTCCAAGGACTACGCGCGCCAGCACGCGATGCGCGACGACGATGCCGCCAACGACTGGCCGATCGTCTTCGCCGACGTTCCCGCGCGTACCGTCGTCACCGACGGCAAGGACCTCGACCAGTACCGGTACGGCGGGCCGCCGATCTCCAGGCTCCGCGACCACACAGCAGACGCGTAGGGCCCGGCTGTGGGCGTATCCGCGAAAGGTGTTGCCAGGCAGCGCTCACGCATCAAACGCGATCTGATGCGTGAGCGCTCGCCGATGACGCACGACGTCGCGTAGTCGCCTCTGCGGCGACGGTGCGCCGTTGTGCGTCACGAGCCGAGAGATCACGCTCCGGAACCGGCGGGCTGATCAGGATGGTTGATCCGGGAGTGTCGCGCCGCAGCCCGAGCCCGAGGCCCAGGAGGACACCGGCCTCGCGCTCGAACCAGCATGCGACGACCACGCCAACCTTCGGGCTCGTCGCGTCAACGAATACGGCGGCGGCCGACCGGAGCTCGGCGTCCGTGACGTCAGGCGGCGGGCAGGAACGCCGCGGCGGAGACCCTGTCGTACTTGTCCGTCTTCTCCTGGTCGATCTTGTTGGGGTGCTTCGTCTCTGGCGCACCGACTCATGAAACCCCACGAAATCTGCTGGCGGGCGCGGGTGCGAAGCGCGGCCGTCGGAAACGCCGTGGTTGTATGTTGAGCGAGCGGCTCTCAGTCTGCCACCTCGAGCACCTTCCCCAGCGCTGGCAGGTGCATGAGGATCCGCAGGACGGGCTTGCCGGTCGCGGCCTCGATCGCCGATCGGTATGCCGCCATCTGGCCCAGGTAATGCGCGCGGATGTGGCCCACGGGGTCGCTGCCCGGGTACGTCTTGTGGTCCACGAGCACGAAGCCGTCCGGCCCCTCGAGCAGGAGGTCGATCCAGCCCTCCATCGCCTGCCCCTCGGGCCGCCAGCCGATCGCGGCCTCGCGGTGCCGCGCCCAGCCCGGGAACTCGCCGTCCAGCCAGGATTCGAACCGCTCGCCCGCGGCGGTCAGCAGCGACGCTTGGACGGTCCGGCCCACGCCCCACCGCTCCACCAGCCGCTCGGCGAGGCGGGCCCGGCCGGCGTCGTCGAGCATCCGGAACTCGGTGCCCAGGTACGCGTGCACCGCCGACCCGACGGCGCCCCAGTCCTCCGAGCCGTGGGAGGCGAGGGGCGCGCCGAGGGTCGCGATGTCGCGGACGTCGGCGTCCTGCCCCGCCGAGAGGGCCTCGCTCGCCTTGAGCCGTGCGGGCTTGCGCACGACGGCGCCCTCCCACCCGGGTGCGTCGACCCACCGGGGTTCCCACTCGCCGTCGGACGGCCCTGCCTCCGCCGGCTCGAGCGCCACGACGCGCGCGGGGATCGTGGCCTCCCGACCCACGACCACCGCGTCCGTCCCGGGCTTGAACGCGACAAGCCCCTCGACCCCGAGGTCGTTGACCATGCTCGGTGAGCCGTTCTTCGCCGTGAGCACGGTGGTGTGCGCGGCGCGGGTCATCCCCACGTACATGAGCCGCGCCTGGTTGCGCTGCTCCCGCGCGAGGAACCGCGCCGCCGCGTCCGAGCCCTGAGCCTGCGCATCGAGCGGGGACCCGCCGTACGGGAACGGGCTCGGCCACAGCCGGATCCAGCGCCCGGCGAGCGGGTCTGCGAGGTCCAGGGCCCGCGTCGTCTCGACCCCGGCGCCGAACGGCCGAGCCCTCGTCTCCTTGTCCAGGCTCTCCATGACCACCACCGGCCACTCGAGGCCCTTCGCCTTGTGGTACGTGAGCACGTTGACCACGTCCGGCCCGGCGTTCTCCGCCGAGTCGTGCTCGTCCGAGCCGAAGAACGCGAGGAACCCGCGCAGCGTGGCCGGCTCCCGCAGCGCCCGGCATCGCTCGTAGTACAGCTCGACCGCGCCCCGGAACGCGTCCAGGTTCCGCAGCCTGCGCTCCGGCGCCGACCACCCCGCGATCAGGCGCGGCAGCCCCAGCGCCCCCGTCACGGCCTCGAGCACCTCGGTGGGCGTCGCCGCCACGGCCTGCGCGCGCAGCTCGTCCAGCGCGGCGACGAGCGGCGCGGCCCGCCACGCGTCGTGCACGAGCCGGGGGCCCGCGACCACCTCGCCGGGTGTTCCGTCCGGTCCGGGCATGCGTTCATCCTCCCGGCGCACGACGGCGCCGAGCAGCTCCCGCTGCCACGTCCCGTGGGAGGGGTGGTCCGGGTGGAGGGCGACCAACTCCGCGAGGGCCACCGTGTCGTGCCGATCGGCCACGTACGCCATCCCGGCCCGCGTCAGCTGCACCTCGCGGGCCCCGCCGAGCGCGCGGGGATTGAGGCTCGCGCGCAGGCCGAGGTCATCGAGGGCCTCGGCGACGGCCTTGACCTCGGCATTGGTCCGGGTCAGTACGGCGATGTCGCAGGGCCGAAGCGGCCGGCCGCCGACGGTGGGCCCACGCTCGAGCAGGTCCCTGACCCCGGCGGCGGTGGCCCGCAGCCGGTCCGCCGCGTTGCCCTGTGCCCGCGACCACGCCTCGACCCCGCCGGGATCCCCCGCATACTCCGCGGCCTTCGACTCGGGCAGCGCGAGGTGCACGGACTCCTCGCTCATGCGGTGCCCGTCCGCGTTCTGGGTGAAGACCCGCTCGAACACGGCGTTCGAGAGGTCCACGGGCGCCTGCCGGGACCGCCACGTGCACGAGAGCTGCTCGCGCCTCTCCGCGGGGACCCGGGCCATGACGGCCTCCATGAGTTCCGGGTCGGTGCCGCGGAACTCGTAGATGGCCTGCTTGGGATCGCCCACCCACACGACCCGCTGCACGAGGGCGCCGAGCTCGAGGAACAGCGCGAGCTGCAGGGGGCTGGTGTCCTGGAACTCGTCCACGACGAGCACGTCGATCCGTCCGCGGAAGGACTCGCGGAACGCCTCGTTGTGCCGGGCGAGCTCGAGGACCTTCGCCTCCTGGTCCACGAAGTCCATGAGGGCGTTGTCCCGCTTGAACGCCTCGTACGCGTCGAGGCAGGCAGCGGCGCAGCGGAACAGTCCGCGCACGTACCCCTCGAGGTCGGCGTGGAGCGCCGGATTGGAGAGCAGCTCGGCGTGGATGCGCTCGCGCAGCGGCCCGAAGATCTTCTTCAGCGGGGCCGGCGCGCCGGAGCCAAGGAATCCCCGCCACACCTCCCACGGGGTGGTCTCGACGTCCTGCGCTTTGGCGATCCTGTCCAGGACCTTCGGGTACTGCTCCTGGAATGCCTTCGTCCCGAGGTTGGCCTTGGACCCGTCGGAGTGCTCGCCGCGGGCGACGGTCTGGTCCAGTTCGGCCCGCAGCGCGTGCAGCTCCCGGAACCACTCGGCGCGGTGGTCCTCGCCGGGATCGTCGAGGAAGCCGCGGAACCCGGCCCACGAGGCGTCCGCACAGGCGCGCACGGCGTTCGCGTCCAGCTGGTTGGTCCGGGCGAGGTTCACGATCCGCTGGAGCGTGTCCTCCCACGACTCCACCGTGTACCCCGGCGCGAGGTCCGGGTGCGTGCCCATGCGCACAGAGATCGGAGTGAGGACCTCGGCGTGCTCGGCGCGGATCTCGTCCGTGGCGAGCCGGAACATCGCCGGGAGCTGGTCCTCGCCGATGACCTCAAGGGCCGGGGAGAGGCCCGCGTCGATCGCGTACTCGGAGAGGAGCTGGCCGCACACGCTGTTGACGGTGCCGATGAGGCTTGCCCCGAGCTGCTGCGCGGCGAGGCCCTCACCGGACTCGAGCAGCCGCGCCGCGATCCGCTCGCGCAGCTCCCCCGCGGCCTTCTTGGTGAACGTCGTGGCCATGACCTTCTCGGGCGGGGTGCCGCGGCGGATCTCGTCCACGATCTTGCTCGTGAGCGTGTACGTCTTGCCCGTCCCGGCGCTCGCGGAGACCATCGTGACGTTCGTCAGGCCGTCTGGGCGCGCGCTCATGAGTAGTCCCCCTTCAGCCCGCACAGGGCCCCGAAATGGCAGAACCGGCACCCCGGTTCGACGTAGAGCCTGCCCGACGCGGTCTCGACCTCCTCGATCGTCCCCGGCGACCCGCCGGAGGCCTCAGCCTGGGCCGCGAAGTCGTCCTCGACCGGCTTGGTCGCCGTGACCCGTCCGGCGAGGACCTGCTCGACCGTGAACTCCGCGGAACGCATGGCCCGGCCCCACAGCTGCGCGGGCGGCTCGGCCCGCGGGATCCGCGCCCCGAAGTGCTCGTGGGCCGACGCGAACGCGTGCTGCTTGAGCAGGTAGTACGCCGTCGGATCGTCGGGCGGGACATCCTCGCCGTCGTGCAGCGCCCACTGGTACAGGGCCAGCTGCAGCGCTCGCCCGTCCTGGATCCGCTGCCGCAGGAACTTCGCCGAGTTGTACCACTTGAGGTCCACCACGACCGTGCGGCCCTCGGTGTCGATCCCCACCGCGTCGGCCGCGCCCTGCACCGGGATCGCGAGGACCCCTTCCTCCGTGACGAGCTTGAGCTCCTTGACGAACGCCTTCTCGACGTCCTGCAGCGCGATGCCGGCCCTTTCGAGGCCGCGGAAGAACCCGTGCGCGGCCTCGGTGATGGCCGCCACGACGGTGAGCCGCCGCGCCTTCTGGCCCGGCAGGAGCAGCTCGGAGGCCATCTGGGGGAGGAGCTCCCCGAGCACGTTCGCGACCTCCCGGTCCTCCGGCACGGCACGGTGCTCGGCCCGGAGCAGGCCGTGCAGCACCTCGACGACCTTGTGCGCGAGGCTGCCGATCATCCTCGCGCCCTCGGGGATGTCCGCCGCGTCGGGCACGCGGAGCCGCCCCTTGCGCTCGAGCGCCCAGCGCATCGAGCAGCCGAGCAGCACCTCGAGCTGCGTGAACGAGAGGCTCTCCGGCGCCATCGCGGTGTTGGCGCCGACCTCCTGCACGGGGTCCGGCCTTCCGGGCCGCCGGGCCTCGGCCCGCTCGAGCCGTGCGGTCCGCCCGGCGAGCCGCCACACGCCGTCGTGATCGGTGAGGCACGACGGCGCCCTGGTCACCGCCGCGATCCGCTCGCCGAGCGCCGCGCCCGCCCCAGGGTGACCGCCGGCGTACCGTTCGACGAGCGACTCGAGCAGCGGGTTCGAGTCGACGCGCTCGCCGTCCCGCTGGGCGATCTGCACAAGCACGAGCCTGCGGCAGCGTCCGGCCGCGGCGAGGGTCTCCCGTACGGCAAGGGCCGTGAGGTCCTGTGGCGTCGGCAGCTCGACCCCCACGCGGGCGAGCGTCGCGGCGTCGTGCGCGTCCCACCGTCGCGCGGCGGGCGCTGACGCGGACTGGAAGCCCCACCAGACCGCGTCCTCGACGTCCTCGCCGAGTTCCACGAGGTGGTTGAGCCGCAGCCACGGCGCAGCCTCGGCGGGGATGATCGGCTCCGTGCTCGGGCCCACGACCGAGCCGACGATCCGCCGCAGGTCGCGCCGCGAGACGTGCCGCAGCGGCGCCACGAGCGCGAGCACCCGCTTGAGCTGCGCGGCCGTGCCCTGCAGGCGGGGCACGACCCCGGCCCGCGCGTTGAGCGCCGCGGCGAACCACCGCGCCGCCTCGATGACCTGGGCGCCGCTGGGCCGGCGCTCCTCGGACAGGAGCTGCGTGCTGAAGAGCCTGTCGAGGTCCGCGGCGAGCTCCGGGCCCAGCCGCTCGTCCTCGCGGATCTCCCGGATGGCCCAGTCCCACGCCGGTCCCCGCGTCCCCGGGGCGCGGCTGAGGGCGCGGAGCAGGTGCCTGGCCGCCGCACGCTTGACCGGCGAGTCGGGGAGCGTGAGGAACTCTGCCAGAAGGTGCACGTTGGCCGGCTCCCACACGGGCTCGAATAACAGCGGGATGAGCTGGTCCTGGGCCCGCCAGGCCGAGCGTGCGCCCACCCCCAGGCGAGGCAGGCACAGCGAGGTGAGGTACTGGTCCAGCACCGCGGTCGCGTCCGAGCTCACGACGGCGGTGCGCGAGTTCTCGTCGGCGGCGAGCCACCGCGCGACGTGCTCGGCGGCCTCCCACTCCGTCTCGGCGGCCAGGACGGTGAGCTCCGGGGCCCCCGCGGGCTCCGGCGTCTCCCTGACCCCCACGCCCCGGGCCCGAAGCGCCGCGATCATGCGGCGCCACACCGCCGGGAACGTCGACTCGGGGTGCTGAAGGATGAGCTCGTCGATGCCGAGCGGCAGGGGAGAAGACTCGAGTTCGGCAAGGAGCTCCGGGACGTCGTCCGCGAGCGACGGGGCCAACGGGAACCCGCCCCCTCTCCCGGCGCGCTCGGCCGCGGCGAGGGTCCGCAGCAGCGGCGAGGCGGCGCCGTCGTGCGCGCGATGCCTGCCGTCCGCGCCCGGGCCGGGCTCCGGGAGCGTGCCGTCCCAGCCGTTCGCGACGGCGTCGTCCCGCGCGGCGAGCAGCTCATGCGCGGTGGACCACGGGTCCGCCTCGAGCGAGCGATGGAACCACGCGTCCGGCGCATCGAGGTGCTCGAGCCGCGCGAGGTACTGGCTCACGCGCTCGGCGTTCGGCACGTCGGGCCGCGTCAGGCCGAGGCGCGTCTGCAGGAGGCCGATGAGGTTCTTCCGCCCCACCCGCACGCGGTTGAGCCCCGGCGCGGCGTACGCCCACGGCGCACGGTCCAGGAACCACCCGAACTCGACGATCATCGTTACCCCTCGCTCGATCCCCCTGCGTCCCTTCACCCTAGCCAACCCCTCCGACATTCCTCGGTGGCGTCTCGTCGCCGGCCGCGCGGCCCGGTCCCCAGCCGCCGCGCCGTGAAGGCGTAGCGTAGGCCCATGGAACATGTCACCTCCGCTGACGGAACCACCATCGCCTACGACCGCCTCGGCTCCGGCGCCCCGCTCATCCTCGTCTCCGGCGCCACCGCGGACCGGAGCGCGGACGCCCAGATCGCCGAGGCCCTCGCCGAGACCTTCACCGTGTACAACTACGACCGCCGCGGCCGCGGCGACAGCACGGACACCCTGCCGTTTGCCCCCGAGCGCGAGATCGAGGACATCGCCGCCCTGCTGGAGGCCGCCGCGGGGGACTCGGCGCACGACGGCGCGGGAGCGGCCGCCGTCGTGGGCTTCTCCTCGGGTGCCGCGCTCGCCGCACGCGCCGCGGCCGCCCTGCCGGCGCGCGCGCTCGTGATGTGGGAGCCGCCGTTCATGACCGACGAGGCCGGCCTGGCCCGGGCGAAGGACTACACCGAGACGCTCAACGCCAGGCTCGGCGCGGGGGACCTCGACGGGGCCCTGACCACGTTCCTTCGCTACGTCGGCCTGCCGGACGAGGCCATCGACGGCACGCGCCAGTCGCCATTCTGGGCCGCCGGCGTCCGGATCGCGCCCACCCTGGCCTACGACAACGCCGCGATGGGCAACGACGGCGTGGTCCCCGCAGACGTCTTCGGCCGGATCACGGCGCCGACGCTCGTCCTCGCGGGCGGGGCGAGCCCTGACTTCCTGCCCGCAGCCGCCAAGGCGGTGGCCGAGGCGATCCCGGGCGCCCAGACGGGCATCCTCGAGGGCCAGATGCACAACGTCGACGCCGCCGTGTTCGCCGACGCGGTCCGCGAGTTCCTGCTGCGGGCCTGACCTCCAACCCGGCCCCCGGGGCTACTCTCGTGGTGTGCCGGAGAACCAGATCGCCGCAGCGCCCGCCGACTTCGCCGCAGCGGTGGACCGCATCGAGTCCATGACCCACTTCTTCGCCGAGGTGGCGGAGGAGGTCGTCGACGAGGCCAGACTCGGCCAGCCCGTCCCGACGTGCAAGGGCTGGCGGATCGGCGACCTCGTGGACCACCTCGCGGGAATCCACCGCTGGGCCACCGACGCCCTGCACGCGGAGCACGCCCCGCGCGAGACCCCGCGGCCGCCCGGCCAGGACCTCGTCCAGTGGTACCGCGCGAGCGCCGAGCGCCTGGTCGACGGGCTGCGGGCCGCCGGCCCCGAGGCGCCCGCCTGGACCATGTGGGGCGACCGGGTCGCGGCCTTCTGGGCCCGGCGCCAGCTCCACGAGACCGCCATCCACCTCTTCGATCTCCTCAACGCGTTCCGGTACGGCGACCAGTGGCACCTCGACGAGGACCTCGCCCTCGACGGCATCCGCGAGGTCCTGTTCGGCTTCTACCCGCGCCAGGTGCGGCTCGGGCGCACGAGGGGACTGCCCGGCGTCGTGCGCTTCGAGGTGACCCGCCGCGGCGCCGCGGACACCGGCATCGTCTCGCCCGCAGTCGGAGACACGCCCGACGCCTCGACGCCGCTCGGGACGGTAAGGGGCCCGGCGGCCGAGATCTACCTCGGCCTGTGGAACCGACGCCCCCTCCCGGGGATCCTCCCTCCGCTCGCGGAGACGATCCGAGCGGCGAAGCTCACTCCCTGACCGGAAAGGGTGAAACTGGATACCGGTTGACCTGAGACTCGGTTTCAGGGTTCAATCGATGTGGCCTACGCCACAGTAACCTGCTTCAGGGAGCACCCGTGAACCTTGCCCACCACCTCACCTCCAGTGCCGCCCGCTTCGGCGCGGATGCCGCGATCGTGTGCGGCGATGAGACCTGGACCTACGCGGATCTGGACGCGGCGAGCGCCCGCGTCGCTGGGGCCCTCGTCCGGGGCGGCACCGTGCCGGGCGACCGAGTCGCCGTCATGCTCCCCAACGTCCCGGAGTTCGCTGCCGTGTACTACGGGGCGCTGCGGGCGGGGGCGATCGTGGTGCCCATGAACCCGCTGCTCAAGGAGCGCGAGGTCGCCTACTACCTCGCGGACTCGGGGCCGGGCGTGCTGTTCGCGGCGTCGACCGTGGCGGAGGTGGCCCACGCCGGGGCGGCCGCAAGCGGTGCCCGGGTGACCGTCGTCGACCCCGGTGCGTTCGTGGCGGCGCTCGGCGAGGAGGGGCCGCTCGAGCAGGTCGTCGAGCGCAAGGAGGGGGACACCGCGGTGATCCTCTACACCTCGGGCACGACCGGCCGGCCCAAGGGCGCCGAGCTCACCCACGCGAACCTGGTCCGCAACGCGGACCTGACCGTCCGCACGCTCCTGACCCTGACGCCGGACGACGTCGTGTTCGGCGGCCTTCCGCTGTTCCACACCTTCGGGCAGACGTGCGCGCTGAACACGACCATCATGGCCGGCGCCACGATCGCGCTCCTGCCACGATTCGGCGCACAGGAGGCGCTCGAGGCCATCGCCGCCCAGCGCGTCACGGTGTTCGCCGGCGTCCCCACGATGTACAGCGCGCTCCTCGGCGTCCCCGACCACCGCCGCTACGACACGTCCTCGCTGCGCGTGTGCATCTCCGGCGGGGCGGCCCTGCCGGTCGAGGTCCTGCACCGCTTCGAGGACGAGTTCGGGTGCATCATCCTCGAGGGCTACGGGCTGTCCGAGACCTCCCCCGTCGCCGCGTTCAACCACCCCGACCGCGTCCGCAAGCCGGGCTCGATCGGCACGGCCGTGGAGGGGGTCGAGGTGCGGGTCGTCGGCCTCGACGGGGAGGAGGTCCCCAGCGGCGAGGTCGGCGAGATCGCCGTGCGCGGCCACAACATCATGAAGGGGTACTGGAAGAGGCCCGACGCCACGGCCGAGGCGATCCGCGACGGATGGTTCCTCACCGGGGACATGGGGCGGATCGACGAGGACGGCTGCTTCAGCATCGTGGACCGCAAGAAGGACCTCATCATCCGCGGCGGCTACAACGTGTATCCGCGGGAGGTCGAGGAGGTCCTCTACGAGCACCCGGCCGTGGCCGAGGCTGCGGTGATCGGTGTCCCGCACGCCGAGCTCGGCGAGGAGGTGGCCGCCGTCGTCGCCCTCGCGAGCCCGGGCGCCGCCACCGCGGAGGAGCTGCGGGACTTCGTCAAGTCGCAGGTGGCCGCATACAAGTACCCGCGCGAGGTGCGGATCGTGGACCAGCTGCCCAAGGGCCCCACCGGCAAGATCCTCAAGCGCGAGCTGCGCGCGGGCTCGCCATCCCCGGCCGCGCCGGCGCCGCCGGCCTCCCAGACGCTCTAGGGCGTGTCTCCCATATGCCTCGTGATTGACGCGAGATTGTGGGTGGGTGGTATCTGTTGTGGACTCTCGTAATCGCCGGTTGACGGATGCGCAGTGGGCGTTGATCGGGCCGTTGCTGCCCTCGAACGCTGGACGGCGTGGTCACCCGTTCGGTGACGATCGCCGCATTGTCGATGGGATCATCTACCGGTTCCGCACCTCGACGCCGTGGCGGGACGTGCCGCGGGAAGAGTTCGGGCCCTGGCAGACGGTCTGGAAGCGGCACCGCCGCTACGCCGGAGACGGGACCTGGGACCGGGTGCTGCACGTGCTGCTCTCCCAGGCGGATGCGGCGGGGCTGATCGACTGGGACGTGTCCGTGGACGCGACGATCGCGCGTGCGCACCAGCACGCGACGAACACCACCCGCCCCGACCAGGACACAGGGGGCCGTGTCGAATCACAAGAATCTGCCGCTTGAGGAAGCTGAGCCCGCCGGTCACGGCATCGGCCGCTCCCGTGGCGGCCTGACGACGAAGATCCATCACGCCGTCGATGGCAACGGGCTCCCGCTCGCGATCGTCGTCACCGGCGGACAGCGCAACGACGGGGCGATGCTCAAGCGGGTCCTCGACGACATCCGGGTCCCCCGGGCCGGCGGCGGACGTCCACGCACACGCCCGGCCGCGGTCCTGGCGGACAAGGCGTACGGGTCCGGTGTGAACCGGCGCATGCTCCGCGCCCGCGGCATCCGGGCGGTGATCCCGGAAAAGAGCGACCAGATCACGTCCCGCAAACGCAAGGGCAGCAAGGGCGGCAGGCCGCCCGGCTTCGACGCCGACGCCTACAAGGACCGCAACGTCGTCGAACGATCATTCGCGCTCGTGAAGCAGTGGCGCGGCATCGCCACCCGCTACGACAAACTCGCGATCACCTACCGCGCCGGCGCAGTCCTCCACGCCGCCCTCATCTGGGCAACCCTATTAGGAGACACGCCCTAGACGGTATGGAGTGACCGCCTTGTGTGGGTGGTTGCGGGCCGGGGCCTCTCTCGCGCAGATTCGTGGGTTACCGGACAGAGTCCCCTGCCCGGCCTATCCGACATGCGTGGGGAGGCCCCGGTGTTCATTGAGCGTACGAGTGTTGGTCTGGATGTGCACGCCCGTTCGGTCGCGGCGGCGGCGATCGACGGGGTGACCGGCGAGCTGGTGCAGACCAGGCTTGCCCCGTCCCAGGAGGCCATCAGCGGATGGCTCGCCGGCCTGCCGGGCCCGATCGCCGTGGTCTACGAGGCCGGCCCGACGGGATTCGGACTTTCGAGGGCCTTGACCTCACAGGGAGTCAGGTGCGTGGTCGCCGCCCCGTCCAGGCTGCAGCGCCCGTCGGGGGACCGGGTCAAGACCGATTCCCGGGACGCGGTGCATCTGGCCAGGCTGCTGCGCCTGGACGAGGTCACCCCGGTCGCGGTCCCGACCGTGGCGCAGGAGTCCGCCCGGGATCTGGTGCGGGCGAGGGAGGACTGCCGCGGGGACCTGATGCGGGCCCGGCACCGGCTCTCCAAGCTGCTCCTGCGGTATGGGATTGTCTATGACGGCGGGGACGCCTGGACGGGGGCCCACGACGTCTGGCTTCGGAAGGAGGCACTTCCTCAGCTGTTGTCCCCGGCGACCAGGATGGCGTTCGACTCCGACTACGAGGCGGTGCTGACGGTCAGGGCCCGCCGCGACCGGCTCGATGCCGCGATCGGGCAGCTCGCCGCCGTCAGCGAGTTCGCCCCGCTCGTGCACCGGCTGGGCTGCCTGCGCGGGGTCAGTACCCTGACGGGGTTCGCCCTCGCGGTGGAGATCGGGGACTGGCGCCGGTTCACTGGGGCCACGATCGGTTCCTTCGTCGGCCTGACGCCCTCGGAGCACTCCTCCGGCGCCTCCCGGGCGCAGGGGCCGATCACCAAGACCGGGAACGCCCACGTCCGCAGGCTCCTGGTGGAGGCCGCCTGGCACCACCGGGCCCGGTATGTGGCCGGCAAGACCATGCGCGACCGATGGGACCTGGCCCCGGCCGCGGCCCGCGTGCGCGGCGATGAGGGCAACCGGCGCCTGCACGAGAGGTGGGTGGGCTTCCTCGAGCGGCGCAAGCGCCCCACCGTGGCCAACGTCGCAATCGCCCGCGAGCTGGCCGGGTGGTGCTGGTCGCTGGCAGTCATGGACGACGACTGACCCCCGCCGCCCACAGACCGCTTCGCCGGATCCCACAGAGGTCGGCGGCAGCGCGTGGAGCCACCCGCGGCACAGCTATGAACAGGCACCCCAGAGGGGGGCCCACGTTCGCTCCTAGACACGCGGACCGACTCCAGCCGAACCACCGTCCTGCGGTAGCCAATCCGCGCATATCAGCCTGACCGCGCGTCGCCAACGACACGCTCGCCGACCACCCCCTCCAGCGAAGCACAGAGGCGCCGCCGGGACCTCCTCCCGGCGGCGCCTCACCCTGCCCACTTGACAGCAGCTCACTCCATATCAGCTGTTCTGGCGGTCGGCCCGCTCGGCCTCGAGCGCAGCCGTGAGCCGTTCGACCCGTTCGGTCAAGGCCTGGACCTTCGCCTCGAGCGTCTGATCGATGGCCTCGACCTCGGCCTCGACATCCTCGATCTCGGCCTCGACCGCCTCGACGCCCGCCTCCATCTCCGCCGCCGCCTGCGAGGTCATCGTCTCCACGAGCCACGCCGCGATGGAGGCGGTGACCACACCGAGGACCGCGATGCCGGAGACCATGAGCGCCGCTGCGACGAGTCGGCCGATCACGGTCACGGGGTAGTGGTCGCCGTAGCCCACGGTCGTGATGGTCTCGAGCGCCCACCAGATCGCGTCCCCGAAGCCGCGGATGTTCGAACCCGGCACGTTCTGCTCGACGTCCTCCACCGTGAGCGCTCCGCAGTACATGAGCGTCGCGGCGGCGGCGATCACGTAGATGACCAGTCGGCCGCGCAGGGCGTTGCCCGCCTTGTTGTGCACGACCCGCAGGAACGTGACGAGGCGCAGCGGCCGCAGCGCGGGGAGCGCGAGGATCGCCAGCTCGTGCAGGTTGCGCACGAACCACCGCCCCCGCCGGGGCGCGAGCCACAGCTGGCCCGCGTAGTCCACGACGAACACGGCCCAGGACGCCCACAGGATGCCCTCGGCCCACACGGACTCGGCCGGGGACAGGTTCCCGATGACCTGCACCGAGTACGCCGCGAGGAACACGAGGGCCGCCGCGAGCGTGGGCCACTCGGTCAGCTGTCGCCAGCGTTCCTGGGTCATGCTGGAAGCGTACCGCCGGGGGTAGGGTGAGCGGTGGGGAGAGGGGCCGGAAGGAGGCACCATGCGTTCGATCCCCCCTGCCCTCACCGCACTTCCGCTGGCCGCGCTGGTACTGTCCGGCTGCGCTCCTGCCGCAGCACCGACGCAAGGCACGACGACGGCGCCCGCCGCGTCCGCGCCGTCGTCCGCCCCCGCTCTGGCACAGGTGAGCGACGACGACCTCCGTGCCGCGTTCACCGCCTCCGCGAAGGAGATGCAGGTGCCCGGCGCTGTGCTGGTCCTCAAGCGGCCCGGGAAGCCCGACCTGACCATCGCGTACGGCACGCGCGAGCGCGGCGGACCGACGCCAGTCACCGTCGACGACCACGTCCGCGTCGGCTCCAACACCAAGACATGGACCGGCACGGTCATCCTCCAGCTCGCTCAGGAGGGGAAGATCGGCCTCACCGACCCGGTGTCGAAGTACTGGGACGGCGTGCCCAACGGCGATTCGATCACGATCGAGCAGTTGCTCGAGATGCGCTCGGGCCTGTACAACTACACGTTCGATCCAGCGTGGAATGCCGCCGTGGACGCGAACCTCCAGCGCGCGTGGCAGCCGCAGGAGCTGCTCGCGACCGCGTTCACGCACCCCGCCGTGTTCGCGCCGGGGACCGACTACCAGTACTCGAACACGAACACCGTCCTGCTCGGGGTGATCGCCCAGAAGCTCGACGGGAAGCCGCTCGAGCAGATCTTCCAGGACCGGCTCTTCGGCCCTCTGGGGCTGAAGGAGACCCGGCTGCCGGCGCTGACGTCGTCCGCACTCCCGGCCCCGTACTCGCGTGGGTACTCCTACGGGACGTTCGTCGAGACCATCGACACCAGCAAGCTCACCGACGACCAGTTCGCCGCCGCGCGCTCGGGCACGCTCGCCCCGCTGGACTACACCGACCAGAACCCTTCCTGGGGATGGGCCGCGGGCGCGGGCATCTCGACCGCGCCCGAGCTCGCCACGTGGGTCGAGGCGCTCGGCTCGGGCAAGCTGCTGGACTCGGCCATGCAGAAGACGCGGATGGACAGCATCAAGCCGCTCTCCGCGTCCTCCGGATACGGGATGAACATCGCCCAGTTCGGCCCGATGTACGGGCACACCGGCGAGCTGCCCGGCTACAACTCCTTCATGGGCTACGACCCCGCGAACAAGGTCACCCTCGTGACGTGGGCGAACCTGGCCCCGCTCCCGGACGGCAGCGCCCCGGCCACAGAACTCGCGAAGCTCGTGCTCGGCAAGCTCTACGCCACCGCGGGCGCGGGCCCCTCGAGCGCGGGCCCCTCGGCAGCCACTACCGGACCGTGATCGTGACCGGCTGGCTCGTCACGCCGCCGTAGCTGGCCCTGATGGCCGAGGTGCCGGACTTCTGCGGGTAGGCGTTGCCGACGTCGTCCATGCTCACCACCTCGCCGTTCTCGGACGACCACGAGACGGCCTGCACGGCCTCGGACACGCCGGTCGTGTAGGTCACGGTCGCGGTGAGCTTCACACGCTTGTCCCCGGCCGAGAGCACCGGGACGGCCGCGGGCGAGATGACCACCCGGACCACCTCCGGGGGCGTCACCGTGACGAGCGCGAACCCCTCGTACGTTGTGCCGAAGTAGTCGTTGCCCTTGGCGGTCAGCAGCGCCGAGCCGGGCGCGACGCCGGTCACGACGCCGCTTGGGCTCACGGTCGCGACGGTGGTGTCCGACGAGGTCCACGTGAGCTGCCCCGGCGGGACCGCCGAGTCGTCGCTCAGGATCAGCTGTGCCGAGAAGGTCGTGGTCAGGCCCGCGCGCACGCTCGTGGACCCGGGGTCCACGCGCAGCTCGCGCACCGTCACGCTCGGACGAGGAGTAGGCGTGTAGCCGGGCACGACGGCGAGCGCGAGCGAGCCCGAGAACCCGCCGAACACCGCGGTGACCGAGGCGGAACCCGCCGCGACACCGGTCGCGTGCCCCGCGCCGTCGACCGTGAGGACGCCCGGATCCGAGGTGGACCACGCGACGCCCTCGTGCAGGTTCCGGGCACCTCCGTCGCTCAGAGCGGCCGTCGCCCCCAGCTGGAGCTGCGCCCCCGGCGCGAGCTTCGTGTCCGAGGCGACCACCGTCACCCCGATCACGCTCGCCGACGGCCTCTGGGGCCCGCCCAGCCCGAGCAGGCGGACGACGACGAGCGCCGTCGCCGCGGCGAGGATCGCCACCGTCGCGATGACGCTCAGCGCGATGACCCTGGCACGGGCCCTGGACTGCCCCCGGTCCATCGCGGCGCCGAGGTCCGCGGGGTGCCGCTCTGCGAGGGCGCGGGCCTCGAGGTAGAGGCGCTCGCGCAGCTCGTCGTTCACCGCCGTTCCCCGTTCATGGCTGGCCGCTCCCGAGCGCCAACTGCGCCGTCTGGTTGGCGTGTGCGAGGCGTTCGGCGACCACCGCCGTCGTGCTCTCGGTCAGCCCGGCGATCTCCGCGACGGTGAGCGAGGCGAAGTCGTGGAGCACGATCGCGACGCGCTCCGGGGCCGGCAGCGCCGCGAGGAGCGTCGCGGGCCGCTTGGGCTTGCCGGGCCTGCCCGGTCTGGGGGAGGCCGGAAGCCCCGCCGGCGCCTGCCAGAAGTCCTGCCGCTCGAGCAGGTGCACGAGCGTGCAGAGCGTGAACAGGCGCAGCTGCGGGGTGACGGGACCGCGCCACACCTCCGCGGTGCGCGCCCAGGCGGCCTCGAGGAGGGCCTTGGCCTTCTCCGGGTCCCCGCACAGCAGCTGCGCGCACAGCTGGAGGTCGCCGCGCTGCTGCTCGAACACGCTCGCGATGTCCTGCTGCCTGCCGGAGAGCGCCGCGGAGAACTTCACGTCCCCGGGAAGCCCGAGCTCGATGTCACGCACCGCTGGGACGACGGCGGCGATGAGGGCGAGCGCTCCGGCGCCGATCGGCACGGCCGAGACGAGGGCCGGGACGAACAGCCCGAGCACGATCGCAGCGAGGCCCAGCGCGGCGGCAATGACGCGCGCGGGGCGGACGGCGCCGAGGAAGCGGCGCTTGGGCAGTTCGCACATGCTGCACCTTCTGCGGTTGCACCCCAGTTTAAGTCACGTGACTGGAGCAACCTAGACGTGGTGCCGCTGCGCGAGCCCAAGCGCCGCTTCGCGCCGAAGGGCCGGCCGCGGATCAGCCGAACGAGGTGGCCGTCGCGTAGCCCTTCCCGTTGTATTTCTGCACGAGTACCTTCGAGATGGCCGGCTGCCCGTCCACGGTCGTGTCCACCTCGGTGCCCTGGAGCATGAGCGGGGCCGCGTAGCCCTTGATGTTCCGCAGCGCCTTCATGAACGAGTCCCGCGTCGGCTCTGTCATGTGCTGGAACGCCTGGTCGAGCGTGGCTCCCGCGATGTAGCTCCACATGCAGTGCGGGAACGCCGGCATGTCCTGGTAGTTGCCGTACTGCTTGAGGTCGGCAAGGAACTTCACCACGTCGTCGTTCGTGGCGAACTCCGGGCTCTGCGGCGCCTTCGAGAAGGCCACCGAGTACACGCCCGGGTACGCGTCCGCCTTGCCCGGCGCGAGGATGGCCGTGGGGCTGGACGTGTTCGAGGGAAGGAACCAGCTGGGCTTCCAGCCGATCTGCTGCGCCTTCTGCAGGGACGCGATGGTCAGCGGCGTGATCGACATCGCGTTGAAGAACACGTCCGCGCCCGTCGCGGCGAGCTGGGTGATCTGCGCGTCCACGGAGGTGTCCGTGGCCTCGTAGGTCTGCTCGCCCACCACGGTGACGTTCGAGGCGCCCTTGATGGCGTCCTTGAACCCGGACACGTAGCCCTTGCCGTAGTCGTCGTTCTGGGACAGGATCGCGACCTTGTGCTGCCCGCTGGAGGACGCCACGAGCTTGCCGAACGCCGCTCCCTCGTTCTGGTAGGCCGGGACGAGGCCGAGCTGCCACGGGCTCTGCTTCTGGTCGCTGAACAGCGGGTCGCCCGTCATGACGAGGACCTGGGGCACCTTCTGGCTGATCGCGGCCTCGCGGAACGCCCTGTTGGTCGGCGTCCCGAGGCCGATGCCCTCGGCGAACACGCCGTCGGAGACCATCTGCTGGAAGTTCGCGAGCGACTTCTGCGGATCGTAGCCGTCGTCGTACGTCTTGATCTCGACCTTGCGGGTCTTGCCGTCGCCGAACTTGATGCCGCCCTCGGCGTTCTTTGCGCCGAAGTAGGCCTTCGCGCCCGCCACCGTGCAGGTTCCGGGGCCCGCGGTGGCGCCGCTGAGCGGCGTCGTGATCCCGAGCGTGATGGTCGTGTCGGTGATGCCCGGCGACGCGGCCGCCGTGCCCCCGCTCCCGCCGCCGGCGCTGCCGCGGCATCCTGCCAGCGAGAGCGCGAGGACCGACGCCACGGCGACGGCGCCGAGGAGCCCCCGGGTCCCTTTCCTAACGTTCATGGTCGATTCTGCCTCTCTGTCTCTTCGGGTGCCTCCGGCGCCGTCTCCCCGGCCACAGCCGTGTCCGGGGCCTGCGCGGGAGCCTGGGGCGGGGCGGACCCCGCTGCGCGGTGGGTAGGTGGGTGCTGTTGGGCAGGGGCCGAGCCGCGCCGCGCGAGCCGTCGGACCACGCGCGGCAGGCTCACGAGCCCGTCCGGGAGGAGGAACAGCACGGCGAGGAGGATCACGCCCTGACTGACCGTGGTGAAGTTCGGGTCGATCGCGTTGGTCCACTGCGGCACGAGGATGTAGTACGCGCCGCCGATGAGCGAGCCCACGATGCTGCCGGCCCCGCCGATCACCATCGCGGCGAGAAGGCTGATCGAGTGGCCGAAGCTGAGGGTCTCGGGGGAGGTGTACTGCACGGCCGCGAGGTAGAGGAACCCGCTCGCGCCGCCGTAGATCGAGGCGATCGTGAACGCGAGCACCTTGGTCCAATACGGAGACACGCCCATGGACGCGGCGACCGCCTCGTTTCCCTTCACCACGGCGAACGCGCGCCCGTACTTGCCCCGCACGAGCCTGCGGGCCAGGAGGAAGCCGGCCGCGGCCACGACCAGGATGATGTAGTACTGCCACTGGTCGTTGAACAGCCCCGACCAGTCCGGCGCGTTGGAGAAGATCGCCGAGGTCCCCTGCGAGCCGCCCGTGAACGTGTCGAGGCGCTTGGCCAGGGGCACGCCGACGATGGGCAGCGCGATGGTCACCATCGCGATCGCGAGGCCGCCGAGGCGGGCCGCCGCGAGCGCCACGAGGAGCCCGACGGCGCCCGCGATGAGGCACGCGGCCACGAAGGAGAGCACGATGTTCCAGCCGTGCGTCACTCCGTGCGCGGTGACGTAGGCTCCGAGGCCCACGAAGAAGATCTGCCCGAGGTTGACCTGCCCGGTGTAGCCCATGACGATGTTCAGCCCGAGCACGGCCACGGCGTAGACGCCGATGCGCACGAGCGTCTGGTTGGCGATCGCGGGCAGGAACAGCGGGGCGACGACGAGCACGACGGCGACGAGCACGACGGCGCCGAGCCTCACCCAGCGCCTCGCGGGCGCGGGCGACTGGGTGCGGGGGGAGCGCGGGCTGGGGGACGTGGAGACCTTGGCCATCAGACGCGCACCACGACCTTCCGCCCGAACAGGCCTTGGGGACGGACGATCAGGATCACGAAGATGAGCACGAACGGCACGGCGATCTTGAGGTCGTGCCCGATCAGCGGCACGTATACCGAGACGAGGTTCTCGAGCACGCCGATCGCCCATGCCGCCGTGACGGCCCCGATCGGGCTGTCCAGCCCGCCGAGGATCACGGCGGCGAGGGCGTACACGAGGGCGGAATCGAGCATCCCCGGCGTGAGGGTGAGCTGGGGCGCTACGAGCGCGCCCGCGATCGCGCCGAGCGCGGCGGCCAGGCCCCACCCGACCATGAGCAGCCGGCCCACCGGCAGGCCCGAGAGGGCGGCGGAGCCCGGATTGTCGGCGACGGCCCGCAGCGCGAGCCCGAGCTTGGTGCGCAGGAACATCAGCTGGAGCAGGACCATGATGACCACGATCGTCACGGTCGTCGCGAGCGAGCGGACGCTCACCACCGCACCCAGGATGTTGACGCTCGTGAGCGGGAACAGCGAGGGGAACTGGAGGTTGTTGTAGCCCCACGCGACAGCGGCGATGCCGGTCACGAGCGTGAGCAGGCCGATCGTCACGACCACGGCCGTGTCCGGGTCGCCGCGCTCGAACCGGCGGATGAGAAACCGCTCGACGAGCGCGCCGATCGCGAAGGAGAGCACGACGGCGATCAGCACCGCGAGCACGAGCGGCACCCCGGCCTGCGCGAACGCGAAGGCGAGGTATGCCGAGAGCACCGCGAGGCCGCCCTGGGCGAAGTTGATCAGGCCAGTGGCCTGGTTGACGAGCACGATCGCGAGGGCGAGCGCGGCGTAGACCGAGCCCGTCGAGAGGCCGTCCACGATGAGCTGGATCACGGTCTCCATGCGTCTTATCCCCCCAGATAGGCTCGACGGATCTCGTCCATGCCCTTGAGCTCGGCCGAGGAACCGGTGAGGACATTGCGCCCCGTCTCGAGCACGGTGGCCGTGTCGACGAGGGAGAAGGCGAGGAGCGCGTTCTGCTCGACCACGAGCATTGCGATGCCGGATTCGAGGCGCAGCCGGCGGATGGCCTCGTACACCGTCTTCGCGGTGCTCGGGGCGAGCCCGAGGGACGCCTCGTCGAGCAGGAGGAGGGTGGGCTTGGCCATGAACGCCCGGCCCACGGCGAGCATCTGCTGCTCGCCCCCGGAGAGCGCGGCGGCGCGGGAGCCGATGCGGTTCCGGAGCTGGGGGAACAGGTCGAGGCAGTAGTCGATGTCCGCACCGATCCGCTTGCGGTCCTTGCGCAGGTACGCGCCGACCCGCAGGTTCTCGCGCACGGTGAGCTGCCCAAGCGTCCCGCGCCCCTCGGGGACGTGCGCGATCCCGAGCGAGGCGACCCTGTCCGGCCGGAGCCCGCGGATGTCCCGGCCGTTGAATCGGATGCGCCCGCCCGTGCGCACGGTGCCGCTGATGGCGCGCAGCGTGGTGGTCTTTCCGGCCCCGTTGGCGCCGAGGATGCCCACGGCACCGCCCTCGGGCACGGTCAGGGAGACCCCGTCGAGCACCTGGACGGGACCGTAGGAGGCCGTGACGCCCTCGAGATCAAGCAGCGTCATCCGCGGCGTCCTTCCCGAGGTACGCCTCGATCACGCGCGGATCGGACTGCGCCTCTGCCGCCGTGCCCTCCATGAGCTTGCGCCCGTGGTCGAGGACCACCACGCGGTCGGTGAGCGCGGAGATGAGGCCCATGTGGTGCTCGACGATGACGACCGTGATGTCCTGCTCCTCGCGCACCTTCCTGACGGTGTCGATGAGCTGGGTGACCTCCGCGTGGGAGAGGCCGGCGGCCGGCTCGTCGAGCAGTAGGAGCGAGGGCCTGGCCAGCAGGGCCCGCCACAGCTCGATGCCCTTGTGCAGCCCGTGGGAGAGCTCGTCGGCGGGGAGGTTGGCCGCCCAGCCCAGCCCGGCGGCGTCGAGCATCTCGAGTGCCTCGGCGCGGATGGCGCGCTCGGCGCGCGCGGTGTGGGGGAGGCCGAGCGCCCACTCGACCGGCCCCCCGGGGAGCCGGATGTGGCCGCCGAGCAGCACGTTCTCGAGGACCGTGGCGCGCAGCTGGAGTGCGGGGTGCTGGAACGTGCGGGCCAGCCCGAGGCGGGCGAGGTGCGACGGCGCGCGCCCCACCACCTCCGTGCCGTCGATCGTGATCGAGCCCGAGCTGGGCCGGTAGTGGCCGCTGATGCAGTTGAAGAGGGACGTCTTGCCAGCGCCGTTGGGCCCCACGAGCCCGAAGATGACGCCCGGCTCGACGTCGAAGCTCACGCCTTCGAGGACCTTGACGCCGCCGAAGTGCAGGTTGACGTCATTCAGGCTCAGGCGAGCGGCCATCCGGCACCTCCCATGTCACCTGCGCCAAGGGCTGATGCGGTCGGATCCGGCCGCATGTGATGAAGCTACGGATGGGAGACGAGATTGTCAACGATTTTGGATGGGGAGCGCGGCGGGGCGCGGCGGCGGGCAGCGCCTTGCCCAGCATGGTCCTCCCGCGATTGGTTCTAGGATTGTAGACAAAATCGTGGCGCGGCATACTTGCCGCGGCGGGTATCAGGGCGTCCCGGTGCGGCGGGATCCCGAGCCACGGGAACCTCGGCACCATCGGAAGGCGTGTGGTCGCATGGCGGCGGAAGCGGTGGGCAGCACTGCCGCGGAGACGCGGGTCACGGACCTCATCCGCAACGCGATCGTGCGCGGCGAGTTCGCGCCCAACCAGCGCCTCATCGAGGCAGACCTGAGCGACTCCTTCTCCGCGAGCCGCGCCACCGTTCGGACTGCTCTGCTCGAGCTGGCGGGAGAGGGCCTCGTGGAGCGCCTGCCCAACAAGGGCTCGCGGGTCCGAGCCGTCTCCTTCGAAGAGGCAATCGAGATCCTCGAGGTGCGCATCGGCGTCGAGGGCCTGTGTGCCGCCAAGGCCGCCGAGCGCCTCACGGACGCGGAGGCCGCGGAGTTCGCGGGCCTCCGGGCCGCCATGTTCGCTGCGGTGGCCGAGGGAGACCTCGTCGAGTACGCGAGCCTCCACCAGCACCTCGACGCCCGCGTGCGCGCGCTCAGCCACCACATCACCGCTTCCGACGTCCTCGCCCGGCTGCACGCCCAGAGCATCCGGCACCAGTTCAAGCTCTCCTCGAAGCCCGCGCGCGCCAAGGTCTCGGTCCTCGAGCACGCGGCGATCATCGACGCGATCCTCGCCCGGAACCCCGAGGCCGCGGAGCGCGCCGTGCGGACACACCTCCTCAGCGTCATCGGGGCGCTCCGCGAGCTGACCGCCTGAGTCGGGCGGCGCCGTCGTCCGCGACCCCGGCCATGCGGCGCGCGGGGCAATCAGCTCCGCGCGCCGCATGCCCAGCTCCGCGCGCGCGTCAGCCCTGGGCCGTGCGCCAGCCGCCGTGGTACTCCTTCCGGGCCGTGACCGCGTAGGGCGCGGGGCTCACGATCGCGCGCACGCGCAGCTGCTCGTGCGGCTCGACGGTCGTCTTGCGGGAGCCGCCGTCCGGCTCGCCCCACACCACGTGGACCTCGGTGCCGATCTCAACCTTCGGGTCCACGGTCGCGAGCGAGAGGCCGCGGCGCTCGTTCGCCGAGACGCCGGTGAAGAGCGAGAGTCCCACGGTCGCACCGTCGGCGTCGAGCACCGCGTCGTAGTTCGAGGACCCGTAGTTCGCGTTGGGCAGGTCGAAGAACTGGTAGCCGGGGCCCTCCCGGTCCAGGAAGGACGCCCAGATGGCGGCGAGGTCCTCATCGTTCCACGCGAGCGTGACCTTGCGGCGCTGCGCGGCGCGGTCGAGCTGCTCGAGGGCATCCCTGCCGATGAAGTCGTGGTCGAACTTCACGAACGAGCCGTAGCCGAGCTCCCACGGGTTGAGGTAGTAGTCCTCGATGGTGTCCGAGACGAACGAGCCGGCGAGGGCGTTGACCGCCTCGTAGCCGGTGGCCGGGAGCCACTCGCGGTAGGCGCGCTCGGGCTCGCCCGTGTAGATGGCCGGGAGCGGGGAGGGGATCCATCCGGACTCGAGCGTGTTCGAGGAGTAGGCACGGGATCCGCAGGGCTCGATCCCGAACTCGGCGCCCGCCGTGAGCACCGCGTCGCGGACCGCGCCGTGCTGGTCGTACGGGCCCCAGATCTCCAGGCCCGGCGCGCCGGCCATGCCATGGCGGAGGGTGCGCACCTGCTGCCTGGCGATCCCGAGGTGGCCCATGTGGAAGAACTTGACCTTCTCGACCGTTCCGCTGGCGAGCTTCTCGATCACCTGCCACGCATTGGGACCCTGGATCTGGAACCTGTAGTACTTCCTCGTCACGGCCTGCCCGTAGGGGCGCGAGGGCGAGCGGTCGTCGTACGTGTACTCGACGTCGTAGCCGCCGGTCTCGGCGTGGAACTGGAGCCAGTTGGCCACGGGGTTGCGGCCCACGAACACGTACTCGTCCTCGGCCTCGTGGAAGAGGATGCCGTCCCCGATGACCCCGCCGTTGGACGCGACCGGCACGAACTGCTTCGCGGTGTCCACGGGGAAGTCCGCAAAGCTGTTGATTCCCGTTGCCGTCAGCAGCCTGAGGGCGTCCGGGCCCTTGAGGAAGAAGTTGACCATGTGGTGGGTCTGGTCGTAGAGGACGGCCGTCTCGCGCCACGCCTTCTGCTCGCGCCGCCAGTTGGTGAACTCCGCCGGGACCACGGGGTAGATGTACGTGCCGAGTGGAGAGTTCCGCAGGAGCCCGACCGTTCCCTGTGGCGTGCCCCCCGCGGCGTCCAGGACTTCTTGGAGATTCTTCGCGGCCATGACGGACTCCTTCACGACAACTCTCACAACGGGATTGGTGACAATAATGTATTGGATGCCTTGACCGCAGGCTAGGGGAGTGGTTCTCTGGCCACAGGAGGCGATTCCCCCATGTCCACCGAATCACTCGCCGACGCCGTGGCCCGTGCCGGCGGCCCCGTAGAACTGCTCCGCAACCAGGACTGGCCCGCGTTCACCTTCCCCGTGGCCCCCGAGTTCACCAACTGGCGCGACGAGCAGCGCGCGTGGAACACGACCGTGGCCCTCATGGACCAGTCGCACCATATGACCCAGCTGTTCCTCGGCGGGGCGGACCTCATCGGGCTGCTGGCCTCCCTCTCGCCGAACACGTTCGCCACGTTCCGCCCGGGCGTCGCGAAGCAGCTCATCGCCGTCAACGAGGACGGCTACCTCATCGGTGACGGCATCCTCTTCTTCCACGCGCCCGGCGAGGAGGATCCCGAGGGTCTCGTGCTGATCGGCCACCACCTCCTGATCGACTGGGTCCGCTTCAACGTCGAGAAGGCCCAGGCCGCCGGCAAGGAGGTCTCGGCGCGCCTCGAGCCCAACTCGCACATGCGCCAGGGCCCGCCCACGTTCTACCGGTACGAGCTCCAGGGGCCGCGCGCGGACGAGGTCATGCAGAAGGTCTTCGGCGGGCCCGTCCCGGAGATCAAGTTCTTCCACATCGGGAACGTGGAGATCGCGGGCCGCCCTGTCAGGGCGCTCCGCCACGGCATGGCCGGCCAGCCCGGGTTCGAGTTCTACGGTCCCTGGGAGGACAACGAGACCGTGCTGGCCGCCCTCATGGATGCGGGAGAGGAGTTCGGCATCCGCCGAGTCGGTGCGAAGGCCTACTCGGCCTCCCCGCTCGAGTCCGGCTGGGTGCCCACCCCGTTCCCCGCGATCTTCGACGACGACCTCGCCGAGTACCGCCAGTGGCTCCCTGCCGCGCGGGCCGGCTCGATCGGCGGCTCGCTCTACTCCGCGGACGTCCACGACTACTACATGACCCCCTACGACCTCGGCCTCGGCAAGTCGGTCCGGTTCGACCACGAGTTCCACGGCCGCGCGGCCCTCGAGAGGCACGCCGAGGACCAGCGCCGCCGCAAGGCCACGCTGCTGTGGAATGCGGAGGACGTCGCCGCAGTGGTGCGGTCGCAGATGGAGCCGGGCACGCCCGGGAAATTCCTCGACTTCCCCAAGGCGCGGTACGGCCTGTTCCAGATGGATGAGGTGCTCCGGGACGGGAAGCGCGTGGGCATCTCGACCGACGCCGGCTACGTGGCGTTCGACCAGCTCTACATGTCCCTCGCGACCGTGGACGCGGAGGTCCCGTACGGCACCGAGGTCGAGGTCGTCTGGGGCGAGGACCCCGTCTCGCGCAAGGCGGCCGTCGACGCGGTCCACCGGCAGATGCGCATCCGCGCCACGGTTGCGCCCGCGCCGTACCACGAGTTGGCGCGCACCGTGTACCGGGCCGACGGCTAGAGCCGCCGGCGAGAGGACATCATGACCGACTGCACCGCGCCACGAGCGCTGCGGCCCTCGAGCGGCGCGTGCGGGCGATCGAGGAGAGGGCCCGGGGATCGGCTGGAAGGACGGCGAGGTCGCACGGAACACCGGTCGTGCGGCAGTAGCGCGGCCGTAAGCACAAGCAGTAGTCGTCAGGCAAGGGAACAGGGTCAGCAAGGAGCCAGGAGGCATGCCATGACCGAGACACTCAACACCAAGGCGCCCGTCACCACGGGCCTGTACATCGGCGGCACCGAACGCCAGACCGAGGCGACGCTCGAGGTGGCGGACCCCGGAAAGCCGGGGACCGTCGTCGGGCACGCCGCGGCGGCAAGCCCGCGCGACGTCGACGACGCGATCGCCGCCGCGAAGGCCGCCTACCCCGCGTGGAGCGCCCTGAGCCCGCAGGAGCGTGCCGCGCAGATGGCCGCCGCGATCCAGGGGATCGCCGAGTCCCGCGACGCGGACGCCGCGATCCTGTCCCAGGAGAACGGCAAGATCCGGATCGAGGCGTGGGTGGACTCCCTCGTGTTCGAGATCCGCTGGAACCTCGCCCTCGCGCTCGCCGACGAGGTCGACGCGAGCAACGTCCTCGCACCGGCGCCGGGGATCCCGGTCACGACGACGGTCGCGTACCAGCCGCTCGGAGTCGTCACCGTGATCGTGCCGTTCAACTGGCCGATCGCCATCCTCGGGGCCTCCCTCCCGCATGCGCTCCTCGCCGGCAACACGGCCATCGTGAAGCCGCCGCCCACCACCCCGCTCGCCACGACGCGCGTGGTCCAGCGGGTCGCGGAGAAGCTGCCCCCGGGTGTCCTGAACGTCGTGACCGGCAAGGACGCAGACATGTCCGCGCTCATCACGAGCCCTGACATCGCGAAGGTGTGCTTCACGGGGAGCGTCGCGGGCGGCAAGCGCATCATGCAGATGGCTTCCGGCTCGCTCACCCGGGTGACGCTCGAGCTGGGAGGCAACGACCCCGCCGTCGTGCTCGAGGACGCGACGCTCGACGACGCGGAGCTCGACCGCCTCTACGCGGCCATCTTCGACACGACCGGCCAGATCTGCATGAATGCCAAGCGGATCTACGTCCACCGCTCGCGGATGGACGACGTCGTCGCGGGGCTGTCATCGAGGCTCGACAAGGCCGTCATCGGGTACGGGCTCGACGAGGGCACCACGATGGGGCCGCTGCATTCTCCCGTGCAGAAGGCGTTCGTCGCGGAGCTCATCGAGGAGGCGAAGGCCTCCGGAGCGGAGGTCCGCGAGTTCGGGGCGCTGCCCACGGAGCCGGAGCTGGAGGGAGGCAACTTCCTGCGCCCGGCGATCGTGATCGACCCGGACCCGTCGCTGCGCGTCGTGACCCACGAGCAGTTCGGACCCGTCATCCCGCTCCTGCCGTTCGACACTGAGGAGGAGGCCGTCAGGGCAGCCAACGACACGTGGGCCGGGCTGTGTGGCTCCGTCTGGTCGGCCGACCCCGAGCACGCCAACCGGATAGCGCGGCAGCTCGAGTGCGGGTACGTCTGGGTCAACGACCACGGCGCCACCCGCCTCGACCTCCGGGCTCCCTTCGGCGGGATGAAGCAGTCCGGGTTCGGGCGCGAGCAGGGGATCGAGGGGGTCCGGGCGTTCCAGGACACCCGCTCGATCGCCCACCTCGACCCCGACGCCCTCGCCGCCGGCTGACCCTCGTCTGGGAGTCACCTCCTGGGAGTCACCTCCTGGGAGTCACCTCCTGGGAGTCACCTCCTGAAGGCCACCTCCCGAAGGTCAGCTCCTGAAGGTCAGCTCCTGAAGGTCAGCTCCTGCGGGTAGTCGCAGGACGTGACACCCGGGAGCTGACCTTCAGGCGAGGGCAGGCACCCAGTGGCTGACCCCTCCGGGTCATATAACTATGGACATTCCCTATCTGCATAGTTACATTCGAAGAGGGCGCAGCGAGGCGCCCCGGCGGAAGGAGTCCGGATATGGCCCGCAGTGCACCCACGGCGAATCGCGCAGCATCCCTTGAACTCATCGAGGACTTCTCCCTCGAGATGACCGGCAAGGACATCCCCGGCCTCCTCGAGGCCAAGGACCGCATCCCCGCAGGCACGAGGATCAACGTCACGTTCCTCGGCAACGAGGACCTCGAGATGCGCGTCGCGGCTGCGAAGGCGGTCCGCGACAACGGATTCGTCCCCGTCCCGCACCTCTCCGCCCGCCGCCTGAAGTCCCAGGGGCAGCTCGAGGAATTCCTCGGCCGTCTGCGGGAGATCGGCGCGGCGGAGCGGATCTTCGTGATCGGCGGCGACCCCGCCACGCCCGAGGGGCCGTACGAGGACTCGCGCGCAGTGATCGCCAGCGGCGTCCTGCAGGCCTTCGGCGTCCGCGAGGTCGGCATCGGGGGCTACCCCGAGGGCCACCCCGACATCTCGCGCGACGCACTCGAAGGAGCCCTCATCGACAAGGCCGCTGCGCTGAGGGACCAGGGCCTGAAGATGTTCGTCATCACCCAGTTCGCGTTCGATACCGAGCCGGTCACCGCCTGGATCGACGCCGCGCGCGCCCACGGCATCGACGCGCCCATCCGGGTCGGCACTCCCGGCCCGGCGGGCGTCAAGCGCCTGATGAACTTTGCGCGCCGCTTCGGCGTCGGGGCCAACGCGATGATCGTGAAGAAGTACGGCTTCTCGCTCACCAACCTGATGGGCGACGCCGGCCCCGACCGCTTCGTGGACGACCTCGCCGCCGCGCTCGCCTCGCCCCAGGGCGGGGGCGGGGCCGGCGAGGGGATCGCGGGCCGCGTCGGGCTGCACTTCTACACGTTCGGCGGCCTTGCGGCCACCGCGGACTGGGCCGACAGGTTCATCGCCGAGCGCGCCTCCGCGTAGAGACCCACATCCGAGACAGAACGAGAGGTTCACCGTGGCACCGAAGAATCTGCAGGACGTCCTCGACGGGGCCGGCGGGACGCCGGAGAGCGTCGTCGACCTCCTGCGCAACTCCCAGATCGGCTCCTACATCTACCCCGTGGTCCCCGCGGACTTCCAGAACTGGATCAAGGAGCAGAAGGCGTGGCGCGACACGGCCGTGCTCTACGACCAGTCGCACCACATGGACAACCTGTTCCTCAAGGGCTCCGACGCGATCAGGCTCATCACCGCGACGGCCATCAACTCCACCGCCAGCTTCCCGGTCAACAAGGCCAAGCAGTACGTCCCGGTAGCCTCGAACGGCGGCGTGATCGGCGACGGCATCCTCTTCCGCGAGGCTGAGGACGAGTACGTCTACGTGGGCCGCTCGCCCGCGGCCAACTGGCTCCTGTTCCACGGCGAGACCGGCGGCTACGGCAACCTCGACATCACGGTGGACCGCCGCTCGCCGTCGCGTCCGTACGGCCATTCGGTCTCCCGCGAGTACTACCGCTTCCAGATCCAGGGCCCCAACGCGTGGCAGGTCATCGAGAAGCTCAACGGCGGCCCGCTCGAGCAGCTGAAGTTCTTCAACATGTCCACGATGACGATCGATGGCACCACCGTTCGCACGCTGCGGCACGGAATGGCCGGCGCGCCGGGGCTCGAAGTCTGGGGCCCCTACGCGGACCACGACCGGATCCGTGACGCCATCGTCGACGCGGGCGCGGAGTTGGGGCTCGTCCCGGTGGGCTCCCGCGCCTACCCGTCCAACACCCTCGAGTCCGGCTGGATCCCCTCGCCGCTGCCGGCCATCTACACCGGGGACGCCGAGCGGGCCTACCGCGAGTGGCTGCCCGCGGACGGCTACGAGGCCACCGGCACCCTAGCCGGCTCGTTTGTCTCGGACACCATCGAGGACTACTACCTGACCCCCTGGGAGCTCGGCTACGGCTCGTTCGTGAAGTTCGACCATGACTTCATCGGCCGGGACGCGCTCGAGAAGATCGACCCCGCGACGCAGCGGCGCAAGGTCACCCTCGCATGGAACGCCGAGGACATGACGAAGCTGTTCTCCTCCCTGTTCGACGTGGACGGACCCCACTACAAGTTCTTCGACCTCCCGCTCGCCAACTACGGTTCCGCGAACTACGACTCGGTCGTCGACGCGGGCGGCAGTGTCGTCGGCTTCTCGATGTTCACCGGCTACAGCGCGAACGAGCGCACGGCGCTCTCGCTCGCGACCGTCAACGCGGACGTCCCGGAGGGAGCCGAGGTCAAGGTCGTCTGGGGCGAGCCGAATGGCGGGAGCCGGAAGGCCGCCGTCGAGCCCCATGAGCAGATGGAGGTGCGCGCCGTCGTGAGCCCCGTGCCGTACTCTGCGGTGGCGCGCTCCGAGTACCACGGCGGGTGGCGCACGGGCTACAAGTCCGCATGAGCCTGCGCGTCGCGCTGCTCGCGCTGCTGCGGGTCGGCCCGCTCTCGGGCTACGACCTGCAGAAGCAGTTCTCACTCTCGGTGGGGCATGTGTGGCACGCCCCCGACTCGCAGATCTACCCGGAGCTGCGCAAGATGGAGGCCGAGGGCCTCATCGAGGGCGAGGAGCAGCCGCGCGGGCAGCGCGGGACGCGTCGTGTCTATCACGTGACCGAAGCGGGGGAGCGGGCGTTCCTCGACTGGATGCGCACGCCCCTCGAGTACGCCCGCGTGCGCGACCCGGCCCACCTGAGGGCCGCCTACCTCGAGTCCACGACTCCGGAGTCCGCCCGTGAGTTCTTCCGCGCGCACATCGCGCAGTGGGAGGGCGAGCTCGCGCAGTGGGAGGGGGAGCTCGGGCGGATCGCCGCGCTCGACAACCCGATGCTCGTGCGGCGCTTGGCGGTCACCCCGCCCCAGGACCGCGACAGGACCATCGCGTTCAAGCGGTTCACGTACGAGGGCCTCGTGGAGCGCGCGCGGGGGGAAATCGACTGGGCGCGCCGGGGCCTCGAGCTCGTGGAGGCGCTCGCGGGGCCCGACGGGTCGTGGGGAGAGGTGCCCGCGGAAAACCCCGCGCAGCAGGGGTCTTGACGGCAGCCGGGCGAGGTTTATAAAATCGAGTTACAAATTAATCGGTCGGCCCGAGAACCCCCAGCACTCAGGCCGACGCCCGTCAGCAGGTGCCCCGGCCACCCCGCCTCGGTGGGCGGGGCACCTCGCCGATCCGGCGCAGACAGACCGCGCGCACCCACGGCCTCCATATCCCCTGCGGCCCCGCCGCTCCCCCCGAAAGACCCCCGGCCATGACCACTGAAGCAGCACCCCGCGGCACCCACTCCTATGGCTGGGTCCCGGACGTCCCCGACCAGCGCGACCACCTCTACTCCGTGCCCCGTGAGGTCCTCGGTGCGCTCCCGCCCTCCGTGGACCTAACGGCGAGCTGTCCGCCCGTCTACGACCAGGGCCAGCTCGGCTCGTGCACCGGGAACTCGATCGCCGCGGCGCTCGAGTTCGATGCAGACAAGCAGGGCATCGCCGGGTACACGACCCCGTCGAGGCTGTTCATCTACTACAACGAGCGCGTCATGGAGCACACCGTGGCGAGCGATTCGGGCGCCCAGATCCGCGACGGCGTGAAGTCGGTCGCGACCCAGGGAGCGTGCCCCGAGACCGAGTGGGTCTACGACATCACGAAGTTCGCCGTGAAGCCCACTGATCAGTGCTACGTCGACGCCAAGACGCACCGGGCCATCGCCTACCAGCGCGTGACGCGGACCCTCGCGCAGATGCAGGGCTGCCTCGCAGACGGCTACCCGTTCGTCTTCGGCTTCACCGTCTACGAGTCATTCGAGAGCCAGCAGGTCGCGCAGACCGGCGTGGCACCGATGCCCGCGCCCAACGAGCAGGTCCTCGGCGGCCACGCGGTCCTCGCCGTCGGGTACGACAACGCGAGCCAGACGTTCCGCGTCCGCAACTCGTGGGGCACCGGATGGGGGCAGGCCGGCTACTTCACGCTGCCCTACCAGTACCTGCTCTCCACTGGCCTCTCGAGCGACTTCTGGACCATCCGGACGCTCGCCTGATCCTTCAGGGCCCCCGCGCACGACGGCGGCGACCCGCCGTCCGAGGGTGGGTCGCCGCCGCGCCTGCTGTCGTGAGCGGGTCAGCCCGCCCGGCCCGCCGGCGGGGCGAGCCTCTCGAGGCGGCGCGCCCAGCTCGGGGCGTGCTCCGGGCGCGGGCCGATCGCGATGAACCGCGCGGGAATCCGCTGCAGGAATGGGACCCGCGTCAGGACCCGCATCGGCAGCGGGAGCCGCGTGGTAGACGTCGCGAGGGTCCCCTTCAGCGCCCGGTTCACGACGCCGCGGTGCGCCGCCCGTTGGAACGCCTGGACCAGCCGGGTGGGCAGGAGCCGGCGGCCCTGCACCGTGGCGAGCAGGCTCTCGGGGACGGGGCCCCGGGCGTGGCGCATCCACTGGCCCACGATCCGCGACGCCGCCACGGCGTCCTGGATCGCGAGGTTGATGCCCACCCCACCCACGGGGGACATGGCGTGTGCGGCATCGCCGATGAGCAGGAGCCCGTCCTGGTGCCACTGCTCGAGCCGGTCGACGCGGACGCTCAGGAGCTTCACGTCGTCCAGGGACGCCGGGTGGTCGCCGAGCCGGTCCGCCATCCACGGCAGGAGCCGCGCGAGGCGCGCACGGAAGGCGTCGAGGCCCTGGGCGCGCAGCACCGGGTCCTGGCCCTTCGCGATGAGGTACCCGCACTGCCATTCGCTGCCGCGGTCGATCATGATCATGAACTCGCGCCCGGACAGGCGCCCGACGCCGCCGTCCGGATCGCCCTCGCGTCGCGGCACGCGGAACCACCACACGTCCACGGGCGCGCCGAACTCCCGGGCGGTGAGGCCGGCCGCGGTGCGGACCGTGGACCAGCGCCCGTCGCACGCGACCACGAGGTCCGCGGCGAGCGTGCGCTCTGTGCTCCCGCTGATTTCTGTGCCCCCGGTATTCTCCGGGCTTACCGCGTGCTCCGGGCCCCCGACCCGGAAGTCGCGCCAGCGCACCCCGGTGACCCGGCCGGCGTCGTGCGTCAGGCCCACCACCTCCGCCGAGCGCAGAAGCGTGAAGTGGGGCTCCCGCGCGGCGGCGTCGGCAAGCATTTCGAGGAAGTCCCACTGCGGCACGAGCGCGATGTGCGGGTGGAGGCCCGGCAGGTAGCGGATCAGGTCCGCGAGGCGGACCGTCCCGGCGTCGAGCTGGATCTCCACCTGGTCCATGAGCCGGTGGGGGAGGGCCTCGAAGGCGGAGCCGAGGCCGAGTTCGTCGAGCAGCGTGAGGGTCGAGGCGTGGACGGTGTCCCCGCGGAAGTCGCGGAGGAAGTCCGGGTGCTTCTCGAGCACCACCGTGTCGATCCCGCCCCGAGCCAGCAGGAGTCCCAGGACCATGCCCGCGGGCCCGCCGCCCACCACTGCCACTCGCGTCCCCTCAGGTGCAGCCATGCGCCCAGAGTACGCGGCCAGCTCGCGCGCCGGAACGCCGCATCAGGACATGCCGTCAAGCGGGACGGCGGCATGTCCTGATGCGGCGCTGTGCGCGGGACCGTCAGTTCTTGATGTAGCCGTTCGGGTTCAGCACGTACTTGCTCGCCGCCCCGGAGTCGAACTCGGCGTACCCGCGCGGGGCATCCTCGAGCGGGATCGCCGTGGCGTTGACGTTCTTCGCGATCGAAACGCGGTCGTGGAGGATCGCCATCATGAGGCCGCGGTTGTACTTCATGACCGGGCACTGGCCGGTGGTGAAGGACAGCGACTTGGCCCAGCCCGTGCCGAGGCTCAGCGAGAGCGAGCCCTTCCGGGCGGCCTCGTCGGCGGCGCCGGGATCCCCGGTGACATAGAGCCCCGGGATGCCGAGGGCGCCGCCGGCCGCCGTGATGTCCATGAGCGAGTTCAGCACGGTGGCCGGGGCCTCGGCTGCCCCCGACCCGTGCCCCTTGGCCTCGAACCCCACGGCGTCCACGCCGCAGTCCACAAGCGGCTCGCCGAGGATCTGCTCGATCTGCTCGCCAGGATCGCCCTTGGACAGGTCCACGGTCTCGCAGCCGAAGCTCGCTGCCTGCTTGAGCCGGTCCGGGTTCATGTCGCCCACGATCACGACGGCGGCGCCCAGCAGGAGCGCGCTCGTCGCCGCCGCGAGTCCCACGGGTCCGGCGCCGGCCACGTACACGGTCGAGCCGACGCCGACGCCCGCGGTGACCGCGCCGTGGAACCCAGTCGGGAAGATGTCCGAGAGCATGGTCAGGTCCATGATCTTCTCGAGCGCCTGGTCCTTGTCGGGGAACCTGAGGCAGTTGAAGTCGGCGTAGGGGACGAGCACGTACTCCGCCTGGCCGCCGACCCATCCGCCCATGTCCACGTACCCGTACGCCGACCCGGGCCGGTCCGGGTTGACGTTGAGGCAGATGCCGGTCTTGCGCTCCTTGCAGTTCCGGCAGCGCCCGCACGCGATGTTGAACGGGACGGAGACGAGGTCGCCGACCTTGAGGAACTCCACGTCCGGGCCCGTCTCGACCACCTCGCCGGTGATCTCGTGCCCGAGGACGAGGTCCTTTGGCGCCGTGGTGCGGCCGCGGACCATGTGCTGGTCGGAGCCGCAGATGTTCGTGGCCACCGTCTTGAGGATGACGCCGTGCGGAACCTTGCGCCCCACGTTGGCCGGGTTGACGCCCGGCCCGTCCTTGAGCTCGAACGTCGGGTAGTCCGTGTCGATGACCTCGACCTTGCCCGGACCCTTGTACGCGACTGCCCTGTTGCCTGCCATATCTATCAGGTACCTCTCTGCTCCAGTGAAGCAGGGGCCCTGCGCCCCTGCGGTGCTGATTCAGCGGAACCGTCCACGGCGCCGGCGCCGGCGGCGGCCCGGCGGGGCGCGCACGAGTACCGGCGTCGACTGCTGGCGGTCTGTGCACCGTAAGCACAGGGCCGAGCAGGGGTCAAGGGCGTGGGCGCCCCGGGCGCCTAGCCGCCGATGGGCCAGCCGGTGACCTTCTTGGGACGCGGCGTGGCGTAGGTGCGGACCTTCGAGGTGCTCAGCCCGAGCCGGACCAGGCCCTCCGCGACGGCGACGGCGGCGGCGACCCCGTCCACCACGGGGACCCCGCAGCGCTCTCGGATCTGGGAGTCGAGCCCGCTCATGCCGCCGCAGCCGAGCACGATCACCTCGGCCTTGTCATCGCTGACGGCGCTCTCGGCCTGGGCGACGATCTCCTTGACCGCGCGCTCCGGGTCCTCCTCGAGCTCGAGGACGCCGAGCCCCGAGGCGCGGACCGACGCGCAGCGCGCGTCGAGCCCCGCGAGCTTGAGCCGGTCCTCGATGAGCGGCACCGCCCGGTCCAGCGTGGTGACCACCGAGTACTTGTGCCCGAGGTACATCGCCGTGGACGCGGCGGCCTCGGTGATGTCCACGACCGGGACGTCCAGAAGCTCCTGGAGGCCCTCGCGGCCGTGCTCGCCGTAGCCGGCCTGGATCACGGCGTCGAACTCGCCCTCGTACCGCGTCACGGCGTCCATGACGGCGATCGCCGCGAGGTAGGACTCGAAGTTCCCCTCGCACGAGTCGGCCCCGAACCGCGGCGTGATCCCGACGATTTCGGTCCCCTCCGACGCGGCAGCGCGGGCGGCCTCGACGATCGAGTCGGTCATGGACTGGGTGGTGTTGACGTTGGCAACGAGGATGCGCATGGGGGGTCCTTCTGGTGGGGGGAAGTGGTGGGGCACGACGGCGGCGGGCTGGCCCGCGTGGGCGGGGCCGCCGCCGTCGTGCGCTGGTCCGTGCGGGGGATCAGTGGACGCTGGCGACCGCGATGGCCTCGCCGTCAACGTCCTCGAACGTGCCGCGCCTGCGGTTGAGGAAGAAGAAGTTGGCAGCCGCGATGCCCGCGCCGAAGAACCAGGAGAAGGAGCTGATGGCGCCGAGGGCCGGGACGAACGCGATCGCGAGTGCCACGGCCGCGGCCGGGATGAGGGCCGCGATGGCCTTCGGGTTGACGCCCCTGACGTAGTGGTACGTGCCGTCGCGGGCCTCGGAGTAGAGCTCGGGCACGTTGACCTTGCCGCGGCGGACCAGCCAGTAGTCGGCCATGATCACGCCGAACAGCGGGCCGAGGAGGCCGCCGAGGCCGCCGAGGAAGTACACGATGACCACGGGGTTGTTGTACAGGTTCCAGGGCATGATCACGAGGCCGATCACGGCCGAGACGAGCGCGGCCTTGCGGAAGTTGAGGTGGCGCGGGAACAGGTTCGTCAGGGCGTAGGTCGGTGCCACGAAGTTGGCCATGAGGTTGACCGCGATGGTCAGGACCAGCAGGGCGGCGCACGCGCCGGCGAGGAGGAACGTGTTCGGGATCGAGGCGACAACGTCCGAGGGGCTCTCGATGATGCGGCCGTCGATCTTGAACTGCGCGCCGGCGAGGACCACGGTGATGGCGCCGAACAGGAGCATGTTGATCGGGATGCCCCAGAAATTGCCCTTGACGATCGACTTCTTCGTCTTGGCCGAGCGGGTGAAGTCGCAGAAGTTCAGGACGAATGTGCCGTAGATCGCGACCCAGAGGGCGCCGCCGCCGAGGATGTGCAGCCACATGTCGCCGCCGGCGAGGTCCTTGCCCGTGCTCCACGCGATCGAGAAGCCCGCCTTGGCGAACATCCAGATGGCCAGCGCGAGCATGGTCGCGAGGATGATGGGGCCGGCGAAGGCCTCGTACTTGCGGATCATCTCCATGCCGTAGGAGACGATGACGACCTGGATGATCCAGAGGGCCACGAACGCCATCCAGCCGAGCGCGGACAGGCCGAGGATCGAGCCCTCGTCGAGGGGCTTGAGGCCCGGGGCCACGGCGATGAGGAGCACCCGGAGCACCACGGAGGCGAGGTAGGTCTGGATGCCGAACCAGGCGATGGCGACGCCGCCGCGGATGAGGGCCGCGATCTGCGCGCCGTGGATGCCGAAGGCGATGCGGCTCATCACGGGGAACGGGATGCCCGTCTTCTGGCCCATGAACCCGGAGAGGTTCAGGAGCGCGAAGAGGAGGACCGCGCCGACGCCGAGCGCCGCGAGGACCTGCCAGCCCCCGAGGCCGAGCGCGAAGAGCCCGATGGCGAACGCGTAGTTGCCGAGGCTGTGCACGTCGTTGGCCCACAGGGTGAAGATCGAGTACGCGGTCCACTTGCGGCCCTCGCGCTTCGTCGGGGCGAGGTCGGTGTTGTACAGGCGGGGGCTGAGGCCTGCAGGGAGGCCGTGCGTGGTGTTGCGGGCTTCAGCGTGAGTCACGTTGTGAGCCTCCAGCGTGGGGACGGCGGTGTCCGGGGTGCTGTTCATCATGATGAACTCTCTGGGATCGGGACAGGTAGGGCGCGCAACTTGGATCCGCTGGCCTGTTGTGGATGCTGTGAGGCTCAGCAGTGCGGCCCGGGGTGGGCCGCGTGTGGTGCGAATCTCGGGGTGGTGTGACCCTCGTCTCGCTTTGGTATTCCAAATGTAGCTGTTTGGTATCCCGACTGACAAGAGGTCTGCGGAGAAGAGGCCTGCAACGCAGAACGCCGCACCGGGACACGCCCTCATCCCGTGCGGAATGCGGCATGTCCTGATGCGGCGTTCTCCGGGGAGGCGCGCTGGGCCCGAGGGGGGACGGGCCCAGTGCGCTCCCCGGGGAACCGGCTAGGCGCCGGGAGCCCTCATGATCGCGCGGATCATGCAGGGAGGCCCTGTGATCAGGCGGGGAGGTGGAGGACCTGGCCCGGGAAAATCAGGTTCGGGTTGGAGATCGTGTTCGCGTTCGCGTCGGCGAGTGCCTGCCAGCCACCCTTGACGCCGAGCTTCTGGGCGATCTGGCTCAGCGTGTCGCCGGAGACGATCGTGTAGGTCGAGCCGCTGACCTGAACCGGCGCGGCGTGGCGGGCCGGAGCCTGCTGGACGGGAGCTTGCTGGACGGGGGCCGGGGCCTGCTTCGCGGGGGCCGGGGCGGCCTGCGCCTGGACGGGGGTCGGGTTGGCGCCGGCCTTGCCGTAGAGGCCGAGCTTGGCGGAGCAGGCGGGCCATGCGCCCCAGCCCTGGCCGGCGAGGACGCGCTCGGCGACAGCGATCTGCTGCGCGCGCGTGGCGTTCTGCGGGGCGCCGACACCGCCGTACGCGGCCCAGGTGCTCTGGGTGAACTGGAGGCCGCCGGAGAATCCGTTGCCCGTGTTGATGGCCCAGTTGCCGGAGGACTCGCACTGCGCGAGGGCGTCCCACGTGGCGCCGTCCACGGCGTTCGCGGCGGGGGCGCCGAGGGCGGCGGCGCTGAGCGCGGCGCCACCGGCGGCGACGACGGCGAGAGAACGGCGGGCAGCGGTAAGGGTGATCTTCTTCATAAGAGTCTCAAATGCTCGGGGCTCCACCGGCACTCGCCCCGTCCCCGGGACTTCAGCGTGCGCCGCCGGCCCCTGACGGTTCGAAGGTCAGGTCAATGGTGGCTGCACAGACGGCGGCGAGCGGTGGACGGCAGCACCCGGCATATGCGGCCCACGGCTGCGGGCCGTCGGGCTTTGTTGCGCCTCGCTGGGGGATGGCGGGCGGGCGGTCCGTTACCGAACCGATACCTACCGTAGGGTATGAATCCGCTGTTGCCAAATCGTGACCAAGATCTCGTGTCCTTTGGCCCTATTCGAGGAGCCCGCGCACGTCCTCGGCGGTGAGCGTCGAGGAGAACATCGCGTCGTCGTCCATGACTGAGGAGAACAGGGCGGCCTTCTTCTCCTTGAGCTCCATGACCTTCTCCTCGATCGTGCCCCTCGCCACCAGCCGATACGTCATGACGCGCCTCGTCTGCCCGATCCGGTGGGCCCGGTCCACGGCCTGGGCCTCCGCTGCGGGGTTCCACCACGGATCCAGGATGAAGCAGTAGTCGGCCTCGGTCAGGTTCAGCCCGAACCCGCCCGCCTTGAGGGAGATGAGGAACACCGGAGCCTCGCCCTCCTTGAACCGCGAGACCACCTCACCGCGGCGCCGCGTGGACCCGTCGAGGTACTCGTAGGCGATGCCCGCCGCGTCGAGCCTCGCGGCGGCCTTCTTGAGGAACGAGGTGAACTGGCTGAACACGAGGGCGCGGTGCCCTTCCGCCACGACGTCGTCCAGCTGCTCGAGGAGGGAGTCGAGCTTCGCCGGGGACACGCCGTCGTGCGCGTCGTCGACGAGCGAGGGGTCCAGCGCCATGAGCCGGAGCAGCGTGAGCGAGCGGAAGACGATGAAGCGGTTGCGGTCCAGGTCCTCGACGAGGCCGAGGACCTTCTCGCGTTCCCGCTGGAGGTACTGCTGGTAGAGCTTGCGGTGCTTCGGGTCCAGCTCGACGTCGAGGCGCTGCTCGAGCTTCTCGGGCAGCTCCTTCGCCACGGCCTCCTTGGTGCGGCGCAGCATGAGCGGGCGCACACGACGGCGCAGCCTGGCCAGGCGGTCGGCATCGCCGTTCTTCTCGATCGGCTTGGCGAAGTCCTGCCCGAAGTGGTTCGCCGCCGGAAACAGCCCCGGTGCCACGATCGCGAAAAGCGACCACAGCTCCATGAGGTTGTTCTCGAGGGGCGTGCCCGTGAGCGCGAGCTTGAACGGGGCTTCGAGGTCTCTGGCACACTGGTGCGCCTTCGTGGCGCGATTCTTGAGGAACTGCGCCTCATCGATGATGAGTCCCGCCCAGGGGAGCGCGGCGTACGCCTCGTAGTCGAGGCGGAACAGGGCATAGCTCGTGACGACGATGTCCGCCCCCTTCGCTGACTCCTCGACCGGGGTGCCGGACTTGCCCTGCGTGTCCGTGAGCGCCACCGTGCGCAGGCCCGGGGCGAATCTGGCCGCCTCGGCCTCCCAGTTGGCCACGACCGAGGTCGGCGCGACCACGAGGAACGGGGGCTGCGCCGCCCGCTGCGACGCCGCCGCAGGGCCCGCCTCCCGCGGAGCGGCGTCGAAACCCCGCGCGTGCAGGATGAGTGCGAGGGTCTGCAGTGTCTTGCCGAGTCCCATGTCGTCGGCAAGGACGCCCCCGAGGCCGTGGCGGTAGAGGAACGCGAGCCACTGGAAGCCGTCGTCCTGGTACGGGCGCAGCGTCGCGTTCATCCCGGCCGGTACGGGGACACGGTCGAGGGCATGCGGGTCGAGGAGACCGGAGACGGTCTGCTTCCAGCGGGGCGGCTCCACCGTCTCGCCGGCGAGCTCGGCGATCTCGTCCCACAGGCCCGCCTGATAGACGCTCAGCCGCGGAGGCCTCTTCGTGGACGGGCCTTCCACGCGCCACTCGCGCAGCTCGTGGGACTCGTCGATGAGCCGCTTGAGGCGCTCGATCTCGGGGGTGTCGATCCGGAACCACGTCTTGTCCGGCAGCATGACCTTGGTGCGCCCGCGGGCGAGGGCGGTGAAGATGTCCTGGAAGGGGATGCTCCGGCCCGGGATCGTGACCATGAGGCCGAGGTCGAACCAGTCGTTCTTATCGGACTCCACGGCGCTCAGGACGAGCTTCGGGGTCCCCTCGAGGCGCCGGTAGTCGGGTCGGGTGCCCTCGATGCGGAGCTCCACGCCCTCGAGCTTGGCGAGGGCCGGGAGCGTGTTCTCGGCCGCCTCGGCCGTGTCGAGGTCCTCGAGCCGGGCCGGGCCGATGCGCTGCCCCTTCAGAGGGCTCTCCTCGAGGACGGCGGCGACGTGCTGGAGGGTGGCCTCCTCGGCCGCGCCGTCGCGGCGGATCCCCTCGCCCGGCGTGGGCACGAGCGGCAGCTGCCGCGCGCCGTCGCCCGCCGGGTACTCCCAGTGCCACGCGAGGCGGAGCACATCCTGGGGCTCGAAGGCTGCGGTGAGCACGAGGAGGGGAGGCAGGATCGGCGGGAGGTGCACGGCGTCGTCCGCCGTGAGCGTCACCGACCGCGCGAGGTCCGGGTAGAACTCGGCGAGGAACGCGTCCCGGTCCGCCGCGGGGATCTCGACGCCGTCCGGCGCCGCGAGCAGCGCGCGCTCCCGCTCTCCGAGGCGGGACTCGGAGGGGGCGAGGATGATCAGCTCCTCGCGTTCCCCCGTGCGCACGACGGCGTACGCGCCGTGGTCGCCGATCGTTCCGGCACGCTGGATCGGCACCAGGACGCCGCCGACGGCGAGGGTGGGCGCGAGGAGGAGCGCGCCGTCGTCCTCGCCCGGGAGTGCGTCGAGCCCCACTGTCGCGGTGCCGTCCGCGAGGGTGACGGTCGTGCCCTTCGCCGCCCCGCCGAGCTCGACGCCGAGCGATCGCCCAGCGTCGAGGAGCGTCCAGAGGAGCGGGCTGGCGAACTCGTCGAGGTAGAGCCACGGATCGTTGCCGTTCCAGTAGCCGGAGGCCGTGCCGAGCCGCAGCGCCTGGATCTCCCGAAAGAGCTCGAAGTGCGCGGTCAAGTAGTCGCCTACGTGGTCGGGGCGCCCGAACGTGGTCCACGAGATGTCCCCGCGCAGCCAGCGGCCGGTTGTCGGGTTGAACTCGACGGGGCGCATGCCGAGCCGGAAGTCGGGCCGGGTCTTCGGCAACGACCTCGCGAAGCGGCCGCCCAGTCTCGCGTGCGAATCGCGGAGCTCGAACTGCAGCCCGAGGCGCCGGGCCGCGCCGAGCCTGTCCCGTTCGGCCCCGGGATTGATGATGCGCCGCAGCTCGCCCTTCCATGCCGGCTCGGCCCGCCTGGCCGCGCTCTGCTCGGCGGCGTCGGCGCGGAGCCGCCGGGCGTTCGCCGTCAGGACGACGGCCGCCATGTGCTTGCAGTCCGCCGCCACCGGACACGTGCACCAGCCTCCGGCGTACCGGTAGGTGCCGTGATGGGGCTGGAGGTAGACGCCCACCTCGTAGGGCTCGTCCTCGGTGCCGAAAACCTGGGCGGTGAGCTCGGTGATCTCGGGGTGCCACGCGAGGTGCTCCACCCGGCCCTCGTGGGCGTAGGCGTGGGCGCGGGACATCGCTGCGGCACCGATCCGGGTGACCATCCCCGCCACGTCCACGAGCGGCGCGGCGTCTTCGGCGCCGGCACCGTGTGCGGTCGGGTAGGGGATCGAGGCCATGCGTTCATCGTCCCATGGGTGGCGGACAGTCCTGGATTCGGGGCTGGGCCCGCGCGGGGAGGGGGGCGCCGGCGGACGTGGCCGCTTGACCACAGGTTGTGGACTTTGCCCCACGCCGTGGCGCGGGGCAAAGTCCACAACCTGTGGTGGAATGCCGGCTAGCCACAGCCCGGGCCGGCGGGGTTGGCGATGCAGTCGTCGGCGTAGAGCTTGACCTCGGAGCGCCAGATGCTGAGGGCCTTCGCCGCGCTGGGGACCTGCGCGGTTCCCGCAATCGGCTGGAAGGGCCCGCCGTCCACTGAGAACTCGCCGGTGAAGACCGTGGTGAGGCCGACGCTCACGTCACCGGTCTGGGCGTAAGCGTGGCTGGTCACGGTCTTCTCGCCCCAGCGTGCCTCGGGGATCGGCCCCCCAGGGCCACTCGTGATGAGGGATGCGCCGTCGCCGTACGACCACTGGTACTCGCTGGGCTTGACCCTGATGTCGACCCTCCGGCCCACGATGCTGATGGTGAACGACTGGTCCGCCGGTTCCGCGTAGATGTTCGTCTCCGCACCCTTGAGCGTGTGCCTCCCTGGCTGTGAGCCAAGTTCCGGGGCCTTGATCGGGAGCTCGCGCAGCTGCTTTTCGGTCACCGTGATCACGACGTCGCCGGGCCGCTCGGGCGGTTTCCCGGGATACAGGCACGCCTGCTCGAGCCGTTCCCATGTGGCCCCCGCAGTGCGCGTATCGAGCCGTTCCCAGACGACCATGATCCCGCCCGGTTCTGCGCTGCAGCGCGCATTCAATGCGGCACACGCAGGGGCGCTCAGCGTGTCAGTTCCCTCTGAGCAGGCAGGGGCATAGGAATACGTAAAAACGTTCGCGATGCCCTCTACCTTAGGAAACTCAACGACGATCGTTCCTGACCTCGTCCCGTTAGTTACGACGGCGTCGTCACCGAATGCAGTGCTCGGCGGTGGAGGTGCCATCGGCCCGAATAGGACTATCGCGGCGACGCCGATTGACGTGACAGTCGCGGGCATTAGGCATTGCCTGCCTGCGTGGTCATCCATCCCGATGGGCCGTGGATTGCATAGATGGCGCGGGGATCGGTACTAGACGACGCCTCGTAGGACTTGAGCACCTCTCCAGCCTTCCCGAATCGGGTTGATGCTGATTCGTCCAGAAGGAAATATCCGATCGCCTGACCGAGAGGATCTAGCTTCAGGGTCGATCTGAAGTCTTGGACCCGCCATCGTGGGCCGGATTCCCAACCCTCGCCGGATGACACCTTGACTGCGCGATCCAGATAACCATTGCAGATCTTGCAGTCAGGCTTGGATGCGGCCTTCAGGGGCTCGGTATCGCCCGTTTCGAGCGCATAGGTAATCGTGTCGAACCAGTACTGGGTGAACGCCCTGAACCCAGCCTCGGTGTTCTCCCGTGCAGCCGCGGGCAGTTCGGGCTTCGGGAGGTTGCGGGCGGGCCCGGTGGAGCTGGCCGGCGTCGGGCGCGAATCGACCGTCGGCGTGGGCGTCCCGGAGGCCGAGGCGCTCGCCGCCCCCTGGGCATCAGGCCCGGCGGAGCCCGAGCCGCAGGCGGTGAGGCCAAGGACCGAGGCCAGGGCGAAAACGGACAGGGCAGAGCGAAGTGTGCGACGGCGAATCGCCATTGACATCCCCCGAGGTCGTTGGTGTGCCGCCGGTGCGGGTGCGGGTGCGGGTGCGGTGCGTGGCGACGTGTCTTCGGCAGTCTACAAGGATGTGACTACAGGTGTTGCAGGTTATCCACAGGCTGAGGCTGCCGGCCGGTCCCGAGCCCGTGGAAGTCCCATCCCGCCGAGCGCCAGGCGTCGGCGTCGAGCACGTTGCGGGCATCGACCATGACGGGCCGCCGCACGAGCGAGGCCGCGGTGACGGGGTCCAGTGCCCGGTACTCCGCCCACTCGGTCAGCAGCAAGACGATCTCGGCGCCGTCGAGCGCTGCCCGCACGGATGGCTCGAACTGGAGCTGCGGGAACCGCATCCACGCGTTGTTGATCGCACGCGGGTCGGTCACCACGACGTGCGCGCCGGCCGCGGCGAGCTGCACGGCGACGTCCAGCGCGGGGGAGTCGCGGATGTCGTCGGTGTCCGGCTTGAAGGCCGCGCCGAGTACGGCCACGCGCCGTCCCGCCACGGACCCGCCGCACAGCTCGGCGGCAAGGTCGGCCACGCGCCCGCGCTGCCCCACGTTGATCGAGTCCACGAGCCCCATCCACGCGTCTACCGACTCGACCGCGAGCCCGCGCGCCTGCGCCCGGAACGACCGGATGTCCTTCGGCAGGCACCCGCCGCCGAATCCGAGGCCGGCGGCGAGATAGCGCTGCCCGATCCGCGGATCCAGGCCCATCGCCGCGGACAGCTGCGTGACGTCTGCCCCCGCCGCGTCGCACAGTTCCGCCATCGCGTTGATGTAGGAGAGCTTGGTGGCCAGGTAGGCGTTCGCCGCCGACTTGATCAGCTCCGCCGTCGCGAAGCTGCACACGATCCGCGGCACCCCTGCGTGCAGCAGGGGAGCGTAGACCTCGTCGAGGATCCGCACCGCCCTGCGGCCCGTGCCGGCCCCCGAGCCGTCGTGCGCCTCCTGGACCCCGTACACGAGCCGGTCCGGGATGAGCGAGTCCTTCACCGCCGTGCCCTGCCGCAGGAACTCGGGGTTCCACGCGAGCTCCACGTCCGCACCGCCGAGCCACTCGCGCACCCGCTGTACGGTACCCACCGGGACCGTGGACTTGCCCACGACGGCGGCCCCCGCCTTCGCGAGCCGCCCCACCTCCCGCGCGGCCGACTCAAGATAGGTCAGGTCCGCCACATCGCTCGTCTTGGACTGCGGGGTCCCGACACAGAGGAAATGCACGTCGCAGTCGGCCACGAGGTCCATGTCCGTGGCGAACGCCAGCCGCCCTGAAGAGCGCCCGTCGGCGAGGAGGTCCTCGAGCCCGGGCTCGAAGAACGGCGCGAACCCGCGCGCCAGGTGGCCCACCTTGTCCGCGTCCGTGTCGATGCCCACCACCTCGTGGCCCATCGAGGCGAGCGTGGCGGCGTGGACGGCCCCGAGGTAGCCGCAGCCGATGACGGAGATCTTCATGGTGTTCCCTTCCTTTGGGTCAGCGCGCGTTGGTTTCGACTCCGCTCAACCAGCGCTGGGAGATGACGTCTTCGTAGTGGCCGACGAGCTGCTCGCCGATGGCGCGCCAGGTCCGGCCCTGCACGCTGCGCCACGCGGACTCGGCGAACGCGGCTCTCTTCGCGTCGTCGCCGAGGAGGTCCAGCGCGTAGGAGCGCAGCTGCGCCAGGTCGCCGGGGGTGTACAGCCAGCCGGTCTTAGAGTTCTCGACGAGGTCCAGCGGCCCTCCCCGCCCGGTGGCGATGACGGGCACACCCGAGGCCATCGCCTCCTGGATGGTCTGGCAGAACGTCTCGAACTCGCCCGGGTGCACGAACAGGTCGAAGCTCGCCACGATCCGAGCGAGGTCCTCGCCGCTGCGGAACCCCGCGAAGTGGGCGCCGGGCAGCTGCGCCTCAAGCTGGGCCCGCAGGGGGCCGTCGCCCACGATCACCAGCCGCGTGCCGGGAATGTCGGCGAGGACTCGGAGGTTCTCGACCTGCTTCTCGGCCGCGAGCCGGCCCACGTACCCGATGATCTTCACCGGCTGCCCGCATGCCCCCGTGCCGCCGGTACCGCCTCCGGCGGGAGCCGCTGCGGTCACGGACGCCCGCCACGCGCCGTCGCGCTTCCCCGGATGGAACCGCACGGTGTCGACGCCGCGGCGCCACAGGTCCACGTCGAGGATCCCCCGTCCGCGCAGCTGGTTGAGCGCGAATGTCGAGGGGGCGAGGGTCAGGTCCGCGAGCAGGTGGACGGCCTCGACGCGCTGCCACGCCCAGTTCTCGAGGAACGGCACGCCGTACCGGGCCGCGTAGCCTGGAACCTCGGTCTGGTACACCGCCACCGTGGGGATGCCCAGCTCGTGGGCGGCGCGCACGGCCCGCCAGCCGAGCTCGAACGGCGACGCCAGGTGCACCACGTCCGGCGCGAAGGCGCGCAGGGCCCTCCGGACCCTCGGCACCGCGCCGAACGCGACGCGCACCTTCGGGTAGCCCGCCACCGGCAGCGCGGGCATGCGCAGCACGTGCGCCCCGTTCACCGTCTCGGGCAGCGGGAAGACTCCCGAGGCGCCCTCGCCCGAGGGTGCGATCACGAGGACGTCGTCGCCGCGCTCCTGGAGATGGTCGAGGATCCGGAGTATGGAGTGCGTCACCCCGTTCATCTGGGGCAGGAACGACTCGGCAACGATAGCGATCCTCACGCTTCAACCGTCCGGCGGCCACCTGACCGGATGGCAGAGTGCGCGTGACGTGCCGCGGAAGGCTGGGTTAACTGCCGGGGCCGCCCGAGGGGCGCGGCTCGTGCGAGCGTGGGACGGCGAGCCCGGCGAGGGCCACGACCGCGGCGAGTGCCGCCAGCCCCCAGCCCAGCCCCGCCCCCACGGCGACGGCTCCGACGAGGAGCGGCCCGCCGGCGTCGCCCGCCTCGCGGCCGAGCTCGGCGCTGCCCATCGTGCGGCCCATCCGCTCCGCGGGTGTCGCGTCGGCCAGGTGCGCGAAGGCCAGCGGCGTGACCGTCCCGATGCCCGCCCCGATGAGGAGCGCTGCGAGGTAGACCACGACGGCGCCGAGCGGCTCGGGCGCGGACGGCACCGCTGCCGCGGCGGCGGCCCCGAGGACGACGGCGCCGAGCCCGGCCAGGATTCCCGGCCGGTCGGCGAGGCGCCCGTCGTCCCGCAGGCGGCCGATGCGCGGCTGGAGGAGCGATGAGGCGAGGGCGAGGACGGTCACGGCGGCCACGGCCGCGGCGGTGGGCAGCCCGATGTGCGCCGCGAGGGCCGGGATGAACCCGACAGCGGCGCCGAGGGACCCCGTCGAGGCGGCGAGCACGATCGTGGGGCCGAGGAAGGAGCGCCCGCCCAGCTGGCGGGCCAGGTCCGCGAGCGTGTACCGGGGCCGGGGGAGCGGGTCGAGCCGGGGCATGGCGAGGGCGGCCCAGACGGCCACGCCCACGCCGAGCGCCGCGAGCACCCCGAACAGCACGGGGAACCCGCCGACGAACAGGGCGGCCGCGCCGAGGAGCGGCCCGATCGCGTACCCGAGGCCCTTCCACGAGCCGTACCTGCCGAAGTACCGGCCGGTGAGCGGGCCCGCGAGCCGTGCGACGCTCGCGGAGGAGGCGGGGGAGAATGCCGACGCCGCCGCACCCTGCCCCAGCCGGGCGACCGCGAGGGCCCACGGGGCCTGGACGCCCGCGCCCACGAGGGAGGCGAGCGCGAACGCGAGCAGCCCGCCGACCACCACGGGCTTGGGCCCGATGCGGTCGGAGAGCGAGCCGAAGAGCGGCTTGAGGACCACCTCCGCGAGGTCGTACAGCGCGAGCAGCACGCCGAGGGAGAGCAGGTTCAGGCCCACCCGGCCGATCTCCGCCCCGAGCCCGGCGGCGACGCTGTGCGCGCCGAACGCGGTCGTGAAGCCCGCGGCGTAGAGGGGGACGACGGCGCGCGCGGGCGGCCGCTCGGAGGGCCGTGTGGGGTGGGGGTCCGGCACGGGGTCGAGTGTATCGGGGCCGCACACGCCCGCGGCGCGGATACGCCCGGTCCGCGCCGCCCCAATTCTACGTTCGGTAGTGGCAGGCGGAGTGTGCGAAAGATCACATGCCGCCTCGTGGGCTGTGCTGGAATGTGCCAAGGCAGCCACCGGTTGGGCCCTGTATGACCATTGAGGACACCACCGCAGCCCCCTCCGCGGCCGCGCCCATCTCGGCCCTGTTCACCTCGTTCGACCTCGGGACCCTGCACGTGCCCAACCGGTTCGTTATGGCGCCGATGACCCGGGAGTTTTCGCCGGAGGGCACGGTGACAGACGACGTCGTGGGGTACTACGCGCGCCGCGCCGCGGCCGGCGTCGGGCTCCTCATCACGGAGGGCGTGTACGTGTCCGAGGACTCGGGCCCGAGCACCCGGGTGCCGCGCCTCTTCGGCGACGCGCAGCTGGCCGCGTGGACGCGCCTTGTGGCGGAGGTCCACGCCGCCGGCGGCCGGATCGTCCCGCAGCTGTGGCACCTCGGCGCGGCCCGCGGCGACCACGCCGAGTTCAATCCGGAGCTGCCGAGCCTGAGCCCGTCCGGGATCGCCCCCAACGGCAGCGCCCGCGGCCGCGCCGCGACCATCGAGGAGCTCGCGCGCATCCGGGACGACTTCGCCCGCGCCGCTGCTGCGGCGAAGGACGCCGGGTTCGACGGCGTCGAGCTGCACGGCGCCCACGGCTACCTGCTCGACCAGTTCCTCTGGGCCGGCACCAACAAGCGCGAGGACCAGTACGGCGGCTCCCTCGAGGCGCGCCTGCGCTTCCCCTCCGAGGTCGCGGCGGCAGTCCGCGCCGCCGTCGGGCCCGACTTCCCCGTGATCTTCCGCTTCTCCCAGTGGAAGTCCGGCGACTACGGCGCCCGCATCGCCGAGACGCCCGACGAGCTGGGCACGATCCTGCGGACCCTCGCCGAGGCTGGGGTCTCCGCGTTCCACCCCTCGACCCGGCGCCACTGGGAGCCCGCGTTCCCCGACCTTCCCGACTCCGAGCACGCGCGGCTCGGCCTGGCCGGCTGGACCAAGCGGCTCTCCGGCCTGCCGGTCATCACGGTGGGCTCCGTGGGCCTCGACAACGAGTTCGAGGTGACGTGGCAGGACGGCGGCCGCTCCGAGGTGCGCGGCCTGGACGCGCTCCTGGAGCAGTTCGGGCGCGGCGAGTTCGACCTCGTCGCCGTGGGCCGCGTGCTCCTCTCGGACCCGGCCTGGGTGGCGAAGGTCCGCGACGGCCGCACCGGCGAGATCCGACCGTTCAGCGCGGAGGACCGGCTGAGCCTCTCCTGACCCCCGCTCCCCCCGCCCCCGGTGTGCCTGACGCGCCAGCCCGCGCAACCGTGGCACAGTGGAGGGCGATGAAACTCCGCGCCGACCAGTCTGGGCTCCGCGGGCTCCCCATGCCGCTCTGGCTCCAGGGAGTCGTGGAGGCGATCCAGGCGATCCTGATCTCCGCCGTCCTCACGCTCGTGACGGTGTTCGGGGTGTGGGCGACCGGTGGCCTCGGGACGTGGCCCGTGGAGGAGGTGGCCCGGCTCGCGGGCAAGGTGTGGCTCCTCGCGCACGGAGTACCGCTCCAGCTCAGCCTCGCCTCAGTCACGGCGGAGGGCGCCGCCCAGTCCGTGGCGGGCACACTTTCCTTCGTCCCGCTCGGGCTCACACTCATCCCGGTGCTCCTCGCCTGGCGCGCCGGGCGGCGTCTGGCCCGAGCGTCCTACGCCGACACCCTGTGGCAGGGCCTTGCCGGCGCGGCCGGGGCCTACGCGGCGTTCTCGTTCGCGACCGCGTTCGTGTGCCGCACGCCGGAGATCGGCGTGGGCATGGTGGGCGCGACCCTCATCCCGCTCCTGCCCGTGGGCATCGGGCTCGTGGCTGGCGCGCGGCGCGAGGCCGGCTCGTGGGCCAGACTCATCGGCGTGGACGCCGTCGACTGGATCGCACGGACCGGCCAATACTCGCGGTGGGCCGGCAGCTACGCGTGGGCCGTGCTCCGCGCCGGATTCGTCGCGGTCGTGGGTGCGCTCGGCCTGTCTGCGGCGCTGCTCGCCGTCGACCTGTTCGGACACTGGGCCGAGGCCGTCACGGTCTACGAGGGGGTGGGTGCGGATGCCGTCGGTGGGGCCGCCATGACCCTCGGGCAGCTCGGCTACCTCCCGCACCTCGTGGTGTGGACCCTGGGGTGGGCCTCCGGGGCGGGTGTGACGCTCGGGACGGGCTCGACCGCCGGGGCGCTCGCCACGGCCGTGGGCCCCCTGCCCCCCGTGCCGGTCCTCGCCGCCATCCCCACCGGTCCACTGGTGTTCGGACCCGCGGCCCTGGTGGTCCCCGTGCTGGCCGGGCTGCTGGCCGGGTGGTGGTTTGTGCGCGAGGGCGAGGACCACTTCGACGAATGGCTCTCGATCAAGGTCCGGGCGAGATGGTTCTCCGCGCCCGTCTCGGCGATCGTCCTCGGCGCGCTCGTCGGGATGGTCGCAGGCGCGCTCGCGGGGGTGCTCGCGTGGCTCACGAGCGGGTCCGTAGGTGTGGGGCGCTTCACCGAGCTCGGCGTGAACCCGCTGTGGATGGCCGCGTGGGTCGGCGCCGAGGCCGCCGTCGGCGCGTGCCTCGGGTACGCCGTCGGCCCGTGGCTCGAGCGCTCCCGCAGCACCGAGGCGGCCCAGCGAGATCGGGTCGCGTGACGCCGAGATCGGGTCGTGTGGCGCCCGGCCAGCGGTTCCTCGGCAAGCACGCCGCACAGCCTGCGGCCCGCCGGTAAGGTGGACGCCATGCGCATCGTGGTCCTCGTCTCCGGCACCGGCTCCAACCTCCAAGCGGTCATCGACGCCGTCAAGGGTGGCGAGCTCGACGTGGAGATCGCCGCCGTCGGCGCCGACCGCGAGGGCACCTACGGCGTCGAGCGCTCCGACGAGGCCGGCATCGAGACCTTCGTCGTCAACTTCAACTCCTTCCCCACGCGCGCCGAGTGGGACGCCGCGCTCGCGGACAAGGTCGCCTCATACACCCCGGATGTCGTCGTCTCGAGTGGCTTCATGCGGATCGTGAGCGCGGACTTCATCAGCCGGTTCGGCGGCCGCTACCTCAACACGCACCCCGCGCTCCTGCCCGCCTTCCCGGGCGCGCACGGGGTCCGGGATGCGATCGACTACGGCGTCAAGGTCACCGGCTGCACGGTCCACTGGGCGGACGCCGGCGTGGACACGGGTCCCATCGTCGCCCAGGAGGCCGTCGCGGTCGCGGACGGCGAGGACGAGGACGCCCTGCACGAGCGCATCAAGGTGGTGGAGCGCCGCCTCCTCATCGACGTGCTGCGGCGGCTCGCGGCCGGGGAGCTGAAGGCGCCCGCGGTCGCGGACTCAGCTCTCTGAACCACAACGCACGACGGCGTCTGCCGGACGGTCAGAAGGTGTCGCCGGTCTGCGGACCGGAGTCCACATGGCCGCGCCACGCTCCCGTGGCGCCGTTCGACTCGACGAACTCCTTGAACTTCTTCAGGTCCTTCTTCACCTGGGCGTTGTCGGCGCCGAAGGCGGCACCCACCTTCTCCATGGCTGAGTCAGGCGCCCATTGGAACTCGACCTTCACCCGGGTCTCCCGGTCGCTGAGCGGCTCGAAGGACACCACGCCGGCGTGATCGACGCCGTCGACGCTCTTCCACGCGACGCGCTTGTCGGGGTGCTGCTCGGTGATGACCGTGTCGAACTCCCGTTGGTGGCCGGCCACCTTGGTGGTCCAGCGGAGATGCGTGTCGTCCTGCTGGACAACGGATTCGACTCCGCCCATGAATTCGGGGAACGACTCGAACTGGGTCCACTGGTTGTAGGCCGTGGACACTGGCACCATGACGTCGATGGCTTCCTGCACGGTGGACATGCGATGCTCCTCGTCGGTAGGGGTTGGATGGACTTCAGGGGGCTACCCCGGCCCGCATGCATCCAAACACCCGACTCGCGAGCGGGAAGCCTCAGCCGAGTGACCGCTGCCGCAGGGCGCGAAGATCCGTGCCCGAGAGCGGACTACTTGGCCTTGAGCGCCTTGGCTGCCTTGGTTTCCTTGGCGGGCCGCCGGTGGCTGCGGTCCACAAGCAGGGCAACGCCGATGGCGGCGAGCCAGGAGTCCTTGGCCATGGCCACGCCCGCGGGGGTGGGGCGGATGCCGTCCGGCTGGGTGAGGCCCGGCGTCTTGAGATAGGTCGCGAGGAGGCCGCCCGAGAAGGCCGTGAGCGCCAGGGCGGCCAGCCTGGTCGGGACGAACGGCGCGAGCAAGGCGGCGCCGAGGCCGATCTCGGTGCCGGCGAGGACCTTGCCGAACGTCGCGGCGGGCAACTGCTTTGCCTGCGGGAACGCGTTCGAGGTCATGGCCTGGAGCTTCTCGGCATGCTCCTCGTCGAGCGAGAGCTTGCCGACCCCCGAGTTGACCATGTACGCGCCGGTGACGAGACGCAGGACGGCGTGGCTGAGCTTGAATCCCATGGCTTCCTCCTCGGCCGCAGGTACGGCCCTCGGTTCCGTTCCGCGTTCAGCCTAGGCGATAGACTGGCTCCGAACCCACCTTTCCCGCTCGCTTACCTTTCAGGAGAGTTGTCCGTGAGCCCTGAGACCGCTGCGTCTGCCTCCCGTTCCATCGAGCTGGACCGCGTCCCCATCCGCCGGGCCCTCATCTCGGTCTACGACAAGACGGGCCTCGAGGAGCTCGCCATCGGTCTGAACGAGGCTGGGGTACGGATCGTCTCGACGGGCTCGACCGCGAAGCGCATCGCCGCGGCGGGCGTGCCGGTCCAGGAGGTCGAGGAGGTCACGGGCTCCCCGGAGATGCTGGACGGCCGCGTCAAGACCCTCCACCCGCGCGTCCACGGCGGAATCCTCGCGGACCGCCGCGTCCCGGCGCACGTGCAGACGCTCGAGGACATGCAGATCGAGCCGTTCGACCTGGTCGTGGTGAACCTGTACCCGTTCGTCGAGACCGTCCGCTCCGGTGCGGCGATGGACGACGTCGTCGAGCAGATCGACATCGGCGGCCCGGCGATGGTTCGCTCGGCCGCGAAGAACCACGCCGCCGTCGCGATCGTCGTGGACCCCGGAACCTACGGCGATGTCATTGCCGCGGCGAAGGCCGGCGGATTCGACCTCAAGTCCCGTCAGCGCCTCGCGGCCAAGGCGTTCGCGCACACCGCGGCCTACGACACCGCGGTGGCCACGTGGACCGCGAGCCAGTTCAAGGACGAGGACGGCGATGGTGTGGTCAACTGGCCCGCCTATGCCGGCCTCGCGCTCGAGCGCTCCGAGGTTCTCCGCTACGGCGAGAACCCGCACCAGCAGGCGGCCCTGTACGTCGACAAGGCAGCCCCGGCGGGCATCGCCCAGGCAGACCAGCTGCACGGCAAGGCCATGAGCTACAACAACTACGTCGACGCCGACGCCGCCCTGCGGGCCGCCTTCGACTTCGACGAGCCCGCCGTGGCCATCATCAAGCACGCCAACCCGTGCGGAATCGCCGTCGCCTCCCCGGACGCCGAGGACCCCATCGCCGACGCACACCGCAAGGCCCACGCATGCGACCCGGTCTCGGCCTACGGCGGCGTCGTCGCGGCGAACCGCACGGTGAGCAAGGGCATGGCCGAGACGCTCTCAGGGATCTTCACCGAGGTGGTCATCGCCCCGGACTTCGCCCCCGAGGCCGTGGAGATCCTCTCCAAGAAGAAGAACATCCGCCTCCTCGCCCTCCCGGAGGGCTATGGCCGCTATCCCACGGAGATCAAGCAGATTTCCGGCGGCGTGCTCGTCCAGGTCACCGATACCTTCGCGGCCGACGGCGATGCCCCCTCCGCCTGGACCCTCGCCGCCGGCGAGGCTGCCGACGACGCGACCCTCGCCGACCTCGCCTTCGCGTGGCGCGCCTCCCGCGCCGCCAAGTCCAACGCGATCCTCCTCGCACACGACGGCGCCTCCGTGGGCATCGGCATGGGCCAGGTCAACCGGGTCGATTCGTGCCGGCTCGCGGTGGAGCGGGCCAACACCCTCGGTGTCGAGGTTGCGTCTGAGGTCGACTCGGCAGGCGGCGCACAGGGCGCCGAGGGCGGCGCCGCGGTGGCTCCCGAGCGCGCGAGGGGCGCGGTCGCGGCGTCGGACGCGTTCTTCCCCTTCGCGGACGGTCTGCAGATCCTCATCGACGCCGGCGTGAAGGCCGTCGTCCAGCCCGGCGGGTCGGTGCGCGACGACGAGGTCGTCGCTGCCGCCAAGGCCGCCGGGATCACGATGTACTTCACGGGGGCGCGGCACTTCTTCCACTGACACGCTTGAAGGTGCCACACACACACGACGACGGCGCGCTCCCGATTCGGGGGGCGCGCCGTCACGGTAAGGCGGTGCTAGTTGCGCTGCCAGCTGACGATGTTCTGCCAGGCACCGGCGTTCGCCGTCGAACCGATGGTTGCCGCGTTGATCGCGAACGCGAGATTCACTCCGACGATCGGTGCAATGTTGATGTTTATCGTCAGAAGCGTATCCCGCTCTGGGAGCAGGAGCGCCGTTTCCGCACGCAACTCGCTCGGGGTTACAGCATGGGGGACCATGACTCAACTCCTTGGTGTGTCGCACCGGGTGCCCGGCAAGCCGGGCACCCGGTCTCTGTTGCGTCAGACTCAGTGCTGCGAGACGCCGATGTTCTGCATCGCGCCGCTGTTCGCGAAGGCGCCGATGCTCAGGAAGTTGACCGCGGTCGACGAATTGCTCGCGAGAACGAGTGCGAGGTTGTCTCCGAAGTGGACGCTGCCCCATCCGAGCGTGTCGCGCGAAGGGAGGAGTTCCACGGTCTCAGCCGTAAGATCCATCATGGTGTTCACCTCCTTCCGGGGTCTCGTAGGTGCATTGCATGGTCTGTGGGCCGCCTCAGGCGTGGCCAGTTGGCACCTGCCGGTGGCGGGGGTTACGCCGCGTGTGGCGTCCGAGCCCGGCACGGTGTCCCCGCTCGGCGGTGAACCGGGCTGAGGCCCAGCGGACAAGTCGTGTGACGAGTTGGGCCAGGATGGCGCAGAGCCCTACCACCGGCAGGACGAGGAGGAACAGCCCGAGCGCCGAGAGGAGGGCCTCTACGAGCTGCCCGTTCTGGACAAAGTTCAGAAGGGTCGTCAGATAGAGGGTGGCGGCGCCCACCGTCTGCTCGATGATGATCGGCAGCGTCAGGACGAGCCACGCCATGACGATGGTCAGGAACGGGATCACGACGAGCACCCAGGCGGTGACGATCCACCGGGAGTACGGCTTTAGCTCGCTTACCCGGGGGTCCGCTGGGCGGCCCGGGATGAGGCTCGCGATGACCGGCTTGACCCTTGCGAACAGGTCGGGGACTCCCGCGAGGTCCGCCAGGACGAAGTACCCGTCGAGCCGGACAAACGGCGGGAGCTGCTGCATCATCTGTATCTGCGTGGCGATGATGAGCATGACCAGCAGCGGACTGCCGGTGGTGAGGAATCCGACGCCGGCGGTGAGGACCCAGATGAGATGGAAGTACAGGCCCCCGAGGTCGGTTCGGATGCGGCCTGCGCGGCCGAGGCGGTAGGAGTCCGTGACATTCGTATAGAAGGCCGGGAAGACCAGATACAGGCCCACCCCGATCACGCCTGGATCTGCGCCGCCGTAGCGGCACGCGGCCGCATGCCCAATCTCGTGGAAGATGGTGCCCGCGAGGAGCAGGGCATACAGCGAGAGCAGCATCGCCGGCGTGACAAGCACGGCCTGCAGGGCTGAGAAGGCGTCTGCCCTCAGGAAGAGGTAGGTGTCAAGAGCCGCGAGGGCCATCACCGCGGCGATGACGATGGGGGTCGCGAAGAGCGGCCTGAAGATGTCCGCAAGGAAGTGGACAGCGCGCTTGGGGATCAGCGTTCCCTTGACCGTTAGCGCGAGAAGGGGCGTCGCCGTGGCGAGCTTCGGCGGAGGGGGAGCGTCATCCCGCGTGAGGAACCCAATCGGGGAGAGCCGCTCGGCCAGGGTGGAGGCGCCTTCGGCGTCCAGTTCCTGCCCGCAGGCCTCTGAGACCCGGCGGGCGATTGCGGCCGGCTCGCTCGGCTCCGAGGAGCTCTCGAGGACAAGGTAGAGCAGCCGGCTGAGCTGAGCCACCTGGCCGTCGGCCCGGCGCACCAAGTAGACCGGCTTGGTCAGGCCCGTTCCGGTAGCCTCGCCCAAGAGTTCGACGCCGTCGGCACGCATCCAGCGGACGCTGCGGTCATCGTCGGGGTCATCCCGGCGGATCGCGGGTTCCTGGAGTGCCATGGTGTCGAATCCTCTCGGAGGTCAGCGAACGGTGTGCACATCGGGGGGGAAGGCTGCGGGGGCCCCTGCAAGGTTGGGGGCTGCCGAAGGGCCCCCGCAGCGCTTGGGTGGGTGCGTCGCCGGGTCTAGTGCTGCGAAACGCCGATGTTCTGGACAGCGGTGCTGTTCGCGATCGCGAAGACCGAGCCAAGGTTGGCAGCGGTCGAGGAGTTCGAGGCCAGCACGAGGGCGACGTTGCTGCCCCAGTGGAAGCTCCACGCGAGGGTCTCGCGCGTCGGGAGCAGCTCGATGGTCTCTTCCGAGATGGACAGCTTCGTCATGAGAATCACTCCTGGATTTCTTCCCGGTTTCTGACTCGATTGCTTTCCAATCGATGTCCTCAGTCAACGGGGTGGCCAGTTACCAGAGTGTTATCGCCGCGTTATCGCTCTGACGTGGGCAGACTTTGGATGTGCATGAACGGGAGAGGCCCCCGACCACCGTTCCAAAACGGTCGGTCGGGGGCCTCTTGAGCGAGGGAGACGGGCGGGCGTCAGCTGCCCGTCTTGACGTCCACGTTGGCCGTGACCTGTGCGCCGGTGTCCGCGGCGATGACGGCGGCGGCCTGCCGCACGGCCTCGTCCGTTGATGTGCGGGCCTTCGCCGCCTTCAGGCTGGGACCTGCCGGCGCCTTCGCGTTCGCGTCGAGACTCGCCGCGAGGGCCTCCTCGATGTGCGACACGACGCTGCGCGCGGTCGACGACAGCTCGCGCTGCTTCACACCCACGAGGATGAACTGGATGGCCGCGCCGTTGGTCACGCACCCCGTGCAGCCCACGTTGAGCGCAGTCGAGCTGTTGTTGGCGACGATTTTACGGGCATCCGCCGTCGCGATGACTTGGATGGAGATGGCGGTCGACGTCGCGTTGTTGCCGGTGGTGCGCGCGTTCACCACGTTGTCGGCGCGGAGCGTCGACACGCCCGGAGAGGTGAGGACCTGGAGGGTCGTGGCACTGCCCGAGCACCCTTCGCAGTTGTTCTGGACCGTGGCCGACGCCGAGGCTGGGCCGCCGTTGGGCCGCAGGGGCCCCCAGACCTTGTCCGTGTCGACGGCCTTGGGGTGCCGAGCGTTCGGGATCGCGCGGGACGAGGCATGCATGTACTGGCCCCAGCCATGGCCGTCGCCGCGATCGGAATCGGCCGACGCCGGCGCGATCTGCGCGGCGAGCAGGCCTGCGGCGACGAGGCCTATGGCCGAGGCGCGGAGGAGGGGGGTGCGGGTAGGGCGGGGACTGCGGTGGATGGCATGCTGCGTCACTGGGTCTCCTTCTGGGGCTGGCGTTGCCTCCCCGCCGCGTGGACGACGGCTCGGGCTCCTGCATTCTCGAGCGGCTCGGCCGTGACCAGCTGCGCGAGACGGGTGGAGGGCTCAAGGCCCATTTCCTCCGCGAGGCGACGGCGGAAATCCTCGTAGGTCCGCCGTGCGCCGGCCTCATTGCCTGCCCGCACTTGGCCGCGGATCACCAGGGCCTGCGCCGATTCGCGCAGCGGCTCGATCGCCGCCGCGCTCATCGCGGCGGCCACGGCCGCCTCAGGCCGATCCTCGCCGAGGTGGCGTCGGGCAAGGGCCTCGAGGGCGGCGATGCGCAGCTGCCGGAGGCGCTCCTGCTCGAACAGGAGCCAATCGTCGTACCAGCCCGGAAGGAGTTCGGCGGAGTACAGGAGCTCGGTGAGGCCGAGCGTCGGCTCGGTACCCGCGAGGGCCGCGTCGGCGCCGTCGCGCAGGCGATCGAGGTCAACGTAGACGTCGTCGGAGAGCCGCAGCGGCTCCGCATCCTCGGCGAGGAGGCCGGGGAGCTGGTGGCGGATCTTGAAGACCGTGACGCGGAGGCTGCTCGCTGCCTGCTGCTCCGTGCTCTCGGGCCAGAGGAGGCCGGCGAGGTAGCTCCGGGAGCGCGGGCCGAGCAGCGCAAGAGAAGCGATCAGCCGCTGCTGGCGGGCGCCGACGGACTGTGACGTCCCGCGCCAGCGTAATTGCCAGCAGCCCAAGAGATGAAGTTCCCACGACATCGCTCATGCGCCCCCATTGACGGAGTTCTCAGAGAGCTCCGCCCCACAGAGTGGGAGGTTCGGCGCGCCCCTGACGAACGAGACCAGTGTGACCACACGGAGATAATCCAGTCAATGGATTTATCGAGTTTGTCAGAACTGTCAAGCAGCCCAAAGTGAACTGTCGGTTGTGAGAGTCTGCTAAGCGCCCGGAGCGTGGGTCAGGAGCGCTGCTGCTCTTCCAGCCAGGAGCGGACCGCCGCGACCGCGGACTCGACGTCCGCCACAACGGCTGAGGTTGCGGGCTCGCGGGGGCCCTCGGAGGTGAGGATCCGCACCCTGAGGCCCTGCGCGGCGTCGGGCTCGCGCCAGACCCGGAGCACCAGCGCGCCGAGCTCCTCGAGCCCGTTCTCGTGCGCGTCGCCGTGGTCCGCGGCGGCGGAATGCTGTGCCAATGGTCTCCCCTGAGTAGCGTGCTGCATCGGTGCGCCCCGTGACTTGCACAAGGGCCTTCTGTCCCCTAGAGAAAGTCTAGGCGGCATCATGACGCGAAATCGGACGCGGCATGCCTTGACATCTGCACGCGTTGGCACTCGGTCCTGTGCCGCTCGTCACGAAACCGGCCATGGCTTCCGCACTCCGGTAAGTTAAGGATGTTGACATAGCAGCACCCACGCACACTGCGGCGAATGCACACGCGCACATCGGCGCCGCGGTCTGCCCCAGCTTTCGCAGGAGGCGCCCACCCATGGCCACCATCATCTACACGCACACGGACGAGGCGCCGATGCTGGCGACCTACTCGTTCCTGCCGATCGTCAAGGCATACGCCTCCGCGGCGGGCATCGAGGTCGAGACGCGTGACATCTCCTTGGCGGGGCGCATCATCGCGGTGTTCGGCGACTACCTCACCCCGGAGCAGCAGCAGGCCGACGCGCTCGCCGAGCTGGGGGCCCTGGCGAAGACGCCTGAGGCCAACATCGTCAAGCTCCCCAACATCTCCGCCTCGATCCCGCAGCTCAAGGCAGCCATCGCTGAGCTCCAGTCCTTGGGCTACGCCCTCCCTGACTACCCGGACAACCCCTCCTCGGATGAGGAGACGGACATCCGCTCGCGCTACGACAAGATCAAGGGCTCCGCCGTCAATCCCGTGCTCCGCGAGGGCAACTCCGACCGGCGCGCGCCGCTCTCCGTGAAGAACTACGCCCGCAAGAACCCGCACTCGATGGGTGCCTGGAGCGCCGACTCGAAGACGAACGTCGCGACGATGGATGCGGATGACTTCCGCTCGAACGAGAAGTCCGTGGTCCTGCCCGCGGACGACTCCCTGACGATCCAGCTCGTCCTCGCGGACGGCACCGTCAAGGAGCTCAAGAAGGGCATCAAGGTCCTTGCGGGCGAGGTCGTGGACGGCACGTTCATGAACGCTGCCGCGCTGGACGACTTCCTGAGGGCCCAGGTGGCCCGCGCCAAGGAGGAGGGCGTCCTCTTCTCGGCGCATCTCAAGGCCACCATGATGAAGGTCTCGGACCCGGTCATCTTCGGCCACGTGGTCACGGCATACTTCTCCGAGCTCTTCGAGACCTACGGCAAGCAGCTTGCCGCGGCCGGCCTGAGCCCCAACAACGGCCTCTCCTCGATCCTCGCGGGCCTCGACGCCCTGCCCGAGGATGTGCGCGAGGGCGTCAAGGGCCTGGTCCAGAAGGGCCTCTCCGACGGCCCGGCCCTCGCAATGGTCGACTCGGACAAGGGCATCACAAACCTCAACGTGCCCTCCGACGTGATCGTGGATGCCTCCATGCCCGCCATGATCCGGATCGGCGGCCACATGTGGGGCCCCGACGGCAAGGAGCATGACACGCTTGCCGTCCTCCCGGACTCCTCCTACGCCGGCGTCTACCAGGCCGTGATCGAGGACTGCCGCGAGCACGGTGCGCTCGACCCCACCACGATGGGCACCGTTCCGAACGTGGGCCTCATGGCTCAGGCCGCCGAGGAGTACGGCAGCCACGACAAGACATTCGAGATCCCCGCCGACGGCACCGTCCAGCTGGTCAACCAGGGCGGCGACGTGCTGATCGAGCACGCCGTGAAGGCGGGCGACATCTGGCGCGCGTGCCAGACCAAGGATGTGCCGGTCCGCGACTGGGTCAAGCTCGCCGTGAACCGGGCCCGCGCCACGGACACTCCGGCGGTGTTCTGGCTCGACGAGACCCGCGCGCACGACCGCAACCTCATCGCCAAGGTGAACGAGTACCTCGGCGAGCACAACACCGACGGTCTCACGATCAAGATCCTCGCCCCGGCGGAGGCCACGGCATATACGCTCGAGCGGCTCCGCAAGGGCGAGGACACCATCTCGGTGACCGGCAACGTGCTGCGCGACTACCTCACGGACCTCTTCCCGATCCTCGAGCTCGGCACGAGCGCCAAGATGCTCTCGGTCGTCCCCCTCATCGCGGGCGGCGGCCTGTTCGAGACGGGCGCCGGAGGCTCGGCCCCGAAGCACGTACAGCAGCTCATCCAGGAGGACTACCTCCGCTGGGACAGCCTCGGCGAGTTCTTCGCCCTCGTGCCCTCGTTCGAGCTCTACGCCGAGCAGGCCAACCTGCCCGCCGCGAAGGTTCTGGCCGACACGCTGGACCGCGCTACCGGCACCTTCCTCGAGGAGAACAAGTCCCCGGGCCGCAAGCTCGGGACGATCGACAACCGCGGCTCGCACTACTTCCTCGCCCAGTACTGGGCGCAGGAGCTTGCGAAGCAGACGGACGACGCCGCTCTGGCCGCCGCGTTCGCGCCGGTCGCCGAGGCGCTGACCTCGCAGGAAGAGGCCATCGTCTCCGAGCTCCTCGCCGTCCAGGGCCACCCGGTGGACCTCGGCGGGTACTACCGCCCGGACGAGGCCAAGGCCACCGCGGCCATGCGCCCCTCCCCGACGCTCAACGCCATCGTGGACGGCATGGGCAAGTAGTCCCTCGTCTCTGACGCACGACGGCGCCCCGCGCCGCCGGTGAGGATCCTCGCCGGCGCCGCGGGGCGCCGTCGTCCGTTTTGACACACAGCGCGGGATCCGAGATCATTGGTTGAAATTTCAATTGAATATTGAAGTTAATGTGGCCGTCGAACGGCCCCCATCGACCACCGACAGGAAGGGACCACCATGTCCGCCTCGCGCCCCGTCCGCTCCGATATCGCCCGCACCGTCCTCCGCGTTGCCCTCGGCGCCGTGTTCTTCGCGCATGGCTGGCAGAAGTTCTTCGAGTACACGATCCCCGGCGCCCAGGGCGCGTTTGCCCAGATGGGCGTTCCCGCCGCCCAGCTCGCCGCCCCGGTCTCGGCTGGGCTGGAGCTCGTCGGTGGCGCGCTGCTCATCGTGGGCCTCCTGACCCGGGTGGCCGGCGTGCTGCTCGCTGTCGAGATGCTTTCGGCGCTCTTCCTTGTGCACGTCTCGGCGGGCATGTTCGTCGAGAAGGGCGGCATGGAGCTCGTCCTCGTCCTCGCCGCCGGCGCCGCAGCGGTGGCGCTCGTCGGACCGGGCCGCCTCTCCCTCGACGCAGCGCTCTTCGGCCGCAGCTCCGGCAAGCTCGCCGCCCTCGCTGCCTGACGCGCTGCTGACGACGCGCCGCTGGCGCGCACGCCCGCGCCCCGCGCCGCCGGTGAGACTCGCTCGCCGGAGGCGCGGGGCGCCGTCGTGCGGGCCATCCGCGGCGGCGTTGGCCGCGGTCGCTGTGCCGGCGCCCACATCGGTTCCGGAGGTTCAGCCGCGTTCGTCGTTGGGGTAGCGGATGCCGAGCTGGTGGCGGACCCCGTCGAAGAGGCGCATCGTGTCGAGGGTATGCTTCCACGGCATGGTGGGGCTCTCGGTGACGCCCTGCTGGATGCAGCGGACCACCTCGCGCAGCTCATAGACGTAGCCGCGGCCCACGACGTCGATCTTCTCGACCTGCGCCGGGTCCCACCCGCGCCGCACCACGAGCTCGGTCGGATTGTTGATGCTGCCCGTGCTCGTCAGGACGCCCTCGGTGCCAGCGACCGTCGCCGTCCGGGGGCCATGGGCCACGAGGGACGAGATGAGGGTCGCGAGCTGGCCGCCGCTGTAGGAAAGAGTGAGCGCGTTCTGCTCATCCACGCCGGCCTCGTTGAGGCTCCCGACGGCGGTGAGCGAGTCCGGGAAGCCGAGGGCGCCCACGGCCCACAGGAGAGGGTACACCGTCAGGTCGAGGAGCGCCCCGCCGCCCGCGGCGACGTTCCAAATGCGGTTGACCGGATCCTTGGGCGCCGGGAAGCCCAGATCCGCGGAGACCCACTGGACCTCGCCGAGGTCGCCGGACTCGATGATGTCGAACGCGCGCAGCATCCCGGGGACGAATCGGCTCCACACCGCTTCCATGAGGAACCGGCCCCTCCCGGAGGCGAGGTCGACGAGCTCCTGCGCCTCGTGCGCGTTGACCGTGAACGCCTTCTCGACGAGGACGTGCTTGCCTGCCTCGAGCGCGGCCTTCGCGACCATGTGGTGCTGGCCGTGCGGCGTCGCGACGTACACGACGTCTACGTCCGGATCCTCGACGAGCTGCACGTGGCCGGGGGTCAGGCCCTGGTCCGCGTAGGCGTGGGCGGCGCCGAACTCGCGGGCGAACGCGAGCGCGCGCTCGTGGTACCGCGAGCTGACCGCGTGCAGCACGGCGTCGGGCAGGAGCGAGAGGTCCCGCGCCACGGTCCGCGCGATAGAGCCCGTGGCCACGATGCCCCAGCGGACCGTGCGTCCGGTTGCCTCGAGGGGGTCGTCGTTGGTCTGCAGCGACAGCCAGGGGCGTTGGATGTGACGCGTCATGCGCCCATCCTTCCATGTGGTCGCCCACGTGAGGCCAGCCTCGCCTCGCTGGACTCGCGCCGCGTGGACGGGCAGGATCGAACCATGGGGATCCTCCGCACGGTGCGCACCTATCCGATCGTCATCGCTGGCCTCCTCGTCCTCGTCGCGGCGCTCATCCTCGCGGTGGTCCGGCAGGACGAGGCCGCGCAGATCGTGGCGAGCGCCTTCGCCGGAGCGATCGCCGCCTGGACGTTCGTGGGCATGGTCCGGGAGATCCTCCGGGGCCACTGGGGCCTCGACATCCTCGCCGTGACCGCGATCGTGGCGACCCTCCTCGTGGGGGAGTACATCGCGGCCGTCATCATCGTGCTCATGCTCTCCGGCGGAAAGGCGCTCGAGGACTATGCCGCCGGGCGGGCCAAGCGCGAGCTCACCGCGCTCCTGGACCGCGCGCCGCGGGCCGCGCACCGGCAGCTCCCGGACGGCACCGTCGAGGACGTTCCGCTCGAGGACGTGGCCCCCGGGGACCTTCTCGTGGTCCGCCCGTCCGAGGTGGTCCCGGTGGACGGCGTCCTCGAGTCGGAGGCCGCCTCGTTCGACGAGTCCTCCCTCACGGGCGAGAGCCTGCCGGTGGACCGCGCGGCGGGGGAGAAGGTCCTCTCCGGGTCGGTCAACGGCACGGCCGCCGCCCTCGTCCGCGCGAGCGCGAGCGCCGCGGACAGCCAGTTCTCCCAGATCGTGGCCCTCGTGCGGGAGGCCTCGGCGAGCCGGGCCCCCGTGGTGCGCCTCGCGGACCGCTACGCGGTCCCGTTCACCCTCTTCGCGCTGGTCCTCGCCGGATTCGGATGGTGGCTCTCGGGCGATCCGCGGCGCTTCGCTGAGGTGCTCGTCGTGGCGACCCCGTGTCCGCTGCTCATCGCCGCGCCCGTGGCCTTCATGGGCGGCATGAGCCGGGCGGCGAAGAACGGCGTGATCGTCAAGGGCGGTGCCGTCCTCGAGCTGCTCGCGCGCGTGAAGACCGCAGCGTTCGACAAGACCGGAACCCTGACCAGGGGCCGCCCCGAGCTCGTCGCGGTCCGCCCCGAACGCGGGTTCGACGTCGAGGAGCTCCTCACGCTCACGGCCTCGGCCGAGCAGTACTCGTCCCATGCGCTGGCCGCATCCGTGGTCGAGGCCGCGACGGCTCAGGGCGTCAACCTGCTCCCCGGATCCGGCGCGGAGGAGGCCGCGACGAACGGCGTGCTCGCGGACATCGACGGGCAGCGTGTCCTGGTCGGCAAGCGGGCCTTCGTCGCCCAGGAGACCGGCGCCGACGTCGTCGAGCCTCCCCTCGTGCCCGGCGAGCTCGCAGTCTACGTGGCCGTGGACCGCGCCTTCGCGGGTGTTGTGGTGCTGCGCGACCTGCCCCGTCCCGAGGCCCGGGCGACGCTCGCGCGGCTCGCCGAGCTCGGTGCCCGCCACACGGTCATGCTCACGGGCGACGGCGCATCGACCGCCCGGGCAATTGCCCACCAGCTCGGCGTCTCGGACGTGCGGGCCGAGCTCCTCCCCCTGGACAAGGTCGAGATCGTCCGTGCCGCCGAGCCCCGGCCGGTGCTGATGGTGGGCGACGGGGTCAACGATGCCCCCGTGCTCGCCGCCGCGGACGTCGGCGTGGCCATGGGCGCCCGGGGGTCGACCGCCGCGAGCGAGTCCGCGGACGCAGTGGTCCTCGTGGACGACATCTCGAAGGCGGCCGCCGCGGTCGAGATCTCCCAGCATGCCGTGCGCGTGGCCCTCCAGTCGATCTGGCTCGGCATCGCGCTCAGCGTCGGCCTCATGCTCGTGGCCTTGACCGGTGTGCTGCCCGCCGTCGCGGGTGCGCTGCTCCAGGAACTCGTGGACCTCGCGACCATCCTCAACGCCCTGCGCGCCCTGAGCGGAGGGCGACCCCGGACGACGGCGGCCGTCCCCGTGGAGGGGACGGCCGCCGTCGTGCGTGCTGGCGGGGACGGCTAGGGTGCCGCCGTCGCCATGAACACGTCTTCATCCGGCCCCGCCGCGCTGCTGTTGCGGGTGTCCGACCAGACCGCGTGGACCAGGTTCGACCCGGGCGCCGTCGACGCCGCGATGCTCGAGTAGTCGCCGAGGAATCCGGCCTGGCTCGCATTGGCCTGCGGGCTCGGATATGCCTGGCCGTCGCTGAGCGGGCGGTAGGACGAGAACGTCGTGCTGCCCGAGCCGCGGGAGACCATGCCGTAGCCGAAGGTCCCGCCTCCTACCGCCGTGCCCGTGTACGGATTGGCGTTGTAGAAGCTCACCGCGGTGGTTCCCGTCTGCGTCACGGCGACCGATGGCTGGGACAGGGCCGCACCCGGCGCCCCCGCGACCACCGTGCCGCCGCCGGCGGCATCGCTCCACGTCTGGCCCCCGTCATTGCTGTCGGAGACGACGACGTTGTAGGCCCCAGTCCCGTTGCGGGTGTCCTGCCAGACCGTCACGAGGTGGTTGGGGTTCGAGGGATCGACGGCGATGGCGGGGAAGTCGTTGGTGCGCACGTTGAGCGACTTCACGCACTCCTCGGGACCGCGCCCGAAGTCGCAGAGCGCGAGGTTCCTCTCGTCGTCCTGACCGACCTTGACCACGGGGCCCATGGTTCCATCCGCGTCGATGCGACGGCCGAGCTGCTGGTTCAGGGCCGTCGGGGTGTTGCCGTTGCTCCAGGTGACGAAGACGCTGCCGTCGCTCGGGTTCACGACCGGCATGCTCCCCTGGTCGAAGTTGCACGCGTCCGCGGCGGCCTTCTTGTTGAACGTGTTGCCTCCCGTGCACAGCGGCGACGATCCGCTGACGTTGGCGATCGGTGACCACTTCTGGGCGGCACCGTCCCACTTGGAGTAGAAGATCTCCGAGCTGCAGTACGCGCCCGGGTTGTTGCCCGTGGAGCACTTCTGATCCGAGGTGAACACCGTGAAGGTCACGTACACGCTCTTCGCGCCGGGCCTCGGGTCTCCGGCCATGAACTGCTTGTCGTAGAAGGTGTGGCCGTCGTTGGTCTCGGCGACGACGTACTTGGATGCGCCCGCCGGCACGTTCGCGTACGCCGATCCCTTCAGCGCAGCGGTCGACGGGACGGCGAAGAGGCCGCTCGCGTTGCTGTTGACGTCGAAGAGCACGCACGAGTACCAGGCCACCCCGGCCCCGTTGAACGTGACGTTGGGGTCGCTGGCGGCGTCATAGGTATGGCCAGTGCCGGGGTTCACGTGCTGGAAGAACGGGGGAAGCCCGTCGCCGAAGGACGAGCCGCTGTTGAGCGAGTAGTCGTAGCCGCAGTGGTTGAAGCCGATCCTGCTGTCGTTCTGCCCGGCAATGACGTTGGTCGGGTCGACCGGATTGACCGCGACCTGCTCCTCGGCCTGCCGTCGGGAGGTGCAGTCCTGGTTCACGCGCGGGTTGGTCTGGGAGCCGCGGTTCGCGCAGCCGAGGGCGGATACCGTGGCGTCCGGGGGCAGGTCGGAGGCCGCCGCCGAGGCGGCGTCCGCACCCAGCGCGCGCTCCTCGTCGAAGGTCACCTCCGTGCCGCCCGAGACGTGGGGGAGGGCTTTGCCGTTGTCGAAGTGGCCGTGGGACTTCGCTCCGAGGTTCGGGTTGACCGCCTGGGCGCTGGCGATGAAGCCACCACCCAAAGACAGGGTCCCCACGAGCGCCGCAACGGCCAGGGCAAGACGAGTCTTCATATCCGGTCCAATCGTTGGGGGGGTGATGAGACCAAAGCAGGTCAGATTCTCCGCCCCGGGCCGACGGGCGTAAAGGCGTCGTCCGGCGAAATCCGGGCCCCACACGACGGCGACCGCCCCCGCGGAGGGGACGGTCGCCGTCGTGCGCTGATCGGGACAGGCTACTGGGTGAGCTTGCTCAGCGTCGGATCGTTCGCGTAGGCGTCCTTGGCATTGGCCTTCGTGACGACGACCGGCGGGAGCAGGAAGGTCGGGACCGTCTTGACGCCGTTGTTGTAGGACTTGGTGTCGTTGATGTCCGGCGTCTGCCCGGCCTGGAGCTTGCTGACCATGTCGATGGCCTGCTTCACGAGGTTGCGGGTGTCCTTGTTGATGGTCGAGTACTGCTCGCCGGCCATGATCGACTTGACCGACTCGACCTCGGAGTCCTGGCCCGTGACGATCGGAATCGCCTTGCCAGCGCTCTTGACGGACGTGATGATCGCGCGCGCCAGCGTGTCGTTCGGCGAGAGCACGCCGTCGAGCGGGGCGGACGTGTAGTTCGCCGCGAGGATCGTGTCCATGCGCTTCTGCGCGTTCTCGGCCTTCCAGCCCTGGGTCACGGCCTGCTCGAACGTCTTCTGGCCCGAGACGACATGGAGCGTGCCGTCGTCGATCTTCGGCTGCAGGACGCTCATGGCCCCGTCGAAGAACACCTTCGCGTTCGCGTCATCCGGGGAGCCGGCGAACAGCTCGATGTTGTACGGGCCCGAGGCCTTCTTGGCCTTCATGCCGTCCAGGAGCGCCTGGCCCTGGAGCTGGCCGACCTTGAAGTTGTCATACGCGACGTAGTAGTCCACGTCGTTCGTGTTCTCGAGGAGCCGGTCGTAGGCGATGACCGTGGCGCCGGCGTCCTTGGCCTGCTTGAGCTGCGTGCCGAGCTGCTTGCCGTCGATCGCGCCGACGATGATGACCTTGGCGCCCTTGGTGACCATGGTCGAGATCTCGTTCTGCTGCTCCGAGACGCCGCTGTTGGCGAACTGCACGTCCGGCTTGAAGCCAGCGTCCGTGAGACCGCTGTTGAACAGCTGCTCCGCGAGGACCCAGTTCTCCGAGGTCTTCTGCGGGAGCGCGACGCCGATGAGCGAGTTCTTCGCGAACCCGCCGGCGCTGCCGCTCGAGCCTGCGGTGCTGCCCGAGTCCGAGCGACCGCAGCCCGTGAGGGCCAGCGCGGCGATGGCCACGACTGCCGCGGCAGTCTTCGTCTTCGAGCTTGCCTTCCCTGACATGCCGAACCTGCGCATTGTGCCTGCTTTCTTTTCGTGTGATCCGAGTGGGGGAGTCTGGGGCGCGCCGAAGCGCGCGGTGCGAAGCGAGAGGTGTGGGAACGAACGACGGCGAGTGGCCGGCGTCGTGCGTCAGCTCTCCTTGGCGAGGACTTCGCTGGTCTTCGTGGTCTCGTCGGGCTGGAGCGGGGTGCCGGCCTGGCCGGCACCCCGCTCGCCGCCGGCCCCGCGGATGAGGAGGCCGATGATCGAGCGCTTGCCCTGCATCTTGTTGTAGACGTCGAAGGCGACCGCGGCCAGGAGCACGAGGCCCTTGATGATCGCGGTGAGGTCGGCGCCGACGCCGAGCAGCTGCAGGCCGTTGTTGAGCACTGCCATGACGAGGCCTCCGACGATCGAGCCGATCACGGTGCCGACGCCGCCGGTGACCGCCGCGCCGCCGATGAACACGGCCGCGATCGCGTCGAGCTCCCAGCCGGTGCCGTCGAACGGGCCGGACGCCGTGGAGCGGGCCACGAAGACCATGCCGGCCAGCGCCGCGAGGATGGCCATGTTCATCATCACGAGGAAGTTGACCTTCTTGGACTGCACGCCGGAGAGCTCCGCCGCGTGGCGGTTGCCGCCGACCGCGTAGATGTGGCGTCCGATCACGGTCTTGGACGACATGAACCCGTAGATCAGGACGAGCAGGCCGAGGATGATGCCCGGGATGGGGAAGGACGTACCGGTGCGGCCGGTCGCGAACAGGTACGTCGCGTAGAGGATGGCCGCGCAGACGAGCACGAGCTTGGTGACCATGACCCACGTCTCGGGCACCTCCGCGCCGAGGGCCTTGGCCTGGCGGCGCGAGCGGAGCTCGAAGAAGACGACCAGCGCCGCACCGAGGATGCCGAGCAGCAGCGTGAGGTTGTTGTAGCCGGTGTTCGGGCCGATCTCCGGCAGGTAGCCGTTGCCGATCTTCTGGAAGTCGGTGGGCACCGGGACGGTGTTGGACTTGCCGATGTACTGGTTCACGCCGCGGAAGATCAGCATGCCGGCAAGTGTGACGATGAACGCCGGGATGCCCACGTACGCGACCCAGAATCCCTGCCACGCGCCGATGACCGCGCCGATCGCAAGGCCCAGGAGGAAGCCTGCCCACGAGGGCAGCCCCCAGTCCCGCATCGTGATCGCGACGATGATGCCGACCGCCGCGGCGATCGAGCCGACGGAGAGGTCGATGTGCCCGGCGATGATCACGAGGACCATGCCGATCGCGAGGATGAGGATGTACGAGTTGCCGTTGAACAGGTTGATCACGTTGTCCGACGTGAGCGTGAGCCCGCCGGTGAGGATCTGGAAGAGGACGATCAGGGCCACGAGGGCGAAGATCATGCCGAATTGGCGGGTGTTGCCGCCGAAGAGCTTCTTGAGCGCGTCCATGGTGGTCTTTCTGCTTCTCAGGCGGCCTTGCGGGCCTGGGTCATGAGCTTCATGAGGCTCTCCTGGGTGGCCTCTTCCTTGGTGAGGACGCCGGTGATGGCGCCCTCGAAGATCGTGTAGATGCGGTCCGAGAGGCCTAGGAGCTCGGGCAGCTCGGAGGAGATAACGATCACGCCCTTGCCCTGGCTCGCGAGCTTCTGGATGATGCCGTAGATCTCGTACTTCGCCCCGACGTCGATGCCGCGCGTGGGCTCGTCGAGGATCAGCAGCTCCGGGTCGGTGAACATCCACTTGGCGAGGACGACCTTCTGCTGGTTCCCGCCCGAGAGCTTCGCGACGCCCTCGTCGACGCTGGGCGTCTTGGTCCGCAGCGACTTCCGGTACTGCTCGGCGACCTCGTACTCGCGGTTGCGGTCGACGACGAGCCCGCGGGTGATCTTCTTCAGTGCGGCCGAGACGGTGGTCGTCTTGATGTCGTCGAGCAGGTTCAGGCCCAGGGTCTTGCGGTCCTCGGTGACGTAGCCGAGGCCGGCATCGATGGCCTGTGCCACGGTGTGCATCCTGACCTCCTTGCCGTGCATGTAGGTGTGGCCGGAGAGGAACTTGCCGTACGAGTGGCCGAAGATGCTCCGTGCCAGCTCGGTGCGCCCGGCCCCCATGAGCCCCGCGAAGCCCACGATCTCGCCCTGGCGGACGAAGAAGTTCGAGCCCTTGCACACGAGGCGGTCGGTGATCACCGGGTGCTGGACCGTCCAGTCCTTGGCCTCGAACAGGACCTCGCCGATCGTCGGGGTGTGGTCGGGGAAGCGGGACTCGAGTGTCCGCCCGACCATCCCCTTGATGATCCTGTCCTCGTCCACGCCGTCCCGGGCGACGTTGAGCGTCTCGATCGACTTGCCGTCGCGGATGATGGTGATCTCGTCCGCGATCTGCTCGATCTCGTTGAGCTTGTGGGAGATCATGATGCTCGTGACGCCGCGGCCCTTCAGGCCCACGATGAGGTCGAGCAGGTGCTGGGAGTCCGACTCGTTCAGTGCGGCGGTGGGCTCGTCGAGGATGAGCAGCTTCACCGACTTGTTGAGTGCCTTGGCGATCTCCACGAGCTGCTGCTTGCCGACGCCGATCTCCTTGATCGGGGTGTCGGGGTCATCCTTGAGGCCAACCCGGGCGAGGAGCTCGAGGGAACGGCGGCGGGCCTCCTTCCAGTCGATGACGCCGCGCTTGGCCGGCTCGTTGCCCAGGAAGATGTTCTCCATGATGGACAGCTCCGGGATGAGCGCGAGCTCCTGGTGGATGATGACGATGCCCGCGGCCTCGCTCGCGCGGATGTCCTTGAACTCCTGGGTCGCGCCTTGGTAGACGATCTCGCCGGAGTAGGAGCCGTGCGGGTAGACACCAGAGAGCACCTTCATGAGGGTGGACTTGCCTGCGCCGTTCTCGCCGCAGATTGCGTGGATCTCGCCGGCCTTCACCTTCAGGTTCACGTCCGAGAGTGCCTTCACCCCGGGGAACTCCTTGGTGATGGACCGCATCTCGAGGATCACAGGTTCGTTTGACGCCATGCGTCCCTTGCCTCCTGGTTCGAACGTCGTTGTTCGGCGACTCGGATGGGCGCCGTACGAATAGAAAGTAAACAAGGACCTCGGCCTTGCCGTCAAGGCTTTAACGCAAGACGATCAGGCGTGGTGCGATATATCAGCGTTCTGGAACACGAGCGCCGCGGCCCCGAGGACCTCCGCCCGCGCCCCGAGGGCGGACATGGCCACGGTGGTGGTCTCGCCGATCACCGGGACTGCGTGGCGCAGGAGCCCGCGCCGGATCGGTGCGAGGAGCAGTTCCCCGAGGTCGGCCAGCGGGCCGCCGATCACGATCACCTCGGGGTTGATGAGGTTGGCAACGCCGCCCAGCGCCCGCCCCACAGCCAGCCCCGCGTCGTCGAGCACACGCAGGACCGGCGCGGAGCCTGTCAGCGCCCGCCGGACGATCTCGTCCGGCGTCAGGGGAGCGGGCTCCCGGGGGCTCAGGAGCTCTGACATGGTGGTGGTCGAGGCGACCGTCTCGAGGCAGCCCCGGTTGCCGCAGCGGCATACCGGGCCGTGTTCGTCGATGGTCGCGTGGCCGATCTCGCCGGTAACACCCACGTGGCCGTAGAACAGCGCGCCGTTGAGGATCAGGCCCGCCCCGATGCCCGAGCCGATCTTGACGAACATGAGGTTCTCGATGCCGTTGTGCGGTCCCCAGGTGACCTCGCTGAGTGCGCCGAGATTGGCGTCGTTGTCCACGAAGACGGGAAGTCCGAGCCGGTCCTCGAGGCGCGCGAGGATGTGGAATCCGACCCATTCCGGCAGGATGGCGCCCTGGACCACGGTGCCTGTTCGGTGGTCGATCGGGCCCGGGATCCCCGCGCCGACGCCCACGATGTGCTCGCGGCGAGTGCCGGTCTGCTGGAGCAGCCGGTCGAGCACCTCGACCGCTGCGGCGATGCTGACGTCGGCCTGGTGGCCGAGGGGCAGGCTCATGCTCTCCTCGGCAAGCACCTCGTACGCGAGGTTGGCCAGGACGACGCGCAGGTGCCGGCGGCCGAAGTCTATGCCGACGGCAACGGCCGAGTTGCTGTTGAGCCGGACGCTCAGCGCTCGCCTTCCCGAGCTCGTGGTCGGCTCGGTCGCGACCACGTTGGCGTCCTGGAGGACTTTGACGATGTTCGAGACGGTGGCCGTGGAGAGGCCGGTCTGTCGGGATAGCTCGGCCTGGGTGGCCGGCCCCGCCATGAGGGCCTCGACGAGCCGCTGTTCATTGAGCTTGCGCAGCGCGGATTGTGAGCCCGGATTGCCGGCGCCGCTCGTCCTCGAGCGCAGGGTGGAGACCATGATGTACAGCTTCCCCTCAGCGGAGCTTGTCGTCAAGAAATGAACACAAGATGGCTTCATCGCCACCACTCTGCTCGGCTACTAGTCTTGGCGCATGAGCCCTGTCATCGACTTCGGGGGGAGCACCCCGGATATCCATCCCAGCGCGTTCGTGGCCCCGACCGCGTCCATCATTGGCGACGCGCACCTCGCGGAGCACTCGAGCGCGTTCTACGGGGTCTCCGTCCGGGCGGACACCGCCACGATCACTGTCGGTGCCGGCAGCAATCTGCAGGACAACGTGGTCCTCCATGCCGATGCCGGCTTCCCCTGCACCGTGGGCGCCGGAGTATCGGTGGGGCACAACGCCGTCGTGCACGGCTGCACGGTGGGGGACAACGTCCTGGTCGGCATGAGCGCGACCATCATGAACGGCGCCGTGATCGGCTCCGAGTCACTCGTGGCCGCCGGCGCCGTGGTGCTCGAGGGCACTGAGGTGCCGCCGCGGTCCCTTGTGGCGGGGGTCCCGGCGAAGGTGCGACGCGAATTGACGGAGGACGAGGTCAAAGGCCTGTACCGCAACGCCTCGCACTACGTCGACCTGGCCCGGGCCCACCGCCAGGTCAACGGCCACTGACCCCGGCCCGACCTCGGTGCTAGGCGAAGACGACCGTCCGGTGTCCGTCCAGCAGGACCCGGTGCTCGGCGTGCCACTGGACGGCCCGGCACAGCGTGCGCCCCTCGACGTCGCGGCCCAGCCGCACGAGCTGGTCGGCCGTCTTGGAGTGGTCCACCCGGATGACCTCCTGCTCGATGATGGGCCCCTCGTCGAGCGCGGCGGTCACATAGTGCGCGGTGGCGCCAATGATCTTCACGCCGCGTGCGTGCGCCTGGTGGTAGGGCTTGGCGCCCTTGAACGAGGGCAGGAAAGAGTGGTGGATGTTGATGGCCCGGCCCTCGAGGGCGCGGCAGAGGTCGTCGGACAGGACCTGCATGTACCGCGCGAGCACCACGAGCTCCACCTCGTGTTCGGCGACGAGCTCGAGGAGGCGCGCCTCGGCAGCCGCCTTCGTCGCGGCGGTGACGGGGAGGTGCACGAACGGCACGCCGTAGAACTCCGCCATCGGCGCGAGATCGGTGTGGTTCGAGACGACCACCGGGACCTCGATGGGCAGCGTGCCGGTGCGCTGCTGGAACAGGAGGTCGTTGAGCGTGCGGCCGTCCTTGGAGCACATGATGAGCGTGCGGACGGGCCGCCCGCCGTCGAACAGGCCGAGCTTCATCGAGAACGCCTCTGCGACGGGCGCGAGCGTGGCCTCGAGGGCGGAGCGCGGGGACTCGGTCTCGACTTCCACGCGCATGAAGAACGTGCCCGTGTCCGGGCTCTCGTACTGCCGTGACTCGGCGATGTTGCAGCCTGCCTCGAGCAGCGCACCGGAGACGGCGTGCACGATCCCGGGCCGGTCGGGGCAGGAAAGGGTCACGATGAAGGTGTTGCGGTCCACGCGCCCTAGCCTACCGAGCGCCCGGCGCGGCCCTCAGCGCACGACGCCGGCCGCCTCCGCGCGCACGGGCCCCCGCCGCAGTTGCCGGGTCGCGGCAACCGCGGCGGCACGCCCGGCGCGGGTGGCCCCCACGGTCGAGGCCGACGCCCCATAGCCGACCAGGAACAGCCGCGGCTCGCGCACCACGGTGACCCCGTCCCGCCCCATGAGCACCCCGCCGCCGGGCTCGCGGACGTGCAGGGGCGCGAGGTGCCCGAGGGAGGCGCGGAAGCCGGTGGCCCACAGGATCGCGTCCAGCTCGAGCCCCGTGCCGTCGGCCAGGATCGCCCCAGTGGGAGTGATCCGTTCGAGCGGCCCGCGCGAGACGAGCACGCCGGAGTGCATCCCTGCGAGGTACTGCTCGGTGAGAGGCAGGCCCGTCGCGGCCGAGACGGAGAGTGGCGGGAGCCCCGCGCGGGTGCGATCGTTGACCCGGCGCTCGACGTCGACGCCCCAGTCGGCGTCGAACGGGGCCTCGGTCCACTGGGGCGGCCGTCGCGTGGACCAGAACGTGTGGGCACCTGCCGCGTCGAGCTGGAGGAGGAACTGAAGGGCGCTCGTCCCGCCGCCCATCACGAGGATGCGTTTGCCGGCGAACTCCTCGGCGGCGACGAAGTCACGCGTGTGCAGCTGCCGGCCCCGGAACGTCTCGCGCCCCGGATAGTGCGGCCAGTAGGGGCTGTCCCACGTTCCGGTCGCAGAGATCACAGTGTCAGCCGGCCACGAGCGGCCGTCAGCGGCGCGCACGAGGAGCGCGGCGCCGTCGTGCGTCCGCTCCACCGCGGCGACCTTCGCCGGTCGCACGATCGGCAGCGCGAACCTCCGCTCGAACTCGCCGTAGTAGCGGCGCACGACGGCAGACGCGGGCTCGTGCGGGTCCGGAACCTCGAGCGGGAGGCCCGGCAGCGAGTGGAGGTGGTGCGCGGAATCGAACGTGAGGGAGTCCCAGCGGTGGCGCCACGCGCCGCCCGGTCCGCCGTTCGCGTCGAGGACCACGAAGTCCTCCCATGGCGTCAGGCCGCGCTGGGCGAGCCAGTACGCAGCGCTCAGCCCGGCTTGCCCGGCGCCGATGACTAGGGCCTTGAGGACTGCCATCCTGCGACCCCTTTCCTTGACGAGTCAATTACTTCTGCTGGGGGAACGCCGGTACGGCGCGCCTTGTTCCCGTCCGGGGTAGACTGGGCGGGTCGCGACTGGCGTTGGGTGGGTCACCACCGGGGAGCGGCACACATGGGACACCGCGGATCGTACGCCTGGGCCGGGGGCCGAGAAGCCGTGCCTTCATGCTCCGCCATGCTGTTCCGGCGGCAGCCCCGGGGCCGGTAGCCTGACCAGTAGCCCCCGCCAGTGAACCAGGAGACCCCGTGAGCCCCACCACTCCTACCGTGTCCGCCGTCAGCAACCTCCCGCTTCAGGAGGTCGACCCCGAGATCGCAGCCGTGCTCGAGCAGGAGCTCGGCCGCCAGCGCAACACCCTCGAGATGATCGCCTCGGAGAACTTCGCCCCCCGCGCCGTTATGGAGGCACAGGGCTCGGTCCTGACCAACAAGTACGCCGAGGGCTACCCTGGCAAGCGCTACTACGGCGGCTGCGAGTACGTGGACGTCGCCGAGAGCCTCGCGATCGACCGCGTCAAGGCGCTCTTCGGCGCCGAGTTCGCCAACGTCCAGCCGCACTCCGGCGCGCAGGCCAACGCCGCCGCCCTCTCGGCCATGATCAACCCGGGCGACAAGATCCTGGGCCTCTCGCTCGCCCATGGCGGCCACCTCACGCACGGCATGAAGCTCAACTTCTCCGGCAAGCTCTACCAGGTCGCCGCGTACCAGGTCGAGGAGGACTCGTTCCGGGTCGACATGGACAAGCTGCGCCAGCAGGCCCTCGCCGAGCGGCCGCAGGTGATCATCGCCGGCTGGTCCGCCTACCCGCGGCACCTCGACTTCGCGGCGTTCCGCTCCATCGCGGACGAGGTCGGCGCCCTCCTGTGGACCGACATGGCCCACTTCGCCGGGCTCGTGGCCGCGGGCCTCCACCCGAGCCCCGTGCCCCACTCGCACGTCGTGACCTCCACCGTGCACAAGACCCTTGCGGGCCCGCGCTCCGGCGTGATCCTGGCCAAGGAGGAGTTCGGCAAGAAGATCAACTCCAACGTGTTCCCGGGCCAGCAGGGCGGCCCGCTCATGCACGTCATTGCGGCGAAGGCCGTGGCGTTCAAGATCGCCGGGTCCGAGGAGTTCAAGGAGAGGCAGCAGCGGGTCCTCGAGGGCGCCAGGATCATCGCCGAGCGCCTCACCGAGAAGGACGTCGCGGACGCCGGCGTCTCGGTCCTCACCGGCGGCACCGACGTGCACCTCGTGCTCGTGGACCTGCGCAACTCCGCGCTGGACGGCCAGCAGGCCGAGGACCTCCTCCACGAGGTCGGCATCACCGTGAACCGCAACGCGGTTCCCTTCGACCCGCGGCCGCCGATGGTCACCTCGGGCCTGCGCATTGGCACCCCCGCGCTCGCCACGCGCGGCTTCGGCGCGGCTGAGTTCACCGAAGTCGCGGATATCATCGCGACCGCGCTCAAGGGCGGAGCATCCGGTGCGGACCTCGACAGCCTCCGCGCCAGGGTGGACAAGCTGGCCGCAGACTTCCCCCTCTACCCCGGCCACGAGGAGTGGTGAGCGCCCCCATGACGCAGCAGACCTCCCACAAGGCCGTCGTCCTCGACGGCAAGAAGGCCTCGGCGGACATCAAGGCCGAGCTGGCCGAGCGGATCGCTGCGCTCAAGGCCCAGGGCGTGACGCCGGGGATCGCCACGGTGCTCGTCGGGGCGGATCCGGCCTCGCAGCTGTACGTGGGCATGAAGCACAAGCAGTCCAAGGCGATCGGGATGAACTCGATCCAGAAGGAGCTGCCGGCCGATTCCACGCAGGAGCAGGTCGAGGCCCTCATCGACGAGCTCAATGCGGACCCGTCCTGCCACGGGTACATCGTCCAGCTGCCGCTGCCCAAGCACATCGATACCGACGCGGTGCTCGAGCGGATCGACCCGGCGAAGGATGCGGACGGGCTCCACCCGACCAACCTCGGCCGCCTGGTGCTCAACGTCAACGGCAAGATCGACACGCCGCTGCCCTGCACCCCCCGCGGGGTCATCGAGCTCCTGCTGCGCAACGACTACGACCTCAAAGGCAAGCACGTCGTCGTGGTGGGCCGCGGGGTGACGATCGGGCGGCCGATGCCGCTCCTGCTCACGCGCCGCGAGATCAACGCGACGGTGACGATCGTCCACACCGGCACGCAGGACATGGGCCAGTACCTGCGCCAGGCGGACGTGATCGTCTCCGGTGCGGGCGTGAAGCACATCGTCAGGCCCGAGGACGTCAAGCCGGGTGCGGCCGTCCTGGACGTGGGTGTGACCCGCGAGAACGACCCCGCGACGGGCAAGTCCACGGTGTATGGAGATGTCCACCCCGGGGTCGCGGACGTGGCCGGCTATATGTCCCCGAACCCGGGCGGCGTGGGCCCCATGACCGTGGCTCTGCTCATGACCAACGTGGTCGAGGCCGCGGAGCGGGCCGCCGGCCTCGCCTGACCCCCGTCTGGGAGTCACCTCCTGGGAGTCACCTCCTGGGAGTCACCTCCTGTGGGTCGGACTCTGAAGGTCACGTTCCGGAGGTCACGTCCCGTGGGTGTTGACCCTCGGGACGTGACCCTCAGGAGGTGACTTCCAGCATGGGGTTCGTGGGCGCGTACTCCCGCCGGAGTAGGCGGCGGCTGCGGGTGTGCCGCACCCGGACGACGACGCGGGGCGGGCCGCGCGCGTAGGCTCGCCTCATGCGTGGGTCGCCTGAGGTGTGGACGCGCCCCGGGTGGGCGGTGCGCCCCAGATGGGCTGGGCGCCGACCGCCGTGGCCCCTCCGAGTCGCGGCCGTCGTCTTCCTCGCCCTGATCCAGGTTCTCGGCACGCACGGCGCGGCGTTCCGCCAGCCCGAGGCGCGCCCCCTCGACGCCCTCGCTGCGACACTCCTCGTCGCCGGGCCCGCGCTCCTGCTCGCGGTTCCCCGCAGGCCCGGGCCGGCGGCGGCCGCGGTCGTGGGCGTCACCCTCGTGTACTTCGCGCTCGGCTACCCGTGGGGTCCCGTGCTCGCCTCGCCCGTGTTCGCGCTCGTGGTCGCTACGGCGGCGGGCGCGCGCCGCTGGGGCTGGGGCGCGGGCGGTGCGATGGCCGTCGCGGCCGCGGTCTGGGCTCTGCCCGGCGGGGACTGGCTCAGGGCGGGGGCGGTGGCGGCCTGGATCGCCGTCGTGCTCCTGATCGGCGAGGGGCTCCGCGTGCGTCGGGAGCGCATCGCCGCGCGCCGTCGCGAATGGGAGTCACACCGCCGCGAGGTGCGGGACCAGGAACGCCTCGAACTCGCCCGCGACATCCACGACATCGTGGCCCACTCACTCTCCCTCATCAACGTCCGCGCGAGCGTGGCCCTGCACCTGGCCGAGAGGAAGCCCGAGGAACTCGTGCCCGCGCTCGAGGCCATCAAGCATGCGAGCCACGAGGCCCTGGGCGAGGTGCGCGAGCTCCTCGGCGTCCTCCGCCAGGATGCCCCCGTCACCCCCGAGGACCCGCTCGGCCGCATCCCGGGGCTCATCGAGGATGCGCGGGGGACCGGGCTCGCCGTGGCCCTCGACGCACGGCTCGACCCGCCGCCGTCGCCCGCCATCCAGCGGGTGGTTCACCGAGTGGTCCAGGAGGCGCTCACCAACGCGGTGCGCCACGCGGGCGCCCGCCGCGTCGAGGTGAGGATCGCGCGCGAGGGCGGCCGCGTTGTCGTGGACGTGCACGACGACGGCTCCGGGCTCCGCGGGTCCGCCCCCGGGGCGGGGCTCACCGGCATGCGCGAACGCGTCGAATCGCTCGGAGGGACGCTCGCCCTCACGGACGACGGCGGGCTGCGGGTGCGGGCGGAACTGCCGGAGGGACAGGACGGGGCCGCCCGGTGATCCGCATCCTCGTGGTCGACGACCAGGCCCTCATCCGTGCCGGCTTCCGCGCGCTCCTCGACGCCGAGCCGGACATGGAGGTTGTGGGCGAGGCCGGGACCGGAGCGGAAGCGGTGGCCCTGGCGGCGAGGCTCGCGCCCGACGTCGTGCTCATGGACATCCGGATGCCCGGTGGCGACGGCCTCGAGGCCACCCAGACGATCCTGTCCGCTCACCCGGAGGGACTGAGGGTGGTCATCCTCACCACGTTCGAGCTTGACGAGTACGTCACCGGCGCGATCCGCGCTGGAGCGAGCGGCTTCCTCGTCAAGGACACGGAGCCGGCGGACCTCCTCCGGGCCGTGCGTGCCGTGCACGACGGCGACGCGATGCTGTCGCCGTCCGTCACCCGCCGGCTGCTCGCTCGGCTCGCGGCCGAGAAGGGGCCCGCGGGGGCGCCGTCGCCGACGGCCGACGGCGGGCTGCTCACCGAACGGGAGCGCGAGGTCCTCGCGCTCGTCGGGCAGGGTCTGAACAACGCGGAGATCGCGGCGCGGCTGTTCATCACGCCGCTCACGGCGAAGACCCACGTCTCGCGGGCCATGACCAAGCTCGGGCTACGCGACCGGGCCCAGCTGGTGGTGCTCGCGTACGAGTCCGGGCTCGTGCGGCCGGGCTGGCTCGGCTGAGCCTGCTCCGAGCGGAGTAGCCGGCCCCGGGCAAGTGACTCCCGGGGGCCGACGCGGGAGCAGTGCCAGCTGGGAAGACTGGAATCAGCGGCTGAAGGCCAGCCGACGCAGTCCCGAGGAGATCGCCATGCTCACCGTACTCGACGCCACAACCGCCGCAGACCCGACCATCCACTGGGCTGGGCCCTGGTTCCCGTGGTTCCTCATCTTCCCGTTGTTCTGGATCCTCGCCCTGGCCCTCTTCTTCGCCGTGGGCCGCCGCTTCTGGTGGGGCCGGCGCGGGCAGGGGGCGGACACGGGCCGCTTCGGCCCCGGCCGTGGATACTCGGGGGCGGTCCCGAACGGCCCGGCGGCCGCGGAGGAGATCCTCCGTGAGCGCTACGCCCGCGGGGACATCGATGAGACCGAGTACCGCCAGCGGCTCGAGGTCCTCCGCGGCGCCGAGCCGGGACCTTACTACCAGGCCTGAAGTGCCACCGGCTGCCCCGCTGACCTGGGGGTCAGCTTCCGGGAGTCATCTCCGAGGGGCCAGCTCTTGAGAGTCAGGCACGAGAGAAAGCAGTCAGGTCCCGAGGGTCGCGCGAGGTGACTCTCAGGACCTGACTCCCAGGAGGTGACTCCCAGACGGGCGCGGGGCTAGGCCTGGGCGGCCGCCGCCTCCGAGGTGCGGTTCTGGGCGAACATCGTGGCGCCGCTGGCCTGCTCGGCCTCGTGGTCCGGGCCGAGCGGAATGCCGGGGCGGTCGCGCAGCATCAGGACGGCGGCGATGGACACGAGGGTCGCAATCAGCAGGTAGACCGAGATCGAGACCGTAGAGCCGGTGGCCTGCAGGAGGGCCTGGGCGATGGTCGGTGCGAATGCGCCGCCGAGGATCGCGCCGATGGCGTAGGAGATCGACACGCCGGAGAAGCGGACGGAGGCTGGGAAGATCTCCGAGTACCACGCGGCCTGGGGGCCGTAGGTCAGGCCGAGGCCGACCGAGAAGAGCACGAGGCCCGTGTAGAGCCCGGCTACCGTTCCCTGGTTCACGAAGAAGAACACGACGAACACCATGATCAGCTGGATGGAGAAGCCGATGAGGTACGTGTTCCGCCGGCCGATCCTGTCTGCCAGGTAGCCGGCGGTGAGGGTCGAGAAGAACCACACCGCCGCAGCGACGGTCACGGCCAGGAGCACCGTGGTGGGATCCATCTTGAGCTTGCCGGTCGCGTAGCCCTGGAGGAAGCCGCCGGTGGTCATGTAGCCTGCCGCGTTGTTGCCCACGAAGACGAGGGCGGCGAGGATCACGAGGTGCCAGTGCTTGCGGAAAAGGGCGACGATCGGGACCTTGGTCTGCTGGCCGCGCTCGGCGATCTCGGCGAACACGGGGCTCTCCTCGACGGAGCGGCGCACCATGTAGCCGACTCCGATGAGCACGACGCTGAGCAGGAACGGCACCCGCCAGCCCCAGTCGAGGAACGCCTGGCCGGGGGAGACGAGGCCGGTCATGATGGCCATGACGCCCGAGGCGAGGAGCATGCCCAGGGGCACACCGAGCTGCGGGAACGCGCCGGCCCGGCCGCGGCGGTCCGCCGGGGCGTGCTCGACCGCCATGAGGACCGCGCCGCCCCACTCGCCGCCGGCCGAGACGCCCTGGAGGATGCGGAGCAGGAGAAGGAGGATCGGGGCGGCGATGCCGACCTGGGCGAATGTGGGCAGGACACCGATGAGCGTCGTGGCCGCGCCCATGAGGATGAGCGTGATGACGAGCATGGCCCTGCGCCCGATCACGTCGCCGAAGTGCCCGGCGAGGAATGCGCCGAGCGGGCGGAACAGGAACGAGATGCCGACCGTGGCGAAGGAGAGGAGGAGGCCGATGTCCTCGCCGGCCGGCTTGAAGAACAGCTGGGCGAAGACGAGCCCGGCGCCCGTAGCGTAGATGAAGAAGTCGTACCACTCGATCGTGGTACCGATGATCGTCGCGAAGGCGACGCGTCGCTGCGTCGACGCGTTGGCGGCGCTGGATGAGGTCATTGCCTGTCCTTGAGGGGTGCTGGGTGGAGCGGTGACTCTATGGTGAGCCACAGCACTTCCACATGTAAACATCAGAGATATGCGAATAAAGTTCTGTTGTACTTAAGAAGCTGATCCTTGACTCCTGCGGTCCTTCTCTGTGAGGTGGTGACGATGGCGGATGTGACGCTCAGGCAGCTCGAGCTGTTCGCTGCCCTGCCGGACTTCGAGACGCTCAGTGCGGCCGCGGTCCACCTCCACATCTCGGAGTCCGCGCTCTCCCAGGCCATCACGGGGCTCGAGAGGAGCGTGGGGGAGCAGCTGTGCGTACGCCGCAAGGCGCGGGGCCTGGCGCTGACGCCCGCGGGCCAGCACTTCGCGGTGCAGGCGCGCCGGATCCTCTCGGACACGCGGGAGCTCGTCCTGGACGCGCGCCGGGGCGAGGAGCTGCGCGGCCCCGTGAAGCTGGGCTGCTTCGCCAGCTTCGCCACGAGCGTGGTGCCCGAGCTCCTCGAGGGCTTCCCGCGGCGGCATCCGGGAGTGGACCTCGAGATCACGGTGGGCACGAACGACGACCTGCTCCCCGCGCTCGAGTCCGGCCGCCTCGACGTGGCGATCATGTACGACATGTTCCTGCCGGTCGGGTACAGCCGCCGCGAGATCTATGCGACCGAGCTCGAGGCCCACCTGCATCCGGACCACCCGCTCGCGGCCCGCAGCACCGTGGACCTTGCCGACCTCGCCGACGAGCCTCTCATCCACTACGAGGCGAGCCCGAGCACGCTCAACACGGTCGAGGCGTTCGCCGCGCGCGGGCTCGAGCCCAGGATCGCGGCCCGGGTCCCGCAGATCATCCTCGTCGAGGCGCTCGTGGGCCGCGGCGTGGGGTACGGCCTGCTCATGTCCCGCCCCAACGTGCTCCCGGTGAGCCTCGAGGGCCGGCCCGTTGCGGTGCGCCGCCTCGATCCGCCTGCGACTCGTGCCCACGTCGTGGGCATCTGGCCCGAGGACATGGCCCTCACGCCGCGCGCCGCCGCCCTCCTGGACTACGCGGTCGAGAAGCTCGGCTGCTACGGGCGCGCAGCGCAGGACGCAGAGCGCAGCAGGGAGACGCACGACGGCGCTGGGCCGGCTCCCGCGGGCGGGCGGACTCATGCGGTGACCGGCACCGCCCGCGAGTAGGCCTTCACGTCGAAGGACGGGTCGGCCAGGTCCTCGGGCGAGAGCGGCCTGCCGGCGCCGAGGATCCGGCGCGCGGCCATGTGGTCCGCGGGGCTGTTGACGCTCTCGACGGCGAGCAGCGCCGCGCCCTCGTGCGCGCCGTCGAACGAGAAGACCGAGAACTTCCCCGACCCCTGGTCGCCGCGGACCACGCAGTGCGCGCCCGGGCGTCGGAGGCCGGCGATCTGGACCTTCGTGGGTCCCTGATGGCTCCAGAACCACGGCAGCTCCCGGTACTCGCCGGGATCCTCGCCGAGCAGCGCGGAGGCGAGGTGCCGCGCGTGGTCGGTCGCGTTCTGCACGGACTCGAGCCGGATGGTCCGGCCCGCGTGCGTGCTCGGGAAGCTCGCGCAGTCGCCGATGGCGAAGATGTGGGGGTCCGAGGTGCGCAGGGCGCCGTCGACCGTCACCCCGCCGGTCTCCGCGTCCACGGCGAGTCCCGCTGCCGCCGCGAGCGCGGTGGCGGGGGAGACGCCGACGCCCACCACCACGACGTCCGCGGGAAGCTCGCGGCCGTCGGTGGTCACCACAGCGGTCACCCGGCCGTGCTCGCCGCGGAGGGCGGCGACGCCCGTGCCGAGCTCGAGCCGCAGGCCGTCGAGCGTGTGCCTCCGGGCGAGGAACGCCGAGACGGCCGGGGACACGGAGCGGCGCAGGGGCCGGTCAGTGGGGGCCACGACCGTGACGTCCACACCCAGTGTCCGCGCGCCGGCCGCGAACTCGAGCCCGACGAACCCGGCGCCGACCACTACGGCGTGCCGTGCGCCGTCGAGCGCCGCCCTCGCGGCCCGCGCATCGGCGAGGGTGCGCAGGGACACGACGCCGCCGAGGTCTTCGCCCTCCACGCCGAGCGAGCGGTTGTCCGCACCGGTGGCCAGTACGAGCGCCGTATAGCCGATCCGCTCGCCCGTGCTGGTGACGATCTCTTGCGCGGCCCGGTCGACCTCGGCGGCGGAGACGCCCCAGAGGGCGCGGATGCCGGAGTCCTCGAAGAACCGCTCGCCGCGCAGCGGGAGGGGCTGGGCGTCGTCGGCCGCCGAGATGAAGTCCTTCGAGAGCGGCGGGCGCTGGTACGGCAGCTCGGACTCGCGCGAGAGGAGTGTGATGGGGCCGGGGAATCCGCCGGTGCGGAGCGAGTCGACGAGCTGGACGCCGGCGTGTCCCGCGCCCACGACCACGACGTGGTCCGATTCCGTCAGCACGTCACACCTGCCCGTTCGGGACGTCGACCACGAGCGCGTCGCTGCCGCCGCACGTGATCTGGCAGCCGAGGCGGCTGCGCGTCCCGTCGCGCGGGCTGGCGGTGCAGTCCAGCATTTCGTCCTCGTCCTCGCTGATCTCGGGGAGGCCGTCGAGGTACTCCGGGCGGACCAGGACGTGGCATGTGGCGCACATGGCCTGGCCGCCGCACTCGCCGACGATACCCGGGACGCCCGCCGTCACGGCGGCGCGCATGACTGAGGTGGTGGGATCGACGGTCAGCACGGTCTCGGCGCCGCTGGGCTGGACGTAGGTGATGGTGGGCATGGGGTCTTCCTTCGTGGTCGTGGGGCGGAGATGGGCGGGGTGCTTCGCTGGGGCGTGGTCAGTCCCAGTCGACCGGGAGCTCGAGCATGCCGCGGAACACCCAGCCGCCCTCGCGGGCGGGGCGCTCCGAGAGGCGCAGGTTGGGCAGGGCCTCGAAGAGCCTCGGCAGGGCCACCTGGGCCACCGAGGTGCGGGCCACCCATGTGCCGGCGCAGAAGTGGGCCCCGCCGCCGAACGCGAGGTGCGGCCTCTTCTCGCGGTTGAGGTTGTACGCCTCGGGGTCCTCGAACTGGGCGGGGTCCCGGTTCGCTGCGCCGACGTTCACGCCGAGCCGTGCGCCGGCGGGAAGCGTCACTCCGCCGATCTCCACCTCGCGCGTGGTCTGGCGCGGGTACATGCCGATCGGGGCGACCCAGCGGACGGCCTCCTCGAAGGCCGCGGCCCACAGGCTCGGGTCGGCGAGGACCTGGTCGAGCTGGTCGCGGTGTGACAGGAGGGCCCACACGGCCGTGCCGATGACGTCGCGCGGTTCGTTGAGGCCGCCGCCGATCGTCATCTTCATGTTGGCGCGGATCGCCTCGAGCGGGAGGCCCGCATTGACCACGGCGGAGAGCAGCGTCGCGTCCGGCTCGGCCCTGAGCGCCGGGATGAGCTCGTCGATCGCTGCGTCGACCTGGGCGCTCGAGGCGGCGGCCCTAGCCCAAACCTCCGGATCCTCGGCATAGTTGCCGGTGCCGTCGATGAGGGTCTGGCTCCAGCGCTGCATGTCCTCCTGGGTCGCATTGCGGAAGCCCATGATGTCGCGCAGGTTCTCGGCGGCGAACGGTGCAGCGAACCCGAGGTGCAGGTCGGCACCCGGGCCCTGCGCCTTGAACTCGGCGATGTACCTGTCCGCGTTCTTCTCGAACACGGAGGTCCACGTCTCCTTGATGGCCTTGGGGCGCAGCACGGGGCCATAGGCGGCGCGGTCCACCTGATGCTCGGGATCGTCCTTGCGCAGCATCGAATGTCCCATGGAGCGCTTCATGAGCGAGCCCTCCTCGTCCGCGGAGAACGTCTGGGCGTCCTGCTCGATGCGGTGGCAGGCCTCGAAGCTCGTGACCATGTACCGGCCCACCGCCGGGACCCACGCGACCGGGGACTCCGCCCGGAGGCGCTGGTAGATGGGGTAGGGGTCGGCGTACAGGTCCTCGATGCGGACGTAGTCAGCGACAGGTGCAGCGACGGGCGCAGTGACGGGTGCAGCGGCAGGAGTGGAAGTCATGGATCGAGTGTGGCGCGAGTCATATCTTCAGGTAAAGTTCAAAAAACATCTATCAATAGCAAGTTCTCTTAGAGAGGTAGGGCGGTGGCCGAGGCGAGTCGACCTGACGAGGAGGACGGCGCCGTCGTGCGCATCCCGAACCGCTTCACCCTCAAGCAGCTCGGCTACCTCCTGGCTGTCGCGGACGCCGGCTCGATCAGCGGCGCGGCGCAGCGGCTGCACGTCACGCAGACCGCCGTGGGCGCTGCGCTGAGCGACCTCGAGAGGGCCCTCGGCGCGCAGCTGCTCGTGCGCCGGCGCGCACACGGCGTGGTCCTCACCCCGGCGGGTTCCTATGTCCGCGAGCATGCCCGCGGCCTCCTCGCGGACGCCGCGGACCTCGAACTCTCGGCGCTCGACGCCGGCGCGGTCGTCCGCGGGCCGCTCGCCCTGGGCTGCTACTCGACGCTTGCCGTCACGCTGATCCCGCCCATCCTCCAAGGGTTCGGCCACGCACACCCTGAGGTGGTCCTCGACTTCGTCGCAGACCAGCAGGAGCCCCTTGAGCAGCGGCTCCTCGCCGGCGAGCTCGACGCGGCCCTCCTGTACGACATGAACCTTCCGCTGGGCCTCGAGGCCCGCACGATCTTCGAGACCAGCGTGTACGCCCTGCTCGCTGCGGACCACCCGCTCGCGGGGGAGCGACGAGTGGCCCTCGAGGCGCTCGCGGACGACCCGCTGGTCTTCCTCGATCTCTATCCCAGCGGCGAGCACACGCTCGCGGTCTTCCGGGCCGCCGGAGTCGCCCCGAAGATCCGGTACCGGACCACGGACTTCGAGCTCACCCGGTCCCTCGTGGGGCGCGGGCTCGGCTACGCCCTCCTCGTGCAGCGGCCCGCACGCGACGAGACGTACGAGGGGCTGCCCGTGGTCCCGGTCGAGATCACGCCCACGCCCGCGCCGGTGCGCGTCGTCATGGCGTGGAACGCGGCGGTGCGGCCCACGCGCCGTGCGCGGGCGCTCATGGAGTTCATCGCGGAAGGGGCGCTTCACCGCGCCCGCACCGTGAATTAACGAGAGTTGTCATCCCGTTGTGAAAGATTCGTTGCGGAAGTTGGAGGCCCGTACTAGGGTGCAAGCTGTGTCACAGTTCGCTTCAGCACCTGCCGGGGGGACAGCCGTGAATGAGGCAGCCCGCAGGACCGTCATCTCCGCTTCCGAGCTCGTCAAGACCTATGGCGACTTCAACGCCGTGGACGGCATCAGCTTCGACGTCCCCGCCGGGGAGTCCTTCGGGCTCCTCGGGCCGAACGGCGCCGGCAAGTCCACCACCATGCGGATGATCGGCGGTGTCACCCAGCGCACGTCCGGCAGGCTCGAGATCATGGGTCTGGACCCCGAGAAGCAGGGCCCCGAGGTCAGGGCCCACCTCGGGGTTGTGCCGCAGCAGGACAACCTCGACGAGGAGCTCCGCGTCCGCGACAACCTCATCGTCTACGGGCGCTACTTCGGCCTGCCCATGGGCTACCTGCGCCAGCGCGCGGACGAGCTGCTCGCGTTCGCGCAGCTCGGGGACAAGGCCGACGCCAAGGTCGACTCGCTCTCCGGCGGCATGAAGCGGCGCCTCACGATCGCCCGCTCGCTCGTCAACGAGCCGAAGATCCTCCTCCTCGACGAGCCCACCACGGGTCTGGACCCCCAGGCCCGGCACGTGCTGTGGGACCGGCTCTTCCGACTCAAGGAGCAGGGCGTCACCCTGGTCCTCACCACCCACTACATGGACGAGGCCGAGCAGCTGTGCGACCGGCTCATCGTCGTGGACAAGGGCCGCATCATGGCCGAGGGCTCGCCCGCGGCCCTGATCCGGGAGCACTCCAGCCGGGAGGTGCTCGAGGTGCGGTTCGGCGCGGAGCGGAATGCCGCCGTCGTGGGCCAGCTCGACGGCGTGGGCGAGCGGGTCGAGGCGCTCCCGGACCGCGTGCTCGTCTACACCGACGACGGCGAGGACGCGCTCGAGCAGATCCGCTCCCGCGGGCTCCACCCGATCACCTCGCTCGTGCGGCGCGCCTCGCTCGAGGACGTCTTCCTGCGGCTGACCGGACGGTCTCTCGTTGACTGACGCCGCCCAGACGAGCCCGCCGAGTCGGCTTGCCGCGCACACTCCCGAGGTGTCCGCGGCGAAGGCACGCCGCTGGGGTTCCTTCTACTTCGCCGAGCACATGCTCCGCTCGATGCGCGCGTACCTGGTCACCATCGTCGTCACGAGCGTGGGCAACCCGCTCCTGTACCTCTTTCCATGGGCGTGGGGCGCGCGTCGCCGAGCCGTCGCACCGTGCGTCAGCGCATGCGTCCGTCGTCACGAGCTGGCACCGCCCTACCTCCAGGCGTGGGCGGCGCGACGTCGACCGAGCACGTCCGGGCACCGGGCGGCCAGCGGGGCCGGCGGCGGGGTACCTCGCGTTCGCGGCGCCGGCGCTGCTCGTCTCGAGTGCCGTCATGACCAGCGCGAACGAGATGATGTTCCCAGTCATGGACGGCTTCAAGTGGCGCCGCACCTACTACGGGCCCCACGTCACCCCACTCGTGCCGGGCCAGCTCGCGGCCGGGCACCTCATGGCCGTGGGCGCGCGGCTGCTCGTGCAGAGCCTCGTGTTCTTCCTCATCATGCTCGTGTTCGGGGCCGCACCCGGGCCCTGGGCCTGGATGCTCGTGCCCCTCGGCGTGCTCGCCGGGATGGCGTTCGGCGCACCGCTCATGGCGTACTCGGCGCACATCGAGAAGGAGAACTTCCAGTTCTCGATGATCCAGCGCTTCATCGTCATGCCGCTGTTCCTGTTCTCCGGCACGTTCTACCCGCTCGAGACCATGCCCGTGGGCATGCAGTGGATCGGCTGGATCTCCCCCCTCTGGCACGGCAACCAGCTCGGACGGATCGTCTCCTACGGGCTCGAAGAGCCCGCGTGGCTCGTGGCCGTGCACGTGCTGTACCTCGTGGCCCTCGGCATGGTGGGGATCTGGTGGGCGCGGCGGAACTACACGAAGAGGATGGGCAAGTGAGCGTCCTGACCGATGACGACTACGCGCTCCGCCCCAGCAGCCGGCCGCTCGGAGCACTGTACGCCGGCAACGCGCGCGCGGTGATCGGGCGCGGATTCCGGGTCATCAAGAGCCAGAACTGGATCATCCTCCTCTCCGGGTTCTTCGAGCCCGTGTTCTACCTCTTCTCCATGGGGATCGGGCTCGGGAGCCTCGTAGGCGCCGTCGAGGGGCCCGGCGGCGCGCAGATCTCCTACGCCGCCTACATCGCCCCCGCCCTGCTCGCGGTGTCCGCGATGAACGGCGCGATCTACGACTCGACGTGGAACGTGTTCTTCAAGATGCACTTCGGCAAGCTCTACCAGGGCATGCTGTACACGTCCCTCGGACCGCTGGACATCGCCATCGGCGAGATCTTCATGGCGCTCTTCCGCGGGTTCCTCTACGCGCTCGGGTTCACCGGGGTCATGGGCATCATGGGCCTCATCACCACGCCGTGGGCGCTCCTGCTCGTGCCGGCCTCCGTGATGGTCGCATTCGGATTCGCCTCGTTCGGCATGGCGATCACGAGCTATATGAAGACGTTCCAGCAGATGGACATGATCACGTTCTTCATGCTGCCCATGTTCCTGTTCTCCGCGACCTTCTACCCGCTCTCCGTCTACCCCGAGCCCGTGCAGTGGATCGTCCAGGCGTTCCCGCTGTGGCATGGCGTCGAGCTCATGCGGCAGATCAGCATTGGGGTGTTCACCCCGGCCACGTGGGTGCACCTTCTGTACTATCTGGCGATGATCCTCGTGGGCGTGTCCTTCACGACCCGGCGGCTGAGGGCCCTCTTCCTCCGCTGAGCGCGCCATGGGGCCCGATCCCGGCGGGCGTGCGCGCGGGCGTTCGGCCCCGACGGGTCTGGGAGAATGGACACCATGCAGAGTCTCGGCCACCAGAACCCGTCCCAGCCCGACGCCGCGCCCCGGCCCCGCCGCGGCGGGATCAGGATCGGCGCGCTCGGCCTCTCGGTCCTCGTGCTCGCGTTCCTCGTGGCAGTGATCTTCGCCGCCAACCGGAACGAGGTGATCGGCTGGATCGTTGCCATCATCTCCTTCGGCTGGCTCGTCTTCGCGCTGTTCGTCTTCATGACCGTCCGCACCGCGGGCCGCAAGGCCCAGGAGCGGTTCGAGCGCGCGGCAGAGCGGCTGGGCGGCCGCGCGCCGTCTGTGGCGAATGCCGGCGGCGCTGCGGTGAGCGAGGCCCGCTCGGTCGACGACGTCCGCGACCTCAAGCTCGACCACTCCTTCAAGATCATCCAGGTCCAGGAGCGGGTGGTCCGAGACAACCTCGGCAGGGACGACGAGCAGGTGGCACGAGCCCTCGAGACCATCCAGATCACTGCCGCGAACGCCCGCGAGATGCTCCGTCCCGACGACCAGACACCTGTCACCGGGACGGTCGTCGACGAGGGGTAGAGTGGCTAGGTGACTTCCCCCGAAGCCGCCCCGAAGGGCAGTGCACTCCGTATCGGCACGGTCAACGTCAACGGCCTCCGCGCCGCGTGGCGCAAGGGCATGCAGGAGTGGCTCGAGCCTCGGGAGCTGGACATCCTGTGCCTGCAGGAGGTCCGTGCCCCGGACCCGATCGTGCACGAGTACTTCGAAGGGTGGCACGTCCTCCACGCGGAGGCGGACGCGAAGGGCCGCGCTGGCGTCGCGATCGCCTCACGCGAGGCGCCCACCGAGACGCGCATCGGGATCGGCGACGACTATTTCGCGACCGCGGGCCGCTGGGTCGAGGCGGACTACGCGCTCGACGGCGGGCGGCAGCTCACGGTGGTGAGCGCCTATGTGCACTCCGGAGAAGCGGGGACGCCCAAGCAGGAGGACAAGTACCGCTTCCTCGACGTCATGCTCAAGCGGCTCCCCGAGCTCGCGGAGGCCTCGGACTATGCGCTCGTGGTCGGCGACCTCAACGTGGGCCACACCCCGCTCGACATCCGCAACTGGAAGGCGAACCAGAAGCGCGCAGGCTTCCTGCCGGAAGAGCGCGCGTACTTCGACCGGTTCTTCGGTGAGGAGATCGGCTGGAAGGACGTCCATCGCGAGCTCGCCGGCCAGGTCGACGGGCCCTACACGTGGTGGTCACAGCGGGGCAAGGCGTTCGACAACGACGCCGGCTGGCGGATCGACTACCAGATGGCGACGCCGGCCCTCGCCTCGAGTGCCCGCAGCGCCGTCGTGGACCGCGCGTCCGCTTGGGACACCCGATGGTCCGACCACGCACCCCTCGTCATCGACTACCAGCTCTAGCCCCGGAAGAACCTACCCATGACGTCTACCACCCCGGCCCGCCAGCGCCTCCTCTCGGGCATGCAGCCCTCGGGCGACTCCCTCCACTTGGGCAACTACCTCGGCGCTCTCGTGAACTGGGTCGCTCAGCAGGATGAGTACGACTGCTTCTACTTCATCCCCGATCTGCACGCCATCACCGTTCCCCACGACCCGGCCGAGCTGCTCCACCGCACGCGCCTCACGGCGGCGCAGTACATCGCCGGCGGAATCGATGTCGAGAAGTCGACGCTGTTCGTGCAGTCCCACGTTCCCGAGCACGCCCAGCTCGCGTGGGTGCTCACGTGCCTCACGGGATTCGGCGAGGCCGCGCGCATGACGCAGTTCAAGGACAAGTCCGCGCGCCACGGCCAGGACGCCGCCAGCGCCGGGCTGTTCATGTACCCGATGCTCATGGCCGCGGACATCCTCCTGTACAAGCCCTACGGCGTGCCTGTGGGCGAGGACCAGCGCCAGCACCTCGAGCTCGCCCGCACCCTCGCCCACCGCTTCAACACCCGGTTCGGGGACGTCTTCCCCGTGCCCGAGGCGCTCATCCCGAAGACTTCGGCGAAGATCTACGACCTGCAGAACCCGACCGCGAAGATGTCCAAGTCCGCGGAATCGCCCAACGGGCTGATCAACCTCCTCGACGATCCGAAGGCCACGGCCAAGAAGATCAAGTCCGCCGTGACCGACACCGAGACGGTGGTCCGGTTCGACCGCGAGGCGAAGCCGGGCGTCTCCAACCTCCTGACGATCATCTCGACGATCACCGGCCAGGACCTCGACGAGCTCGTCGCCTCCTACGAGGGGAAGATGTACGGGCACCTCAAGGCGGACGTCGCGCAGATCGTCGTGGACGCCGTGGCCCCGATCAAGGCGCGCACCGAGGAACTGCTCGAGGACCCGGCCGAGCTGGACCGCCTCCTCGCGCGCGGTGCCACGAAGGCCCGCGAGATCGCCGCCCAGACGCTCGCGGAGGTCTACGCGCGCGTGGGTTTCCTGCCCGCACTGGCCCCGGCGGCAGCGACCCTCGGCTGAGGCCATGCCGCTCCTCGATGACGGACCACTCGACGGCGGGCCGGGGATCCCTCCCGGCAGCCCGCTCGTCGGCGTGATCCTCAGCTTCCCCGACCGGGTCGCCGAGGAACTGCGCACCTGGCGGGAGTCCTTCGGCGACCGGATGGCGGAGTCGATCCCCGCCCACATCACCCTCGTCACGACCACCGAGACCAAGGACTGGGACGCCACTACGGAGCATGTGCGCTCCGTTGCCGCCGCGACGAGCCCGTTCCGGGTGAGCCTGCGCGGCACGGGCACGTTCCGCCCGGTCTCCCCGGTGGTCTTCGTCAACGTGGCGGAGGGATTCGACGAGTGCGTCCGCCTCCACCGCCGTCTCCAGCGCGGCCCGCTAGAGCGCGTCCTGCCCTTCCCGTACCACCCCCACGTCACGGTCGCGCACGATCTGCCGCCCGAACAGCTGGACGCGGCGCAGAATGCCCTGAAGTCCTACAGGGAATCCTTCACCGTGGCTAGCATGGGCCTGTACGAGCACGATGCCGACGGGTTCTGGCAGCTGAGGGAAGAGCTTGACTTTGGCACACGACGGGACACACCCCGCGAGGGGAAGCAGCAGCAGCCGCACCGATGAGACCGAGCCACTGCCCACCGAGCGGGGCAGGCTCAAGCTCGAGGTGATCCACAAGCGCCAGGCCGTGGGCCGGGCCCGGCGCGGGGAGGGCTTCCCCAAGGTTGCCCTCGCGGTTCTCATGTGGCTCATGGCCAGGCTCAAGGCCTTCCGGCCCATGCGGGTGTGGACCCAGTACAGCCTCCGGCACGGGCCCCTCATGAGCGCCGGGATCGGGTTCAACATGTTCTTCTCGATCTTCAGCCTCCTGACCACCGGATTCTCCGTGGCGGCGCTGTTCCTGGCGGGGAACCCGGCCCTTGTCGACCAGGTGGTCCACAGCGTCGCCAAGGCGGCCCCCGGCCTGCTCAAGGTCGACGGCGGCGACGGGCTCGTCGACCCGCAGAGCCTCCTGAATCCCACCGGCCTGAGCGTCACGGCGATCATCGCGCTCCTCGTCGCGCTGTTCTCGTCCCTGGGCTGGATCACGAGCCTGCGCGACGGGCTGCGCGGCGTGGTGGAACTTCCGCCGATCAAGGCCAACCCGGTGCTCGTCAAGGCTCGGGACATCGGCACGCTCCTGCTCCTCGGCGTGCTCCTCGTGGCGACCTCGGGCGTGAGCATCGTGTTCACCGCGGCGGTGGGCTATCTCGCGGGCCTGATGGGCATGGACGGTGCGTTCGTGGCCCCGGTCGGCTGGTTGATCGGCCTCCTCATCCCCCTCGTGCTCAACCTCGTCACCGCGCTCGTCCTGTTCAGGCTCGCCGGCGGCCTCAAGCTGAGCCGGCGGTCCCTGTACGAGGGCGTTCTGCTTGCGGGCATCGGGACCTCGGTCCTCCAGGCGTTCAGCACGCAGCTCCTCGCCCGGGCCGGCGCGAACCCCCTCCTCGCTCCCTTCGCGATCATCATCGGCCTGCTCATCTGGTTCAACCTCGTGAGCCAGGTGTACCTCGTGTCCGCGTCGTGGAGCGCTATCCGGGAAGCAGACCTCGCCGCGGCCGCCCCGCGCCGCTCCGAGTCGTTCGGCTCTGCCCATCCCCGCCACCGGCCGTCCGCGGCCCTGACCCGCACCAATGGGGCGCACGCCAACGGAATGCACCCCAATGGCTCCCGGCCCGACCGCCTGTCCCAGCCCGCTGGGGTGAGCGCGCACGACGGCGCGCGGCCGCCGGCGGGGGAGGGGCGCCGTCGTGCGTTGGGTCCCCTCGGTTGGCTCGGGTGGCTGCGTCCGGGCAAGGACAGGGCGCCAGCGGGCGGTTAGCCCGAGGACAGCCTGGGAACGCGCGAAGGGGCGCCGCCCACGCGGGCGGCGCCCCTTCAGGCTGCGGCAGGGATCACATCTTGCGGGTCAGGATGGCCTGCTTGACCTCGGCGATCGCCTGGGTGACCTGGATGCCACGCGGGCACGCCTCGGTGCAGTTGAAGGTGGTGCGGCAGCGCCACACGCCCTCCTTGTCGTTGAGGATCTCGAGGCGCATGTCCCCGGCGTCGTCACGCGAATCGAAGATGAAGCGGTGCGCGTTGACGATCGCGGCCGGGCCGAAGTACTGCCCGTCCGTCCAGAACACCGGGCAGGAGGACGTGCACGCGGCGCACAGGATGCACTTGGTCGTGTCGTCGAACCGGGCGCGGTCCTCGGGAGACTGGATGCGCTCCTTCGTGGGCTCGTGGCCCTTCGAGATGAGGAACGGCATGATCTCGCGGTAGGACTGGAAGAACGGCTCCATGTCCACGATCAGGTCCTTCTCGACCGGGAGCGCCTTGATGGGCTCGACCGTGATCGGCTTGGACGTGTCGAGGTCCTTCAGGAGGGTCTTGCACGCGAGGCGGTTGCGGCCGTTGATGCGCATGGCATCCGAGCCGCACACGCCGTGCGCGCACGAGCGGCGGAACGACAGCGAGCCGTCCATCTCCCACTTGACCTTGTGCAGCGCGTCCAGCACACGGTCCGTGCCGTACATCGTGAGCTTGAACTCGTCCCAGCGGTGCTCATCCGAGATCTCGGGATCGTACCGGCGCACCCGGAGCGTGACGTCGAACGTGGGGATCTCGCCCCCGCCGCCCACGCTCGCGGGCAGCTCGACCTTCGATGCGGGCTCTACAGTTGACATCAGTACTTACGCTCCATCGGCTCGTAACGGGTGAAGACCACGGGCTTCGTGCCGAAGCGGATGCCCTTGATGCCCTCGGTCTCGGCGGCGGCGTCCTTGTACAGCATCGTGTGCTTCATCCAGTTGGCGTCGTCGCGGTCGGGGAAGTCCTCGCGGTAGTGCCCGCCGCGGGACTCCTTGCGGTGCAGGGCGGCGACGGTCATGACCTCGGCGAGGTCCAGGAGGAAGCCGAGCTCCACGGCCTCGAGCAGGTCGAGGTTGAAGCGCTTGCCCTTGTCCTGGATGCTGATGTTCTTGTACCGCGCCCGGAGGGTCTCGATGTCGGCGAGGGCCTGGGCAATCGAGTCCCTGGTGCGGAACACCTGCATGTTCGCGTCCATGGTCTCCTGCAGGTCGGCGCGGATCGAGGCGATCCGCTCCGTGCCGGAGGCGTTGCGGACGGCATCGAGCAGAGCGGCCGTGTCCGCCGCCGCGTTCTCGGGGAGGTCCACGAACTCGGCCGTCTGGGAGTACTCGGCGGCGTTGATGCCGGAGCGCTTGCCGAACACGTTGATGTCCAGAAGCGAGTTGGTGCCGAGGCGGTTCGAGCCGTGCACGGACACGCACGCGACCTCGCCCGCGGCGTACAGGCCGGGGATGACCGTGTCATTGTCCTGGAGGACCTCGCCCTTGATGTTCGTAGGCACGCCGCCCATGACGTAGTGGCAGGTCGGGAACACCGGAACCGGCTCGGTGTAGGGCTCGACGCCGAGGTACGTGCGCGCGAACTCGGTGATGTCCGGGAGCTTGGCGTCGATGTGCGCCGGCTCGAGGTGCGTCAGGTCGAGCAGCACGTAGTCCTTGTTCGGGCCGCAGCCGCGGCCCTCGCGGACCTCGTTGGCCATCGAGCGGGCCACGATGTCGCGCGGCGCGAGGTCCTTGATGGTCGGCGCGTAGCGCTCCATGAAGCGCTCGCCTTCCGAGTTGCGCAGGATCGCGCCCTCGCCACGTGCCGCCTCCGAGAGGAGGATGCCGAGGCCGGCGAGGCCGGTCGGGTGGAACTGGATGAACTCCATGTCCTCGAGCGGGATGCCGCGGCGGAACGCGATGCCCATGCCGTCGCCCGTGAGGGTGTGCGCGTTCGACGTGGTCTTGAAGACCTTGCCCGCACCGCCGGTCGCGAAGACCACGGCCTTGGCCTGGAACACGTGCAGCTCACCGGAGGCGAGGTCGTAGCTCACGACGCCTGCCACGCGCTTCTGCTTGTAGGCGGTGCCGTCCTCGCGGGTCGCGTCCTCCTCGACGACGAGCAGGTCGAGCACGTAGTACTCGTTGTAGAACTCGACGTTGTGCTTGACGCAGTTCTGGTACAGCGTCTGGAGGATCATGTGTCCGGTGCGGTCGGCGGCGTAGCACGCGCGGCGGACCGGCGCCTTGCCGTGGTCGCGGGTGTGCCCGCCGAAGCGGCGCTGGTCGATCCGGCCCTCAGGGGTGCGGTTGAACGGCAGGCCCATCTTCTCGAGGTCGAGGACCGCGTCGATGGCCTCCTTGGCCATGACCTCCGCGGCGTCCTGGTCGACGAGGTAGTCGCCGCCCTTGACCGTGTCGAACGTGTGCCACTCCCAGTTGTCTTCCTCGACATTGGCGAGGGCCGCGCACATGCCGCCCTGGGCGGCGCCCGTGTGCGAACGGGTCGGGTACAGCTTGGTCAGCACCGCGGTGCGCGCCCGCTGGCCGGACTCGATCGCTGCGCGCATGCCGGCGCCACCGGCGCCGACGATCACCACATCATATTTGTGGACCTGCATGCTTTGATGCTCTTTTCTCTTGCGGGTCGTGACGCTGCTTAGGCGGCGGGGCAGAAGTCGGGAAGGCCGGACGTGATGCCGTGCGGGCACGGATCGAACGTGAAGATCACGAGCGTGCCGAGGATCACGATGATCGCTGCCGCGACGAACAGGACGACCTTGAGCCAGAAGCGGACGGAGTCGCGCTCGGCGTAGTCGTTGATGATCGTGCGCACGCCGTTCGTGCCGTGGAGCATCGCGAGCCAGAGCATGGCGAGGTCCCAGAACTGCCAGAACGGATTGGCCCACTTGCCGGCCACGAAGCCGAAGTCGATGCCGTGCACGCCTTCGCCCAGGAGGAGGTTCACCGTCAGGTGGCCGAAGATCAGCACGACCAGGACGATGCCCGACAGGCGCATGAAGAGCCACGCGATCATCTCGAACTGGCCCTTGGGGCCGCCGGCGCGCTTGTAGCTCGGGTCGATTCGCCCGGTCACGGACGTGCTGCGGGGTTCGCGGATAACAGGTTCGGTGCTCATGTCAGTGGGCTCCCAGCGCGAGTGAGAGGTGGCGGATGGCGAAGCCTGCGAAGGCGATCACCCAGATGACGACCACGGTCCAGAGCATCGGCTTCTGGTACTTCGGGCCGCTCTTCCAGAAGTCCACGAGGATCACGCGGAGGCCGTTGAAGGCGTGGAAGAGGATGGCGGCTACAAGGCCGGTCTCGCCGAGGGCCATGAGGGGGTTCTTGTACTCGCCGATGACGGCTGTGTACACGTCGGGGGACACTCGCACCAATGAGGTGTCCAGGACGTGCACCAACAAGAAGAAGAAGATCACGACGCCGGTGATCCGGTGGATGACCCAAGACCACATGCCTTCATGGCCGCGGTATAGGGTGCCAGCTGGTTTTGTCGGCACTGAATAAACCTCCCTGCGGGCACCGGTGCCCGCATGGGGCCCATGCGGTGGGGGCAACCGGTGCGGAGTGGCCCTGCCGTGCTGCAGGGCGCGCTCACTAGTCGAGCTCCAGACTAAATCTAGACTTCGCCCACAGCTTACTCAATTCGCTTTTCGAGGCGGTGCACCGAACGTGGTGATTCTCACAGTGCATGCCCTCGGGTCCGCGGGTGCCTGTTGCCGCCCGTCCCGGAGCCGCAGTAGTCTGTCCGTTTCCATTACAGTTGGGGGCGATGACTGACAATTCAGCCCCTGTCCGGGACACCGTTTCCACCGACCCCCTCGGCAGGTTCGTCGCGGTGATTCCCGCGGGCGGCGTGGGGACCCGGCTGTGGCCGCTCTCGCGTGCGGCCGCCCCGAAATTCCTCCATGACCTCACCGGCTCGGGCAGCACGCTCATCCGGGCGACGTACGACAGGCTTGCCCCGCTTGTTGGAGGCCGGTTCCTCGTGGTCACAGGGGAAGCGCACCGTGCGGCCGTCTGCCGCCAGATCCCCGAGCTGGACCCCGCCGATCTCGTGCTCGAGAGCGAGCCGAAGGACTCCGCCGCAGCCATCGGGCTCGCCGCGGCCATCCTCTACCGCCGCAACCCCGAGACGATCATGGGCTCATTCGCCGCGGACCACGTCATCTCCCCGGACAGCGTCTTCCAGGCGGCCGTCCGCGAGGCCATCCGCACCGCCGCCTCCGGGGCGCGGGGGAAGATCGTCACGATCGGCATCGAGCCGACCCACCCCTCGACCGGCTTCGGCTACATCCGCGGCGGCGCACCGCTGACGGTCGACGGCGCGCCGAGTGCCCGCGCGGTCCTGGAGTTCGTCGAGAAGCCGAGCCTCGAGGTTGCCGAGAAGTACCTGGCCACGGGGGAGTACCTGTGGAACGCGGGCATGTTCGTGGCGCCCGTCTCGCTCATGCTCGAGCACCTCAAGGCCAACCAGCCGGCGCTGTACGCGGGCCTCGTGGAGATCGCCGAGGCCTGGGACACGCCGGCGCGCGACGAGGTCGTGGCCCGCGTCTGGCCCACCCTGCCGAAGATCGCCATCGACTATGCCGTCGCCGAGCCTGCCGCCGCCGCCGGGGACGTCGCCGTCGTGCCCGGTGCCTTCCGCTGGGACGACGTCGGCGACTTCGCGGCTCTCGGGCGCCTCAACAGCGCGCGCGAGGCCGAGCGCGTCACCGTCTTGGGCGAGGGCGCGCGCGTCTTCACGGAGGATGCCAGCGGCATCGTGGTCTCGGACACGAAACGCGTCATCGCGCTCATCGGCATCGAGGACGTCGTGATCGTGGATACCCCGGATGCCCTCCTCGTCACGACCACTGAGCACGCGCAGAAGGTCAAGAACGCCGTGGCGGGACTCAAGGCCAGCGGCGACGTCGACGTCCTGTGACTCCCGGCGACCGGGCGCACCCGGGTTGCCGACCCCGTGACGCTAGAGTGAACGGGTGCGAAACTACACGACGGAGACCGAGCCCACGCCGCTGGTAGGGCCGAGGCTCGAGGCGTTCCTGCCGGAGCTGATCGCGTTCCGGAGGGACCTCCACTCGCACCCCGAGCTCTCGTTCCACGAGTACCGGACCACGGACCGGATCGTCGCCCGGCTCGAGGCGGCCGGACTCTCGCCGAAGCGGCTCGAGCGCACCGGCGTCGTCGTGGACATCGGGACCGGACCCATCGCGACGGCGGTCCGTGGGGACATCGATGCCCTGCCCATCATCGAGGAGACGGGTCTGCCCTTCGCCTCGCGCAACCACGGCGTGACGCACGCCTGCGGACACGACGTCCACACCACGGTGGCGCTCGGCGTTGCCCTCCTGCTGGCCGAGATGGACCGCGAGCGCCCGCTCGGCGCGTCGGTCCGCGTCGTCTTCCAGCCTGCCGAGGAGACCATGCCCGGCGGTGCGGTCTCGTGCATCGACCAGGGCGTGCTCTCCGGAGTCCCACGCATCATGGCGCTCCACTGCGATCCGCGGATCGAGGTCGGCAGGATCGGCACGCGCATCGGCCCCATCACGTCCGCCTCGGACACCATCCGGATCTCGCTCACGGGCCGCGGTGGGCACACCTCGAGGCCACACCTGACCGAGGACCTCGTGTTCGCACTCGCCCAGATCGCGATCAACGTCCCTGCCGTGCTGTCGCGCCGAGTGGACGTCCGCAGCGGCGTGTCGATGGTGTGGGGACAGATCTCCGCCGGCTCCGCGCCGAACGCGATTCCGGCTTCGGGGACCATGTCCGGGACCATGCGCTGCCTCGACCGCGAGGCGTGGCACAGCGCGGGCGAACTCCTCGACGAGGTGGTCCAGCAGGTCGCGGCGCCGTACGGCGTCGACGTGGCGCTCGAGCACACGCGCGGCGTGCCCCCGGTGGTGAACTCGGAGCATGAGACCGCCCTGCTCGAGGCGTCCGCGCGCGCCGAGCTGGGAGAGGACGCCGTCGTCCTCACCCCGCAGTCGATGGGCGGCGAGGACTTCGCATGGTTCCTGTCCGAAGTGCCCGGCTCGATGTTCCGGCTCGGCACCCACACGCCCGGCGGCGAGGAGTACGACCTGCACCGCGGCGACTATGTGGTCGACGAAGCGGCGATCGGCTACGGCGTGCAGGTGCTCGCGGCCGCGGCCCTGCGGAGCATCCGCGACCTCTAGCGCACGGGCCTTCCGGGCGTACTCCAAGGTAACGAATCGCCAACGATTCGCCGACCGCCTCGTGCCGTGCTTTTGTGAAGGACTCCTTTCCCAGTACGGTTGTGCGCTGTACCACATGCCCGCGGCCGACTGCTGCCCCGGGAGTTGAGGACTCTCGCACCCTGGAGGACCACTTGAATACTTTCCGTCCCCGTCTCCCGAAGGCTGGATTCGCCGGCGTCGCCCTCGCGAGCGCGGCAGCACTCGCCCTCGCGGGCTGCGGCTCCGCCCCCTCCTCGTCCGGCGCCACAGCCAGTTCCTCGGCCCAGGCCTCCAACTACCTCGGCTGCATGGTCTCCGACTCCGGTGGGTTCGACGACAAGTCGTTCAACCAGTCCGGCTACGAGGGCCTGCAGAAGGCCGTCAAGGATCTCGGCATCCAGGAGAAGCACGTCCAGTCCAAGGCGGACACGGACTACGATCCCAATCTCCGCTCCATGGTGCAGGCCGGCTGCAAGCTCACGGTCACCGTCGGCTTCCTCCTCGGCGACGCCACCAAGAGCATCGCCGCGGCCAACCCGAACAGCCACTTCGCGATCATCGACTACACGGACCCGGCGTTCCCCAAGAACGTCAAGCCGATCGTGTACGACACGGCGCAGGCCGCGTTCCTCGCCGGCTACCTCGCCGCGGGCACCACGAAGACCGGCAAGGTCGCCACCTTCGGCGGCCTCAACATCCCGACCGTCACGATCTTCATGGACGGCTTCGCCGATGGCGTGAAGTACTACAACCAGAAGAAGAACAAGAACGTCCAGGTCCTCGGCTGGGACAAGGACAAGCAGGACGGCACGTTCGTGGGCGACTTCAAGTCCATCGACAAGGGCAAGGTCCTCACCCAGGGCTTCCTCCAGCAAGGAGCGGACATCATCCTGCCGGTGGCCGGTCCCGTGGGCTCGGGCGCCGGCTCCGCCGTGCTCGATGCGAAGAAGGCGGGCACCGACGCGAAGCTCATCTGGGTCGACTCCGACGGCTACCTGACGGCTCCCGACTACAAGTCGGTGCTGCTGACCTCGGTCCAGAAGAAGATGACCGACGCCGTGGAGTCCGTCATCAAGGACGACAAGGACGGAAAGTTCGACCCGTCTCCGTACGTGGGCACCCTCGAGAACGGCGGAGTGGCCCTTGCGCCGTTCCACGACCTCGACTCGACAGTGCCGGCGGATATGAAAAGCGAGCTCGCGTCGCTCCAGAAGGACATCATCTCCGGCGCGGTCAAGGTCGAGTCGAAGTCCAGCCCGGTCACGAAGTAGTCGCTCTCGATCGACGCGCCAGCGCCGCCCGCCCTCTCACGGGACCGGGCGGCGCTCGCGCTCAAAGGGGTGGATCCCGCAGTGAAACTCGAACTCCGCGGCATCACGAAGCGCTTCGGCACCTTCGCCGCCAATGACCACATCGACCTGACCGTCGAGGACTCCCAGGTGCACGCGCTCCTCGGCGAGAACGGGGCCGGCAAGTCCACGCTCATGAACGTCCTGTATGGGCTCTACGAGCCCACCGAGGGCGAGATCCTCGTAGACGGCCGGTCCGTCACCTTCCGCGGCCCCGGGGACGCCATGGCCGCCGGGATCGGCATGGTGCACCAGCACTTCATGCTCGTTCCGGTCTTCACCGTGGCCGAGAACGTGGCGCTGGGAGCAGAGACGACCAAGGCGGCCGGCTTCCTCGACCTCGACGCGACGAGGAAGCGGATCCGCGAGATCTCGGCCCGCTACGGCTTCGACGTCGATCCCGACGCACTCGTCGAGGACCTCCCCGTAGGGGTGCAGCAGCGGGTGGAGATCATCAAGGCGCTCGTCCGCAACGCCAAGGTCCTCATCCTCGACGAGCCCACCGCCGTCCTTACGCCGCAGGAGACCGACGAGCTCCTCGCGATCATCGGCGAGCTCAAGGCCTCGGGCACCTCGATCATCTTCATCTCCCACAAGCTGCGCGAGGTCAAGGCTGTCGCAGACGTGATCACCGTGATCAGGCGAGGCCGCGTGGTCGGTGACGCCGCGCCGTCGGCCGCCCCCGCGGAGCTCGCCACGATGATGGTGGGTCGGCCGGTGAGCCTCACCCTTGACAAGGCGCCCGCCGAGCCCAAGGACACGACCTTCTCGGTCACGGACCTCACGGTGACGGCGCCGAACGGCCAGCGCGTCGTAGACGGGGTTTCGTTCAGCATCGCCCAGGGCGAGATCCTCGCCGTCGCGGGCGTGCAGGGCAACGGCCAGACCGAGCTCACTGAGGCGATCCTCGGCCTCCACCGGCACGTGACCGGCTCGGTGAAGCTCGACGGCGAGGAGCTCCTCGGGCGCTCGGTCAAGCACGTGCTCGAGGCCGGGGTGGGATTCGTCCCCGAGGACCGCTCGCACGACGGGCTCGTGGGGTCGTTCAGCGTGGCCGAGAACCTCGTGCTCGACCTCTACGACCGAGCGCCCTTCGCCCGCGGGCTCGCGATGAGCCCAGCGCGGGTGGCCACGCAGGCCAAGGAGAAGATCGAGGAGTTCGACATCCGCACGCAGTCTGCGGACGAGCTCGCGTCCTCCCTCTCCGGCGGAAACCAGCAGAAGGTCGTCATGGCCCGGGAGCTGTCCCGGCCGCTGCGGCTCTTCATCGCCTCCCAGCCGACGCGCGGCGTGGACGTCGGCTCGATCGAGTTCCTGCACCGCCGGATCCTCGCCGAGCGGGACCACGGGACGCCGGTCATGATCGTCTCGACCGAGCTCGACGAAATCATGGAGCTCTCGGACCGCATCGCCGTCCTCTACCGTGGCCGGCTCATGGGAATCGTCGACGGCGACACGCCGCGCGACGTGCTCGGCCTGATGATGGCGGGCATGAGTGCGGACGAGGCCGCGGCAGCGGCAGCGCAGGCTCCCGAGAAGACAGGAGAGGCAGATGGCTGAGACCACTACGGCACCGCGGGAGTCCGTGGCCCGCAGGATCGCTACCGGCACCCCGATGGTCTCCCTGCTCTCGGTGGTCCTGGCCATCGTGATCGGCGGGATCCTCATGGCGGTCACCAACCCCAAGGTCGCCACCGCAGCGGGCTACTTCTTCGCCCGGCCATCTGACACGATCGCGGAGGTCTTCCGCCCGTATGCGGCGCTGATCCAGGGCTCGATCTTCAACTGGGAGGGCGTGGACCTCGTCGCGAAGCTCTACCCCCTCGCGGAGACGCTCACGGTCTCGACGCCCCTCATCCTGGCCGGGCTCGGGGTGGCGATCGCGTTCCGGCGGGCTGGTGTGGCCGAAGCAGGCGGGCGCGGGCCGCGAGGGAGGCGAGGCTGGAGTCGTGGTCGGGGGCCGGTGGGCGGCGCCGGGAGCGTGGGGGGTCAGGGTGGCGAGGGCGCGGTGGGGGCGCGGGTCGGGTGGGCTGGGGCTCGGCAGGCTGGGGGGTCGGCTGGGCGGGGGTGAGGGGTCAGTCGCGCGGAGGGGGAGTGGGGCGTGGGGCGGGGGGGGTGGGTGGATGGGGCTGGGGCGGGGGGGGCGGGGGAGTCGTGCGGGGGGGGTGCAGTGGCGGAGAGCGAGGGCGGGGGGCCGCGAGGGCGGGGATGCGGTGCGGTGGACGCGAGGTGCGGAGTGGTGCAAGAGGCAGGGGCGCGAGCGTTCGCTCGGGGGCGTGCGTTCTCGGGCTGCTCAGGCGCAGCCGCGGTCCGAGCGCAAGGTGGCGTGCGAGGCAGAGCCCGAGGTGGCGTGGCGGGGGGCGGGGTCGCGGGGCGGGGGAGGCGCAGGGGCGGGGGCGTGTGCGGCGGGCGCGGGTCGCGGTGCGGCGCCGGCAGTCGGCGTCAGCGGCGGGGTGAGGCGCGTGCGCGGCATCGGCTGCGGGAGCGGGGGTGTGGGTGGGAGGTGGGCGTGCGGGACGCTGGCGGGACGGGGGTGCGGGTGGGCGGAGGTCGGCCGCGGGGGGGGCGAGGATGCCTGGCCGGGGGGCGGGGCGGCTGGTGCGGGGGCGGGGGATGCAGAGGCGGTGGAGGAGGCCGGGGGGGGCCGAGCGGGTGGGGCGGTGCGGGGTCACTGGCGGCTGGCCCGCGCGGCCGTGTCGGTGGGCGTGGGCCGGGGCAGTGGCCAGGCGAGGGGTCGTGCGGTGGGTACCGGGAGAGGGGGGAGGTAGCTCTGCGGGGCGCGGGGGGGGGGGCGGGGGGGGGGGGGGGGGGGGGTGGGGGGCCGGGGGGGGGGGGGCGTGGCGCGCGGGGGGGTCTGAGTCGGGCTTGCGGGGAACGCGGAGGGTGCAGCGGGGGCGGCGTGGCCTCGGGGGGCGGGTCGGAGCGGCGGGCGGTGGGGCAGCGGCTGTCTTTCGGGGGGCGGCTTTGGGCGGCGTCGTCGGGGCCTGGTCCGCCGCGGGGCGGTGTTTCGATGCGGAGCCGGGGGGTGCGAGCGCAGGACGCGGAGTGCGGAGTGGCGTGGGGCGTGGGTAGTGCGCAGGGCTGCGGCGGTGGTCGGCGTGTGTGCGATGGGCGCGCGCCCGGGGCGGCCGTGCGCGGGGCGCATCTGCGGGCTGCGAGGCGCTCGGCGAAGAGGGAAGGCAGGCGCGGAGAGGCGGGCGGGGCGCGAGTGCCGACCGCGGCCGGAGCCGGGCGGCAGCGAGGCGGGGGAGCAGGCATGCGGGATGGGAGGCGGCGAGCGGCGACCGCATCGCGCCGGGCGGGCGCGCAGGCTCGGAGTCGCGGCCGGGCACGCGCGGCGGAGCCCCGTATGCAGCCGAGGCGCGTGCGGGGGCGCTGCGGAGGCCTGCTCGCGGATCGGTGGCGCGCCGGTCGGGGTCGTCGTGCCGGAGGGCAGAGGGAGGCGCTCGGGTCGGGGTCGCCTCGGGACAGCCGTCGGGGGAGGCGTGCGGGCGGGGGGGGGTCGGCGAGCGCGTGGTCGGCGGTTCGCGGCGGTCGGGCGGGGCGTGCGGCCGCGGGGGCGGGGGGGGGGGGTGGGTGTCGGCGGAGGCGCTCTGGGGGCGGGGGACTCGGGCCGGGCCGGGTCGGACGGGGCGCGCGCGCGCGGTGGGGGTCCCCGGCGCGTGGGCCGCCGCGCGGGTGTGGGTGGGGGTTAGGTTGCCGTGCTGCCGGAGTCGTCTGGGTTGGGGGGCGGCGCGGGGAGTGGACGTGCGCAGCGGTCGGGGGGTGGCGGGGGGCGCCCCGCTGGTCGGGTGGCGGGGGGGTCTAGGCGCGGGCCGTCGTGATGGCTGGCGGCGGGTGGCGGGCGGCGACTGCTGGGTGTGGTCGGAGGGCGCGGCGGGGGAGCGGCGAGCGCCGGGGGGTGGGGTGCGGGGGGCGCGCGTGGCTGGTGTGGGGCCGGGTCGGCGCGTGGGCTTCGGCGTTCGGTGGGGGAGGGGTGCGGGGTGGGGGCCGGGGCGGGGGGGCGTGCGAGGGCGGGGGGAGGGCGCGGGGGGGCGTGGAGGGCGTGCGGGTCCGAGGGGCCGGGGTGCGTCGCCGGGGCGGGGGGGGCGGGGGAGCGCGGCGCGGCGGTGGCGCGCGGCGGGGTCGCGTGGCGCTCGGGCGGGCGTGGCTTGAGCCGAGCCGCGAGGCGGGGGCGGATCCGGGGTGAGATGTCGCGAGGTCTGAGGGCCAGGGCTCGCTGGCGGAGGGGGCGCGGGGGGTCAGGCGCGGGGGGGAGTCGGGGGCGGCGAGCGGAGGGGTCGGGCGCGCGACGAATGTCTACGGTGGGACTCGATCGGCGGGGGGGGGGCGGGGGCGGGGGGGGGGGGGGGGTCGCGGGGGGGGGGGGGGGCGCGCGTGGTCTCCCTCTTGTGCGGCCGGCGTGGGGTGGGTGGGGGGGATCGATGCGAGGAGGGTACCTGCGGTGACCCGGAGTCGTGCGTGGGCGTGGGGGGGTGGGGCAGAGCGTGCCGTCGTGTGCGGGGCGCGGAGCGAGGAGCTGTCGGGTGGGTCGTCGGACGGCCTGCGCTGGACCGGGGGGAGCCGGCCGGAGGCGGGGGGCTGGAACGAGAGGCGGCGGGGCGCGCGAAGGCGGGGTGGGCATGCGTGCGAGGGATGCCGCGATGCCTGCGCGCGAGCGGGTCCGGGGTAGTCGGCGGCGAGGCCTGGTGGTCGCGCCGAGCGCGCGCGGTGGTGGGGGGCGTGACCGTCAGGTGAGCGATGCGCCGGGGTGAGGTGCGGTGGGGTGGAGCGGGGGCGGCGTGCCGGAGAGCGCGGGGCGTGGGGCGTGCCGGGGTGTGGGTGGAGGCAGTGTCGGGGGCGAGGCACCGCGCGGAGGGCGCGCGGCGGGGACCGACGCTGCGCGGCGGGGGGGGGGGGGTGGAGACGTCGAAGCCGGCGACGCGCGGAGTTGGCTGGGGAGGAACGACAGTCGTGGGCGGGGGCCGGTGCGGCCGGGGAGCGGGCGGCTCGGGTGTGCACGGCTGCGGTGGGCCGGGGTGGGGAGGCGCCGTTCAGGAGGAGGGAGGAGGTCTGCGAGCGGCGGGCTACATTGCCCTGGCGGCGGCGCTGGGCGAGTCTGTCGCCGGGTGGCCGCGCGGGTGCGGCCGCGGGTCGCGGCGTCACGCGCTGTTGCGCGGTGTCGGCGGGACGAGAGGCGGCTGCAGGGAGCGAGGTCAGCAGCGGAGTGCGATGGGGCGGGTGCCGCGGTGCCGGGTGCGAGTGGGCGTGGGCGGGATGCTCGCGCGTACGTGCGGGACGGGTGGCGTCGCGGGGGTGCGGCGCGGTCGGGGGTGGGGCCGGTCGAGGTGCCCGCGGGCCGCCGATGAGGCATGTGGCCGTATGGGGTCAAGGCGGGGGGGGAGGTGGGTGAGCGCGGGGATGCGCAGCGGCGGGAGCGAGGCGGGGCGTCGCGACGGGCGGGGTGCGGGCGGGGCAGCGGCGGGGCGGGTGCGAGCGGGAGGCGCGGCTGAGCGGGTGGGCGCGGGGGGGGGGCGACCGAGGGGGCGGATGCGCCGGCGCGTAGCGGCGGGCGGGGGGGGCGCGATCGCGGAGGGCCGCGGTCGGGCGGGGCCGGGGGCGCTCGTCGGAGGCGAGGGGACGGGGGTCATCACGGGGGGGGGTGCAAGGGCGTCGAGGAATGGGCCGTGGGGGGCCTACTGGGGCTGCAGGCGGGTGCGGGGAATGCGCGCTGGCGTTGGGGGGGCCGGAGGGGTGGGCAGGGTGCGGGGGCGGGGGGGGGGGGGGGGGGGGGGCGGGGGGGGGGCGGGGGGGGAGTGGGCGGGCGGGGGCTGGCGCGGGGGGGGGGGGTGGGGGGGGGGGGGCGGGGGTGGACGGGGCGAGGGAGGATGGGGCGGCCTGGGGGCAGGTGCGGCGGGGGTGGTGCGGCCGGGGCGTGGGCGGCGGGGGCGCGGAGGGGGGGGGGGGGGGGGGGGGGGGGGGTGCGGTCTGAGGCGAGGAGGGCGGGGGCGGGGCGCGCGCCGGCGGGGGGCAGTGGGCGTGGCGTGGGGGGGGCGAGCGCGGGGGTGGGAGCGGGGGGTGGGCGGGGTCGGGGGACGGATGGACGAGTCGCTCCCGGACGCGGTTCGGGCCCCCGAGGACCTGTGGGGGCGCGCAGAGAGGCGTGGGATGGCCGGAGGGAGAAGGCGCGGAGCGCGCGGCAAGAGGGCGCGTGGGGGAAGCTGCCAGGGACGGGGGGCCGCAGGACGCAGGGGGGGAGGGGGGGCGCGGTGCGGCGGGGGGATGGGGGAGGGCGCAGGCGCGGGGCGCGGAGTCGGAGGGGCAGAGGCGGTTGGGGACGGCGGGCGGGGGCGGAGCGGGTGGAGTGGCGGCGGGCGCCAGAGCGGACGCGGGCGGGAGTGAGCGCTCACCGACGGCGGCGGGCAGAGTCGGGGATGGGGGGGGGGGGTGAGTGCGAGCGGCCTGAGGGCGACGCGTGCGGCGGCCGGGCGGGGGGGGGCGCGAGCGGGGGAGGGGAGGTGGTTGCGGCTCGCGCGGGGGGGATGGCCATCCTGGGGGCTCGGAGCGGGGATGACGGCACGGCGGGAGACGCGGCGGGACGACGGGCGGGGTGAGGGGTGCGGCTTGGCGGGCGAGGCGGGGGGGCGGTGGGAGCGGTGCGGCGTGCGGGGCGTGGCGCGAGGCCGCTGGCCGGGGCGCCAGGCGCGGGCCCGAGCGCAGCAGGAGGGCGGTGTGTGCCAGCCGGGGGGGGGGGAGGGGTGCGGGGGGAGGCGAAGGGTCCAGCGGCGGCGCGGCGGGCGCGGGCTGGCGAGGGGGCGGGGGGGGTGTCGGGCGCGGCCGGGGCGCGGCGAGGGGGCTGTGCGCGGGGGGGGGCCGTGGGGCGCACGACGGCGGAGGGCCGTCGACAATCGAGTCCATTTCGGGGATGGGGGCGTGTGGTGGCGCTGGAGGGGGGGGGGGGGAGCAGGGCGAGGGGGGAGAGGATGAGGGGTGGGATCCAGGTGCGTGGAGCGTGGGGGCGCGGGGGCGGCAGTGCTGCGCGGCAGGCGCCGGGCTCGCGCCTGCGGACAAGAAGCTGTACGCGCTGCGGGACGTGACGGCACGGTCGAGGCGATCCCGCTCATCGCCTCCTCGATCATGAGCAAGAAGATCGCCGAAGGCACGGGAGCGCTCGTCCTGGACGTCAAGGTCGGCTCGGGGGCCTTCATGAAGGACGAGGCGAGCGCGCGGGAGCTTGCCCAGACCATGGTCGCCCTCGGCCAGGACGCAGGGGTGCACACCGTGGCGCTCCTCACCGACATGGACACCCCGCTCGGCCTCACGGCCGGCAACGCGATCGAGGTCGAGGAGTCCCTCGAGGTGCTCGCGGGCGGCGGCCCGGAGGACGTCGTCGAGCTCACGGTGCGCCTCGCCGAGGAGATGCTCGCCGGGGCCGGGGTGCATGACGCCGACCCGGGCGCCGCCCTCAAGGACGGCCGAGCGATGGACGTGTGGCGCCGCATGATCGCCGCGCAGGGAGGCGACCCGGACGCGGCCCTGCCCACGGCGAGGGAGTCGGAGACGGTGTACGCGCCCGCGGACGGCGTGCTCGTGGGCCTCGACGCGCTGTCCGTGGGCGTCGCGGCGTGGCGGCTCGGGGCCGGCCGGGCCCGGAAGGAGGACGCCGTCCAGGCCGGCTCAGGCGTGCGGCTCCATGCCAAGCCAGGTGCCGCTGTCCGCGCCGGCGAGCCGCTCATGACCCTCCTGACGGACACCCCGGAGCGGTTCGACCGTGCCAAGCAGGCCCTCGATGGCGCCGTCACGATCGCCCCGGAGGGTTCGCGGCCCGCGCACCGGCTCATCATCGACCGGATCGCATGAGCCGGCCGGGCGCGGCCGGTGCCGGCTCCGCCCGGGGGAGGACGCGCCGTCGTCCGCAGGGAGGAGCCCTGTCCGGGCACAAGTGGGCCCTCCGGCGGATAGTCGCGGCGGGCGGGGCATGGGACACTGGAAATGGTCCATTAGTCCGAGGAGCACCACCCCATGTCGCTTGAGGTCATCAACGAAGCGATTCTGCATGCCGCCGGGCAATGGTGGATCTACCCGGTGCTGCTGGTCTTCTTCTTCGTTGACGGCTTCGCGATGATCGCGCCCAGCGAGACGCTGATCGTGGCCCTCGCCGCCTTCTGGCGGCACTCGGGCGAGCCGAACCTCTGGATACTCGGCGCCACGGCGCTGATCGGGGCGATGGCCGGGGACAACATGGCGTACTTCCTGGGCCGCAAGATCGGCACCGACCGCTGGAAATGGATGCGCCGCCCCAAGGTCCAGAAGGTCTTCGCGTGGGCCCGGCATGAGCTCGACAAGCGCGGCGCCGTGCTGATCTTCACCGCGCGGTACATCCCGTGGGGCAGGGTCGCGGTCAACTACGTCTCGGGCAGCACGGGGTTCCGCCACCGGACCTTCTTCTGGCTCGACGCCTTCGCCTGCCTCACGTGGGTGGGGTATTCGCTCGGCATCGGGCTCCTTGCGAGCTCGTTCCCGTGGCTCCACCACAACCCGCTGCTGAGCGTGGGCGTCGCGGTGGGGTTCGCCCTCGTCCTCGGGTTCGTGCTGGACCACGCGATCACGGTGCTGCACCGGTGGCGTGACACCGTGGATGCCCGCAAGGCGGCCGCAGAGGCCGCGGCCGAGCACGAGCGCGAGCTGCGGCTGCACCCGCACGGGCCCGCCGACGACTACGCGCCCCACGAGCGGACCGCCGATCTGGCGCGCGGGAACACCTCGACCCAGGGCGACTGACCCGGGCTAGAGTTGTCCCGTGACTGAGCCGAACATCGACGCCGCCCCGGACCTCACCTTCGACCTGCGCTCCCTGCCGAAGGTTTCCCTCCACGACCATCTCGACGGCGGCCTGCGCCCCGCCACGATCATCGAGCTCGCCGCCGAGATCGGCCACGAGCTCCCCTCGACCGACGCCGTGGCCCTGGGCCAGTGGTTCCGGGACGCCGCCGACTCGGGCTCGCTGCCGCGCTACCTCGAGACGTTCGACCACACGATCGCCGTCATGCAGACCGCGCCTGCGCTGCGCCGGATCGCCCGCGAGTTCGTCGAGGACCTCGCGGACGACGGCGTCGTGTACGGGGAGGTGCGCTGGGCACCCGAGCAGCACCTCACCGCGGGGCTCACGCTGGACGAGGCCGTCGAAGCTGTCCAAGCGGGCCTCGAGGACGGCATGGCCGCGGTCGAGGAGTCGGGGCGCGTCATCGCCGTCGGCCAACTCATCACCGCCATGCGCCACGCGGACAACTCACAGGAGGTCGCCGAGCTCGCCGTGCGCCACCGGGACAAGGGCGCGGTCGGGTTCGACATCGCCGGCGCCGAGGACGGCTTCCCGCCCTCGCGCTTCGCGGAGGCGTTCACGTACCTCGCGCGGAACAACTTCCCCGCCACGGTGCACGCGGGCGAGGCCGCGGGCCTGGACAGCATCCAGTCCGCCCTCGTGGACGGCCGGGCCCTCCGCCTCGGGCACGGCGTGCGGATCGCGGAGGACATCACGGTCGAGTCCACGGACGAGGTCGATGAGGACGGCGTGCCGATCCTCGACGTGACCCTCGGCCCGCTCGCCGCGTGGGTCCGCGACCGCGGCATCCCGCTCGAGCTGTGCCCCTCCTCGAACCTGCAGACCGGCGCGATTGCCAAGTGGGGCGAGGACATCCTCGACCACCCGTTCGACATGCTCTACGAGCTCGGCTTCAACGTCACGGTCAACACGGACAACCGCCTCATGAGCGGCGTGACGCTCACGGACGAGTTCGAGCTCCTCGTCGAGGCCTTCGACTACGACCTCGACGACCTCCTCGAGCTGACCCTCAACGCGGCCGAGGCCGCGTTCCTGCCGCTCGAGGACCGCGAGGACCTCGTCGAGTACATCAACGAGGCGTACGCGAACCTGGCCGACTAGTCAGAGAACAGGTGACGAGCAGGGTGCGGCAGGGAGCCTGAGGTGAGTGCCCCCGTCGACCGTCTCGTGGAGGTGGTGCGCCTCCTGCGTGAGCACTGCCTGTGGACGGCGGAGCTCACGCACGCCTCGCTCGTGACCTACCTGATCGAGGAGTCCTACGAGCTCGTCGAGGTCATCGAGGACGGCGCCCCCGAGCAGGAGCTCAAGGGCGAGCTCGCGGACGTGCTCCTGCAGGTGGTGCTGCACGCCGAGATCGCCCGGGAACGCGGCGCGTTCGATCTCGACACGGTCGCCGAGGCGCTGACCGAGAAGATGGTCCGGCGGAACCGGCACGTCTTCACTCCCGACGGCGGCCTCCAGCCGAGCTTTCCCGCGACGGTCGAGGAGATCATCGCCTCGTGGGACGCGGCGAAGCGGGAGGAGCGGCTCGCGCAGGGCGAGCGCGTGGAGGGGTCCGCGGGCTCGGCGCACGACGGCGGCGACTCGCCGCGGCTCGTCGGTCCCGACGCGCTCGAGGGGCTTCCGCGGCACCTGCCGGCGCTCGCGCTCGCACAGAAGGCGCTGGGGCGGGCCGAGCGTCGTCGTGCGCTCGACGGGGTGGCCCCGGTGTCAGGGGAACCGACCTCGGCGGGGTTCGGGACGGAGGAGGAACTCGGTGACTTCCTCCTGGGGGTGGTGCGCGAGGCGCGCGCCCGGGGACTGGATGCCGAGCGGGCGCTGCGGGGCGCCGTCGGCCGCCTCTAGCGTCCCGGCACCTCCAGCGTCACAGGTCGCGCCGCCGCGCACGCGGCGGATAGTCTGGGGGCGACACCGTGGCCGCCCCGTGACTGCGTGCGGCAGGGCCACAGCCCGTCAGACCCGTTCCATACACCAAGGAGCACGCCCATGGCGCTTATCGATGCCATCCACGCCCGCGAGATCCTCGATTCCCGCGGCAACCCGACGGTCGAGGTCGAGGTCCTCCTCAGCGACGGCTCCCTCGGCCGCGCTGCTGTCCCCTCGGGCGCCTCGACGGGAGAGTTCGAGGCCGTGGAGCGCCGCGACGGCGACAAGGGCCGCTACCAGGGCAAGGGCGTCCAGCAGGCCGTCGAGGCCGTCCTGGACCAGATCGCCCCGGCCCTGACGGGCTTCGACGCGACCGACCAGCGTGCGATCGACCAGGCCATGATCGACCTCGACGGCACCCCCAACAAGGGCAACCTCGGTGCCAACGCGATCCTCGGCGTCTCGCTCGCGGTGGCCAATGCCGCCGCCGACTCGGCCAACCTCCCGCTGTACAAGTACCTGGGCGGCCCCAACGCGCACGTGCTCCCCGTCCCGCTCATGAACATCCTCAACGGCGGCTCCCACGCGGACTCCGACGTGGACATCCAGGAGTTCATGATCGCTCCGATCGGTGCCGAGACGTTCTCCGAGGGCCTCCGCTGGGGCGTCGAGGTCTACCACAACCTCAAGAGCGTCCTGAAGGACAAGGGCCTCTCCACCGGCCTCGGCGACGAGGGCGGCTTCGCGCCGAACCTCCCGTCCAACCGCGCGGCGCTCGAGCTCATCACCGAGGCGATCAAGAAGGCCGGCTACACCCCGGGCAAGGACATCGCGCTCGCGCTCGACGTGGCCTCCTCCGAGTTCTACAAGGACGGCGCCTACCAGTTCGAGGGCAAGGCCCTCTCGGCTGCCGAGATGAGCGCGTACTACGCGAGCCTCGTGGAGGACTTCCCCCTCGTCTCGATCGAGGACCCGCTGGACGAGAACGACTGGGAGGGCTGGAAGGTCCTCACCGACTCGATCGGGGACAAGGTCCAGCTCGTCGGCGACGACCTCTTCGTCACCAACCCGGAGCGACTCCAGAAGGGCATCGACGCCAACACGGCCAACTCGCTGCTCGTGAAGGTGAACCAGATCGGCTCGCTCACCGAGACGCTCGACGCCGTGTCCCTCGCCCAGCGCTCGGGCTACACGACCATCACGTCGCACCGCTCGGGCGAGACCGAGGACACGACCATCGCGGACATCTGCGTGGCCACGAACGCCGGCCAGATCAAGACCGGCGCGCCGGCCCGCTCCGAGCGCGTCGCGAAGTACAACCAGCTCCTGCGCATCGAGGAGGAGCTCGACGACGCCGCGCGCTACGCCGGTCGCAGCGCCTTCCCGCGCTTCAAGGGCTGACCCGCCTTCTGGGCCGGGCTTGGGCCCAGCCTGCGCCGAACGGCGACCCGCGGCGGCTATCGTTGACACGACGATGGCCGCCGCGGCGCCGTATCCGGCCCCAGCCGCTGGCGGCCCGGCAAGCAAGGACCCGACACGCAAGGAGCTCTCTCATGGCGACGCGTCGACCGGCCGTGCCGCGCACGCCGGCAACGAGGCGGCCCGGCCCGCCCGCGCAGGCTGCGACGCAGTCTGAGCCGCGGCCTGAAGAGAAGCCGACCATGGCGCCCAGCCCCGACGGGGCGCGCGGCTCCGCCGGGGCGCCCGCATCGGCCGCGGCACGCAAGGCCGGCAAGTCGCCCAAGGCTGCCAAGGCGTCCAGGCCCGACAAGGCCCGTAAGGCACCCAAGACGCCCCTGCGCACCCCCGTCCCGACCGACGACACTCCGGTGCCCGCCCGGGCGTTCTCCGGCCGCATCGTCGCCCTCGTCGTGGTGCTCGTGGCCATCACCATCATGCTCGCGCCCACCGTGCGCGTGTTCCTCGGCCAGCGCGCGGAGATCAGCTCCGCGGACCAGGCGGAATCGCGCGAAGAAGGCGGAGCAGGGCACCCTCAGGGACTCGATCGCCCGCTGGGAGGATCCCAACTACGTCAAGCAGCAGGCCCGAGACCGCATTAACATGGTGATGCCCGGCGAGACCTCGTACTGGGTCTTCGGCCAGAGCGGTGCGGCCCCCGCAGGCACCGCCGGCAGCGGGCCCATCACGGTCAGCGGCGGCGACAAGCCGTGGGCCGAGGGCTTCTGGGACTCGCTCGTCCGGGCCGCGACCGACTGACGGGCGAGGCCTTCAGCCGACCCGAGCGCGCGAGGCGGGCACGCGCCGTCGTGCGCCGCACCGAACCGACGAAGGACAGTGACCACCGTGACCGAGACCCCCACTACGCCCGGCCCCACCCCCGGGGACGTTCCGACCGCGGAGGACCTCGACACCCTCAGCCGCCAGCTCGGGCGTCCCGTGCGGGACGTCGTGGCCATCCCCGCGCGGTGCGTGTGCGGAAACCCGCTCGTCGCGGCGACCGCGCCGCGACTCTCGAACGGCACACCGTTCCCCACCACGTTCTACCTCACGCACCCCGTCATCACCTCGGCCGTCTCGCGACTCGAGGCAGGCGGCCTCATGACGGAGATGAATGACCGGATTGCGGCCGACCCCGCGCTTGCCGCCGCCTACCGCGGCGCGCACGAGGCGTACCTTGCCGCTCGGGAGGAGATCGGCCGGCGCGCCGGGACGGGGCCGGTTCCGGAGATCGACGGCGTCTCGGCTGGCGGGATGCCCACACGGGTCAAGTGCCTCCATGTCCTTGTGGGCGAGTCGCTCGCGCTCGGGCCGGGGGTAAATCCGTTGGGGGACGAGGCCATCGAGGCCATCGCCCCGTGGTGGACCGCCGACCGCTGCCATTGCGCGGGCGCGTGGGAGACGGAGGGCGACGCGCCCGAGAAGGACCTTTCGCGGCACGGGCCCCAGGGGCTTCCGTCCATGACAGGCCGGGCCGCCCCGGTGCGCGGGTCGCAGGACGCCGGGCCCACGACGGCCGAGGGCCAGGGGCTGAGCGCTGAGGGAGGGGACCGCTCGTGAGGGTGGCCGGAATCGACTGCGGGACCAATTCGATCAGACTCCTGGTCGCCGACTCGGTGCCGGACCGCGCGGCGGCGCGCCTGGACGACGTGCACCGCGAGATGCGGATCGTGCGACTCGGCCAAGGCGTCGACGCGACCGGGATGCTCGCACCCGAGGCACTCGCCCGCACCTTCGCCGCCGCCGACGACTACGCGGCGACCGTGCGCGGCCTCGGCGCCGAGCGCGTGCGTTTCGTCGCGACATCGGCCATGCGGGACGCCCGCAACCGGGACGAGTTCATGGCCGGGATCCGGGAACGGTTCGGTGTCGAGGCCGAGATCGTGCCAGGGACCGAGGAGGCCGCCCTGAGCTTCGCGGGGGCGGCGAGCGTGCTTCCCCTCGAGGCGGGAAGGCCGGTCCTCGTGGTGGACCTCGGCGGGGGCAGCACCGAGTTCGTACTCGGGGACGCCGGGGGAGTGACCGCCGCACGGTCCATCGACATGGGCTGCGTGCGGCTCACCGAGCGCCACCTGCGTTCCGACCCGCCCTCACCCGAACAGATCGAGGCGGCCGAGCGCGACGTCGACGCCGGCATCGACGAGGCGCTCGCCGAGGTGCCGCTCGGCGACGCAACGGCGGTGATCGGCGTCGCCGGCTCGATCACGACCATCACGGCCCACGCGCTGGCGCTGCCCGCGTACCTGCCCGAGCGGATCCATGGCGCCGAGCTGCCGATCGCACAGATCAGCGATGCCTGCTCGTCTCTGCTCTCGCTCAGCCACGCGGAGCGGGCGGCCCTGCCGTACCTGCATCCAGGCCGGGTCGACGTCATCGGGGCCGGGGCTCTCGTATGGCGGCGCATCCTCGCGCGGATGGGGGAGCTCACGGGCGGCCGGATCACGACCGCCGTCACGAGCGAGCACGACATCCTCGACGGCATCGCCTTGAGCGCCCTTGACCGGCCGAACACCCTGACGCGGAAGGCCATGTGATCCGACGCGCCCTCGCCCTTGCCACGGTGCCCCTCCTGGCGTTCGCCCTCGCGGCCATCGGCCTCCTGCCCGCGGCCCAGCCGGCCTCCGCGGACAGCATCCGGGACCGCGAGTACTGGCTCGCCGAGTACGGGATCACCAAGGCGTGGGAGGTGTCCAAGGGCGCGGGCGTGAAGGTCGCGGTGATCGACAGCGGAGTCGACGGGACACACCCGGACCTGCGCGGCGTCGTCGTCGGCGGGCACGACTCGTCCGGCGCCGGGACGCCGGACGGGCAGAAGCCCCTCGGCGCCAAGCCCGAGCACGGCACCCTGGTCGCGACCATGCTCGCCGGCCGGGGGCACGTGGCCGACCCGAAGGGCGAGGCGAAGGACGCCGGCGGCCCGGACGGGGTCGTGGGCGTGGCGCCCGAGGCACAGCTGCTCACCGCGTCCACGTGGCTCGGATCGCCCAACCCGGCGGGCCGGACGGACACGGACCAGATCCCCGACGCGGTGCGGTGGGCCGTCGACCAGGGCGCCAAAGTCATCAACATCTCGCTCGGCAGCTCCTCTCCGGCGTGGCCCGAGAGCTGGGATTCCGCGTTCCTCTACGCCGAACAGCGGGACGTGGTGGTCGTCGCGGCGGCCGGCAACCGCCTCGGCGGCAACGTCCAGGTCGGGGCGCCTGCCACCATCCCGGGCGTGCTCACGGTGGCCGGGCTGGACCGGCAGCGGAACGCGAGCATCGACTCGTCGTCGCAGGGGATCAGCATCGGGGTCGCGGCGCCGGCCGAGCAGCTCGTCGGCGGCCTGCCCGGCGGCCAGTACGCCGAGTGGGCCGGAACGTCCGGTGCGGCCCCCATCGTCTCGGGCGTCGCGGCCCTCATCCGTTCGAAGTGGCCCGGAATGAGCGCAGCCCAGGTGATCGACCGCATCATTGCCACGGCCAAGGACGCGGGCGCGCCCGGCCCGGACCCGATCTACGGCCGGGGCATCCTCGACGCCGCCGCGGCACTGACCGCGGACGTGCCCGAAGTCTCCGCCAACCCGCTGGGCTCGATCGCCGACTGGATCAGGGTTCACCGCAAGGGCTCCGCTGCCACACCTTCGCCGTCGCAGACGGCCGGGGGATCGCCGGCCGGCGGCGCCGGGGCGCCTGCCGCGTCGCAGGCGGTCGCCGAGCCCACCGCGCCGACGCCCCGCGTCGATCAGGCCGACAGCCCCTGGCCGGCCGTCACGGTCCTGGGGTCCGCCACGATGGTGCTGACCGTCGCCGCGGCGGGCGCACTCCACCTGGGCCGGCGGGCCTCGAGAGAGCGGAAGGTCACGCGTTCGGACAGATAGTGAATTTTTTCACAAGCTGGTACTCTATAACCATGCCTTCCTCCCTGCAGCTTGTTGATCGCCCCCGCGTCCTCGTCGCCGGCGGCGGATACGTGGGCCTCTACGTCGCCCTCAACCTCCAGAAGAAGATCGCCACGGCCGGCGGCATCGTCACGGTCGTCGATCCGAACCCCTATATGACCTACCAGCCGTTCCTGCCCGAGGTGGCCGGCGGCAACATCGAGGCGCGCCACGCCGTCGTCTCCCTCCGCGAGCACCTCAAGGGCAGCGAGGTCATCCAGGGCTCGGTCACGAGCATCGACCACGCCAACCGCAAGGCCGTCGTCGAGCTCCCGGGCGACCAGGGCACCATCGAGGTCCCCTACGTCGACGTCGTCCTCGCAGCGGGCGCCATCACGCGCACGTTCCCGATTCCCGGCCTCGCCGAGAAGGGCATCGGCAACAAGACCATCGAGGAGGCCATCGCCCTCCGCAACCAGGTCGTCGAGCGCATCGAGTTCGCCTCGACCGCCACCGACCCGGCCGAGCGCAAGCGCGCCCTCACCTTCGTGGTCGTGGGCGGCGGGTTCGCCGGCATCGAGACCATCGCCGAGCTCGAGGACCTCGCCCGCGAGGCCGTCCGCAACAACGGCCGCCTCCGCCAGGACGAGGTGCGCTTCGTCCTCGTCGAGGCCATGGGTCGCATCATGCCCGAGGTCACCGCCGAGCAGGCCGACTGGGTGGTCAGCCACCTGCAGAGCCGCGGCATCGAGGTGCTCCTGAACACCTCCCTTGCCAACGCCGAGGGCTCCCTCAAGCTCATCAGCATGCCGGACAAGGCCCCGGCCGACGAGTTCGAGGCGGACACGCTCATCTGGACCGCCGGTGTCCAGGCGAACCCGATGGTCCGCTCCACCGACTTCCCGCTCGAGCCGCGCGGCCGCGTCCGCGTCCTGCCTGACCTGCGCATCGCGGGGGACGAGGGCATCGTCGAGAACGCCTGGGCGGCCGGCGACATCGCCGCCGTGCCGGACCTCACGGGCAAGGGCCTCCCCGACGGCACCTGCGTCCCGAACGCCCAGCACGCGCTGCGCCAGGCCAAGGTCCTCGCGAACAACCTGTGGGCCAACCGCTGGGACAAGCCGCTCGCGGACTACAAGCACAAGAACCTCGGCGCCGTGGCGGGCTTCGGCCCGTGGAAGGGCGTGGCGAACATCAACGTGTTCGGCCGGATCGGCCTCAAGGGCCCGCTCGCCTGGCTCGCGCACCGCGGCTACCACGGCATGGCCATCCCGACGGCCGAGCGCAAGTTCCGTGTGCTCCTCGACTGGTTCTCCTCGCTCTTCGCGGGCCGCGACACGACCCCCCTCCAGGGCCTCGAGAACCCGCGCGCCGCGTTCGAGACCGCAGCCCGTCCCGCCCCGAAGCCCGCCGCCCCCGCCGCTGCGGCGCCGGCCGCCTCGGCGGACAAGGCCGACGGCGCCGGCAACAAGGTGCCCGCGGGCGTCAAGTGACCCTCGCACCGTTGACGCGGTGACCCACGACGGCGGCCGCCTCCTTCTGCTCGAAGGAGGCGGCCGCCGTCGTTCGCCCCACCAGACGCACTAGGCTGGTGGACACGCCCCAGTAGCCCAATCGGCAGAGGCAGCGGACTTAAAATCCGCTCAGTCAGGGTTCGAGTCCCTGCTGGGGCACACCGTCCTTCCCGTCGGCAGACTCCGCCACGGCACGCCCTGAGCGGGAGGATCCTACGTGTCGGTAACCTTTGGCCGAGCTGTTACAAGGCTGTGACCTGAATCACTGTAATAGGGGTTAAACGTTCTATTAGCCTGTCTTTTAATCAGGAACACCTGATTGTTCGCATCTGGAGGGCCGCCATGCCCTCCGATGGAGGAGAGAACGCATGATTCAACGTCACTTCGCTGCGCCTCGGACGGCCAAGCTGGCCGCTCTGGGGGTCGGAGTCGCGCTGCTGGCGACCGCATGCAGCGGCACGTCGAGCACGCCGTCGGGCTCCAGCACCTCCAGCGCGGCGGCCGCCGGGATTTCCTGCCCGGCGCCGTCCGGCAGCGCCGGCGCTTCCTCAGCGGCGGGACAGACGGTTGCTCCGGCCGATGTTCCGAAGGCCACCACGACGTCGCCCACCCCGCTCAAGCTCGGCACGCTGCTACCGCAGACCGGTGCCCTCGCGTTCCTCGGTCCGCCCGAGATCGCCGGCGTCAACCTCGCCGTCAAGCAGATCAACGACTCCGGCGGCGTCCTCGGCCACCCGGTCGACGTGATCCACCGCGACTCCGGCGACACGACCACGGACATCGCCACCCAGTCGGTCACCAACCTGCTCGGACAGGGCGTCAGCGCGATCATCGGTGCGGCGTCGTCCGGCGTGTCCAAGACGGTGATCAACCAGATCACCGGCGCCGGCGTCGTTCAGTTCTCCCCGGCCAACACCTCCCCGGACTTCTCGACCTGGGATGCCAAGGGCCTGTACTGGCGCACCGCCCCTTCAGATGTCCTCCAGGGCCGCGTGCTCGGCAACTACATGGCCTCCTGTGGAGCGCAGACGCTCGGCATGATCGTTCTCAACGACGCGTACGGCACGGGCCTGCGGGACAACGTCAAGAAGGCGTTCGAGGGCGCAGGCGGCAAGGTCGTCGACGAGGAGCTGTTCAACGAGGGCGACTCGCAGTTCAGCTCGCAGGTCGACAAGGTCGTCGCGGCAAAGCCGGACGCGATCGCCGTGATCTCGTTCGATCAGGCCAAGCAGATCATCCCGCTCCTCACGGCCAAGGGCGTCAAGCCGACCCAGATGTTCTTCGTGGACGGCAACACCGCCGACTACAGCAAGGACTTCAAGGCCGGCACGCTCGAAGGGGCCCAGGGCACCCAGCCCGGGACGTTCGCCAAGGATGACTTCAAGGCGCAGCTGAAGACGATCGACCCGTCCCTCGTGAACTACAACTACGCCGGCGAGTCCTGGGACGCCGCGAACCTCATCGCGCTCGCGGCAGAGAAGGCCAAGAGCACGAAGGGCACGGACATCGCCGCCCAGTTCGTGGACATCACCCACGGCAGCAACCAGTGCAGCGACTTCCCGAGCTGCGTGACGCTGATCCGCCAGGGCAAGGACATCCACTACATGGGCAAGTCCGGCCCGGTGAGCTTCGCGAAGAACGGCGACCCGCAAGAGGCCTACATCGGCATCTACAAGTTCGACAACAACAACGTGCCGCAGCCCCTCAAGGAGGAGTTCGGCAAGCTGAGCTGACCTCAGCCTGACGCACGGCACACAGGGCCCCGGCTCCCGCAAGGGACCGGGGCCCTGGCCCTGCGTGGGGATGAGGTGATCACAGACGACGGCGCTGCCCACCTCATGCGGTGGGCGGCGCCGTCGTGCGCGGGAACGTCGTGCTACGAGTCGGCGAGCGTCCCCAGGTAGAGCTGGATGACCTTCGGGTCGTTGAGCAGCTCGCGTCCGGTTCCCGTGTACGCGTCGCGACCCTGGTCCAGGACATACCCGCGGTCGCAGATCTGCAGGCAGCGGCGGGCGTTCTGCTCCACCATGATCACGGACACGCCGGCCCGGTTGATCTCATGGACGCGCAGGAACGTCTCGTCCTGCTTGACGGGGGAGAGCCCGGCGGAGGGCTCGTCGAGCAGCAGGACGGCGGGGTCCATCATGAGCGCGCGCCCCATCGCGACCATCTGCCGCTCGCCGCCCGAGAGGGACCCGGCGCGCTGGGCCCGGCGCTTGCCGAGCTCGGGGAACAGGTCAGTGACGAAGTCCCAGCGCTCCTTGAAGACCTTGGGCCGCTGGAACAGCCCCATCTGCATGTTCTCCTCGATCGTGAGCGTGGTGAACACGTTGTTGTTCTGCGGCACAAAGCCGAGGCCGCGGCTCACGAGCTTGTTCGCCTTGAGCCCGGTGAGGTCCTGCCCACGGACCACCACCGAGCCGGAGTGCACGCGCACGAGCCCGAACATGGCCTTCAGGAGCGTCGACTTGCCTGCGCCGTTGGGTCCGATGATGCCGATCAGCTCGCCCTGGCGGGCCTCGATGCTGCAGCCGTTGAGGATGTTGACGCCCGGCAGGTAGCCGGCCACGAGGTTGGTGACGGTCACGACGGCCTCGCCGTCCGCCGCTGTGCTCGCGGGCTGGGGTGCTGTCTGCTCGCTCACTTGCCCTCCTCCTTCTGCGGCCGCTCCACTGTGAGGGTCTCGGCGTCCGATCCGACACTGTCTTCGGCGAGGATCCCGGCGTCCTCCGTACCGACCACCGACTCCTCGTCTTGGGCGAGCTCTTGCTCGAGCTCCGCGACACCACCTGCGGCGCCGAGGTCTACGTCGTGGTGCGCCCCCAGGTATGCGTCGATGACCGCCTGGTCCTTCATGACCTCGGTGGGCGGCCCCTCGGCGACGACTTTGCCCTCCGCCATGACCACGACCCAGTCGGCGATGTGCCGGACCATGTGCATGTCGTGTTCAACGAACAGGACGGTCATGCCCTCGGCCTTGAGGTTCTTGACGTGGTCCAGGAGGCTCTGCGTCAGGGCGGGGTTGACGCCCGCCATGGGCTCATCGAGCATGACCAGCTTCGGATTCACCATGAGCGCACGGGCCATCTCGAGGAGCTTTCGCTGCCCGCCGGAGAGGGAAGCGGCGTAGTCGTCTCGCTTCGTGTCGAGCTTGAACTTGACCAGCAGGGATTCGGCCTGGTCGGTGATGTCCTTCTCGCGGTTGCCCCAGATGCCCTTGAACAGTGCATTGCGGAGCTTCTCGCCGGGTTGGGACGAGGCGCCGAGGCGCATGTTCTCGATGACGGTCAGCTTGCCCATGACCTTGGTCAGCTGGAACGTGCGGACCATCCCGAGCCGCGCGACCTTGTACGAGGACATGCCCGCCAGGTCGGTGCCCTCGAATTGCCACGTGCCGGTGTTCGGGGTGTCGAAGCCGGTCAGCAGGTTGAACAGGGTGGTCTTTCCCGCGCCGTTGGGGCCGATGAGGGCCGTGATCTTGTGGCGGGGAATCTCGAGATGCTCGACGTCGACGGCGTTGATGCCGCCGAACCGCCTGCTCACGTTGTCGGCCACGACGATCGGATCGCGCTTCTTGCATCCCGGGGCCGCGGGGCCCTCGGCGATGGGTCTGGAGTCCGTCATGTAGTCCACTGCGGACTCACCGGTGTTGCCTGTCTCGCTCATGAGAACGCGAGCTCCTTCTTGTTGCCGAACACGCCCTGCGGCCGGAAGATCATCAACAGCATGAGGGCCACGCCCACGAGGATGTAGCGCAGCTGGCCGGCCTGGGTGGTGCTCAGGAACGGCAGCGCGCCGATCCCGATCAGGCCGTAGAGCACGTTCTGGGTCAGCGACAGCACGACCCAGAAGATCATGGCGCCCACGATCGGTCCGAGGACTGTGGACATGCCGCCGAGCAGGAGGCAGGTCCACAGGAAGAACGTGAACTCGGTGCCGTAGTTGGCCGGCTGCACCACGTCGCGGGGCAGCGTGAACACGAGCCCGGCGAGTGCGCCGAAGACACCGCCGATGATGAGGGCCTGCATCTTGTAGGCATAGACGTTCTTCCCGAGCGAGCGCACGGCCATCTCGTCCTCGCGGATGCCCTTGAGCACGCGGCCCCACGGGCTGCGCATGAGGAGCCAGACCGCGATCCCGAGGATGAGCACGAGGCCCCAGCCGAAGACTCGGAAGAAGAAGTCGTTGCTGCTGTAGCCGAGGTAGTCGCCCTCTGGGAACGGGTTGAGCCGCAGGAAGTCAGCTCGGATGCCGGCGAGTCCGTTCGCGGAGCCGGTGACATCAGTGAGGGTGTTGGTCGTGACGACGTAGCGGATGATCTCCGCGGCGGCGATCGTCACGATCGCCAGGTAGTCGGCGCGCAGTCGCAGTGTCGGGATGCCGAGGAGGAGCGCGAAGATCGCCGCGGCAACGATGGCCACAATGAGGGCCAGCCAGAACGGGAACTGCAGGTGGATCGTCGACATGGCGAAGCCGTACGCGCCGACGGCGATGAAGCCGGCCTGCCCGAAGTTGAGCAGGCCCGAGTAGCCGAAGTGCACGGCGAGGCCGAGTGCGGCGAGGGCGTAGGCCGCCGTCGTCGGGCTGACGAGCTCGCCGAGCGCCTCCAAGAGAATCTGTCCGAAATCCATGGCGGTCTCCTTAGCCCACTCGCTCGCGACGGCCCAGGATTCCCTGCGGCCGGAAGAGCAGGACGAGGATCATGACGACCAGCGCCCCGACGTACTTGAGGTCGGACGTGAGCCCGAACACCGTGGTCAGCTCCACGAAGATGCCCACGACCACGGAGCCGACGAGGGCACCGAAGACGGTTCCCAGTCCGCCCAGGGTGACGCCGGCGAAGATCATGAGCAGGATCTGCTGGCCCATGTTGAAGGAGACACCCGGCCGGTAGTAGGCCCACAGGATGCCGCCGAGCGCTGCGAGGAAGCCGCCTGTGACCCACACGAGGCGGATGACGCGGTCGACGTCGATCCCGCTCGCCGCCGCGAGGGCCGGGTTGTCGGCCACCGCGCGGGTCGCCTTGCCGAGGCGCGTGCGCAGGAGTGCGAATCCGATCAGGAGGATGACGATCAGGGAGATGAGCAGCGACCACAGGTTGTTGGGCGAGATCTTGACGACCCCGAGGTCGATGTCGGTCGACTGGGAGTAGGGAAGCTGCTGCGTCGCCCCGCCGAAGAAGAACAGGATCACGTACCGCGCGGCGAGGGCGAGGCCGATGCTCACGATCATCATGGGCACGACGCCGGTCCCGCGCCGCCTCAGCGGCTTCCAGAGCCAGGCGTCCTGCGCCCAGCCGAACGCGACGCCGGCGGCGAGCCCGCCGATGACGGCGAGCCAGAACGGCGCCCCGACTGCGCTGAGCGAGAAGACGACGACGGCGCCGAGCGTGACCATCTCGCCGTGGGCGAAGTTGGTCAGGCCCGTGGTGCCGAAGATGAGGGAGAGGCCCACGGCGGAGAGGGCGAGCAGGAGGCCGAAGCTCAGGCCCGCCACGAGGCGGTTCAGGAGGCTGGTGAAGAAGCTCTCCTGGTGGACCACGATGCCGGCGCCGAACGCGAAGATCGTGCTCGCGTTCGAGGTCTGGCTGAACGTGACCGTCCGGGGATTCTCCTGGCCGTCCGCGAGCTTGACCCCCTCTGGGAGCGTCGACTCGTCGAGCGTGACCTTGTAGCTGCCCTGCGCGGGCACGGAGATGCTCCACGCTCCCGAGGCCGATGAGGTGGTGCTGCCGCTGAATCCATTGCCCTCAGCACTGATCTTGACGCCCTCGAGAGGCTGCCCGCCGTTGCGCAGGAAGCCCGAGATGGTGTTCTGGAACTGGGACTGGCTGGAATTAGGGCTGGGGCTGGGCGAGGTCGTCGCCTCTGCGGCCGGGGCGATTGCCAGGAGCACTGCAAGGATGGCGCCGATCAGGGCGCCTGCGGCCGCCAGCGCGCGTGGTACGCGTTGGCGGGCGGCCGGGGCTGTGCTGGTCACGAAGAGCCTCCGTCTTTCCGGGGGTGCGGCTGGCGTGCCAGCCGGAACGGTCGGTGCAACGGGCGCAGCCCATCGCACGTGCACCCGGTAAGCGGGAATGTGACGAGGGTCACCCGTTGGACGTCATGTTACCCGCGTGGATGGGCCAGTCCTGCAGTCTGGAGGCCGTCGGGAGGTCGCGATCCGGTAACGACTGTAAACAGTTTCTTCAGGCGCACTTAAGCGTCCGGCGGCTCCGAGGAGTGGCCCTAAAGATTGTCCGCGCGGCGCCACCGCGCGGGCGGCTCTGGGGTGCCGCGAGGCTCAGGAGGGCGCTAGAGGTAGAGGCCGAGATCGCTCGACGGCTCATCGTGTTCGGCGACCGCGTGGACGTCGCGCTCGCGCAGGAGGACGTAGTCGCGTGCGGCGACCTCGACCTCGGCGCGGTCCTCGGGGTCGAAGAGCACATGGTCGCCAACCGACACCTGCCGCACGCTCGGGCCGGCTGCCACCACGTGGGCCCAGGCCAGCCGCTTGCCGAGGACCGCGGTCGCCGGGATGACGATGCCTGAGGCCGAGCGGCGCTCGCTGGCCTCCTTGTCGAGCTCCACGAGGATGCGGTCGTGGAGCATGCGCAGCGGCAGGCGGTGGCGGGTGGGCGCGGACTCGTTCGGCACCGAGCCAGTCTAGTCGCGATGCCTCGGGAACTTCCCCGGCCGTCCGCGCGTGGACAGTATAGGCCGCCTCCGCAGCACCCGCGGGGCGAGACTGCATTCGACCAAGGAGCCGACATGGCATTTGGGGGAAACCCCGTCTTCCGGAGGAAGAACTACAAGGGCGCCATCGCGACGGCGCCGCCCGTGCCCACGGGGCCCTACGGGCAGAATCCGTACCCGCAACAGAACCCCTACGGCCAGCCTGCGCCCTATGGCCAGTATCCGCAGCAGCCGATGTCTCCCGAGCAGCTGGACGAGCTGTACCGTTCGCCGTCGGCCGGCCCGGCGCAGACGGGCCGGATGACGTATGACGACGTGATCGTCCGGACGCTCGCATGCCTCGGCTTCGTGGTGGTCGGGGCCGCTGTCACGCTGGCCATGCCAGCGAGCGCCTCCCTTGGCCTCATGGTCCTCGGCGCCCTCGGCGGGTTTGTGCTGGCCCTCGTGAACACGTTCAAGCGTGAGCCGGTGGCCGGGCTCATCCTGGCCTATGCCGCACTCGAGGGGCTCTTCCTCGGTGGGCTCACCCGGATCATCGACGCCTTCGCGCCGGGCGTCGGCTTCCAGGCCGTCCTCGGAACGGTCGTCGTGGCCGGCGTGACGCTTGCGCTCTACAAGAGCGGCAAGGTCCGCGCGACGCCCGGCCTCATGAAGTTCTTCCTCATCGCGATTGTCGGCTACCTCGGGTTCAGCCTCGTGAATCTCGGCCTCATGCTCTTCGGCGTCGTCCAGAACCCCTGGGGGCTGCGAGGAATGACGGTCATGGGCATCCCGCTCGGCGTGATCGTCGGCCTGTTGGCGATCGTGCTCGCCGCGATCTCGCTGATCTTCGACTTCAACTCGGTCGAGCAGGGGGTCCGCGCCGGGGCGCCGCGGCGCTATGCGTGGACCGCGGCGTTCGGGCTCACCGTGACGCTCGTGTGGCTGTACACGGAGATCCTGCGCCTGCTGGCGATCTTCAATAGCAACGACTGACCTCTCATGAAGAGCTCGTGAGCGGGAAGGCCCCCGGACGAATCGTCCGGGGGCCTTCCCGCACCGTGGCGCGCGTATCGGATGCCCCGCGCCTAGATGACCCGCCGGGCCCCGTCCGCAGGGGAGACGCTGAACAGGTCCGGCTGCGCGAAGCCGGCCCGCGAGAACGCGGACAGGACGGCGTCCCTGACTGCCCCAGTGCGATCAGTGGGGACGAGGGCGATCGCCGATCCGCCGAATCCGCCGCCGGTCATGCGGGCGCCCAGCGCTCCGGCCGCGCGGGCAGTGTCCACCGCGAGGTCGAGCTCGGGGCACGAGATCTCGAAGTCGTCTCGCATCGAGGCGTGGCTCGCGTCCAGGAGCCCGCCGATCGCCCGCGGCCCCTCCGCGCGAAGGATGCGGACGGTCTCGAGGACCCGCTCGTCCTCGGTGACCACGTGGCGCACGCGCCGGAACGTGACGGGGTCGAGGAGCCCGCGGGCCTCCGCCAGGTCCGCGGAGGAGACATCCCTCAGCGCTTCCACCCCGAGGACCTCGGCTCCGAGCTCGCACGCCGCGCGGCGGCTCGCATATCCGCCGTCGGCGTGGGAATGGGCCACCTTGGTGTCGACCACGAGGACGGCAAGCCCGGCGGCGGGCGCGTCGAACGGGATCAGCTCCACGCTCTGGTCCCGGCAGTCGAGGAATACAGCGTGCCCCGGCGCGCCGCGCAGCGAGGCGGACTGGTCTAGAATCCCGGTCGGCGCACCCACGAACCCGTTCTCCGCCTGCTGGGTCACGAGCACGAGGTCCTCGGCGCCCAGACCCGCGCCGGTCAGCTCGGTCAGCGCGGTAGCGACAGCGCACTCGATGGCGTGCGACGAGGAGAGTCCCGAACCGACCGGCACCGTCGAGCCAAGCGCCAGGTCGAACCCGGGCACCTCGACCCCGCGGGCCGCCAGGGCCCACACGACGCCCGCCGGGTAGACGGACCAGCCGGGCGACGTCCCGCGAGTGAGCCCGTCGAGGTCTAGCTCGACGACGCCTCCGCCGCCCTCGGCGCCTCCGTGCGTCGAGACCAGGCGTATGGTCCGGTCGGGCCGAACGCGGACGGCGACGTAGGCTGCCAAGTCGATCGCGAACGGCAGGGCGAAGCCTTCGTTGTAGTCGGTGTGCTCCCCGATGAGGTTGACCCGACCGGGAGCCCGCCACACGCCGTCGGGCGCCCCGCCGAAAGCGGAGGTGAACGCGTTGAGGACCGGTCCCGCCGCGTCCTGGACGGAAGGGGGCCGCGTCATGCCGGTGCCTTTCCCGCGGCGTCGGCGGGGCGCCGCGTCGGATTCTTCGTGAGGGCGTCCCGGAGCCGCTCGGCCACGTGCTCGGCGGTCGTGTCGTTGATGAAAGCGCCCATGGCCGCCTCGGAGCCTGCAAGGAACTTGAGCTTGTCCGCGGCGCGGCGCGGCGAGGTGAGCTGGAGGTGGAAGCGGCTCGCCGGCCGCAGCAGGGCATCGAGGGGTGCCTGATTCCATGCCGCGATGTACGGGGTGGGTGTGGGGTAGAGGGCGTCCACGGCCATCAGGAGCGAGAGGTAGGAAGATGCGAGCTCGTCCTTCTCCTCGCCTGTGAGGGACGTGAAGTCGGGCACATGACGGTGCGGCACGAGGTGCACCTCGAGCGGCCAGCGCGCGGCGAACGGCACGAAGGCGGTGAAGTGGTCCCCCTCGAGCACCACGCGCTCGCCGGCGGTCCGCTCGCGGTCCAGCAGGGTGCCGAGCAGGGTGGCCCGGCCGTCGGCGTCGTCGTAGAAGCGACGTGCCATCGCGGCCAGCTGGGCCGCCCGGGGCGCGACGTACGGGTACGCGTAGATCTGGCCGTGCGGGTGATGGAGGGTGACGCCGATGTCCGCGCCGCGGTTCTCGAAGGGGAAGACCTGCCGCACTCCGGGCAGCGAGCTCAGCGCGGCGGTCCGGTGGGCCCAGGCCTCGACCACGGTGCGGGCACGCTCGTAGGGCAGCCCCGCGAAGGACCCGGTGTGGCTCGAGGTGAAGGACACGACCTCGCAGCGGCCGACCGCGGGGGTCGTCTGGCCCCACGGGAGAGAGGCTGGCAGCTCCGCGGTGCCGGGCCCGAGAGACGGGAACCGGTTCTCGAACACGACCACGTCGTAGTCTGCGTCGGGAATCTCGGAGGCATTGGCCGGCGTGGTGGGGCACAGCGGGCACTGGTCGGCGGGCGGCAAGTGGGTGCGGGACTGCCGGTGGGCGGCCACGGCGACCCAGTCGCCGGAGAGCTCGTCGTAGCGGAGGTGGCCCGGCACCGCGGGGCCTGCGAGCCCGCGGGCGTCCGGGGACGGCGTCCGGGGGGCGCTGCCCGGGTCGTCGAAGTAGATAAGTTCGCGGCCGTCAGACAGCCGCGTCGGGGTGATCAGGGGCGGGGTCATGCGGTCTCCGATTCGTCGACGGGCGCGACGATGAGGTCCGGGACGGTCTGCCGGAGCTCGTCGAGCGCACTGGTGGAGAGGCCGTCGTCCGTGATGAGGGTGTCGACGGCGCTCAGGGGGAGGATGCGTGCGAGGCTCACGAGGCCGTACTTGCTGTGGTCGGCCAGTACCACGAGCCGTGCCGCGGACTCGGCAGCTGCACGGTTGGTCTCGGCCTCGAGCATGTTCGGCGTGGTGAGCCCGCCGCGGGGGTGGAGGCCATGGACGCCCATGAAGCAGGTCTCGACGTGCAGCTGGCGGAGAGTAGAGGTCGCCAGCGGCCCCACGAGGGCCTCCGACGGCGTCCGCTCGCCGCCCGTGAGGATGGTCCGCGCGCCCTCGTGGCTGGCGCTTCCGAGAGCCTCGGCGACCTTGATCGAGTTGGTCGCGACCGTGAGGTCCGGAACGCCGGCGAGCAGGCGGGCGAACGCGAACGTCGTGGTCCCGGCGGTGACGAAGATCGTGGCTCCGGGCCGAACGAGTTCGATCGCGCGTGCCGCGATCGCGCTCTTGGCGTCGGGCCTGTGCTCGCTCTTGGCCGCGAAGCCGATCTCGGCGAACCCGATCTCGGTGGGGCGAGCGGCGCCCCCGTGGACGCGGCGGGCGAGCCCCTGGAGCTCGAGGTGCTCGATGTCCCGCCGGATCGTCATCTCGGACACGCCCAGAGCGGACGCGAGTTCCGTGACGCGCACGGCTTCGCGCCGCTCGAGCTCGGCGACGATGTGCGCCTGGCGTTCGGCAGCCAGCATGGCGTTCCCCCCTTAATCCTGCTAATCCTGCTAATCCTGAATCTGCAGCTGATCCTGAGCCAGCACCCTAGAGCTAACACAAACAACAGCTTTCTAACAAAAGATAACATCCGACGGGTCGGAGGGGAAGAGGCTGCGCGGACTGTGCCGCGGCATGGTGCGACAGCTAGCGTTGGATCCATGACACCATCACCGACCGGCCCTTCCACTCCGGTCAGCCCAGCGTCGGGCCGCGCCGTCACCGGTCGCCAGTACGAGCTCCGCCGCGCCGGCGGCGTCGCCGTCGTGACCGAGCTCGCGGCGACCCTGCGCGCCTACTCGCGCGACGGCGTCGTGCTCACAGAGACATTCGGTGACGACCAGATCCCGCCGGGCGCCACCGGGATCACGCTCGCGCCGTGGGCCAACCGCGTCGAGGATGGACGGTGGCCCCTCAACGGCAAGGTGCAGCAGCTGGACATCACCGAACCCTCGCGGGGGCACGCTAGCCATGGCCTGCTGCGCAACACGGGCTACGCGCCCGTCGAGGTCTCGGGCGCTTCGGTGTCCCTCGAGGCCACGGTGTTCCCCCAGCACGGCTACCCGTTCCTCGTCCGCCACCGCGTCGATTACGCGCTCGACGCCGACGGCGGCCTGAGTGTCACCCAGAGCCTCAGCAACGGCTCTGCGGCGCGCGCGCCGTACGTCCTCGGCGCGCACCCGTATCTGCGGCTCGGTGGGACGCCCACCGAGGAGCTCACCCTCACCGTCCCTGCGGCCACCCGCCTTGTCGCGGACGAGCGACTCATCCCGCGCGGCTCCGAGCCCGTGGCGGGGGAGTGGGACCTGCGCGGCGGACGCACCGTGGGCGAGCTCGCGGTGGACTGCGCGTTCACGGACCTCTCCTTCACGCACGACGGCGCGGGGCCGGCCGCCGCCGCTGCCCCGCCCGCCGTCGTGCGCGCGACACTCACCGGTGCCGACGGCCGCAGCGTCTGGCTGTGGCAGGAGGACACGTGCAGGTACCTGCACGTGTTCGTCACCGACACGTTCCCCGGGCGCGCCAAGGCGGTGGCGCTCGAGCCCATGACGGGGCCGGCGAACGCCTTCAACTCAGGCGAGGGGCTCCGGTGGCTCGAGCCGGGCGAGTCCGCCTCGATGCGGTGGGGGATCGGCGCGAGCCTCTGAAAGGATGGGTCCATGGAGCCCAGCCCCGAAGGACCCCATCCGGACCCCGTGACCATCGATGCCCGTGCCGCGCGGGCCGTGACGGACGCGGACCTGCCCTTCGCGCTGCGGGTCTCAGCGGCGTGGGCGTGGCGCGTCGCGGTCATCCTCGTGGTCGCCTGGGCCATCGCGTGGGCGCTCGCGCAGATGAGCTTCCTCGTGATCCCCGTGCTCATCGCCGCGCTGCTCGCGGGACTGCTGAATCCGGTGGTCGGCTGGCTGCGGCGTGCGCGCGCGCCCAAGGGCGTGGCGGTGGCCGTCACGGAGCTGGGCTTCATCGCCGTCGTCGCCGGACTCCTGACCCTCGTGGGGCGGCAGATCTCCTCGGGCTTCGCGCAGCTGTGGGGCGAGGCGCTCCAGGGCCTGGCCGAGGTGCAGAGGTGGCTCGCGGAGGGCCCGCTGCAGCTGACGTCGTCCGAGCTCGGGACGTACATCACGGATGCGCGCCACCTGCTTGAGACCAATCAGGGCACGCTCCTCAACGGCGTCCTGAGCGTGGGCTCCTCGGCGGGGCATTTCGTCACGGGCGCCCTCATCACGCTCTTCGTGCTCGTCTTCTTCCTCCTTGAGGGGGAACGGATCTGGGCCTTCCTCGTCGGGCTCCTGCCCCGCCGCGCGCGGGCGGCGGCCGACGGCGCCGGCCGGAAGGGCTGGACCTCGCTCGTGAGCTACGTGCGGGTCCAGGTATTCGTGGCGGCGGTGGACGCGGTCGGCATCGGCGTGGGCGCCGCCGTCCTCAGTGTGCCGCTCGCGCTTCCCCTGGGCATCCTCGTGTTCGTCGCCTCGTTCGTGCCGGTCGTCGGCGCGCTCCTGAGCGGCGCCGTCGCCGTCCTGCTCGCCCTCGTGGCGAACGGCCTCGTGAACGCGCTCATCATGCTCATCATCGTCGTCGCGGTCCAGCAGCTCGAATCCCATGTGCTCCAGCCGCTCATCATGGGCCGGGCGGTGTCGCTCCACCCGGTGGCCGTGATCCTGGCCGTGGCGGCGGGCTCCTACATCGCCGGCATCGCCGGCGCGCTGTTCGCGGTGCCCACTCTCGCCGTCACGAACTCGGCCGTGCGCTACATCGCGGCCCGTTCGTGGGAGAACTCGTGGGAAAATGGAGGTGCGCCGGTCCCGCCGGAAGACGCCGGGCCGGGCCCGAACCCCCGTGAAGCCCCCTAGGAGCACTGAGTATGACTGCCCTCTCGACTCTCGCTGTGACGCTCGACGACGTTCTTGCAGCACAGGAGCTGCTCGAGGGCATTAGCGCCAAGACGCCCATTGAGGAGTCGAGGGCCCTCGGCCAGACGGTGGGAGGCGAGGTCTACTTCAAGTGCGAGAACCTGCAGCGGGCCGGCTCGTTCAAGGTCCGCGGCGCGTACGTGCGCATGGCGCGGCTCTCCGATGAGGAGAAGCGGCAGGGCGTCGTGGCCGCCTCGGCAGGCAACCACGCGCAGGGCGTCGCATCGGCCGCGAAGCGCCTCGGGATCCGGGCCAGGATCTACATGCCGCTCGGCGTTGCACTCCCCAAGCTCCAGGCGACCCGCAGCCACGGCGCCGAGGTGGTCCTGCACGGCCACAACGTCGACGAGGCCCTTGCCGAGGCGAAGCGGTACGCCGACGAGACCGGTGCAGTGTTCGTCCACCCGTTCGACAACGCGGACGTCGTAGCGGGCCAGGGCACGATCGGCCTGGAGATCCTCGAGCAGGTCCCGGAAGTGGACACGATCCTCATGGGCGTGGGCGGCGGCGGGCTCCTGGCCGGCGTCGCCGTCGCCGTGAAGTCCAAGGCCGCCGAGCTCGGCCGCGAAATCCGCGTCATCGGGGTCCAGGCCGAGAACGCCGCGGCCTACCCGCCCTCGCTCGCGGCCGACGCCGTCGTGCCCCTGCCGAAGGTCGCCACGATGGCCGACGGCATCGCCGTGGGCCTGCCGGGTCAGATCCCCTTCAGCATCATCCGCGAGCTCGTCGACGACGTCGTGACCGTGAGCGAGGACTCCCTCGCCCGGGCCCTCATCTTCCTGCTCGAACGCTCCAAGCTCGTGGTCGAGCCCGCCGGCGCCGTGGGCGTGGCCGCGCTCATGGACGGCAAGCTCGCCGAGCTCGGGATCGACCCGAAGAAGACCGTCGTGATCCTCTCCGGCGGCAACATTGACCCGATGCTCATGCTCAAGGTCATCCAGCGCGGCCTCTCCGCCGCCGGGCGCTTCCTCACGGTGCGCATGATGCTCGATGACCGCCCGGGCTCCCTCGCGACGATCTCCCGCATCATCGCCGAGAACGACGCGAACGTCACGGGCGTGGACCACACCCGCGTCGGCGGCTCGATCGCGATGGGGGACGTGGCGATCACGATCGATATGGAGACGAAGGGCCACGAGCACTCCGACCAGATCCTCCGGGCCCTGCGCGCGGAGGGCTTCCAGCCGATCGTCATCCACGTCTGAGGCGGCAGAACCGTGCGAGCGCCGGGGTCGACGAACGAGCTCGCGGGGCGCGCCCGCGCGGGGCTCGCCACCATGACGGCGGTCACGGTGGTGCTGTACGTGATCCAGCTGGTGAACATGACAACCTTCGGACTGCTGTCGAGGACGTTCGGCATCCGCCCGCGTGACGTGGGCAGCCTCCCCGACATCCTGACCTCCCCGCTCGTACACGACTCGTCGGGCTGGGGGCATCTCCTGGCCAACACGCTGCCGCTCTTCGTCTTTGGATTCCTGGCGTTCCTGGCCGGGCTGAGGCAGTTCCTCACGGCCGTGGCGCTGTCGTGGCTGGGGTCGGGGGTCGGCGTGTGGGTGTTCGGCGGGAGCCTTCTCGGCTACCCCTCCGTGACCGTCGGCGCGTCCGGTGTGATCTTCGGCCTCTTCGGCTTCCTCTTGGTCCGGGGCTTCCTGAACCGCAGCTGGTGGCAGATCCTCCTCGCGCTCGTGCTGTTCGCCGCGTACGGGGGCGTGCTCCTGGGGGTGCTGCCAAACGTGGGCCGCGGCATCTCATGGCAGGCGCACCTGTTCGGCCTCGCGGGAGGGGTTGTCGCGGCCGTCCTCCTGCGGCCCAGGGGCCGGGTCGCCACCTAGCGGCACGAGCATGCCCAGCTACTTTAGTCCAGTCACTTGATTAATCGGCTCGGCGGGCGCATCGTCGATGAATGGGGAGAGTCCCCGAACCATCGAGAAGGAGAATGCCATGGCCATCGACAACACTCCCGGCACCCGCTACGACATCGGCAAGGACAACGAGCTCGTCCCGACCGTCTGGCCGTTCAAGCTCGAGTGGATGGAGTTCACCGGACCTGAGGGCCTCGACAAGTGGGAAGAAGCCATGCGCACCAAGGTCGGGCTCACCATCGACGCGAAGATGTACAAGCCGGGGTGCGCCACCATCTCCGGATCCGGTGACGGCTGGGACGACTGCGACTACTGGGGGAACGGCTGCTGACGTGGCCCACATCGGCATCCTGACCCAGTCTGGAGACCTCCACGCGGAGCTCGCCGCACACTGGGTCGAGCAGGCCGGTGGGCGGGCATCGCTGATCTATGCGGACCGGGTCCCGCAGAGCGGGGGGATCAGCTGGGCGTCGTCGGCCCCGGATCGCGCGCGCCTCGACGCGGCAGACGGCCCGATCAGCCCAGACCAGCTCGACGTCCTCTGGTGGCGGCGCGTCGGCCGGCCCACGGTCCCCGACGCGGTGAGCGACCCGGCTGCGAGAACGGTCGTCGCCAACGAGGCTCGAGACGCCGTCCTCGGCTGCCTCCGGGCGGGCTTCAGAGGACGGTGGGTCAGCGACCCCGATGCGACACGCCGCGCTGAGCTCAAGCTCGTCCAGCTCCGCGCGGCGCTGCGCGTCGGCCTGAGGGTCCCCCGCACCCTCGTGAGTCAGATCCCCTCTGACATCCGGGAGTTCTGCGCCGAGCTGGGCGGGAGGATGGTCGTCAAGCCTGTTGCGAGCACGATGGACATCCCGCTCCGGGCCGGCGTCCTCACCGAGGACACCCTTCCGGCTGACCGGGAGCTGGCCCTGGTCCCCGCCATCTACCAGGAACTCGTCCCCGGCGACGTCCATCTCCGGGCGTGCACGTGGGGGAGCACCGTCGTGGTGGGCACGATCAGCTCGGACCTCATGGACTGGCGCACCGACGTGGCCCCGCGCGTCGGAACGGGGCAGCTGGGCGGGGGGACCGCCGCCCAGCTCACGGCGCTCAACGCCCACCTCGGGCTCGCGATGGGCATCTCCGACCTCAAGCCCGCGCCCGACGGCGGGCCGCCCTACTGGCTCGAGGTCAACCCCCAGGGGCAGTTCCTCTTCCTCGAAGGGCTGGGAGGGCCGGAGGTGGCGCGCAGCTTCGCGCGCTTCCTCCTGGACTGCGCCTGAGGCCCTGCTGGGCCGATGTGGGCGGATGAACGACGACGGCGCCGCTCACCACTGAGGTGGGCGGCGCCGTCGTGCGCTGTTCGGGTTCCCAGATCCTGTACGGCGCTCAGCCGTTGTAGGGCGTAGCCGAGATGATCTCGACCTCGATCTGCTTCCCGTTCGGGGCGGTGTAGGAGAGCTTGTCGCCCTGCTTGTGGCCCACGATCGCGGAGCCGAGCGGGGACTTCTCGCTGAACACGTCCATGTCCGCGCCGGACTCGGCGATCTCGCGGGAGCCGAGGAGGAAGCGCTCCTCCTCGCCGGCGATCTTCGCCACGACGAGCATGCCCGGCTCGACGACGCCGTCGTCCGCGGGCTTCTCGCCCACCTGTGCGTTGCGCAGGAGGTCGGTCAGCTGGCGGATGCGGGCCTCGATCTTGCCCTGCTCCTCCTTGGCGGCGTGGTAGCCGCCGTTCTCCTTGAGGTCGCCCTCCTGCCGGGCGGCCTCGATCTTCTCGACGATCTCATGACGGCCGGGGCCCGAGAGGTGGTCCAGCTCAGCCTTGAGACGGTCGTACGCCTCCTGCGTGAGCCAGGCGCCGCCCTGATGGGTCGTGGTGGACATGTCGTCTCCTCGTCAACGTCTTACATGCAAAGACCCCGCCTGCGGTTATGCGCGTCCCCTTGAGGCGCGATGCCTCGGGAGCGCTTTCTGTACCACCGGCGGGGCAATGGGTATTAGAACATTCTAGTGAAGATGGGACTCGATCCCAAGTTGGGACGATGCCCGGTGTGCCGTGTCGCGGCTAGGACGCCTTGAGCCAGCATGAGTCGACGACGCCCGAGACCGCCGCGCTCTCGGTCCGCAGCGGGACCCGATGCAGCGTGGTCGTCGTGCCCGACGCGCCGGCGTCCGGGCCGATCTCGATCTCCTTGAACCCCACGACCGCGAAGTCGTCGGAGAGAGCATGGACCGCGCAGACCGCCGTCGCCGAGGCGTCCTTGGTGACCTGGAAGTCGATCTCCGCGTGCCACGCATCCGGCGTGGAGAACCCGACATCCTTGGACTGCACCCCGGAGCGCACGCTAGACGTGTAGGTGAGCCACCCCGCGACCACGATCGCAACGGCCAGGGCCGCGACGATGAGGATGCGCGCCGTGCGCTTGGTCAGCCGTTGGCGTGGGGCGCCGTAGCGGACGGCGAGGGCGGGGGAGTCGGTCACCTGTCTATTCTAGGAGGCGTGTCAGAGAACCCTTCCGCCCTCCGACTCCTCGCCGTCCACGCGCACCCTGACGACGAGTCGAGCAAGGGCGCACCGATGATGGCCAAGTACGTGGCCGAGGGGCATGAGGTCATGGTCGTCTCGTGCACCGACGGGTCACGGGGAGATATCCAGAACCCCCACATCCTCGATGCCCCGCACCCGCGGCGGGACATGGCGGGTGCCCGCCGGCTCGAGATGGCCGCGGCGCGCGAGGTCCTCGGCGTCCAGCACCGCTGGCTGGGCTTCACCGACTCGGGGCTGCCCGAAGGTGACCCCCGCCCGCCGCTGCCGTGGGGCTCCTTCGCGACGCTCCCGATCCAGGAGGCGACAGCCCCGCTCGTCCGCCTCGTCCGCGAGTTCCGGCCCCACGTCGTCGTGGCCTACGACGAGAACGGCGGCTACCCCCATCCGGACCACATCATGGCCCACCGGGTCGCCGTCGAGGCGTACCGTGCCGCCGGGGATCCCGCGGCCTACCCGGATGCGGGCACGCCGTGGTCGCCCTCGAAGCTCTACTACGACGTCTCGTTCAACCCCGCGAAGACGCGGCGCATCCACGATGCCCTCGAAGCAGCAGGCCTGAACTCGCCGTTCGCGGAGTGGATTGCACGCGCGAGCGAGAATGACGCCGAGGGCCACCGGCCGTGGACGTCCCGGCATCCGGTGACCACGCAGGTCGAGTGCGCGGAGTATTTCGACGTCCGCGATCGGGCTCTCCTGGCCCACGCGACCCAGATCGATCCCGACGGATGGTTCTTCGCCGTGCCGCTGGCCCTGCGGCAGCGCGAGTGGCCGTGGGAGGACTACGCGCTCATCGACTCACGCGTGGGCTTCCCCGCCGAGGGGTCCGTGGAGGCCGACCTCTTCGCCGGGCTCCGGTAACGGTCGCGGCAGTTCTGGGCCCCGGTAGGATTGTCTGGTGCACAATCTCCTCGTTGCCCTCGCTCAGACGCCCGCGCCCTCACCCGAGGGGACGCTGCGGCCAGGTCTGAGCGAGGACATGATCACCCCCGGGACATGGGGGTTCATCGCGACCGCATTCGTGGTCATCCTCACCATCTTCCTCATCGTCGACATGGTGCGCCGGCTGCGCCGCGTGCGGTACAAGGCGCAGGTCGAGGAGTCCCGCGGGGAGCGGGAGAACAACGACCAGGCGAACAAGGACCAGACCGCCCAGGACCAGGGGCACGAGACCCGCTGAGCGGGCGCCCCGTCAGGACGTCGGCTGCTGCGACGCTGGGACGCTCAGGCTCCCATAGCGCTCCATGCGGTGCCAGCGGAGGTGGAGCCCTGCCATCGCCGTGAAGACGGACTGGATGACCACGAGGTACATGAGCTGGCGGTACACGACCTGCTGGAGCGGGAGCGTCCACAGCGGGGCGAGCCTCTCCTTGTCGAGCCGGAACGCGTAGGCGGCCATGGCCAGCTGTGCGCCCATGAAGGCCAGCCACAGCAGGGCGATGCGCAGGGGGTCCAGGAAGAGGAGACCGTAGACGGCGAAGACGTCCACGATCGGTGCGAACAGGGGCAGGAGCACCTGGAGCACGAGCAGGTAGCCGAGGCCCCGGCGCCCCAGCTTGCCCGCCTGTCCGCCCTGCACGACGGCGCCGCGATGCTTCCACATGGCCTGCAGGGTCCCGTAGCACCAGCGGTAGCGCTGCTTCCAGAGTGCGCCGAGGGTCGCCGGAGCCTCGGTCCAGGCCCTCGCGTCGTCCTTGTAGACGACCCGCCAGCCCGCGCGGCACAGCGACATTGTGAGGTCGGTGTCCTCCGCGAGCGTGTCGCTGCTGACGCCGCCCAGGCGTAGGAGGGCGTCGCGCCGGAACGCGCCGATCGCGCCCGGGACAGTGGGCATGCACTCGGCGAGGTCGAACAGCCGCCGGTCCAGGTTGAATCCCACGACATACTCGATGTGCTGCCACGCGCCGAGGATCCCCCCGCGATTGGCGACCTTGGTGTTGCCGGACACGGCACCGACGCGGGAGTCGGCGAGGGGCTGGATGAGAGCGTGCACGGTGCCTGGCTCGAAGACGGTGTCGCCGTCCACCATCACCACGATCTCGTGCGACGCCGCGAGCAGGCCCGCGTTGAGCGCGGACGGCTTGCCGCCATTCGCCTTCCGGATGACCACGACGCCCGGGAGGCCCAGCGCCTCGACGATGTCAGCCGTGCCGTCCGTGGAACCGTCGTCGACCACGATGATCTCGACCGGATGTGTCGATGCCGCGATGGAGGCCACGGCGGCCTCGATACCGGCCGCCTCGTTGTAGGCAGGCACGATGACCGTGACCGGGTCGGTGACTTCGGGCAGCAGCGGAACGTCGCGCCGCCGTCGGCCCCGGCGCGCGAGGCGATGGTGGCGGGACGCGACGGCGACCACGAGCACGGCGCGGACAAGCGTGACGACGCCGCTTGCGGCGAGCAGCCACGCGATGGTGTTCACAACCGCCTCGCTGACGCCCATGCCCCACACGAACGCGGTGCCGACGACCTGCTCCGACGCAGGTGCCGGCCGCATGGTCGAGATGCCGACCGCGTCGCCGACGGTGGTGACCGTGTAGCCCTGGCCCTGGTACTTCGTGAGCATCTCGTCGAGGGCGGTGACGGTCTCGCTCCGGTCGCCGCCGCCGTCGTGCATGAGCAGCACTTGGCCTTTTGTGCCGGTGACCGTGAGGTTCTTCTCGATCGTGGGGACGCCCGGGCGGGACCAGTCGCGGCTGTCGACCGTGCTGAGCACCGTCAGGTAGCCGTCCGCGGCCGTCGACTTCATCGCGGACCACTCACTGGAGGTGATGGCGTCGTTCTCCGAGCTGTACGGCGGGCGCAGGAGCGTCGCGGACTGGCCCGTGATTCCGGCGAGCGTGCGCTGGGCGGCCCCGACCTCGAGGTTGCGCTGCCACTCGGGCACCTTCCCCAAGTCGACGTGGGTGAGGGTGTGGAGGCCTACCTCGTGGCCTTCGGCGACCATGCGCCGCACGAGATCAGGGTGGTCCAGCGCGGCGGTCCCGACCACGAAGAACGTCGCGTGCACGTGGTGTGCCGCCAGCACGTCAAGGATGCGCGGTGTCCATACGGGGTCGGGGCCGTCGTCGAACGTGAGCGCCAGCGTGCGGTCTCCGGGTCCGGCAGTTCGCACGGTCGACGACCGGGCATCGACCACTGGCCCCCCGTCGGTGACATCCGCGGGGACGCCGTTCGCGTCCCCGGAGGCGGCTGCGGAGTCGTCGCCGATGCCGGCGAGGTGCTGGGTGTACCCCTGGACAGCGAGGGCAAGCGCGAGCCCGATCAGGAGCGCGGCCAGAACGATCCAGTGAGTGCGGACGCGGGCCGGTTGCCGGGGGGCGCGGCGCTGCTTGGGCGTCACGGATGCGTGGGCTGGGTCGTCGGCCGCCTCAGCTGACCGGGGGCTGTGGGATTGCTCTGGCCTTGACCAGGCGCCACTGTGGCCGTGGGCGCCGGCAGCGCTGCGGTCGGGGCCGGCGCGGGGGCCGCCGCCGCGGCTGTGGGGGCCGGCGCGAGCGCACCTGGAGCCGCGGCCGGCTGTGCGCCAAGACCTTGGGCGGGTGTCAGATAGCGCGCGACCGTGATCGGATTCTCTGTCGCGGCGGGCAGCGGGGTCCCTGAGCCCGCGGCCGGGAGGGTCTCGCTCGGAGAATCCGTCGGAGTGCTCGGCGCTTGCGCCGGTGCGGCGGCAGGCGGGAGGAAAGGGGCAGCGGCGTTGGGGCCACCACCCAGGAGCGCGAATCCCAGGACAACGAGGTAGCCCGCGACGAGCAGGAGGGCCACGCCCCCGACGAGTCGCATGAGCCGCAGCTTCCTCCCAGAGGCGTCGACGAATACCGGCCCTGCGTCTGCCTGTGGCGACGCGCGGCGGCTGGGGGCACTGGTGTGAGGTGAGGCCATCGGTAGCCGATTGTAGACCGTCATCGTGGAGAGGACATGTCAAGGGTGCAGACTCTTCAACATGGAGAACCGCCTCGCCGGACAGGCTTCGGCCTACCTTCGCCAGCACGCGCACAACCCCGTCCACTGGCAGCCGTACGGCGCCGAGGCGTTCGCCGAGGCCGCCCGGCGCGATGTCCCGGTATTCGTTTCGATTGGTTACGCGGCGTGTCATTGGTGTCATGTCATGGCCCACGAGTCCTTCGAGGACGGGGCCACCGCCGAGGTGCTCAACGTGCGGTTCGTGAGCGTGAAGGTGGACCGGGAGGAACGCCCGGACGTGGACTCCGCATACATGGCCGCGTGCCAGGCGATGACCGGCCAGGGCGGCTGGCCACTGAGCATCTTCGCGCTGCCTGACGGCCGTGCCTTCTACGCCGGCACGTACTTCCCGCCCGCCCCGCGCGGGGGCCAACCGAGCTTCCGTCAGGTCCTCGACGCGGTCTCCGAGGCCTGGCGGGACCGGCGAGCGGCGGTCGAGCGCCAGGCCGCTGCGCTGGCCGAGGCCCTCGGCGGGCTGTTCTCGGACCAGCTGCTGCGCATCGATGCCCCCGGCGAGCACGACGCCGCCGGGCTGGCCGCAGTGGTGAGCGGCGCCGTCGTGCGTCTGGCCCAGACGGAGGACCGGGCCCACGGCGGGTTCGGCGGGGCGCCGAAGTTCCCGCCCTCGCCGGTGCTCGAGTTCCTCATCCGGCACGCCGCCGGGACGGCCGGCACCGCGGGCACCGCGGGGGAGGCCATGGCTCTCGCTGGCCGCACGCTTGCGGCACTGTGCCGCTCGGCGGTGTTCGACGTGCTCGGCGGTGGGTTCGCGCGGTACTCCGTCACCGCGGACTGGTCCCTGCCGCACTACGAGAAGATGCTCTACGACAACGCGCAGCTCCTCCGCGCGCTCGTCCACTGGGTGAGGCTGGGCGGATCGCCCGAGCTCGGCGCGGACGAGGCCGGCGAGGCTGCGGCCCTCACCGCCGACTGGCTCGTCCGCGAGCTCGGCCTGCCCCGCGGAGGCTTCGCGTCATCCCTCGACGCGGACTCCGAGCGGGACGGCCGGCACGTGGAGGGCGGCTACTACGTGTGGACGGGTGCCGAGCTCGCTGAAGCACTGGGGAGCGAGAGCGCCGGAGAGGGCGGCACCGCGCACGACGCCGCGCGGCTGGCGTCGGCGTTCGGCCTGCGGGTGGGGGAGCACGCCGCTTCCGCTGGTCCCCTGCACGGCGGCCGTGAGCTCGGGGCCGAGGAGCGGGCGCTTCTCGCGAGGCACCGTCCCGCGCTGCTCGCGGCCAGGGCTCGAAGGACGCCGCCGTCCCGGGACGACAAGGTCGTTGCCGGGTGGAACGGCCTGGCCGTGGCGGCGCTCGCGGACGCGGCGGTGGCGCTCGACCGGCCGGACCTGCTGGGCCCGGCCCGGGAGGCCGCCGCGCTCCTCGAGACCGTGCACTGGGCCGCCGGGATGCTGCGGCGCGTCTCGCACGAGGGAGCCGCGTCCGGCATCGAGGGCATGCTTGCGGACTATGCGGGCTGCGCCGAGGGGGCGTTCTCGCTCTATGCGGCAACCGGGGAGACGCGGTGGTTCGAGTGGGCCGAGCAGCTGCTCGCCACTGCCCGTGCGCGGTTCGTTGCGGACGGGCTGCTCTCCGACGAGGCGGCAGGGACCGGCGATCCCTCGGACCCTGTGCCCGGCGTACGGTCCGCGCTCGCGGGCGCCCGGACTCTCGACCCGCACGATTCCGAGCAGCCCAGCGGGGCCTCGCTCCTGGCCGGGACGCTGCTGACCCATGCGGCCTACACCGGCGCGGAGGTGTCCCGTGCGCTCGCCGAGTCGATCATCGCCGCGCTGCCCGGGCTCGTGGCCCAGGGGCCGCGCTCGGCGGGCTGGCTGCTCGCGGTGGCCGAGGCTGCGCTCGCTGGGCCGCTTGAGGTCGCCGTGGTCGGGCCGCTCGACGGCGCCCGGGCCGCGCAGACCCGGGCCCTCCACTGCGAGGCGCTGCTCTCCCCGAGTCCGGGGCTCGTCGTGGCCCTGGGCGGCGGGGCCGGCGTCGCGCGTGCGGCGGTCCCGCTGCTGCAGGACCGCCCGGCCGCGCCGGACGGTGGCCCGCTCGCCTACGTATGCCGGGACTTCGCGTGCCGGCTGCCGGTCGGGACGCCGGAGGAGCTGCGGGGCCAGATTTCGGGCGGTTAGGGCGGGTGCGGGCTACGCCGCGGGCACCCCGAGCACGGCGAGCATGATCGCGATGAAGTGCACGGTGAACGCCGCGACCGTGAACGCGTGGAAGAACTCGTGGAACCCGAAGTGCTGGTACGAGAAGTTGGGCCGGCGGACACCGTAGAACACTGCGCCCGCGATGTAGAGGGCCCCGCCCACGCAGATGAGGATGGCTGCGGGGATGCTCGCGGCGAAGAACTCGGGCAGGAACAGCAGGGCCGCGCAGCCGAGCACCACGTAGATGGGCACGTACAGCCAGCGCGGGGCTCCGACCCACAGGGTGCGGAACGCGACCCCGGCGAGCGCACCGGCCCAGATGAGCGTGAGGAGCAGCACGGCGGTGGGCCGGGGGAGGAGCACCCAGGACAGAGGCGTGTAGGTGCCGGCGATCACGAGCATGATGTTCGTGTGGTCGAGCCGCTTGAGCACGGCCTTGACGCGCGGGGACCAGTTGCCGCGGTGGTAGACCGCGCTGACTGAGAACAGCAGGAGGCCGGTGAGCGCGTAGACCGCGCACGCGACCTTCCGGTCGGCGCCGGGGGCGAGCGCGATCAGCACGATGCCGGCGGCGAGGGCCAGCGGCGTGGTCACGGCGTGGATCCAGCCGCGCCACGAGGGCTTGATGGACAGGAGTTCTGCGCGCACGGCGGCGGACTGCTGCATGGGCATTATCCTAACTTACGTCTGGGTAAGTTACTCGAGAGTAGCATGTGGACGGGCTGCGGTAGCCTAGAGGGGCAGCTGCACGGAATCGACGGGCGGGAGGGGCATGGAACTGCCCGGTTTCCTCTATGGCTTCTACGAGCGCAGGCTCCAGCGTTCGCTGAGCCGGGACAGCATCCCCAAGCACGTCGGCGTCATGGTGGACGGCAACCGCCGCTGGGCCCGCCAGTTCAACGCCCCCACCAGTCAGGGCCACCGTGCCGGGGCGGACAAGATCCATGAGTTCCTCGGCTGGTGCCGCGAGCTGGGCGTTCGCGTCGTGACGCTGTACATGCTCTCCACCGACAACCTCAGCCGCTCGAGCGAGGAACTCGCTGAGTTGACCACGATCATCGCGGACACCCTGGACCGGCTCGATGACGACCCGGCCGTCTCCGTCCACGCGATGGGCGCGCCCGAGATGCTCCCCGACCACCTTGCCGAGCGCCTCGCGCGCCTCACCGACAAGCCCAGCCCGTCGGAGCCGCTCCACGTCAACGTGGCGGTGGGCTACGGCGGGCGCCGCGAGATCGTCGACGCCGTCCGCAACCTCCTCCGCGACGCCCTTTCCCGCGGCGAGGATATCGCCGCCCTCGCCGAGCGCCTCGACGTGGACGACATCTCCCGATTCCTCTACACCGCCGGCCAGCCGGACCCCGACCTCGTGATCCGCACGTCCGGCGAGCAGCGCCTCTCCGGCTTCCTCATGTGGCAGAGCGCGTACAGCGAGTTCTACTTCTGCGAAGCCCTGTGGCCGGCCTTCCGCAAGGTCGACTTCCTCCGCGCGCTGCGCGACTACGCGGGCCGGCAGCGCCGCTTCGGCGCGTAGCCGGGCCTTCCTGGTGCGGAGAGGGCCGGCTCAGGAGCCCGATGCCCTGGGCCCGTCGAGCCCGACGTGTGCGCGCAGGAGGACCGCGTAGCGGTCGGCGTCCCCGCGCTCCAGGAATGTCACGAGCCGCCGGTGGTCGGACAAGAACCGAGGCAGGTTCGCCCCGCCCGAGCGCGCCACCGTGTGGGTGAGCCGCTCGAGCCGGGGCCTGATCTGGGCGTAGAAGCCGTCCACGAGGGTGTTGCCCGAAGCGGCGGCGACCCGGGCGTGGAAGGCGTGGTCGGCGCGGGTGAACGCGAGGGAGTCGCCGTCCCGGAGCGCGTCTGCCTGGGCCGAGAGGATGGCGTCCAGTGCCGCGGCCGTCGCCGCGGTGGCGGCCTCCGAGGACCCGCATGCGCGCACCGACTCCGACTCGAGCATGACCCGGGCCTCGAGGAGCTGCCGGGTTGCTGCGCCGTCCTCGGCGGTCACCACCGCGCCCTTCTTGGGGTAGAGGCGCAGCAGGCCCTCGGCGGCGAGCCGGAGGAACGCCTCGCGCACGGGGGTTCGGCTCACGCCGAGCTCGGCGGACTGCTCGCCCTCCGTGATGAGCGCGCCGGGAGCCAGGACGCCGAGGACGATCTTGTCGGCGAGGGCCGCGTGTGCGCGATCCGCGGCGCTCTGGGCGGCCTGGGGAGCTGGCGCGTGCGGACTCATGGTGCCATCCTAGGCTGTTGCATTTATTGATAGATGCAACAGGCCGTCGAGTGGGGGTGAATGACACAGCTGTGATTTACCGGACACTCCCCGCGATGTAACCCGCCCGTCATGTGGCCCGGCGTACATTGACGGCATCGGGGGCATCCGCCCCCGGTGCGGGGAGGCCGAGTATGGACGTTGCGTCGCAGCAGCTCCAGGAGGCCGGTCCGGCCTCGCGGCCGAGCCGGACGGAACTGGAGAACGCCGGGGGAACACCCCCGGGGGCTGGAGTCGACGTGACGACCAACGACGGGACGACGAAGGCGGGGCTCGCCCGGCAGGACACAGAGCAGCGCAGGACCTACGTTCTGGACACGTCCGTGCTGCTGTCCGATCCGCGGGCCCTCCTGCGCTTCGCGGAACATGAGGTGGTGATCCCCGTCGTCGTGATCACCGAACTCGAGGGCAAGCGCCACGATTCCGAGTTGGGCTACTTTGCCCGCAAGGCACTGCGGCTCCTCGACGACCTGCGGGTCCAGCACGGGAGTCTGAACCACCCCGTGCCGCTCGAGACCGACGGCGGCGCCGTGGGCGGCACGCTCACCGTGGAGCTCAACCACATCTCGGCGGACGTCCTGCCGGCGGGCTTCCGCAGCGGCGACAACGACTCCCGGATCCTCGCCGTCGCACAGAACATGGCCAACGAGGGCCGAGCGGTGACCTTGGTGTCCAAGGACCTCCCGATGCGCGTCAAGGCGTCTGCCATGGGGCTGGACGCGGACGAGTACCGCAACGAGCAGATCGTCGACTCGGGCTGGACGGGCGTGGCGGAGGTGGATGCCACCGAGGAGCAGGTCGCGACCCTCTACGGCCACGAGCCCGCATTCATCCCCGAGGCCGCTGAGCTGCCCGTCAACACGGGCCTCGTGATCCTCTCCCCGCGCGGCTCGGCGCTGGGCCGCGTCGGGGCGGACAAGCAGGTCAGGCTCGTGAGGGGGGACCGCGAGGTGTTCGGCCTGCACGGCCGATCCGCGGAGCAGCGCCTCGCGATCGACCTCCTCATGGATCCCACGGTCGGCATCGTCTCGCTCGGCGGCAAGGCCGGCACGGGCAAGTCAGCGCTCGCCCTGTGCGCGGGCCTCGAGGCAGTCATGGAGAGGCGCGAGCACAAGAAGGTGGTCGTGTTCCGGCCGCTGTTCGCGGTGGGCGGGCAGGAGCTCGGCTACCTCCCCGGGTCCGAGGCCGAGAAGATGAACCCATGGGGCCAGGCGGTCTTCGACACGCTCGGCGCGCTCGTGAGCAAGGACGTCCTGGACCACGTGATGGATGCCGGCCTGATCGAGGTCCTGCCGCTCACGCACATCCGCGGCCGCTCGCTGCACGACTCCTTCGTGATCGTGGACGAGGCGCAGTCCCTCGAGAAGAACGTCCTGCTCACGGTCATGAGCCGCATGGGCCAGAACTCGAAGATCGTCCTCACCCACGACGTCGCCCAGCGCGACAACCTCCGCGTGGGCCGCCACGACGGGATCGCCGCCGTGGTCGAGACGCTCAAGGGGCACCCGCTGTTCGCCCACGTGACGCTCACGCGCTCGGAGCGCTCGCCGATCGCGGCGCTCGTCACCGAGCTCCTCGAGGGGGCCGAGATCTGAGGGTCGACGACGCGCGCGTCCTCGCCTTCCGCCTCGACGGGCACCATCTCTCAGACGGCGCACGCTGCGGCAGCCTCGAGCAGGCGGCTGGAGCGTGCGCCGTCATCGAGGAGGAAGCCCACAGGCTCGCCGCCTTCCGGGGACACCCACGCGCCGAGGTCGCCTACACCACCGGCGGCTGAACCCCGAGGAAGGCTGCCGCGGCGTCGTGTCCCTCGACGCGCAGCTCCCACTCCGGGCGCCGGAAGCTCTCCGGGGGCAGGCGGAGCCGCAGTTCGCGCTCGACGACGCCGGGCCGCGGCGAGCGTCGCGCCTCGCCGTTGGGCTCGTACCCCAGTTTCCGGCTCACCCCGAGCGAGGGCGCGTTCCAGTCCCACGCGCTCGTGGTGGCGACCTCGGCGCCGAGGTGGTCGAAGGCCCACAGGAGTACCGCCGCCCGCATCTCGGTGCCGAGCCCGCGACCCTGGGCGTCACGGCGCAGCCACGAGCCTGTGTTGACCGTCCTGAGCGTTGGAAAGCCTCTGGCGATGACGTCCTGCGAGCCGAGCAGCGCGCCGTCGTGCGCGAAGATCCCGAACATGATCATCCAGTCCTCCGGGCGGCTGCGGAGGCGGCACTCCCAGATCCACCTGGCGGTGTTCGGTGCGAGGTCCGGCGACTCGTCCCACGGCATCCCGAAGGGCGTGCGGCCGCCCCCGTGGCCGTGGATCCCGGACGCCGCGGCCTCGACATACCGCGGAATGTCCTCATCGCGGAGCGGACGCAGCACAAGACGCGGCGTCATGAGGGACAGGCCGAAGATCGGCCAGAGGTCGGCCAGGGAGGTCATGGCGTCACGCTAGCGCACGCGGGCTCGGGGCGGCGTCAACTCCGATAGGGTTCGAGCGTGACCCTCCGCCTCCCCGAGCTCTGGCAGAGCAGCCCCGCCGCGTTCTGGCTCGTCGTGGCATGCCTGTGCTATTTCGTGTGGATGGCCGCCCGGCTCGCCGTGATCGACATCCGCAGCCACCTCTTGCCCAACCGGATCGTCCTGCCCAGCTATTGGGCGGCCGTCCCGCTCACCGTGGCCGCGGCGGTCGCTGCCGGCGGCTTCGACCTCGGCGCTGCGCTGCGGGTGCTCGGCGGCGGTGCCGTGCTGTGGCTCGCCTACTTCGTGCTCCGGGTCGTGTACCCGGCCGGGATGGGGTTCGGAGACGTGAAGCTCGCGGGGGTGCTCGGGCTGTACCTCGGCTTCCTCAGCTGGGCCCACCTGTTCTGGGCCACCGCCGCCGCGTTCCTGCTGGGCGGCCTCTTCGGCCTCGGTCTCATCGTGACTCGGCGCGGCACGGCGAAGTCCGCGATCCCGTTCGGGCCGTTCATGCTCGTGGGCGCGGCGCTCGCGCTCGCGCTCCCGGCCTGATCCGTTGAGGGGTCACTTCCCCGTCGAGGGGTCACCTCCCTGTTGAGGGGTCACTTCCACGAAATGGGAGCGCCGCTCCGGGTCCTGCGCCCACTCGATGGCGCGGCGGTGGAGCGGCGGAAGGTCAGGAAGCTCGCCCGGGGAGAACCACGCGACCTCGAGATTCTCGTCATCAGCGACCCGCGCCTCGCCACCTACGTACGTGCACGCCATGACGACGTCCAGGTACTGCGCGTGGTCTCCGTTGGGATACACCATCGGAGCCGTCACACCGACGCCGGCGAGGTGGGTCACTATGACGTCCACCCCCGTCTCCTCAAGCACCTCGCGCACCGCCGTGGCAGCGGGCTCCTCGCCGGGCTCCATGATCCCGGCCGGCACCGTCCATCGGCCGTTGTCGGCGCGCCGCACGAGGAGGAGGCAGCCGGCGTCATCCGTCACCACCGCCTTGACCCCCGGCAGCCACAGCGGGTGGACCCCGACCTTCTCGCGCAGGGTCAGGATGAATTCGGGAGTGGGCATGAACTCAGCTTAGGCCGGCACCCACAGAGCGAGAACGACGGCGGCCGCCGCCTCGTGCGGGAGGCGACGGCCGCCGTCGTGCGTACCAAGGTGACTCCTCAGCTGGGAAGTGACCCCTCAAGCGGGAAGTGACCCCTCAGCGGTCAGGGGAGGCCTACTTGTTCGGGCCCGTCATGGTGGTGACGTCGAGGGCCTTGTCGAGGTCGGCCTCGGAGACCTTGCCCTCGCCCTCGCCGACGAAGCCGAGCGCCACGGTGGCCTCGCGGATCGTGAGGCCCTCCTTGACGGCCTTCTTCGCGATGGCGGCGGCGTTCTCGTAGCCGATGAACTTGTTCAGCGGCGTCACGATCGAGGGGGAGGCCTCGGCGAGGAAGCGCGCGCGCTCGACGTTGGCCTGGATGCCGTCGACCATCTTGTCCGCCATGACGCGGGCCGTGTTGGACAGGAGGCGGATCGACTCGAGCAGGTTCGCGGCCATGACCGGGATGCCGACGTTGAGCTCGAACGCGCCGTTGGTCGAGGACAGGGCGATCGTGGTGTCGTTGCCGACGACCTGGGCGGCCACCATGATCGCGGCCTCGCAGATCACGGGGTTGACCTTGCCCGGCATGATCGACGAGCCCGGCTGCAGGTCCGGGATGGCGATCTCGCCGAGGCCCGTGTTGGGGCCGGAGCCCATCCAGCGCAGGTCGTTGGCGATCTTCATGATCGAGTACGCGATGTTGCGCAGCTGGCCCGAGGCCTCGATGAGGCCGTCGCGGTTCGCCTGGGCCTCGAAGTGGTTGCGCGCCTCGGTGATCGGCAGCGCGGTGTCCTGCGCGAGGAGCTCGATGACACGCTGCGGGAAGCCCGCCGGGGTGTTGATGCCGGTGCCCACGGCGGTGCCGCCGAGCGGGACCTCTGCGACGCGGGGGAGCGAGGCCTCGATGCGCTCGATCCCGTAGCGGACCTGCGCCTCGTAACCGCCGAACTCCTGGCCGAGCGTGACCGGGGTGGCGTCCATGAGGTGGGTGCGGCCGGACTTGACGACGTCCTTGAACTCGTCGGCCTTGCGGCTGAACGAGGCCGCGAGGTAGGTCAGGGCCGGGACCAGATCGTTCAGGAGCGCGTTCGTCGCCGCGACGTGTACCGAGGTCGGGAACACGTCGTTGGAGGACTGCGACGCGTTGACGTGGTCGTTCGGGTGGACGACCTTGTCGCTGCCCTGGTCCTTGAGCGCACGGGTCGCGAGCTCGGCGATGACCTCGTTCATGTTCATGTTGCTCGAGGTGCCCGAGCCGGTCTGGAAGACGTCGATCGGGAAGTGCTCGTCGAATTCGCCGGCGGCGACACGGTCGGCGGCGTCGGCGATCGCGTCCGCGAGATCGCCATCGATCACGCCGAGGTCCTCGTTGGCGCGCGCGGCGGCCTTCTTGACTCGGGCCAGCGCCTCGATGTGCTTGCGCTCGAGGGTCTTGCCCGAGATCGGGAAGTTCTCGACGGCGCGCTGCGTCTGGGCGCGGTAGAGGGCGGACGCAGGGACGCGCACCTCGCCCATCGTGTCGTGCTCGATCCGGTATTCCGTGGCAGGGGCCTGCACTGCAGAGTCAGTCATGGCTCCCAGATTAGACCCCTGCCGCGTACACCCTCGAACCGAGACGGGAGTGCTGGTCTCGCCGACGCTGGCCGGGCCTAGACCTCGCCGATCTTCGAGACGAGCTCGGCCTTGCCCTCGGCGAGGTGGTAGCAGACACCGAGGACGGCGGTGCGGCCCTCCTCGACGGCCTTCGCGATGATCTGCGACGTCTCGAGGAGGCGGCCGCCGGTCTGCTTCGCATGCTCGACCACCGTGTTGTCGACGTCGGTGATCCCGTTGCGCTGCGCCGTCAGCACGCTCGGCATGATGCGCTCGACGAGGTCCCGCACGAACCCCTGGGGCATCTCGCCGGTCTCGTAGGCCTCGACACTGGCCGTCACGGCGCCGCACGAATCATGGCCGAGGACCACGATGAGGGGCACGTTGAGGGGCTCGATCGCGTATTCGAGGGAGCCGAGCACGGCCTCATCGATGACGTGGCCGGCCGAGCGGACCACGAACGCGTCGCCCAGACCGAGGTCGAAGATGATCTCGGCCGCGAGCCGCGAGTCGGAGCAGCCGAAGATCACGCACACGGGGTTCTGGGTCTCCACGAGCTCGGCCCGTCGGGCGGAGTCCTGATTCGGATGGCTGCTCATGCCATCCACGAAGCGCTGGTTTCCGTCGCGCAGCAGCTGCCACGCCTGGGCTGGTGTCAGAGAATGAGGCACGCGCCCCACTCTACGCCCGGGCCCTTCCGTGACGCGCTAGTTCCGCGGAGCGCCCACGACGGCGGCGGCGACCGTGTCGAACTCGTCGAACCCCGCAGATCCGCTCACCACCACGGTGGTTCCCGCGATCGTGGCGACGAGGCTCTTCTCGGTGCCGGGCTTGTCGTAGAGCGTCCACTCGACGCCGGCCACGGTCCGGGTGCCGGTGGTCGGTGCCTTCTTGACCTGGTCGGCGAGCCACGTCGGGTTCGCCGACGCCGTCTGCACGATCGAGACGAACTTCTGCTGCGGTGTCAGATACCCGATGTCCCAGTGTGCGACCCCGTCCGAGGTCCCGGACGCCCAGCGTGCGTAGTTGGGGGAGTAGTCGGACGGCAGCTGCGGGGCCACGGGTGTGAAGCCGGCCACGTCCTTGGCGTTGGCCGCGACGGAGGCGATGTCCACGGACGGCCGGTAGGGGTCCGTCTTCTGCCCCGCGTTGAGCAGCACCACGGGCACGATCGCGAGGACGGACACGAGCAGCGCCATGATCATGCCGACCACTGAGGCGTTCGCGCGCTTGGCGGCCGCGGGGGTCAGGACGGGCTTGAGGGGGGCCTGATCGGTGTTGCTCACCCATCCATGGTCCCGCATGCAGGGCCATGAGCGCGAATGGGCCTCGCGTCATCGTCTCGGTCCCGGCACACCGGAAAGACTAGGATGAGAGCAACCAGCCGCTCGAAGAAGAGGTCCACAGTGTCCCAAGACACCCAGTTCTCGACCCTGTCCAGCTCGCTCCACGTGGGAGCCGATGAGCCGGACCGCAACCTCGCCCTCGAGCTTGTCCGCGTGACCGAGGCCGCGGCGATCGCCGGCGGGCACTGGGTCGGCTTCGGCGACAAGAACAGGGCAGACGGCGCCGCCGTCGATGCCATGCGCTCGTTCCTCCAGACGGTCCACTTCAACGGCGTCGTGGTCATCGGCGAGGGCGAGAAGGACGAGGCCCCCATGCTCTTCAACGGGGAGCGCGTCGGCGACGGCACCGGCCCGGAGGTCGATGTCGCGGTCGATCCGATCGACGGCACGCGCCTCACGGCCTTGGGCATCAACAACGCCCTCGCGGTCCTCGCGGTCGCCGAGCGGGGGACCATGTTCGACCCGTCCGCCGTGTTCTACATGGAGAAGCTCGTCACGGGTCCCGAGGCCGCGGACCTCGTGGACCTGCGCCTGCCCGTCAAGCAGAACCTGCACCTCATCGCCAAGGCCAAGGGCGTCAAGGTCAACCAGATCAACGTCTGCGTCCTCGACCGCGACCGCCACAAGCCGCTCGTCGAGGAGATCCGCGCCGCGGGCGCCCGGACCAAGTTCATCATGGACGGCGACGTGGCGGGCGCGATCGCGGCCGCCCGCTCCGGCACGGGCGTGGATGCGCTCATGGGTATCGGCGGCACTCCGGAGGGCATCGTCGCGGCCTGCGCGATCAAGTCCCTCGGCGGGATCATCCAGGGGCGCCTGTGGCCCACGAGCGACGAGGAGAAGCAGAAGGCGCTCGACGCCGGCCACGACCTCGACCGCGTCCTGTCCACCAACGACTTGGTGACGAGTGACAACTGCTACTTCGCCGCGACGGGCATCACGGACGGTGACCTCCTCAAGGGCGTCCGCTACGAGAAGGACCGGGTCAAGACCCAGTCGATCGTGATGCGCTCCAAGTCCGGCACGGTCCGCTTCGTGGATGCCGAGCACCACGCGAGCAAGTGGGAGAGCTGGGCACGCCGGGCCTGAGCGGCGATTGACGCCTGCACAGCCAGACTAGACTGGGGCGCGGCCGCGTAGGCCGCGCCCCAGCGCTGTCTCCGCCTGCCTGACCGTGCCGTCCAACCCCGGAGGAACATGAGCCCCGACACCCAGGTCCCCACGACCGCGCTGACCGTCCGAACGAGCCGCAGCCGCGAGGAGTGGGACGCACTGGTCGATCGGTTCGGGGGCCACCCGCTGCAGTTGTGGGGCTGGGGCCAGGTCAAGGCGGAGCACCAATGGCGCACGGAGCGGCTGGTCGTCGAGGAGGAAGCGCACGACGGCGCGGGGTCGGCATCCGTCGTCGGCGTGGCCCAGGTGCTCTACCGGGCGCTGCCCTGGCCGCTGAAGTCCCTCGCCTACCTCTCCCGCGGGCCCGTGTGCGCGCCGGAGGACGCCGAGCGCGTGCTCGCGGCCGTCGCGGGGGCCGTCCGCTCGGCGCACGGCTCGGTGGCGCTCGTGGCCGAGCCGGACTGGGAGGCGGGCTCGGCGGGTGAGCAGGGTCTGGCCGCGGCCGGGTTCAGGCGCACGGACTCGACGATCCTCATTCCGCGCACGCTCATCCTGGATCTCACGCAGAGCGAGGATGAGCTCATGGCCGCGATGTCCCGCACCACGCGGGCCAACGTCCGGAAGAACCTCAAGGGAACCCTCGAGTTCCGCCCTGTCGCGACCGAGGCCGAGCTCGAGCAGGTCCTCGCGATCTACCGCGAGACGGCCGCGCGCGCCGGCTTCGGGATCCACGAGGACGGCTACTACCGGGACATCTGGCGCTACCTCGGCGACGGCTCGCCGGTGGTCGCGGCGTTCGACGGCGCGGACGTGGTCGCGTTCGTCTGGATCGCCAAGAGCGCGGGTACGGCCTTTGAACTGTACGGCGGGGTCAACGCGGCCGGGCAGAAGGCCCGTGCGAACTACGGCGTCAAGTGGGCCGCGTTCACGGCGATGAAGGCGGCGGGCTGCACGCGCTACGACCTCAACGGCCTGCTCAACGACGGCATCTCGGACTTCAAGAAGCAGTTCGCCCAGCACGAGGACATGCTCACGGGCACGTGGGAGTTGCCGCTCTCGCCGTTCTATCCGGTCTATGCCACGGGCATGCCGATTGCCCGCCGCACGCTCCAGCAGGGCCGCCGGGTCGCGAAGAGCGCCGCTCAGATCGGCGCGCGCCAGCTGGCCGGCGCCGCGGGCAAGGCCAAGGCGCTGATCCGGCGCTAGCCGTCACGCCAGGCCGGACTCCGGCCCGAGCCCGGTGGTCACGGCGAACGCGAGGACGCCCTCGGGGCCCACGTGCGCGAGTGCGGGGGCCTCGGCGTCCGGGATGAACGCGCTCTCGCCCCGGGCCAGCACGAGGTCCCCCTTCGGGGTGTCCAGGGTGAGCGACCCTCGCACCACGAGCACGACGGCGGCGCCCGCCTGGGCGACCGGGACCGGCTCGCGCAGCCCCGCCCCGTCGGCCGGGCCGAGCTCGATGCGCTGGAGCTGGAACTCCGTGAAGGGCGGCCGGTACAGCTGCTGCCCGAGCGCGGACTCATGCGGGGCCAAGAGGGGCACGCCCGGTGCGTCGAAGACCACGGTGCGGATCAGCTCCGGGATGTCAACGTGCTTGGGGGTCAGCCCGCCGCGCAGCACGTTGTCCGAGGCCGCCATGACCTCGATGCCGAGGCCCGAGAGGTACGCGTGCACGTTGCCCGCCGGGAGGTACATCGCCTCGCCCGGTGCAAGGCTCACCCGGTTGAGCATGAGTGAGAGGAGCACGCCGGGGTCCGAGGGATAGGCGTCCGCGAGGTCGGCGACCGTGGCGAGCGCCCGATCGGCCGCGCTGCCGGCTGAGTCCGTCCCGATACTGCGGGCCGCGGCTCTTACTGCCGCAGCGGAAGAATCGACGGCCTCGCGCACGTCGGCGCCGCCGTTGATGAGACGGGCGAACGCCGTCCTGAGCGACTCCGGCTCGTCCGGACCGCGCAGCAGCTCCGCAACCTGCTCGGTGACCTCCGCCGCGTCCGATCCGGCAAGCAGCGCCGTGAGCCGCTCGAACAGCGCGGCGGATTCCGACGGCGGACGGAACCCCGAGAGCGCCTCGAATGGGGTGAGCGCGAGGATCATCTCCGGCTTGTGGTTGTCGTCCTTGTAGTTGCGGTGGGGCGCGGTACGCGCGACGCCGGCCGCCTCCTCGGCGGCGAATCCCGCCTTGGCTGCCTCGAGCCTCGGGTGGACCTGGAGGGACAGCGGCGACTCGGCCGCGAGGACCTTGAGGAGATAGGGCAGCCGCGGGCCGAAGGCCGCGACGCTCTCGGCTCCGAGGGCGGCCACAGGATCCGAGGCGATGAGCGAGGCGAGCGTCTCGCCGTCCGGACCGTCCGCGGGAAGCGAGGGTGCGTCGGGGTGCGCGCCGATCCACAGCTCGGCCTCCGGCCGGCCGGTCGGCTCACGGCCCAGCAGCTCGGCGATCGCGCTCGTGGAGCCCCATGCGTAATCGCGGAGGGTGTTGGTGAGCAGGTACATGGAGTCCTCGCAGGGTGTCAGGAGAGCTTGAGACTGTCAGGCGCCGCGCGTCAGAGCGGGGTGCACTCGCCGTTGCCGGCCATGATCGCGTCCAGGATGCCGTTCTGGCCGGTGCGGAAGAGATAGTCGAGCCGGTCCGCCGTGACCTTGACCCCGTCCGGGCCGATGTCGTTGTACTGGCCCATCGGGGCGGCCTGGCCCATCGGAGCGGCCTGGCCCATCGGGAGCGCTCCCGCGACCGCGAGCCCGGCGTGCCCGGCCGAGGTGAGGGCCGGCGTCGTGCTTCCGAGCGCCTTGGGGGAGGCTGTGCTCGACGCGGATCCCGTGGCCTCCTTCAGGACCGTCTGGACCTTCGCATGGATCGCGTCGAAGTCCGGGTATGTGGGGAAGGAGGCGTCGAAGTCCGGCGGGCCGATCACGAGGCGGCTCGTGGGCTGGCTCTTGCCCTTGAGCGCGAGGTCAACGAAGCTGCCCAGCTGGGAGGACGAGATGTTGGACTCGACCACCTTGGTCCCGGCGCTCGCAATGCCCTCGAACTTGCTCAGGAGGGTGGCCGGGTTGAGCTGGTTGATCATGGCCTGCTGGATGCACTGCTGGCGGGCGATCCGGTCGTAGTCGCTCGCGAACTCGCGGCTGCGCCCGTACCAGAGGGCGTGGAAGCCGTCGAGGGTCTGCTCGCCGGGGGCGATCCAGCCCACCGGCTGCGCGTGGTCGCCGTTGTTGTCCAGTGCCGCGCCGCTCATGGGGACCCACCCGCCGGCCTTGATGCGGATCCCGCCCATCGCGTCGATGAGCTGCTGGAAGCCAGCCATGTCCACCACGACGTAGGCCTGGACCTTGATGCCGAGGGTGCCCGAGGCCGCCTCGAGTGTCGCCTGCGCGCCCGGGTCGTCGACCCCGGGGTAGAGGTCGCGGTACTTCTGGTTGACTTCGGTGTTGATCGCGTTGATGAGGCACTCGTCGCCGCAGTTGTACCCGTCCGGGTACACCTTGCGCATCGGCGAGTCCGCCGAGAACTGGGCGTTCTGGAGGTTTCGCGGGATGGAGATGAGCGCTGTGCGCCCGGTCTTCGCGTCCACGCTGATGATGGAGAGGCTGTCCGGGCGGCGGCCCTCGCGGTCCGCGCCCGCGTCCCCGCCCATCACCATGAAGTTGTAGCGCCCATCGACGGGATCGATCGCCGGACCGCCGGCGAAGATCGTGCCGATCGCTCCGCGGCTCACGCCGATGAGGTAGGCGGCATACGCGAGGCTCCCGCTCGAGAGGACCATCGACAGCACGAGGGCGACCACGACGATCGGCCGCATTCCCGGCGCCAGGAGGGGCACCCGGATGAGCCGCAGCGTGTTCAGGAACAGCAGCGCCCAGGCGAGCGCGAGCACGACGAGCACGACCACCAGCACGAGGGAGATCACCGGGTGCGTGAAGATCGTCAGGACGGCGCCGCGGTTGATCAGGCCCACCACCAGGAGCAGCAGCGCGAGGGCCCACACCGTCACGGTCACCATGAGGGCGCGGCGCGCGAGGCGCCGGTTTCCTGCGATGAGCTGCGCTGAGCCGGGCACGAGCAGAGTCAGGACCAGAAGCGTGATCGCGCGCTTGGTCCGCACCGTCGAGGGGGCGGCTTCAGGGTGGCGGATGGGATCCGTCTGGTGGCTGCGCTCCGGGGTGTGCAGGGCCATGGTCCTCCTTGTCAGCGCTTGTCGACGTGCTCGGCCGAGAACACCTGGGCAGCCTTCGCCCGCAGCGCCTCGCCCTTGCGGGCCGCGGTCGCCTTGAGCTCGGACGCGAACCCGTCCAGACAGGCAGACAGCCGCGCGCCGAGCTCGTCGTCGGCCGAGGCAAGCATACGGACGGCGAGCAGGCCGGCATTGCGCGCCCCGCCGATCGACACGGTCGCGACCGGGACGCCGGCGGGCATCTGGACGATCGAGAGGAGGGAATCCATCCCGTCCAGGGTCTTCAGCGGGACAGGGACGCCGATGACGGGCAGCGTCGTGACCGAGGCGAGCATGCCGGGCAGGTGGGCGGCGCCCCCGGCGCCGGCGATGATGGCCCTGAGCCCCCGCTCGCGCGCGGCCTTGCCGTACGCGATCATCTCCTCGGGCATGCGGTGGGCCGAGACGACGTCGGCCTCGAAGGGGACATCGAACTCGGCGAGGGCCTCCGCGGCGGCCTCCATGACGGGCCAGTCAGAATCCGAGCCCATGACGATGCCCACGAGGGGCTGGGCGGCTGCGGGCGTAGTGCTCATGCCTTCTCCTCAGACTCGGTGACGGCGGCGCCGTCGTTCAGCGCGGCGGCGGGGGCGCCGTCGCGAACGATGCCCGCGACGCGGGAGGCCCGCGCGCGCAGCGACTCCGGGTCGGAGCCCGGGCCGCCCACGAGGTTCACGTGTCCGATCTTGCGGCCCGGACGCACGGACTTGCCGTACGCGTGGACCTTCACCGCGGGGTCTGCCGCGAGGGCCGCGGGGAACGCGCTGTAGAGGTCCTGGTTGGCGCCGCCGAGGTAGTTCTTCATGATGGCCCACGTGCCGAGCACGTCCGTCGCACCGAGCGGAAGATCCAGGACCGCGCGCAGGTGCTGCTCGAACTGGCTCGTCACGGACCCATCCTGCGTCCAGTGGCCCGTGTTGTGGGGGCGCATGGCCAGCTCGTTGATGAGGAATCCCGGCCCGCGGCCCGGCGTCTCGAACAGCTCGGCCGCCATGACGCCCGTCACTCCGAGCGTCTCGGCAATCCGCACCGCAGCCTGCTGGGCGGCCTGCGCGACCGCCGGATCGAGCTCGGGTGCCGGCGCAATCACCTCGTCGCACACGCCCGCCACCTGGATCGTGTGGACCACCGGCCACGCGCGGGACTCCCCGCTCGGCGTCCTGGCGACCAGGGCGGAGAGCTCGCGGGAGAATTCGACCATCTCCTCCGCGAGGAGCGGCGACATGGTGCCGAACCAGTCGTCGCACTCCTGGGCGTCGGCGGGGGAGCGGAGCACGCGCACGCCCTTGCCGTCGTAGCCCCCGCGCGGCGTCTTCAGCACGATCGGCCAGCCGATCTCCGCGCCGAAGTCGATCAGCTCATCGACGTGGTGCACGGCGCGCCAGCGCGGGTTGGGCAGGCCCATGGCGTCCACCGCGGCACGCATGCGCAGCTTGTCCTGTGCGTGGACGAGTGCCTCGGGGCCGGGCTGGACGTTGACGCCCTCCGCCATCAGCTCCAGGAGGTGCTCGGTCGGAACATGCTCATGGTCGAACGTCAGCACATCGACTCCGGCCGCGAAGGCGCGGAGGTCATCGAGGCTGCGGTAGTCGCCGACAGGGGCCTGGGGCACGGCGGGCACGGCGGAGACGTCCTCGGCCTCCGCAAGGATCCGCAGTTCAAGGCCAAGGGCAGTCGCGGCGGGGGCCATCATGCGCGCCAACTGGCCGCCTCCGACCACGCCGATCACAGGAAAACTCACCCCCACAGCCTACAGAACGCGAGCCCTCGTGGGCCGGGGAGCGCAAGCCGCCACAGCTGCCGCACAGACGCCGGCGGTAGAATGCACTGTGCTCTGGCGCTCCGTGTCAATGCCCGGGGCGGCCCAAAACAGTAGTCCGTGGAGGATCATGATCTCGACAATTTCCGACCGCCTGCGCGGTCTGGTCTCGCTCTTCTGGCGCGAGGTCGCCAAGTTCGGGACCGTCGGAGGTGTGGCCTTCGTCATCGACAACGGCCTGACCTACGTGCTGATGCACACCACGATGTCCGACTCCGAGGCCAAGGCCCGGTTCGTCGGCGCGACCGTGGCCACCATCTTCTCCTGGGTCGCCAACCGCTACTGGACCTTCCGCCACCGCAAGCAGGCCAACATGGTGCGGGAGTTCGTCATGTTCGCCGTCATCAACGGCATCGGCATCGGCATTTCCACCGGATTCACCGCCATCGCGAAGTACTGGCTCGACATCCAGGACAAGAACATCCTGTTCCTCGCCGGAGTCGTCGGCATCGTCGTGGCCACGGTCGTGCGCTTCTTCGCCTACAGGTTCTGGGTCTTCAACCAGGAACTCGACGCCGAGCCCGGGTACGAGGAAGACCACGAGATCTTCGAGCACGATCACGCGGCGCGGTCCGAGCACGCCGCGCGTTCCGGCCACGCCGCCGCCCCCGGCAAGCTGGGCGACGTCGAGGCCCCGCCCAAGCCCTAGTCGGACTCGCTGATCTTCTCCGCTGAGCTGATCTTCTCCGCCGAGCGGAGGGTCGCGGTCTCCCGCACCTCCTCATGCAGCAGCACTGCAGAGCCCCCTGCGGCCCACGCGCCCAGAAGGCGCGCGAGCACGTCCCTGAGCCCCTCGCCTGCGCCGACGAGGATGCGCGCGCCCTCGACCGCGGGAACCGCGAAGTCGCGCAGCAGGGCCTCCTGCGTGAGCTCCTCGCCCGCTGAGGCGAGCGCCACGTCGTCCGGCGCCGGCGGGTCGAAAGGCTCGAACGAGTCCGCGAACTGCCGCACGAGGGCCGCGTAGTCGTGCGTGCCCTCGGGCAGCTCGCCGGGGTAGGCCAGCTCGAGGGCGCCGAGCGCGACGGCGACCCGCTCGCCGCCGGGGGCAACGGCGTCGTCCGCTGAATCCTGCAGCGTGCCCGGCCCCTCGAAGGTGATCTCTGCGGCCGACGCGTCGCCGTCGAGCACCACCGCGCCGACCTGCCACGCCGCTAGCGCGACCACCACTGACTTCCAGTGTGCCGGGAGGTCGAGCCGCACGCGCGTACCGCGCTCGGCCTCGAGCTCCTCGGAGAGGAAGTTAGAGGTCTTGGCGACCCAGTTGTCCAGGACCCGACCGGAGAGCTCGATGCGCTCGCCCCCGGGGCCGTACCAGGTCAGGCGCGGGGAGGAAGCGTGGTGGCCGCTGCGCAGCTGCCGCAGGAGATCGGGGATGGTGGAGAGCATGCGCCCATTCTCGCTGCTCGCGACCCACTTCTGCAGGACTCGCGCACCGAATCACACAAGTGGAATTTCTTCCGGCCACTCGCGTCATGGGCGCCGGTGTCCCGTCTCCTTTACCAACGCAGGAGAGCGACGGTGGCCGGGGCCCGGGCCCGCGCGAGGCTCCCCCGAGGTCGGGCGTGTCGCCGACGGGTGGGGGGACTCGAATTGGCTAGAATCTGCCGCCGCCGCTTGACTCAGAGCGGCTTACACGCATGTAATTAGCACTGGACAGTAACTGCGCCGGCGGCTTCGATGTACCGATCATCGCATAGCCGAGGGGAACCGGCACCGGGATTCTTCCTGGCGCTGGACTCCGCGGCACGCCGCGCAGTACACGACCCGAGGAGGAGCCCGTGGGACAGGCGGAGCGTATCCAGTATGAGTCGGCGGTCGCTGCGCAGGCGTCGACGCGGTACCGATCGAGGGGGATCCCCTCCGACTGGTATGTCGACCCGGCGGACCCCGACGCGCAAGAGCGCTACAGGGCCCTGTCCGACGAGGCCCTCGAGGACGCCGCAACGGCCTTACTCACGGCCCATGAGGCGGAAGAGGCTGAGCTCGACCCCGACGACGAACCGACCGACGAGGCGATCGAGCGGGCACTGGCCCTGCTCGCAAACCCGTCGCTGCACACGCCCAAGCCCGTCGTGATCGACCTCGTCCAGCCGGGCGAGCCCGAGGAGGGCGAGCTCGCGTGGCAGGCGGAGGCGCTGTGCGCCCAGACCGATCCGGAGGCGTTCTTCCCCGAGAAGGGGGGCTCGACCCGTGACGCGAAGAAGGTCTGCGGGTCCTGCACCGTGCGCGCCCAGTGCCTCGAGTACGCGCTCGCCAACGACGAGCGGTTCGGGATCTGGGGCGGCCTCTCCGAGCGCGAGCGCCGCCGCCTGAGGAAGCGGGCGGTCTGATCCTGGACGCCGTACGCGTCACCGCAGTCGTCGTAGCCCACGACGGCGATGCGCACCTGCCCTCGACCCTGGCCGCCATCGCCCGTCAGACGAGGCCGGCCGACGCCGTCCTGGGCGTCGACACCGGCTCTCGGGACGATTCGGTCGGCCTCATGCAGGATGCGCTCGGCGCCGAGCACGTCGCCTCGGTCCGCGCGTCCGGTGGGTTCGGCGGTGCGGTGGCTCGCGGGCTGGGGGAGCTCGAGGGCGACGGCGCCGCGTCCGCCGGAGAGTGGCTCTGGCTGCTCCACGACGACTCGGCTCCGGCCCCGGACGCCCTCGCCGTCCTGCTCGAGGCCGTCGAGGCGGCCCCGAGGGTCGCCGTGGCCGGCTGCAAGCAGCTCGACGCCGATGCGCCCGGCCGACTGCTCGACGTCGGGCTGTCCGTGAGCCGGTGGGGCGAACGCCTCACCCTGATCGACGTGGACGAGCAGGACCAGGGCCAGTACGACGCCAAGAGCGATGTGTTCGCGGTCAACTCCGCCGGGATGCTCATCCGGCGCGACGTCTGGGAGCGCCTCGGAGGCTTCGACGCGGCACTTCCCGCGACCGGCGACGATGTGGACTTCTGCTGGCGCGCCCGCCTCGCGGGCCATCGGGTCGTGGTGGTCCCCGCCGCGCGGATCCTGCACACCGTGAGGCCCGACGCGGCCGGCACGCCTTTCGCCGCCCGGCGCGCCGAGGTCTACTCCCGGCTCAAGCACGCGCCCCTGTGGGCGCTCCCCTTCCATGCGCTTGGGGCGCTCCTCGGCGGACTCTGGCAGTTCGCGCTCGGGATCGTGGTGAAGGAGCCCCGGCTCGGCGCCGCGAAGCTGGGCGCGAGCCTGGCCGCCCTGGCGATGGTGGGCAGCCTCGCCCGAGGGCGCCGCGTCGCGTCCAGGACGCGCGCGGTCTCGCGGTCCGTGGTCATGGTTCCCCCGCTCGTCACCCCGCGAGCCGAGGTCTGGGCACACCGCCGCGCGCTGCTCGAATCCGCCGCGGCGGAATCGGACTCCGTGGTGGGGGACGGCACAGGCAGCGCCGACGGCCCGAGCGAGCCGACCGGGGACTCCCAGCACGACTTCGCGGCCCTTGCGGTCTCCTCGCGCGGCTGGACCGGCACCGGCGCCGCGGTCGTGGCGGCCATGGCGCTCGTGGCCGGACTCGTGGCGCTGGCCCCCCTCCTCGGCGCGGAGGCCGCGGTGGGCGGAGCCTTGGCGCCGGTCTCGTCGGGCATCTCGGCGGTCTTCGCCCACGCCACCAGCTGGTGGACGGCCCTCGGGGCGGGTCAGCCGGGCCATGGCGACCCCTTCGACCTCGTCGTCTGGGTGCTTGGAATCCTGGGCCTCGGCGACGCGAACCGCGCGGTGGTGGTGGCACTGGTCCTCGCCGCCCCCGTTGCTGGCCTGGGCGCGTGGGCCCTCGCGGCGAGCCTCACCGCACATCGCGCGCCCCGCACCCTCGCCGCGCTCGTGTGGGCCGCGGCACCGTCACTCATCGTCGCCCTCGGACAGGGGCGGCTCGGAGCGGTGATCGCGCATGCGGCCTTGCCGTGGGCCGCGCTCGGCATGCTGCGCGCCGTGGGCGGGGCACGGATCAGGGGCGCCGCGGGCCACCACGAGCCCCGCGCCGGCTCGGGCGGCGTTCCGTCCTGGACCGCCGCTGCGGCCGGGGGACTCGCACTGGCGTGCGCGACGGCGGGTGCGCCCTCGCTCGTGCCGCTCGCCGCCGCCGTCGTGCTCGTCCTGACGCTCGTGCTGCGTGGGCGGGCCAGGACGCTGTGGTGGGTCCTCGTCCCGACCGTCGCCATCTTCCTCCCGCTCTGGGTCTCGGCCCCGGGCAACCTGAGGGCATGGATCGCCGATCCCGGCGTCCCTCTCCCGGCCGCCCCCGCCGCGCCCTGGCAACTCGTGCTCGGCCAGCCCGTCGCGTTCGACGCCGCGACCGGGCTCACAGGCGTCCCGTTCCTCCCGGCCGGCGTGCCGTGGTCGCTGCTGGCGGCGATCCTCGTCGGCGCGCCCGTGCTCGGGGCGGCCGTGGCCGGCGCGGTCCTGCTGACCGGGCGCCGCGGGGCCGCCGCGCGGCTCCTGCTGGCGCTGGGCATCGGAGCGCTCGCCTACGCGTGGGCCGTCTCGCGCGTCCCGACGGCGGTCGCGGGCGACGCGCTCGCCACGCCGTTCGCCGGCCCGAGCCTCGGCGCGGGCTGCCTCGCGTTCCTCGGAGTTGCGGTGCTCGCGGGCGACTGGCTCATCGAGCGCCGCCGCGCTGCGGCACACCGCGGTGGCGCCGCGCGAACCGCCGCCGCGGCGGCCGCGCTCGCCGCGGTGCTCATCGCTGCTGGCCCGGTGGGCGTTCTCGTGCAGTGGGCCACGACGGGCCTGACCCACCCGCAGTCGTCCGGCGGCCTCGGGCCGGAGGCGCTCGTCGCCCCCGGAAAGGCCAGAGTCCTGCCCGCCACGGCCGCAGACCTGGGGCTCGGCCCCCAGCAGACCCGCACTCTCGTACTCCGTGCCACCGATGCGGGCGGGTTCACGGCGAGCCTCATGCGCGGATCGGGCACCACGTTGGACGCGCTCTCGGCGATCGCCTCCTCGCACCGGATCGCCGGCGAGTGGGGTGCAGAGCGGATCGCGGCGGACGACGGCGCCCTGGCCGCCATGCGCCGCGCCGTCGCCACCGTGGGCGGAGGCGCCGCCGTGGATCCCCGTGCAGACCTCGAGCAGCTCGGCGTCGGCTTCGTGGTCCTCGCGGACACGAGCGCTGCCGACCAGCTCACCGCCAGCACGATCGACTCCGTCCCCTCGCTCGTCGCCGTGGGCCACACCGACGCGGGCTGGCTGTGGCGCGTGACGCCGACGACCGCCGCGCCCGACGCAGGGTTCGCCATCGACCAGCGAGTCCGCATCGTCGACGCGTCGGGCAGGACCCTCCAACCCGTCCCGTCAGGAGCCGAGGGCCTCTCGTCCGCGCTTCCGGCGGGCCCCGAGGGCCGCAGGCTTGTACTTTCCGAGCGCGTCGACGCGGGCTGGCAGGCCACGCTCGACGGCATGCCGCTCCGGCCCACGTCCCAAGACTGGGCCCAGGCGTTCGAGCTCCCCGCCCAGGGCGGCCAGCTCGAGGTCCGCTACGCGAATCCCGCAGCCTTCCCGCTGGGCGTGCTGACGGTTGCGGCACTCGCCGTGACGGCCCTCCTGGCGATCCCGGCGACGGCCCGCCGGAGCCGCCCGGGCACGCCGGGGCGCGTCGCGTCCGCGCTGCTGACGTCAGAGGCGCAGCGCCGGGGACCAAAGCAGCGGGATGCACAGCGGCGGAGACCCAAGCGGCGGAGGCGCACTCGGGCCGAGGCCGGCGCGTCCCCCCGACCGGACGGTCCAGGGCCCGATGCCCCGGGGGCCGATCACGCGCCCAGTTCCGCCGGACCGAGTCGGGGAGAGGAGCCCGCCCACGATGAAGCCCACGTCTGACCAGCCCGGGCCGCAGAGGCCCCCCACTGCTGCCGCCGCGCCCCCCACCGCTGCCGCCGCGCCCCGCCTGCGCCTGCGCGCCGCGGTCGCGGCCGCCGTCGGCGTGGTCCTGGCGGGCGCGGGGGCCGGGCTCACCGTCGCCGCCTCGGCCGTGCCCGAGCCGTCAGCCCTGGGCCCTCGGGACGCCCAGTCCATCGACGTGCCCACCGGGGACTCCGTGCGCGTCTGCCCGGGCCCAGCGCGGCTCCTCGAGGGCACCCCGGTCCAGGGCGACCCGCAGTTCAGCCCGGCCAGCAGGACCGCCAAGACGGCCGTGAGCGGGATCGTGCTTTCCGACACCCAGGGCACCCTTCCGGACGCCGCCCTCGGCCCACTGGGTGGCACCGCACTGAAGTCCCTCCCCGGACAGTCCGCCCCGGCGGGCACGGTCGCGCAGCCGCGCGCCGCCGTCGTGAGCGGTGTGCCGACGGACGCGCTGAGCGCCCTCACGGCCAAACCGCTCTCGGGGGCCGCGACCGCACTGGGCGGCATGACCCGCTTCGAGGCCGGCGACGGGGATCTCCGCGGGCTCGCCACGGCCACCTGCACGGCCCCTTCCAACGACCAGTGGCTCTCGGGCGCCGAGACGACGGTGGGCCGCACCTCGGTACTCACCCTCACGAACCCGAGCGCGACTCCCGCCACGGTGGACCTCGAGTTCTTCGGGGACAAGCCCCTGGCCCAGGCACCGCCCTCGAGCCGCGGCCTGACGGTCAAGCCCGGCAGCTCGGCGTCGTATGTGCTGAGCGGCTACATGCCCGGCCAGTCCAACGTGTCCGTGCACGTGCGCAGCACGGGCGGTCCCGTGGCCGCGTCGATCCAGCAGTCCACGCTCCGTGGGCTGACCCCCGGCGGCGTCGAGCTCATCACGGCGGGCGCGCCACCGGCGCCGCGGCAGACGGTGACGGGGATCGAACTGCAGGATCCCGGCCAGTCGAAGGACCTCGCGTCCCGGGACGGCTTCGCAGACGCCCGGCCGGCCGTGCAGATCACCGTCCCCGGCGCGGCCGACGCCGTCGTGCAGCTCCGCGTCTACGGGCGCAACGGCGCGGTGCAGCTTCCGGGCGGCGGCGTCGTGACGGCCAAGGCGGGGGCAGTGACCGAGGTCCCGCTCGCGGGGCTCCCCGCGGGCGTCTACAGCGTCTCCGCGACCGCGGACGTATCGTTCTCCGCGAGCGCCCGCGTGCCGCGGGGCCTCTCGGCCACCCAACCGATGGACTTCGCCCTCGCCACGGCGTCGCAGCGGATCGGGGACAGCCACGTGGTGGCGGTGGGTTCCGGCGGATCGCGGCAGATCGTCTTCGGTGTCCCGGACGGCAGGGCCCAGATCCGGGCGGTACCGGTGTCCGCCGACGGCGCCATGCACAGCCCCGTGACGCTCGACGTGGCCGGAGGGACCACCGCGGTCCTGGACGTCCCGGAGACGGTCGACGGCGCGGCCCTGGCCGGGTACGTCCTGTCCGCCTCCGGCGACGCGGCCTTCGGATCGCTGCTGTCCAAGGGCGACGGCAACGCGATCTCCTCGGCCTCGATCATCCCGGCTGCGGCTGGGTCCGAGACGCTGCCCGTGACCTTGGGCTACTAGGGGCTAGTAGCCGCGGTAGTACGGGTCGAGGCTCTCGGGTGCCACGCCCAGCATGAGGGCGGTGTACTCGACGACGATGTCATGGACGAGGTCCTGCAGCTCGGCCGGGGACCCGGCGCCGGTCTCCACGACCCGCCGGTAGATCGTGATCCGCGGGGCCCGACCCGGGCCGCCGGGCGTGTACTGGCCCTGCGGCGGTGTCCCGCCCTCGCGGAGCATCTGCTCGAGGCCCGGCGGGATCTGCTCGACCGCGTACTCGACGCCGTCCAGTTTCGACCCATTGAGCTCCTGCAGCCTGTCCGCGGCGTCGAACACCCAGTCCTCGAACCGCTCGGCACGGGTGCGGCTGGCAGGCAGGACCGAGGGGAGGATCTCGCCGCGGAGGCCTCGGCCGTGACGGTTCCTGCGGCGCTCCCTGAAGGTCCTGAGCCGACCGGCCCCCGGCTCACCCTCCGGTGGGACGGAGCGGATGCTCAGGGAAGGGCCGTCCGAGCTGAGCGGCGCCCCGGGGAACGGACTGTCCTGCATACATCGACTGTAGTTCGTCCCCCGGCACCGTGCGAGTCGCAGGGGGTGCGGCACGGGCACACCGCCTGTCGTCAATGCCACGCCGCGCGCAGTGCCGGGAGTAGGGTTCTGTGCCGTGGGTCCACTACGCCATTGTTCTCGATCTGCGTGCCGCCAGGCTGCGGTGGCCACGCTGACGTATGTCTACGCCGAATCGACCGCTGTCCTCGGTCCTCTGGCCACATACGCGGAGCCCCACAGCTATGACCTGTGCGCGACCCACGCCGACCGACTGACGGTGCCCCGCGGCTGGGAGGTGCTCCGACTCGCCATCCCCGCGGCCCCGCCGCGCAGCCCCGACGACATCCTCGCCCTCGCCGATGCGGTCCGCGAGCAGGAGGCGGCCGGAGAGGAGCACGACGCCGGGCCCTCCGCCCCGTCCTCGGCGCACCGCGGCGGGTCCTCCCGCGGGCCCCTCGAGGCGCCTCCCAGTGTGGAGGGGACCGTACGGCGTCACCTGCGCCTCCTGCGGGAGCCGTCCTAAGGCCCGCTCCTCCGCGAGGCTCGGTAGTCTAGAGGGCATGCCGAATCTCAGCCCCTCGCTGCTCGCCATTCTCAGGTGTCCCGTGACCGGGTCCTCGCTCGTCCAGGATGGGGACGCCCTCGTCGCGACGGAGCCGGGACCCGACGGGACTGCCCCGCGCTACCCGATCGAGGACGGCATTCCCGTCCTCCTCGCCCCCACGACGACCGCCGACCCCCAGGAGCACCTCGCATGACCCTCGACTTCAAGGTCAAGGACCTCTCACTCCATGAGGCGGGCCGGCACCAGATCCGCCTCGCCGAGCACGAGATGCCGGGCCTCATGGCGCTGCGCGAGGAGTACGGCGGGTCCCAGCCGCTCGCCGGGGCCAGGATTGCCGGCTCGTTGCACATGACCGTGCAGACGGCGGTGCTCATCGAGACGCTCGTCGCCCTCGGCGCCGAGATCCGCTGGGCCTCGTGCAACATCTTCTCGACGCAGGACGAGGCGGCCGCTGCCGTCGTCGTCGGCACCGGCACCCCGGAGGACCCGCAGGGGGTCCCCGTGTTCGCCTGGAAGGGCGAGAGCCTCGAGGAGTACTGGTGGACTGCGGAGCAGATCCTCACGTGGCCGGGCGCCGACCAGGACCCGTCGCTGGGGCCGAACATGATCCTCGACGACGGCGGCGACGCGACCCTGCTGGTGCACAAGGGCGTCGAGTTCGAGGCCGCGGGAGCGGTGCCTCCGGCCACGGACGAGGACTCCGAGGAGTACCGGATCATCCTGGACGTCCTCCGGGCCGGCCAGGAGAAGGACCCGAAGAAGTGGACCCGCACCGCCGCCGGCATCAAGGGCGTGAGCGAGGAGACCACTACCGGAGTCCACCGCCTGTACCAGCTTGCTGAGCAGGGCAGGCTCCTGTTCCCGGCCATCAACGTCAACGACGCGGTGACCAAGAGCAAGTTCGACAACAAGTACGGCATCCGCCACTCGCTCCCGGACGGCATCAACCGCGCCACCGACGTGCTGATCGGCGGCAAGGTCGCCGTGGTCTGCGGCTACGGCGACGTTGGTAAGGGGGCGGCGGAGGCACTCCGGGGCCAAGGCGCCCGCGTGATCGTCACCGAGATCGATCCGATCTGCGCGCTGCAGGCCGCCATGGACGGCTATCAGGTGGCACGCCTCGAGTCAGTCCTCGGCCAGGGGGACCTGTTCATCACGACCACCGGGGGGAAGGACATCATCCTCGCCGAGCACATGGCCGCGATGAAGGACAAGGCCATCGTGGGCAACGTGGGGCACTTCGACAACGAGATCGACATGGCCGGCCTCGCGAAGGTCCCAGGCATCCGCAAGGTCGAGATCAAGCCGCAGGTCCACGAGTGGGTCTTCCCCGCCTCGACCGGGCTCGACGGCGCGGTGCCCGAGCACTCCGTGATCGTCCTCTCCGAGGGCCGGCTGCTCAACCTCGGCAACGCGACGGGCCACCCGTCGTTCGTCATGAGCAACTCGTTCGCGAACCAGACGATCGCCCAGATCGAGCTCTGGACCAAGCGAGAGCGCCCCGAGGCGCCGGCCGAGTACGAGAACAAGGTCTATGTGCTGCCGAAGATCCTCGACGAGAAGGTGGCGCGCCTCCACCTCGCTGCGCTCGGCGTGGAGCTGACCGAGCTGACCAAGGAGCAGGCCGAGTACCTCGACCTCGACGTGGCGGGCCCGTACAAGGCGGACCATTACCGGTACTGACCTTCCGGGCACCGACACTCTCCACCGGTCCGCCGGCCGCCCCGGTTCGTGTCCCGACCGTTGTCGGGGCGTGACCGGGGCGGCCGCGGTGTACCGGTACCCTTGGATGAGGCATTGGCAGAGGGGACGCAGAGGTGTCGGAGCAGGAATCCGGGCAGGAATCGGTGTCGGGGAAGAAGTCCCCTGACCGCAAGAAGCTGGGCAAAGGCGGCAAGATCGCCATCCTGGTCGCGATCCTTGCTGTCCTTGGCATCGGCGGCACGTTTGCCGCGATGGGGCCGCTGCAGGCCTCGCCGATCAGCTCGGAGGCGGCCTCGCCCCTGCGCAGCCAGCCCGGCACCGCGTTCCCGGTCGTCAAGCCCGCCACGGTCACGGCGGTCCCTGCCACAGGGGCTAAGGAGGTCAATCCGGCGGCCCCGGTCACCGTGACGGTGGCCAACGGCACGATCGACAACGTGAGCCTGCGCTCGGCATCCGGCCAGGATGTCGAGGGCACGCTCGGCGCCGCGCGCAGCGAGTGGACCTCGGGCGGGCAGCTCGCCTTCAACACGTCCTACACCCTCAGCTACACGGCGCTCGACGCCGCCGGCCGCACCACGAGCAGTACGTCGACCTTCACGACCGTCTCGACCAAGAACGAGGCGGACGCGGCGATGTACCCGCTCGACGGCATGAGCGTCGGCGTGGCCCAGCCCATCCAGCTCACGTTCAGCGAGCCCGTGACGAACAAGAAGGCCGTCGAGAAGGCGATCACGATCACCTCGTCCTCGGGCCAGCCCGGAGCCTTCCACTGGTTCAGCGACACGATGGTGCGCTACCGGCCTGAGGCCTTCTGGGCCGCGAACAGCACGATCACCGTCAAGATGGACCTCTTCGGCGTGGATCTGGGCAACGGCCAGATCGGGAACTTCACGAAGACCAACACCGTGCACATCGGCGACAAGCGCACTGCTGTGGCCGATGCGAAGGCCCACACCTTCACCGCCTACATCAACGACAAGCCGGTGCAGACGTGGCCGGCCACCCTGGGCGACGAGCGCTTCCCGTCGGCCCGCGGCTACCTCGTGCTCATGGAGAAGCAGCGGCGCGCCCACTTCGTCGCAGCGTCGATCGGCCTCAAGCCAGGCGACCCTGCCAACTACGGCGAGCTCGACGTCGAGTACGCCACGCGCCTCACGCCGAGCGGCGAGTTCATCCACCAGGCCACGGACAACGCCCTGCCGTACCTGGGGCAGGTGAACCTCTCCCACGGCTGCATCGGCCTCGGTCCGGACGGCGCGGCATGGGTCTTCAACAACATGACCAGCGGCGACGTCGTCCAGATCATCAACACGGACGGCGACTACGCCAACTTCGACGACGGATTCGGCGACTGGAACATCCCGTGGGCCCAGTACGCCAATGGATAACGCTTCGGCCACACGTGGGCGCAGCTGCCCGATAAGTGCCGGGACCACAGGGTAGCGTTGACCCAGACCCTGCACACGCCAGGCCCATGGGGGGCCATTACTGGACGGTGACATGTTGACCGACAAGAAACCCGGATCGGAGCCCGGGGCCGATTTCGACGAGTCCCAGGACAGCGACGAACCGGCCTTCGAGTGGATGAACAAGGCAGATGGCCCCGCCGCCGCGCCGGCTCCCGGACCGGAGGAGCCCCACAAGGACCCCGTCCCGACGGGCGCCCTCAACGTGCGCCCACCCCAGGACGAGGTCGAGCGGCGTCGGGCGGAGCGTGACGCCGTGGCGCGGTCCAAGCCGGTGGGGCCGCGCATCGTCCAGGTGCTCATGGCGATCCTGCTGCCGTTCCTGCTGCTCATCGCGGCCGTCCGACTGGTCGCGAGCCCCGTGTTCCTGTGGATCGAGTACTACCGGCCGGGTTTCCCCGGAGACGGCTACGGGTTCACGACCGACGACCGCCTCACGTACGGCTCGTACGCCGTGGACTACCTCGCGAACCTCGCCGGTCCGCGGTACCTCGGCGACCTTGTCTTCCCCTCGGGCGACCACCTCTTCACCGCCGGGGAGGTCAGCCACATGGCGGACGTCAAGGGAGTGGTCCTCGCCGCCTACGGCGCCGGGCTCATCCTGCTGGTCTTCTTCGTGTTCGCGTTCTTCGGCCTGCGCAAGACCAAGGGCGCGTTCGCGAGGGGCCTGTTTGCGGGCGCCTTCGTCACGATCGGCATCATCGCGGCCCTCGCGATCCTCGCGGCCCTCGGCTGGCAGCAGTTCTTCACGGACTTCCACGAGATCTTCTTCGCGAACGGGACGTGGACGTTCCGCCTCGAGGACACGCTCATCCGGCTCTTCCCGAGCCAGTTCTGGATCGATTCGGCCCTCGTGATCGGGGTGCTCGTGGCTCTTGTGGCGAGCCTCCTCGTGATCTTCTGCTGGCCGACGCAGCGCCGGCGGGCCCGGCGGCTGGCCGCCGGCGAGGGACGTGCACCCCAGACAGAGGGGACCGAGGCGGGCGCGCCGTCGGTGAACCCCGCCCGGAAGGACGCGGCTCAGTCCGAGTAGAGCTCCTCGAGGGCTTCGGGGACGGAATCGATCAGGCGCTGCCGCCGCAGCTTGAGCGACGGGGTGAGGTCTCCGTCCTCGAGCGTGAGCTCCCGGGGGAGCACCACGATGCGCCGGATGGACTCGGCGCGGGAGACGCTGGCGTTGGCCGCGTCCACCGCCCGTTGGAGCTCGGCGAGCACGTCGGGATCGGACGCGGCGTCCGCGATGCTCAGCACGCGGCCGCGGCGCCGTGCCCACGAGCTCAGCTGGTCGCCGTCGAGCGCTACGAGCGCACCCACGAAGGGCCGGCCCTCGCCCACAACCACGGCGTGGGCGATGAGTTCGGATTCCTGCAGGGCCTCCTCGAGCGGACCGGGCACCACGTTCTTCCCGCCGGCCGTCACGAGGATGTCCTTGAGGCGGCCGGTGAGGGTGAGGAAGCCGTCGGCGTCGAGCGATCCGAGGTCGCCGGTGGCGAAGTAGCCGTCGGGGCGGAACGCCTCGTTCGCGGCAGCGCTCGAGGCCGTGTACCCGCGGATCACGCCGATGCCCTTGACGAGGACCTCCCCGTTCGCCGCGATGCGGACCGACGTGCCGGGCACGGGCCGTCCCACCGTGCCGATCCGCGTCGCGGCGGGGGTGTTGACGGTGCATGGGGCGGTGGTCTCGGTGAGCCCGTAGCCCTCGAGGACCGTGAGCCCGGCTCCGCGGAAGAAGTGCGCGAGGGTGGGGCTCAGGGCGCTCCCGCCCGAGACGATGGTGGACACCTGGCCGCCGAACGCCGCCCGGAGCCGACCGTACACGAGCCTCTCGAACACGGCGTGCCGCAGGCGCAGCCTGCGGCCCGGACCCTCGCCGCGGCCGGCGGCCTCGTCGTCGAGCGCCCTCGAGTAGTCGCGCGCGGTGGCGGCGGCGCGCTCGAACAGGGAGCGCCGCACGCCCTCGGCGCGCTCTTGGGCTGACGCGTAGACCTTCTCAAACACCCGCGGCACGGCCAGCAGGAAGGTCGGGCGGAACGTCGCGAGGTCGGCCAGGAGGGTCGACTGGCGGGAGTGCCCCACCGTCACTCCCGCTGCCACGCACGTGACCTGGACGGCACGGGCCAGGACGTGGGCGAGCGGGAGGAACATGAGGGTGCGTGCGCCGGGCCCGACGACCTCGGGAAGGTGGGCCTGGAGGTTCACCGCGAGCAGCGCGAGGTTGGCATGGGTGATCTCGCAGCCCTTGGGACGCCCCGTCGTCCCCGACGTGTACACGAGGGTCGCAAGGGAATCGAGGCGGGCCGCGGAACGGTGCCGTTCGAGTTCCTGGTCGGAGACTCCGAGGCCCGGTCCGGACAGCGAGAGGAGTGTGGAGCCGGTGCCGTCCTGGGTCATGACGGTCACGGGGAGCCACGTGGTGGCCAGCTCGGGGGTGGAGCCGATGACGTCCTGGACGGCGAGGGCGAGGTGGCTGTTCTCGACGAAGACGCGGCGCGCGCCGGAGTCCGCGAGGATGTAGGCGATCTGCGACGGCGAGGAGGTCTCATAGATGGGCACCGGAACGCCGCCGGCGTACCAGACGGCGAAATCGGTCAGCGCCCAGGAGTAGCTCGAGGCGGAGACGATCGCGACGCGGTCGCCGGCGTCGAGGCCGCTCGCGATGAGCCCCTTGGCAAGTGCCTTCACCTCGCGGCGGAACTGGTCGGCGCTGACGTGATCCCATCCGGTATCGGTTCGCACCGAGAAGAGCTCGGCGTCAGGAGTGGCAGCGGCCCGCGATTCGAGGAGGTCGGTGACGTTGGAGCTCGGGGGGAGCGCGGTGAGGAGTTCGGCGGCAGCCTCCGCTGGCGCCGGACGCTGGGTGGGTCCGGGGGTGGGTCCAGACTCCGGTTCGCCGCTCATGTGCACTCCTCCACTGCGCTCCTGTGGTGCTGGCCGTCCCCCCGTCCCATCCTGCCATCTCGCCCCCGCGATCTCGCCTTACGGCTGGCGCCTATGTCCAGCTCGGCATCCACAGGCGCAGGCGCCACTCGATGTAAGGGATCGGCTCCGCCGTCCAGATCGGCATGAGGTACGCGGAGATCACAAGGGCGGCGAGCACGAAGACGCCCACAGCGAGGAACCCGGTCTGGCGACGGCCGGGAGAGTCCGTGGGCCGCCCGAGGAGGAGCCCCAGGACCATCGCGAGGGCCAGCACGAGGAATGGCTCGAACGAGACCGCGTAGAACGCGAACATCGTGCGGTCCGGGTACATGAACCACGGAAGGTAGCCGGCGGCGACGCCCGCAAGGATCGCGCCCGCGCGCCAGTCGCGGCGGCCGGCCCACAGGAGCACGAGCACGGCGAGGGCAAAGGTCCCCGCCCACCAGATGAGCGGGTTGCCCACAGACAGCACCGCCGAGGAGCAGTGCTGCACCCCGCACACGCCGGCCGGCTCGGTGTAGTAGAACGAGACGGGCCGGCCCTGCAGGAGCCAGCTCCAGGGGCTCGAGGCGTACGGGTGGGGGGTGGACAGCCCGTTGTGGAAGGCGTAAGCCTCCTGATGGTAGTGCGCGAGGGATCGCAGCGACGCGGGAACCCAGTTCCAGGCGGGATCCGGGTTCGCCTCCGCCCAATGGCGGTACAAGCCGTTGTCGGACAGGAACCAGCCCGTCCAGGAGGCCAAGTACACCGCGCCGGCGGTCACGAGGATGCTCGCCGCAGCGAGCGGGGCGTCACGCAGGACGGCGGCGGCGAACCATGAGCGCACCCCCGCCTCGCGTCTCGCCCCCGCATCCCACAGGACGCTCATGATCCCGAACACCGCGATGAACGCGAGCGCGGACCACTTGACACCGACCGCGAGGCCCAGGCACACGCCAGCGGCGATCCGCCACCACCGCACGCCGAGCCACGGGCCCGTCACGAGCGCCGTCGGGCGTATCCTCCCGTCCGGACCGGCGAGCTTCCCGAGTCGGGCGGCGAGGCGGCGCCGGGCGTCGTCGCGGTCCAAGAGGAGGGCGCAGAAGGCCGCGAGGATCCAGAAGGAGAGGAAGATGTCCAGGATCCCGGTGCGCGAGAGGACCAGGTGGTGGCCGTCGATCGCGAGGAGCACTCCGGCGGCCGCCGCGAGCGTGTGCGAGCGGAACAGCCGGCGGGCGGCCCACGCCGTCATCATCACCGAGAGGGTGCCGACCAGCGCCGCCGAGAACCGCCACCCGAAGGAGCTCCCGGGGCCGAACAGGGCCATGCCGAACGCGATCATCCACTTGCCGACGGGCGGGTGGACCACGTACTCGGGCGACGCGAGGAGCCCGGACATGTCGCCGTTGACGAAGAGGTCGTTCGCGTTCTCGCTCCAGGCCCGCTCTACCCCCGAGACGAGGAACGAGTAGGCGTCCTTGACGTAGTAGGTCTCGTCGAAGATGAGCGCGTGCGGCCGGTCGAGCTGCCAGAAGCGCAGGACGCCGGCGATGAGCCCCACCGCGACCGGGATGAGCCACGCGAGCAGCCGGTCCCGGCGGTCCGCGTCCCGCCACCGGGTGCTCTGGCCGAGGAGCCGCTCGCGCAGCGACTGCGCAGGGTCCTTGGCAGCGCTGGCCGGGTCGAGGAGCCGGGGGCGCGCTGAGTTCCAGCTGCGCACGTGCGCACGGGTCTGGGTCGGGGTGGCCATCCTGCCCCATGCTACCGGGGCGCGCTGGCGTAGGCTGGAGCGGTGCAGCCGCCCGAGACCACCGCCGATCCCGCCCGAGATTCCGCCGATCACGACGGTGCTCATCCCGACGCTGCTGACCACGACGGTGCTGACCACGACGTGGCCGCGCACGACGGCGGCACGCGCCTCGCGCCGTCGGCCGCGGGCGGGGCGGTGGTCCTCGCGGCGACGCCGATCGGCAACCTCGGCGACGCGAGCCGTCGCCTCATCGAGCTCCTTGGCGAGGCGGACATCATCGCGGCCGAGGACACGCGGCGACTGTCGCGCCTCGTGCACGGACTGGGCGTGCAGCCGCGCGGGCGGGTGCTCAGCTACCACGAGCACAACGAGTCCGCGAAGACGCCGGAGCTGCTCGAAGCGGTGGCGGGAGGGGCGACCGTCCTCCTCGTCACCGACGCCGGGATGCCCGCCGTGTCGGACCCGGGATTCCGGCTCGTGGAGGCCGCAGTAGCACAGGGCCTGACCGTGACGGCGGTGCCCGGCCCCTCGGCGGTGCTCACGGCGCTCGCGCTTTCCGGACTCCCCACCGACCGGTTCTGCTTCGAGGGCTTCCTGCCCCGCAAGGCGGGGGAACGGGCCTCGCGGCTCGCGGAACTGCGCGCGGAGCGGCGCACCATGGTCTTCTTCGAGGCCCCCCACCGGTTGGCCGTCATGCTGCGTGCCCTGGCCGAGGCGTTCGGGGACGGCCGGCGCCTGGCGGTGTGCCGCGAGCTCACCAAGACCTACGAGGAGGTCCTGCGCGGGGGCGCCGCCGAGCTCGCCGCGTGGGCAGAGGGAAACCAGGTGCGCGGTGAGATCGCGATCGTCGCCGAGGGCGCGCCCGAGTCTGCTCCGGCACGTCCCGAGGACCTCGTGGCCGAGGTCCAGTCCCTCGTGGCATCGGGGGCTCGCCTGAAGGACGCGGTCGCGGTGGTCGCGGAGGGCTCAGGAGCGAGCAAGCGGGAGCTGTACGCCGCCGTCGTCGCCGCGCGCTAGTGCGAAGAGAAACCGCGGAATCACGCGGAAGTCAGTTGTGCACTTGCACAGGTGTAATGCGTCACAGTCGTTCGGGTCAGCATGGACACCCGTAGGGCCGGGGGCCTAGCGTGGAGGGAGTCCATCCACGCTCGACGCCGAGCGTGCGCCCTGAAGGAGTCGACGTGTCTGAGACCACCGCTGTCACCCCCGAGCGCGAGCAGGAACTGCTTGCTAAAGTCCCCACCGGCCTGCTGATCAACGGCGAATGGCGCGAGGCCACGGGCGGGAAGAAGTTCGCGGTCGAGGACCCCGCGACCGGCAAGACGCTGCTCGAGATCGCGGACGGCACGAGCGAGGACGCCGTCGCCGCGCTTGACGCCGCCGACGCCGCCCAGGCCGCGTGGGCCCGTACCGCTCCCCGCGAGCGTGGCGAGATCCTCCGCCGCGCCTTCGACCTCGTGACCGAGCGCGCCGAGGACTTCGCCCTGCTCATGACCCTCGAGATGGGCAAGCCGCTGTCCGAGTCCCGCGGCGAGGTCACGTACGGCGCCGAGTTCCTCCGCTGGTTCTCGGAAGAGGCCGTGCGGGACTACGGCCGCTACCTGACCACTCCCGAGGGCAAGAACAAGATCCTCGTCCAGCGCAAGCCCGTCGGCCCGGCGCTGCTCATCACGCCGTGGAACTTCCCGCTCGCGATGGCGACCCGCAAGGTCGGCCCCGCGCTCGCGGCAGGCTGCACGGCCATCATCAAGCCGGCGAAGTTCACGCCGCTCACCACACAGCTGTTCGCCTCCGTCCTCGTCGAGGCCGGTGTTCCGGCCGGCGTCGTCAACGTTGTCTCGTCGTCGTCGGCGTCGAGCATCTCCGGGCCCCTCATGAAGGATTCGCGCCTGCGGAAGGTCTCATTCACGGGGTCGACGCCGGTGGGCCAGCGCCTGCTCGCCGACGCCGCGCAGAACGTGCTGCGCACCTCGATGGAGCTGGGCGGCAACGCCCCGTTCATCGTGTTCGAGGACGCGGACCTGGACAAGGCCGTCGAGGGGGCCATGGCCGCCAAGATGCGCAACATGGGCGAGGCCTGCACGGCGGCGAACCGATTCCTCGTCCAGGAGTCGGTGGCCGAGGAGTTCACCTCGAAGTTCGCCGCCGCGATGGCCGCGCTCAAGCCGGGCCGTGGCACCGACGCCGGCTCGAACGTGGGCCCGCTCATCGACGGGGGTGCCCGCAAGGACGTCCACGCGCTCGTGACGGAGGCTGTCTCCTCGGGCGCGACGGTCGCCACGGGTGGCGGCCTGGTCGATGGCGACGGCTACTTCTACCAGCCGACCGTCCTTGCGAACGTCCCGAACGACGCCGAGATCCTCCGCAACGAGATCTTCGGCCCCGTGGCCCCGGTGACGACGTTCGCCACCGAGGAGGACGCCATCCGCCTCGCGAACGCGAGCGAGTACGGCCTCGCCTCGTACCTGTACACCAAGGACTACGCGCGCATGTTCCGCGTTGCCGAGCAGATCGAGTTCGGCATGGTCGGGTTCAACGCGGGCGTTATCTCCAACGCGGCGGCCCCGTTCGGCGGCGTCAAGCAGTCGGGCCTGGGCCGCGAGGGCGGCGCCGAGGGCATCGAGGAGTACACGACGGTGCAGTACATCGGCATCGCGGACCCCTACGCCCAGTAGACCCCCCCAGGCGACCGCTCGGCAGGTCGTGTGGAGGGGGCTAGTCCTTCCTTCGCCGCAGCGCGCGCCCGAGCGCTGCGCGTACCCTGGCCCCCGCAGCCCTGGCTGCGGGGGCCAGCCGCGTCACGGCCCGGGTGAGCCACGCGAAGGACGACGGCGGGAGGGCGGCGATGCGCGCGCGGTGCACCGGGCGCTGGGCGAGCCGGCCGGCCCGGTGGACCTCCGAGACGGCGGCACGCGCGGCCTCCTCGTCGGCCTCGTAGCCGGGGCGGCCGAACTCGTGCCGCTCGTATTCGGTGGTGAGGGTGTCGAGCGCGCGGTGCAGGCCGCCGTCGTGCGTCTCCCAGGCGCCGAGCCGGTTCGCGAAGCTGCGCGGGGTGTCGGAGGGGTCGGGGGCGAGGCCGTGGTCGAGGCCGACGGCCTCGAGCTCCTCCCAGATGCCGCGCAGGCCGCGGCTGAGGCGCCGTCGTCGCTGGGCCGCGCGGACCGCGGCCGGAAGCGCGACGACGACGGCGACGGCCAGGACGCCGAGGGCCAGCAGGAGCGCCGGGAGCCAGGCCGACTCGGCCGAGGCCTGTCCGGGCTGGGGAGCCTGGCTCGGCACCGGAGTGGGAGCGGCGGTGTTGGGGCCCGCGCGGAGGCCGTCGTTGGGATTGTCGAGGTTGCTGCTTCCGCCCTGGCCGACCGTATCGGTGAACGCGTAGGTGGGCAGGACGCCGCGGGACGGCGTCGGCTCGAACGGGACCCAGCCGAGGCCCTGGAAGTACAACTCGGGCCAGGCGTGGGCGTCCTTGCCGTCCACCTGGTATTCGGGGAGCCCCTCGGAGGAGGGGATCGCCACGGTCTGGCCCGTGGGGTGCCCGGGGGCGAACCCGACCGCGATCCTGCTGGGGATGCCGACGACGCGTGCCATGACGGCCATCGCGGCGGCGAAGTGGATGCAGTACCCGGCGCGCTTCTGCAGGAACGTGTCCAGGACGTCCATGCCGGTGCCGTCGTAGCCGTCCTCGACCGGGGTCTTCTCGGAATAGGTGAAGGTGCGCAGCCAGGCCTGGATCGCGAGGGCACGCGCGTACTGCGTCGTGGCGCCCTTGGTGACCTGGTCGGCGGCGTTGCGGACGCTGTCGGGCACGCCGCGCGGGACCTCGGCGGCGATGAGGTCGATCCCGCGCGGAGCGGTCACGGATGCGCTCAGTGCCGCGGGCGTGATTTGGGGCATCGTCGAGTGGACAACGTAGAACTGGTTCTGGCTCGACGCCGGTCCTCCCTTGACGCTGAGGTCGCTCGGGTCCCAGGCGAAGTCACCGCGGACGCCGTCGAAGGACGTCGGCGCGTAGGGCGCCGGAAGGTAGGGGCTCGTGAATTCGCCGGTCGCGATGACGGTGGTGGTCGTCGTGGACGGCACGGTCACCCGCGTGCCCGTGGAGATCTGGGTGATGGGGCGTTCGCGCTGGTCGTCGTGGTTCTCGGGCCCCCAGGTTCCGCCGTTGAAGTCCTCGATCGTGACGGTGCGCAGGTACACGGGCGTCGTGGAATCGGTCGCGTACTTCAGGACTCCGAGGGCGCTCGAGCTGCGCAGGTCGTTGCCGAGGCTGATGAGCGGGTTCAGGCCCACGTTCTGCCCGATGGAGTTGAGGCGGGAGCCCTCGGGGAACGTGCCGCGGGTGAAGCCGGGGATGATCTGGGGGACCACGAGGGCCCCGGCCACGATTGCCGCGACGAGGACCACGAGGCGCGCGGGGGAGAGCGCTGCGGCCGTGTGCTCGCCGGCGCCCTCTCTGCCGCCCGGTTCGGCGCCCCGGCCGCTGCCCGGGCCGGTGTACGCCGAGCCCGCCGTGGCCAGGAGGCCCAGATATCCGGCCGCCGACGCTGCGAACCCGACCGCCCCCACGCTCTCCGGCTTGAGGGCCGCCGGGACGACGAGGACGGCGAGGACCGCGACGCCCGAGAGGGCCGGCATGCGGCACGAGATCGCGATGGTCTCGGTGACCAGCGCGATGAGGCCGAGCGCCCCGGCCGTGAGGGCGACGATGCCGACGTTGGGGGCGGCGGGGACGGCATCGAACGCGATCGTGTGCCACGCCTCGTCGAGGGCTTCCCCGGCCGCGGTGAGGGTCCCGGGCGTCGGCAGGATCCCCGCGAGGCTCGCGTCGCGGAAGAACATCGAGTCCATCCCGATCGTCCACATGACCAGGCCCGCCAGCGCGACGAGGACGGGGTGCAGCCGGAAGATGCGCGCGGCGCTCGTACCGGCAAGCGCGGCGCAGACGACCACGAGCACCGGGTACAGCCAGCTGTAGCCCCGCAGGACCCCCGAGTAGGAGATCGACCCCCCGCCCACGGCCAGCGCGAGGAAGGCCTCGGCCGGAAGATGGCGCCACTGGAAGTGCCGCCGGACGCCCGCGGTCATGCCGTGCTCCTCGCGGTGCGGCCTCCACGGGCCGTGCCCTCATCGGCGCGGCCCTTCGGGACCGTGCTCGCTGTCAGGGCTGCCCAGAGGTGCGCGATCGACGAGCGGGGCGTGGCCTCGACAGTGAGCCACCCGCCGTCGCGCAGCACTTCCACCGCCTCGCGGGACGTGCCCGCGCGCGATGTCACGACGAGGGCGATCGCCCGCTCGGCGAAGCCCGCGGCGGAGGCGAGCTGGTGGGCCTCCTGCCGGGTGGTCCGCCCGAGCACCGCCACGATCGGACCGCGGTGCCGGTGGCCCTCGAGCCGGTCCAGGAGGCTGTCGCTGAAGCCGTCGGTCCCCGCAGGGGTCTCGAGCGGGGCGATGGCCGCGAGGCCCTCGGCCACCATGGCGATCCCGTCGCGGCCCGCGTAGTCGGGGCTGTCCGGCTCGGGCGCGGAGGCCGAGTGCGCGAGCGCGAGCCCGCCGCCGGGCTCGAGGAGCCGGAGCGAGTAGCCGAGGTCGTTCAGGTGTGCGGCGATGGACATGACGGCCGTGACGGCCCACTCGAACGCCGGGGAATCGTGGCCCTCGGGATCCTCGTGCCCGGGCAGCGGGAACGCCGGGCGCCGGAGGTCCACGACCAGGGTCGCCTCGGGTGAGACGGCCGACTCCTCCTGCCGGACCATGAGCTCGCCGTGGCGTGCCGTCGCGGCCCAGTGGACGCGCCGCATGGGGTCGCCGTGGCGGTACTCGCGCGTCATGACGTCGTCGTCGCTCGGATTCGACTGGATCCGTGCGGCGACGGATCCCTCGGCGCCGCGCACACCGGAGAGCACCGAGGCGGCCAGCGGCACGGCCGCGGGGGTCACCGTGAGGCGCGCCGTCGACCCGAGGCGGCTGTGGCGCTCCGCGAGGCCGAAGGGATCGGTGTGGCGGGCCTCGACGGGGCCGAGTTCGAAGAGGCCGCGCCGCGGGCAGGCGAGCTCGTAGCGGTAGTGGCTCGCGCCGTCGCGGGAGATTGACCGTCCCGGGTAGACGAAGGTGGGTCCGGTTCCAAGCGTGGGCGGAAGCTGCTCGGCCATGGACATGCGCCCCGACAGGAGTCCGCTGTGGTTCAGGCTCAGGGCGATCTCGGTGAGGTGGCCTGCCTCGACCACGTCCGGCCGTGGCTCGCGCCGCACCGTCATCGAGGGGCGGATCAGCAGGTTGGAGACGAGCGCCGCCGCCGGGATGAGGGCGAGGAAGACGGCCAGGTGCAGGAGGTCCCTGCGGCCCATCACCTGGGCTGTGACGAGGACCACGGCCGCGGCGCCCACGAACCCCCAGCCGCGGGGCGTGAGCGTGCCCTGCCAGTCAGTCCGGGCTGCCGCCCTGGCCACGGTGCGGCCCTAGCCCCGCCGGCGTGCTGCGGGCGCCCCCGCGGCCGGGACCGGCACGGACTCGATGATGGCGTGGAGGATGGCCGCCGCCGTGAGCCCGCTGCCGGCCGCCCGGCGGTCCAGGACCAGGCGGTGGGTGAAGACTGCGGGGGCCATCGCGGCGACGTCGTCCGGGAGCACGAAGTCGCGGCCGGCGAGGGCAGCGCGCGCCTTGGCCGCGCGGAGGAGCTGCAGGACCGCACGGGGGCTGGCCCCGAGGCGGAGACGTTCGCTCGTGCGGGTCGCGCTGCCGAGGGCGACCGTGTACTCCTTGACCGGGGCGGAGACGAAGACGTCCTTCACGGTCGCGGTCATCGAGCGGATCTCAGCGGCGTCGACCACCGGCTCCACCTTGAGCAGCGGCGAGTCCGACTGATGGTTCTCGAGCATCTCCGCCTCGGCGGCGGCGTCCGGATAGCCCATCGAGATGCGCGCCATGAAGCGGTCCCGCTGGGCCTCGGGCAGCGGGTAGGTTCCCTCCATCTCGATCGGGTTCTGCGTGGCCACCACCATGAACGGTTCCCCGAGCGCATACGAGGTGCCGTCCACCGTGACCTGGTGCTCCTCCATGCACTCGAGCAGGGCCGATTGGGTCTTGGCCGAGGCCCGGTTGATCTCGTCCCCGATCACGATGTTGGCGAACACCGCGCCGGGCCGGAACTCGAACTGCCGCGTTGCCTGGTTGTAGATGGACACGCCCGTGACATCGCTCGGCAGGAGGTCCGGGGTGAACTGGATGCGGCTGACGGAGCAGTCGATGGACCGCGCGAGGGTCTTGGCGAGCATCGTCTTGCCCACCCCGGGGACGTCCTCGACGAGCAGGTGGCCCTGCGCGAGCAGCACGGTGAGGGCCAGCCGGGCGGCGTCCGCCTGGCCGTCGACGACCTGGGCGATCGAGGCCAGGATCCGCTCGCACGCGGACTTGAACCGGGCCGCCTCCATGGGCTCCGGCCGGCCAGCCTGATGGACCGCCCGCAGGGGGCTGACCGTGGCCTGGTGCTCGTCCGTCCCGACGTCGTGACCGTCCATGTGTCCCCTCCCGAAGGGCCTCATGTTGCGCCGCCAACGCCTCAGGATGTGCGCTGCGTCACGCCTAGCTCCACGTTACCCGCAGCGCCCGTTTTATGCCGCGCCGCTAGGGTCGCCGCTTTTATAGAGTGGAGTCCATGTGCTCCGCCCACCCTCCGCTCGCCTACCGCTGGACCGACCACGACGCCGCCGCGGGCCCAGCCGCCGACGGCGAGCCCGCGCCGTCGTCCGGGCGCCGTGCGAGAACCGACGAGGAGGGGCGCAAGCGCCGCCTCGAGTACCCGCCCGCGCCCGAGCCGCTCCCCGTCCCCGTGGTGGACAACCACACCCACTTGAACTTCCGCGACGGGCTCGTCGAGGTCGGCGTGAAGGAAGCGCTCGACGCCGCCGCGGCCGTGGGCGTGGACCGCGCCGTCCAGGTGGGGTGCGATCTGGAGTCCTCCCGATTCACGGTCGAGGCGCTCGACGCGGACTCCCGGCTCCTCGGTGCCGTGGCCCTGCACCCCAACGATGCGCCACGCTACGCGGCCCGCGGGGAACTCGAGGCCGCCTACGCCGAGATCGAGCGGCTCGCGGGCCACCCGCGCGTGCGGGCGATTGGGGAGACGGGCCTGGACTACTTCCGCTCCCAGGGCGACGCGCTCGCGGTCCAGCACGACTCGTTCCGCTGGCACATCGACCTTGCCAAGCGCCTTGGCAAGACGCTGCAGATCCACGACCGTGACGCCCACGAGGACGTCGTGAGGATCCTGGCCGAGGAGGGGGCTCCCGAGCGCGTGGTGTTCCACTGCTTCTCCGGGGACGAGGAACTCGCCCGGATCTGCAACGAGAACGGCTGGTTCCTCTCCTTCGCGGGCACGTTCACGTTCAAGAACGCGGACAACCTGCGCCGGGCCCTTGCGGTCGCCGAGCCGAGCCGCGTGCTCGTCGAGACCGACTCGCCGTTCCTCACGCCGCACCCGTACCGAGGCCGCCCCAACGCGAGCTACATGGTCCCCTATACCGTCCGTTCGATGGCCGAGGTCCTCGGCGCGGACCTGGCCGGGCTCTGCACACGGATCTCGGCGAACACCGAGGAAGCGTACGGCTCCTGGGACTGACGGCGGCGCGCGCAGCCGCATACCGCGAGCCAGCTCTCGAATGTGGCCCATTCGTCACCGTTTGGACCAGACGATAACGTTTCGGTTACAGTGAATCCTCGATGGCCGGGGCTGGGGGGTGCCCGGATTGACCGAGCATTGGACACTTGTGAACCGACCCTCCGCGCGCCGCGCCGCCCGCCCCGCACCGTCAGCACCCCTCAGCACCCGCCGCTCTGCCGTGCGCATCGCCGGCCAGGCCGCCATCGTGGCCGCCCTCGCCCTCGGCACGACGGCGTTCGTGGTGAACGGCAAGAGCGTCACACTCGACGTGGATGGCCAGGCCACGAGGGTCACCACCTTCGCCTCGACGGTGGACGAGGTTGTGAAGAGCGCAGCAGTGGAGGTCGGCTCGGCGGACAGGGTCAGCCCGGCACTCGGCGAGGGCATCACGGACGGCGCGGTCGTCACGGTGAGCCGGGCCAAGCACGTCAGCGTGGACCTCGACGGCACCCAGCGGTCCGTCGACACGACCGCCTCCGACGTCGCCGGCCTCGTGGGCCAGCTCGGCCTCCCTGCAGGCTCCTTCGCCTCGCTCGACCGCTCGGCCCACATCGAGTCCGACGCCGCGCCGATCCTGATCTCCACGCCCAAGGACGTCACCGTCGTCGTCGACGGAACTCCGGTGACGCGCACGACGACGGCCGCCACCGTCGCGGACCTGCTCACCGAGCTGGGACTCACCCCTGGTCCGGCCGACCAGGTCTCCGCGCCGCGCAGCGCGCCGATCGTGGCCAACATGGCGCTCAAGGTCACCCGCGTGGACACCTCCGCGGCGGCGACCACTACCGAGGCCATCCCGTTCAGCAGCGAGAAGACCGACAGCGCGGACCTCACTGTCGGCGACACGAAGGTCGTGCAGGCGGGCGCTGACGGCACGGTCGAGAAGCACTACCAGCTCGTGACCGTGGACGGCCGTGAGGCGCAGCGCACCCTCGTCTCCCAGGACATCACCAAGGCCCCGGTCACGGAGAAGGTCCTGGTCGGCACGAAGCCCAAGGCGGCTGCCGCTCCGGCCGGCCAGAACACCGGTGCCGCCGCGCCTGCTGTCATGAACGGCGCCATGTGGGACAAGATCGCCCAATGCGAGTCGAGCGGCAACTGGGCTGCCAACACCGGCAACGGCTACTACGGCGGCCTCCAGTTCGACATCTCCTCGTGGATGGCCAACGGCGGCGGCCAGTACGCCCCCAATGCCTCGCTCGCCACCCGCGAGCAGCAGATCGCCGTGGCCAACACCTACTACGCGAAGGCCGGGCTCGCCCCGTGGGGCTGCCGCTACGTGGTGGGCGGCTGAGGCCGATCCTGCGGCCCGCGGCGGCCGCCCGTTCAGGGCCCCGGTCCCGATAGGATGCTCGGGTGACTGAAGCCCCCGGAACCCGCCCACTCCTCGGCGCCGCGGACATCCGCGCACTCGCGGGGGAGCTCGGGATCCGGCCCACCAAGACGCTCGGGCAGAACTTCGTGATCGACGGCAACACGATCCGCCGCATCGTCTCCGCCGCCCACCTCGACCCGTCCGAGACGGTGCTCGAGGTCGGCCCCGGGCTCGGCTCGCTCACGCTCGGCCTCCTCGACGCGGCCGCACGCGTCGTGGCGGTCGAGATCGACCCCGTCCTGGCGGGGAAGCTCCCGGCGACCGTGAAGCGGTGGCGACCGGACGCCGTCGGCCGCTTCGACCTGGTGCTCTCCGACGCGCTCAAGGTGACCGAGCTGCCACAGGAGCCCACGGCGATCGTTGCCAACCTGCCGTACAACGTCGCAGTGCCCGTGGTGCTGCACCTCCTCGAGCACTTCGACAGCCTGCGCCACGGGCTCGTCATGGTCCAGGACGAGGTGGCCGACCGGCTCGCCGCGGCGCCCGGATCCAAGATCTACGGCGTGCCCAGCGTCAAGGCTGCCTGGTACGGCACGATGCGCAAGGCCGGCGTGATCGGCATGAACGTCTTCTGGCCGGCACCCAAGATCAGCTCAGGCCTCGTGGCCTTCGCGCGCACCGAGCCGCCCGCCACCACCGCGCGCCGCGAGGAGGTCTTCGCGGTCATCGACGCCGCGTTCGCCCAGCGTCGCAAGACCCTGCGGGCCGCGCTGTCCGGCTGGGCGGGCTCCGGAGCGGCCGCCGAGCGCATCCTGCGCGCCGCGGACGTGGACCCGCAGGCGAGGGGCGAGGTGCTCGGCGTCGCGGACTTCGCCCGGATCGCGGAGCAGAGGGACGTGCAGCAGGAGAACGCCGAGCAGGGCACGGTCCGCTAGCGTGGAGGCCATGCGCACCCCCACCGGCCGCGGCGGCCGCCCGCGATCTGTGCGGGTCAAGGCTCCCGGCAAGGTCAACGTCTCGTTGCAAGTGGGCCCGCTCCGCCCCGACGGGTATCACTCGGTGGCCAGCGTGTACCTTGCCGTGTCCCTCTTCGAGGAGGTCACGGCCACAACCACGTCCGAGCCGGGTGTCACCGTGAGCCTCGGCCCGGACAGCACGCTCGATCTCGACGCGCTCGATATCCCCCTCGACGAGCGCAACCTCGCCGTGAAGGCTGCCCGGCTCATGGCCGAGGTGACCGAGAGCCCCACCGGCGTCCACCTCACCATCACGAAGCGCGTCCCGGTGGCCGGCGGCATGGGCGGGGGATCGGCCGACGCCGCTGCGGCACTCCTCGCGTGCGATGCCCTGTGGGGCTCCGGGCTGTCCAAGGAGGAGCTCGCCCACGTCGCGGCCGAGCTCGGCGCCGACGTGCCGTTCGCGCTCCTCGGCGGGGCCGCCGTCGGGCTCGGCGTCGGCGACCAGCTCTCGCCCGCGCTCGCGACGAGCCGGTTCGACTGGGTGCTCGTGCCGGCCGACTTCGGCCTCAGCACCCCACGCGTGTTCGCCGAGCTGGACCGCCTGCGCGAGGCGGAAGGCATCAGCGCGCCCGAACCGACCGACGTCGAGCCCGCGATCCTCGCCGCGCTCCGCACCGGGGACGCGGGCGGGCTCTCCCACCTGCTCGTCAACGACCTCCAGCGCGCGGCGATTTGCCTCGCGCCGCAGCTGCGCGACACCCTCGGCTGGGCGGACTCCCACGGGGCCCTCGCCTCGATTGTCTCGGGCTCCGGGCCCACCATCGCGCTTCTTGCGTCCGACGCCGACGCTGCCGCCGACCTCGCGGCGGACCTCGCCCACCGCGGCGTCGAGGCGCTCGCCGTGCATGGTCCGGTGCCGGGGGCACGGATCGTCAGCGACACCGTCCTGTAGGCCGCGGCGGTAGGCTTCTCTCGTCCCTCCTCCGGTCCATGCAAAGGACGTTTCACCTGTGGCACACCTGCTCGGCGGCGAGAGCCTGGCCATCTCCTTCGGCACGCGCACGGTGCTCGACGGCGTCACGGTGGGCCTCAACGAGGGCGACCGCATCGGGATCGTGGGACGCAACGGCGACGGGAAGTCCACGCTTATGCGCCTCCTCGCCCAGCGGCTCACGCCGGACGCCGGCCGCGTCACGAAGCGCCGAGACGTCAACGTCGGCTACCTCGACCAGTCCGACGTGCTCGACGGAGACCTCACCGTGGGAACCGCGATCGTGGGCGACCGCGCGGACTACGAGTGGGCCTCGAACGCCAAGATCCGCGACATCATGGGCGGCCTCGTCGCCGACGTCGACTGGGACGCCCAGGTCTCCTCGCTCTCCGGCGGCCAGAAGCGCCGCGTGGCGCTGGCCAAGCTGCTCATCGAGCCGCACGACGTCATCATGCTCGACGAGCCCACCAACCACCTTGACGTCGAGGGCGTCGCGTGGCTCGCGCGGCACCTCAAGACCCGCTGGCGCGCCAACGAGGGTGCCTTTCTGGTCGTGACGCACGACCGCTGGTTCCTCGACGAGGTCTGCACCGACACGTGGGAGGTCCACGACGGCATCGTCGACCCGTTCGAGGGAGGCTATGCGGCGTACGTCCTTGCCCGCGCCGAGCGGGACCGGATGGCCGCCGTCGTGGAGGGCAAGCGCCAGAACCTCATGAAGAAGGAGCTCGCGTGGCTTCGCCGTGGGGCGCCTGCGCGGACCTCCAAGCCGAAGTTCCGGATCGAGGCCGCCAACGCCCTCATCGCGGACGTCCCCGAGCCCCGCGACACGGTGGCGCTGTCGAAGATGGCCACGGCCCGGCTGGGGAAGGACGTCATCGACCTCGAGGGGGTCTCGCTCGCGTTCGACGGCGCGGACACGCCGATCCTGGACAATGTCACCCTGCGCCTCGCTCCCGGCGAGCGGGTCGGCCTCGTCGGCGTCAACGGCGCCGGGAAGTCCACCCTTCTTCGTCTCCTTTCCGGCGAGATCGAGCCAACGTCGGGCCGGGTGAAGCGCGGCAAGACGGTCGTTCCGGCGGTCCTGAGCCAGGACGCCAAGGAGCTCGATGACGTCGCGGACCTGCGCGTCGTCGAGGTCATCCAGCGAGAGAAGCAGTCCTTCTCGGTCGGGGGCAAGGACCTCACGGCCGGCCAGCTCGTCGAGCAGCTCGGCTTCACGAACGAGAAGCAGTGGACCCGCGTCTCGGAGCTCTCCGGTGGCGAGCGGCGCCGACTCCAGCTCCTGCGGCTCCTTGTGGGGGAGCCCAACGTGCTCATGCTCGACGAGCCCACCAACGACCTCGACACCGACACTCTCGCGGCCGTCGAGGACGTCCTCGACGGCTGGCCCGGCACGCTCGTGGTTGTGAGCCACGATCGCTACCTCCTCGAACGCGTCACCGACCACCAGCTCGCCCTCTTGGGCGATGGCAAGGTCCGCGGCCTCCCCGGTGGAGTCGACCAGTACCTTGCCCTGCGCGAGGAAGCGCTCGCCGCCGCGGAGCGGTCCGTCGTTGGCGGCTCGGCGAGCACGACGGCGGCCGCCTCCGCGGCGTCCGGCTCCCCTGAGGCGGGCTCTCCCGCGGCGGGCACGCAGGCCTCCTCGCAGGCCGAGGCTGCGCCGTCGCGGTACAGCGAGGCAGAGAAGCGCGACGCCCGGAAGGAGCTCTCCCGGATCGAGCGCCAGCTCACGAAGCTGACTTCTCAGGAGGAGAAGCTCCACGCGCAGATGGCCGACTCCGCCGAGGACTACGCCCGCCTGGGCGAGCTCAACACCCAGCTCCAGGACGTCCTGGGGCAGAAGGAGGAGCTCGAGATGGCCTGGCTCGAGGCGTCCGAGATCGTCGAGTAGGCCGCTGAGGGCGGGGCTGCGCTGAGGGCGGGGCGGCGCTGATCACGGGGAAGGGTGGGGGCCGCGCGGAATGGTCTTGCCTACGGGTCGGCTGAGCCGGGCAGACCGGGTGGCGTGGACTCGTAGGTGTGCCCGGTCGGGGTCCTGGTCTCGACGGTGTGCCGTGCGGTTCTGTGCCGTGCGCGCGGCTGGGGCTGCGGGCGACTGCGCGCGCGGCCGTCGGTGATCCGTCTGGTGACCGGGGGTGCCTGAACCTCGCGTGTGGGGCCGGGGTCGGTGGTCGTGTGCCGCCAGCCGGGGGATTCCTTGGTGAGGTTGCAGAGTGCGCAGAGGCATTGGCCGTTCTCGATGGTGGTAGGTCCGCCCTGGGCTGCGGCGACAACGTGGTCGATGTGCTGGGTGGGGGCGTCGCAGTAGGGGGTGCGGCAGGTGTGGTCACGGAGCCTGAGGAAGCGGGCCATGGCGGCCGGGAAGAGCCGGGCCTTGGAGTCCATGGCGATGAGCTGGCCGGCGCCGGGGGCGGTGTAGAGCCGTTCGAGCCAGATCCTCTCCCGGGACTTGAGGGGCGCCGTGCCTTCAGGCCTGACGCTGCCGGGGTGGCCATCTGGTCCTGCGAGGGCACGGTCGATGAGTTCGCGGGCGAAGTCGGCTGGGACGGTGCCGTAGCCGGGCAGTACGGCGGGTTCTGCGTCTCCGGCCAAGAGGGTGCGGTCGGTCATGACGAGCGAGATGCGCAGGGGGACTCGGCCGGCGTCGGCGAGCCCGGTGGTTCGTTCCACGAGGGTATCGGCAGCGAGCTGGCCGAGGGCGCGCGGGTCGCCGGCAGCCTTGGCAGCCTCTGCGGCGGCCTTGAGGGCTTCGCGGACGGCCATGGCCCCGGTGACGGGAAGGATCGCGGTGACCTTGGCCATGGCGTCGGGGAGGCGGCGGAGCGAGACATGGCGGTCCGCCTCGGCGCGGCGGATGCGTTCGGCGGCGGCGCCAGCGTCGACGTCCTCCACGGCGCGGCGCGCGGCGTCCTCGAGGGCGCGGTCGCCGAGGTGGGCGATGCGGGCGGGCTCGGCGCAGAGCCGGCGATCCACGTCGGCGCGGTCCTCGCGGGTGAGTGGGCGGGTGGCGCCGACGAGGGTGAACGCGCGGTCTTCGGTGAGCGTGCCTTGGGCGAGGGCGCGATGGGTGTGGGGCATGTCGTGGACGAGGATCTCGGAGAGCTCGACGATGCGCCGCCCGCGGGCGGGGGCTGCCTTGCGGGCAAGAGCGATCTGGCCGCCGACGGACCGAACTCGCGCCCGCCGCTCACGGGCGGTGTCCTCCCCGGAGGTGCCGGCGCGACCGTGGCACAGGTCGGAGAACGCAGCGGCCGTGCGTGCATGCTCCGCGGCGATGGCCGAGGAAAGGTGTTCGAGCAGCTGGACCCGGTCGATCAGCTCGCCGCCCGTCATCCGTGGCCCCGCTTGCGCCCCGCTGATCGGCGCGTCCCAGAGGCTCCCAGCCGCTAGCCGTCGCGCCCAGACGGCGAGCTCCTCGTTGCCAACCGAAGGCGACGGCGCGCCTTCCGGCTTGTCCAGAGGACCCACGGCCAGCACCCCGCTTCGCTCGACTGATCAGGGTCACCCGACTGATCGAGTGCTCAAAGCCAGTCTATCGAAGATAACTTCGAATTGATAGAGTAATGGTCAGAGTCGATCGAACAGGAGTGGATTGAACAGGAATCGAAGCCAAGGAGCCCGGTGGTTGTGTCACATGTGCAGTCGGATGACGAACAAGAGGTAGCACCAGACGGGCATCGAAAGCAGTGACAGCAGTGCCATCGCAGTCCGCACTCGGGATCGCTCACGCAGGATCGCGGACAGCAGCCAGAAGGCGAGCATCCCCAGGAGTCCTCCGGCGCAGTTCAGGATCACGTCGTCGATGTCCGATGCTCCAACCGCGAACACGCCCTGGAGGATCTCTACGGCGACACTGACCGAGGCGACCGTGAGCAAGGTCAGCCATGCGGCCGCACGATGCCGGAGCCACGATGCGTAGACTCCGAGCGGGATGAAGATCAGGATGTTCCCGACGACGTTGGCGAACGCCACTTTCTCGATCCCGTGAGAGTGGTTGAACGCATACTCGGCGATACTCGCGAACGGGATGAGGTTGATCGATCTCTCCGAGCCCGGGGCACGGGAGAAGAGAAGCAGCTTCAGCAGGAAAGCCGCGTAAAGGGCGAAGACGGCGAAGATGGCCACGGTCTCCGCCTTCGCCCGGTTCGTGGCGAGTCGCCAACTCGGCGCATCATCCGTGACCGCGGCGGGTTTCGCTTGTACGCCCATCAGCAGGACGGTACAGAGGGAACCTGTCGTGCTCCTGTGAGCCTCCTCCTGTGAACCTCGAAGATTCACCTTGCCGTCACCGTGGAGGCACCTGGCGACCGTAGCCTCGGGCCGTTGGCGCCACGTCGGCCAGCCGAGGCTGCCGAGCGGAAGGGGACTCGCATGAGTGGGCGGAACGACGACTTCACGACCGTGGTGCCGGGAGATCCCGTCACTGTCACGGCTCCCGGGAGGCTCATAGTTGTGGGAACAGTCGACGCGGTTGCCCCGGACGGCTCCGTCCTCTGGGTGATCGAGGACGGCGGCCAAGGCCGCCACATGGTGCACCGCACGGACGCAGCAGCCGTCGACCTGCGCTGAGCGCGAGGCGACCGCCCGCCGTCGTGCGTCTTCTGGATGCTTTCAGATGGGGCGCCTAGGATCGGCCGGGTGGCCACCATTGTCGACGCCATCCTGTCCATGCCGCCCGTGCTGGCATACCTGCTCGTGTTCGCGTTCGTCTTCGCCGAGGACGCGATCTTCGTCGGTTTCGTGATTCCCGGCGAGACGGCGGCGGTGCTCGGGGGCGTGGTGGCCAATCAGGGGACGGCGGACATCTGGGTCATGGTGCCCCTCGTCGTGGTGGCCGCGATCGTCGGCGACACGGTGGGCTACGAGGTCGGCAAGCATCTGGGTCCGCGGCTGTTCGGACTGCGGGCCTTCGACCGGCACCGCAAGAAGCTCGAGCACGCCCAGGAGTTCCTGCGCGTGCGAGGCGGCTGGGCCGTCTTCTTGGGACGCTTCGTGGCCTTCCTGAGGGCGATGACACCTGCCCTCGCGGGAGCATCCCAGATGCACTACCCGCGGTTCCTCGCGTTCAACTCCCTCGGCGGGGCAGTCTGGGGGGCGGGGTTCACGCTGCTCGGCTTCGCCGCTGGCGCGTCCTACAAGGCCGTCGCGGGGGCGGCCGGGCGGGATGTCGCCGCGATTGTGCTCGTGATCGCGGTGATCGCGCTCGTTGTGTGGCGCGTCCGCAAGGGCCGCAGGGAGCGCCGGGACGAGCGCGAGTTCAGGGATCGACCAGCGCCGGGTCCCTCTGAAGGCCAGTGAGGCCGTTCCGTAGGAGGTTGACGAGGTGCCCGGCCACCGCACGCTTTCCGGGCGCGGGGGCTCAGGGGGTCCACGTGTGCCATCCTCGTGCGGCCATCCGTGGCAGAATTGGACATTGTGCCGCGCCCGCCCTCGCCGAGGGCAGGCGCGCACTCCGCCCTGGTGTAATGGCAGCACGCCGGCCTTTGGAGCCGTGCAGTCTAGGTTCGAATCCTAGGGGCGGAACGAGGCCCGGCTAGAATGGCCGGCAGCCCCACTCGCGCCAGCCGATTCGCGACAGGAGAGCCAGCGACAGTGAATGCGGAGACCCCCGGACAGAGCGCAGCGGCCCACGAGCAGGAACACGAACACGTTCAGGCGTCCGCACAGGAGCAGCACCAGCACGGGCCCGCGGCGGTCATCGTCCTGGCGGCCGGCGCCGGGACGCGCATGAAGTCCCGGACCCCCAAGATCCTCCACCCGCTCGGTGGCCGCTCGATGGTCACCCACGCGCTCGACGCCGCGCGGGGCCTCGCGCCGCAGCGGCTCGCCGCCGTCGTGCGCCACGAGCGGGACCTGGTGGCCGAGCACATCATCGGGCACGACGCGGACGTCCTCATCGTCGACCAGGACGAGGTGCCCGGTACCGGGCGCGCCGTGGAGGTGGCCCTCGACGCGCTCGATGCGCAGGCACCGGTGTCCGGGACCGTCGTGGTGACCTACGGCGACGTGCCGCTCCTCACCACGGCGCTCCTGACGGACCTCGTCGCGGAGCATGAGGCGGACGGCAACGCCGCGACCGTCCTGACTGCGGTCCTCGATGACGCGGCCGGCTATGGCCGGATCCTCCGCGAGGCGGACGGCACCGTGTCCGGCATCCGCGAGCACAAGGACGCCACCGAGGAGGAGCGCGCGATCCGCGAGGTCAACTCCGGCATCTACGCGTTCGACGCCGGGGTGCTGCGGGACGCGCTCAAGCAGGTCACCACGGACAACGCCCAGGGCGAGAAGTACCTCACGGACGTGCTGGCGATCGCCCGCGAGGCAGGGGGGCGCGTCTCGGCGCTCGCCACGACCGACCGCTGGCAGGTCGAGGGCGCGAACGACCGCGTCCAGCTGCAGGCACTCGCCGCCGAGCACAACCGCCGCACCGTCGAGAGGTGGATGCGTGCCGGCGTCACGGTCATCGACCCGGCCACCACCTGGATCGACGCGACCGTGCAGCTCGCCGAGGACGTCACGATCAAGCCGAACACCCAGCTGCACGGCGCCACGTCCGTTCAGCGGGACGCCGTGATCGGCCCCGACACGACGCTGACCGACTGCCTCGTGAGGGAGGGCGCCACAGTCAAGCGCACGGACGGCACGAAGGCCGAGATCGGCGCGGGCGCCACGGTGGGCCCGTTCACCTACCTCCGCCCGGGCACGAAGCTCGGCCCCGAGGGCAAGATCGGCGCGTTCTACGAGACGAAGAACGCCGTGATCGGCCGCGGCGCGAAGCTCTCACACCTCGGCTACGCGGGGGACGCCGAGATCGGCGAGGGCGCCAACATCGGGTGCGGCAACATCACCGCGAACTACGACGGCGTCAACAAGCACCGCACCGTGATCGGCGCCCACGTCCGCACCGGTTCCAACACCGTGTTCGTGGCGCCCGTGACCGTGGGCGACGGGGCGTACACCGCCGCCGGCGCGATCGTGCGCAAGGACGTGCCCGCCGGCGCGCTCGCGCTCTCCGTCTCCCCGCAGCGCAACGCCGAGGGCTGGACCGCATCGCACCGGCCCGGCTCGCCGTCCGCGGCCGCCGCAGAGCACGGCGCACAGACTTCCTCCGCCGCTACCCCCACCGAGAAAGAAGAGGCCAAGTAGATGACCGAGATCACGGCCCACGGCGAGAAGCGCCTGGTGCTCGCCTCCGGGCGAGCCCACCCGGAGCTCGCCCAGGAGATCGCCAAGGAGCTCGGCACGGAGCTCCTGCCGACCTCGGCCTACGACTTCGCCAACGGCGAGACGTACGTCCGGTTCGAGGACAGCGTGCGCGGCACCGACGCGTTCGTGATCCAGGCGCACCCTGCGCCCATCAACAACTGGATCATGGAGCAGCTCATCATGATCGATTCGCTCAAGCGGGCGAGCGCGAAGCGGATCACCGTGGTGTCCCCGTTCTACCCGTACGCGCGCCAGGACAAGAAGCACCGCGGCCGCGAGCCGATCTCGGCCCGCCTCATGGCGGACCTGTACAAGACGGCCGGCGCGGACCGCCTCATGAGCGTGGACCTGCACACGGCGCAGATCCAGGGCTTCTTCGACGGCCCGGTGGACCACCTCATGGCGATCCCGCTGCTGGCCGACTACGTCCGCACCCGCGTGGAGCTGGGCAAGGTCACGGTCGTCTCCCCGGACACGGGCCGCGTGCGCGTGGCGGAGCAGTGGGCCGAGCGGCTCGGGGGCGCCCCGCTCGCGTTCGTGCACAAGATGCGGGACGTCAACGTGCCGAACTCGGCCGTCTCCAAGACGGTCGTGGGCCAGATCGAGGGCCGCGACTGCGTCCTCATCGACGACATGATCGACACGGGCGGCACGATCTCGGGCGCCGTCTCGGTCCTGGAGAACGCCGGCGCCCGCTCGGTGATCATCGCCGCGACGCACGCGGTCTTCTCGGACCCGGCGGCGCAGCGCCTCGCCGAGTGCGGGGCCCGCGAGGTCGTCGTCACGAACACCCTCCCGATCCCGGCCGAGAAGCGCTTCGAGTCCCTGACCGTGCTCTCGATCGCCCCGCTCATCGCGCGCGCCATCCACGAGGTCTTCGACGACGGCTCTGTCACGAGCCTCTTCGACGGCCGGAGCTAAGCGCTCCGGTCGCTGCACGCACCCGCGGCACGCACGTGCCCGCGCACGACGGCGCCGTCCCCACCTCAGGCGGGACGGCGCCGTCGTGCGTCGCGCACCTGTGCGCAGCGGAACCCAGCCCAGCGGGCTCAGGGGGCTCTGCGCAGCTGGTAGGATGGACGGCGAACCTTGGCGAGGGAGGCGGCCGGCACGAGTTGGCGTCCTCCGTCATCGACTGGGTCTGGAATTCCTTCGGCACGCGCTGGAGGTCGTGCAGACCTCGCGCCATTGCATTCGAACGACTGCATCCGATACTGAAGGAGACACCATGAGCGAGAAGCTCGCAGCTGAAGTCCGCACCGAGTTCGGCAAGGGCTACGCCCGCCGCACCCGCGTTGCCGGCAAGATCCCCGCCGTCGTCTACGGCCACGGCGCCGACCCGCTCCACGTCGCCCTCCCGGGCCGCGAGACCACCCTCGCGCTCCGCGTCGCGAACGCCCTCCTCACGCTCGACATCGCCGGCGAGGAGCACCTCGCCCTCGTCAAGGACGTCCAGCGCAACGCCGTCCGCCAGACCATCGAGCACATCGACCTCCTCACGGTCAAGCGCGGCGAGAAGGTCACCGTGGACATCCCCGTGCACGTCACGGGCGAGGTCGTCGCGGGCGCCGTCGCGAACCAGGAGGCCATGACCGTCTCCGTCGAGGCCGAGGCGACCCACCTGCCGACCGCGCTCGAGGTCAGCGTCGAGGGCCGCGAGGCCGGCCAGCACGTCCATGCCTCGGACATCGAGCTCCCGAAGGGCGTCACGCTCCTCACCGACGCCGAGACCCTCGTGGTCAACGTCTCCGAACCGGCCGCCGCGGCCGAGGAGGAGGCCGCAGAGGGCGAGGCCGCCCCGGCCGAGGCTCCGGCCGAAGAGTCCGCCGAGTAGGCAGCAGGCCACCGCGACGGCCCGCCCCCTCACGGGGCGGGCCGTCGTTCTGCCTGAGAAGCGTTTCTGCGTGACAGCGCGCGAGAAGGGACAAGCCGTGAGCGACACGTGGCTCATCGTGGGCCTGGGCAATCCCGGGCCCGAGTACAGCGGAAACCGGCACAACGTGGGCCAGATGGTCCTCGATGAGCTGGCCTCCCGCATGGGAGGGAAGTTCGCGGCGCACAAGGGAGCCCGTGCCGTGGTGCTCGAGGGACGACTCTGGGTCGGCGGGCCCCGCGCCGTGCTGGCCAAGCCGCTGACCTATATGAACGTCTCCGGCGGGCCCACATCATCCCTCGCGAAGTACTACGGGATCGACCCCGCCCACGTGGTCGCGGTGCATGACGAGCTCGACATCCCGTTCAACACGGTCCGGCTCAAGCTCGGCGGGGGAGAGGGCGGCCACAACGGGCTGCGGGACATCTCCAAGGCGCTCGGCACGAAGGACTACCTCCGCGTCCGGGTCGGCGTGGGCCGCCCGCCCGGCCGCATGGACGCGGCCGACTTCGTGCTCCGCGACTTCGCCGCGGCGGAGCGCAAGGAGCTGCCCTTCCTCACTGACGAGGCGGCCGACGCCGTCGAAACGCTCGCGCGGGACGGCCTCGCGGCGGCCCAGCAGAAGTTCCATCCGGCCAAGGCCTAGTCGCCTGCCCTGAGCGGGCGCCGGTCCTGGCACGGCGCCGCGGGCGGACGTCCGGTGCTGCCCGCGCGGAATGTGACGTCCGGTCCTGCCCGCGCGGGCGGGAGCGCGGTATCGTGGGCCCGAGCAAAGGTCTGGTGGGGGACACACCGACGCGATGTCTGCGGAGGTTCTATGGGGATGCGGCTGGGTGTGTCCGGCGACGGGCACTTGGTCCAAGAGGCGCGGTCGCGCGTGGGTGACCGTCTGGCGTGGGCGCGTGTGGTGCGCGCGAACGAGATCGCGGATGCGCTCGAGGCCTTGTCGGATCCGAGTACCTTCGGCGTGGTGATCACCGGGGACGCGAGCTTCGGCAAGTCCTCGGTCGCCTCGGTGCTGCTCAGCGAGCTGGAATCGACCCATCACACGGTGCGCCTGCGCAGCACCATCGTGGGGACGGAGACGCCGTACGGGGCGCTCGCCGTCCTCCTCGCGAGGCTGCCGGAGGATGCCCAGGACGATCCGGGCACCATCATGCGCGGCATCATGGGCCTGCTCGCGGCCGACGCCGGCGGCCGGCCCGCCGTCATGTCCCTCGAGACCTCGAACAACCTGGACGAGCTGAGCACGGCGACGCTCGTGAACATCATGGTGACCGGCACCGCGAAGGTCGTCGTGGTCGCCGACCGCGCGAGCGACCTGCCCGCGGACTTCCACTGGATGCTCGCGGAGCAGCGGCTGCGGGAGGTCCCGCTGGCCCCGCTGTCCGCCGAGGCGATGCTCGCGGGGCTCCGGGACCTCCTCGGCGGGATTGTCCCGCAGACCGTGGGACTGCAGCTCCAGGCGCTTTCCCGCGGCAACCCGCAGGTGGCCTTCCTCACCGTCGCCGAGCTCCTCACGCGGGGAGACCTCGACGCGGCCGACGGCGTGTGGGTCCTCGCGCCCGGGGCTGACACGGGCGGGATCCGCCAGCTCGACGACCTCGTGCGGGCACGCATCGAGCGGCTTCCCGCAGGGGTGCAGGCCATCATCGAGGCGCTCGCGTGCGCCCGCCGCATTCCGCTCGCGCGGCTCACGGCGGCGTTCGGGCACGAGGACCTGGCCCGGATGGAGAGGGAGGGCCTCATTGCGATCGAGGAGACCGGGCGCCACTCCGTCGCCCTCACCGACCCGCTGATCGGTGAGGTGGTGCGCGGGTGGCTGTCGGTCCCGCGCCGCCGCGAGCTGCGGAACCTCCTGCTGGCCGACGGTGTGCCGCCGCTCGAGGTGATCACGCACTTCGAGCTCCTCGGTCTCGCTGCGTGGACCCGTGAGTGCCATGCGCGCCTGCCCACCGGGCACGCGATCGCCGCGGCGGCCGAGTCGCTGCGCCTCTACGACGCGAAGTTCGCGCTCGAATGCCTCGACGACATCGAGCGGGACGCGGCCACGTGGCCCACGGTCCAGCGACTCAGGGCCAGCGCCCTCCTCGTCCTCCAGCTGCCGCACCAGGCGCTCGCATGCCTCGATCAGGTGAGCGAGGCGGATCTCTACACCAGCGGGCCCGTGGCGCTGGCCACGTTCGCATCCGTCAAGGCGGCCGCGCTGCGCTGGGTCCCGGATCGGTCCGACGAGACCCCTGGGTTCCTCGATGAGACCCGGGGCCTGCTCCTCCTGTGCGCGGGGACGGGCGCGGGATCGGATGTCGAGGCGCGCAAGGCGTCCGCGATCCTTGACTTGGCGGAGTTCGAGTACTGGGCGTTCCTCGGGGAGTTCGGACGGATCGTGGACCGCCTCGAGGCGACCGTCAGCCAGGGCCATCCGGTGGACGAGGACGTACGGCTCATTGCTGCGAGCATCCTGATGGAGGCCCTCACGGTCCTCGGCAGGGAGCGCGACGGCCTCGCCCTCCTGCACGAGCTCACGTCCCAGATCAGCCTCGCGAGCGGGTCGGTCCGGGTGCGCCAGGCCTTCGCGACCCGCGCCTTCGATGTCCTCCTGTACAACGGGCACTGGCGCCAGGCCCTTGCCGTGCTGCGGGCCACGCCCCAGGTCTCGTCCCACTACGTGCGGACCTCGGGGCCGTCCGTGGAGCTCGCGATGGGGCTCGCGCTCGTCTACGCGGGCCGCGGGCACGAGGCGCTCGGCTCCCTCCTCGCCGCCATCGCACTGCTCGAGCGGAGCCCGGCCGCACGGTGGCTCGGGCTCGCGTACGCGGCGGCCGCGTTCGCGTGCGCCCAGGAGGGCGACGCCGCGTCGGCGCGCGCGTGGCTGACCAAGCTGGACGCGTGCGAGCGGCCGGCCGCGTACCGCACCGTGTTCTACACCGACTTCTGCTCCGACATGGCGCGCCGGTGGATCGGGGACGCGCACGCCGCGGCGAGACTCGTTGCCTCCGCGCGCTCGGACATCGCCCACGGCCGGTGGAACCCGGCGGGTATCAAGCTCGTCGGCGCCACGGTGGAGGCACACCCCGACGAGCTGCGCCTCCTCGAGGAGGTGTGCCGGCACCGGCAGGGTCAGCTCGCGGAGATCGGCGGCCTCCTGGCGCGTGGCACCCGCACGGGCAGCCTCGAGGACCTCACCGCGGCGGCGGACCTCGCGGCCCGGCCTCGAGCTCGACGCCCTCGAGGCACGCTGCGCGGCAGTGGCCCTTGACCGGGCCCGGGATGCGAGGGATCCCGTTATGGTGAGGCTCATGCAGGCCCGACTCGATGCGCTTGCGGGGAAGGTCACCGTCCTGCCGGTCGCGCCGAGCCAGGCCTCCCCCGTGCTCACCCAGCGCGAGCGGGAGGTGGCCGTCCTCGCCGCCACGGGCACCTCCAACCGCCGGATCGCCGAGGACTTGGGGCTCTCGGTGCGCACGGTCGAGGGGCACCTCTATCAGGTGTTCGCGAAGCTGTCGGTGGCGAACCGCAGCGAGTTGGCGGGGGTCGTCGGGAACGGCGGTCGCGAGGGGCAACCGTGACATCCGAGTCCCGGGACCCGACGCAGCCGCACGAGACAGGTCACGTAGTGCAGCTGATCGGCCGTCCCGGCACCGCCGCGGTCCTCGTGCTCGGCGAGATGGGCGTGGGCAAGTCCGCCCTGTTGGACGGTGCGTGCCGGCTGCTCGAGGCGGCGATGGAGCCCCTGCGCCTCCACGGCAGCCCCGCACTGGCCAAGGTCCCGTATGGTGTCCTCGCCCCTTTCCTCGGAGGGCTCCCTGCGGATGAGGCCGGCTCGCGCGTTCAGGTCCTGCGAGCCTTCTGGCGCGCGGTCGAGACGCTGCGGCGGAACCGGAAGTCCGATCTCCTCCTCGTGATCGACGACGCGCATGAGCTGGATCCCGCCTCGAGCGAGGTGGTCGCAGAGCTCGTCTCCGCCCGGTGGACCAAGGCGCTCGTGGCCGCGCCCAGCGGCGCTGCGCTGCCGCGCCCACTCATGGAGCTGTGGCTCGATGGCGGGGTGGAGCGCGTGGACCTCGGGCCCCTGAGCGTCGACCAGGTGCGCGAGTTCATTGAGCACGCCGTGGGCGGGCCCGTCCTCCCCTCGGTCCCTCAGCTCTTCTGGCAGGAATCGGAGGGCAACCCCCTCGTCCTCGGCCGCCTCGTCGAGGAGGCCCGTCGGACGGGTGCGCTCGCGCAGCGCGGGCGGACCTGGCTCATCACCGGCGAGCTGCCCGAGCGGGGGGTGGGACTGCTCGGGCTTGCGCGGGCGCAGCTGGCCCGCCTCTCGGCCGCGGAGCAGGACGCGCTGAGCCTCATCGTCGTCGCCGAGCCGGCGCCGTTCGAGCTCGTGGAGCGCGAGTGCGGCGCGGAGGCCATCCGGCGGCTCGTGGCCACTCGTCTCGTGCGCCCGCCCGAGGGCCCGGACGGCGTGATCCGCCTCCGCCACCCGGTGTACGGAGACGCGCTCCTGAACCTCATCCCGTACACGACGTCCCTCGGCCTGCGCCAGCACGCGACCGCCTATGTTGCCCGCCAGGCGGCGAGTGCTCAGGGCCTGCTGAGGGCGACGACGTGGGCCCTCGAGTGTGGCTTCCCCATGGAGGATTCAACGCTGCTCGCCGCCGCCCGGCTCGCTCACCGGCTCTACGAGAACGGGCTTGCCGTGCGCGCCGCCGGGGCCGTCCAGGACCCGGCCTTGAGAGGCGCCGCCGAGGAGGTCCTCGGGCAGGTCGCTTACGGGCGCGGCCAGTATGGCGAGGCGGCGGGGCTTCTCAGGCCCCGCGCCGGGCGCGACGGTTCCGTCCGCCCGGGTCTCTCGGGCGCCCTCGTGTGGGTCGCCTCGCGGATGGCACTGGGGCACCCCCCGCGGACCATCCGCGATGACATCGAGAGGCTGCCCGAGGGCGAGGTGCGCGACGTCCTCGCGCTCGTGGTCGACTTCCTCGCCGACGACTCCGAGCGGGTCGTCTCGGGGCTCGCGAGCTGGCAGGCCGCGCGGGCCGGAGGTCCCGTCGTCGCGGGCGGGAGCCTGCGTGAGGACCAGGGCCAGCGCGAGGCTCTCGCGGCGGAAGTGGTGGTCCGCTCGGTCGAGTCGGAGCATCTGGTGGCCGCCGGGGCTCCGCTGCGCGCGAGGTCGGTGCTGCACGGTGTCCTGGCCAGGGCCGTCACGGAGGACGCCCTCGAGCCGTACGTGCAGGCCTTCGCGGGTGTTCGGCTGCTCGTGGCGGACCTCGCGGCGGGGGAATGGGATGCGGCCGAGGAGGACATGCGCCGCTTCCTCACCGCGACAAACCTCGGGCTCGTCTCCGACGGCGCCGCCGTCGAGACGGCCCGCGGGGTGGCCTTCCTGCGCCGGGGGCGATTCCGCGAGGCCCTGGCCACGCTCGCTCCCGCAGTCGACGCACTGAGGGAACGGGATCCTCAGCGGGTCCTGCCGCTCGCTGCGGCCGGTGCGGCCTACGCGGGCGCGCGCCTCGGGCAGCACGAAGCTGCGCGGGACTTCCTGCCCGATGCGCTCCACCCCGCGGACACCGGCGCGATGATCGTGGCCCCGCTCGCGGACCTGTTCGCTGCCGCTGCCCGTGAAGCTCTCGGGACCGCCCCGCACGGGACGGCGTCGCTCGAGTCTGTGCTGGCCGGAGTGTCCGGGCGCGGCCGCCTCGATCTCGAGCTCCAGGGCGAGCTCCTCTGGCTCGAGGCCGGGCACAGGGACCGGCTCGGGCGGCTCGCCGAGGTGGCGGGGCGCGTCGAAGGCGAGTGGGCTGCGTCGGCTAGGCTCGCGGCGTCGTCCCTCGCCGACGGGGATCCGGCGCTGCTGCTCGAGGCCGGCGAGGCGCTCGTCCGGACCGGCGCGGTCCGGTACGCCCGGGAGTGCTTCGCGGAGGCCTCCAGGGCGCTCGACCGGGGGCTGCGGCGAGCGGACGCCAGAGCCGCATGGGCGAGGGCCAAGGAGTGCACCGCCGAGCTCGGTGACGAGGAGGCGCGCAGGCAGCCGGACGCGAGGCGGCTCACGCGCCGCGAGCGCGAGGTGGTGGCGTTCGCGGTGGCCGGGCTGAGCGACAAGGAGATCGCCTCGCGACTCACGGTGTCTGTGCGGACCGTGGAGGGTCACCTGTACCGGGCCTACTCCAAGCTGGACGTGACGAGCCGCGAGCAGCTGACCGCGGCGATGGGAGGCCGGCGCGGCACCGAGAACGCCTCGGCGCTCGAAAACTGAGTACACGCTGCGGCCGCCTAGGTAGTCTGCACCCGCGTCGGTGCCAAAATACGAGTAGTGGCTACGCATGCGCCGCACCGCTGCCCGATGGGATCGTGGATACGTGGCGGGGCCGAAGCGGCCCGCAGCCACCCACCCAAGGACTGGGCCGGCGGCGTCGGAACCTCCCCGAGACCAAGGTTCCTCCCCCCAGCCGCCGCCGGCCCGACCTTGGGACCTCCCTTCCCGTGGGACAATGGATTCCGACACTCTCGCGTGCCGTAATTCAGCCAGCTGCAAAAGCAGCCTCGTTCCACCGAAGGAGCCCCGCCCCGTGGCCCTGGTCAAGACGCCCTCGACCCTCGTCCCCTCCCAGCCCGCGCTGGACGACGCCGAGGTCTCCCGCCTCCGCAACGACTTCCCGGTGCTTGACCTGGAAATCCACGGGCATCCCCTCGTCTACCTCGACTCGGGGGCAACGAGCCAGAACCCCCGCACGGTGCTCGAAGCCGAGCAGGACTTCTACGAGCAGCGCAACGCCGCCGTCCACCGCGGCGCCCACGAGCTCGCCGTCCGCGCCACCGACGCCTTCGAGGATGCACGGGCCGCAGTCGCGGCGTTCGTCGGCGCGTCCCCGAACGAGATCGTCTGGACCTCAAACGCCACCGAGGCGCTGAACCTCGTCGCCTACGCGCTCGGAAACGCCACCGTCTGGGCCGAGCGCGGCCGTGGAGGGGACGCGGTCAAGGCGCTCGCGATCAGGCCCGGGGACGAGATCGTCGTGACGGCGCTCGAGCACCACGCGAATCTCATCCCGTGGCAGGAGCTCGCCTTCCGCACCGGGGCGACCCTGCGGTGGATCCCGATCGACGACGCCGGCCGGCTCCGCATGGACGTCGCGGAGGAGATCATCGGCCCGCGTACCCGGGTGGTCGCGTTTGCCCACGCGTCGAACGTGCTCGGCTCCGTCGCGCCCGTGGCCGAGCTCGTGGCCCTCGCGCGCAAGGTCGGCGCCCTCACCGTCCTCGACGCGTGCCAGTCCGCGCCCCACATGCCCCTCGCCCTCGGCAGCCTCGGCGTCGACTTCGCGGCCTTCTCCGGGCACAAGATGCTCGCACCCACCGGCATCGGGGCCCTCTACGGGCGCCGTGAGCTCCTCGACGCGCTCCCCGTTCCTCGTCGGCGGCTCGATGATCACGACCGTGACGATGGAGCGCGCCGAGTACCTCCCGTCCCCGCAGCGCTTCGAGGCGGGAACCCAGCGCATCTCCCAGGCCGTGGCGTTCGCGGCCGCCGTCGACTACCTCGCCCAGGTGGGCATGGACCGCATCCACGTGTGGGAGACGGCGCTCGGGGCGCGCCTGGCCGAAGGGATCGCCTCGATCCCCGGTGTCCGCCTCCTCGGCCCAGCGCCGGGCGAGGAGTGGGAGGGCTCGCCCCGCATCGGGCTCGCGGCGTTCGACGTCGAGGGGGTCCACGCGCACGACGTCGGGCAGTACCTCGACAGCGCGGGCATCGCCGTCCGCGTGGGCCACCACTGCGCCCAGCCCCTCCACCGGCGTCTCGGACTGACGGCCTCGACGCGCGCGAGCGCGTACCTGTACACCACCACCGCGGAAGTCGACGCGTTCCTCGGGGCGCTCGGCGAGGTCCGCAAGTACTTCGGTTCCTTCGGAGCGGCGCGATGAGCCTCGATTCCCTGTACCAGCAGCTCATCCTCGAGCACGCCAAGGCCCGGCACGGCGCAGGACTCGAGGGCGAGCCGGGGTCCCACGAGGGCCAGTCGCACCAGCTCAACCCTGTGTGCGGCGACGAGGTGACGGTCCGCGTCGAGGTGAGCGACGGCGTCGTGCGCGCGATCAGGTGGGAGGGACAGGGCTGCTCGATCTCCATGGCTTCCGCGTCCGTGCTCCACGACGAGGCCGAGGGGCTCACGGTCGAGGAGTTCGGCACGCTCGTGGGGGCGTTCCGCGAGATGCTCCGCTCCCGGGGGACCGTGGCCGCGGACCCGGAGGTCCTCGGCGACGCCTCCGCCTTCGAGGGCGTATCGCGGTATGCCGCCCGGGTCAAGTGCGCGATGATCTCTTGGGTCGCGGCCGAGGACGCCGCGCGGCAGGCGCAGGCGTAAGGTCCGCTGCCACGGTCGGGCGGCCCCGCGATTCTGTCGAAGGGCTCTACCCAAGCGCAGGGCCTCGGGAGTACCTTGAGGGCCTTAGGACGCGGGGGATTGCGTTCACCCGTTTGGGGGTAGCAAGTGCTGAATAATCCCGTCGCACCGGCCGCGCCGGTGGAGGCTACGACGTTGCGGACAGGCTCAGCTGTGTCCACTCCCGGCCCGCACGCGGGCCACGCCCACGCGGGCGCGACTGCCGGATCCGTGCATCGGCAGGCCGAGCGGCTCAAGTGGGCCATGCTCGTGCGCCAGACTGAGGTGTCCCGCGCGGCCGCGGCGCTCAAGGCACCCGCCTCGCTGGGCGCGGTCGTGACAGGCCCGCCCGGGGTCGGCAAGTCCTTCCTGGCCAGTGCGGTCCTGTCCGAGCTGGGGCCCGCGGTCTTCCCGCTGCGGATCCGGACGGCGTCCTCCGCCGCGACGCCGTACGCCTCGCTGGGGCCGCTCATCGCGCGGGTGCCCCAGGACGTGTCCTCGTCGCCGACCAAGCTCCTCGTCGCGGTCGAGCGCATGCTGAGCACGGACGCCCGTGGGCTCCCCGCCGTGCTCGTGGTCGAGTTCGGGGGGCCCATGGACGAGGCGAGTGCCGGCGTCATCCTCCACCTGCTCCTCGGGGGGACCGCCCGGCTCCTCGCTGTGGCCCAGCACGCGGCGGACCTCCCGGCCGATCTCCTGCGCCTGACCCGGGCGGGTCGCCTCGATGAGATTCCGCTGACCGCGATCGGCATCCGCGAGACGCGCCGGCTCGTTTCCGCGCTCGTGGACGGCCACGTCGCCGCATCCGCGGTGGCCGAGTTCCACTTTGCCTGCCACGGCAACCCCGCCATGGTGCACGGCATGGTGCGGCGCGAGCACGCCTCCGGGAACCTGCACCGGCGGGGCACGGTCTGGACCCTCGACGGAAGCGTCGAGCACGAGTCCAGCGCAGGGACGGACGAGATCATCCGTGCGCGGTGGGCGCGTGAGCCGCAGGACGTCCGCGAAGTCATCGAGCACCTGGCAGTGGCCCGGCGAATCCCCATCTCGGGACTCGCCGGGCTCTTCGGTTCCGAGGTCCTCGTGGACATGGAGGACAGGCACCTCGTCGCCGTGGACTCGAGTCCCCGGCGCTGTGCCTACCTCCGCGAGCCGCGCATGGCGGAGCTCGTGCGCGGCAGGCTGGGCCCCGACCGGCACCGCGAGCTCGCGCTCCTGGCCCAGCTCGACGGCACGGCGGAGGGAGCTGGCCTCGACGCCGAGGACCTCGTCTCCTACGCGGAGTGGACCCTCGCGGGCGGCGGCGCCGTGGCGCCCGCGCTGGTCGTGAAGGCCGCGCGGACGGCTACCGAGCTGTTCGAGCCGCGCAGGGCGCTCGGCCTGCTCGATGCGGCGGGAGCGTTCGAGGGCGCGGCGGAGGTCGACGCGGCCATCCAGCGCGCCGCCGCGCTCTCGCTCCTGGAACGCCGCGAAGAGGCCTGCACGGTCCTGGCCGATCTCCCCGGCGAGGCGGTGCGCCATCTCGGCCCGGTGGACCGGGCGCGTCTGGCCGCGGCCAGGTCCGAACTGCTCACGTGGATGCCCGCGCGCGGCGACGCGATCGCGCCGCTCCACGAGGCCCGGGACGCGCTGGCACTGGGCGACGTCCTGCCCGGCGACAGCCGGGGGAGCAGGACTGCCGAGCAGCGGGAGGCCGCCGAGCTGCTGGATCTCGCCGGGTTCCGCATCCGTGCGTTCCGCGGCGAGTACCGGGAGATCGCCGACGACCTCGAGGAGGCCGTGCGCCGAGCGGACGCGGGCGACTCCTTCCGCGGCGAGTGCACCCTGATCCTCGCCCTCGCGTGGGCCGCCCTGGGCAGGGAGGCCGATGCCGTGGCGCTCCTCGACGCCCTCAGGGCCTCGGCGCCCCGGGGCCTGCGCGAAGACTCGGCCCTGGCCATCGGGTTCCTCGTCTGGATCGTCAACGGCGACTGGCGGCGCTGCGTCGACCGCTTCGAGGCCTACATCGACCGCGGCGGCCGCAGGCTGAGCATGCGGGGAGGACTGGTCGAGCTCTTCCTCGCCCTGGCGCTCGTCATGGCGGGGAAGGGGGACGAGGCCCTTGTTCCCCTCCTGAACGCGACAGCCCAGCTTGAGGAGTTCCCCGCACAGAACGCACTCCGCGCCGCCTACGCGGCAACGGCCTTCGCCTACGCGCAGGTCGGAGATGCCGCCGAGGCCGAGCGTTTCCTCGACCGCGCCGCCACCGTGCCGGGCACCGCGCCGTGGCACCTCGAGTTCATGGCGGACTACTGCGAACTCATGGCGCGGCGGTGGCTCGGGGTGCCCGGCGCACATGAGGCCCTCTTGGCGCACGCGGAGCTCGAGGAGGCTGCGGGACGCATCACCACGGCCGGCCTGGCCGTGTTCGGCGCCTCCGTTGCCGGCAGCGAGCGGGAGCTGCTCTGGATCGAGAGGCTCGGTCACCATCGCCAGGGCCCCCTGGCGCAACTCATGACGGCGGTGGCCGTTGCGACCCGGCGCGCGGACCCCCGGGAGCTGCTCGCCGCCGCGGAGTCCGCCCACGCGATGCGGCTGGATGCCGTCGAGGCTCGGTGCGCGGCGCTCGCGCTCGACTCCGCCCGGGACAGGGGCGAAGCGGCAACGGCCGGCCAGGCGCAGACGCGGCTAGACCGGCTCGCCCGGAGCCTCCCGGTGCTCCCGATCGTGCCCCGGGTTCCCGCCCCCGTCCTGACCGGCCGCGAACGCCAGATCGCCGTCATGGCGGCCAACGGGGCCTCGAACCGGGACATCGCGGACGAGATCGGCGTGTCGGTTCGGACGGTCGAGGGTCACCTCTACCAAGTGTTCATGAAGCTCGGTGTGTCCTCACGCAGCGGACTCGACGGATTGGTCTGACGTGGTGGCGCTCCCGGAGACCCGGTTACGGGCGGGGGACGAGCCGACACGTCGCGAGTCCATCCTCGCCGCAGCCGAGTCGCTGCGGCGCGGCGGCCCGAACGCGGTCCTGCTCGCGGGCGAGGAGGGGTCGGGGCGCACCTACCTGCTCGAGGCCATCGTGGCCGAGATCGCGGACGAGGTTGTCCCGTTGCGGATCGACACGGGCCGCAGCCTCAAGCGCATCCCCTATGCCGCGCTCCTGCCGCAGCTGCCGGGCCTGACGGTGGACGAGGTCGGCGATCGGGTCGGGGTCCTGCGCGCGCTGTGGGGGCGCCTCCACCGTGCATCGGAGGAGTCCGGGCGCCCCGTCCTGCTCGTCGTCGACGACGCGCAGGACCTCGACGAGGGCTCGGCCGACCTCGTTGCGGAGGCCGTCGCGTCGTCGTGGGTCCGCCTGCTCGCGGCGGGCACCAACCGCAGCGGCCTGCCTGCTGACTTCCTCGCCCTCTGGCAGGACGGCATCGCCGAGCGGATCGAGGTGCCCCCGCTGACGCTCCTTGAGGCACAGTCGCTCGCAGAATCCCGGTTGGCCGATACTCAGAAGGGCGGGCGGCTGTCGGTGACGGCCGCCCGCGTGCTGCACCGGCTCAGCGGGGGCAACCCGCAGCACGTGGTGGCCATCGTCGACGAGGCGCGCGACGCGGGCACCCTCGTGCGTCTCGGGGGCCTGTGGCTCCTGACCCCCGCGTTCCACAGCCGCGGCGAGGCTCTCGCGGAGCGCGTGCGGGTCGGCCTCGACGAGCTCACGGCACACGAGAGGGAGTCACTGACCCTCGTGGCGCTCACCGAACCGCTCCCACGGCCCGCCGCCCGTCTCCTCGTCCCGCGCCCGGAGCTGGACCGCCTCGTGGAGAAGGGATGGATCGTCGAGGGCGACGATGCCGGCCTCCGCATGCGGTCGAGGCTCCAGGGCGATGCCGTGCGGGCGATGTCGACCCTCACACGCCGCCTGCACCTGTACCGGAGGGCACAGTCCGTGGCCCCGGATGACCTGGTGCGGCCGGCCAACGAGCTCCGGCTGCTGGAACTCGCGCTGGACGCCGGCGTGGTGATGTCTCCGGCCGACCTGTCCCGGGGCGCCGCCACGGCGGTGCGTCGTTTCAACAGCGAGCTGGCCCTTCGCGCCGCCGCCATGATCGACTCGGAGGCGGAACTCTCGCTCGCACGCGGGATCGTGGCACGGGCCCACGTCAACCTCGGGGCCCCTGAGGCTGCCCTGGCCGCCCTCAGGCCTGACCCCGCCAATCCCGCCGACGTGGCCGATCTCCTCGCCGGATCCCTCGTCAAGTTCACGGTGCGCCTCGCACTCGGCGACGTGGACGCCGTCGACCGCGACGTCCAGGCCCTCGAGGCGGCGGCCGACACCGCCGGCGCCGCCGGCGGATCCTCGCCGGCGGGTGCGAAGGAGGCTGTCCTGAGGCGCGCGCGCCTGCTCCGGGCGCTGGCGGCCGCGGAGCGTGCCGACTTCAGTGCGGTCGCCGCCGCCCTCCGCGACGACAGCCAGTCTGCTCACGGCAAGACCGCCCCGGAGATCGAGAGGATCGTCTGGAGCGTCCTCGAGTCCGAGGTCCAGCTCGCCGCCGGCAGGTACGAGTCCGCCGCAACGTCCGCCGGCCTGGCCCTCTCGGCACGGGGCATCGACGACGAGCACTTCCCCCTGACCGAGCACGCACTGGTCAGGTACCTGGCGGGCACCGTCCTGGCGGGCGACTGGCCGGGGGTCGAGAGGCTCGTGGGCTTCTACGAGACGGGCCATGCGAGGCCGCTCGTGGTCTTCGGCCCGGGGCTGGACTGTGCCCGCTCGTACGTGCTGCTGCGTCAGGGCAGGAGCAGGGAGGCCCTCGTCCTCGTCAGCGACGCCGCGCAGAACCTTGACTTCATCGATCCCCTCCAGCTGCGGGGTCTCGCGTGGTCGTTCGCGGCGTGGGCCGCGGCCGCGATCGGCCGTCCGGAGGAGGCGCGGGCGAGCCTGTCCCGCGCCGATGCCATGGCGGCTGTCGGCAGCGCCGCGATGCGCCGGCTCGCGGCACTGCACCGCGCCGGCGCCCGCGAGATGCTCGAGCCCCGGACCGGCCTGCCGCTTGTGCGGGCCATGGCGGAGGAGGACCGCGAATCCGGCCGCACAGGGTGGGAACTGCTCGCCCGCATCATCGGCTTCGAGCTCGGCGACTCGGACGAGGGCGGGCGCGGGGCCGTCCTCGCCGCAGACGCGCAGGGGCCGTGGGCGGCGGCCTGGGGGGCCTGGGCGCGGGCCGAGTCACGGGAGGCGTCCCAGACCGGCCGCGCCGCGGACCCCGACGACCTCACGCTGACCGCCGACGACTACCTGTCCGCTGGCGATCTCTTCCGTGACCTCGGGATCCTCCGCCGTGCCCGTGCCGCCTACGCGCGGGCCGCGGGGTGCCTCGATGCGCTCGGGAACCGGACATCCGCGCGCAGGGCTGCCGCGGCGGCCGCGGCGTGCGAGCACGCGGGGGAGGCCATCGTCGCGGGCGAGCGCGAAGAGGCGATCCTGGCGTCCCTCCGGCTCAGCGCGCGCGAGCAGGACGTCGTCGACCTGGCCGTGCAGGGCCTGACCGACCGGGTCATCGCGGACAGGCTCCACCTCTCGGTACGCACCGTCGAGGGGCATCTGCACCGCAGCTACGCCAAGCTCGGCATCCGCGGCCGTGACGAACTGCGCGACGCGGTCATCGAAGACCGCCCCTGACGCCCCGCCGGACCCGGTGCCCGAGTAGGGCCAGCGGCACCCGCCCGGGCGGCGGGAGGGCCCCAAGTAATGTCGTCCCGGCCCACTGAGTACCCGCCAAGGGTTCCACCGGGATGGCCCGATCCCAGCTCGCGTACCCGTTACTGGTGACCCCCGCCCGGCGCTGGCCTGTACTGGTGGAGGTGGGATCGGCACAGGCCGGACCCCTTCGGAAGCCGAGGTGAGACCCATGTCGGTAGGCGCCCAGCAGCACCCGGCGCACGGCAGCGCGCTTCCCGGAGCCCGCCACTGGCACATGGCCCGCCGCCGCTCCACCGCCCGTATCGCCAGGAGCCCCCGCGCGCAGGGCTGGCCCCGGCGCTACGCCGCGTACCTGCGCATCGCCGACGCCGTCGTCGTGCTCGCCGTGGTCGCGGTGTCCGTGGCTGCGATCGACCGGAGCGCTCGGGCCGCGGTTCCAATCGCCGTCCTGGCCTGCGCATGGCCGTTCGCGCTGGGCGTCTACGGCAGCCGAGAACACTCGGTGCTCGGCATCGGCGCCGAGGAGTACCGCCGTGTCGTCGCCGCCACGGTGCAGCTGTTCGCGGCGGTCGCGATCGCCGTCGTGATCCTGGACGGATCCCTTCCGGCGCGGGTCTTCGTCGCCGTGTTCGCGGGCGGACTCCCGGCCCTGCTCCTGATGCGCTGGGCCTCCCGACGGTGGCTGAGCCGCCAGCGCCAGGATGGGCTCTACCTGACACCGACGATCGTGGTGGGCGAGGCGGAGGACGTCCGCTACGTGGTGCGCCGGATCGCCGGCAGCGCAGGAGCGCCCTATGACGTGCTCGGGGCGGTCCTGCCCGGCGGGCGACGCGGCCAGGCCCTCACCGTCGACGGCGAGCGCCTGCCGGTGCTCTGCTCGACCGACGACGTGGTCCGCACCGTCGCGCTGAAGAAGGCCGCCGCCGTCATCATCGCCGGACCCGTGCCGGGCGGCAACCAGTACCTGCGCGAGCTCGGGTGGAACCTCGAGGCGCACGACGCCGAGCTCGTCCTCGCGTCGTCGCTCACCAACGTCGCGGGACCCCGGATCCACTGGAGGCCGGTGCAGGGGCTGCCGCTCATGGAGGTCGATCTCCCGCACTACTCGGGGGCCCGGCACGTGGTCAAGCGTGCCATGGACGTGGCCCTCGGCACGGCCGCGATCGTGGTCCTCGCGCCGGTGCTCGCGGCGCTCGCCCTCGTGGTGCGCCTCGATTCGCCCGGGCCCGTGCTCTTCCGGCAGGAGCGCATCGGCAAGGGCGGCCAGCCGTTCGCCATGCTCAAGTTCCGTTCGATGGTCCAGGACGCGGAGTCGCAGCGGGCCTCGCTCGCCACGGCCAACGAGGGCTCGGGGGTGCTGTTCAAGATCAAGGACGATCCCCGGATCACGCGCTGCGGGCACTGGATGCGCCGGTTCTCCCTCGACGAGCTGCCGCAGTTCATCAACGTGGTGCGCGGCGACATGAGCCTCGTCGGACCGCGGCCGCCGCTCGCCAGCGAGGTGGGGGAGTACGAGCGCTACACGCGCCGGCGCATGCTCATCAAGCCGGGCATCACGGGGCTGTGGCAGATCAGCGGACGCTCCGACCTGCCTTGGGACGACGCGGTCCGCCTCGACCTGTACTACGTGGAGAACTGGTCGCTCACCGGCGACCTCATGATCCTGTGGCGCACCTTCCGCGCCGTCCTGTCCAGCTCGGGAGCCTACTAGGCGCGCTCTGGCGCACTCCCACCGAATCCACACCCGATTCCACACCATCCACTCGCACCCGTCCGCATCCACGAAGGAGGACGCCCACGATGGCCGCCTCGCATCCTCTCGTCCACCTCAGTGACCGCCGGCCGGCGCCCCTCGGCGTCGCGGTCGTCGGAGCCGGCTACTGGGGGCCGAATCTGGCCCGGAACTTCTCCTGCTCGCCCGACTGGGAGCTGAGGGCCATCTGCGACCTCGACGTCGAGCGGGCCGCCGCGCTCGCGGCGCAGTACGGCGTCCCCGCGCTCGGCTCCCTCGACGAGGCCCTCGACACGGTGGCGCTCGACGCGATAGCGATCGCGACGCCGGCCCGCACCCACCACGGGATCGCCCTCACCGCGCTCAGCGCGGGGAAGCACGTCCTCGTCGAGAAGCCGCTCGCGGACCGCTGGGACAAGGGGGCAGACATGGTGCGGACGGCCGCTTCCTCGGGCCTCGTCCTCATGGCCGACCACACCTACTGCTACACGCCCGCCGTGCAGAAGATGCGCGAGGTGCTGCACGACGGCGACCTCGGCGAGGTCCTGTACGTGGACTCCGTGCGCATCAACCTCGGCCTCGTCCAGCCCGACGTCGACGTCTTCTGGGACCTCGCCCCGCACGACCTCTCGATCCTTGACTACATCCTCCCCGGCGGCCTCGCGCCCGAGTCGATCTCCGCCCACGGGGCGGATCCCCTCGGAACCGGCAGGGACTGCATCGGCCACCTCTCCTTCGACCTGCCCCTCGGGGGGATGGCGCACATTCACGTCAACTGGCTCAGCCCCACCAAGATCCGCCAGATGGTGGTGGGCGGCACCAAGCGGACGCTCGTGTGGGATGACCTCAACCCCCAGCAGCGCCTCAGCGTCTACGACCGCGGCGTCCAGCTGCCGCCGCGGCCCTCGCGCCGCGCCGCGGACCGCAAGGCCGCGGCCATTTCATACCGGCTCGGCGACACGTGGTCGCCGGCCTTGCCCGAGCGGGAGGCTCTCGGGCAGATGGTGGCGGAGTTCGCCGCCGCCGTCCGCGAGGGCCGGCCCTCCGCGACCAGCGGTGAGTCGGCCCTGCGCGTCCTGGGGGTGCTCGACGCCTCGACACGCAGCCTCCAGCGCGGAGGCGCCCAGACCGCCGTCGTGGGTGCGGCGCCGCCGGCCGAGGCGACGGCCGTGCTCGACGGTGAGCTCGCGGCGTCCTCCGGCCTCATCGACTCGACCCTCAGGGGGGCCGGGGCATGAGCATCCTCGCGGGGGCCTGTGCGCTCGTGACAGGCGGGGCCGGCACTGTGGGTTCGACCATCGTGGACCAGCTCCTCGATGCCGGCGTCGACCACGTGGACGTCCTGGACAACCTGACCCGGGGCCGCCTCGCCAACCTGGACCACGCGCTTGCCACGGGCAGGGTCCGGCTCATCGAGGCCGACCTGCGGGACCGGGACGCCGTCCACGATGCGACCGTCGGGAAGGACCTCGTGTTCCACGAGGCCGCCATCCGCATCACGCAGTGCGCCGAGGAGCCCAGGCTGGCGCTCGAGGTGCTCGTGGACGGCACGTTCACCGTGCTCGAGGCCGCCGCGCAGCACGGCGTCGACAAGGTGGTGCTCGCCTCGAGCGCGTCCGTGTATGGCCAGGCCGAGGAGTTCCCGACCGGGGAGCGGCACCACCACCACAACAACGACACGTTCTACGGGGCCGCCAAGAGCTTCAACGAGGGCCTGGCCCGCAGCTTCCGGGCAATGTACGGGCTCGACTACGTGGCCCTGCGCTACTTCAACGTGTACGGCCCGCGCATGGATGTCCACGGCCTGTACACCGAGGTGCTCGTGCGATGGATGGAGCGCATCGCGGACGGGCGGCCACCGCTCGTCTACGGCAGCGGCGAGCAGACCATGGACTTCATCTATACCTCGGACGTGGCCAGGGCCAACATCCTGGCCGCCGAATCGTCGGTCTGCGAGGGCGTCTACAACGTCGCGAGCGGGACCGAGACGAGCCTGCTCGCGCTCGCAGTCGCCCTGCTGGAGGCCATGGACTCGAACCTCTCGGTCGAGTTCGGGCCTGAGCGGACCGTCAACGCCGTGGCCCGCCGTCTCGCGGACACCGCCGCCGCGACCCGCGACCTGGGGTTCCGCGCCGAGATGCCGCTCGGCGCGGGCCTGCGCAGGCTCGTCTCCTGGTGGGCCCCGCTGCGCGAGGAGATCGCGGCGGCCCGGGTGGTGGCGGCGTCGTGAGCCAACACGTCGAGATCCAGCCCCCCGCAGCGCCCGCAGGCGAGCGGATCAACGTGATGAAGCCGTGGGTCGGCGCCGAGGAGGCGCGCGCCGTCGCCGACGTCATCGCGTCGGGGTGGCTCGCACAGGGGCCACGCGTGGCGGAGTTCGAGAGCGCGTTCGCCGCCGCGCAGGGCACGGCCCACGGGGTCGCGACGTCCAGCTGCACGTCGGCGCTGCACCTCGCGCTCCTCGTGGCCGGTGTGGGGCCCGGGGACGAGGTGGTGGTCCCCTCGTTCTCATTCATCGCGACGGCCAACGCGCCCCGGTACGTCGGCGCGGAGCCCGTGTTCGCGGACGTCGACCCGGCCACCGGGAACGTCACCGCGGAGACCGTCGAGGCGGTGCTCGGGCCCCGGTGCGCGGCGGTGGTCGTCGTGGACCAGGGCGGGGTGCCCGCAGACCTCGCGCCGCTGGCCGCGCTGTGCCGCGGGAAGGGGATCGCGCTCGTCGAGGACGCCGCGTGCGCCGCAGGTTCCACGTACCGCGGGAGGCCGGTCGGGGTGGGCGCGGACGTCGCCGCGTGGTCGTTCCACCCCCGCAAGCTGCTCACCACCGGCGAGGGCGGCATGCTCACCACCCCCAACGCCGAGTGGGCCGAGCGGGCCCGCCGCCTGCGGCAGCACGCGGCAAGCGTGTCCGCCGCCGAGCGCCACGAAGCCGTCCGCGCCCCCGCCGAGCAGTACCTCGAGCTCGGGTTCAACTACCGCATGACCGACCTCCAGGCCGCCGTCGGCCTCGTCCAGCTGGGGCGGCTGCCCGAGATGGTCGCACGACGGCGCGAGCTCGCCTCCGCGTACCGCGCCGCGCTCGCGGGGGTCCCCGGCCTCCGGCTCGTGGCCGACCCGCCGTACGGAACCACGAACTTCCAGTCGCTGTGGGCCGAGGTGGGCGACGGCTTTCCCCTGGACCGCGACGGGCTGCTCGACGCCCTCGCGGCGGAGGGGATCTCGGCGCGGCCCGGCATCATGGCCACACACCTCGAGCCGGCGTTCGCGGGGGCGGGGCACGCGCCGCTGCCGATCACCGAGCGGCTGGCCCGGTCCACCCTCATCCTGCCTCTGTACCACGAACTGGGGCACGACGGCGTAGCGCGGGTCTGCGACGCGATCGTCACGGCGTCCCGGGGCGGGGGCGGGCATGCCTGAGCTGCTGCTGGTCGCCGCGAGCGGGCTGGCCCGCGAGGTCATGGCGCTCGTGCGCGGCGGCGACCAGTACAACGTGCTCGGGATCCTCGACGACGATCCCCTGCGCACCGGGAGCGTCCTGGATGGCGCCCACGTGCTCGGGCCCCTGGCCGAGGCCCGCCGGCACCCCGCGGCGCGCCTCGTGGTCTGCGTGGGGAACGGCGCAGCCCGCGCGGACATCGTGCGGCGGCTGGGCATCCTCGGCTTCCCGCCCGGCCGCTTCGCAACGATCATCCACCCGAGCGTGTCGATCCCCGAAGGCTGCAGCGTGGGGGAGGGGAGCATCATCCTGGCGAACGTGGTCATGACGGCGGCGGTCACGGTGGGACGCCACGTCGTGCTCATGCCCGGCGTGGTGCTCACGCACGGCGACTTCGTTGACGACTACGCGACCTTCGCCGCGGGGGCAGCGCTCGGAGGGTCCGTCGTCGTGAGCCGCGCCGCGTACCTCGGAATGAACTGCAGCGTGCGGCAGCAGACGAGGGTGGGTGCACGGGCCGTGATCGGCATGGGCGCCGCCGTGGTGAGGGACGTCCCGGATGGGGAGACGTGGGCCGGAGTCCCGGCACGGCCGCTCGTTTCGCGCGGCCCCGCGGAGCCGGCGGAGGACGAGACATGACCATCCATGCACACCCGCGGCTGCGCCTGGCGAGGCAGCCCCATCCGCGGCAGGCCCGTCCCGACGCGCGCGGGCCGCTGGGGGTCCCGTTCGTGGACCTCGCCGCGCAGCAGGCGGAAATCAGCGCCGAGGTGGTGCCGCAGGTCCTCGACGTGCTCGCGAGCGGGGCGTTCATCGGCGGTCCGCACGTCGCGGCGTTCGAGGACGAGTACGCGCGGTTCGTCGGCACGCGCTCATGTGTGGGCGTCGCGAACGGGACGGATGCGCTTGAGCTCGCGCTGCGCGCGGTCGGGGTGGGGCCCGGCGGCGAGGTGATCCTGCCGGCGAACACATTCGTGGCGACCGCGGAGGCCGTGGTGCGGGCCGGTGCGCGGCCGGTGCTGGTCGACGTCGATCCGGAGTCCCTCCTGATTGACCCGCGCCTGGTGGACGGGGCGGTGGGGCCTAGGACGCAGGCCATCGCCCCGGTCCACCTGTTCGGGCAGACGGCCCCCGTCGAGGAGCTGCTGCCGATCGCGCTCGACGCAGGGATCGCCGTGGTCGAGGACGCGGCCCAGGCGCAGGGCGCCCTGCGGTACGGGCGGCCTGCCGGGTCCCTCGGCGACATCGCGGCGACGAGCTTCTACCCGGGCAAGAACCTCGGCGCCGCCGGCGATGCCGGGGCCGTCACCACCAACGACTGCTCCCTCGCCGAGCGCGTGCGGCTGGTGGCCGGCCATGGCAGCCGCGTCAAGTATGTGCACGAGGAGGTGGGATGCAACTCGCGCCTCGACGCCCTCCAGGCGGTCGTGCTGCGTGCCAAGCTGCGCCGGCTCGCCGAGTGGAACGCACGACGGCGCGCGGCGGCTTCCCTGTACTCCTCGCTTCTCGCGGGGGTTCCCGGGCTCGTGGTGCCGCGCAGCCGGCCCGGGAACGAGGACGTCTGGCACCTGTACGTGGTGCGGCTCATCGGCGCGGGGATGCGGGAGCGCGTGCAGGAGGCGCTCGCGGCAGCCGGGGTCGCCACGGGCGTGCACTACCCGACGCCCGTGCACCTCACGCGGGCGTTCCGGCATCTCGGGCACGGGCCCGGCGACTTCCCCGTCGCGGAAGCCGCGGCCGGGCAGATCCTGTCGCTGCCGATGTTCCCGCACATCACGCGGGAGCAGGTCCAGCGGGTCGCCGAAGCGGTCCGGGGGGCGGTGGCGGGATGCTGACGGAGAGCCCGGGCCGGGCGGGCGGGGCGCGGATAGCGCGCGGCGCGCTGTGGAGCGGAGTGAACACCCTCACGACGAAACTGGCGACGATCGCCGTCACGATCTTCGTGTTGCGCATCGTCTCGCCCCGGGACTTCGGCACCTTCGCTGTCGCGCTCGTCGTCTACACGGTGGTGAGCTCGTGCTCTGAGCTCGGCCTCTCCGCCTGCATCGTCCGGCGTGACCTCGATCCGCAGAAGGTCGCCCCGGCGGTCGTCGCCCTGTCGATCGGCAGCAGCATTGTCCTCTCGGTGGCGATGTTCGTCTCCGCCGGCCCTCTCGCCTCGATGCTGGGAGCGCCAGAGGCCGCAGCCGCGATCCGGATCCTCTCCCTGTCCATCCTGCTCAGCTGCACGACGACGGTGCCCACAGCGATGCTCACCCGCGATTTCCGGCAGGGGCGCATCTTCACGGCCACGGCCGTTGCCTTCGTCCCCTCCAACGCCCTGCTGGTCTTCCTTGCGCTCTCGGGCGACGGCGCTGTTGCCTTCGCGTGGTCCCGCGTGGCAGGGCAAGTCGTGGCCGGCGCCGTCGTCATCGCATCGGTGCGGCCCTGGTTCTGGCCGCGGTGGAACCGCGAGGCGGTCCAGCGCGCACTCGCGTTCGGGCTGCCCTTGGCGGGCGCGAACCTCCTCAACTACACGCTCCTGAACGCCGACTATGCATTCATCGGAGGCCTGCTGGGCCCGGCGCTGCTGGGCATCTACACCCTGGCCTTCAACATCGCGTCGTGGTCGACCTCGATCCTCGGCGCGGCGATCAACGGCGTCGCGATGCCGGCGTTCTCGGACGTCAAGGACAAGCCGGACCTCGTGCGAGCGAAGGCGCAGCACTGGCTCGCCGTCACGGGCCTCGTGGCCTTCCCGGTCGCCGTGCTCATGGCAGTGCTCGCACCGGACATCGTGCACGTGCTCTACGGTGATAAATGGTCTGCCGCGGCCCCCGTCCTGTCCGTGCTCGCGCTGTACGGCGGCGTCTTCGTCGTCAGCCTCGTCGCGTCCAACCTTCTGGTGGGTACCGGCCACGCTGGCTGGGTCTTCGTCATCCAGGCCATCTGGCTCAGCTTCCTCCTTCCGACCGTGCTCCTCGGCGTCTCGGCCATCGGCCTCGTCGGCGCCGCCTACGCGCATGTAGCGGTGATCACCGTGGTGGTCGTCCCCGCCTACGGGTACGCCCTGCGCCGCGTGATGGCCAGCCCGTGGCGTGCCGCTGGGGGGTCGCTGGCGCTTCCCGCGACCGCTGCGCTCGCCGCAGGCGCTGCGGCGGCACTGACGGCCCTCCTCCTCCCCCCAGGGGTCCCGCGGCTCATGGGGGCCGGCCTTGTTGGCGGCGCGGTGTTCGTGCTGGCCGCTGGTCGGGCGATCCGCCGCCACGTGCCGGGGCGGCGCGTCGGACCGAGCGCGCCGGGTGCCCCAGGGCATGCAGAGACTGCCGTGCTGGAGGGCCAGGAATGAGCTCGAACCAAGCGGGAGGACCGCCGCGCCTCGTGTGGTTCCGCAGCATCCGTCCGGGACTCCCACCGTTCCTCGCCGGTCATCTCTCCGAGCAGGTCCGCACGATGTCGAGGTTCTTCGATGTCCATGTCCTCGACGCCATGGGCGACTATGACGAGGTCTGCGATCGTCTGGAGCCGGACCTGTGCCTGTTCGAGTCCGGGGTCTACGTGGGTGAGCGCGGGATGACGAACACCTCGGCCCACCCCCAGGTTCCGAAGCTCGGCTTCCTGCACGCCGATGCCTTCGACGCCTCCCGTGCCGCATTCGTTGCCGACATGGAACGGTGGGGAGTGACCTCGTACTTCACGACGTCGATGTCTATGGCCGACTACACGCCAGAGGTCGCGGACCGGCTGTTCGTCTGGCCCAACATGGTCGACGCCGAGACGTACGCCGGGGTCGCCCCGGACCCGATCGTGCCGGTCCTGTTGACCGGGAGCCGCGCCCGGCACTACCCGTGGCGGAATGCTGTGGGGCGCGTCCTCGAGGAGAACTTCACGACGATCACCATGCCCCACTTCGGCTGGGCCGGCGAGCATGGAACCGAGCGCATGGCCTGGGGACACGACTACGCGCGTCTGCTGGGCGCTGCAGCCTTCGTTCCCGCGTGCGGAACCGTCGCGAAGGACTTGGTGCGCAAGCACCTCGAGATCCCGGCCGCGGGCGCGTGCCTCGTGACCCAGCGGACTCCCGCTGTCGAGGCCGCGGGGTTCCGCGACATGGTGAACTGCGTCTTCGCCGACGCAGATGACATCGTGGAACGGCTCGAGGCGCTTCTGGCCGATCCGGACCTGCTCGCCGGCATCACGTCGGCAGGCCGGGCGTGGGTCCTCGGGCATCACACCGGGCTGCAGCGCGATCAGGTGCTGCAGTGGTACAGGATCGTCCGCGATCACGGGACAGGCACCACCATGTCGCAGAGCTGGCCCGACGGGCGCCTCGCGCCGGTCTCGAGCGGGAGCGGACCGCGGCCGCGTCCCCTCGTTGTCGACGGGCTCGACCGACGTGACATCGCGGCCGGCTGGGAGGCCCTCGGCCGCCGTGATCCACTTGCTGCCGAGCACGCGTTCGGCCGTGCGCTGAACTACTTCTTCATCCCGGAGGCGGCAGTGGGCATGGCGCACTCCGCGCTCCAGCGGGGCGATCCGTCGGCCGCCCAGCAGTGGGTGTCCCGTCTGCTCGTCACATCCTTCTCACACTTCCGCGCGCACGAACCCGACCCCGTCTTCTGGGCGTACCAGATCCGGGTCCACCTGTGTGCTGGCGACGTACCGTCCGCGGTCGACGCGGCGAGCCGCTATCCACGGCTGAGCCATCCCGAGCTCGACCGCATCCGCGCTGCGGTCCTCGCGATCAGACCGCGCGAGCGCGCAGCGTCTGATATTGGGAGGCCTGCCCCCAGACCGTCCATCGCTCCTCCCCCTGAAGCCGGCGACCGCGCGTGGACGTCCGAGCTGGCGTTGATGATCGAGGCCTGCAGGGCGGCCCGCACGGGTCTGGCCCGCGCGGTGCCCGCTGTCCTTCCCGCACTCCCTGGCCCCGTCGCCACGGCCTGGGGACGCGCCCGCGGCGCGGCTCTCCTTTCCCGCCACATCGCGGGCCGGGTACGGTCCGCGCCCGTGGCTGCGCTCCGCGCACGCCTCGCGCCGCTCAAGAGGCGCCTCGTGGGAGACCCCGTGTCGAGGGAAGTCGCGGCAGTCCTCGAAGACGAGCAGGTGTCCTCGGCCGTCCTCGTGGGGGCAGGACAGCGTTCCCGGGTAGCCCGTGCGGTGCGGGAAGCACTCGCCCGCAATCCGCAGGTGCAGCACGTCGACGAGGTCGACCGGCTGGACGCTGGCGACACCCGGCAGACCGGTCTCCGGCAGCTCGTGCTCATCTCCCGGGCGGCCTGGCCGCTCGTCGGGGGACTCGGGCCGCTGCTCCGTGCGATGGTCGTGGTCCTCGAAGGCACCGTGACGCCGGACGGCGCGCAGACGCTCGAGGAGCTGCTCGCGGCGGGGCGCTTCGCCGTCGTCGTCCATGAGCCCCGCTACCAGGACGGATGCGCCGTGCTGCGGCGCGTCGCGGCGCCCCACCGCACAGCGGAAGCGAGCGGGCCATGGACAGCCTGACGCATCCGGTCACGGTGCGGCCCCTCCCCACCGCGGCACCGCCACCGTCCCGCGCTGAGCGCGTCTCCGTGGTCATCCCGTGCTTCAACTATGCGGACTACCTGGCCGACGCGGTCGCGAGCGTCCTCACGCAGGAAGGCGCAGACCTCGAGGTCATCATCGTCGACGACGCCTCCACCGACTCGAGCCGTGCCGTGGCGGACAGACTCGCGACGGCGAACGCGGGAATCACGGTCCTCGCACACGGGTCCAACCGGGGCCCTGTGGCGACCTTCAATGACGGGTTGGACGCCTCAACGGGGGACTATGTGATCCGCCTTGACGCGGACGACCTCCTGACCCCCGGGTCGGTGGCCCGCGCCCTCGCCCTGTTCCGGGCCTTCCCGTCCGTGGGGATGGTCTACGGCCATCCGGTGCACTTCTCTGGCGCTCGGCCGCCACGCCACCGCGACCGTCCCCAGTCGTGGCACGTGTGGCCCGGCACCGAATGGCTCGCGGGACGGTGCGCGTCTGCCACCAACGTCATCACCTCTCCCGAGGTGATGATGCGCACCTCCGCGCTCGAGTCCGCGGGACGGTGGCAGCGCCCCCTCCGCCACACCCACGATTTCGAGCTGTGGCTCCGTCTCGCCGCGGTGAGCGACGTCGGCCATCTAGGACGGGCAGACCAGGCGTGGCACCGGGTCCACGCGAGAAGCCTCTCCGCCTCCGTGGAGCCACTCGAGGACCTCAGCGAACGGTGGGCTGCCTTCACCGCGCTCTTCGGTGCCGACGGCCCCGACATCGAGGACGCCCCGGCGCTCGCGCACCGCGCCAGGATGGCGCTTGCCCGCGAGGCCGTGACCTTGGCCAGCCGCGAATTCGACCGCCGTCGGGGGAATCTGACTGCCGCTGCTGGATTCCGCAGGATGGCGATCTCGCTCGTCCCCGACCCGCGGGCCATACCCGGCTGGAGCGGGCTCGTGCGCAGGATGCGGAGAGGACCGGCGTCGGCCTCCCTCCTTGCCATCGCTCCACGGGTCTCCCGGCGACTGAAGGCACGACTCCGTGGCGCCGAATGGCGCTACCGGGGGGTGAACTAGATGGCACCCAGGACGGATCCCGTGCGAGCCCGCATGGAGGGGCGCGACATCATCGTCCTCTCCGCGGCGAACCGCTGGAAGGGCATCCCGATGGCGGACCAGCAGCTCGCGGCAGCGCTCGGCCGTCGGTTCCCAGTACTCTACGTCGAGCCCCCAGAGTCGGCTGCGACCCGCGCGAGGAGCGGGGGTCCCACCGCGGCTCTGCGGCGAGACCCGGTCGAGGTGGTCGAGCCGGGCGTGATCAGGTTCACGCCCGAGGGCCTGCCCGGCCTGTACCGTCCGGGCATCGCTGCGTTGAACGCGCGCCTGTCCGCGCTCCAGGTCCGCGCGATGCTCAGGCGCCTTGGCGCTCGGCCCGCGGCCTGCCTCGAAGGGAATGTGATGGTGCCGGTCATGGGCCGGATCGGCGAGCGCTCCACGGCGTACTGGGCCCAGGACGACGCCGCCGGGATGGCGCCGCTTATCGGAGGCCGGGCACACGCGTACGCGCGGGCCGAAAGGAGGCTGGCTGACGACGCACACGTCGTCATCGCCGCGAACCCCGTCGTCGCGGAGTCGCTCACCACGCCGTGGCGGCGGCCCGTGCTCATTCCCTTCGGCTGCGACGCGGCACACTTCAGCGCCGCCAGCTCGGCGGGCCCCGCACCCGAGGTCCACCTCGAGCGCCCGTACGCGGTGTTCATGGGGCACCTCGGTGAGCGCATCGATCTGCCGCTTCTCGAACGGTTCACCGACGACGGCGGACGCCTCCTCCTCGTGGGGCCCCTCCACCCGCGCGGGGACGCTGACGCCTTCCGCAGGTTCGCGCACCGCGCCGGGGTCCAGTGGGTCGGAGCGGTCGAGTTCGGGCGCCTGCCCCGGTACCTCGCCCAGGCCGCGGTCGGCCTGGTGCCCTACAACCGCTCCAGGTTCAACCTGGGCAGCTTTCCGCTGAAGGCCCTCGAATACCTGGCGGCGGGCCTGCCGGTCGTTGCCACGCCGCTTCCTGCCATGGACTGGATCGGCGGACCGGACGTGCACACCGCGGACGGACCGGAGCTGTTCTCGACGGCAGTGCGCAAGGCCATGTCCGCGGGCCGCGACGAGGCATCGGACGAGCGTCGGCGGGCCTTCGCCCGCAACCACAGCTGGGATGCGCGGGCCCTGACGGTCCTGGAGACCCTCGGCCTCGCCGCACCGCCGCACCACAGAAACGGATCGGAGGCGGCACCGTGACGATGCTCGACCACGTGCTCCTGACCCGCTTCAATCTCCCCTCGCCCGGCTATGAGGAGTCCGTCCGCACACGCGACGGATGGCTCGAGACGCGTGTGGGGCTCTTCGAGCGGTACTGCCTCCCGTCAGTGCGCGCTCAGGAATGCCGGGAGTTCGCATGGGTCGTCTACTTCGATCCCGAGAGCCCCGCGTGGCTGATGGAACGCATCCACGGCTGGCGGGACACACTGACACCGCTCTTCAGACGCGCCGTGCGCCCCGACGAGCTGCTCGCGGACGTTCGCGAGGCCTCCGGCGGTGCCGGCGATCGGCTGCTCACCACGAACCTGGACAACGACGACGCGTTGGCGGCCACCTTTGTGACGAGGGTTCAGGACGTGGCGCGGAGGGCAGGCAGCGCGCCGACCGCGATCTATCTCGCTGAGGGACTCATCGGTGCCGGTGACCGGGTCTACAGCCGGACCGACCCGGCCAACGCGTTCTGCAGCGTGTCGGCTCCCTGGGCGACCGCGACGACCTGCTGGGCCGACTGGCACAACGAGCTCGGCCGAAGCATGCCCGTCGCACTCGACTTCGGCGACCCCGCCTGGCTCCAGGTGGTCCACGGGACCAATGTCAGCAACCGGGTGCACGGCGTCCTCGCCAGCCCCGCGGCGTACGCCCCCCTGTTCCCGGATCTCTTCGATCACCTGCCCGAGCCACGTCTGGCGGACCGTGCGCTCGATGCGGCTCTGGCCCGCCCCCTCCGGCTGGCCCGTGACACGTGCCGTGGACTCGTCAAGCGCGCCGTCGTCACGGTGGCGGGTCGCGCGGCGTTGGACCGCATCCGGTACCGGTTGCGTCAGTGGGGACCCGCTAGGGGGCGTCTCCGGAAGGGGTAGTGGAACATGAAACTGAGGACGCTCGGACGAGCCCTACTGCGTCGATGGTACGTGGCCTTGGCTGGCCTCGCCGCGTTGGCGGGACTGTGCAACGCCGTCTATGGCATGGTCCCCGTGGACTACAAGACCACCGGGAGTGTGGTCCTTCTGCCCTCGGCAGAGAGCATGGGCAAGGGCACCAATCCCTACCTCTACCTCACGGGCCTTGGACAGGCGATGGACGTTCTGACCCGACGGATGGCCGCCCCAGACCTGGTGGCGCGCCTCACGGTGGGCCACCCGAGTGCCTCGTACACGGTCCTCCCCGACGTGACGTCCGGCAGCTCGATCCTCGTCGTGACCGTCAAGAGCCGCTCCGGGGCCGACGCGCAGGCGACGATGGCGGCGGTCGTTGACGCGGTACCCGTCGAACTGGCGGCGATGCAGGAAGAACTCAAGGTCCCGGCGGCCTCGAGGATCTCGTCGATGCCGGTCGCGCAGCCCACGGACCCCATCGCCGATGGAAAGCCGAGGCTCCAGGCCACCGCGGGTGCTGGTGCGGCCGGGCTGCTCGTCGTCCTGGTCTTGACCGCATTCCTCGACGGGCTGCTGCTGCGGAGGTCCGGCCGCCGGTCCGTGCGGACGGATAGGTCCCCGCGCAGGATGCGCCAGGCCGCCATCGGAGCAACCGGCTCCGGTCAAATCAGCGGGGCGGAGGAACCGGACCGGGTCCTCGTTCCGGTGTCCGCCGCAGACTCGGCCCGACGCCAGAAGCACCAGGTCTGACGGTGAGCGCCGCCGATGTCCTCCTCTGCATCGCCCGGCGGTGGTACGTCCTCGTCCTCGGCGTCCTCCTGACCTGGGCCGGATGCACCGCGGCGGCGCCCGGGCAGCACGTCTACTCGGCCCGGGCGTCCGTGGTCTTCCTGTGGCCCGGATCGGGACCGGTGTCGCCGACTGACGACACGGCCGTGCCCGCCCTCGTGAACTTCGCTGCCCTGGTCCGTCTCGCCATGCCCGCGGTCACCGGGGGCTCAAGCGACGGCGGTGCGTTCGGAGGCTCCCTTGTCGGAGCCGAAGTCCGCCAGGGGTACACCGTGGTCCTGCCCAACTCGGGTGGGCAGTGGAGCCAGTCGTACAGCCAGCCGGTGCTCGCGATCGAGGCGGTGGATGCGACACCCGAATCCGCGGAACGCCAGCTGACGTCGATCATGAGGCAGATCGACCGGACGACGTCCGAGCTCCAGACCCGCCTGAACGTCCCGGTCCCTGAGCGCGTCACGACGACCGCCGGGTCGGCCAATATCGACGTCGTCGACGGCGGAGTCAATCCCGGCACCCGGCTGCGCGGGGTGGCCGCGCTCGCAGGTCTCGGATCCTTCCTGACCATCGTGGCCGCGGTCGTGGCCGACCGCGTGGTCACGCGCCCCCGGAAGGCGGGGCCGCGGAGGCCTCCGGCGGTCGTGAATGAACCTGTGGGGAGCTTGAGATGAGCGTATCTCCGGACCGCACGCGGCGGCCCATCGATGCCACCAGCGTCCTGACGCTGTTTCTCCTCATGTGCGCGGTGCCGACCTCGCTGACCTTCACCGCCATCGGCGCCCTCGGACGGCCCGTCATCCTTGTCGCGTTGGCGATGTTCGCGTGGTGGCTCGGGCACAGCATCCAGCGTCCCTTCGGCGACCAGGCCGACCGACAGCCGATGCGCTGGCTCCTAGGAGCTTTCGTCTGCGCCGTCGTCGTCAGCTACGCCGCCGCAATGCTTCGGGGACTTCCCGGCACCGAAGTCAGCCCGGCTGATACGGCGCTGCTCCGCGTCGGGGCCTGGTGCGGGATCTTCCTCGTTGCCCACGACGGACTGAGCACGTGGGCCAGCCTTGTTGCCGTGCTGCGTCGGGTCGTGCTCGCAGGCACGCTCATGGCGATGCTGGGCCTCGCGCAGTTCGCCACGAAGAACTCCCTCCTTGGATGGTTCGTCGTTCCCGGGATGAGCGGGGACGGCGTCGGCATCGACCAGCGCGGGGGATTTGTGCGGGCGGCCGGGACTGCGTCCCACCCGCTCGAGTACGGTGTGGTCCTGTGCGTGACCCTCCCGCTGGCGGTGGCATTCGCGATGGCGGACCGGGATCGCCCAGTGGTCCGCCGGTGGTTCCCGGCAGCGGTCATCGGGACGGCGTCGGTGCTGTCGGTCTCGCGCTCCGCCCTGATCGCGGTGGCCGTGGCCATGCTCGTCCTGGCGGCATCGTGGACGCGGCGCCAGAGGATCATCGCGGGCGCGGGTGGGGTCATCCTCCTGGCCGCGGTGTACGTCGCCGTGCCCGGTATGGCGGGGACACTCCTCGGGATGTTCACGGGCGCATCGCAGGACCCGAGCATTGCCTCGAGGGTCAATGGCGCCGATGTCGCCTTCGCGATGGCTGGCCGGCTTCCCTTTTTCGGGCGCGGATTCGGCACACTGCTGCCAACGTACGTGTACCTCGACAACCAGTACCTCGGGCTCCTGGTCGAGCTGGGATTCGTGGGGCTCGGTGCCGTCGTCGTGCTCTTCGCCACGGCCGCCGTGGTGAGCTGGCGCGGACGGCGGCTCGTGCGGGTGCCACTGCGGGCGAAGCTGGGCGCGGCCATCGCGGCCGGCGTCTGCTCGGCAGCCGTGACGTTCACGTTCTTCGACGCGCTCTCGTTCCCGCTGTCCGCGGCGTTCATGTTCCTCATGCTCGGGCTGGCAGGCGCCTACTGGAGACTTTCGAGGGCCGATGCCCACGTCCCGTCGGCGCAGGCCTTCAACGCCGAGCCCACGGCCGCCTCGCTCGATCCAGGGAGGAACTGATGCGTGCCCATCGCTCACGGGCCTGGATGGCCCTTCTCATCGTGGTCGTGGCGCTGGTCCTCCCCGTGGGCGCGTCGGCACCCGACTGGGCCGGCGAGAGCAAGGTGCTCGCCCTACCCCGGATTCCCTGGGAGGGAGGTCCCGACTATTGGAAGCAGTTCCCCGCCGCCGATGCCGCAGGGTGGTCCAGCCCCGACTTCTTCCCGATCGTCGCCTGGTACAACGGGATCAGCTCCGACAGTGAGGCGCAGTACGACAAGGGCCTCGGAATCAACACCTACATCGGTATGGACGCGTCGACGCCGTACAGCCTCTTTGTCGACAACGGCATGTACTGGATCGGCCCCGCTCTCAATGACACGTTCACGAGCGCGAGCAAGAACTGGGTCGGAACGTTCCTGGACGATGAGGTCGACGGCAGGTACACCCCCGAGCAGGGCAGGGCGCACCTGCGCGAGCTCTCCCAGGCGGCCCGGGCGGACGGCCGCTTCGCCTACACCAACTTCACGCAGTCGGTGCTCAGCAGGGACATGCCGGCTGCCGACGCCGAGGCCTACGTGAACGACTTCACCGACGTCGTGTCGGTTGACATGTACTGGTACACGGTGCCCTTCTGCAGCGCCGTCCCCTACCGCGAGAACTACCTCATCGCGATCCCACAGAATGGGTGCCGTTCCTCGGCGGCCTATGGGACTGCAGTGACGATGCTCAGGGAGCGGGACGCAGCCGACGGACGGCTGCAGCCGCTCTGGCAGTTCGTCGAGGACCTCAACGGCGGCCCGGGGGACCAGCCCTTCACGGTGGACATCACCCCCGCGCAGCTGGAGGGTGCCGTGATGAGCTCGCTGATCGGGGAGGCCCGGGGCATCGTCTACTTCAACCAGAGCCTCAGCGGACCGTGCCAGGGGGGAAGCATCCTGCGGCTCTCGCAAGTGGAGCAGGACTTCTGCGGCGCCGGCCAGACGGCTGCGGTCGGCCGGATCGATGCTCTCATCAGACAGCTCGCCCCTGTGCTGAACACCCAGTCGTTCGCCTATTCCTTCGGCCCGGACCTGCGGACCATGTTCAAAGTATCCGGGGACTCGGCGTACATCTTCTCGATGATCGGTGCGGGAACGTCCCCAGGGCAGCGCTCGTTCCATCTGCCCGCGGGAGTCACGGGCCGGACGGTCGAGGTAATCGACGAGAACCGCACCATCCCGGTGGGGGCCGACGGCGCGTTCTCCGACAGCTTCGGCGGCGAGTCCGCCTTCCACGTCTACCGCGTGCACCTCTGACCGGCGGGGCACCGCCGGGGGTGCCCCGCGCCGCGCCACCCCCGCGCTCGTCAGGATGCCGCAGTCGCCGCGAAGACTGCGCCGGCGGGGACCGTGAGCGCGAGCGCGTTGCCGTCGATCTGCGGCGGGACGGCCTGGACCACCCCACCCGAATCAGGTGACGCCACCGTGAGGGTGGGTGCGGACAGCCCTGCGGCGCCCGAGACGAGGACGCGGACGTGCGCCGCCGTGCCGCCATGGTTGACGCCGACGACCGTCATCCGGCCGTCCGCCGACGCGAAGGCCTGCACATCCATCGCCCCCCCGCCCGTCTCCGCCTGGGTCGACGCGATGTGCACTGAGCCCGGGGGGATAGCGGTGAGGAGGAGGGAGAGGACATCGAAGGTGCGGCGAGGCACGTAGCTGCCCGTCGCGGCGTCGTACTTGAGCGCGCCCCAGTAGCCCATCGACCCGTGGTGCTCGTAGTAGCCGTCCCAGGCGTCATAGAGCTGGGCCCCCGTGACGCCTTGGCCAATGAGAGCGAGCAGGTCGCTGGCCATGGACTGGGCGTGGTCCCACGTGTCCGAAGGCTGCGTGCCGGTGTCGCACCCGCTGCACGGCGCGTTGAACTCGGTGGCCCACACGCCCTTGGCGGCGGCGCGACCCTGGGCGACGAAGTCCGGCACGGAGCCGGCGCTCCCGTCGTAGCTGTGGATGCCGATGCGCGCGGTCTTGTCCACGACGAACGAGTCGGACAGGATCGCGGGAAGGTAGGCGGTCCGGGCCTCGTCGGGACTCGACGTGTCGGGAACCACGAAGCGGACGTCTCCCATTCCGAGGGCGTCCAGCCGGTGGCCCAGGCTGTCGAGCAGCCGGGTGAGCTGCTGGGGGTCGGCCTTGGGCCCTTCGATGCCATTCCAGTCGGATTCGTTGAGCGGGCTGATGAGGTTCAGTGTCAGATGCTTTTCAGTCCGGCCATAGTCTAGGAGCGAGGCGATCATGCGCACCCAGTAGGCCTCCTTGCTGGCCGGGATCGAGGTGCCGCCCATCCAGTCGGGAACGCCTCCCATGACGCTGAGGGAGACGGTCTGGCCGGGGAACGACTCGATGTAGGCGACCGTGTCCCACAGGTCCTGCATCTTGGGGGACTCATAGATCCTTTGGTCATAGGCAGCGTCGATGGTGTTCGGGTCCCCGACCTGCGCGGGCTCCCAGTCGGCCTTCTCGATGATGACGCGCCAGGTCAGGGGACCGAGGGCGGCATAGCGCTCGATCGCGGGCTTGAGCTGCCCGTTCTTCCAGCTGTGCACGTTGGCGTTGACGCCCAGGCCAGTCATCGTCTGTCCAGGCCGGCTCGGATCCACGGAGATGTCACCCGGCGCCGTCGCGCCTGCCGGTGCCGTCGCGCCTGCCGCGGCCGGGGGCCCGCCGGCGCCGACGGGGGCCTGGGGGCAGCCCCGTCCACGCCCGACGGTGCGCACCCTGCCATGAGTCCCATGGCGACGCCCAGCGCGGCGGCGGCCCGCAGGTCCCGGCGCAGCAAGTGCGCGGCCCTCATGACGCGCTGAACACGAGGTCCACCCAGTAGTTGGCTGCGTTGTAGCTGCTCGTGGGGAATCCCGACGAGCCGTATCGGTAGAGGCCGTTGAGGTGTGACGCGGTGCTCTGGAGCCCGTGCAGCGGCGGCGCGTCCGCGGACGTCGTGAAGTAGCCGCCGTTGGCAGAGTAGAAGCCGTTGGGGGCGTAGTACGAGACGACATACGTGATGTTGGCGGAGATCGCCACGGGGCTCGACAGCGTGGCAGTCTGCCAGCCGCTGGCGGTCTCTCCGGAGAAGGTCACACTCGCGAGGAGCGTTCCCGACGAGGTCCACAGGTGCCCCACGTGGGTGCCTGTGTTCTGGGCCCCCTTGTAGAACCGGAGTGCCGTGACGGAGCCCGCGGCATCGGACGTGAACTGCATGCCGAGCTCGACCGCGTTGGAGTCGTTGACGGTGACTGTTGCGGGTACGGACGAGGGCCCGAAGAGGCTGCAGGGGCAGGCATACCCGCTGCTCCCCGTCGTGAAGCTCCACGAGTAGGCCGAGGCCATGACCTGCCCTGTCGCGCTCTTCACCCCGCTCACTGAAGCCGTGTACGTCGTCGTGGGTGAGAGGGGGGAACTCGGCGTGAAGGAGTACGTTCCGGTGGCCAAGACGTTGCCGGTGGTGCCGGCCACGGCCGTGCCGCCGCTGGGTGTGAGCGTGAACGAGGCCGACGAGGAGTCCACCGCCTGGTCGAACGTGGCGGATACCGTGGAGGACTGGGCGACGCCGGTTGCGCCCTGCACGGGGGAGACTGCCACCACGACGGGAGCCGCGGCTGCACCGGGGTTGAAGACTGCGTCAACCCAGTAGTTCGTCGCGTTGTAGCTTCCGGTGGGGAAGCTGGAGGCCGTGCCATAGGCGTACACGCCGTTCGCGCCGTCAGTGCCGTTCGCAAGGCCCGTGATCGGCGAGGCGCCCTGCGCGGTGGCGAACCCGTTCGCCGTGTACGAGTAGTTGCCGTTGGGTGCGAAGTAGGAGACGACATAGGTGGTGTTGGCGGACACGGCCACGGGGGCAGAGAAGTATGCGCGCTGCCACCCGGAGGCCGACTCGGCTCCGAACGTCACGGTCGCAAGCTTGGTACCGTTCGCGGACCACAGGTTCCCGACATGGGTCCCCGTGTTCTGGCTGCCCTTGTAGAAGCGCACCCCGGTGATCTGCCCGGCCGTGTCCGTGCGGAACTTCATGCCCAGCTCCACGGCGTTGGCATCGCCGGAGTTCGCGGTAGCGGGCGTCGAAGCCGCCGGGAACACGCTGCAGGGGCAGCTGTACGCCGCAACGGTCGTGAAGCTCCAGGAGTATGGCGACATGGTCTGCCCGGTCCCGTTGGTCGCGCCCGACAGCGTGGCGGTGTACTGCGTGTTGTTCGCGAGCGAGGCCGACGGTGTGAACGTGACGGTCGTCGTCGCACTCGAATAGGACACCGTGCCCGTCACGCTCGCCCCCGAGGGATCCTTCAGGGCGAACTGGATCGACGAGGGGGAGACGTCCTGGCTGAAGGTGGCGCTCACCGGCGAGCCAACGGAGACCCCGGTTGCGCCGGGAGCGGGATTGGCCGAGCTGACATTCGGCGCCGGGGGAGCGGCCGCCGTCGTGAAGCTCCATGAGTAGGGGCTCGACATGGTCTGGCCCGTGGAATTCGTCGCTCCGCTGACGGTGGCCGTGTAGGTCATGTTGTAGGACAGGGCCGAGGAAGGCGTGAAGGTTGCGGTGGTCGCGTCCGCGCTCAGGCTCGTCGAGCCCGTGACGTTCGCGCCGGTGCCGTCTTTGAGGGTGAACGTCACGGACGGAGCCGTGACCGCCTGATTGAAGGTCGCACTCGGCGCCGTAGACACCGGGATGCCGGTCGCCCCCGAGGTGGGCGAGACCGTGGTGACGGCGGGGGCGGGCGGGGGTGCCGCCGTCGTGAAGCTCCACGAGTACGGGCTGGCCATCGTCTGCCCGGTCGAGTTGGTCGCACCGCTCACGGTCGCCGTGTACTGCGTGCTGTACGCGAGTGCGCTCGACGGTGTGAACGTTGCCGTGGTCGGCGTACCGCTGAGGGCCGTGCTCCCGGCTACGGACGCGCCCGTTGCGTCCTTGAGGGTGAACGTCACTGACCCGGCCGTGACTGGCTGGTTGAACGTGGCGGACGGCGCGATCCCGACGGCCACTCCGGTGACGCCGGGTGCCGGGGTGGTCTGGGTGACGGCGGGGACGGGGTTGGCGCCGGGTGAGAACACCGGATCGACCCAGTAGTACTCCGCGTCGTAGATCTGGTTCGGGAAGGTCGAGGACGAGCTGTAGGCGTAGAACCCGTTGGGGCTGCCGGGCACGCTCCTCGTGAAGTGGAGCGGGGGCGCGTCGACGGAACCGCTCCCGGCGGGTGGTGGAGAGGGGTTGTTGTAGAAGTACCCGGTGGTCTGAGCGTAGTGGCCCTTCGGCGCATAGTACGAGATGACGTACCTGGTCCCAGCCGAGACGGAGACCGGCTGGGAGAACGTGGCCGCCTGCCATCCCGAGGCCGTCTCGCCCGTGAAGGTCACGCTTGCGAGCTTCGTGCCGGAGGCGGTCCAGAGGTTGCCCAGGTGCGTGCCCGTGTTGGTGCCGGCCTTGTAGAAGCGCACCCCGGTCACGGTCCCGGCGACATCGGAGTAGAACTGGGCTCCCACCTCGACCGCGCTCGGGTCGCCGGCGTCGGCGGCGGCCGGCTTGGCTGCGGTTCCGAACAGCGAACACGGGCAGGACGTGGACACGGACACGCCAGGACCGGGGGCCTCAAGGTTCCCGGAATCGTCCACGGCGCGGCTCCGGATGGTGGTCGAGGGGTTGCCGTGCGCAATCCACGAGTACGTCCAGGCGGTGGTTCCCGATGCCGGATGCCACGTGGTGCCGCCGTCGGTCGAGACCTCGACGCCTGCCACGACCCCTCCGCCGGCATCGCTCGCCGTCCCCTTCACGGTGACGGCGGTGCCGTCACCGAGCGCGGTCCCGGCGGAGGGTGACGTGATGGCGGACGACGGCGGCGTCGAGTCGCCCGAGGCAGTGGTCGCCACCAGCCCGGCGAGGAGCGTCGCGGGCTGGGCTCCCATGTCCGCGAACAGATTGACGGTGGCCTGCTGCATTGTGGGGTCGGGGCCCTTGCCGGTCGTGAATCCGTCGAGGCCCCACGACCATTGGACGGTTCCCGCGCCGAAGACGAGGGCGCCGCTCGCAGCTCGGTACTCGGTGAGGCTGTGGGTGGCCGTCTGGTTGTTGACCGTGTTGCTCCCGTAGTCAGTGAAGACCTGGGCCGAGCCGTACACGGTCGAGGAGAGGTCGAAGAGGCCGGCTGGCCGGAAGCCGTTGTCGGCGTCAATGTCCCATTCGTAGCCGAGGGTCCCGAGCCCGGCACCGAGCGTGGCGGTCTGCGATCCTGTCAGGCCCGCGACGGCGGTGTTGCGCCAGAGCCTGAGCTTGGCGAACTGTGCAGGCACCGTGATGTCGGTCGTGCCCGAGTTCACGTTGAAGAACTGTCCGGTCAGCGCGTTCTGCGGGTTCCCGGCACCGCCGCTGGTGCCGAATCGCGGGTCGGCGTACGTTCCGGTCCACGTCACGGGGTCGGTGGGGGAATTGAAGTGTGTGTCCTTGTAGCAGACGAGGGTGCGGCCCGCGGTGCTCGGGCCAGCCTGGCTCGCCTCCCACCGAGTACGCCAGAAGAGCTCATTGCCGGTGAACATCGCGATGCTCACGCCCTTGTCCCGCGCCGACTCGATGGTGGCGCGCTGGTCGAACGAGACGTACTCGTCGTGCCCGGAGGTCACGAACACCTGATGGTTGAGCAGGAGCGAGCCTCGCGTCGCCGTGTCGAGTCCAGCCTGGTAGCTCATGTCGTAGCCGTTGGCCTCCATGAACCGGATCATCGGGATCTCGGCGGAGGTGATCCATGAGTGGCCGCTGTCATCGAGTGCCGTGTGGAACGGTCGGTTGTAGGAGACCTTGAAGGCGCCCTTGTACGCCGCGGGATTCCCGGGCGGGCAGGCCACGGTGCACTGGTAGAGGCTGTTGCCGCCGTACGAGTTGTAGGCCTGCCATGTCTCGTCCGAGGTCTGGAACAGGATGGAGCTCTTCGACGCGTCGTTGCGGACGACAAACGTGATCCAGCTGCTCCCGCCCGTGTCATTGCGTACGAGGTGGGCAAGGTAGACGCCGGAGACTGCTGTTGAGGGAACGGTCCACGACGCCGAGACCGCCCAGTTGCCGCAATCGATCAGTCCAGTGTCCGAGAAGGTCTGGCACGCGGGCTGGGTCTGCGGCAGGGTGGCGCTCGGAAGAAGGTTGCCGGCAACCTTCCGGGCTCCGTTGCCCTGGTAGTAGCCGAGCCGGAGGACATCGAAGTGGTAGGCCTTGGCCGTCGTGTTGACCTTGAACTGCACGGTCTCGCCCACGTTCACGCTCATCTGGGTCGCGTAGCCCTGGATGGTGGCGTCACCGACACCCGAGATCATCCAGTCGCTCTGGGGATCGCCTGCCTGCGTGTTCTCGCAGGCCACTGCGCTCACCACGGGCGAGCAGGGATTGACGGCTGCCTGCGCTGGCGCCGCCGTGGTCACGGGCGGGATCCCGACGAGCACGGCCGTCACGAGCAGGGCCGGCACGGCAAGGGAGACGGCCCGGCGCGCAGCGTGCCAGAGGGGCGTCCGGGCCGCGCGGTGGGTGGGTCGCATCGCTGCTGACTGGGCCACGGTGACTCCTTGCTTAGTGCTGGGTGGAGCTCTCTGACGCATTCACTGCCGACTGCTGTTGTCGCGCTCCCACACGGGTTCACCGAGCGCTCCGCGCGCGCGCCGCTGCCGCCGCCCCGCGAGCGCAAACGTCGCGTACACCGCGGCGTCGACGGCCGACGCCGGCCCCCGCACCGAGGCGACGAGCCCCCGCAGGGTGCGGCCCGGCGTCGGCCCTGACTCCGTGGGCCCTGACGCCGCCGGCGAGGCGGTCGGCGCGCGGTAGACCCGGTGGAGGGTGGAGAGAAGCGAGCCCGCCGTCTGAGGGGGCGCACGACGACGGGCTCGCAGTCCAGGATGATCTTCTGTGTGGGGGAGAACGCGGCGTCGGCGGCATAGTCGTCCGCGGCGTCCGTGGGGAAGGCGCCGAACAGCCGGTGGCCCTCCTCGGTCATGGCGTAGCAGCCGGCGCCCCACAGCGCGGCGCGGTTCGAGGGCACACGCTCCCGCGCGCGGTAGTACGCCGCGACGACCGGACCGCAGCCCGCCGTCTCGTAGCGGAAGTCAGGCCTCCCCGCCAGATACCGCCCGCGGCCCAACTCGGTCAGCACGCTCCTGAGGGCCGCGGGCGGAATCTCGATGTCTGCGTCCAGGTAGACGCGTGGCCAGCGCGTCGCGGCGGCGTCGGCCGCGTTGAGCGCCCTGGCCTTGCCCGCCTCGACGAGGTCGAGCACGCGCACGCCCGGGAAGCGCGCCGCTGCCTCCGCGGTCCGGTCGGTGCAGCCGTTGCAGGCCACGATCACCTCGACGCATCCGTTCGCGAGCGCCGGCCGGAGCCCTTCGAGCGTCCGTGCGATCACGCGCTCCTCGTTGTGGGCAGGGATGATGACACACCCCTCGGGATGCGCGGCGGCGTCCGCGCCGTGGGGCTCCGGTGAGCCGTGCGGGGCGGCATGCGGCAGCTCGCCCCAGCGCGCGGGGCGCAGGAGGGTGGCGAGCGTGTGGCGGTGGCGGGCGTCGCCCGCGCGGAGCGCCTCGCGCACGACGACGGCGACGGTCGCCGCGGCGCCGGGGAAGCCCGGGTGGTGGCGGCGCAGGTAACGGACCTTGTTGACGGCCATCAGCGCGTCGAGGTCCCGCGAGGTCCCGGACCCGGCTCCGGAATGGAGGACCCGCGCGGCCGGTTCGAACCACACGTCGAATCCGCGCCTCCTCAGGGCGCGGCAGTAGTCGGTCTCCTCCGAGTACATGAAGTACCGCTCGTCCCACGGTCCGGCCGCCCGCGCGGCCTCGGCCGAGACCATGAGCGCGGCCCCCGTGGCCCAGTCAACGGTGTGCGCGTGGGCGTAGCTCTCGGGGTCGTGGTCGGTCTCCGCACTCCACTGCGGCCGCCCGGGGAAACGGGCCCCGAAGAGCGCGTCCCCCCACGCACGTCCCGCAGTGGGCTCGCGCCGCAGCGACGGGTACGTGGCGCCGTCGTCCGCGAGCATGAGCGGCACCGCAGCGCCGGCGCCCGCGCGCACCCGGGCGAGCAGGGCGTCCACGGCGCCGGGGAGCACGGTCGTGTCCGGGTTCAGCACGAGGTAGGCCTCGGCCTCGCCGGCGGCCGCCATGGCCGCGTTGATCCCGCCCGCGTACCCGAGGTTGGCGCCCGTGCGGAACGCGACGGCGTCCGGCGCGCAGGAGGCCACGGCGTCGAGGGTCGCGGTGTCCGGCGAATTGTCGGCGACGACGACGCGCAGCCGGACGCTGCGCGCAGCACTGCGCAGCGAGTCGATGAGCGCCGCGACGGAGCCAGCACTGTTGTACGTGACCATGACGGCAGCGACCTCGGTGGCTTCGTCCGCCGCGACGAAGCCACCCTCACGAAGGGGCCGGGGGCTAAGGGGGGCGCGCCCCCGGCCGGCTGGATGGGCGGCCCGCGCCGCTTCACGGGCGGCCGCTCGTCGTGCCTCGACTGAGAGGGCGATCTCGGCGGGGTCGCTGTGGCGCCGCAGCCGGACGTACGCCTCCGGGCCCTGGACCAGGTACCGCTCCGAGAGGCGCGACGGCTCGAGGGCGAGCCTCCACGCCCACTCGAGACCGTGCCCGGCGACCCACCGCGGCGCCCGCCGCACCCGCCCGGCGAGGAAGTCCACCACGGCGCCGAACGCGAGCAGCACCCGCGCGCCCGTCTCCTTGCCGTGCTCGGCGATCCACAGCTCCTGGCGGGGCTTCCCGAGGCCGACGACGAGCACGTCCGTGTCTGCTGCCGCGATCGAGCGGGCCACGGCACGGGACATGTCCGGGTCCTCGAGCTCGCCCCGGCTCGGGGCCCAGAACCCCGACACGCGCAGGCTGGGCCGCCTCTCGGCCAGGCGTCCGCGCAGGTGGATGTGGGCCTCGGGGCTGCCACCCAGGAACCCGACCCGGAGCCTGTCGGCCTCCGCCCGGTCCAGGAGCGGCCCGATCAGGTCGCTGCCCGCGAGCCGGGGCCACCGGCGCCCCGTCAGGCGCTCGGCCTCGGACGCGAGGGGGGAACCATCCAGGAGCGTGAGCCAGTCGACCCCGTCCGAGCCGTCGAGGCTGTGCTCCCAGCGTCCACCGGCCCCGAAGTGGAACACATGGTCCAGATTCGCGGAGACCACGCCGAGCGGGCGGGGCCGTGACAGGCAGGTCCCCAGGATCGCCTCGACCGCACCGTCGGCGTCCAGGAGCGTCACCGCGGTGCCGCCGAGCGAGACGACCGCGCCGTCGTCGATCTCGGCGCGCCGGCCGGCCGCCCTGTCGCCCGCTCGGGCGGCCGCGTGGATCCTGGCCATTGGCGCCCCTCCTGTGCCGCTACCACCTCAGGGGGCGAGTCCTCGCCTCCCCTGTCCACGGTGTGCGGGGCAGGTGCGGACGGACAAGGACGGTGGGGCGAAACGGGTCCTCGGCGGGGCGGAATCGAGTGGCGCGACCGATCCGCGGCGAACCCGGGCGCGTACGGGGCGGGTATCGGTCCAAGTAGTCCCGGGGGACGGCAGGACCGGCCCTGCGTACCGCGTCTTCCCCGGCTATCGCGCCTCGCCCTGCTGGAAGACGTCCGGCACGCCGTCGCCGTCGGCGTCGCCGGTCTCGACCGCCTCGGCCTCCTCGACGCGCCGGTAGTGCCGGTTCCGGATGCGGAGCACGACCGCGGCGAGCACCGCCGCGGTCAGGGACCCGGCGAGGATGGCGGCCTTGGCGTGCTCGCCGTGCAGGGAGCCCGCGGCGGCCACAGCGTCGGGCCCGCCGAAGGACAGCTCGGCGATGAGCAGCGAGACCGTGAATCCGACCCCGGCGAGCAGGGCCAGCCCGAACACGTCGATCCAGGCCAGGTCGGGGTCCAGCGACGCGTGGCGGCTCTTGGTCACGAGCCACGTGGAGCCGAACACGCCCACGGTCTTGCCCATCACGAGGGCGGCCGCGATGCCCACGGCCACCGGGTCGCGCAGAGCCGAGAGGGCCCCGTCCCACCCGCCCAGGGCCACCCCGGCGGAGAAGAACGCGAAGAGCGGCACGGCCACCCCGGCGGAGAGCGGCCGGAGCCGGTGCTCGAAGTGCTCGGCGAGGCCCGGGCCCGCGTCGGGCCCGCCATTCCGCTCGCTGCGCACCACGGGCACGGTGAACGCGAGGAGCACCCCCGCCACGGTCGCGTGGACGCCCGAGGCGTGCACGAGCGCCCACGTGAGTACCGCGAGCGGAACGAGCAGGTACCACGCGCGGACGCGGCGCTGCACGAGGAATCCGAACGCCGCGAGCGGCACGAGTGCCAGCGCCAGGAACTGCGGCGCGAGGTCGGTCGAGTAGAAGAACGCGATGATGCCGATCGCGATGAGGTCGTCCACCACGGCGAGCGTGAGGAGGAACGTCCGCAGCGCCGCGGGCAGGTGCGTGCTGATGACGGCGAGCACGGCGAGCGCGAACGCGATGTCGGTGGCGGTGGGGATGGCCCAGCCGCGAAGCCCGTCCGAGCCCGCCGCCAGGTTCACGACCGCGTACAGGATGGCGGGGACCGCGACGCCGCCGCACGCGGCGACGATGGGCACGATCGCCGTGGCGGGCCGGCGCAGGTCCCCGGCGACGAACTCCCGCTTGAGCTCGAGCCCGGCGACGAAGAAGAACAGCGCGAGCAGTCCGTCGGCCGCCCACGCGCCCACGCTCAGCTCGATGTGCCACGGCGCGTATCCGATCCGGGCATCGCGGAGAGCGGCGTAGGAGTCACCGGCGGGGGAGTTGGCCCACACGAGCGCGGCGACGGTCGCGAGGAGCAGGAGCGCCCCGCCCACGGTCTCCTTGCGCAGGATCTCGGCGATGCGCCGGTACTCGCGGTAGCTTCCCCGGGTGAGGGTCCTCGAAGGAGCGGGGAGCGGACGACGGCGCTCGGCCGGCTTGTTCATGGGCGGTTCCGTTTCGGTCGGGGGCACTCCTTTGGGGAGGAGCAATCACACGCCGACCAGACTTCCCGGCACACCTGGGAACCATCCTACGTCGATGGCTTCGAACGGATGGGCAGCAGCGGCCGGGGCGCGCGGCCCCGGCCGCCATGCCCGTCAGCCTGCGATGGGCAGGAGCGTCCTGATGCCCACCACGGCCACGGCAATGCCGAGTGTCACCGAGACGGCCACGAGGAGGAGGTGGACGGTCAGGAACCGCGTGGCGCGCCCCTCACCGTCCATGGCCCGCGGGTCCTTCATGATCCGGCGCAGGAACTGCGGCCACACCACGAGGTTCCACACCCCGGCCACGATAAGCAGCCAGGACAGGCCGGCGGGGAGCTGCATCAGACGATCTCCCCGGCGAGCCAGGCCTCGGCCTGCGTCGCCTGGATGTTGAGGGCCTTGCCGACCATTGGCTCGGCGGCCGAGGCGATCTTCCCGCCGAGCAGCGGGACCGAGGAGCTCACGGTGCCGTTGAGCTCGATACGGGTGACGGCGCCGTCGGCCGCGAGCCGCTGCACCGCGGCGACGTCGACGGGCGCACCCGCGACCTTGACCTTGATGTCCGCCTGGCGGGAGCCGTCGGCCTCGGGGGCGCCCCAGGTCTCGGTCTGGGTGACGTTGAGGAACTCGCCGACCACCTTGCGGGCCAGCTCGGGCAGACGCTGGGTGGGGAGCTGGCGCACGACCGTCGCGGTGAACGCACCGGCCACGTCGCCGTCAAGGGAGAACGACTCGAGGCGGCCGCCCACGAGCTCGCTCACGTGGCGCTGGAACGCCTCGTCGGCGAACACCGCCGCGACGCGGTCCACGGGGTAGTTGAGGGTCTGGCTGGCTGAGAGTGCCAAGGGGATCCTTCCGTAGGAAGCTGTGGGGAGGCGGACATGGTCCACGGTGGCGGCCCGGGGGGAGCGCGCCGACAACCATCCTAAGCGGCAGCCGAGGGTCCCTCCCTCATGCTCGGGGCGGACTCCCGCCCGCCGCGCGGGGGCCATTGGCTAAGCTGGTTGTACCCCGGCCTCAACGAGTGTCGGGGCTGTCGTGTTGTCCACGAGGCTGTGCTGTCCACGAGGCCGCGCCGTCTGGGAGGAGCCCCACCGTGTCTGTTGACGTCGCGCGTCCGGCGAGCCGTGAGGCCGCGCCCATCCTCGACGGGCTCCGCCGCGCCGTCGGCCAGGACCCCAGCGTCGCCCGGCTGATCGAGTACGCCTCCAAGCCGGCCGCCCGGCGCAGCCAGGACCTCCAGATCGTCGCGCCCACGGGCCTGCGTCCCGTGGTGATCGCGGAGGTGCTCGACGCGCTGCCGGAACCGGCCGGCGTCGTGCTCGCCGTGACGGCCACCGAGCGGGAGGCGGAGGACCTCGTCGACTCCCTCGGCGCGTACGTGCCGGGCGGATCTGTGGCGCTGTTCCCGAGCTGGGAGACGCTCCCGCACGAGCGCCTCTCGCCCCGCTCCGACACGGTGGGGCGGCGGCTCGCCGTCCTGCGTCGGCTCGCGCACCCCGCGGCGGCCGCCCCGTACAACGGCGGGTCGCCGCTCCGGGTAGTTGTGGCCCCGGTGCGCGCGGTCCTGCAGCCGCTCGTGGCCGGCTTGGGCGACCTCGAGCCGGTCTCGCTGGCCGTGGGGCAGGAGGCGCCGTTCGACGAGGTCGTGCGGGCCCTCGCCGATGCCGCCTACGCCCGCGTCGACATGGTGACCCATCGCGGCGAGTTCGCGGTCCGCGGCGGGATCATCGACGTCTTCCCGCCCACCGAGGACCACCCGGTGCGCGTCGAGTTCTTCGGCGACGAGGTCGAGCAGATGCGCTGGTTCGCCGTGGCCGATCAGCGCTCGCTGAGCGGCCCGAACGTCCACCACCCCACGGTGCTGTTCGCGCCGCCGTGCCGCGAGCTTCTCATCACTCCGGCGGTCATGAGCCGTGCCGCGAAGCTCAAGGGCGCGCTGCCCGCGGCGGCGGACATGCTCGAGAAGATCGCGGGCGGGATCGCCGTGGAGGGCATGGAGTCGCTCGCGCCGCTGCTCGTGGACCGGATGGTGCCGTTCATCGGCGAGCTGCCCGAGGGCTCAGTCTCGCTCACCGTGGAGCCCGAGAAGGTGCGCGCCCGCGCCCACGACCTTGCCGCGACCAACGAGGAGTTCCTCGCCGCTGCCTGGGCCACGGCGTCCGACGGCGGCTCCGCGCCCCTCGACGTCTCCCTCGCCCAGGTTTCGGGTACCGAGGGCGTGGCCGCCGAGCGGGCCGGCCGGCTCGAGGACGCGAGCTTCGCGACGCTCGGAGAGGTCCGTGCCGACGCGCAGTCCCGCGGCGTGAGCTGGTGGTCGCTGACCTCCCTCGGGGTCGACGCGGAGACGGTGGCGGACGTCGACGTCGTGACCATCGCCGCGCGCGAGCCGCGCGGCTACCAGGGCGACGTGGCAGAGATGATGGAGTTCATCGGCTCGCGCGTGCGCGAGCAGTGGCGGATCGTCGTCGCGACCGACGGCGCCGGGCCCGCCCAGCGCCTCGCCGAGCTGTTCCACGACGCCGGCATCCCGTGCGCCCGGATCGACGGGCTGGACCGTCTGCCGGAGCCGGGCATCATCGAGATCACCAAGGCGCCCGCGGGCAAGGGCTTCGTCCTCGATGGGCTCACGCTCGGACTTCTGACCGAGGCCGACCTGCTCGGCCGGGCCAGCGCCGCGGGGACCCGCGACATGCGCAAGATGCCCTCGCGGCGGCGTAACGCCGTCGACCCCCTTTCCCTGCATGCGGGCGACTTCGTGGTGCACGAGCAGCACGGGATCGGGAAGTTCGTGGAGCTCATCCAACGGAACACCGGTCCCCGCGGTGCGGAGACCGTGCGCGAGTACCTGGTCCTCGAGTACGCCCCCGCCAAGCGCGGCGCGCCGGGGGACCGGCTCTTCGTCCCGACCGACCAGCTCGACCAGATCACCCGCTACGTGGGCGGGGACACGCCGTCGCTGTCCAAGATGGGCGGCGCGGACTGGGCGTCTACCAAGTCGAAGGCCAAGAAGGCGGTCAAGGAGATCGCGGGCGAGCTCATCCGGCTCTACTCGGCGCGCATGGCCTCCAAGGGCCACTCGTTCGGCCCGGACACGCCGTGGCAGCGCGAGCTCGAGGAGGCGTTCCCGTATGTCGAGACGCCCGACCAGCTCACCACGATCAACGAGGTCAAGGCGGACATGGAACGCGAGGTCCCGATGGACCGGCTCGTCTCCGGCGACGTGGGCTACGGCAAGACGGAGATCGCCGTCCGGGCCGCGTTCAAGGCGGTCCAGGACGGAAAGCAGGTGGCGGTCCTCGTGCCCACCACTCTGCTCGCGCAGCAGCACTTCGAGACGTTTTCCGAGCGCTTCTCGGGCTTCCCGGTCCGAGTCCGGGCGCTCTCGCGCTTCCAGACGGCCGCCGAGGCGAAGGAGACGATCGAGGGGCTCAAGACCGGCTCGGTGGACGTGGTGATCGGCACCCACCGGCTCCTGTCCAAGGAGGTGCAGTTCAAGGACCTCGGCCTCGTGATCATCGACGAGGAGCAGCGGTTCGGCGTCGAGCACAAGGAAGAGCTCAAGAAGATGCGCACCAACGTGGACGTCCTGGCCATGTCCGCGACCCCGATCCCGCGCACGCTCGAGATGTCCTTGACGGGCATCCGCGAGACGTCCACCCTCGCCACCCCTCCCGAGGAGCGGCACCCTGTGCTGACGTACGTCGGCCCGTACACGGACAAGCAGGTCTCCGCCGCCATCCGGCGCGAGCTCATGCGCGAGGGCCAGGTGTTCTTCGTGCACAACCGGGTCTCCTCGATCGAGAAGCAGGCCGCGGCGATCCGGGAGCTCGTGCCCGAGGCGCGAGTCGAGGTCGCCCACGGCCAGATGTCCGAGTCGCGGCTCGAGAAGATCATCGTGGACTTCTGGGAGAAGCGCTTCGACGTCCTCGTGTGCACCACGATCATCGAGACGGGCCTGGACATCTCAAATGCCAACACGCTCATCATCGACCGCGCGGACCAGTATGGACTCTCGCAGCTGCACCAGCTCCGCGGGCGTGTGGGCCGAGGCCGCGAGCGCGCCTACGCGTACTTCCTCTACCCGGCGGAGAAGCCGCTCGGCGAGGTGGCGCTCGAGCGGCTCAAGGCCGTCGCAGCGCACAACGAGCTCGGCGCGGGCATGCAGCTGGCCATGAAGGACCTCGAGATCCGCGGCGCGGGCAACCTGCTCGGCGGGGAGCAGTCCGGCCACATCCAGGGCGTCGGGTTCGACCTGTACATCCGGCTCGTGGGTGAGGCCGTGGCCGACTTCCGCGGCGAGGGCGAGGAGAAGGTGGCCGAGATGAAGATCGAGCTGCCCGTCAACGCCCACCTGCCGCACGACTACGTGCCGGGGGAGCGGCTCCGCCTCGAGGCGTACCGCAAGCTTGCCGCCGCGACGGACGACGCCGGCATTGCCGAGGTCATGGAGGAGCTCACCGACCGCTACGGCGAGCCGCCCGCACCCGTGGAGAACCTCGCGTCCGTGGCCCGCTTCCGGGTCCGTGCGCGCGCGGCCGGGTTGACCGACGTCGCACTCCAAGGCAATATGGTGCGCTTCGCTCCCGCGGACCTGCCGGAGTCCAAGCAGATGCGGCTCACGCGGATGTACAAGGGCGCGCAGTACAAGCCGGCGCTCAACGCGGTGCTCATCCCCAAGCCCAAGACCGCCCCCGTGGGCGGTCGGGACCTGGCGGACGGCGAGATCCTCGCATGGGCGGACCAGGTGGTCGAGGCGATCTTCGCCCCGGCCCCCGCCCCCACCCCCTAGCGTCTCGGGTACGCGAACTTCGCCCCACGCCCGTCTCGGGTACGCGAACTTCGCCCCACGCCCGTCTCGGGTACGCGAACAGGCGGCGTGGGGCATTCCGGGTACGTAGCCGCGGGCACCCTTAGCCGCGGTAGCCGTGCGCGCGGAGTGCTGCGAGGACCTTCGCGACGACGAAGGCCTCGCCCTCCGCCATGTCCTCCTTGGTGATCTTGACTTGGATCCAGCCGGCCGCTCGCGCGCTGCGGTCCCGCGCGGCGTCGTGCGCCCTCTGCTCATTGGACAAGAAGTGGTGCTCGCCCTCGTATTCGACGGCCACGCGGAATGCGGGACTGCCGATGTCCACCCAATGGGTGACGCCCCACGGGTCGGTGACGGGGCAATTGGGGATGAATCGAGGGAGCCCGGCGCGTTCGAGCATCTGGCGCAGCCGGGACTCTTGGGGTGAGTCGACGCCCACGGCCAGCAGCTCCAGCGCGATGCGGGCACGGCCCAGCCCGACGACGCGGTGCCGGCTCGCCACGAAGGCCCTGAGCGCGGTGAGGGGCACGATCGCGGTCCGCGGGTAGTACGTCCGCGCGTGCTGCGACACGAGGTACTCGCCGGCCACGATCACGTCCTCCAGCGTGAGACGTCTGATGCCGCAGAGATCCAGCCACGTGCGCTCGGCGGTGGTGACCCTCGTGCCCCGGATGACGACGACCTCGTCGTCCCGGAGCCGCAGGCGATGCCCTCGGACCTCGGGGCGCCGCGGCTGGCCGAGCCGCTCCTTGGCTCCAGGCTCCGCCGCCGCGGCCCGGGACAGGTCGAACTGGGCGGCGTCCTCCGCCCACGCGGGCAGCGGGATGTGGTGGACGGCCGCAGCACTGAGGTGACTCAGCGCCGTCGTGCGGTGGAGCGCGGTGTAGGGCCGGGCACGCTGCAGGAGGCCTTCTCGAGCCAGCTCTGGTGTCCGGATGCCGCGGCTCGGGCTGATGAGGTCCTCGCGGGCGAGACGTCGGGCGGTCAGCCCGAGTCGTCGTCCTTCCTCAGTCGTGAAGGACGACTCAGTGAGGGCCGGCGGGAGCGGTTCGTTGAGCGGCATGGATTCATTGAGTCACACGTGGGGGATTCGTGCGTCGCGTTATCCACAGGTAGGTGATCTCGGGTACGACGCTGTCGGCTCCCGAAACGCCAGATGCCCGGCCGAACATCGTTCGACCAGGCATCGCGTACCCGCTGTTCGTCTAGGGCGAGTCATGTGTACCCGAGACGATGGTGGGGAGGAATATGTGTACCCGAAACGGGAGGTCTCTAGCGGCGGTGCTCCTTGCCCGTGTCGTTCTTGGCGAGGAACGTCATAGGGATGCCGAACGCCGCGGCGTAGAGGAAAATCAGGGCCGCCATCTGCCACACGTTGGTGAAGTCGACCCACTGCACGATGTACAGGCCCACCAGGAACAGCACCATGAAGATCACGAAGAAGATGATGCTCGGGCCCAGGGGGTTCGGCTCGAGGGGGCGGTTGTACTGATCGTCAGACATGTCTCTCCTGTACGGTGCGTCTAGTGCCGGCTGTCAGTATCCGGCTGAGCCGGAGCCGCCGGTGACGATGGCCACGCCGGAGCTCGCTCCGATCCGGGTGGCGCCTGCTGCAATCATAGCCCGCGCGTCGTCCGCGGTGCGCACGCCACCCGAGGCCTTGACACCGATGTCGGGGCCGACCGTGGAGCGCATGAGCGCGACGTCCTCGACCGTGGCCCCGCCGCCGTTGAAGCCCGTGGAGGTCTTGACGAAGTCGGCCCCCGCCTCGACGGCTGCCTCGCACGCGAGCACCTTCTGCGCGTCCGTCAGCAGGGACGTCTCGATGATCACCTTGAGGATCGATGAGCTGCCGTGGACGGCCTCGGCGACGGCCTGGATGTCCTCGACGAGCGCGCCGCGGTCGTTGGCGCGGGCGGCGGCGATGTTGATGACCATGTCCACCTCGTCGGCGCCGTCAAGGGTGGCCCCGCGCGCCTCGAACACCTTGACGTCCGTGGGCGTGGCCCCCAGCGGGAACCCGGCCACCGCGCACGTGAGGACCCCGGATCCGCGCAGCGCCCTCGTGGCGGTCTTGACCCACAGGGGATTGACGCACACCGACTTGAAGCCGTGCTGGACGGCCTCGCTGCAGAGGGTGAGGATGTCGCCCTCGCTCGCCTCGGGCTTCAGCAGGGTGTGGTCGATGTAGCCGGCAAGGTCCGCGGGAGTCAGGGCGGGCTCGGAAGACACAGCGGCGTCCTTTCGATTGGGTCATCCCATACTGGCACAGCTCCAGCGGAATCTGCGGCCGCCTACGCCGTCACCCGCAGCCGGTACCCCCTCTTCACGACGGTCTGGATCAGCTCGGGTGCGGGCAGCGCGCCGCGCAGGCGGTTCACGGCCATGTCCAGCGCGTGGTTGGACGCCTTCTGGGAGACGAGCCTCGCGAGGGTCTCCCGCGGCACCACGGCCCCTCCGGCCTCGAACAGGGTCCGGAAGAGGAGCATCGCGGAGGGGGCGAGGACGAGCTCGCTGTCCCCGACCGTGATGGTCCGGCCCCGCAGCTCGATGGCCCCGGCAGAGGTCGGCAGGACGCGCACCGTGCGCCGGCCCAGGTTGTCCGTGACGAGCTTGACGAGGGCGCCCATGCGGAACCGCTCGGGGATCCAGGGCCTCAGCCCGGCGGCCTCGAGCGGCGCGGCCGTGACCGGGCCCACCACCGCCGTGGCGACCCGCTGACGCAGGGCGGTGATGAGCTGCGGGTACACCCCGAGCTCGTGGGCCGTGCTGAAGAGCGCGTCCACGGCGGGCGCGCTCGTGAACGTCAGGACGTCCAGCTCGCCAGCGCAGACGGCGTGGATGAGCGCCTCGATCCGCTCTCCGCCCTCCGGCCGGACCCAGCGGTATGGGGTGACCGTGATGAGCTCGGCACCCGCGTCCCTCAGCCGGTCGAGCTGGACCCGGTCGGTGTAGCCGTGCAGCTGCATGACGACGCGCTTGCCGTCGAGCCGCCCTCCCGCGTCCCGCAGCACGAGGTCCACGAGCGTCGCGGTGGTCTCGTCGCCCGCGATGCCGACGTCGGCGAGACCCGCCGCGCGGACGGCTCCGCGGGCCTTGGGGCCGCGCACGTACAGGGCGGCGCCGCTGAGCGACTCCTGGAGGGCCTCCCCGAGCCCTGCCGCGTCGGCGACCTCGAGCCAGCGCCGCATCCCGTACGCGGTGGTGACGATGCACAGGTCGGGGCGCGAGGCTATCGTGAGGCGCGTGTCCTCGAGGACCCCGAGGTCCTGCCCCACGGGGGCGATCGTGAGCACGGGGGCGTGCATCACCTCCGCGCCGCGCCGCTCGAGCGCCTCGATGAGGTCCTCGGAGCGCCGGTGAGAGGTGACGCCGATGCGGTAGCCCTTGAGCTGGGCGGCGACGTCGTTCACGCGGCGCCCACGAAGCCCGCGGCGAGGGCCATCTCACCGGTGGCGCTCCCGGCAACGCGCACGACCTCCCCGATCACAATGACCGCCGGGTTCGCGCAGCCGGCCGTGTCCAGCTCCGCGCCGCCCAGCTCGGTGAGCGTGGTGCGCTGCCCGGCCTGGTGCCCGCGCTCGACGACGGCGAGCGGTGTCTCCCGCGCGAGCCCGGCGCGCCGCAGGCCCGCGGCGAGGTGGGGGAGGTTCGCGATCCCCATGAGCACGACGACGGTCCCTCCTTCCGCCGCGAGCCCCGCCAGGTGGCGGTGCTCGGCATCGGTGAGCGGCGCGTGCCCTGAGATGACGGTGAAGGAGTGGCTCACGTTCCGGTGGGTGACGGGGATGCCGGCCGCCGCGGGAACGGCGATCGAGCTCGAGATCCCGGACACGACCCGCACCGGCACCCCGGCCTCGGCGCACGCGGCGGCCTCCTCGGCCCCGCGGCCGAACACGAACGGGTCTCCGCCCTTGAGCCGGACCACGTTGGCGCCGGCGCCGGTAGGGTCAGACGCGCCCGCACGCCCGAGGGCGTGGTCCACGATGAGCCGGTTGATCTCCTCCTGCGGGACCTTGTGGTGGCCGGGGAGCTTGCCGACGTCGACGAGCTGTGCGGTCGTGAGCTTTTCGAGCTCCCGCCACGGCGCGAGCCGGTCGAAGAGCACGACGTCGGCGTCCCGCAGCGCCTCGACGGCGTCCACGGTGAGCAGGCCGCGTGAGCCCGGCCCGCCGCCCACGAGGGTGACGTGGCCCCGGGGCCCGGCCGGCGGCTCCTCCACGAGGGGCACCCCGATCCTGCGGTAGTGGTCCAGCACGGGCGCCCACGCGCCGTCGTGCGCCCCGCGCCCACGGCTGCCGGATCCGGGCGAGCGGCGCACGACGGCGACCAGCGCCGGCCGCGCCGGGGGCGTCACTGTGGTGAACGCCGACGTGAGGTAGGCAGTCGGCGAGTCGAAATGCGCGACCGTCGCCCCGGCCTTCCGGTACCGGGCGAGCGCCTGACGGGACGCGTCCGCCTCGCCGAGCAGGACGACGGGGGCGCCGTCGAGCGTGATCTCCACCTGCATGTCAGGCCTCCCCGAGCTGGGTGCGGAGGGGGATGGTCGCGCCGAGGGCCACCTTCTCGCGCTCGTCGCGCGTCGCGGGGCGGAGCTGGTCCCTTTCGGCCACGTGCACAATCGAGTCGTCGGCGGCATCCGGGGCGTTGACGAACGGGCGGAAGCGGCGCAGGCGCTCGGGGTCGGCGAGCGTCGCGGCCCACTCGTCCTCGTAGTGCTCCACGTGCGTTGCCATCGCGGCCTCGAGCTCCTCGGCGATCCCGAGCGAGTCCTCGACGACCACCTGGCGCACGTGCTCGAGCCCGCCGTCGAGCTCCTCCTGCCAGCGCGCGGTGCGCTGCAGGCGGTCCGCTGTGCGGATGTAGTACATGAAGTAGCGGTCGATGTACCTGATGAGCGTCTCGTCGTCGAGGTCCTTGGCGAGGAGCTGGGCGTGCGCCGGGGTCGCGCCGCCGTTGCCGCCCACGTACAGGTTCCAGCCGTCCGCTGTGGCGATCACGCCGACGTCCTTGCCGCGGGCCTCCGCGCATTCGCGGGCGCAGCCGGAGACGCCGAGCTTGAGCTTGTGCGGGCTGCGCAGGCCGCGGTAGCGCAGTTCGAGCTGGATCGCCATGCCCACCGAGTCCTGCTGGCCGTAGCGGCACCACGTGGACCCGACGCAGCTCTTCACGGTGCGCAGGCTCTTGCCGTACGCCTGCCCGGACTCCATGCCCGCGGCGATGAGCTCGGCCCAGATGTCGGGGAGCTGTTCGAGGCGGGCGCCGAACATGTCGATGCGCTGGCCGCCCGTGATCTTCGTGTACAGGCTGTACTTCTGGGCCACGGCCGCGATGACGCCGAGCTTCTCCGGCGTGATCTCGCCGCCCGGGATGCGCGGGACCACGGAGTACGTGCCGTCCTTCTGCATGTTCGCGAGCGCGCGGTCGTTGGTGTCCTGAAGGGCGCCGCGGCCGGCGTCGAGCACGTAGGCGGAGTGCTGGGAGGCGAGGATCGAGGCGATGGTCGGCTTGCAGATGTCGCAGCCGGCCCCCGTGCCGTAGCGGGACATGATGTCCTCGAACGAGGTCAGCTGCAGGACACGGATCGCGTCGAAGAGCTCCTGGCGCGAGAGGGCGATGTGCTCGCACAGCGCCTTGCTGACGGTCACGCCGGACTTGGTCAGCTCGGCCTCGAGGAGCTTCTTGATCATCGGCACGCACGAGCCGCACTGCGTGCCGGCGCGGGTGCAGGCCTTGAGGCCGGCGACGTCCTGGACCGGATCCTTGCCTTCGCAGGTCCCGCAGGCGTTCACCGCGTCGCGCAGCGTCCCCGCGGCGACGTTGTTGCACGAGCAGAGGATGGCGTCGTCGGGGAGCTCGGTCTCGGGAGCCTCTCCGCCCCCAGCCGCGGAGAGGAACGCGCCCGGCTCGGCCGGGAGCTCGCGGCCCAGGAGCGGGCGCAGGCTCAGGTACGGGGACGCGTCGCCGACGAAGATGCCGCCCAGGAGCGTGCGCGCGTCGTCGGTCGTGACGATCTTCTGGTAGACGCCGCGCGCCGGGTCCGCGTACACGATCTCGAGCGCGCCCGGCTCGGCCGCGAACGCGTCGCCGAAGCTCGCGACGTCCACGCCCGAGAGCTTGAGCTTCGTCGCCGTATCGAAGCCGGGGAACGTCGCCTCGCCGCCGTGCAGGCGGTCCGCGACGATTTCCGCCATCGTGTTCGCCGGCGCGACGAGCCCGAGGCACATCCCGCCGAAGCTCGCCACCTCGCCGATGGCCCATACATTCGGTGCCCCGGTGGCGCACGCCTCGTCGATCACGACGCCGCCGCGCGGGCCGAGCTCGAGGCGGGCACTGCCGGTGCTGTCCGCATCGACCGCTGCGCGGATGAGCTCGTCGCGGGGGCGGACGCCGATCGCGACGACGACCAGGTCCGCGGGGACCACCCGCTCGTCCGCCAAGAGCACGCCGGTGACCAGACCGGCGTCGTGCGCGCCCTTCGTCTCCACGAGGACTTCCGACGGGAACACGCCCCCGTGCACCGTGAACCCCTTGGCCGCGATGAGCCGCGTGAGGGCCTGGCCGGCGCCCTCGTCGAGCTGCCGGTTCATCGGCCACGGCGAGCCGTCGATGATGACGGCCTCGGCGCCAAGGGACTGGGCTCCAGCCGCGGCTTCGATCCCCAGGAGGCCGCCGCCGATCACTGCGACGCGCGGCGCCCGGCCGAGGTCGGCGGCGAGGCGGGCGATCTCCGCGCGGAGGAACCAGACGTCCTCGAGCGTGCGGTACACATAGGTGTGCTCGGCGCCCGGGATGGGGAGGCGGGCGGCGTTCGAGCCGGTCGCGAGGACGAGTTCGTCGTACTCGTGCTGCCGGGGCGTGCCCGCGCCGTCGACCGTCGTGACGGTCCGCGCCACCGTGTCGATGGCGGTGGCGCGGGAGCCGGTGAGGAGGGCGACGCCGGGCGTGGCCCACAGCGAGGGGTCTCCGAGGGTGAGGTCGACGTCGGCCGGGTCGCCCGTGAGGGCCTTGGAGAGCGCGACGCGGTCGTAGGGGAGGTGCGCCTCCTCCGTCAGGGCCGTGACGGTGAAGCGGGGAGCGCCGTCGGGGTGGTCGAGCCCACGGGCGGCCATCGCCTCGACGAAGCGGTGGGCCGCGGGGCCGCCGCCGATCACGACGACGCGCCTCGCGGAGGAGGAGTCAACAGGCGCGCCAGATGCGGCGGAGGACTGGGGAGAGGTGCTGGGGGTGTGGCGCGGGCTGGTGCTCACAGTCGGGCCTTCCGTAGAGGGATGCCGGCTTGACCGGCGGGCTTTCCTCAACCATAGGAATCACCGATTTCGGACCAGTTGCCCGGGTGTAACGGACGATTAACTTCGCTGTCACAGGCATGTTTCGCTTGCTGTGAGCGCGGTTTTACGTGGCCGTGACATGGGTTCAACCCGGGCGAAACGGCCCGCTCCGTAGCGTGGAGGCATGACGATCACCGCTGAAGCACCTGTCCTTGCCGACTCGCCCACCGATGCCGCGCGTGACGCCCTGTCCACGTGGTACGACGTCTGCAGCCTGACCGACCTCGAGCCCAACTGGGGCGAGGCGGCCCTCATCGGGGGCCGGCAGGTCGCCGTCTTCCGCCTCCCCACGGACGAGGTCTTCGCCGTCGAGCAGCGCGACCCCGCGACCGAGGCGCACGTCATGGCGCGCGGGATCGTCGGCTCCCGCGGCGAGCGCCCGACCATCGCCTCGCCCCTCCACAAGCAGGTCTACGACCTGGTCACGGGGGAACGGCTCGACGCTCCCGGCACGCCGATCGCGGCCTTCGCGGCCCGGGTGGTCGGCGGAATGGTGCAGGTCGCGGCCTGACTCGGGCCCTTGGCGACATAACCGGCCCTGACCGGCTCAACAGGCGCTGGTGCGGGCCTGTTGTGCAGGTCAGGGCCGGTCATGTAACGGCGTGCACCCAGAACCTCAGAGGCCGAGGGCCTCGCGCACGTCGTTGACGGCGGCGTCGAGGGCGTGGCGCGCGGCCTGGCGGGCCTCGGTGAGCTCGGCGGAGTTGTCCACGGGACGGATGACCTCGAAGTAGCACTTGAGCTTGGGCTCGGTTCCGCTCGGGCGGACGATCACGCGCGTCGAGTCACGGGTGACCCATAGGAGTCCCTCAGTCGGCGGCAGCTCGTCGGAGCCCTGCGCGAGGTCCACCGCGGTCTCGACGGGGGAGTCCGCGAACGAGGCCGGCGGGTCGAGCCGCAGACGGGTCATCATCGCGTCAAGGAGCCCGAGGTCGGCCACGCGCACGCTGAGCTGGTCCGTCAGGTGCACGCCGTGGCGAACGTGCAGGGCGTCCAGCCGGTCGAACAGGGTCTCGCCGTGCGCTTTCGCCTCGGCGGCCAGCTCGGCGATCAGCAGGGCCGCTGAGATGCCGTCCTTGTCCTTCACGAGGCCGGGCGCGACGCAGTATCCGAGCGCCTCCTCGTACCCGTACACGAGGCCCGGCACGCGGGAGATCCACTTGAAGCCCGTGAGTGTCTCGCGGTGCGCGAGGCCGGCGGCCCCCGCGATCCGGGCGAGCAGCCGCGAGGACACGATCGAGTTGGCGAACACGAGGGACGGGTCGGTGGAGCCCTCGGGCAGGTCCAGCCGCTGCACGACGTGGGAGCCGAGCAGCGCACCCACCTCGTCGCCCCGCAGCATGCGCCACTCGCCCGTGGCCGGGTCCGGGGCGGCGACGGCACAGCGGTCGGCGTCCGGGTCGTTCGCGATCACGAGGTCTGCCCCCGCCGCCCTCGCGGCCTCGAACGCGAGGTCCAGCGCGCCCGGCTCCTCGGGATTCGGGAACGCGACGGTCGGGAACGCGGGATCGGGCTGGGCCTGCTCGGACACTAGCGTCACGTCGGCGAAGCCGGCGTCGCGCAGCACGCCCAGTGCGGTCTCGCCGCCCACGCCGTGCAGCGGCGTCAGGACGATCTTGAGCTCGCGCGCGGGGAAGAGCCCTGGCTTCGCGAGGCGCACGACGGCGCCCCGGTAGTCCGCGGCGATGCTCGCCGGCAGCACGGCCCAGCCGCCGTCGGCAAGGGCGATCGACCCGACGGGCCCCACCTGGCCGATGAGCTCGGAGATCTCCGCGTCGATGGGTGCGACGATCTGCGCGCCGCGACCGGCGTCGTCGACCGCGCGGCCGCCGAGGTACACCTTGTACCCGTTGTCCTGCGGCGGGTTGTGGCTGGCCGTGACCATGACCCCGGCGTCGCACCCGAGCGCCTGCAGCGCGTAGGCGAGGACCGGCGTGGGCAGCGCAGACGGCATGAGGTAGGCGTCGATCCCCGCCGCCGTGAAGATCGCGGCCGTCTCCTGCGCGAACACGTCCGAGTTCGTGCGGGCGTCGTAGCCCACGACGGCGCGCGGCCTGGCAGCGGGGGGCGACCCGGCGCCGTCGTGCGCTGGACCGACGGCGGTGCCGCTCACCCGCCGCACGAGGAACGCCGCGAGTCCCGCAGCGGCGCGCCGGACGGTGACCCGGTTCATGCGGTTCGGCCCGGGCCCGAGGGCCGCGCGGAGGCCCGCGGTGCCGAACTGGAGCGTGCCGCAGAACGCGTCGGCGAGCTCCTGGAGGGCGGCGTCGCGCGCGAGGGAGGGCTCGGCGTCGTGCGCGCGGGCGAGCGTCTCGCGCAGCTGTGCAGCGGTCGAGGGATCGGGATCCGTCGCCGCCCACTCCTCGGCCCGGCGTGCTAGGTCAGTGAGGTCGGGCGCCCCGGCGGGGATGGTGCTCATGTCGGCGTAGTCCTTCAATCGTCCTTTGAGGGGCCGTCAGATCGCGGCGATGACGTCGGCGAGGAGTCGGGAGATCCGCGGGCCCGCGGCGGCACCGGCCGCGAGGACCTCCTCGTGGCTGAGCGGCTCCGGGCCGATGCCCGCGGCGAGGTTCGTCACGAGTGAGATTCCGAACACCTCGAGCCCGGCGTGGCGAGCGGCGATGGCCTCGAGCGCCGTGGACATGCCGATGAGGTCCGCACCGATCCGCTTGGCGTACTGGACCTCGGCCGGCGTCTCGTAGTGCGGTCCGGGGAACTGGGCGTAGACGCCCTCCGCCAGGCTCGGGTCAACGGTGCGGGCCACGGCCCGCAGCCGCGACGAGTACAGGTCGGTGAGGTCCACGAAGGTGGCGCCCTCGAGCGGGGACGTGGCCGTGAGGTTGATGTGGTCGCTGATGAGCACCGGGGTGCCGGGCGCCCAGTCGGGGTTGAGCCCGCCGCAGCCGTTGGTGAGCACGACGACGCGGCACCCCGCCGCGGCTGCTGTCCGGACGCCGTGCACGACGGCGCGGACGCCCCGGCCCTCGTAGTAGTGCGTCCGGGCGCCGAGCACGAGCGCGCGCTTGCCGTCCGCGGTGAGCACGGACCGGATGGTGCCCACGTGCCCCTCGACGGCCGGCGCCGAGAACCCCGGCACGTCGGCGGCAGGGAGGGTCGCCGTCGTCTCGCCGATGAGGTCCGCCGCCTCGCCCCAGCCGGAGCCGAGCACGAGCGCGATGTCGTGCCTCGGGACCCCGGTCGCCTGCGCGATGGTCTCTGCCGCGGCCTGGGCCAGCCCGAAGGGGTCGTCAGTCATCGCCGCTGTCGCCGTTGTCGTCACAGGATGAACCTACCAATCCGCGCGGCGGGATTCGTCCTCCCAGGGCGGACGGGATGACAGAATGTGTGTCCGTGACGATGAACCCTGATTTTGCGGCCCCCCACATCGCGATCCTGGGCGGCGGACCCGGCGGCTACGAGGCGGCGTCGGTCGCGGCCTCTCTCGGAGCGAAGGTCACGATCGTCGAGCGCGCGGGGCTCGGCGGCTCCGCGGTGCTGACTGACGTGGTGCCTTCGAAGACCCTCATCGCGACCTCGGACCTCATGACCCGCGTCGAGGAGGCCTCCGCGGCGCTCGGCCTGCGCCTCGCGACGGGGGACGGGGAGCCGCTCCAGCGCACGGACCTGCGCGCGGACCTGCGCATCGTCAACGACCGCCTGCTCGGCCTCGCCCGCCAGCAGTCCGAGGACATCCGCGCCGCGCTCGACGCCCAGGGCGTGCGCATCGTCATGGGTTCCGGCCGCCTCGTCGACGGCAGCGTCATCGAGGCCACCACGGTGGACGGCGTCGAGCGGATCGAGGCCGACGCCGTGATCCTCGCCGTGGGTGCCCACCCCCGCGAGCTTCCGTCCGCCCGCCCGGACGGCGAGCGGATCCTCAACTGGGCGCAGATCTACAGCCTCGAGGAGATCCCGGAGGAGCTGATCGTGGTGGGTTCGGGCGTCACGGGCGCGGAGTTCGCGTCCGCGTACAACGGCCTCGGCTCCAAGGTCACGCTCATCTCGTCCCGCGACCGCGTGCTGCCCGGATCGGACACCAACGGCGCCGAGCTGCTCGAGAAGGTCTTCGCCCGCCGCGGCGTCCGCGTCCTCTCGCGCTCCCGCGCGGAGTCGGTCGAGCGGACGGGCGACGGCGTGGCGGTCACCCTCGGCGACGGCACCAAGGTCACCGGCTCGCACTGCCTCATGTGCGTCGGCTCGATCCCGAACACGGACGGGATCGGCCTCGAGCAGGCGGGCGTTGCCGTGAGCGGGAGCGGCCACATCATGGTCGACGGCGTCTCCCGCACCACCGCGACCAACGTGTACGCCGCGGGCGACTGCACGGGCGTGCTCGCGCTCGCCTCGGTGGCCGCGATGCAGGGCCGCATCGCGGTGGCCCACATCCTGGGCGACCAGGTCACGCCGCTGAACCTCAACCACGTCGCGTCCAACATTTTCACCTCGCCCGAGATCGCCTCGGTGGGCGCGTCGGAGGCGGACGTGACGAGCGGCAGGGTCGCGGGGGACGTCGTGATGCTCCGCCTCAAGAGCAACCCGCGCGCCAAGATGCGCAACACCACCGACGGGTTCGTCAAGGTCATCTCGCGCAAGGGCACCGGGACCGTGATCGGGGCCGTGGTCATGGGCTCCAACGCGTCGGAGCTCATCTTCGGCCTCGCGATGGCGGTCGAGCAGAAGCTCCACGTGGACGACGTCGCGAACACGTATGCGGTGTACCCGTCGCTGTCCGGCTCCCTCGCGGAGGCCGCGCGGCGCCTGCACGTGCACATGTAGACCGCCCCACGCGCAGGGAGCCGCGCCTTCGGGCTCTTGGTCCCTTGAGGACCGCCGGAGGTGCGGGGGACGATGGCGGCATGGCACACACCGATGATGACCACGCCCACCACTCGCACTCCCACGCCCATTCCCACACGGGCGGCTTCTCGGACGACGACGCCGCGCTGGCCGCCGTCGAGGGGCACCACGCCCACATGCTCGAGCGGGTGAGCGCCCTCTCCGACGCCCTGCTCGCGGCCGTGGCCGCCGGCGACGCCGGGACCGCCTACGACGAGAAGGCCAACCTCGTGGGCTGGTGCGAGGACGAGCTCATTCCGCACGCCGTGGCCGAGGAGGGTCCACTGTACGGCCCGGCCCGGGAGACCGCCGAGGCGCGCCTCCTCGTCGAGGGGATGCTCCAGGACCACCAGACGATCATCGGACTCGTCGAGGAGCTCCGGGGCGCGGACGGGCCACGTGCCGCGGCCCTCGGGCTGGCGATCGCGCGGGCGTTCGCCCTGCACCTCCGCAAGGAGAATCAGCTCCTGTTCCCGTACATCGTGGCGAGCCCCGATCTCTCGCTCGCGAAGGCCGTCGAGGGGCTCGAGGAGGTCGTCGGCTGATCCATAGGCACATCGTCTCGGTTGAGAGGTGCGATCTCGGCTAGCGTGGCCGGGTGACCACAGCAAAGACGTTGGACGGCCCCCGTGCCGGGACCCGGCGCAGGATGATCGCGGACGCGTCCTTCTCCGCGATTGCGGCGGGCTTCATCGCGGTGGCCGTCTCCTACGCGGGTCCGATGGTCGTGGTGCTGCAGGCGGCCCAGGCCGCGCACCTGAGCGCGGGCCTGACCGCGTCGTGGATGAGCGCGATCGCGCTCGCGAGCGGCATCACCTGTGTGGTGCTGAGCCTCGTGACGCGGCAGCCCGTCGTCGTGGCCTGGTCGGTGCCCGGTGCCGCCCTCCTGCTCACAGCGCTCGGGCAGTACTCGTACAGCGACGCCCTCGGCGCCTACATCGTCGCGGCCGTCCTCGCGGTCGTGCTCGGCGCGACGGGATGGTTCGGCAGGCTCATGGACGCCGTCCCGCGGCCGGTGGTCGCGGCCGTGCTCGCGGGGGTCCTCCTGCCGTTCGTGCTCAAGGCGTGCGGCGCCGTCGTGCAGTCGCCCCTCGTGGGCGGAGGCCTCGTCCTCGCGTTCCTTGCCGGCCGCCGGTTCGCCCCGCGCTACGCGGTCCTCGTGGCGCTCGCGGCCGGCGTCGCGCTCGCCCTCGCTACGGGCGGGATCGCGGCGCCGAGCCTCGGCTGGGACCTCTCGGGCCCCGTGTGGACCACACCGACGTTCGGCCTTCCCGCGATCGTGGGCATCTCGGTGCCCCTCCTGGTCGTCACCATGGCCGGGCAGAACGCGCCCGGGCTCGCGATGATGCGCCAGCTGGGGTACGACGCCGGCGATCGCCTCATGGTGGGCGGCGCGTCCCTCGCGTGGCTCGTCTCGGCGCCGTTCGGCTCGCACGGCATCAACCTCGCGGCGATCACGGCCGGGATCTGCGCCGGGCGCGAGGCGCACCACGATCCGGCCCGGCGCTACGTCGCAGGCGTCTCGTGCGGCGCCTTCTACATCCTGTTCGGACTCTTCAGCACCACGGCCGTGGCGCTGGTCGCGGCGGTGCCGCCGGCCCTGCTCACGGTCCTGGCCGGCGTCGCCCTCCTCGCTGCGACCCAGGGCGCGATCATCGACTCCGTGACGCACGCGCGCGAGGACGCCCGGGCGGCGCCGCATGCGGTCGAGGCGGCCGTCATCACGCTGGCCGTGACCGCGTCCGGGGTGAGCGCGTTCGGCATCGTCTCGGCCTTCTGGGGGATCCTCGCCGGCGCGATCGCGTACGCCGTGCTCGGGATGCTCAGGCCGCGTCGCGACATTCACGCCGCCGCGTAGTGCCGCTCGATGAGCTCGCGCACCTGATCGCGGCACCCGCCGCAGCCCGTCCCCGCCCGGGTCTGGGCCGAGACGTCCTCGAGCGTCGAGCAGCCGCCGACGACGGCCTCCTCCACCGTCCCCCGGCTCACCCCGGCGCATCGGCACAGTGTCGACTCGGGGCCGCCTGACGATGCGCCGCCGAATCCTGTGCTGCCGCCCCGCGCGGCCGATTCGGCGCCGTCGAGCCGGAGGATGAGGGACCGGTCCGAGGGCAGCTCCGCGCCCGACTCGAAGAGCAGCGTGAGCTCGGCGGCGGCCCGCGGGACGCCCAGCGCCACGAACCCCGCGAGGACGCCGCCGCGCGTGGACATCTTGACGTAGGCGCCGTGCTCCGGGTCGGACCACACGGAGACTCGCAGCGGTGGGCGGTCATGGGCCGTGCACCCGGACTCGAGCGCGAACTCGTCCCACGGCTCGGCCGTGACTTCTCCCGCGACGGCGAGGTTCACCCCGCGCGCCTTGAGCAGGATCACGGGGACCCGCTCGTCGACGAGGGGCTCGGGCGCCGGCTCGCCGAGGAGCTCGTTCCGGAACCGCGCCGCGAGCCAGTCGGCCTGCCGCCAGCCCGGGGCGATGAGCCCGCTCGGCGCAGCCTCGCCGACCTCTGCGCAGTCGCCGATCGCGAAGACGTGCTCGGTGGCCAGTGCCGCGAGGGAGTGGTCCACGAGGACGCCCGAGCCGACCGCGAGGCCTCCGCCCTGGGCGAGTTCCACCCGGGGCCGGGCGCCGCACGCGATCACCAGCAGGTCGCCGTCGATCGCGGACCCGTCGTCGAGGAGCAGCGCCCTGAAGGCGCCGTCGGGGCCGGTCTCGAGGCCAGTTGAGCGCGCGTTGCCAGCGACCCGCACTCCCTGGCGGCGCAGGGCGGCCGTGAGCGTGGCACCCCCGGCCCGGTCGATGGAGCGGGACAGCGGCCGGTCGCCATGGTGGACCACGGTGACGGTGGCGCCCTCCTCGCTCGCGGCGAGCGCGGCCTCGAGCCCGAGCACGCCGCCGCCCAGGACGATGACACGGCGGCGGCCCTCGACCGCCGAGGCGAGCCGCGCGGCGTCGTGCACGTCCCGCAGCGCAGTGACGCCCGGCGGCAGCACCGGGTGCAGCGGGTCCGGGTTGAGGCCGGTGAGGGTGGGCACGACGGCGCGCGCCCCGGTTGCGAGGACCACGCGGTCGTAGGGGATAGCAGCGCCGTCGGCGAGGTGGACGAGGCGGCGGGACCGGTCCAGCCGCGCGGCGCGGGTGGAGGTCAGGACGCGCACGCGGTCCGCGGCGAGCTCGTCCGCGTCGGCCAGGCTCATGGACGGCAGGCTCGTGCGGCCCACGCCGAGGTCCGCGACGAGCACACGGTTGTACGCGGCGTGCTCCTCCTCGCCCACGACGGTGAGCTCGATGGCTCCCGCCGCCGCGGCGGGGCGGAGCTCATCGACGAACCGTGCGGCGACCGGCCCGAAGCCGACCACGACGATCCTTGTGCGGTGCTCGGTCGGGGGCTCGATCGGGTGCTGCGTCATGCGCGCTCCTCTCGTTGGCCGGCTGGGACGGCGGACAGCAGAATGGCGTCTGCGAGCACGTCGTCGCCGGGAATGTCGGCGCTCGTGAGGTCCGCGGGCTCCACCACGACGCGGGTGGTCTTGAACTCGGGCATGCCGGAGATCGGGTCCGTGGCGGGGTGGGTGAGCAGGTTCGCCGAGGCCGGGCCCGCGAAATGGAACGGGAGGAAGACCGTGTCCGGCCGGACGGCGGCGGTCAGCTCGGCGCGGCACACGACCTCGGGCCGCTGATTCGCGTCGCCGGGCCGGAGGAGGCCCGCCGCCGCGTCCCGCCGGGCCGCTCGGCCGGCGCGGCATATGCGGACCCACGCGCCGTCGTCGATCCCGAGCCTCGCTGCGGGGGCTGGGTGGATCGCGAGGCGCGCCTCGGGCTGCGCGGCCGCGAGGCCGGCGACGCGGCGGGTCTGGGCGCCGGACTGGTAGTGCTCGAGGAGCCTGCCGGTCGCGAGCTGGAACGTGCCCGGAGTGGGGGCCGCGGCGCCGGGCTCGGTGGCGGACTGGGGTGCGACGGCCCGGATGGGGACGAGCCTGGCCCGGCCGTCCGGGTGCGCGAACCGCTCGGCGAAGAGCCGGGGCGTGCCGCCCACGCCATCGCGGACGGGGGCTCCCTCGGGGCACGGCCAATACAGCGCCTCGCCGGCGTCGAGCCGGCCGTACGTGACTCCCGAGTAGTCGGCCGGCCCGCCGGCGGAGGCGGCGCGCAGCTCCTCGAACACCTCGTGAGGGTCCTCGGGGAAGCGCGACGGCGCGTCCAGCAGCGCCGCGAGCCGGTTCATGATCCACAGCTCGCTGCGCGCGCCGGTCGGAGGCGCGACGGCGCGCCGGCGCCGCAGGACGCGGCCCTCGAGGTTCGTCATGGTTCCCTCCTCCTCGGCCCACTGCAGGACCGGGAGCACCACGTCCGCCTCCCGCGCCGTCTCGGAGAGGAAGAAGTCGCATACCACGAGGAAGTCCAGGGCCCTGAGCCCCTCGCGGACCGACGCCGCGTCTGGCGCCGAGACCACGACGTTGGCGCCGTGCACGAAGAGGCAGCGCACGCCGCCGGGGTTTCCGTCGGCGGTCGGCCTGCCGAGGGACGCAAGGAGCTCGACGGCGGGCACCCCGGGCCCGGGGATGCTCGCCTCGGGTACGCCCCACACGCGCGCGATGTGCTCGCGGGCGGCGGGGTCGGTGATCTTCCGGTACCCCGGCAGCTGGTCCGACTTCTGGCCGTGCTCGCGCCCGCCCTGTCCGTTGCCCTGGCCGGTGAGCGTGCCGTAGCCGCCGCGCGCCGAGCCCGGCAGCCCGAGCAGCAGCGCAAGGTTGATCGCGGCGGTGACGGTGTCCGTGCCGTCGGCGTGCTGCTCGATCCCGCGGCCCGTGAGGATGTAGCACGAGCCTGTCCGGGCGGACTCCGCGAGCCGCCGGGCGGCCTCCCGCACGAGGTGCGCGGGGACGCCGGTGGCGGCTTGGACGCGCTCGGGCCACCACGGTGCCACCGAGCGGGCCAGCGCCCCCAGTCCTGCCGTCCGCTCCGCGACGTAGACCTCGTCCGCGAGCCCCTCGTTCAGGACCACGTGCGCGAGGCCCAGCAGGAGGACGAGGTCCGTGTGCGGGGCCGGCGCGAGGTGGAGGCCCGCGCCGTCGGCAGTGAGGGCCGCGGTCGCCGAGCGGCGGGGGTCGACGACGATGAGCCCGCCCGCCTCCCGCGCGCCGGCGAGGTGCTGGACGAACGGGGGCATCGTGTCCGCGACATTGGAGCCGAGCATGAGGACGGTGTCCGCGGCGTCGAGGTCGGCGAGCGGGAAGGGCAGTCCCCGGTCGATCCCGAACGCCCGGTTCGCGGCGGCTGCGGCCGAGGACATGCAGAACCGGCCGTTGTAGTCGATCCGGGACGTGCCCAGCGCGACTCGTGCGAACTTGCCCAGCAGGTAGGCCTTCTCGTTGGTCAGGCCCCCGCCGCCGAACACCCCGACGGCGTCCTTCCCGTGCGCCGCCTGGACGCGCCGGACCTCCGCGGCGACCCGCGCGAGGGCGACGTCCCAGTCCACGGCGACCAGCTCGCCGTCGTCCGTGCGCATGAGCGGCGAGGTGACCCGCTCGGGGTGCGCGAGGAGTTCTGCGGCAGTCCACCCCTTGCGGCACAGGCCGCCGCGGTTGGTGGGGAAGTCGCGGCCGGCCACCTCGGGGGCCGCGTCCTGAGGCGACGGCGTCACCGTCATCGCACACTGGAGCGCGCAGTAGGGGCAGTGCGTGGCCGTCACGGCTCAGACCCCCGCCTGGGCGGCGCGGGAGCCGGGGCGCAGATAGCACGCCCACGCCACGGCGAGCATGAGCGCGTACGCTGCGACGAAGCCGAAGAACGCCGGGATGTAGGAGCCGGTCGCGCTGGCTGAGGCGCCGAGGACCTGAGGGATCGCGAAGCCGCCGTACGCGCCGATCGCCGAGACGAGGCCCAGCGCCGCGGAGGCGAGTCGAGAGGTGTACGACGGCGCGGCGCCGGCTCGGGCGGCACGGCTGGCTGTCGTGAACACGGCGGGGATCATGCGGTACGTCGAGCCATTGCCGATCCCGCTCGCCGCGAACAGGGCCAGGAACAGGACGAGGAAGAGCCAGAAGCTCTTCGCCGGGAGCGTGGCGATGACCGCGAGCGTCACGAGGGCCATCGCAGCGAACGACGCGACGGTGACCCTCGCGCCGCCGAACCGGTCCGCGAGGCGGCCGCCGTAGGGCCGGGCGAGCGAGCCCACGAGCGGGCCGAGGAAGGCCAGGGAGAGGGCCACGGCGCCGCCGGCGAGGGGGATGGGGAGCGCCGAGAACGTCGGGAAGATGTCGTGGATGAGCTTGGGGAAGACCCCGCCGAAGCCGATGAACGAGCCGAACGTGCCCACGTACAGGAAGGCGATGACCCACAGGTGCGGCTCGCGGAGCGCGGCGAGCGAGCCCGCGACGTCGCCCTTCGCGCGGGCGAGGTTGTCCATGCGCTTCCAGGCGCCGAACGCGGCGGCGAGGATGAGCGGGACCCACATGAGGCCCGCCACCATAAGGCTCGCGCCCGAGACGAACAGCGCGGTGATGCTCACGGCGATCGGCACGACGAGCTGTGCGACGGCGGCGCCGAGGTTCCCGCCGGCCGCGTTGAGGCCGAGGGCCCAGCCCTTCTCCCGCGCGGGGAAGAAGAACGTGATGTTGGCCATCGAGCTCGCGAAGTTGCCGCCGCCGAACCCGGCGAGGCCCGCGACCGTGAGCATGAGCCAGAACGGAGTGGACGGGGCGGCCACGCACGCGGCCAGGCCGATCGTGGGGATGAGGAGCAGCAGCGCCGAGACGATGGTCCAGTTGCGTCCGCCGAAGCGCGGGACCATGAACGTGTACGGGATGCGCAGTGTGGCTCCGACGAGGCTCGGCATCGACAGGAGCCAGAACGTCTGGGCCGTGCTGAACGTGAAGCCCGCCGCGGGGAGCTGGACGACGACGATCGACCACAGCTGCCATACGACGAACCCGAGGAACTCGGCCGCGATGGACCAGCGCAGGTTCCGGCGGGCTACCGTGCGGCCTTCCCGTTCCCACTGCTCGGTGTCCTCGGGGTCCCAGTGCTCGATCCAGCGGCCCTTGCGGGTGTCGAGGCGCAGGGATGGCGAGGATGCGCGCTGAGGCGAGGTGGCGGCGTCGTGCGCGGTGCGCGGTTCTGTGCTCATGGGTGCTCCTGGAAGACGGAGGATCGGGTGGGATCTGGCTTGCCTTCAACGCTAGGAACGGCGCGTTTCGCGCGGCCGCACCCGCTGTAAACAGGCCGTGACATCCACCTCTCACGGCCGGGCGGCGTGCCGTGAGGCGCAGAGAGCCAGGGAAAAACGAGTGTTCGGGATCACTACCGTCTCATCATGTGGACGCTCAGTCCGTTGCGTGGACTCACCGGACGTAGGATGGCGTGTACCCAGACCCCGGACCGAAAGTCAACTGCCGGTCCAGCATGTGAAAGCGAACCCATGTCCAGCACTTCTGCGGTGACGGAGCCCTCAACCGGCCAAGCGGCCAACACGAAGGGCCGCGTCATCTTCTCGAGCCTCATCGGTACGACGATCGAGTTCTTCGACTTCTACGCGTACGCGACCGCGTCCGTCCTCGTGTTCCCTAAGCTCTTCTTCCCGAACGCGTCCGACATCAACGCGATCCTGTCCTCGTTCGCGATCTTCGGTGTCGCGTTCATCGCGCGGCCGGTCGGCTCGATCCTCTTCGGGCACTTCGGCGACAAGCTCGGGCGCAAGGGGACGCTCGTCGCGTCGCTGCTGACCATGGGTATCGCGACGTTCCTCATCGGCCTCCTCCCGCCGGCCACGACCCCCGGCTGGATGGTCATGGCCCCGCTGGCCCTCGTCATCCTGCGCTTCCTGCAGGGCCTCGCCCTCGGCGGCGAGTGGTCCGGCGCCGCACTGCTGGCCACCGAGAACGCGCCGGCCAACAAGCGCGCCGTGTGGGGCACGTTCCCGCAGCTGGGCGCCCCGATCGGCTTCATCATCGCCAACGTCATGTACGTGGTCATGAACAGCTTCCTCACCGCCGCCCAGTTCGAGGCGTGGGGCTGGCGGATCCCGTTCCTGTTCAGCATCATCATGGTTGCGGTTGGCCTGTACGTGCGCCTCAAGCTCGTGGAGAGCACCTCGTTCAAGAAGGTCATCGATGAGGAGAAGGTCGCCAAGGTCCCGCTCGCCGCGACGTTCAAGCACCACTGGCGCGGCGTCATCGCCGGCACGTTCATCATGCTCGCCACCTACGTGCTGTTCTACCTGACCACGAGCTTCACGCTCACGTACGGCACCGCGCCCGCCTCGCCCGAGGTGGCCAGAGCGGCGGCCGAGAAGGCGGGCAAGGCGTTCGACGCGGCGTCGTTCGTCCCGGGTCTCGGGATCGACCGCGGTCTGTTCCTGTGGATGCTCATCATCGGCGTGGTGTTCTTCGGCATCTTCACGGTGGTCTCCGGCCCGCTCGCCGAGAAGTACGGCCGCCGCAAGTTCCTGCTGTGGGTCACGGGCCTCATCTTCGTGTTCGGCCTGGCCTGGGGCCTGATGTTCGGCCCCGGGACCGGTGCCGCCCTGGTCGGCCTGATCGTCGGCTTCGCGCTCATGGGCTCCACGTTCGGCCCGATGGCCGCGATCCTGCCCGAGCTGTTCCCGGCCAATGTCCGCTACACCGGCTCGGCGATCGCGTACAACCTCTCGTCCGTGCTCGGCGCGGCCCCGGCCTCGTTCGTGGCGATCGCGCTGTGGCAGTTCGGCAAGGGCAACACGGTGTGGGTCGGCGTATACCTCGCGGTCGCGGCCGTCCTGACGTTCGTCGCGCTGCTCCTCACCAAGGAGACCCGCGATGCCAAGTTCGAGGACAACGTCGCCGCGTAGGTGGCTCCTCGAAGCCACGCAGGTGACTTCTCACAACGACGGAGGTGACTCCTCGGCGGGCATTCCGCTGAGGAGTCACCTCCGTTTCGTTGAAGAGTCAGCTCCGCTGTAGCGAGGAGTCAGATCCGCTGCGCTGCCGCGGGCCTCAGTCCTCGATCGTCGCGATGAGGGCGCCCGCGCCCACCGTCTGGCCGGGCTCGGCCGTGAGGCCCTTGATCGTGCCCGCCTTGTGCGCCGTGAGCGGCTGCTCCATCTTCATGGCCTCGAGCACGACGATGAGATCGCCCTCCGCGACCACGTCGCCGTCCGCGACGGCCACCTTCACGATGGTGCCCTGCATCGGCGCCGTGAGCGCGTCTCCGCCGGCCGCGCCGCCCGGGGCCGCGCCGCGCGAGCCCCGTGCCTTCTTCTTGGCCTTGGACGCCTTGCCGGACGCCAGGGACAGCGTGCCCGGGATCGTCACCTCGAGGCGCTTGCCGCCCACCTCGACGACGATGCTCTGCCGCGTGGCGTCGTCGTCCGCGCCGTCACCGGCACCGAGCGGTCCCGCATAGGCGGGGATCGTGTTGTCGAACTCGGTCTCGATCCAGCGCGTGTGGACGCTGAACGGACCCTCGGCCGGGGCGAACGCGGGGTCGCTCACGACGGCGCGGTGGAAAGGCACGACGGTCGGCATGCCGGTGATCGTGAGCTCGTCGAGAGCGCGTCGGGCGCGCTGCAGCGCCTGCTGGCGCGAGGAGCCCGAGACGATGAGCTTGGCGAGCATCGAGTCGAAGTTGCCGGAGATGATGTCCCCGGCCACGACGCCGGAGTCGACGCGTACGCCGGGTCCGGTCGGGTAGGTCAGAGTCTCGACCGTGCCGGGCGCGGGCATGAAGCCGCGGCCGGCGTCCTCGCCGTTGATGCGGAACTCGAAGGAGTGGCCGCGGACCTCGGGGTCGTCATAGCCGAGCTCCTCGCCGCGGGCCAGGCGGAACTGCTCGCGGACGAGGTCGAAGCCGGTGACCTCCTCGGACACGCAGTGCTCCACCTGGAGGCGCGTGTTGACCTCGAGGAAGCTGATGGTGCCGTCCTGTCCGACGAGGAACTCGCACGTGCCGGCACCGAGGTAGCCGGCCTCCTTCAGGATCGCCTTGGACGCCGCGTAGAGCCGGCGGTTCTGCTCCTCGCTCAGGAACGGCGCGGGGGCCTCCTCGACGAGCTTCTGGTTGCGGCGCTGGAGCGAGCAGTCGCGGGTCGACACGACGACGACGTTGCCCGCAGCGTCGGCCAAGCACTGGGTCTCGACGTGGCGGGGCGCGTCGAGGAAGCGCTCGATGAAGCACTCGCCGCGGCCGAACGCGGCCGTCGCCTCGCGGACGGCGGACTCGAACAGCTCGGGGATCTCCTCGAGAGTGCGGGCCACCTTGATGCCGCGGCCGCCGCCGCCGTACGCGGCCTTGATCGCCACCGGGAGGCCGAACTCGCGGGCGAACGCGAGGACCTCGTCCGCGGACCCGACCGGATCGGCGGTGCCGGGCACGAGGGGGGCGCCGACCTTCTCGGCGATGTGGCGCGCGCGGACCTTGTCGCCGAGCGCCGCGATGGACTCGGGGGAGGGGCCGATCCACGTCAGGCCGGCGTCGATGACGCGCTGCGCGAACTCGGCGTTCTCGGACAGGAAGCCATAGCCGGGGTGCACGGCGTCGGCGCCGGACGCGCGGGCGGCGTCGATGAGCTTGTCCATCACGAGGTAGGACTCGGCCGCCGTCGTGCCGCCGAGGGCGAAGGCCTCGTCGGCGAGGCGCACGTGCAGCGCGTCGCGGTCCGGCTCGGCGTACACCGCGACGGAGGCGAGCCCCTCGTCGCGGGCTGCGCGGATCACGCGCACGGCGATTTCGCCGCGGTTGGCGATCAGCACCTTCGTGATCGGCCGGGTGGTGGACTCGTGGGAAGACGCGGCATTCGGCGACAAGGGCAACTCCGTTCTGTACTCCGCGAAGCCTAGCGCCCCTTTGGTGGTATCGCCCATATTGGTGGCGGATTCCGTGCGGAGAGGGCCGATCTGTTGTAGGAGGTCTACAAAAGCGCTCAGCGGTCGACGGCGGCGGCCCACCAGTCCGTGAGGCGCACCCCCGCGGTGGCCAGGAGGGCGCGCAGCGTCGAGATCGACAGGCCCACGACGGCGTGCGGGTCGCCGTCGACGCGGGAGAGGAACGCGCCGCCGAGGCCGTCGATCGTGAACGACCCGGCGCACTGCAGCGGCTCGCCCGTTGCGACGTACGCGGCGATCTCCTCCGCGTCCATGCTGGTGAACTCGACACCAGCGGATGCGACCAGGCCGGACCCGACTCGACCGGTGGCGACCAGACCGGTGGCGACTGCGTCCGCGCCCGGTGCGGGGGCGGCGTCGTGCGCCGGGTCCTGATGCTGCGCTTCCGGCGCCGCCCGCCGGTCCACGAGCCAGTGGCCGGTGTGCAGCACGCCAGCGCGCCCGCTCATGGCGGCGAGCCGCTCGCGGGCCACGTGCGGGGTGTACGGCTTGCCGAGGGCCTGGCCGTCGAGCTCGAATACCGAGTCGCAGCCGAGCACGAGCGTGCCCGCCGCGGCGGGGAGAGCGGCGACGGCCTCGGCCTTGGCCCGGGCCAGGAGCAGGGCCGTCTCCGCCGGAGACGCGGCCGGATGCCGCGCGGCGACCGCCTCCTCGTCCACGGCCGAGACGAGGACACGGTGCGGGATCCCGGCCTCCTCGAGGAGCTTGGTCCGCGCGGGTGACTTCGAGGCGAGGACGAGGGTGGGCGGGGCGGGAGGCGCGGTGTGCACGGTCACCCGCCCAGCCTAGCCCCGCGAGGCCTCGTGGCCCGGGGCATGATGGACCCATGGCCGCCGCTCAGACCTACGACATCAAGAAGGCCCTCCCCGCCCTCTACGCGCCCAAGCCGGGCGTCATGGCCGAGGTCGACGTGCCCGAGCTCGCGTTCCTCATGATCGACGGCCAAGGGGACCCCAACGTCTCCGTTGAGTACGCACAGGCCGTCGAGGCGCTGTACACGGCCTCCTACGCGGTCCGGGCACTGGCCAAGGAGGAACTGGGGCGCGTCCACACCGTGGCACCGCTCGAAGGGCTGTGGAGCGCCGAGGACCCCTCGGCATTCATCAAGAGGGACAAGGCCTCGTGGGACTGGACCATGATGATCGCCCAGCCCGACTGGGTCAACGCAGGCCTGGCCGCCGAGGCCCTCCGGCGCGCCGCCGCCAGGAAGCCCCTGCCGGCCCTGGGCCTCGTGCGGTTCGAGCCGTACGCCGAGGGCCGAGGCGTTCAGGTGCTCCACATCGGCCCCTACGACGACGAGGGGCCCGTGCTCGCGAGGCTCCATGACGAGTTCCTGCCCGAGCACGGCCTCGTCGAGCGGGGGCGGCACCACGAGATCTACCTCTCCGATTCCCGCAGGACCGAGCCGGCGAAGCTGCGCACCATCCTCCGCCAGCCGGTCGCGCCGCGCTAGCTGCCCACCCGCTCCGGTTCCTCCTCCTCGCGGGGGCGAGGCGCCGCCGTCGTGCGCGCGAGCTTGGCGCCCTCGATGTCGAGGTCAGGCAGGATGCGGTCTAGCCAGCGCGGGAGCCACCAGGCGGCCTTGCCGAAGAGGCGCATGACGGCGGGTACGAGGGTCATGCGGACCACGAAGGCGTCCAGCAGCACGCCCAGGGCGAGGCCGAATCCGAGGGGGCGCACCATCGTGAGGTGGCTGAAGATGAAGCCCGCGAACACGCTCACCATGATGATCGCCGCGGCCGTGATGACGCGCGCCGCGTGGTGGAAGCCCGTGCGGACGGCGAGGTGCGCCTCCTGGCCGTGGGCGAACGATTCGCGGATGCCCGAGGTGATGAACACCTGGTAGTCCATCGCGAGGCCGAACAGGATGCCGATGAGCAGGATCGGCAGGAAGCTCAGGATCGCCCCGGGGTGCGTGACGTCGAAGACCGGGCCCAGCCAGCCCCACTGGTACACCGCGACCACCGAGCCGAACGCCGCGCCGAGCGAGAGCAGGAACCCGCCCGTGGCCAGCAGCGGCACGAGGAGCGAGCGGAACACCAGCAGCAGCAGGAGCAGGGAGAGGCCGACGACGATGATCAGGTACGGCGGGAGGGCGTCGGCGAGCTTCGCGGAGACATCCACGTTCGCCGCCGTCTGGCCGGTGAGGCCGATCGTGACGCCGGTCGCGTCCTTGATCTGCGAGGCCTTGGCCCGCAGGTCGTGGACCACCTGGACCGTGCTCGCGCTCGCGGGTCCGTCGGTCGGGATGACCTGGAACACCGCGGTGCGGCGATCCGGGCTCAGCGTCCCCGGGACCGCGGCGACGACGCCGGGCACGGAGCGGAGCTGGTCCGCGACGTCGAACTCCTTGGCCTGGGCCGCGGCGGCGTCGAGGCCGGCGGGGAGGTCGCCTACGACGACGATCGGCCCGGTCATGCCCGCGCCGAAGTACTTGCCGGTGGCGTCGTAGGCCTGGAACGCGCTCGAGTCGGCGGGCTCGGAGCCGCCGTCCGGCAGCGCGAGGCGCAGCTGTGCGGCCGGGACGGCGAGGGCGCCCAGGAGCACGATCGAGGCGACCACGGAGATCCACGGGTGCCGCGTGACCCACGCACCCCAGCCGCGGTTGGACCTCTCGAGGTCCGCGCGCGCCTCGTCGGCGGCGTGGTGGGCCTCGGCGTTCTCCCGGTCCGCACGCGCCCAGCGCCGCTTCGAGACGATCCTCCGGCCCGCGAAGCCGAGCACGGCTGGCAGGAGCGTGATCGCGACGAGCACTGCCACCGCGACGGTCGCGGCGGCCGCGACGCCCATGACGGCGAGGAACGGCAAGCCGGGGACCACGAGCGCGGCGAGGGCGATCACTACGGTCAGGCCCGCGAACATGACGGCGTTGCCCGAGGTGCCGATCGAGAGCGCGACCGACTCCCGCGGGTCCATCCCGGCCAGGAGCTGGTTACGGTGGCGGTTGACGATGAAGAGGGAATAGTCGATGCCCACCGCGAGGCCGAGCATGAGGCCGAGCATGGGGGTCACCGAGCTCATCTGGATCACGCCGGTGAGGGCGAACGTCCCGCCGACGCCCACCCCGACGCCCGCGAGGGCCATCAGCAGCGGCAGCCCGGCGGCGACGAACGTGCCGAGCATGAGCACGAGCACGACGGCGGCGATCGCCACGCCGATCGACTCGGCCGGGCCGAAGATCTGCGAGATGTCCTGGGTGAGCTCCTTGCTCGCGTGGGCCTGCACGCCCGGGACGCTCGCGGCGATGCTCTGGACCTCGCTGCGCAGCGTCTGGGGGAGGCTGTCCGTCGACTTGGTGAACTGGATCGAGGCGATCGCGGCGTGGTTGTCCGAGGAGACGAACCGGAGGCCCTCGGCGGCCTTGGCCTGCCGGTCGGCGAGTGCGAGCTGGGCCTTCGCGTCGGCGAGCTGGGCGGCGCCGTCGTCGGCCTGCTTCTTGGCGGCGTCGTACTGCGCCTGGCCTGCGGCGAGCTGGGCGCGGCCGGCGTCGAGCTGGGCCTGCGCGGACGCGGTGGCCTGTGCGATCGCGGCCTCGGTGAGGCCCTGCGCGGCGAGGGCCTGCTTCTGGGCGTCGAGCTGCGCCTGGCCGGCGTCGAGCTTCGCCTTCGACTGATCGAGTTGGGCCTTCGCGGCCTCGAGCTGCGGCGTGCCCGCGGCGAGCTTGGCCTCATTCGCGGCGATCTGCGCCTGGCCGTCCGCGATCTTGGCCGCGGCGCCGTCGAGCTGTGCCTGGGTGGTGAACGGGTCGGTGACGTTCTGCACGCCGTCGAGGCCCTTGATCTTGGCCAGCGCGTCCGAGAGGCCCTTCTTCTGGGCATCGGTGAACGGCGCGCTCGGGGACTCGAACACGATGCTCGCGTTGCCGCCCGCGGCGGAGGGCAGGTCCGCCTTGAGCTTGTCGAGGACCCGCTGGGTCTCGGTGCCCGGGATCTGGAAGTTGTTGGTCATGGTGCCGTGGAACGCGGCGGCCGAGCCTCCGACCGCCGCGATGATCACGAGCCAGGCGGCGAGGACGAGCCAGCGGCGGTCGTAGGCGAGCCGGCCGAGGCGGTAGAGGAGCGAAGCCATGGGAGTCTCTCTGGGGTGGGACGGGGCGGGGTGGGAGGTGGCTGGAGTGCCGGCTGGGCTTGGGGGCGTGGACTGGGCTTGGAGCGTGGGCGGCGTCAGGGCGTGGCGAAGCCGGCCCGGAGATGGGTGATCGCCCCGCGGAGGAGCTCGCGGAGCCGGGCGAGGGACGACGGCGAGAGGTCGCCCCCGCGCTCGGAGAGCCAGACCTCGAGGGCCGCCTTCCCGCACGCGATGACGCTCGCGGAGAGCGCTGCGACGTACAGGGCGTCGAGGCCGGGCTCGCGGGCGAGGATGGCGGCGGCGATCTTCTCGCCGCACTCGTCGAAGGCCTGGAGCTGGAAGCGGGTCACGGGATCGTGGCCCACGGCCAGGAGGAACGACTGGGCCATGGGGGCGATGAGGTCGTTGTCCGCGAGGCCGGTGAGGACGTGGAGGGCGGAGTCGAGGAGGGGCTCGTCGGCGGGCCGGTCGGTCAGCTTGCCGAGGGCCGTGTCGAGGAAGCCGAACGTGGGCGCGGCGATGGCCTCGTCCACGCTGCCGAAGTAGTTGAAGAACGTGCGCCGGGAGACGCCGGCGGCGTCGGCGAGCTCCTCGACGGTGAACCCGCCGAGGCCCCGCTGGGCCGCGAGCGCGAGGCCCGCGGCGATGATGGACTCCCGTGTTGCGGCCTTGTTCTGCTCGCGACGGGAGGGTGTCTCGGTGGTCACCCCTTTACACTACGTGCAACTTTGCACGGTGGGCAAGTTTCGCGAACCGAGGGTCGCTTCGAGCGCACGACGGCGAGTGGTCGCCCAGGCGGGACTGTGCGCCCGGGGCGACCACTCGCCGTCGTGCGTGTTGTGGGTCATGTCCTTGGCCCCAAACGTGGAAACGCCTTGTCGCGAACGAGATCGCTTGGAGGCGTCTCGATCGCGACAAGGCGTCTTGCGGCGGGTTATCGACCAGTCAGTGAAGGGACATGACCCTTCACCCGAGGACAGGGCCTCTCACCGGGCTGGTGGTGGCCCGACGCCCCGGTGGGCCGTCAGCGGGCGGCGGCCAGCTCGCCGTCGTGCGCGTCCCCGGCATCCTCAAGCGACTCGTCGTTGAACGGGTCGCCGTGGCGCGGGGCGTTGTACAGGCCGAGGTCGAGGATGCCTTGGCGCTTGGCGACGATGGTCGGGACGAGCGCCTGGCCCGCGACGTTCACGGCCGTGCGGCCCATGTCCAGGATCGGGTCGATCGCAAGGAGCAGGCCCACGCCGGCCAGCGGCAGACCGAGGGTCGAGAGCGTGAGCGTCAGCATGACGACGGCGCCGGTGGTGCCGGCCGTCGCGGCGGAGCCGAGGACCGAGACCAGCACGATCAGCAGGTACTGGCTGAAGTCCAGCTGGATGCCGAAGAACTGGGCCACGAAGATCGCGGCGACGGCCGGGTAGATCGCGGCGCAGCCGTCCATCTTGGTGGTCGCGCCGAGCGGCACGGCGAAGGACGCGTAGCCGGACGGCACGCCGAGGTTGCGCTCGGTGACGCGCTGCGTGAGCGGCAGCGTGCCGATCGAGGAGCGGGAGACGAAGGCGAGCTGCACGGCCGGCCATACGCCGGAGAAGTACTGCTTGATGGACAGGCCGTGGGTCTTGACGAGGACCGGGTAGACCACGAACAGCACCAGGACGAGGCCCGCGTAGATCGCGACGGAGAATTTGCCGAGCGCGCCGATGGTATCCCAGCCGTACACGGCTACAGCGTTGCCGATCAGGCCGACGGTGCCGAGCGGGGCAAGGCGGATGATCCACCACAGGACCTTCTGGATGATCTCCAGCGCGGAGCGGTTGAAGGTGAGGAATGGCTCGGCCTTCGCGCCGATCTTCAGCGCCGCGACGCCCACGGCGATCGCGATGACGAGGATCTGCAGGACGTTGAAGCTCACGCTCGTGGTGACTGCGCCGCCGTCGGCCGCCGAGGAGGTCGCGGACAGGCCGAGGACGTTCTTGGGGAACAGGCCGGTGAGGAAGGCCCACCAGTCGCCGGTCTTGCCGGTGTACTTGGCCTCCTGCGTGATGCCCGTGTTGGCGCCCGGCTGCAGGAACACGCCGAGACCGATCCCGATCATGACGGCGATGAACGCCGTGATCGCGAACCACAGGAGGGTGTTCCACGCGAGCTTGGCCGCGTTGGAGACCTCGCGAAGGTTGGCGATCGAGCTCACCACGGCGGTGAAGATGAGGGGCACGACGGCGGTCTGCAGCAGGCTCACGTAGCTGCTGCCGATGGTCGCGAGCGTCGCGCCGAGGCCGTTCGGGTTCGCCTTGGTGCTGCCGGTGTACTTGGCGAGGAGGCCGAGGGCCAGGCCCACGACGAGGGCGGCGATGATCTGGGGACCGAACGAGGTGACCCACTTCGGGAGTCGGCGCTCGGTGCGCTGGGGGCTGGTGGAGGTGCTCACCGGTATACCGTAGGACGGCCGCCATTAGCACACGAAGCTTGTGTTTCGTCGTGTGACGTCCGAGTGTGACGGCGCGGAGGGCGGCTGATGCCTGAAATTCCGCGCCGTCACACCCGGATTGTTACGTCATTCCCATCGACCGTGTGGGATATGTCACCCGATCCGATGGCTGCGGGTTCAGATCAGCGCCCGGCGCAGCGTGTCCAACCCCACGGACCCGAGGTTGAGCGCCCGGGTGTGGAACGCCTTGACGTCGAACTCGCCGCCCTCAGCCTCGGCCTTCGCCTTGAGCTCGGCGCGGATCTGCTCCCACAGCCGCTGGCCCACCTTGTACGACGGCGCCTGGCCCGGCCAGCCGAGGTACCGGTGGTACTCGAAGTCCAGCTGGCCCTCGGAGATGTCCAGGTTCTTCGCGAGGAACTCGCGCCCCTTCTCCGGGGTCCACGTGCCGGTGCCCCAGCGCTCGGGGACCTCGAGCTCGAGGTGCACGCCGATGTCGAACACGACGCGGGCGGCGCGCATGCGCTGGCCGTCGAGCATGCCCATCCGGTCGCCGAGGTCGGAGAGGTAGCCGAGCTCGTCCATGAGCCGTTCGGCGTACAGGGCCCAGCCCTCGCCGTGGCCGGAGACCCAGCAGATGTTCCGGCGCCAGTCGTTGAGGAGCTCGCGGCGGTAGACGGCGGTGGCGCACTGGAGGTGGTGGCCGGGGACGCCCTCGTGGTAGACGGTGCTCGTCTCGGCCCACGTGGTGAACGTGTCCTCGCCCTCCGGGACGGACCACCACATGCGGCCGGGGCGGGAGAAGTCGTCCGACGGCGCGGTGTAGTAGATGCCACCGTCCTGCGTCGGTGCGATCATGCACTCGAGCTTGCGCATGGGCTCGGCGATCTCGAAGTGCGTCCCGGCCAAGCCGGCCACGGCGCGGTCGGACAGGTCCTGCATCCACGCCCTGAGCGCGTCGGTGCCGTGGAGCTGGCGGTTCGGATCCGCGCTGAGGATGGCCTTCGCCTCGGCGATCGTGGCGCCGGGCTTGATCTGCTCGGCCACGGACTCCTGCTCGGCGATGATGCGGTCCAGTTCGGCGACGCCCCACGCGTACGTCTCCTCGAGGTCCACCGTGGCGCCGAGGAACCGGCGCGAGGGCGTACCGCTCGCGGCCCACCGCGTCCGTCTCGGGGGCCTGCGGGAGGAGCTCGCCCTCGAGGAAGTCCGCGAGCTTGAGGTACGCGGACGACGCCGCGCGCGCGCCTTCCGCGAGCGAGACCGCGACGTTGTCGGGGAGGTGAGTGCCGTCGTCGGGCGCGCCCTCGCTGGCCCCGCCGAGTTTCGCATTCGCGGCGAGTTGGGCGAAGAAGCCAGTGCCCTCGGCGCCGTACTTGCGGCACTGGCCGATCACGGTGCGGACCTGCCGGGCGGCGGCGACCTTGCCGTCCGCGGCGGCCGAGCGCAGGGCCGTGATGTAGCCCTCGATCGCGGCGGGCACGTTGGCAGCGCGGCCGGCGATGTGGGCCCATTGCTCGGCCGTATCGGTGGGCATGAGGTCGAATGTTGCGCGGATGTGCTGGGCGGGGGAGTCGATGTTGTTCAGCTCCGCGGCGACCCAGCCGCTCTCGTGGCGCTCCACCTCGAGGCCTAGCCGCTCGCGCATCGCGTCCACGGTGACCTCGTCGATCTCATCCGCGGGGGTGGCCGAGCCGAGCGCGGCGAGGGTCTCACGAGCCAGTGCGGCGAGCTTTTCGAGGCCCGCGGGGGAGTGGTCCGGGTACTCGGTCTCGTGCCCGGGGTAGCCGAGCTCGGTCGCGAGGGCGGGCTCGAGCTCGAGGAACGTGGCGGTGAACTCGTTCGCGATGGCGTCCACGGCGGTGGGCTCGCGGTGCGTGGTCTTGGGTGTGCCTGGATGCGTCTGGGCTGGCTGGGTTGGATCTGGCTGGGTGTTCTCGTCAGTGTTCTGGGTCACGTGACGAGCCTAGCGCCCCCCGCCGATACGTGAAAGAACCCGTGCACATTCGCCACCTGGTGAGGGGTCACTTCCGCTGTGATGGGTCAGTTCCCGTGCGCTGAGGTCTCACCCGCTAGCGACGAGACGCCTCGTTGTGGATGAGACGCTCGCAAGAGACCTCATCCACGGCAAGGTGTCTCATCGACCGGTCCGGGGAAGTGACCCTTCAAACGGGGAGGTGACCCTTCAACGGGGAAGTGACCCTTCAACGGGGAAGTGACCCTTCAAACGGGGAAGTGACCCTTCAACGGGGAAGTGACCCTTCAACGGGGCGGGCGGGGCTACAGCCTTCCTCGGCGCTGGGCGATCATGTGCCTCGGCCGCAGCGTGGCGCGGCGGATGCGCTCGCGGCGGGTCGGGGCGGCGTCGTGCGCCTCGTCGGCCGGGGCCGAGGCCGCCGCGGCCAGCACCGCGGTGAGCGCGGCGATCTCCTCTGGCGTGGGGTTGCCCTTGGTGACGGAGAACAGCAGGGGCGCGCCCACGCCGTCGTGCGTCCCGCCAACCGAGTCCGGAAGCATCGGCTCGGTGCTCACAGCGGGATGTTCCCGTGCTTCTTGGCGGGCATGGACGCGTGCTTGTCGCGCAGCGCGCGGAGGCCGCGGAGCAGCTGGACGCGGGTCTCCGAAGGGGCGATGACGGCGTCGACATACCCGAGCTCAGCGGCCTGGTACGGGTTGAGGAGTTCCTCCTCGTAGTTCTGGATGAGCTCGGCGCGCTTGGTGTCGACGTCGCCGCCCTCGGCGACAACGGCTGCGAGCTCCCGCCGGTACAGGATGTTCACGGCACCCTGCGCGCCCATGACGCCGATCTGCGCGGTGGGCCACGCGAAGTTCAGGTCCGCGCCGAGCTTCTTGGAGCCCATGACGATGTACGCCCCGCCGTACGCCTTGCGGCAGATCACGGTCAGCTTCGGCACGGTCGCCTCGGCGTACGCGTAGAGGAGCTTGGCGCCGCGGCGGATGATGCCCTGGAACTCCTGGTCCTTGCCGGGCAGGAAGCCGGGGACGTCCACGAGGGTGATGATCGGGATGTTGAACGCGTCGCAGTGCCGCACGAACCGAGCGGCCTTCTCGGACGCGGAGATGTCCAGGGTCCCGGCGAACTGGATGGGCTGGTTCGCCACGATCCCCACCGTGTGCCCCTCCATGCGCCCGTAGCCGATGATCACGTTGGGGGCGTAGAGGGCCTGCATCTCGAGGAAGTTGCCGTCGTCGACGATCCCATCGATCACGGTGCGCATGTCGTAGCCCTGGGACGCGGAGTCGGGCACGAGCGCGTCGAGGGCGGCGTCCTCGCCGGTCTCCTCGAGCTCCTGGTCCGACTCCAGCACGGGTGCCTCGACGAGGTTGTTCGAGGGCAGGAAGTCGAGGAGCTCGCGGACAAAGTCGAGGGCGTCGGACTCGTCGGCGGCGAGGTATGTCGCCGTGCCGGTCGTGGCGTTGTGCTGTCGGGCGCCGCCGAGGGTCTCCATGTCCACCTCCTCGCCCGTGACGGTCTTGATGACGTCCGGGCCGGTGATGAACATGTGGCTCGTCTTGTCCACCATGACGATGTAGTCGGTGAGCGCGGGGGAGTAGGCCGCGCCGCCGGCCGAGGGGCCCATGATCACGGAGATCTGCGGCACGACCCCGGAGGCGGCCACGTTGTTCCGGAAGATGTCCGCGAACATCGCCAAGGATGCGACACCCTCCTGGATGCGCGCCCCGCCGCCGTCGAGGATTCCGACCACGGGGAAGCCGTTGCGCAGCGCGAACTCCTGGACCTTGACGATCTTCTCGCCGTTGACCTGGCTCAGCGAGCCGCCGTACACGGTGAAGTCCTGGCTGTACACGGCCACCGGCCGCCCGTCCACGGTGCCGTAGCCCGAGACGAGCCCATCGCCGAGCGGCTTCTTCTTCTCCATGCCGAACGAGGTGGAGTGGTGCACGCGGAGCGAGTCGAGCTCCACGAAGCTGCCCTCGTCCAGGAGCATGTCGATGCGCTCTCGGGCGGTGCCCTTGCCGCGCGCGTGCTGCTTCTCGATCGCCTCCTGGCCCGAGGGTGCGAGCGATGCCGCCCGCCGGTCGCGGAAGTCCGCGATCTTGCCTGCGGTGGTGGTCAGGTCGTGGGTCACGCTCACTCCAGCTCGTCGGTCCAGGCGCACTCGTGGTGGCTTCGTAGGTTTCGCACAGTGCGCCGCATAGTCGGCGGGCACGTCACCCAAGTCTAGTGAGGCCACAGCGGGCGGTGTGTGTAGGAACCCTACAATTTCTCGCCCCCCGTTGGCGCGTGGCGCACGACGGCGGCGGGGCGGCTCGTGCGGGTGGGTCGCTCGATTTGTTACTCACGAGTAACATCGTCTGTACACTGTCCCCATGACGAGCATCACACCCGCCCCCGCCGCGTCCCTGTCCGGCCGCACCATCCTCATGAGCGGCGGCAGCCGCGGGATCGGCCTCGCGATCGCCAAGCGCGCCGCGGCGGACGGCGCCAACGTGGCCCTCCTGGCCAAGACCGCCCAGCCGCACGCGAAGCTCGCCGGCACCGTGTACACGGCCGCGGAGGAGATCGAGGCCGCCGGCGGGCACGCCCTCCCGATCGTCGGCGACGTGCGCAGCGACGAGGATGTGGCGCGCGCCGTCGAGGCGACCCTCGAGCGCTTCGGAGGCATCGACGTCGTGCTCAACAACGCCTCCGCGATCGACCTCTCCACGACAGACGCCGTGGACATGAAGCGCTACGACCTGATGCAGGACATCAACGTCCGCGGCACGTTCCTGCTCTCCAAGCTCTCCCTCCCGGCCCTGCGCGCCTCCGCGGCGTCGGGCAGGGGCGCGCACATCCTCACGCTCTCGCCGCCCCTGAACCTCGACCCGACGTGGGCCGGCCGCCACCTCGCCTACACCATGGCGAAATACGGTATGAGCCTGACCACGCTCGGCCTCGCCGAGGAGCTCCGGGCAGACGGCATCGGGGTCAACTCGCTCTGGCCCGCTACCCTCATCGACACCGCGGCGATCCGCGCGATGCCCGACGGCGACACCCTCGCCTCCGCGGGGCGCTCGCCGCAGATCGTGGCCGACGCCGCCCACGCGGTCCTCACGAGCGACCCGCGCACCACCACCGGCAACTTCTTCACCGACGAACAGGTCCTGCGGGCCGCCGGCGTCACCGACTTCGCCCGCTACAGCCTCGGCGCCCCCGAGGACCGGCTCGTCCCGGACATCTTCCTCTGACTGGTGGCCGCTCTGACCAGCCACGACTCCCGCCCGGCACCTGGCGCTCCACGGTCATCTGGCCCCTGATCGGTACGATTCATGAATGGACGTTTCAGCGCAGCCACCTGCCCGCGGCCCCCTCGACCGGACGCTTCTGGGGCCGGAGCTCGTGCGCGCGGCCGGCCTGTCCCGGCTCGAGGTGATCGATGACATCGGCTCGACCAACGCCGAGCTCCTGCGCCTCGCCGAGACGGACGCCGACGGCTGGGGCGACCTGGCCGTCCTCACCACGGGCCACCAGAGCGCCGGGAGGGGCCGCCTGCAACGCCACTGGGAGTCCCCGCTCGGCACGTCCATCGCTGTCTCGGTCCTGCTCCGCCCGCACAACCGCGACGGCCGGCCCCTGCCCACGCAGAGCTACTCGTGGTTCTCGCCGCTGGCCGCCCTCGCCCTCCGCGAGGCACTCGCCATCTGTGCTGGCCTCGAGGCGAGCGTCAAGTGGCCCAACGACGTGGTGGTGGACGGGAAGAAGATCTCCGGAATCCTCGCCCAGCTCGCGCCGGGAGCACACGGCGCCCCGCCCGCCGTCGTGCTCGGAACCGGCATCAACGTGGGCCAGACGGAGGACGAGCTCCCGGTCCCCACGGCCACGAGCGTCCTGCTCGCCACCGGCAGGCACGTTCGCCGCGAAGACCTCCTCGCGGCGTATCTCGCGGCGTTCGGCCGCCGATACCGCGAGTTCTGCGCGGCCGACGGCGACCCCGACCTTCCGCTCGCGGGCGGACGCGGGCTGTCGGGCGAGGTGGAGGACGCGACCATCACGCTCGGCAAGCGGGTGCGTGTGGAGCTCCCCGGCGGGCAGACCCTCGTGGGACGCGCCACCGGCCTCGACGCCCACGGCGCCCTCCGGGTGGTCGAGGAGGACGGCTCGCGCCACTCGGTCGCGGCAGGGGATGTGGTCCACCTGCGCCCGGCCGACGGCGGCTATGCGTAGGATCCTCACCCCGGGGGAGCAGCTCATCGTCACAACGCGCCGGCACGGGCGGATGCTTGTGCTGCCCGCAGTGGTTCTCATCGCCGTGTGCGGGGCGGGCGCGTTCGCTGCCGGCTGGCTTGCGCGCGGGCACCTCGAGCAGACGTTTCCCTGGCTCCCTCCCGGCTCGCGGCAGTGGCTTGCCCTCGTCCCAGCGCTCCTCGGCGTGTGGATCCTGCTCGGCTACTGCCTCCGCGAGCTCCTCGCGTGGCGCTCCGTACGGTACGTCCTGACGAGCCAGAGGGTCCTGCGGCGGGAGCGCGGCCTCACCCGGCGTGACCGCGCCATGCCGCTGTCCCTCGTCCGGGACGTCAACCTGCATCAGGGATTCATGCAGGGGATGCTCAGGTCCGGAACGATAACCTTGACCTCGGGCCAGTCGGCACAGCTCACGCTCGCCGACGTGCCGGAGGCGCGCCGCTTCAGCGAGTTCATCCTCGACGCCATCGAGGAGCTGCCCGACGACGCGCCGTGGCATGGCCCGGGCGACGAGATCACCGACCTCGGCGACGCGTCGCTGCCGTGGGAACTGAGGGAGGACTGATGGACGACTCGACGGGCGAGGCCCAGATCGACGACGTCATGTCCTCTGAGCCCGGGGCGCCGGAGGACGAGTATGCCGAGGAACCCACGCCGGGGCGCGGGGCGATGGAGACGTTGGCCGGCCCCAGGAGGGTCAGCTCCAAGCAGCTCGAGGCGCTCCTCCTCGGCGGCGAGCGCACGCTCAAGCGCCGTGAGGTAGCGGCGGGAGTCGGCCTGTCCCTCTACTCGGCCCGCAAGCTCTGGCGCGCCCTCGGCATGCCGAACTTCACGGACGACGATCTTGCCTTCACCCAGACGGACCTTGAGCACCTCAAGGTCGTGCCGAAGCTCGTGCGCGACGGCGTCCTCACGGAGGACGCCGCAATCTCCGTGACCCGGGCCATCGGCCAGATGACGGACCGCATGGTCGTTTGGCAGGTCGAGGCCCTCGTCGAGGACATGGTGTCCAATGAGGGCATGACCGACGCCGAGGCCCGGATCGCGCTCATCGACCGCATCCCGGACCTCATCGCCCCGCTCGAGGAGATGCTCGTCTACTCCTGGCGCCGCCAGCTCACCGCGGGCGTGCAGCGGCTCGCGGTCCGTGCACAGGCCGGCCTGGAACGCAGCGAGGAGGGCCGCGACGGGACCGAGGACGACGCCCCGCTGCCTCTGGCCCGCGCCGTAGGCTTCGCCGACCTCGTCTCGTACACGTCCCTGTCCCGCAGGATGAACGAGAAGACGCTGGCCCAGCTGGTCCAGCGCTTCGAGAATCGCTGCTCCGAGATCATCACCGTAGGTGGCGGACGCCTCGTCAAGACGATCGGCGACGAGGTCCTGTACATCGCCGAGACGCCGACGGCGGGAGCCCAGATCTCCCTCGCGCTCGCCAAGGAGTTCGCCGACGACGACATCCTGCCTGAATGCCGGGTGGCTATGGTGTGGGGCCGCGTGCTGAGCCGGCTCGGCGACATCTACGGCCCGACGGTGAACCTCGCGGCCCGGCTCATCGCGCTCGCCGAACCGGGCCAGGTGCTCGTGGACGACGTCACGGCGAACGCCCTCAGCGGCGATGCGCGCTTTGTCCTCGACGCCCGCGAACCGCAGAACGTGCGTGGGTTCGGGGAGATCCACCCCGTGTCGCTGCGGGCCGGTGAGGGCCCCGGGATCGTGCTCGACTGACGGTTGCCGCGGCCGCCGCGCCCTGTTGGTGCCCCGGCCGGCGCGGAAGCCTGTGGCAGGATGGTCCGGCGGGGCGGTGGGCGTCGCCGGCGGCGACCGGGCCCGCGGGAGGCGTTTCCCATCACGGGGACGCCCGGGCGCGGAGGGGGATGCGGGAACCATGGTGAATCGTTCCTCGGGGGCGGAAGGAGGCCGGCGTGACGCACTCGCCTGGCGTTGAGCCGAAGCTCAGGCTCACAGTGGGCTCCGGGACTGATCGCGGACTGCGCAGGGAGCTGAACGAAGACTCGTTCCTCGCGCGCGATCCCGTGTTCATGGTTGCCGACGGCATGGGTGGCCACGAGGCCGGGGAGGTCGCAAGTCAGCTGTGCGTGCAGGCTCTGGGCGACGCACCCATCCTCGCGCCGGGGACGCACCGCGCAACCGCACAGGACATCCAACACGTCATCGAAGAGGCCGACTGGCGCATCCGAGAAGCCACGGGTGCGCGGGCGGGCACAACGCTCTCCGGCGCCGTGGTCATCCTGATCACCGCGGTGCCGTACTGGCTCGTGGCGAACGTGGGCGACTCGCGTACGTACCGTCTGTCCAAGGCCGGGCGCTTCGTGCAGATCAGTGTTGACCATTCGGAGGTCCGGGAGCTGGTGGACGCCGGCGAGATCACGCCCGAGGAGGCGCTGTTCCACCCGCGACGGCATGTCGTGACGCGTGCACTCGGCACGGGTGAGGATGCCGAGGCCGACTTCTGGCTCCTGCCTGTTGAGGCCGGCGATCGCCTCCTCGTCTGCTCCGACGGGCTCACGTCTGAGCTGCGCGACGAGGAGATCCTCGGCATCCTCACGAGCCGGACACATCCTCAGGATGCCGCCGACGCCCTGATTGGCGCGGCGATCGACGCCGGCGGGCGGGACAACATCACGGTGATCGTCGTGGACGCACGGGACGTGGCTGCCAACTAGGACCTCGGCCTCAGAATGGCGGTGGGGTGTCGCCCTGGGGGTAGGTGATGTATTCCTGCCCGGATGGCGCGGTCCATTGCAGGGTGCCGGGCGGGTTCCTCGGAGGACTGGTGGTGATGGTCGTACCTTTCGGGACCTGGTTCGTCCTGGAGACGCGGGCGACCACCGCTGAGACCGCGGCGACTGCTTCTGACTGCGCGATGCCGATGTGTTCGACGCTCCAGTACCCGAGTGTCTTGAGTCGGTGGTGTTCTCGGCAGAGCTGGGCGAGGTTGTCGGTGCCGGTGATGCCGCCCTGGTGCCATTCGTGCGTGTGGTCGGTTTCGGTGGCGGCGGCGGGCTTGTCGCAGCCGGGGAATCTACAGGTCGCGTCGCGCGCTCCGAGGAATCGGCGCATGGCGGCAGTGGGTGTGTAGCGGGTGCGGCCGATTGACAGGGGTGCGCCGGTGGTGGGGTCAACGGTGAGCTGGGACCAGGTGGCGGCGCGGGCCGCGAGCTGTTTGGCCGTGGCGGGATCGAGGGGACCGTAGCCGAGCAGCTCGGCGGGGGCATCGCCGGTGCCACCAGCGGTGGCGGCCGGAAGCAGGAGGATCGTCTCGCAGCGCACGCCTGACGCGTGACCGAAGGCGGCGCGGGTATTCGCGCGGACCGCGGACTCGGCCTCGGCTTCAGGTACGGCGAGGTCCGTTTCCGCCGGGCCGGGATCTGCCATGAAAGGCGCCGTGCCGCTGAGCAAGTCGGCAAGGGCGTCGGCGCGGAGCTGGGGCAGGGTGCGCCGCTCGTCAGGGCCCTGGAGGGAGCGCGCGATGGATTCGAGGCGGGTGTCGATGGCCGCGCCGGTCTCGAGGGGGAGGTAGGCGGTGAGCCAGCACATGCCGTCCCCGGCGGGGTCGACGTCCACGCGACGGTCGGTGATGGCCTTGGCCCGGCGGGCGGCGAGGGCCTCGTCGGTGTAGTCCTCGACGAGTCGGCGAAGGCGCCTCGCGAGCGTGGTGGGGTTGGGGGTTCGGTCGGGGTCGGCGGGCGCCGCGATATCGACGGCCTTGGCGAGGAACTCGGAGAGCCTCCCGGGTGGAACGGGCAGTGCGGCGTCCATGGTGGCCTTGGCGCGGCGGACGGACAGGCGCCGTTCGCGCAGGGCGCTCAGGACGGGCACGGCGGCGGGGTCGGTGAGGGAGAGTGCCTCGGCGACGAGTCCCTTGGCCGTGCGGACGGAGACCTTGAGGCGGGCGGTGATCTCGGACGCGGCGATAGAGGTCGCATCGGCGAGGCGGAAGGGTTCCCCGGCGGTGCCGGCGGACGCGTCGACCAGGGCCCTGATCACTGCGGCGCGTTCGGCGAGGCGCGCGGCCTCCTCGCCGTCGAGGGCGGCGAGGCGGTCCAGGAGCTGAGCCCCGGCGCGTTCGCGCAGCTCCGCCAGCACGATCTCGCGGGGCAGCGGCTCCAGGTCCTCGGGGGAGGCATGCCCGGTGCCGTCCTGGGGCGACCCGTCCTCGTGGAACACCGCCGCTAGGGCCGCCTCGAGCTCGTCATCGGCAAGCCCCACCGCAGTTTCCTGATCCTCGCGCTGCCACTGGAGGCGCAGCCACTCCGGGGGCTCGACCGGCCCGCCGACACCGAGTGAGTCCAGCAGTAAGGCTTCCTCGGCCCACTTCTCGTCGAACTCTTCAGCGCCCGCCATAGTCTCATCCTAGAACATATCTCTGGCAGGTGGAAGATGTATCGGAAATATATACGATAAGGCATCCGCGGCGGGGCGCACGACGGCGGCAACTCGCCGCCGTCGTGCGCACCGCCTGTATCCGCGGGGAGCCTCAACCCGGAGCCTTGCGGCGGCCAGACACAGGACTGTCGGAGGCATGCGGCAAGATAGACACCGTGAGCGCAGAAGCAGCCAAGACCCAGGCAGCCGGCACCCAGGCCCCGAGTGTCGACGGGGCGAACGCCGAGGCGGTGAACGACGGGGCCGTGGTCCCGTCCGAGTCGCTGCGCGACGAGTATGACGCGCTCGCGGACGAGGTCCGCAAGCATCGTGCGCTGTACTACAACGAGGACACTCCGGTCATCTCGGACGCTGAGTACGACGCGCTCTTCCGCAGTCTCGAGGAGTTCGAGGCCCTCCATCCCGAGCTCGTGGCCAACGACTCGCCCACCCAGGAGGTCGGCGGTGAGGCGACCGCCGCGTTCGCCCCGGTTCAGCACCTGGCGCGGATGTACAGCCTCGAGGACGTCTTCTCGATCGAGGAGCTCGAGGCGTGGATCCGCCGGGCCGAGGCGAGCGTCGCGGCCCTCGGGCTGCCGCCCGCCAAGTGGCTCACCGAGCTCAAGATCGACGGCCTCGCGATCAACCTGCTGTACCGCAACGGCGAGCTCGTCCGGGCGGCGACCCGCGGCGACGGCCGCACCGGCGAGGACGTCACCCACAACGTCCTGACCATCAAGGACATCCCCACTCGCCTCGCCGGAGAGGGCCACCCCGAAGAGGTGGAGATCCGCGGCGAGGTCTACATTCCTACGAAGGCCTTCAACGAGTTCAATGACGCGCTCATCGCGGACGGCAGGGCTCCGCTCGCCAACCCGCGCAACGCCGCCGCCGGGTCGCTGCGCCAGAAGGACCCTGCCGAGACGGCCAAGCGGCCCCTGAGTATGTTCGTGCATGGCATCGGCGCACGCGAAGGCCTCGCCGCCGCGAGCCAGGCTGAGACCTACGAGCTCCTCAAGGCGTGGGGCCTGCCCACGAGTCCGTACTACGAAGTCCTCGACACGTACGAGCAGGTCCTCGCCTTCATCACGAAGTACGGCGAGAAGCGTCACAGCCTGATCCACGAGATCGACGGCATCGTGGTCAAGGCCGACGATTTCGCCACCCAGCGGGCACTCGGCCACACCTCGCGCGTGCCGCGCTGGGCGGTCGCGTTCAAGTACCCGCCCGAGGAGGTCCACACCAAGCTCCTCGACATCCAGGTCAACGTGGGCCGCACGGGCCGCGTCACGCCGTACGGGGTCATGGAGCCGGTCAAGGTCGCGGGCTCCACGGTCGAGATGGCCACGCTGCACAACCAGGACGTGGTCAAGGCCAAGGGGGTCAAGATCGGCGACATTGTCGTGCTGCGCAAGGCCGGCGACGTGATCCCCGAGATCGTGGGTCCCGTCCTCGCGCTGCGCGACGCGCAGGATCCCCCTGTCCGCGACTTCGTCATGCCCACCGAGTGCCCCTCATGCGGCACCCCGCTTGCGCCGAGCAAGGAGGGCGAGGTGGACATCCGCTGCCCCAACGCCCGGTCGTGCCCGTCCCAGCTGCGGGAGCGCGTCTTCCACCTCGCAGGGCGGGGCGCGTTCGACATCGAGGCGCTCGGCTGGGAGGCCGCGATCGCCCTCACCTCGGGCCCCGGGCCAGACCCCGCAACGATTGGGGGCCGGCCGCAGCCCTCCGGGCCGGGCGTGCTGGACGGCGAGGCCCGGATCTTCGAGCTTGCCGCCGATTGGTCCGACGCGACACTGCGTGACGCGCTCGCTGACGTCATGGTCTGGCGGGAGAAGCGCGCCAAGGGCGCCGGCACTGGGCAGTGGGACCTTGTCCCGTACTTCTGGACCAAGCCGACGGCCAAGAAGCCGTCGGTTCCGACCGCCTCGACCGAGAAGCTCTTCGCAGAGGTCGAGAAGGCCAAGACGCAGCCGCTCTGGCGGGTGCTCGTGGGCCTCTCGATCCGGCACGTGGGGCCGACGGCGTCGCGCGCCCTCGCGACCCGGTACGGCTCGATGAGGGCCCTCCGCGAGGTCCTCGCGGCAGGCGACGCGCGGGAACAGCTCGCCGACGTCGACGGCGTGGGCCCCATCATCGCCGACGCCCTCATCGAGTGGTTCGCCGAGGACTGGCACCGCGACATCGTGGACCGCTGGGCCGCCGCCGGCGTGAAGATGGAGGACGAGCAGCACGCCTCGGTGGGCCGCACGCTCGAGGGCCTGACCATCGTCGTCACCGGCAGCCTCGAGGGCTTCAGCCGCGACGAGGCGAAGGAGGCGATCATCATCCGTGGAGGCAAGGCGTCCGGGAGCGTCTCGAAGAAGACCGACTACGTCGTGGCGGGCGAGAGCGCCGGCTCGAAGCTCGACAAGGCCGAGCAGCTCGGAGTCCCGGTCCTCGACGAGGCCGGCTTCCGCAGGCTGCTCGACGAGGGCCCGGCCCCCGCAGCCGAGCCAGACGAGGCTGCCCCGACGCACGACGACGGTGCTGGCGCCACCTCGCGCGGCGAGCTCGCCGCGGAGATCGGCGAGGCAGAGGCAGAAGGAGAGGGCGAATGACCGCCGCCGAGTACACCGCAGATTTCCTCGACGAGCTCCTCCAGACGGCCAGGCGCGCTGCCGCCGCCGGGGCAGCAGTCCTCGCGACGCGCGACCCCGGCGTCCTGTCCCGCTCCGACGGCGGTGCCGAGACCAAGAGCTCCGGCAGCGACTGGGTCACGGAGTTCGACCTCGCAGCAGAGAAGGCTGTCCGCGCCGTCCTGGCCGCCGAGCGCCCCAACGACACGGTGACCGGCGAGGAGCAGGGGACCGCACGCGTCTCGGAGCCGAGCGGCTTCCGCTGGTCCATCGACCCGCTCGACGGCACCACGAACTTCATCCGCGACATCGTCTATTACGCCACAAGCGTGGCCGTGGCGGACACCGACGGCGTGTGGCTGGCCGGCGTCGTGAGCGCTCCCGCGCTGGGCCGCGAGTACTGGGCGGTGCGCGGCGGGGGCGCGTGGCGTCTGGATCTGCCGCGTTCGGCCGGCGGCGAGGGCGGTCTCGAGACGTGGCCGCGTCGCCTCGACGGCCCGCCCCCGGGCCGCGATGAGGCCGGGTCGGCGCTCCTGGCCACTGGCTTCAGCTACGACCCGACGGTCCGCGCCGAACAGGCGGAGTTCCTTCCCGGCCTCATGGATGGCTTCGGGGACATGCGCCGACTCGGCTCGGCCGCGCTCGACCTGTGCCTCGTGGCCGACGGCACGCACGATGCCTACGGCGAGCGCGGCCTCAACGAGCACGACTTCGCCGC